>NZ_OY787464.1:0-1200000 GCF_963678845.1 uncultured Bacteroides sp.
ATCTGCCACTAACCGGCTATTTCAATTACGCAATAACGTTGCAAACAACAGCTTGTTCAGCTTTCTAAGATATGGTATCCTATTTAATAAGCTACCCATTTTCCCCATTTTATCTAAGTGAGCCTTCATATGAAAACCCATGGGTTCACAGATGAATGCTCATGGGTCTTCATTCGAGAACCCATGAGCCCTCAACTGAGGGCTCACTTAAGTTTCTTTGCAAAATAGATTAACTTATCAGAGAAAAGTGGCAAACAAACCCACTGTCACAAGCTACATTCATCTTGGCAGTATCTTTAAAAAGCAGAATATTCCCTACTAAAGTATTAGCAAGCAACACCTGCTATAATGTAGTAGAGCATTCAATTCAGTAGCAGTCCCTATGTTTGTAATTAATATGCAGACGAACAAAGCATAAGCCAAGAGTATTAATATATTTGAGGTATCAGTCTTAAACAATTAAATACTCAAAGCTTATGCGTACACAAAGTAACAAACTAAATTTTGAAGGAGAAAATATTTATGTTGGAATTGATGTTCATTTGAAAAGTTGGAATGTGACAATTTACACAGAATATCTTCATCATAAAACATTCAACCAACCTCCTGTACCTTCAATTTTAAGGGACTATCTGAATACTAATTTTCCTGGTGGAACTTATTATTCAGCCTATGAAGCCGGATTCTGCGGATTTAATATTCATTTTGAACTTAAAAAACTAAATATAAATAATATTGTGGTTAATCCAGCTGATATACCAACCAGTCAGAAAGAACAGATACTTAAAAACGATTCACGTGATAGTATGAAAATTGCCCGTTCTTTAAGAGCTAATGAACTCATAGGTATACATGTCCCATTCATTGAGACATTGGAAAATCGCACATTGATACGCACCCGAGACGTAATGGTGAAAGATATGACTAGATTTAAACAGCGTATAAAAGCTTTGCTTCATTTTTATGGTATATCTTACCCTCCGGAATTTGAGAAATCAACCAGTCATTGGTCCAGACGTTTTCTTAAATGGTTAAAAGAGGAGGTATCACTTAATACAACGAATGGTAATGACGCCTTGTCATTACTCGTCAGGGAAGTAGAGCAACAAATAGTTCTTTTATTGGAAATCAATAGAAAAATTAATAGTCTTGCTGTTTCTGAGAAATATGTGAAGGAGATAGAGTTAATAAGAAGCATTCCGGGAATTGGTTTAATTACAGGGCTTACTTTTTTGTCGGAGATAGAAGATATTGAACGATTCCACAATACAGACAAGTTAGCCGGTTTTGTAGGAATAATACCCACCTGTCATTCAAGTGGAGAGATTGAGAATTATGGAGAGATGACATTTAGAAAGAAAACGATTTTAAGAAAGTGTCTGATTGAAAGTTCCTGGATTGCAGTAAGAATAGATCCGGCATTGACAAGGTGTTTTTTACAACTCTGTAAAAGGATGGAGCCCAATAAAGCTATAATACGAATCGCAAGAAAACTATTAAACAGAATGTATTATGTTTTAAAAAAGAGACAAAAATATGAATGTGGAGTGGTTTAATGATAATGCCTATATAACTATCTTTCAAAATAAGAGTGATCGCTTAGTTTATCTTGCAGCTTAGCCTGCTTTAGCAGTTTGCGGCCTCTTCCTATTGAACTGAAAAAGGAAAATGTAGAAAACTGATAGTAATATCAGTTTAAACTACTGATAGAAGGTTGTTTATATAGGAGTTATTAATAAATAGAAAGTAAGGAAACAATCAATAGAGGTTTTCTTAGCCATATAGCGATATCTGTAACATGAAAGGGGAAACCATACAAGCCTCCCCTCCCAAAAAAAATAATGTTACAGTGTAACGCAGGAAATTTATTGCTGACAAGTTGCTCCTCAGCAGAGCTTGTTTCCTCTTCAACTCCCTGATTACAAAGCTAATAAAAAGTATAATAAATATTAATAATACTCTTATTATTTGGATTACAACATAGAAGATAAACAGGATTTAGTAGCAGATAAAAAGTTAAACTTTTTTATCTGCTACTAGTTGAAATCCTTAACCCAAAGCCTTTTCATTCATTTTAGTGGGAGATAGTGGAGATAAATTTGATTTTTTGCTTCTATATTAGAAGGTATTGCCAACATAAACTATTTCTTTCTAGTTTCTTTTCATTCCGAATATTGTTTTATTGCACCCCCTTTCACGCCCGCGCGTATATTTATAATGTAGCCCATATCATCCCCGGTGATTTCCAACAAAAAAATATGCATTAAAACTCAGTTGTAACTCAGCACGTTACGTTTTTATTTCATCTTTATAGAATAAAAGAGTCAGATATATTAGGATTGTATGTTTGAATCCAGTACTTTTGCACTCGCTTTGTAAGAGAAACAAGGCCTAGCATTGACATAATGACAGAGAGGTTCGCAAGAAAAAAGTTTTAAAAAAACTTCAAAAACATTTGGAGCATATAACTTAAAGTTCTTATCTTTGCATCCGCTTTCGCTTCGAGAGAAGCTGATTATGAGAGCTAACAATCGTTCTTTGAATAAGATTTAGATATAAACAATACAAGTAGTACAAGATCTCTTGTAGGTGTACTTTTAGCATACTTACAGAGTAATAAATTTCGAACCGTCAACAATGATTTAAGCGATTAAGTTATTGAAGAAACAAGAAAATAAGAACGGAATCCTGAACAGAATTAAATAAAACTTTTACAATGAAGAGTTTGATCCTGGCTCAGGATGAACGCTAGCTACAGGCTTAACACATGCAAGTCGAGGGGTAGCAGGGTAGCAATACCGCTGACGACCGGCGCACGGGTGAGTAACACGTATCCAACCTTCCCATAACTCGGGGATAGCCTTTCGAAAGAAAGATTAATACCCGATAGTACTTTATCAAGGCATCTTTTTAAAGTTAAAGATTTATTGGTTATGGATGGGGATGCGTTCCATTAGATAGTTGGTGAGGTAACGGCTCACCAAGTCTTCGATGGATAGGGGTTCTGAGAGGAAGGTCCCCCACATTGGTACTGAGACACGGACCAAACTCCTACGGGAGGCAGCAGTGAGGAATATTGGTCAATGGGCGAGAGCCTGAACCAGCCAAGTAGCGTGAAGGATGAAGGTCCTATGGATTGTAAACTTCTTTTATAGTAGAATAAAGTGAGCCACGTGTGGTTTTTTGTATGTATACTATGAATAAGGATCGGCTAACTCCGTGCCAGCAGCCGCGGTAATACGGAGGATCCGAGCGTTATCCGGATTTATTGGGTTTAAAGGGTGCGTAGGCGGAATAATAAGTCAGTTGTGAAAGTTTGCGGCTCAACCGTAAAATTGCAGTTGATACTGTTATTCTTGAGTGTACATAAGGTAGGCGGAATTCGTGGTGTAGCGGTGAAATGCTTAGATATCACGAAGAACTCCAATTGCGAAGGCAGCTTACCGGGGTACAACTGACGCTGAGGCACGAAAGTGTGGGTATCAAACAGGATTAGATACCCTGGTAGTCCACACAGTAAACGATGAATACTCGCTGTTTGCGATATACAGTAAGCGGCCAAGCGAAAGCATTAAGTATTCCACCTGGGGAGTACGCCGGCAACGGTGAAACTCAAAGGAATTGACGGGGGCCCGCACAAGCGGAGGAACATGTGGTTTAATTCGATGATACGCGAGGAACCTTACCCGGGCTTAAATTGCAAATGAATATAGTGGAAACATTATCGCCAGCAATGGCATTTGTGAAGGTGCTGCATGGTTGTCGTCAGCTCGTGCCGTGAGGTGTCGGCTTAAGTGCCATAACGAGCGCAACCCTTATTGATAGTTACTAACAGGTTAAGCTGAGGACTCTATCAAGACTGCCGTCGTAAGATGTGAGGAAGGTGGGGATGACGTCAAATCAGCACGGCCCTTACGTCCGGGGCTACACACGTGTTACAATGGGGGGTACAGAAGGTCGCTACCTGGCAACAGGATGCTAATCCCAAAAACCTCTCACAGTTCGGATTGGAGTCTGCAACTCGACTCCATGAAGCTGGATTCGCTAGTAATCGCGCATCAGCCACGGCGCGGTGAATACGTTCCCGGGCCTTGTACACACCGCCCGTCAAGCCATGGGAGCCGGGGGTACCTGAAGTACGTAACCGTAAGGAGCGTCCTAGGGTAAAACTGGTGACTGGGGCTAAGTCGTAACAAGGTAGCCGTACCGGAAGGTGCGGCTGGAACACCTCCTTTCTGGAGTGATTTCGTTCTTAGGTTCGGATTTAGTTTGTACTGCTGTTTATTGTTTATGTTTATATTAAGAAATACAAGAGATTAGAAAGAAGCCGAGCCGAAAGGTAAGAGGTTTTGAACGACAGTCCTATAGCTCAGTTGGTTAGAGCGCTACACTGATAATGTAGAGGTCGGCAGTTCAACTCTGCCTGGGACTACGCGAAAAATTTAGGAGCAACCATACTAACCAAAAGGAAAAAAGGCTTCATAATAATTTCACGGGGGATTAGCTCAGCTGGCTAGAGCACCTGCCTTGCACGCAGGGGGTCAACGGTTCGAATCCGTTATTCTCCACAAAAAAGGCTAACGTCTTTATAACGATCTTTGACATAATGTACAAAAGCAAATAAAGTAAGTAATTTTTAGAGATAAAAAGAGCTGAAGTATATATCGAACCATATGGTAAACGAAAACGTATATCTACGAATAGTTTACAGTGTTTGAAGAAAGTAAGCAAGGGCGCATGGCGGATGCCTTGGCTCTCGGAGGCGATGAAGGACGTGATAAGCTGCGATAAGCTTCGGGTAGGTGCAAATAGCCTTTAATCCGAAGATTTCCGAATGGGACAACCCAATATCCTGAAGGGATATTATCCATCTTATGATGGAGGCGAACGCAGGGAACTGAAACATCTTAGTACCTGTAGGAGAAGAAAATAATTGAATGATTCCGTAAGTAGTGGCGAGCGAACACGGATTAGCCCAAACCATAGATGTTACGGCATTTATGGGGTTGTAGGACCACGATATCGGACTTATATTGGAGAATGGAAGACTCTGGAAAGTGTCACCATAGAGCATGATAGTTGCGTACATGAATCCAATATATACTGTAGTGGTATCCTGAGTAGTGCGGAGCACGAGGAATTCTGCATGAATCTGCCGGGACCATCCGGTAAGGCTAAATACTCCCGAGAGACCGATAGTGAACCAGTACTGTGAAGGAAAGGTGAAAAGAACTTCGAATAGAAGAGTGAAATAGTCCCTGAAACCATGCGCTTACAAGCGGTCGGAGCAGCTTCGTGCTGTGACGGCGTGCCTTTTGCATAATGAACCTACGAGTTACTGTCACTGGCAAGGTTAAGAAATTAAGTTTTGCAGCCGAAGCGAAAGCGAGTCTGAATAGGGCGATTTAGTCAGTGGTAGTAGACGCGAAACCAAGTGATCTACCCATGGTCAGGTTGAAGGTTAGGTAACACTAACTGGAGGACCGAACCGATAAGCGTTGAAAAGCTTCCGGATGAACTGTGGGTGGGGGTGAAAGGCTAATCAAACTTGGAGATAGCTCGTACTCCCCGAAATGCATTTAGGTGCAGCCTTGATAATTACTAATGTGAGGTAGAGCGACTGATAAGATGCGAGGGCTTCACCGCCTATCAAGTCTTGATAAACTCCGAATGCGCATTAGTTCAATATCAGGAGTGAGGGCATGGGTGCTAAGGTCCGTGCCCGAGAGGAGAAGAATCCAGACCATCAGCTAAGGTCCCGAAATAATTGCTAAGTTGAACTAACGAAGTCAGATTGCTAAGACAGCTAGGATGTTGGCTTGGAAGCAGCCATTCATTTAAAGAGTGCGTAACAGCTCACTAGTCGAGGAGTTTGGCGTGGATAATAATCGGGCATAAGCAATTTACCGAAGCTATGGAACCAGTAATGGTTGGTAGGGGAGCATTCCACTCTGCGTTGAATGTGAAGCGTAAGCTTTGCTGGAGCGTGTGGAAAAGCAAATGTAGGTATAAGTAACGATAAAGGGGGTGAGAAACCCCCTCGCCGAAAGACTAAGGTTTCCTGATCAACGCTAATCGGATCAGGGTTAGTCGGGTCCTAAGGCTCAGCCGAACGGCGAGGCCGATGGCAGAAAGGGTTAATATTCCCTTACTACCTTAAGGAGTGACGTGGAGACGGAGTAGTGAAAGTGTCGCCAGCTGACGGAATAGCTGGTTGAAGGGTGTAGATATTGGTTTTCCAGGCAAATCCGGAAGACTAGTCGAACCTGATAGTACCGAGCGCCCTTGTGGCAATTGGATAGTACACGTAATCAGACTTCCAAGAAAATCCGCTAAACTTAATCCTTGAGGTACCCGTACCGTAAACGGACACACGTAGTTGGGTAGAATATACTAAGGCGCTTGAGTGAATCACGGTTAAGGAACTAGGCAAATTGACCCTGTAACTTCGGGAGAAAGGGTCCCTCAGCGATGAGGGCGCAGAGAATAGGTCCAGGCAACTGTTTAACAAAAACACAGGGCTATGCAAAATTGAAAGATCAAGTATATAGCCTGACACCTGCCCGGTGCTGGAAGGTTAAGAGGAGATGTCATCGCAAGAGAAGCATTGAATTGAAGCCCCAGTAAACGGCGGCCGTAACTATAACGGTCCTAAGGTAGCGAAATTCCTTGTCGGGTAAGTTCCGACCTGCACGAATGGTGTAATGATCTGGACACTGTCTCAACCGTGAGCTCAGTGAAATTGTAGTATCGGTGAAGATGCCGATTACCCGCGATGGGACGAAAAGACCCCGTGAACCTTTACTATAGCTTAACATTGAATTTGGGTAATTGATGTGTAGGATAGGCCGGAGGCATTGAAGCATGCACGCTAGTGTTTGTGGAGCCGCTGTTGAAATACGGCCCTTTAATTATTTGAGTTCTAACTCGCAAATGTGAGGACACTGTTTGGTGGGTAGTTTGACTGGGGTGGTCGCCTCCAAAAGTGTAACGGAGGCTTCTAAAGGTACCCTCAGGACGATTGGTAACCGTCCGCAGAGTGTAATGGCATAAGGGTGCTTGACTGGGAGACCGACAAGTCGATCAGGTAGGAAACTAGAGCATAGTGATCCGGTGTTTCCGTATGGAAGGGACATCGCTCAAAGGATAAAAGGTACTCCGGGGATAACAGGCTGATCGCTCCCAAGAGCTCATATCGACGGAGCGGTTTGGCACCTCGATGTCGGCTCGTCACATCCTGGGGCTGGAGAAGGTCCCAAGGGTTGGGCTGTTCGCCCATTAAAGTGGCACGCGAGCTGGGTTCAGAACGTCGTGAGACAGTTCGGTCTCTATCTATCGTGGGCGTATGAAATTTGCGTGGCTCTGACACTAGTACGAGAGGACCGTGTTGGACTGACCGCTGGTTTACCGGTTGTGCCGCCAGGTGCATTGCCGGGTATCTAAGTCGGGATTGGATAAGTGCTGAAAGCATCTAAGTACGAAGCCAGCCACAAGATTAGATTTCTTAGGGTCGTTGAAGACGACAACGTTGATAGGCTGCAGGTGTAAAGACAGTAATGTCAAAGCCGAGCAGTACTAATTGCCCGTACACTTTCTTCTATGCCATATATGGTTGGCTAGATAATTTGGCTCTTTATTGATACTGAAATATTATTATCTTTATTGCTTTTGCATTGTGTTTATCTTAATAATATAATTAAGAAATTAAAAATATTAAGGTAGCTATAGCATCAGGGTTCCACCTCTTCCCATTCCGAACAGAGAAGTTAAGCCTGATCACGCCGATGGTACTGCGTAACAGTGGGAGAGTAGGTAGCTGCCGTTTTATCAAGGAGTTCTGAGTCTGACTAACAAGTCACTCAGGACTCCTTTTCGTTTTTATACATACTACATCTATAATGTAACATTACTTTGTGAAAATAAAATTTGATTTTCATATATATATGATTATATTTGCGGAGTAATTTTTTAAAAATATTAATATTTAAAACAAAATTGATTATGAAGACAAAATTATTTATTGCAGCTTTTGCTATTGCTCTTACTTGTACTGTTTCTTCTTGTGCTAACAAAAAAGCTGAAACAGCTCCTGCAGCTGATTCTGTAAAGGTTGATTCTGCTAAAACAGTTGCTACTGACTCTGTAAAGGCTGATTCTGTAAAATCTACAAGCGTAGATAAAGCTGCTAAACCAGCAGAAAAGAAATAAGAATATAAGTTCTTGTTAGTTGTTATGAAATTAAGAGAGTTTTAAAGTAAAATTTAAAATTCTCTTTTTCAATTTATAGAATTATTTTTTTTACGTTATATGCAATAGTTCTTGCTATAAATTCGATGGTTAAATTGGGGCTTATGCAAGACCAATGCGATTTAAAGTCTATTTCTCTTAAAGACTTCACATAATTGATTTTAGTTAGATATTATTTTCTCCACTAATTGAAATACAGTTGTTACAGACTCTGCCTTAGCAGGTGGAACATTCGATTTTTCATTATAAATTCTTTTAGCTCTTTCTATAGCTAACTTT
This sequence comes from uncultured Bacteroides sp., assembly GCF_963678845.1. Classification (NCBI taxonomy): domain Bacteria; kingdom Pseudomonadati; phylum Bacteroidota; class Bacteroidia; order Bacteroidales; family Bacteroidaceae; genus Bacteroides; species uncultured Bacteroides sp. The sequence continues at coordinate 8,527 of NZ_OY787464.1, forward strand.
TGTCTGGTCTTTTTGGTGACAGGATCCTTTGCCTGTAGTATTTCAAATAGATGCTCATTTACTATTTTACTTCCTTTACCAGCGTAGTGTCCACCTAAATTTTTTATATGTACATTAATTACGTTATTGTATTCATCTCGATGTAGAGGACCGCCATGATGATCAACAAAATGAAGAATAAGCCAATATTCAAAAGCCTGATTAGAATAGGCACAAAAGAATTGATGTTCAGTTGCTAATTGTATAGCCTTGCTAAACATCTGAGTTGTAAAGTCGTCTTTATCAAATACACACCACACTTCATCCGGCTTTTGTCCATCAGATTTTAGTGAATATAGCTCGATGGCTTTGTTTACAAGAGATACAGTGTTATAACCAAGCCCCACTGTTTCAATAGCCACATTAGGCATTCTGAACTGATTAAAATAAGAAGTCTCAGTATTTTTCCCTTCGCACACAATAAGGAACTTTTTTAAAGTAGATCGGGTAGGTGCTTTTCTTGTTAAATCGGGAGTTTCACCTCTTCTTCTTAGCTTTATTTGTGGCTTGTATTCTTGTGTATCATCAAGAGTTATATGTTTCACTCCATCCTTAATCTCTATCTTCATCGTTCTCTTCCTCTTTTTTAGTAGTGAATGATTCCTTCATGTTTTTCAAATAAGGTACAGCTCCAAATCTGCCTTCAAGATATTTCTTTTGTATATTGACTTTTGGGCTTAACATGAAATCGGCAGCAGAAGATAGACTCGCTTCTCCGTACCTGTTCTTGGAAACGAAATAAATCTGATCTTTTCTGAAAAGATCAGAAGACAGTAAGTTCGTGTTTTGTGTATTGAATATTAGCTGTGCATTATGAGGATTGGTTTCTTTTGAATGAAACAGCTTAAGCAAAGCCACAATCAGATCGTGATGTAATCCGGAATCTAGTTCGTCAATAAGAAGTATTTTACCTCTTTCCAAAGTATCAAGGATGGGAGCTGTCAATGATAAGAAATGAATTGTTCCGTTAGATTCTTCTTCCAGTAAGAATGGTGTTTCAGCCACGCGCAATTTGTTCTCATCATAGACTGTGTGCAGAGTCTGAATTTCGTTCTTATTAATTGGATGACGCACGAAGTCGTTGATGCTGAAATCGGCATCTTTCATCATACGGACTATTTTTTGTTTCATTGGAGTAGATAGCTTATCTAAAGTGTAGCTTTGTACGCAGTCACCATCGGCCGATAACATATTTACATGATGGAACCATTTTACAATTTTTTGCGATAGCTGATCATTAAACTGTGCCAATACGGTAAGCAGCAGACTATCTTCACGAATCATGTCTTCATCTACCAGACTCTTTATGCGTTTCAGCTCTGAGAGATCAAATTCAATGTCTTTTCCTTCGCGATAGAATAGTTCCGTTTCTTTATCTACTTTTTTATAGAGCCATTCGGATATAATTTTTTTCCTGGTCAGCTCGAAACCATATCTGTATTGTATCTGATCGAGTATAAATACTACTTCAAAGAAACTGGGACTTTCTTTTGTTTCTGTGTTCAGCCTGAATGCATCAATACTGAACTCTCTGTCAACAGCGTTGTTTGTAGATCTTTCAACCATTAAACGCATAAACTGAAAGGCGTTTAGCAGTTTAGTCTTTCCGCTGGCATTTGGGCCATATATTACAACGGTTTTCAGAAGATTATGCTTATCTATTTTGATAACATTATCTTCATTTTCTTTAATATGATTGGATGCAACTAAACTTAATTTAGTCTCATCTTTAAAGCACTTGAAGTTTTCAAATACGAATTGAACTAACATATTTTTATGGGTATTAGTTCTACAAATATAATAATTATAGGGTATAATCGGGATTTAAATTCGTTTTTTTCTTGATATTGGAAATAATTATTGTTTTTAAAACTTCACACTAATACCTCTGTAAACAATAGCTTTCAGGACTGTTGATTTTGCAGCGATGTAGCTCAGTCCTGCTTCCGGTATCTACTTTGTTCTGGTATTTGGCTATTCACGAAGCATTTTAGCATCTTTATTTAAACTTAAAAGACAATTGTTTGTATCCACGGGAAGGTATTTCCTCCCATGGATTAGATATGCTTAATCCCAGTAAGCGGATGGGGTGATTGGTGAGATTTACCTCTTTTATAAGTTCTTTGGCTAATGGTAGAATTTCGTGCAAGGTGGTTAGTGGATGATCTACGCTAATGCTTCGGGTCTTTTGTGTGAAGTCGTTGAATTTTATTTTCAACGTAAGCGTATAACCTTTAAAACCTGATCTTTCCAATCGGTGAATCAGTTCTTTGGCAACGTGATACAGCTCGATGATAATAGAACTTTTAATGACCAGGTCATGATCAAAAGTATTTTCACAGCCTACTGACTTTCGTTCTCTTTCCGGCTCTACCGGACGTGGGTCTATGCCTTTGGAAAAGTTATAATAGAGCAAGCCAGCTTTTCCAAATTGCAAAGAAAGAAATGCCGGAGTGCTTGCACGAAGTTGCACACCGTTATAAATACCCAGACTATGCATCTTTTTAGCTGTGACTTTCCCTATTCCCCAGAAAGATTCGATGGGAAGTTTGTCAATAAATTCCTGCGCCTGACTGGGATGAATGGTACAAAGACCATCTGGTTTGCGGTAGTCGGATGCAATCTTCGCCAGAAACTTATTATAAGAAACTCCTGCCGAAGCCACCAGCTCTAGTTCTTTTTTTATTCTCTGTTTAATCTCCTTGGCAATATCCACAGCCAGATCAATGCCTTTCTTATTTTCAGTAACGTCCAGAAAAGCCTCATCTAAGGAAATAGGCTCTACCAGATCTGTGTATTCGTGAAAAATTTCATGAACTTGAGAAGAAATCGCTTTATATACAGACATACGTGCTGGAGCAAAGATCAGATCAGGACATAGCTGACTTGCTTTTACAGATGACATAGCAGAGTGGATTCCAAAACGACGGGCTTCGTAACTGGCTGCGGCAACTACACCACGTTCCTCTTTACGGCCTACTACCAGAGGTTTACCACGCCATTCAGGATGGTCACGCTGTTCCACCGAAGCATAAAAGGCGTCCATGTCAATATGAATTATTTTTCGTTCTTCCATTATTATTCTATAAACAAAGATAATAGATATTATCAGCATTCATTTATCTTTGTTGCAAATAAAACCTAAGAAGATGACAGATCTATTTAACGAAATTACCGAATTCAAGGCTTCACTAGCTATTCGAAAGAAACTTGTGGAATATAGTGTGGTAAAGACTTTCAAAGAAGGAGACGATATTCTTCGCGAAGGGTCTTATATTCACGGAATTCCCATCATTGCCACTGGGAGTATAAGGGTGATGAGAACCAATGACGATGGACGAGAAATTTTGCTCTATTATCTTAAAACAGGTGAGAGTTGTGTGATGTCTATCCTTGGTGGATTGCATAATGATACTAGCAAAGTGAAGGCAGTGGCGGAAGAAGATACGGAAATTTTCTTTATTCCAAATGATAAGCTGGCTTCTCTTATTAAGGAATATCCTCAGTTCCTTGATTATATTTTTAGGTTATATCACAAACGTTTTGAAGAATCATTGGATATTATCAACGAAATAGCATTCAAGAAGATGGACGAGCGATTATTAGCTCTTTTGGAAAAGAAGACCGAACTTTATCATGACCAGACAATAAACATCACTCACGAACAATTGGCCAATGAACTTGGTACTGCACGTGTGGTTATCTCTCGTCTTCTCAAGCAACTAGAAGAATATGGTGCTGTGAGTTTAGGACGCAATAAGCTAACTGTTTTAAAGTCTTTGAAAGGTTTTACACCCGGAAACGACTAAGTTTTTTTCTTTTTTTTCATTGTTCTTTCTAATAAAAATAACCTTATGTAACAAAAGTAGCTGACCGTGTTTTTCTGATGCTCTACCTTTGTTCCATAATTAAAAGAAAAGGGACAATGAAAGAACAGATGAAAACTATCAGATTACTCATGGCCGGAATGTTTTGCTTTGCGGCTCTTCTGCCTGTAAAAGCACAGACAGATACTCGCTTTCTGAGCCTGAATGAAGCTGTTGAGACGGCTTTAAAGGAGAACAAACAGCTTCTTACTACTTCGCTCGACGAAAAGATTGCGCAGTCTGATTACCAGAAAAGCAATGCTATCTTCTTACCTCAGGTAAATGTTTCGTATACGGCCATGACCACTAATGATCCGCTGAATGTATTTGGATTTAAACTCCAGCAACAGTCTGTTACGACGCAAGATTTTAATCCGGTTTTACTAAATAGCCCCGATGCCCTGAAAGACTTCAATGCCAACATTGAGGTACAGATGCCTTTACTTAATCTGGATCAGATTTATATGAGAAAAGCTGCTGCGGCTCAAAAGGAAGCAGCTCGCTATGGTACGCTTCGCATGAAGGATTATATTTCTTTCGAAGTAAAGAAAGCATACCTTCAATTGCAATTGGCTTACCGTGAAAAAGGTGTGCTTGAAGAAGCATTGGGAACTTCTAATGAAGTATATGCGTCCGTGGAGCATTTCTTTGAACAGGGGTTAATACGTAAATCCGATCTGCTTAATGCAAAAGTACATGTAAGTGGTGTGGAAATGAATCTGGAAAAAGCTAAAAGTGCAGTGGCAAATGCTTCTGATTATCTTAGCTTGCTTATGGGTCACTCCACTGGGATAGTTTATCAGGTGGAGGAACCAACTTCCTCAATTTTGGATAAGAATACTTCTGTATCTACTCTCCGCTCAGACTTTCTGGCAATGGAAAAGGCTGTTACTGCTACTGAAATGATGAGAAAATCATCAAGCCTATCTTTGGTACCGCGTTTGAATGCTTTTGGCAACTATCAGTGGAATGATAAGAAATTTGCTTCCTTTGGATCTGATAGTTACCTGATTGGGGTACGTTTGTCGTGGACATTGTTTAATGGTAATCAGAGTAAATATAACGCCAGATCCAGTAAGTTGATGGGAATGAAATTGCAGGAACAACTCAGTGATCAGAAAATGAAAGCTCAACAGGAGTATAACAAAACTAGCAGAGACCTTGATGATATAGCGTTTGAACTTCGCAAACAAAATGATATGGTAGAACAAGCTACAGAAGCACTTCGCATTTTAAAGGATCGTTTTGATCAAGGACTAGAAAAAACAGCCGATGTGCTTGTTGCCCAAACACAGCTTTCCGGTCAGCAACTCAGTTATGCCCGTTGCATTTACAAACAAAATCTCACAGCCGCCTATATGGCATTCATTACTTCCAACGAATCAAATAATAAGTAATCACAATTTAAAATATAAATTCTATGAAATCAGTTAGATATATCTCTGTTTTGTTGTCCTCTCTAGTAATTACCGGAGGCATGTTTCAAGCTTGTTCTTCTCCCGAGAAGGAAAAGAAAGGACAGGAAGAAGCTGTTTCAGTAGTAACTGCTCTTCCATCATCCACAGAGGAATCAGGAGTACTTGCAAGTGGACAGATTGAAGCCGGACAGACTGCTATAATAAGTACCCGGGTAATGGGAGCAATTAGTCACATTAATGTGAAAGTTGGAGATAAGGTAACGAAGGGACAATTACTTGTCAGCATTTCCAATGCAGATATATTGGCTCAAAGGGCACAGACTGATGCAGCAATTTCAGAAGCAAAAGCAGCTGCAGCTGTATCATCTAAAGATGTGGAGCGCTTCAAACAATTATATCAAAAGCAAAGTGCTTCAGCAAAGGAGCTTGAAAATGTAACATTGCAATATCAATCTGTTAAGTCTAAACTTGAGACAGCTTTTCAAATGAGAAATCAAGTAAATGCCATGTTAGCCTATACCCATATTATTGCTCCATTTTCAGGAGTAATTACAAAGAAATTTGCGGATGAGGGGAGCATGGCTAATCCAGGAATGCCATTGCTTGCTTTGGAACAGAATGGTAATTTTCAGGCTGTGGTATCTATCCCGGAATCGGATATTGCAAAGATAAAGCAAGGGGTAATAGTTAATCTCACGGTAAAATCTTTGGGAATCACTTTCCCCGGAACTATTTCTGAGATTAGCCCATCATCTCAGTTCTCAGGTGGGCAATATGGAGTAAAGATTGCAATAACTAATAGTAAATCCATAGGAATCAAGGCTGGTATGTATGTCAATGTTTTAATTCCTAGTGGGGAAGAGAAGAAAATACAATCTGCTAAAATGACTGTTCCTGTGTCTGCCATTGTAAATAAAGAACAGCTCACCGGAGTTTATGTGGTGAGTAATAATATGGCTTTACTTCGTTGGATAAGATTAGGTAAACTGGTAGGCAACCATGTAGAAGTATTGTCTGGACTGGCTCCGAACGAACGTTTGGTAGTAAGTACTCAAGGACGTATTAATAATGGCAGTAGAGTGAATGAATCCAGATAAATAACGGCTGATAAAGAATAAAAATATGAAAGAAGGTTTTGCAGGCAGGTTAGCGAAAGTATTTATTCGCTCAAAGCTCTCCGTATTGTTGATGATTGCTTTCTTACTACTGGGAGCATTTAGTATATTCTTAATTCCGCGGGAAGAAGATCCACAGATAAAAGCACCTATGGCAGATATCATGGTGGCTTATCCCGGAGCTACTCCTACAGAAGTAGAAAACAGGGTCTCCATCCCTTTGGAGAAACTCGTATCTAACGTGAAGGGGGTGGAATATGTTTATTCTACTTCTATGAACGGACAGGCAATGGTTTCAGTTCAGTTCTTTGTGGGACAGGATATAGAACGTTCTCTAGTGAAGTTATATACAGAAATAATGAAACACATGGATCAAATGCCACAAGGTGTTTCCATGCCTTTGATAAAGACTCGTGCCATTGATGATGTACCTGTATTGGCTCTTACTTTGTGGAGCAATCATTATGGTGATTATTCTCTTCGCCAAATGGCCGAGGTGATGACTACGGAACTAAAAAAAGTGCCGGATGTAGCTGCCGTGACAATTCTTGGTGGACGAAGTAAAGAAATTATGGTAGTGCTTGATAAAGATAAGATGACAGGAAATCATCTGGATATGGCTGGTATCTCAAAATATATTCAGGGAAGTAACATTCAATTGGCTCCCGGCAATATTCTGAGCAGCGATTCTGCTTTCTCTGTACAATCGGGCAGTTTTCTCAAGACAGCTGATGATGTAGCCAATCTGGTGGTTGGTGTAAATGAAGGTATGCCAGTCTACTTGCGTCAGATAGCTCAGGTGGAAGAAGGACCGGGCACACCCAGCCAATATGTATCTTACGGCGAAAAGGGTGATTATCCAGCAGTAACCATTGCTCTTGCCAAGAAGAGTGGAGTAGATGCCAAGAAGCTTGCAGGGCAGATTCTGAATCAGGTAGATCATTTGAAAAAGAAACTGATTCCCTCGGATGTAAATGTAACTACTACCCGTAATTACGGACAGACTGCTTCTGATAAAGTATCGGAACTTCTGCTTCATTTATTCGTTGCAATTGTTGCTGTGACTTTGTTCGTGATGCTGGCTATGGGATGGAGAGGCGGTCTGGTTATTTTCCTTTCGGTGCCGGTAACTTTTGCACTAACGCTCTTTGCATATTACTTTATGGACTATACCCTTAACCGGATCACACTTTTTGCATTGGTGTTTGTCACGGGTATTGTTGTTGACGACTCCATTATCATTGCAGAGAACATGCACCGTCATTTTCGAATGAAGCGTTTACCTTTTATTCAGGCGGCTATTTATGCCATTAATGAAGTTGGCAATCCTACTATTCTGGCTACATTTACGGTAATTGCTGCTGTACTGCCAATGGCATTTGTTTCAGGTATGATGGGACCTTATATGAGTCCTATGCCAATAGGTGCTTCTATAGCTATGATTTTCTCATTATTGGTTGCTTTGACATTGACTCCTTATCTGGGTTATATTTTCCTTCGTTCTAAAGAGGATAAAAAAGAAGATAGTGAAATGAAAGAAAAAGCAATGGAAGACAGTAAGATCTATAAGCTATATAGAGGTCTTATGTCTCCTATGCTGGAGTCTCGTAAGATGAGATGGGCATTTATGCTTTCCACTGTGGTTTTGCTTCTGATATCTGTTTCGCTGTTCTTTACTAAATCGGTGCCTGTAAAAATGTTACCATTTGATAATAAGAATGAATTTCAGGTTGTGATTGATATGCCAGAGGGAACAACTCTTGAACGTACGGCAGTTGTCACTAAAGAAATAGCAGCTTATGTAGCATTGAACAAAGACGTGGTGAACTATCAAACGTATGTGGGAACTTCCGGTCCTATTAATTTCAATGGTTTGGCTCGTCATTATGATTTACGAAGAGGGGAGAACATGGCGGATATTCAGATTAATCTCTCAGATAAGGGAGATCGTAAGTTACAAAGTCACGATATTGCTAAAGCAGTTCGTCCGGGTATTCAAAGTATCGCTAAGAAATACAATGCCAATGCTAAAGTGGTGGAAGTTCCTCCTGGTCCTCCAGTACTCTCTACGTTGGTAGCGGAGATCTATGGCCCCGACTATAAGGAACAAATAAACGTTGCTAATCAGATTAAAGACTTATTGAACCATACTTCTGGAGTAGTGGATGTAGATTGGATGGTGGAAAGCGACCAGAAAGAATACGTTTTTGATGTGGACAAAGAGAAAGCAATGCTTCGTGGAGTAGCTCCTGCACAGGTCGTGGCAGCAGTTCAATCGGCAATAGCAGGTGAAACTGCGGGGATGGCCCATCAGGAATCTTCATCAGTGTCAGTGCCTATAAATCTTCAGTTATCAGATGCAGACAAGAACAGTATCAATGATTTGCGGAATATCACAGTGGTAAACCAACGTGGAGAAAGCATTCCGGTGGGCGACTTGGTACAAATTTCCGGGAAGGTGAAAGAGAAAAGCATTTACCGGAAGAATCAGAAACAGGTGGTGTACGTTGTGGGTGATATGGCTGGCAAATTAGAGAGCCCGGTTTATGCAATGAACGATGTTTCAAAACATTTGAAAGAGATAAAGCTTCCAAAGGGTTATCAGCTGCAAGAAAATTACAACAGTCAGCCGAAGTTTGAAGATGAGTTTACCTTGAAATGGGATGGTGAATGGCAGATTACTTACGAAGTATTCCGTGACTTGGGAATTGCTTTCTTAATAGCTATTATAATAATCTATATGCTTATTATAGGATGGTTCCAGAACTTCACAGTACCATTGATTATGCTCACTGTAATTCCATTATCACTTATTGGAATTGTGTTTGGTCACTGGATAATGGGTGCTTTCTTTAGTGCCACTTCCATGATTGGATTTATAGCCCTGGCGGGTGTGATGGTTCGTAATTCCATTCTGTTGATTGACTTCATAGATATACGTCTCAAGGAAGGAGTACCATTGAAACAGGCTATACTGGAATCGGGAACAGTGAGAAGTATTCCTATTCTGCTCACAGCGGGTACAGTGGTACTGGGTGCTATTGTAATACTTTTTGATCCATTATTTCAGGGATTAGCTATTTCGCTAATGGGAGGGACTGTTACTGCTACGTTACTAACCCTTGTGGTAGTTCCTTTGCTTTATTTCAAATTGATGCGTAACAAATATAAATAAGAATATTATGAAGCTATTAGTAGTAACCAGTTTGGCCGAGCACGCTGATAAAGTGGCCGAGATGCTGACTCGCTCGGGAGTAACAATTTTCAGTAGAACAGAGACTATCGGATTCAAAGAAACACATCGGCCAAATATGCTTGATAGTTGGTATGGCAGCTCCAATGGAAAGTATAATTCAGTGTTCTTCTTCTCGTTTACATCTAAGGAGAGTGCACAAAAAATGCTTCAGGCAATTGATGAATGTAATCTCGAAAAAAAGAATCGTTTCCCAGTGAGAGGATTTATTCTTGCTGTTGAGACTTCAACCATTAACGAGTAATCGGAATCAATTTAATCCCTTATGTAGCAGCTGTAAGATAGTTACATAAGGGACTTTTATTTATTTCGTTGCAATCATAAAGAAATTAGTTATTTCTCTGACTATAACTTTTATACCCATAATGGAGAGACTTGCTCCTTCACGCAGATTTGCTTTGACTTCACAAAGATACAGGTCGCGTTCCCGGGATGCCATATATATAAACTCGGTATCGAAAAGGTACTGATTAATTCTGGTTTTTAAAAAGAGCTCTTTGCCTTTACGATTCATACCTTTGATTCCTCCCTGAACATTGCTAAACCTTATACCCAAGACTATCCAGTTTAACATTCCGGAGAAAATAGACATATAACTGTGTAAGGTGTTTGAATTGAAATGTTTGAAATAGGAGTTTGTCCGGGTGGCGGCAACTACATCATATCCTTCTTCTAGTTTGCGGATTACAGCCCGTAAACTCTCTACGTCATATCTAAAATCCCAGTCGGAATATATAGCCATTGAAGAGCAAGCGCATCCCATTCCTTTTCTTATTGCGTATCCTTTTCCTTTGTTCTCAGGGTAACTGATTAACTGTGCACGCGGCATAATACTTTTAAATTTCTCTATTTCAGTATCATTCATGTGAATTTTAGAACCGTCATTTACAACAATCAGATGAAAAACTTTATCCGGGAAAGATTTATTTACTATCCTCATGTTCTCATTGATAATTTCCTGCCAGTTAGCAGGAGGGTTATAACAAGGCAGAATAATGTCAATCTCATTATTGTAGTTAGGCAATAAGCGAGGACTTTCCTCTCTTCTTGGTATTCCTTCTTTCAGGCAGAAATTAAGGAAACACATCTCATAACAAATCTTTAGCCAGATAAGAACACAGGGCAAAGATTTAAGTGCAAATGGAAATATGAATATCTTTCGTACCTCGGCTGGAAACAAATTGCTGCTCGATAATCCTGTGAGGAAGAAAGCAAAGATTAAAAGAGTAAGGTTTAATGTTTTAGTGTCAGAAGGAGTTTTGATATACCAAAGCGCAATTCCTATCATTGCAATAATGTATGAGCTAGATTCACTCGCTGTGCTAAATAATACTGCAAATAGTAATGTTGAAGCCAGTGTCATCATTCTGAAACTCTGAGAACGATATTGCTTGATCCGAAGATATGGAAGGCAGAAAAGTACAAGTCCCGAAATAATGAGCCATAAGTCTGAGTAACTGCTGCTACCACTTATTTTTCGAACCATTCCCAATAAGGATATATTCTGGTAATAAGCAAAAGGATTCTGATTGTTTTTGTCTAAAAGATCTATTATCCATGAATGATATTGTGTCCATACATAGTCTGGTGAAGTGTAGAACATTGGTACAAAAAACATTATAACACCCCAAACTAGACAGGAGGAAAGTAATCTTGTTTTGTTTCTGGAGAAGGGTAGGAAGGCAAGTCCCACAATTCCATATATTTTGGTGAATGTCCCCAACATAATAAAGAAAGCTGCCCAGAAGTCTTTTTTCTGTTCTATCAGTTGATAGGATAATATTATGATAGCAGCTATTCCTACACTAAATTGTTGTGAAGCAAGAGAATTAAACAACTCCATGATGCAGAAAAGAAACACAAACAAGTGCTGGTTCCTGCTTAGAGCTAATTTCCGTATGGCATAGTATAACAATAAGGCATTGGCCGATACCCATAACACTATACCCAGGATATCCGGAAGGATAGAAAATGGTGAAATTAATGAGCTGAAAAATACACCATAATGAGTGGTATCAGAATATTCATTGGGGTAGTTTTTATAAAGAGGCAACTGGCGAAAAGCATGCCAGAACAGGTTCTTAAAAATACGATAATTGTTATATGATCCTCTGAAGTACTTCAAAACGCCGCATGTCGCAGCTGTAATGATCCATACTGTAAATATAAAACGATAGTCTCTGAATAAGAGATTATTTAAAAATGAAGTCTTTTTTCTATCCATAACAAATTAACAATAGTCGATTTATCTTAATTAAAACAGATCAAAAAAGAAATAGTCCCTACTGGGTTTATATTTTGTTGTTAAAGATGCATTAACTAAATAGCTGCATTTATACTGTGATTCTTAAGCGTTAAGCAGCTTTGCCTTTGCGCTTATTCCTCCATATTTCAATAATGGCAGGAAGAACAGATACTGCAACTATCAATACGATTAAAAACTTTAAGTTATGTTGAACAATTTCTAAGCTTCCCAGAAAATATCCAATGTAAGTTATTAATGCCACCCAAATAATTCCTCCTACAATGTTATAGTGAGCAAAATGGCGATAACTCATTTTTCCCATACCAGCAACGAAAGGAGCAAAGGTGCGGACTATTGGTACAAATCTAGCTAAAATGATTGTTTTGCCTCCATATTTTTCATAGAAGGCATGAGTCTTGTCCAGATAACTTTGTCTGAAAATCTTAGAATTAGGATTACTGAATAGCTTTGTTCCAAAAAACCGCCCTATAATATAATTGGATGCATCACCTAATACTGCTGCTGCAATAAGCATTAAAACAAGTAAATGAACGTTCATGTTATTGGTAGAAATGGAAGCCAAGGTTCCTGCTACGAATAGTAAAGAGTCGCCCGGCAAGAAAGGAGTTATAACAAGTCCTGTTTCACAGAAAATAAGGAAAAAAAGAATTGCGTAAATCAAAAGGCCGTATTGTGCAACTAATGCAGGTAATTGAGTATCTATGTGAAGTGCAAAATCAATAATAAATTGAATATATTCCATATCTGTAGTCTTTTATTAATATAGGTACAAAGATAAAAAATATTAAGCATTCTGTCTTAAAAACATGATAGAAATAATTCTGTGATTCCCATTGTTTTTAAAATTTAATTCCACTCCTTGTCTAATCTTACTTTATATTATTTTATTCTCTTGTACAAAAGATTGTTTTCTTCTGTACAAAAGAATTAATTGTTCTGTACAGAAGAATACATTCTTTTGTACAAGGATTTAAAAATGTTAGGCCACAGATTTATTTTGTCTGGTTAAATGTATTTGAGTTTGCTGCCTGACAATGGAATTATTGCCTGATTTTATATTTTATTATAGCAATATATGAAACAATATTCTATCCTTTTCTGTTAATTTACCTTCAAATGCAAATGTATTATAGAACAAACAAGATATAAACTTCAAATATAATTAAGAAAACAATGAATAACTTTATTTTTCAGAATCCCACTAAATTAATTTTTGGGAAAGGCATGATTGCTTCTTTGGCAAATGAAATTCCAGCAGATAAGCGAATTATGATCACCTTTGGAGGTGGTAGCGTCAAAGCAAACGGAGTTTACGCTCAAGTGACTGAGGCTCTTAAAAATCATCATACGATTGAGTTTTGGGGCATAGAACCTAATCCGGCTATAGAAACCTTGCGTAAAGCTATTGCACTTGGTAAAGAAGAAAAGGTAGACTATCTTTTGGCTGTAGGTGGTGGTTCCGTTATTGACGGAACAAAGCTTATTGCTGCCGGATTGCTTTATGATGGCGATGCCTGGGATTTGGTGTTGAATAATAAACTGATAAATGGACTTGTGCCTTTGGCCACAGTGCTCACTTTACCGGCAACGGGTTCTGAAATGAACAGTGGGGCTGTAATCTCCCGTAAGGAAACAAAGGAAAAGTTTGCTTTGGGATTAGGATTTCCTGTTTTTTCAATTTTAGATCCTGAGGTTACCTTCTCACTTCCTCCGCATCAGGTGGCCTGTGGTATAGCCGATACTTTTGTTCATGTGGTAGAGCAGTATATGACTGTTGTAGGCCAATCCAGACTGATGGACCGATGGGCAGAAGGCATTCTTCAGACATTGGTCGAAATAGCACCGAAGATAAAAGAAAACCAGAAAAATTATGATCTGATGGCCGATTTTATGCTTTCGGCAACTATGGCATTGAATGGATTTATTGCACAAGGGGTGTCGCAGGATTGGGCCACTCACATGATTGGACATGAGCTTACAGCGCTTCATGGATTAACTCATGGTGCGTCTCTTGCCATTGTTTATCCGGGAACATTGAGGGTGCTTAAAGAAAAGAAAGGAGATAAAATTCTGCAGTTTGGCGAACGAGTATGGGGAATTACTGAAGGAACCCGTGAGCAGCGCATTGATTCTGCTATTGAAAAAACAGAGAATTTCTTCCGCTCCATAGGTTTATCTACTCGTTTGCACGAAGAAAATATTGGCAATGAAACAATAGATGAGATTGAAAGCCGCTTTAATCAACGAGGTATGGCTGTTGGTGAAAATGGTGATGTGACTGGTGCTGTAGCGAAAAAGATATTGAAGAGCTGTTTGTTAAGTCAGCCAACAGGGGAATAGAGGCAATAACTTTATTCTTCTTTAAAATAAAACAAGGCATACGAAAAAGGACTCTGAGTTCTCGTTTTCGTATACCTTGTTTATTTCGATCTATTGTTTATAGGTACAGACTGTTACATAAATTTAAGCTCTGCCTTTCCACCTTTTTCAATAGGGAACTCAATAAATTTCTGATTGCTGAAGGTCTTTTTTATCTCTTTTCCTTTAACCTGTACTTTAGAGATATTTTCGGGAACCTTTAGTTTATAGATTCCACCATAGGTCGATTGAATGGCACACTGAGCAAGTTTTCCGTTACTCCAGGTAACATCTACTGTTGCTCCGCCACGAGCTCTTAGTCCTTTGAAACTACCTTCCAACCAGCTATCAGGCACAGCTGGGAGAAGATTGATAAACCCTTCATGACTTTGCAACAACATTTCCATTATACCGGCTGATCCACCAAAGTTACCATCAATCTGGAAGGGAGGATGCGCACAGAATAGGTTAGGGAATGTTCCCCCGCCTCTTTGACTTGGTGTTTCAGGTTTATAACTTGGAGTAAGCAGACTCTTGAAAAGCTTGTAGGCGCGGTTGCCGTCTCCCAGTCTTGACCAGAAATTCATTTTCCATGCACGCGACCATCCCGTTGCTTCATCTCCCCTGCGATTAAGCGTTACCTTGCAAGCTTCTGCCAAATCGGGTGTTTGACTAAGTGTTATCTGATTTCCCGGGTGCAATCCGTAAAGATGAGACACATGACGATGATGTACATCTGTTTCTTTGTAATCTTCCAGCCATTCCATCAGATAACCATCCTTGCTCACCTGCAAAGGAGGTAGTTTCAGAGAAGCAGCTATAAGTTGATTGCGATATTCATTATCACATTCCAGAATCTGTGATGCTTTTATCACATTTGAGAAAAGCTCGCGAACCAGTTCGTTGTCCATTGTTGGTCCCATACAAACACTGACCGGCTTATCTCCGTTCTTCACAAAGAAACTATTCTCGGGTGATGAACTAGGTGCTGTAACCAGCCAGCCATGGATGGGTTCATTAATCATTGTAGAGAGAAAGAATTCCGATGCTCCCTTTAGAATGGGATAAATCTCTTTAAGATAAGAGCGGGCATCTTCCGTTTTGTTATCTCCCAGGAATTGATAATGATCCCACAAATGAGCGCAAAGCCATGCTCCGCCTGTGTTGGTAGCTCCCCATGAAGGATGTTCTCCAGGAGCAGTATACTTCCATACATTGGTCATCATATGTGCTACCCATCCTTTGGCATCTTTCCCGTAAAAGGCTTGTGCGGAAGCTTTCCCTGAAGCAGTCAGGCTGTCTGTTAGCGACAAAAGAGGCTGATAAAGGTCTGCAAGATTTCCCGGTTCCATAAGCCAATAGTTCATCTGGATATTGATGTTCAGGTGATAATCGCCGTTCCATGGTGTACTGATTGTATTTGCCCATAATCCTTGCAGATTGGGTGGGAGAGTACCGGGGCGTGTACTGCTTATAAACAAATAACGTCCGTATTGCATATAGAGAGCAGCCAGTGCCGGATCATCTTCCATTTGAAATAGACGGATGCGCTCATCTGTTGTTAGCTGTAGCTTACGTTGTGTATTTGCCGTTATTGACCCCGGGCTTCCTATATTTACATCAACCCGATTGAAGAGTTTTTGATAATCATCAATATGTTCCTTCTTTAAACCGCTGTACGTAGAGTTAAAAGCCTTAGCCATAAGCGGGTTTACCAATGATTCGTATTCTTGACTACCTAAGTTGAAGTCTGTTCCGGCAGAGATATAGAGCTCTACGCTATTTGCATTTTTCACTTCCAGACCTTCGTTGCTCACGGACACACTTCCGCCATGGGTTTTTGCCCTGAGTTTAGCCAGAAATGATACACCATCTTTACCTTTTACTCCGCTATCCAGAGCTCCTTCCATTACCAGCTGGTTTTTATCTACGCTAACCGTGGCTCGTTCGGGGCGATTAAACATTGCTTTGAAAGAAACTGCACCCATCACATCAGGAGCGCTGATTCTGATAACGATTACATCTTTGGTTCTGGAAACAAAATATTCCCGCAAATATTCAACTCCGTCCTTATAAAAGCAGGTCTTGGCAACAGCATTATTCAAATCTAGTTCACGTTCGTAAGAATCTTCTTTGTTGTATTCCGGTGAGTTTTTTTTTGCTTTCTTGTTGTACGAATAAGCTATATCCAGATTTCCCAGCATCTGAAAGCTACCGTAAGTGCCTCCCATTTCTGGTTTTACAGGAACAAAGTGCTTATACATTACCTCTTGAGCTTCCTCGTTTTTACCTTGCAAAAGCAATTCTCTTATTTGGGGAAGGTAAGTTGCTGCCTCGGGATTATTGTAATTCGCTTCCGAACCAGACCACATGGAAATGTCATTTAATACTATACGTTCCTTGTCAATTCCCCCATCAGGCATCATTCCCAAACGTCCATTTCCCAATGGCAAGGTTTCTTCCCATAATTGGGCTGGAGCATTGTAATGTAAGCGAAGATTTGGATTAGGAATAGTCTGAATTTTCTTTGCAATTACAGGTATATCTGCTAAAGCAAGTAGAGCAAAAAAGAAAATCAGAAACTTACAGAATGTAGTTTTCATAATGAATGATAGATTTAAGTGCAATATTCTAATTTATTGGTAACTATATAATTAATTATTCTGATGGCTGCCAATAAAGAACTTGATTCCAGAGATTAAAATGAAGCAATGAAATAAGGTATAAAAATAATAAGGCCAACCGTTGCAGCAGCAATGGCACAGATAAGCACTGCTCCGGCAGCAATATCTTTCACATCACCTGCCGTTTTGTTTTGTTGGGGAGAGACTAGATTAACTAATCTTTCAATGGCTGTGTTAAATGCTTCAGCGGCAAAAACCAAACCTATACATAATATGATTGCTATCCATTCTATCGCAGTGATGTGGAATAAGAATCCGCAGATAATTACAGCAGTTGTAATTGCGGAGTGTATCCATGCATTCTGCTCTTTACGGATAAAGCTACCTATGCCTTTCCAGGCATAGGTGAAGCTTTTTAATCGTTTTTTTGTGCTGAATTGCTCCATAATGTTAGTTTCGGCTGACTTGCTTAACGCCTTTTATGCCCTGAAGCTTTTTAATCAGTGCAGCCAGTCGTGAAGTATCGTCAATGGTAACGGTCAGCGTTCCCGAAAAGAGCCCATCGTTAGAATTAATGCCGATAGATCTCAAATTAACATCCTTCTCTTTTGAAATAATAGAGGTAATATTGGTCACAATACCTATATCATCATGTCCTATTACCCTTAGAGTGATAGGATATTGTTTGCCAAGAGCTTTCCCAGCCCATCGCGCTTTAACAATGCGGTAACTGAAACGTTCCATCATTTGCGGGGCATTTGGACAATCTTCACGGTGAATCTTAATTCCTCCTGATACAGTGACAAAGCCAAATACGTCATCACCATAGATAGGATTACAGCATTTTGCCAATTTAAAGTCCAGCCCTTTCAGATTCTGGTCAATTACCAGAACATCGTCCTTGGTACCCTTTTCATCTACGACAGGTGGAAGGTTATAAGTCTCTGCACTTCGGTAGGGCAGGTCTTCGTGAGTTTCGGTCTCTTTTTTCAGAAGCTCGGAGTATTTCTCCAGGATATCATTAACTTCCAGTGTTTCATCGGCAATCTTCAGGTAGAAGTCTGTAACAGTCTTAAATCCAAGCTTCTTTATCATACGCATCATCACCGATTCATCGTATTCTAACTTGCGATTCTTGAATTTCCTCTGCAATGTTTCTTTGGCAAAGTCGGTTTGTTTGCCGGCTATTTCCTTTAACTCCTGACGTATTTTATTGCGAGCCTTTGAGGTGGTTACAATGTTAAGCCAATCTTGCTTTGGGTACTGCGTGTTAGATGTTGTAATTTCCACCTGATCTCCACTGTTAAGAGTCTGTCTCAACTGAACATTCTTACCGTTTACCCTGGCACCAACGCATTTGCAGCCAATTTTGCTGTGAATATGAAAAGCAAAGTCCAGTACAGTGGCTCCTTTGGCTAGTTTAAACAAATCTCCTTTTGGCGTGAAGACAAACACTTCATCTTCATACAGATCAAGTTTAAAACGATCCATAACTTTCATTGAATCGTCATCGCTATTTTCTAAAGCTTCTCTAACAGAAGTAAGCCAATCGTCTAGTCCACTTTCCCCTTTTATCCCTTTATATCTCCAGTGAGCAGCCAATCCACGTTCGGCAATTTCGTCCATGCGGTGAGTTCTGATCTGCACTTCCACCCATTTACCTTCAGGTCCCATCACTGTGATGTGCAGTGACTCATATCCGTTACTTTTGGGAATGGAAAGCCAGTCGCGCAAACGTTTTGGGTTTGGCTGATACATATCTGTGATGATTGAATATGCTTGCCAGCAATCAATCTTTTCCTTTTCAACTTCCGAATCAATAATGATACGGATGGCAAATAAATCATAGATTCCTTCAAAAGGCGTTTTTTGCTTTATCATTTTATTCCAGATGGAATGAATTGATTTAGTACGGCCTTTAATGTCAAACTGTAGCCCGGCTTCTTCCAGCTTCTTTTTAATAGGCGCAATAAAGGTGGCTATGTATTTATCGCGAGATGCTTTTGTTTCATTAAGTTTATCCTTGATCTGATAATAAGTCTCCCTACGTGTGTATTTTAATGAAAGATCTTCCAGCTCTGACTTTAACTTATATAGTCCTAATTTATGTGCCAAAGGTGCATAAAGAAAGGCTGCTTCATTGGCTACTTTCAAACGATCTTCTGCATTGGGAGAGTTTTTTATCTGACGCATAATGTTTGCCCTGTCGGCAATCATGATCAGAATTACCCGCATATCTTCGGCAAAGGAAATCAGTAAATTACGAAAGTTTTCTGTTTCAATAGCCGGACTTTTTGCATAAAGTTCACTTGTTTTAACTAATCCCTTTATGATAACAGCTACATCCTCTCCATACATCTCGCGTATAGAATCAATGGTACAAAAATTATATTTCACCATGTCGTGAAGCATGATTCCAGTAAGGCAAGAGCCTTTCATTCCAATCTCCTCGGATACTATGATTGCAGTCTGCATATCTCTTATCACCGGATTCATATCAAAACTGTTGCGCTGCATGCAGTTGGCTTGAATTGCCTCTGAAATATGTTTCTTTAACTTCTGTATATCTTCCCGGCTGATACTATCTCCTGCCGCATACAGTAATCTTCTGTATAAAGAACGTAGTTCCACTATCTCTTTATTTGTGAAAAATGAGGTATCTTCCATAACTTTTCAATTTCTGAGGTAAAAGTAGTTTTTTTCTTTCTTTTATGGGTTATGATAAATAACTTTTTGTACTTTTGAAGATGAATTTAATATTTTGATGCAATGATTACACCTGAAGACAAAGAACTGCTTGCTAAAAAGGGTATAACAGAATCACAGATAGCCGGACAACTGTCTTGCTTTGTGAAAGGTTTTCCTTATCTGAAACTGGATGCTGCCGCATCTGCTGAAAAAGGAATTCTGGTGCCCGATGTTGAAGCACAGAGAGAATATCTTTCCGCATGGGAAGGGTATATCAAAGAAGATAAAACAATAGTGAAATTTGTTCCCGCATCTGGTGCAGCCAGTCGGATGTTTAAAAACCTTTTTGAATTTCTTGGTGCTGAATATGATGAACCCACTACGGCATTTGAGAAAGATTTCTTTGCTCATATCGCTTACTTTGCATTTTATAGCGATTTGAATGCTGCTTGTCTGAAAAATCAAAAACAGGATATCCCTACATTGATTGCTTCTGGTAATTATAAAGCCGTGGTAGCAAACCTGTTAAATGAAGCAGGATTAAATTATGGATCTCTTCCTAAAGGCTTGCTTAAATTCCATAACTATAAAGATGGGGCACGCACCCCAATGGAAGAACATTTGGTAGAAGGAGCCTTGTATGCTTCGGGTAAGGCAGGAAAGGCAAATGTGCATTTTACTGTTTCTTCTGAACATCGGGCATTTTTTGAAGAACTTGTGGCACAGAAATCAAAAATCTATTCTGAGAAGTTTAAGGTGGAATATCACATTTCCTTTTCTGAGCAGAAATCCTGTACAGATACAATTGCCGCCGACATGAAAAATAACCCTTTCCGTAGTGAAGATGGCAAACTGCTGTTTCGCCCGGGAGGTCACGGAGCGCTGATTGAGAATCTGAATGATTTGGTTGCTGATGTTGTGTTTATTAAAAACATAGATAATGTGGTTCCGGATAACCTAAAAGAGGATACCATCCTTTATAAAAAGCTAATAGCAGGTGTTTTGGTAAAACTACAAGCACAGGCTTTTAAATACCTAGAACTTTTAGATAGTGGTAAATATACTGTTGAACAGATAAGAGAAATAATTCAGTTTGTACAGAAGAAGTTGTTTTGTAAGTATTCTGAGACAAAGAATCTGGAAGATGTAGATTTGGTACTTTATTTAAAAAACAAACTAAACCGTCCAATTCGTGTATGTGGTATGGTGAAGAATGTTGGTGAACCGGGCGGAGGTCCTTTCCTTGCATATAACCCAGATGGAACCATTTCATTGCAGATATTGGAAAGTTCTCAAATAGATATGAATGATCTTAAGTCGAAAGAAATGTTTGAGAAAGGGACTCATTTTAATCCGGTAGATCTGGTTTGTGCCGTTCGTGATTACAAAGGGCATAAGTTTGACCTGACAAAGTTTGTGGATCTGGCAACTGGTTTTATCTCGTACAAATCAAAGAACGGAAAAGATTTGAAAGCTTTAGAACTTCCTGGTCTTTGGAATGGTGCGATGAGTAACTGGAATACTGTTTTTGTGGAAGTACCTCTTACAACATTTAATCCTGTAAAGACTGTGAACGATTTGCTTCGTCCGCAACACCAGAATAATGGATAGATGAAAAAAATATAAAAGATAAGGCTGTTTCCGAGAGAATTTATACTAACTTTTAGGTAGAAATATACTCTCGAAACAGCCCTAATTGTTTCTAAAAAATTGAAAGAGAGGCACTTTTATATCTCAATACTCATAATATAATCGTTCATATAATATCCGTTTCCAATAGGAAAATCTCCTTCCCGTATTTTTTTAAGTCCCATAAATTCATAAAAATGGTATGCTTTGTTGTGTTTGTTTACATTTAATTCCATAGTGCAGGGATTGGGATGGATCTCCTTGATGTACTCCATTGCTTTTTTCATTAAAAATCTTCCGGCTCCGTATCCTTGAAATATGGGAAGTACATATATCTTTTGTAAATGAAACAAATCATCACCATTCTGTTCAACGGAAAAATAGCCACAAGGTTTCTCATCATTATAACAGATAAAATATACATGTCCTTTTTCCATTTGCTTCAGAATGTTTTCAGGAGCATACATCATGTTTAACATATAGTCTATTTGCTTAGGAGAAAGAATTTGTTTATAGGTTGCAGGAAATACTTCCACTGCCATAGTATTAATCAGTGTACTATCCACTGACGTAGCTTTTCTTGTAGTAAACATTTTTATTTCTGTCATAAAATTTAGCCAAACCAAATAATTCATAAGAAGACACAGTTACAGAAGAATCATAATACTGAAGGGATTCAATCATTGCTTCAGCAACTCTTTGGACATGAATCGGTCTACGCTTTTTGAACAGACCTATTTTATTCAGAGCTTTGCTTAATGCAAGCCCTATGGATTCACTTATACGTCTTTCATGTCTGCTGCCATATAATTGAGTTGGGCGTACAATTACCACCTTTTTAAAAGGCAGCTCTTTTACTGCAGCGTCGAGCTTTCCCTTCATTCTTAAATAAAAGAATGGAGAGTGAATATTGGCTCCGGCTGAAGATATCAGTACATATTCGCTCACCCCATTTCTTGAAGCAATGTCTGCAAAATTATATTGATATGTGAAATCAATTTCATATTGCTTTTCTTTGTTTCCTGCCTTAGCTAATGTTGTTCCCATGCATGAAAACAACACATCACCTTTCACTAATTTTTCCCAATTTTCAGGTGTGGAAAAATTTATCAAATGCTCTTCGAGTTTTTGATTAGTAATGTTTAATGATTTGCGTCCAAACACCACTATCTTGTCGAAATCCTGATCGTTTAATAATAAATTGACCAGTTGAGTCCCCACCAATCCAGTACCTCCAATAATGATCGCTGTTTTCATAGTGCCTTCTCATTTAACTGTGAATTGCAAAAATAATAAAAAAAATAAAATATGATTACTATATTGTGATATATTTTTTCCGAATTCTTAAAAAAACAAGGATGAATTACTTTTAAGTAGCTGTTTGATAAATTTTTGCAATGTGTTTTT
Source organism: uncultured Bacteroides sp. (assembly GCF_963678845.1). Lineage (NCBI taxonomy): Bacteria > Pseudomonadati > Bacteroidota > Bacteroidia > Bacteroidales > Bacteroidaceae > Bacteroides > uncultured Bacteroides sp. The sequence goes on from NZ_OY787464.1 coordinate 31,190, forward strand.
GGAATATATTTATGTTTACGGTGTGATTCTATCATGTGTAATTTAGTAAAATATGTTGTTTGGTGAGGTGAGTATTGGCCATTTAAGCAAGTTGTTTGTGCTTTTGGACAAGTGGTTGTTTTGCATAATTGAGACATTCTTTATTCTTTTGCGCTTATTTAAACTTGAAATGGTGATAAAACCCTGCCATTAATATTGCGGATAGGGTAGCCGTACCTGCCCCGAAATAAAACGGAACGGCAGAATTAATATGATCGTAAAGCAAACCAGCAATAATACTTGCTGGTAATAAAGTAATGCCAAGTAATGCATTGTAAATGCCCAGGCCTGTGCCTTGCTTGTTCGAGTCAAGAAGGTCGCTGATTAATGCCTTCTGAATGCCGTCCGTGGCTGCCGAATATAATCCGTAGAGTGCAAATAACCCTGCAATCATGCTAATGCTGCTAGTTGCTCCAAAACCGAAATAGACAATAGCATACACAAGGTAACCAAAGATGAGTATTCTTTCTTTTCCTATTTTGTCAGACAAAGTACCTAAAGGAATAGCCAGGGCTACTGAAACAATGCTCATGATCAGGTACACCAAAGGAATGTATACCACTTTTACGCCAACCTCATTTGCCTTGACCATTAATAAGGCGTCTGTTGAATTGCCCAGCGTAAAAAGAAAAATGATTCCCAGAAACAAATAATATTTTTTTGAATAGTCCTTGAAACGGAATTTACCCAGCAAATGTTCTTTAGACTTCTTCACTTCTTTTATACCGAAGATAAGAACGAATATTCCTAATATAGCAGGAATTCCTGCTAATAAAAATACACCGTGATAATCTCTGGGGAAAGCGTACAGAAGTCCAAAAGCAATCAATGGGCCTACAATGGCTCCGGCATTATCCATCATTTTTTGAAGTCCGAAACTTTTCCCTGTATCTCCGTTTATAGCATATCCGGCTATTAAACTGTCGCGCGGTGCTGTGCGAATGCCTTTTCCTGTGCGCTCAATAAATCGTAAATATAACACTTGAATAGGCGACCATACAAACGCATAGAATGGCATTGCGATGGCGGAAATGCCGTAACCTAGAATCATAAATGGCTTGTTTTTACCTATCTTATCACTCCAGAAGCCGGAAAGAGCTTTTAATGTTGCAGCTGTACTCTCGGCGATGCCTTCTATGGCGGATAAAGTAGTTTTTGATGCTCCGATGGAAAGCAAAAACATGGGCATAATTGAATATACCATCTTGGTGGACACATCTGTAAGAAAACTTGTTAGTCCTGTATAGAAAATGTTTCTGTTAAAACCAAATATTCTTTTTTGTTGCATGTTCTTTATTAATATTCCTCATCTAAAACAATTTGTCTTTTAAATAATTACAAGCCCGTTTAATGTAACGCATCTTGTTTAATCCCATGTAATGCAGTATAAAAATGCTTGCCCAATTTGATTAATAATTGCCGCTAAAAAACGTAGCCCATTCCAATGTATGTCACTTTTAAAGATGATTTCTGAATTTATTGTTGAATAAATAAATCCATAGGCGAATAAATTTAATTTATTCGCCTATGGATTTATCTATTGCAGATTGAGATATTCAAAGTAAGATTTAGTAAAGTGGTTCTCATAAAGTTCTGATATGTAAAACTGTTCACCTGTAATATCAAAACACAAATTCTGTAGTTGATGAATGTAATGAATCTGTATGTCTTTATACCAAATAGTATTGTCAGATTTATGTATCAGAAGTTCCAAGCTGCCATTGTAATTGCGATAAATATCTTCTTGATAGTCAACCTTAATAATGTTTCCGAATTTGTCATTCTTATATGCACTGTTTATATAAAATTTCAAATCAAACAAACAGTCAACGAATAAGTCGGCTGGCCTTATTTTCTTCTTTGAAATCCAGTCACAGCTATTAATTTGCAAAGAAGTAATTGTGTTATCAATATATTCAATCTGTGTGACTTTTACAATTCTAGCCTTTGCCGAATCATTTTGAAATACAACAAGATTTCCAAGTCTATATTTATCAATGTCTTTCATAATTCGATTTCTTATTGGTTGTGTTTCTCAAAGATCTCTCATATTTGCATCTCTAAATGTATTTATATATTTTTAAGAAAACAAATTCCGTTTATACTAGAATGTATTTATGTTGAAGCATATATGTTTATGCGGATATAAAACTAGTTTAAGGTGCTGCTATTTTATTCTCTTATTGTATAGGTTCTCTCTTTTATGGTGTGGCTATTTGATTCTGTTTCTGCAGAATTCAATAATACTGGATTGTTCTTTTATCGAAAAAACACAATTAATGCAGGCACTATCTCTATTTTAATCTGAACTATATTCGATTATTTATTGTTATAAAAATGAGCATTAATAGTATCTCATTTGGAATGTCTTTATCAAATAATAATGATAAGCATATTATTTAATATTATTTGGTCACTTCGCATTGCGAATCTATATGTTTAATAATTAGTTATCTATTAACCTAAAAATATTAAATTATGAAAGCTGTAAATGTTTTTTTTGTTTTTATGCTCCTACTAATTTTTAGTGGTTGTAATCTATATAAAAAGAATTATCCAATAGGAGCCTGGCAATTAGTATATGCAAAACAAATGGCAGGGGATTCAGTTGTAGCTCAATTCCCGGGTACTATTAATGGAAGTCAAATTAAAATATGGTCAGAGAAAAACTTCTTTTTTGTAGGTAAGAAAAAAGTTGCTCCGGATACCGTGTTTCATGATACTTATGGAGGAGGAACTTATAAATTGGTAGATAACAAATATCAGGAAAATATTGAATATCATTTTAACAAACTGGCAGAACATCAGATTTTTAATATGATACTGGAAGTTAAGAATGATACTCTTATTCAGACATGGCCGGTTGATCAACATGGAGATATAGTCAGGGCTAACTATTATATTGAAAAATATATAAGGATAAAGTAATCTATTTATTATCAATTTACTCTTAAATACTTAATTATGAAAGTTAATCATATTTTTTACTTAATGATTCTTTTAATCATTAGTAGCTGTGGAAGTAAACAGGTTAAGAACCCGGAAATAGGAGCCTGGCAGCTTCATTATTCAAAACGTGTTGCTGCAGATACGGTTGCATTTGAAGTGGTCGGTTTTATCACTGGAAGCGAAATAAAAGTGTGGTCGGGTAAAAACTTTATTTCTGTGGGTCAATTTAAACAAGATACTGTTTATAAGGATATGTATTCAGGGGGAACTTATAAATTAAATGGAAACCAGTATGAGGAAACCATTTTGTATCATGCAAATAAAGATAATGTAGGTAAAACAGTAAAGATGCTGGTAGGGATAAAGGGTGATACTCTTATTCAAACCTGGCCTGTCGATCAAAAAGGGAATCTAATAGATAAAAACTATTACTATATTGAAAAGTTTATCAGAATAAAGTAAACTCAAAATAACTGGTTATAGAGTAAAATAACGTTGTATTTTAAGACTGATAGTTAAGAACAGAATTTATTTTCAATTATTCACGGGTTGAAATTTTATCGAGGCAGGAAATACATAGTTTATTATGTATGATTAAGTAGAGCATAGGTAATATTTCAACCTGTCTTTTTAGCGTCTGTTTAAACATTTTTTTTGCATTTTATCCCCCTATCTGCTACTAAATTGTATTAATGCTTTGAAAGCTAGTATTATAAGTTGGTAGCAGATAAACATTTTGTACAATTCATCTGCTACAAAACCGTGTTTATCTGCTACAAAAATCAGTTATCTGCTACTAACCGGCTATTTCAATTACGCAATAACGTTGCAAACAACAGCTTGTTCAGCTTTCTAAGATATGGTATCCTATTTAATAAGCTACCCCTTTCCCCCATTTTATCTAAGTGAGCCTTCATATGAAAACCCATGGGTTCACAGATGAAGGCTCATGGGTCTTCATTCGAGAACCCATGAGCCCTCAACTGAGGGCTCACTTAAGTTTCTTTGCAAAATAGATTAACTTATCAGAGAAAAGTGGCAAACAAACCCACTGTCACAAGCTACATTCATCTTGGCAGTATCTTTAAAAAGCAGAATATTCCCTACTACATTATAGCAGCAACACCTGCTATAATGTAGCAGAGCATTCAATTCAGTAGCAGTCCCTATGTTTGTAATTAATATGCAGACGAACAAAGCATAAGCCAAGAGTATTAATATATTTGAGGTACCAAACTTAAACAATTAAATACTCAAAGCTTATGCGTACACAAAGTAACAAACTAAATTTTGAAGGAGAAAATATTTATGTTGGAATTGATGTTCATTTGAAAAGTTGGAATGTGACAATTTACACAGAATATCTTCATCATAAAACATTCAACCAACCTCCTGTACCTTCAATTTTAAGGGACTATCTGAATACTAATTTTCCTGGTGGAACTTATTATTCAGCCTATGAAGCCGGATTCTGCGGATTTAATATTCATTTTGAACTTAAAAAACTAAATATAAATAATATTGTGGTTAATCCAGCTGATATACCAACCAGTCAGAAAGAACAGATACTTAAAAACGATTCACGTGATAGTATGAAAATTGCCCGTTCTTTAAGAGCTAATGAACTCATAGGTATACATGTCCCATTCATTGAGACATTGGAAAATCGCACATTGATACGCACCCGAGACGTAATGGTGAAAGATATGACTAGATTTAAACAGCGTATAAAAGCTTTGCTTCATTTTTATGGTATATCTTACCCTCCGGAATTTGAGAAATCAACCAGTCATTGGTCCAGACGTTTTCTTAAATGGTTAAAAGAGGAGGTATCACTTAATACAACGAATGGTAATGACGCCTTGTCATTACTCGTCAGGGAAGTAGAGCAACAAATAGTTCTTTTATTGGAAATCAATAGAAAAATTAATAGTCTTGCTGTTTCTGAGAAATATGTGAAGGAGATAGAGTTAATAAGAAGCATTCCGGGAATTGGTTTAATTACAGGGCTTACTTTTTTGTCGGAGATAGAAGATATTGAACGATTCCACAATACAGACAAGTTAGCCGGTTTTGTAGGAATAATACCCACCTGTCATTCAAGTGGAGAGATTGAGAATTATGGAGAGATGACATTTAGAAAGAAAACGATTTTAAGAAAGTGTCTGATTGAAAGTTCCTGGATTGCAGTAAGAATAGATCCGGCATTGACAAGGTGTTTTTTACAACTCTGTAAAAGGATGGAGCCCAATAAAGCTATAATACGAATCGCAAGAAAACTATTAAACAGAATGTATTATGTTTTAAAAAAGAGACAAAAATATGAATGTGGAGTGGTTTAATGATAATGCCTATATAACTATCTTTCAAAATAAGAGTGATCGCTTAGTTTATCTTGCAGCTTAGCCTGCTTTAGCAGTTTGCGGCCTCTTCCTATTGAACTGAAAAAGGAAAATGTAGAAAACTGATAGTAATATCAGTTTAAACTACTGATAGAAGGTTGTTTATATAGGAGTTATTAATAAATAGAAAGTAAGGAAACAATCAATAGAGGTTTTCTTAGCCATATAGCGATATCTGTAACATGAAAGGGGAAACCATACAAGCCTCCCCTCCCAAAAAAAATAATGTTACAGTGTAACGCAGGAAATTTATTGCTGACAAGTTGCTCCTCAGCAGAGCTTGTTTCCTCTTCAACTCCCTGATTACAAAGCTAATAAAAAGTATAATAAATATTAATAATACTCTTATTATTTGGATTACAACATAGAAGATAAACAGGATTTAGTAGCAGATAAAAAGTTAAACTTTTTTATCTGCTACTAGTTGAAATCCTTAACCCAAAGCCTTTTCATTCATTTTAGTGGGAGATAGTGGAGATAAATTTGATTTTTTGCTTCTATATTAGAAGGTATTGCCAACATAAACTATTTCTTTCTAGTTTCTTTTCATTCCGAATATTGTTTTATTGCACCCCCTTTCACGCCCGCGCGTATATTTATAATGTAGCCCATATCATCCCCGGTGATTTCCAACAAAAAAATATGCATTAAAACTCAGTTGTAACTCAGCACGTTACGTTTTTATTTCATCTTTATAGAATAAAAGAGTCAGATATATTAGGATTGTATGTTTGAATCCAGTACTTTTGCACTCGCTTTGTAAGAGAAACAAGGCCTAGCATTGACATAATGACAGAGAGGTTCGCAAGAAAAAAGTTTTAAAAAAACTTCAAAAACATTTGGAGCATATAACTTAAAGTTCTTATCTTTGCATCCGCTTTCGCTTCGAGAGAAGCTGATTATGAGAGCTAACAATCGTTCTTTGAATAAGATTTAGATATAAACAATACAAGTAGTACAAGATCTCTTGTAGGTGTACTTTTAGCATACTTACAGAGTAATAAATTTCGAACCGTCAACAATGATTTAAGCGATTAAGTTATTGAAGAAACAAGAAAATAAGAACGGAATCCTGAACAGAATTAAATAAAACTTTTACAATGAAGAGTTTGATCCTGGCTCAGGATGAACGCTAGCTACAGGCTTAACACATGCAAGTCGAGGGGTAGCAGGGTAGCAATACCGCTGACGACCGGCGCACGGGTGAGTAACACGTATCCAACCTTCCCATAACTCGGGGATAGCCTTTCGAAAGAAAGATTAATACCCGATAGTACTTTATCAAGGCATCTTTTTAAAGTTAAAGATTTATTGGTTATGGATGGGGATGCGTTCCATTAGATAGTTGGTGAGGTAACGGCTCACCAAGTCTTCGATGGATAGGGGTTCTGAGAGGAAGGTCCCCCACATTGGTACTGAGACACGGACCAAACTCCTACGGGAGGCAGCAGTGAGGAATATTGGTCAATGGGCGAGAGCCTGAACCAGCCAAGTAGCGTGAAGGATGAAGGTCCTATGGATTGTAAACTTCTTTTATAGTAGAATAAAGTGAGCCACGTGTGGTTTTTTGTATGTATACTATGAATAAGGATCGGCTAACTCCGTGCCAGCAGCCGCGGTAATACGGAGGATCCGAGCGTTATCCGGATTTATTGGGTTTAAAGGGTGCGTAGGCGGAATAATAAGTCAGTTGTGAAAGTTTGCGGCTCAACCGTAAAATTGCAGTTGATACTGTTATTCTTGAGTGTACATAAGGTAGGCGGAATTCGTGGTGTAGCGGTGAAATGCTTAGATATCACGAAGAACTCCAATTGCGAAGGCAGCTTACCGGGGTACAACTGACGCTGAGGCACGAAAGTGTGGGTATCAAACAGGATTAGATACCCTGGTAGTCCACACAGTAAACGATGAATACTCGCTGTTTGCGATATACAGTAAGCGGCCAAGCGAAAGCATTAAGTATTCCACCTGGGGAGTACGCCGGCAACGGTGAAACTCAAAGGAATTGACGGGGGCCCGCACAAGCGGAGGAACATGTGGTTTAATTCGATGATACGCGAGGAACCTTACCCGGGCTTAAATTGCAAATGAATATAGTGGAAACATTATCGCCAGCAATGGCATTTGTGAAGGTGCTGCATGGTTGTCGTCAGCTCGTGCCGTGAGGTGTCGGCTTAAGTGCCATAACGAGCGCAACCCTTATTGATAGTTACTAACAGGTTAAGCTGAGGACTCTATCAAGACTGCCGTCGTAAGATGTGAGGAAGGTGGGGATGACGTCAAATCAGCACGGCCCTTACGTCCGGGGCTACACACGTGTTACAATGGGGGGTACAGAAGGTCGCTACCTGGCAACAGGATGCTAATCCCAAAAACCTCTCACAGTTCGGATTGGAGTCTGCAACTCGACTCCATGAAGCTGGATTCGCTAGTAATCGCGCATCAGCCACGGCGCGGTGAATACGTTCCCGGGCCTTGTACACACCGCCCGTCAAGCCATGGGAGCCGGGGGTACCTGAAGTACGTAACCGTAAGGAGCGTCCTAGGGTAAAACTGGTGACTGGGGCTAAGTCGTAACAAGGTAGCCGTACCGGAAGGTGCGGCTGGAACACCTCCTTTCTGGAGTGATTTCGTTCTTAGGTTCGGATTTAGTTTGTACTGCTGTTTATTGTTTATGTTTATATTAAGAAATACAAGAGATTAGAAAGAAGCCGAGCCGAAAGGTAAGAGGTTTTGAACGACAGTCCTATAGCTCAGTTGGTTAGAGCGCTACACTGATAATGTAGAGGTCGGCAGTTCAACTCTGCCTGGGACTACGCGAAAAATTTAGGAGCAACCATACTAACCAAAAGGAAAAAAGGCTTCATAATAATTTCACGGGGGATTAGCTCAGCTGGCTAGAGCACCTGCCTTGCACGCAGGGGGTCAACGGTTCGAATCCGTTATTCTCCACAAAAAAGGCTAACGTCTTTATAACGATCTTTGACATAATGTACAAAAGCAAATAAAGTAAGTAATTTTTAGAGATAAAAAGAGCTGAAGTATATATCGAACCATATGGTAAACGAAAACGTATATCTACGAATAGTTTACAGTGTTTGAAGAAAGTAAGCAAGGGCGCATGGCGGATGCCTTGGCTCTCGGAGGCGATGAAGGACGTGATAAGCTGCGATAAGCTTCGGGTAGGTGCAAATAGCCTTTAATCCGAAGATTTCCGAATGGGACAACCCAATATCCTGAAGGGATATTATCCATCTTATGATGGAGGCGAACGCAGGGAACTGAAACATCTTAGTACCTGTAGGAGAAGAAAATAATTGAATGATTCCGTAAGTAGTGGCGAGCGAACACGGATTAGCCCAAACCATAGATGTTACGGCATTTATGGGGTTGTAGGACCACGATATCGGACTTATATTGGAGAATGGAAGACTCTGGAAAGTGTCACCATAGAGCATGATAGTTGCGTACATGAATCCAATATATACTGTAGTGGTATCCTGAGTAGTGCGGAGCACGAGGAATTCTGCATGAATCTGCCGGGACCATCCGGTAAGGCTAAATACTCCCGAGAGACCGATAGTGAACCAGTACTGTGAAGGAAAGGTGAAAAGAACTTCGAATAGAAGAGTGAAATAGTCCCTGAAACCATGCGCTTACAAGCGGTCGGAGCAGCTTCGTGCTGTGACGGCGTGCCTTTTGCATAATGAACCTACGAGTTACTGTCACTGGCAAGGTTAAGAAATTAAGTTTTGCAGCCGAAGCGAAAGCGAGTCTGAATAGGGCGATTTAGTCAGTGGTAGTAGACGCGAAACCAAGTGATCTACCCATGGTCAGGTTGAAGGTTAGGTAACACTAACTGGAGGACCGAACCGATAAGCGTTGAAAAGCTTCCGGATGAACTGTGGGTGGGGGTGAAAGGCTAATCAAACTTGGAGATAGCTCGTACTCCCCGAAATGCATTTAGGTGCAGCCTTGATAATTACTAATGTGAGGTAGAGCGACTGATAAGATGCGAGGGCTTCACCGCCTATCAAGTCTTGATAAACTCCGAATGCGCATTAGTTCAATATCAGGAGTGAGGGCATGGGTGCTAAGGTCCGTGCCCGAGAGGAGAAGAATCCAGACCATCAGCTAAGGTCCCGAAATAATTGCTAAGTTGAACTAACGAAGTCAGATTGCTAAGACAGCTAGGATGTTGGCTTGGAAGCAGCCATTCATTTAAAGAGTGCGTAACAGCTCACTAGTCGAGGAGTTTGGCGTGGATAATAATCGGGCATAAGCAATTTACCGAAGCTATGGAACCAGTAATGGTTGGTAGGGGAGCATTCCACTCTGCGTTGAATGTGAAGCGTAAGCTTTGCTGGAGCGTGTGGAAAAGCAAATGTAGGTATAAGTAACGATAAAGGGGGTGAGAAACCCCCTCGCCGAAAGACTAAGGTTTCCTGATCAACGCTAATCGGATCAGGGTTAGTCGGGTCCTAAGGCTCAGCCGAACGGCGAGGCCGATGGCAGAAAGGGTTAATATTCCCTTACTACCTTAAGGAGTGACGTGGAGACGGAGTAGTGAAAGTGTCGCCAGCTGACGGAATAGCTGGTTGAAGGGTGTAGATATTGGTTTTCCAGGCAAATCCGGAAGACTAGTCGAACCTGATAGTACCGAGCGCCCTTGTGGCAATTGGATAGTACACGTAATCAGACTTCCAAGAAAATCCGCTAAACTTAATCCTTGAGGTACCCGTACCGTAAACGGACACACGTAGTTGGGTAGAATATACTAAGGCGCTTGAGTGAATCACGGTTAAGGAACTAGGCAAATTGACCCTGTAACTTCGGGAGAAAGGGTCCCTCAGCGATGAGGGCGCAGAGAATAGGTCCAGGCAACTGTTTAACAAAAACACAGGGCTATGCAAAATTGAAAGATCAAGTATATAGCCTGACACCTGCCCGGTGCTGGAAGGTTAAGAGGAGATGTCATCGCAAGAGAAGCATTGAATTGAAGCCCCAGTAAACGGCGGCCGTAACTATAACGGTCCTAAGGTAGCGAAATTCCTTGTCGGGTAAGTTCCGACCTGCACGAATGGTGTAATGATCTGGACACTGTCTCAACCGTGAGCTCAGTGAAATTGTAGTATCGGTGAAGATGCCGATTACCCGCGATGGGACGAAAAGACCCCGTGAACCTTTACTATAGCTTAACATTGAATTTGGGTAATTGATGTGTAGGATAGGCCGGAGGCATTGAAGCATGCACGCTAGTGTTTGTGGAGCCGCTGTTGAAATACGGCCCTTTAATTATTTGAGTTCTAACTCGCAAATGTGAGGACACTGTTTGGTGGGTAGTTTGACTGGGGTGGTCGCCTCCAAAAGTGTAACGGAGGCTTCTAAAGGTACCCTCAGGACGATTGGTAACCGTCCGCAGAGTGTAATGGCATAAGGGTGCTTGACTGGGAGACCGACAAGTCGATCAGGTAGGAAACTAGAGCATAGTGATCCGGTGTTTCCGTATGGAAGGGACATCGCTCAAAGGATAAAAGGTACTCCGGGGATAACAGGCTGATCGCTCCCAAGAGCTCATATCGACGGAGCGGTTTGGCACCTCGATGTCGGCTCGTCACATCCTGGGGCTGGAGAAGGTCCCAAGGGTTGGGCTGTTCGCCCATTAAAGTGGCACGCGAGCTGGGTTCAGAACGTCGTGAGACAGTTCGGTCTCTATCTATCGTGGGCGTATGAAATTTGCGTGGCTCTGACACTAGTACGAGAGGACCGTGTTGGACTGACCGCTGGTTTACCGGTTGTGCCGCCAGGTGCATTGCCGGGTATCTAAGTCGGGATTGGATAAGTGCTGAAAGCATCTAAGTACGAAGCCAGCCACAAGATTAGATTTCTTAGGGTCGTTGAAGACGACAACGTTGATAGGCTGCAGGTGTAAAGACAGTAATGTCAAAGCCGAGCAGTACTAATTGCCCGTACACTTTCTTCTATGCCATATATGGTTGGCTAGATAATTTGGCTCTTTATTGATACTGAAATATTATTATCTTTATTGCTTTTGCATTGTGTTTATCTTAATAATATAATTAAGAAATTAAAAATATTAAGGTAGCTATAGCATCAGGGTTCCACCTCTTCCCATTCCGAACAGAGAAGTTAAGCCTGATCACGCCGATGGTACTGCGTAACAGTGGGAGAGTAGGTAGCTGCCGTTTTATCAAGGAGTTCTGAGTCTGACTAACAAGTCACTCAGGACTCCTTTTCGTTTTTATACATACTACATCTATAACCTAGGATCATGGATCAGTCCGAATTCCTGGGGGAATGTTAAATCCGGTCTTCTTTTATGCATAAATTTTTGATATTCTAAAAAGGAAAAATGTCATATCCGCCACTCCTCTGAATGAAGCTCTGAAGAATTTGAGTTTCGCATTAAATGATTCTGCAGCTGCATTTGTACTTCTGTTAATAAAGAAGTTCAATATTCTTTCATAATTGTTTTTTATAGTTTGACTAACAGTAGAAAAATTCCTGTACCCTTCTTTTTCTATGCTTTCATACCACTGAGCAAGCTTCAATCTGGCTACATTTTTATCATATGACTGGGAGTAAATTTGTCCCAGTTGCATCACTCTATGATATAAATGCATAATATCTGGAAACTGCTCAAAAAGAAGTGTTGCTCTAACTTTTTGCGAGTGTACCCATTTATCGGGAGCTTTAAAGAGTAAGTATCTGCTTCTGGCCAGAAGCTGCCTGAGTGTATCTCCGTTAGCAAGAACTTTTGCCTGATATTTTCTACCCTTTAACTTTGCCTGCTTTATCTTTTCTTCTTCATCTGATATAACCTGCCAGCGGTAAGAAATACGTAAATCCTGTAATGCGTCATAAGCAAGCTTCTGAACATGGAAACTATCTATAACCTGTATGGCTTTTGGAAAGCAACACCGGATAATCTTTTGCATGCTACCTGCCATATCAAGAGTAACCTCTTTTACAATATTGCGTTCCTTCTCTGGAATCTTGCAGAGTACATTTATTATATCTTCAGCTTTGGTTCCTTTAATAACAGCTACGATTGTACCTTTACGGCCATGACCTTTTTTACTTGAGAGAATAGTGTATAATTCTCCTGAGGTAAGCGCTGTTTCATCAATGCAAAGGTGATAAGAGAGGTTTTTGGGGAAGAGAATGTAATCTTCTGCATGGGACAACTGATCCCATTCCCTGAAATCACTCAGATTTTCTTTATAATACTTTTGAATGAGCTTGCCATCTAATCCATAGTGCCCAGCCAAAGATTCGCTGCTGACAGCATTATTGTCTAAGTAATTCTTTTAAAAAAGCACCGAACTCAGCGGTTATGCGAGTACCGGTGGCAACCAGATTCCAATCACGGCTATATGTTTTACCGGTTTGAGTATCTTCCCAACGGCGCCGTTTAATGCGAAGATAGACCGCTTTACCTCGTACAGGAAAATCCTGAACTTCGATTTCCGGCATAAATCCTTTTGAATGAAGAGGAAGTGTTTTGCATTCTTCAGGAATAATATTCTTCTCTTCAAGGAACAGAATAAAACAGGTTTCCAAGGATTCACTGTTGATTAAATCAAAATAATCTAGCAGGCCCGAAGGCAAAAACATGCCTAAAATATCAAGTGGGGTTGGGTTATCTATCTTCTTTTTCATTGTGCAAAGATAAACTTTTAACTAGGATCCCCCAAGAATTCGGACTGATCCGTTATTATTCGTCAAGACACTGAACCTAAGTTAATAACTTGAAGAGGAAAGTTCTTTTATCTTATTTTTATTGTGAGTCGGGGCTTTATCTATAAGTAAAAGTATAAGGAATTACCTAGTAGCTTTGCAAAAAGTGTATTAGTAATATTTGCCATCTTTAGACAATCCCAAATAACCACTTAAATATGGAAGTGTTGCATGCTGAACGGACCGTGCAGTGTGAAAGGTCGAAATAGGAATTAATCTTTTTTCTATAGAACGAAGATTTTGAGGAGGGCTTAAGGCCCACTTGCAGTGCAGAAATAAAACCTACTAAAGCTACTTTTATCTGATTAATCCGTGTTCATCTTGAATTCTTGAGTGAGAGGATACCATTGAGAAAATGTTGAAATACCTATTTTCTTATAAACAAACGTTGTAACCTATGCAAGAAGTATCTAATATGTAGAGTTTACCTATTTTGGCTAATTTGAAAATATGTCATCAAAATTCAAATAGCATTTTTTATTCATAATGAAGAGAATTATAGACGTTAAATTCTAGTTATCTATCGATATTCTCTTGCTGTTAATTAAAAAATAGAAAATGAACAAAGATTAAACTACTTGACTATTAGGATTCTATATGGATAATGTAAAAAAGTTTATTAAAATTCAAACGTTTGCTATTTCTTTCTAGTATTATTTATGTATATTAGTAATATATTCAATATTAAATTTGTATTTTTGCTCCGTTATAAGATTGTTTTTAAATATTATTTATGGTAAGTTCACTTTTAAATCCTGATTATATTTTTGAAACTAGTTGGGAAGTATGCAATAAAGTTGGTGGTATATATACGGTATTGTCTACCAGAGCGCAGACTCTTCAAAATAGTCATAAAGATAAGGTTATATTTATTGGTCCTGATCTTTGGATTGATAAAGAAAACCCTTTATTTATTGAATTGGATTATCTTTATAAACCATGGAAAATGCATGCAGAAGCTAATGATAAACTATCTGTTCGTATTGGTCGATGGAACATTATTGGTGAACCAATTGTTATTCTAGTTGATTTTAATTCATTTTTCGCTATGAAGAATGAAATATATACTGAAGCATGGAATTATTATCAAGTTGATTCTTTGCATGGTTATGGTGACTATGATGAAGCATCTATGTTTGCATATGCTTCTGGGAAAGTAACTGAAAGTTTTTATAAGTATAATATAACTTCTAAAGACAGGGTTATATATCAGGCACATGAATGGATGACGGGACTGGGGGCACTATATCTCCAGACTGCGGTACCAGAGATTGCTACAATATTCACAACTCATGCAACGTCTATCGGACGTTCCATCTCAGGTAATCAGAAGCCGCTGTACGATTATTTATCTGCATACAATGGTGATCAGATGGCTCAGGAACTTAATATGGAATCAAAACATTCTATTGAAAAACAAACGGCTCATCATGTTGACTGTTTTACAACTGTTAGTGATATAACTAATAAGGAATGTAAGGAGCTGCTTGACAAAGAGGCTGATATTGTTCTAAAGAATGGATTTGAGGATGATTTTGTGCCAAAGGGTAAGAGTTATTCAGCTAAACGCAAAAAGGCACGTGTCAAGATGCTGAATGTAGCTAATAAGTTGTTTGGTACAAGTTTAGATGACGATACATTGCTTATTTGTACAAGTGGCAGATATGAATTTAAGAATAAAGGAATTGATGTTTTTTTAGAATCGTTGAATCGGTTAAATCACGAAAATAATCTAAAAAAAGATATTGTTGCCTTTATAAATGTTCCTGCAGGTATACCGGTACCTCGTAAGGATTTACTTGATAGATTAAATAATGGCAACGGTAATAGTAAAGAAGCATTAGAGTTTCCTTTTATTACTCATTGGTTAGATTATATGTCTGATGATAAGGTGCTCAATATGATTAAATATCTGGGCATGAGGAATGATAAAGAGGACAAAGTTAAGATAATATTCGTTCCTTGCTATCTTGATGGGAGTGATGGTATATTTGATATAAGTTATTATGATTTCCTTTTAGGATATGATTTAACTGTATATCCATCATATTATGAACCATGGGGATACACGCCATTAGAGAGTGTTGCTTTTCATATTCCTACTGTAACCACGGATCTGACTGGTTTTGGTCTTTGGATTAAGAGCATTAGAAATCAACACGGAATTGATGATGGGGTAGAGGTTATTCATCGTTCAGATAATAACTATTCTGAAGTGGCAGATGCAATTAAAGAATCTATCATTTCTTTTTCTGCCAAATCATTGGAAGAAGTTGAGCATATGCGTAATCGCGCAGCTGCAGTTGCAGAACATGCACTATGGAAACATTTTATTAATTATTATTATAAGGCGTATGACATAGCTCTACGCAATGCTAAAAAACGTCAGTTAAAATAGAAATATTTATCAAAATAAGTAATTAGATAATTATGAAGGTAAAAGTTAGTAACGTGAATATTCCTATTTGGAATGAGATTACTGTAAAATCACGTATTCCTGAGGATTTAAAGAAATTATCAGAAATAGCTCATAACATTTGGTGGTCTTGGGACTCGGATACAATTATCCTGTTCAGAGACTTGGATCCGGTTCTTTGGAAAGAGGTAGGGTTAAATCCTATAGTTCTTTTAGAACGCATGAGTTTTGAAAAGCTAGAAGCTATATCAAATGATAAGGTTATCATAAAAAGAATGAATGATATTTATGCCCGATTCAAAGAATATATAAATGTAACACCTGATGCAAACCGACCATCTGTAGCATACTTCAGTATGGAATATGGTTTGTCAAGTGTACTTAAAATATATTCAGGTGGATTAGGCGTTTTGGCTGGTGATTACCTCAAAGAGGCTTCTGATAGCAATGTAGATCTTTGTGCAGTTGGATTCTTGTATCGTTATGGATATTTCAATCAAACACTTTCCATGGATGGTCAGCAGATTGCGAATTATGAAGCTCAGAATTTTGGCAGTCTCCCATTGGAACGTGTAGTTGGTGCAGATGGACAACCACTTGTTGTATCCGTTCCCTACCTTGATAATTACGTTCATGCATATATCTGGAGAGTTAACGTGGGAAGAGTTTCACTTTACCTCATGGATACCGATAATGAGATGAATAGCGAGTTCGATCGCTCTATTACCCATCAGCTTTATGGTGGTGATTGGGAGAACCGTTTGAAACAAGAGATAATGTTAGGTATTGGTGGTATGTTGACTCTGAAAGCTTTGGGTATCAAAAAAGATGTTTACCACTGCAACGAAGGTCATGCAGCCTTAATTAATATTGAACGTATAAGTGATTATGTTGCTTCCGGACTTACTTATAATGAAGCATTAGAATTGGTTCGTGCTTCTTCGCTTTATACTGTACACACACCAGTTCCAGCCGGACATGATTATTTTGACGAAGGTTTGTTTGGTAAGTATATGGGAGGTTATCCTAAGAAGATGGGCATTTCATGGAGTGACTTAATGGATATGGGGCGTAATAATCCGGGCGATGCTGGTGAACGTTTTTGTATGTCGGTCTTTGCATGTAATACTTCTCAGGAGGTGAATGGTGTAAGTTGGCTGCATGGAAAAGTATCTCAGGAAATGTTTGCTTCAATCTGGAAGGGATATTTCCCTGAAGAGAGCCACGTGGGATATGTTACAAATGGTGTTCACTTCTCCACTTGGGCCGCTACAGAATGGAAAAAGCTATATGCGAAGTATTTTGATGCCAACTTTATGAATGATCTTTCCAATCAGGAAATCTGGGAAGCTATTTATGATGTACCTGATCAGGAAATTTGGAATACACGTGTAGCTTTGAAGAATAAGCTGGTAGATTATATCCGCAAGCAGTTCCGTGATACATGGTTAAATAATCAAGGAGACCCTTCACGCATTGTTTCCTTATTGAATAAGATCAATCCAAATGCTTTATTGATTGGTTTCGGACGTCGTTTTGCTACTTATAAACGTGCTCACTTGTTGTTCACAGATTTAGATCGTCTTTCTAAGATAGTAAATAACCCTAATTACCCTGTTCAGTTTATCTTTACCGGTAAAGCTCATCCATACGATGGAGCCGGACAAGGTTTAATAAAGAGAATTATCGAAATATCTCGCCGTCCCGAGTTTTTAGGTAAGATTATCTTCCTGGAAAATTATGATATGACGTTAGCTCGCCGTTTGGTTTCAGGTGTTGATATTTGGTTGAATACTCCAACCCGTCCTTTGGAAGCTTCTGGTACGTCAGGAGAAAAGGCTTTGATGAATGGTGTTCTTAATTTCTCTGTTCTTGATGGATGGTGGCTTGAAGGTTACCGTGAAAATGCAGGATGGGCATTGACTGAGAAAGTTACATACCAGAATCAGGAACATCAGGATCAGCTGGATGCAGCTACTATTTATGCAATGCTGGAAAATGAGATTCTTCCTTTGTATTATGATAAGAACGATGACGGTTATTCTGAAAAGTGGGTCAAATTTGTGAAGAACTCCATTGCTCAGATTGCTCCTCATTACACAATGAAGAGACAGTTGGATGATTATTATATCAAGTTCTATAATAAATTGGCTAAACGTTTCCATGTTTTAGCTGCAGATAAATGTGCAAAAGCTAAAGAACTGGCAGCCTGGAAAGAAGATGTGGTTGAGAAATGGGATGAAATTGAAGTGAAATCTGTTTCTGTAAATGGTGGATCAGCTAAATTGAATATTGAAAGCGGAAAAGACTATGATGTTGAAGTTGTTATTGACGAAAAAGGATTAGATAATGCTATTGGAATTGAATTGGTAACAATCATTACTGACAAGGACGGCAAACAACGTATTTATTCAACTGAAGAATTCCAATTGGTGAAGAAGGATGGAGATCTTTATACTTTCAATACAAAGTACAGTATGTCTAATGCAGGTAGTTTTAAGGTTGCCTTCCGTATGTTCCCAAAGAATGTTGAACTTCCTCATCGTCAGGACTTCTGCTACGTCCGCTGGTTTAATCTGGGAGTTTAATTATTGCTGAATACATAATCGGGATAGTCTAAATCTCAGGAAGTCTCTTTATACAGAGGAAATCAGATTTCAATCTCGAATATTGATAAAAAGAAGAGATGGTGTTAAATTGAATTTAGCACCATCTCTTCTTTTTTTGCTTCGGATTAGAATTCTTAACCAGAGAACTGTTATTTGATTAACTCAGCTAATTTCGCTTGTAATTCATCGCCATGAAGTCCTCTTGCAATAATCTTTCCTTCTTTGTCCAGCAGAACAGTATGAGGAATGCTGCGAATAGCATAAAGCTTAGAGCCTTCGCAATCCCAATACTTAAGATCAGACATCTGAGGCCAGGTAATATTTAATTTATTAATTCCACCTTTCCATGATGCTCCGTCCTTATCTAAAGAAACACCAACGATTTCAAATCCCTTGTCTTTGTATTGAGCATAGGCTTTTACTAAATTTGGCATTTCCTGACGGCAAGGGCCACACCAGCTTGCCCAAAAATCAACTAATACATATTTGCCTTTTCCAGCAAAATCTGATAGCTTTACAGGTTTTCCCTCAGGAGTAAGCATTGAAAAGTCTGTGAATTTTTGTCCAATGGAAGTCTTCTTTGCTGTTTTAACGAGACTATTCAGACGAATAACATCTTCATTTTTCTGATACCTGGCAGGAACTTTAGCCAGAACAGCTTCCAGCTTGTCATATTCCATATAATAATTATATGCCTTAAGCAGATGAATGCCAACAGGGTTAGTTACATTCTGTTCTATTGTTTGGGCAATAATTTCGGTCATGTTACTTTCAAGACCATTCATTTCATTTGATTTTGCCTTTTTCTCTTCAGCTGTCATGGTTGGCGACTGCATGGAACTATAAACCATCTCCATTTTACCGTTCAAAGCATTCATTTTTGATTTAAATGCATGGTAGATATCATTGGAAGGAGTTCCTACTATGCTATCCGTTTCACCAAGAGTGAGGCTTATATTTCCGTTTTCAAGAAAGAAATCGGCATAAAGCTTCTTATCGCCTTTTGTATAAGTAATATAGCGGTTTACTGTAGAATCTTGTTTCCCTTTAAAGGTAAACTTACCATCTTTAATTACGGCACCGGCTACCTTTATAAACTCACGGTTTACTCTATTTTGGATATATACAGAATCACCATCAGAGGCACCGTTTATAACGCCAGATATTTTGTAGGCGTTTTCACCTGTACAAGCTAATGCTGATAGAGATGCAAGTGCTAACACGTAAATACTTTTTTTCATAAGCTGATTAATTTGTTTTTGTGAATGAATTATATGTGCAAATATAGTTGTTTTTTTTCGCAATCCTATTTTGTTAAAACTAATTAGGATATACCTTTAACATAGTTATATATTTATGAAACTTATTTCTGAAAATAAGCAGACATTTTTGCCTTTTTCAAAAACAAAACGAATGAATAAAAATATCTTGTACAAAAGATTGTATTCTTCTGTACAAAACAAAACAATCTTTTGTACAGAAGAACACAATCTTTTGTACAAGAGAATAAAAAGGTATCCTCAATAATTGATAAATTTAGAAGAAATAAAATTATTTATTTGCCAAAATTTATGCTCTTTCCTATCATTTTTGGGATTACTTTATCTGCAAAAGAGATTAATAACTCGCATTATTTAATTACATTTGCACTGCAAATAAAACATAGAATAAGAATGACTACGACTTTAGTGGTGCTTGCCGCAAAAATGGGAAATAAATATGGTGGCCTGAAACAATTAGAAGGAATTGGACCAAACGGAGAGACCATTCTCGACTATTCAATGTATGATGCTTTAAAAGCAGGATTCAATAAGGTAGTTTTTGTTATTAGTAAGTATTTTGAAGAAGAGTTTAAAGAAAAAGTATCTGCAAAGTACGAAGGGCTGGTAGAGATTAAATATGCTTTTCAAGAAATAGAATCAGTACCCGAAGAGCTTCGAAACAGCAAAAGAAACCGACTATGGGGATCGGCACATGCCATACTCATGGTAAAAGATCTCGTTAAAGAACCTTTTGGTGTGATCAATGCTACTAACTTCTACCAGCGTGAAAGCTTTGAACTGCTTTATAGTCATTTACAGGAAACACGTAATACCCTTCAAAATCATTTTCTGATCAGCTTTCGCTTGGCAAATGCTTTGGCCGAAACAGGAGGAGTAACCCGTGGAATATGTGAAGTGAATGATAAAGATGAGCTAATCTCTATTGTTGACCGCATGGGAGTGGAACGAATAGGAGGAGACCCTATGTATTTGAATGAATATAATAAGTGGGTAGAGCTAGATGTGAATTCTCCTATATCCATGAATATGTGGGGCTTTACTCCAGATATATTTAACTCCTTAAATCAGTCATTTGATTCTTTTATCGCCACATCTGGCACAGACTTGAAGTCGGACTTCTCAATCCCTGGATTTATGAATGAAATGGTTCAAGAAGGACTGAAAGTTAAAACAATAAAAACACCAGCAAAATGGATGGGACTGGTTTCGCCTGATGATAGAATTCAGGTAATTCTTCGCATCAATGACCTTATTCGTAAAGGTATATATCCATCTAAGATATTTGAACAAACTAATCAATCGCCTAAATAAAGAATTAAAATGAAAGAGAAAATTTTAGTAACCGGAGGTACTGGTTTTATAGGTTCTCATACAGTTGTAGAGCTTCAGAATAGTGGTTATGAAGTGATTATTATTGATAACTTATCAAACTCTAATGCTGATGTAGTAGACAATATTGAAAAGGTATCAGGAATCCGTCCGGCTTTTGAAAAACTAGATTGTCTTGATTTTGCAGGTCTGGATGCACTATTTACTAAATATAAAGGCATTAAGGCTATTATTCATTTTGCAGCAAGTAAAGCTGTTGGTGAATCTGTAGAAAAGCCTTTGCTTTACTATCGCAATAATATTGTTTCTTTGGTTAATTTACTGGAACTGATGCCAAAGCATAATGTTAGAGGTATCGTATTCTCTTCATCATGTACTGTATATGGTGAGCCAGATCAGCTTCCTGTAACAGAACAAGCTCCTATTAAGCCAGCAACTTCCCCTTATGGAAATACAAAACAGATTAATGAAGAAATTGTAAAGGATACTATCACTTCAGGATCTCCTATTAATGCAATTCTTCTTCGTTACTTTAATCCGATTGGTGCTCATCCAACTGCTTTACTTGGCGAACTGCCTAACGGTGTTCCTCAGAATCTTGTTCCTTATATTACTCAGACAGCCATTGGCATTCGTGAACAACTGAGCGTATTTGGTCATGATTATAATACTCCTGACGGAACTTGTATCCGTGATTTTATTAATGTTGTTGATTTGGCTAAAGCTCACGTTATAGCTATTGATAGAATTCTTAACGGAAAACAAAAAGCAAAGGTTGAAACCTTTAATATAGGTACAGGAATAGGACTCTCAGTATTAGATTTGATTAATGCATTTGAAAAGTCAACAGGGGTGAAGTTAAATTATAAGCTTGTTGGCCGTCGTGTTGGTGATATCGAAAAGGTTTGGGCTAATCCTGATTACGCAAATAATGAATTGGGATGGAAAGCTGAAACCAGTACAGAAGAGACTCTTCTTTCTGCCTGGAAATGGCAATTAAAATTAAGAGAAAAAGGAATTCAATAATAAAAAATACATTTGTTTGATCTTTTAACGTATAGAATCAAACAAATATGTAATAGTATTGTTAATAAATTGCAAGCGAGCTTGAAATCATGGATATATGTGAATATATGCCAGTGAAATTAAAGTATGCCTCCCCGGCATAGACAAGTTTGCTTGTATAGTAGTTTTGTCGTGTTTTATTTTGTGTTTGTGTTGTGGCGGTGCATCGACGTGAGTCGTCGCACCGTCTTTTTTTTATTTAAGTGCTTTTTTCTTTAGGGTATTTTATTTATGAATAGTCATATATATAGAAAACGGAATTTATTAATAATCACTTAAAAAAAAGACCATTATGAAAGCACTATTTAAAAGCATTAGTTTTCTGCTTCTTGTGATGTTTTTATCAAGCATCCAGACTGAAGCAGTTGCTTCTAATGTTGAGGACTATTACACAGTTAACGGAGTTGTGAAAGATTCTCAGACTAAAAAGAAGCTGGAATATGTTACAGTTTCCATTCCTGGAAGTTCCACAAGTACAATAAGCAATGTAGATGGTGAATTTTCTCTGAAAATTAAAACATCTGTTAATGCTCAGGAAATGGAAATCTCTCATGTAGGTTATTTAAGTTCCCGCATACCTATCTCTAAAGGTGAGGAAATTAAAACTTATTATCTTCACCCTAATGCTTACTTATTGAAAGAAGTTGTTATTCAACCAGAATTGGCACGTTCAATAGTAGAACAAGCAGTAGGCAAAATAGAAACCAACTATAGCCCTGCATCTAATATGTTTACCTGCTTTTACAGGGAAACCGTTCAAAAGGGCAAAAGATACATACAAGTATCCGAAGCTATCCTGAATCTTTATAAAGAACCCTACTCAAAAGGAATATCCAAAGATCGTGTACGTATTTTCAAAGGACGTAAACTGGTAAGCCAGAATCAAAAGGATACGTTGGCAGTTAAATTGATGGGTGGCCCGTACATGTCTGTACTTCTTGATGTAGCCAAAAATAGAGATATATTATTGGATAAAGAGATGTTGGCCTCTTACAATTATACACTTGAAGATCCGGTAAATCTTGATAATCGTCCACAATACGTCATTAGTTTCCGTCCGGCAGTTGTATTACCTTACGCACTGTACTTTGGCAAGTATTACATCGATAAGGAGACTTTAAGCTTTAGTCGTATAGAATTTAGTCTGGATTTACGCGACCGTGATAAAGCAATTAGTCAGATACTTATAAAAAAGCCTATAGGACTTCGGTTCAAGCCATTGGATGTAAACTTCTTGATTACTTATAAGGTACAAAATGGAGTCAACTATCTGAATTATATGCGTACAGAGTCTCAATTTACTTGTGACTGGAAAAAGAGATTGTTCAAGAGTAAATATACTGTGCTGTCTGAGGTTGTAACTACAGAAAGAGATGATGCACCGAAAGAATCAATTCCTTACAAAGAATCATTTAAATACGATCAATCCTTTACTGATAAAGTGGTCGACTTTACTGATGAGAACTTCTGGGGTGGATATAATATCATTGCGCCTACAGAGTCATTATTGGATGGCTTGAATAAATTGAAAAAACAATACCATTAAGCTTTTAATAAATAAAAAAGAATTGTATATTTGAATATTCATTCCTCTACAAATGATTAATTCAAAGAGAGTTGTATATGATAAATGATTTGCTCCTCCTTAACAGGATAAAGAATGGCGATGTTCAGGCTTTCGAAAAATTATTTCGATCGTACTATAAGCCTCTTTGCTATTATGCAGATTCTTTCCTAAATGATATGGATAGTGCTGAAGAGATTGTTCAGAACCTATTCTATCTGTTTTGGAAGGACAGAGCAGATTTACAAATAAGGCTTTCAGTGAAATCTTACTTGTTTCAGTCGGTTCAGAATAATGCTTTCAGTTACCTTAAGCATCTTCAGGTTAGAGATGTTTATCGCGATAAAGTAGCTCAGGAAGAACTTGAAACAAGTAATTTTTCACCAGTTGACGAACTGGAATACAGAGAATTGGAAAGCAAATTTACATCTTTACTTCAACAATTGCCTGAGCGACAGCGAAGAATATTCTGTATGAATCGTTTTGGTGGAAAGAAGTACAGTGAGATAGCCAAAGAACTCTCAGTTTCAGTTAAAACAGTGGAAGCGGACATCAGTAAAGTACTCGTTATCCTGCGTAAGGAGTTGAAACATTATAATCAATGAAATTATGTTGAGAAAAGAACCAAATACAGACCTGGCGTGGAGCGCCCTTTATTCAAGGCTGGAAAGTGATAGTTTGTTGAATAAAGAAGACCATATTTTGAAGCATAGAAGGAGAATACTTCCTGTCTATTGGGCTGCTGCCTGTGTGATAGCTCTTATTAGCGCTACGGTTGTTTTCTATTTTCATGCCGAAAAAGATATTACTGAACAACTTACGCTTCAGAATACAGATAGTGGAAATATACTGGTGAAAACGTTGGGCGACGGATCTACTATTTATCTGGCTTCTAATGCTTCATTAAGTTACCCAAAATCTTTCACTGGTTCTAAGAGAGAAGTATCATTGCAGGGTGAAGCTCTTTTCGATATAGCTAAAAATCCTGCGAAACCTTTTTTAATTGAAACGGAAAAAGTAACTGTAAGAGTTCTGGGAACGGCGTTTAAAGTAAAATCCTGTGGAGACGGAAAGTTTGAACTTGCGGTGCAACGGGGAAGAGTCAAAGTTACAGAGAAGGAGGGAGGAAACTCTCTCGAAGTAGTTGCGGGACAGTCGGTCATCTTTGTAGGCAATCACCTGTATAAGTACCTGAATACTGATAAAAAACTTTTTGAACATTATACTTCAAAAATGCGTTTTAAGGACGAGACTCTTGAAAATATTGTGCATGTTATCAATCAAAATAATGATTCCTTTGTTGTTCTTAAAGGGAATTTATTGAAGACTTCAAGATTGAATGTGCAATTTTGCAATAATAATGTAAATGAAATGACGCAGATTATTAGTCTGGCCCTCAATCTGAAGCGTGAAATCCGACAGGATACCATTTATATTTCGCAACCTTAATACCGATCAATGAAACGTTTGTGCCTTTTTCTAATCTTTACATCTATCTTCCTTTCTCCAATGTGGCCGGAGAATGGAGGCGATTCGTTAAGTAAGCACATTCGCATTGAGAAACGAAAGGATACTGTTTATGAATTGCTGAATTATATTAGTGAAGTGTCGGGTTTTTATTTTATTTATGATAGCAAAATTATTGATAATGAAAAGAAAGCTAAACTTCCGGGAGGCTCATATTCTATCCGAGAGGCTATTAATTTTGTTTTGCAGAGTGGTAATTACACTTTAAGAACGATTGATCGCTATATTCTGATTAATAAAACAACTAATTCTTCCTCATCATATCAGGGAGACGCTTTTATTTCCAAGACCAAAGACTGTGAGTCTTATAAGCAAATCGCTGGAACTGTTCTGGAAAAGATGACGCAATCTCCAATCCCTTATTGTTCGGTAGGTTTTGAAGGCACCGGAATTGGCACTATAACCAATAACAATGGCAAGTTTGTACTAAGGGTTCCCGATTCTCTGCTTACCGATAAATTACATGTTTCTCATATTGGTTATGATTCTCAAAGTATTCCAATTTCTTTTATGCAAAATAACCCCTCAAACATTTATCTATCGGAACGTATTGTTCCTCTTCAGGAAGTAATCTTCCGGTTGGTGAATCCACGAAAGATTGTAAAA
This sequence comes from uncultured Bacteroides sp., assembly GCF_963678845.1. Classification (NCBI taxonomy): domain Bacteria; kingdom Pseudomonadati; phylum Bacteroidota; class Bacteroidia; order Bacteroidales; family Bacteroidaceae; genus Bacteroides; species uncultured Bacteroides sp. The sequence goes on from NZ_OY787464.1 coordinate 56,740, forward strand.
GAAGCACTTGAGGCCCGGGATCATTTGTATCTGGATAAGCCATCTTACTTTACATCCTTCTACAGAGAAGGAATTATGCGTAAAAGTGAATTACTCAGACTTACTGAGGCTGTTTTCAAGGTCTACAAGCAAAGCTATAGTCATTCTTTTTCTTCAGATCAGGTTAAGCTCTTGAAAATGCGTAAGATCACGAATGATGCAGTGAAAGATTCAGTTGTTCTGAGAATGAAAGCAGGAGTAGAAGCTTCTTTATTATTGGATTTAATGAAGAATGTTCCCGACTTCCTTGAAATAAATGATAAGAATATATATGATTATACCAAAATTGATATGACAGAGATTGATTCTCGTATGGCACACGTCATTTCGTTTGAGCAGCGAAAGGGAATCACTGATCCGTATTTAAGAGGTAAATTATTTATCGATTCAGAGAATTCAGCATTGCTTTGCGCGCAATTGGAGGTTAATCCTCAATTTATAGATAAAGCAGAAGATCTGTTTGTGGTAAAGCGTGGCCGGAGTGTGAAAATTCATCCTCAGCAGATTGTATATACTGTGTCATACAAAGAATTGGATGGTAAATATTACATGAATCACGTAAGAGGGGATTTACAATTCAAGATGAAGGGAAAAGGGCAGCTGTTTTATAGTTCGATGCACATATTCTTTGAAATGGTTACGTGCAAAGTAGAGACTGTAAATGTGCAACCATTTCCTCGCGAAGAAAGACTGCCCGTAAAAAAAATATTCTCTGAAGAAAGATTTGCTTATGACAACCATTTTTGGGGAGACTTTAATGTTATTCTCCCGGAAGAAAATATCAATAAGAATCTCTCACGCATTACTTCTAAAATAGAAGAATCGGGAGAATAATGCGACTATAACTTTCCTTGCCAGATAAAATAATCAGGAAAAATAAGTTCAGGTTTATCTACCGGAGCATTAAATATTCCAAATAATGAAGATCCTGAACCCGACATAGAAGCATAGATTGCCCCTGCTTCGTATAATTTATTTTTGGCTTCTCCAATCTCTGGATGTTGTGCAAACACACTTTTTTCAAAGTCATTTACTAAGCTGCTTTTCCACTCTTCCACAGGTTGCTGAATTATTTCAGTGATTTTTTTTGCGGGATAGGCAGGGGTAATAAGTGAAAAGGCATCTCGTGTGGAAACAAAAATTTCCGGTTTAATTATTAATATATATAATCCTTTTAATGAAATGTTTATCGGAGAGAAAATATTCCCTGTTCCGCTTGCAAAGATTGGTTTGTTCTTGATAAAGAATGGACAATCGGCTCCTAATTTTGAAGCAAACTCTTCCAGCTTTTCCTCAGATAACCCCAAAGAGAATTTATTGTTTAGCAGCTTCAGCATAAAAGCACCGTCGGCAGAACCTCCGCCCATGCCTGCACCCGAAGGTATCTGTTTCTGAAGATAAATGGATATTGCTGGAAAATTAAACTTCTCTTTTAGTAGTCTATAGGCTTTCACTACCAGGTTATCCTCAGGGTCTCCGGCTATAGAAGCTCCAAATACCTGTAATTCAAAATCTTTATCAGAGTTTTTAAGAGGTACAACTTCCAAAGCATCTTCAATGTGCACCGGATAAAAAACGGTTTCTAAGTTATGATAGCCGTCGGGACGTTTTTCTGTGATGTTTAGGCCCAGATTTATTTTGGCGTTGGGGAATACAATCATCTTTATTCTGCATTTATTTTATACACAAAAGTACATCAAAAAAATAACAATCCTAACGGGTTCTTTGAAAATGTATGCATATAAAAGAAGTCTTTCTTATAAGTTTGTCACCACTTGTGAAATATGTACACATTAGGATTATAAATAATAAGAATGCTCCAAGACTAAAATCTGCATTCCATGTAATTTAAAAACAGTTTATCAAAATTTAGAAGATAAAAAGTATGAGATTTTTTCTTTGGTCCTTTAAAAGCTTTATCTTTGTCTCCCCAAATATGTTAGAATTGATATGGAACAAAAAAGAAATACGCGAAGCACAAAACCTAAAGTACAACCTATAGCTGATTACGGCCGTTTGCAACCGCAGGCACGTGAGTTCGAAGAAGCTGTACTGGGAGCGTTAATGCTCGAGAAAGATGCATATCCGCAGGTTAGTGAAATTCTTCGTCCCGAATCATTTTATGAACGTCATCATCAAATGATTTATGCCGCAATAACCGACCTGGCTGTTCGTCAGGAACCAATTGATATTCTAACCGTTACCGAGCAACTTAAAAAGCGCGGTGAACTTGAAGAAGTGGGAGGGCCGTTTTATATCACTAAGCTGAGTAGTCAGGTTGCTTCTTCAGCGCATATTGAATATCATGCGCGAATTATTGCTCAGAAGTATCTGGCGCGTGAGCTTATCTCTTTTACCAGCGAAATTCAAGGCAAGTCTTTCGATGAAACACTCGATGTAGACGATTTAATGCAGGAAGCGGAAGGACGATTGTTCGAAATTTCTCAGCGAAACCTAAAGAAAGACTATACACAGATTAATCCTATAATTTCTGAGGCGTATGAATTACTGCAAAAAGCTGCTGCAAGAACCGATGGTTTGAGTGGTTTGGAAAGTGGTTTTCATGGATTGGACAAGATGACATCCGGTTGGCAGAATTCCGACCTGGTTATTATCGCTGCCCGTCCGGCAATGGGTAAAACAGCTTTCGTCTTGTCTATGGCAAGAAACATTGCAGTAAACTTTAGAAATGCGGTAGCTGTGTTCTCTCTTGAAATGAGTAACGTTCAGCTGGTAAATCGTCTTATCGTGAACGTTTGTGAGATTCCCGGTGAAAAGATAAAGAGTGGTCAGCTTGCCCCGTATGAATGGCAGCAACTTGATTATAAACTGAAAGATTTGATTGATGCACCATTATACGTAGATGATACTCCTTCACTTTCGGTCTTTGAATTAAGAACAAAAGCCCGTAGGTTGGTTCGTGAACACGGAGTGAAGATACTTATTATTGACTACCTTCAGTTGATGAATGCCAGCGGAATGTCTTTCGGTAGTCGTCAGGAAGAGGTTAGTACCATTTCCAGATCCTTGAAAGGATTGGCTAAGGAACTAAATATCCCTATTATTGCCCTGTCACAGTTGAATCGTGGTGTTGAGAACCGTGAAGGAATTGACGGAAAGCGTCCACAGTTGGCCGACCTTCGTGAATCTGGTGCCATTGAGCAGGATGCCGATATGGTTTGCTTTATTCACCGCCCCGAATATTATAAAATATATACTGACGAAAAAGGAAATGATTTACGCGGAATGGCCGAGATCATTATTGCTAAACACCGTAATGGTGCTACCGGTGATGTACTTCTTCGCTTTAAAGGTGAGTTTGCTAAATTCCAGAATCCAGATGATGATACAATCATTCCTTTGCCTGGCGAGAGTGGTGTTGTGGGTTCAAAAATAAATAAACAACCTCAGGGTTCGGTACCTCCGCCTCAGGAAGAATATCCTTCTCAGGTATCCAGTCCTTTCGGGAATTACGGTAATGACGGCCCCTTGCCGTTCTAACTCTTTTTCCTGATATATAACATACAAAATAAAAAAACTTATTACCTTTGCGAGTCGATTCTGCAAATATAAAAAATTTAATGATATGAATATCTCTTATAATTGGCTGAAAGAGTATGTCAATTTCGATTTAACTCCTGATGAAGTTGCTGCAGCACTTACCTCAATTGGATTAGAAACAGGTGGGGTAGAAGAAGTACAAACCATTAAAGGTGGTTTGGAAGGATTAGTTATCGGTGAAGTGCTGACATGTGTAGAACATCCTAACTCCGACCATTTACATATTACTACTGTAAATTTAGGAAGTGGTGAGCCTACCCAGATTGTTTGCGGTGCACCCAACGTGGCTGCCGGACAGAAAGTGGTTGTTGCTACATTAGGAGCAAAGCTTTATGATGGGGATGAATGTTTCACGATAAAGAAATCTAAAATCCGTGGCGTTGAATCCATTGGGATGATTTGCGCGGAAGACGAAATAGGTATTGGTACAGATCATGCAGGAATTATTGTTCTTCCGGCAGATGCAGTTCCAGGTACCCTTGCAAAAGATTATTATAATGTAAAGAGCGACTTTGTTCTTGAAGTAGATATTACTCCAAACCGTGCAGATGCCTGCTCTCATTTCGGAGTAGCACGTGATATATATGCTTATCTTGTACAGAACGGCTACAAGGCTCAGCTAAATAAACCATCAGTGGATGCGTTTAAGGTTGATAACCATGATTTGGATATTGATGTGGTTGTTGAGAATAGTGAAGCTTGTCCTCGTTATGCAGGAGTAACCGTTAAAGGGATTACTGTTAAGGAAAGTCCTGAATGGATGCAGAACAGATTAAGAGCTATCGGCGTTCGCCCAATCAATAATATTGTAGATATTACAAACTTTATAGTTCACGAATTGGGACAACCTCTTCACTGCTTTGATGCAGATGTTGTAGGAGAGAGAGTTATTGTAAAGACAATGCCCGAAGGAACTCCTTTCACCACTCTTGATGGAGTAGAAAGAAAGCTTAGCGACCGTGACCTGATGATCTGTAACGAGAATGGTCCGATGTGTATTGCCGGAGTATTTGGTGGTTTAGATTCAGGCGTAACAGAGAAAACTGTAAATGTATTCCTTGAAAGTGCTTATTTTCATCCAACATGGATACGTAAATCAGCTCGTCGTCATGGCTTGAATACCGATGCTTCTTTCCGTTTTGAAAGAGGAATTGACCCATTATATACTGATTATGTATTGAAACATGCTGCACTTCTAGTTCAGGAACTAGGTGGAGGTACTGTTTCTTCAGAAATAAAAGATGTATATCCAGTTCCTTTCAGTAAGTTTAATGTGGATATTACTTATAAAAAGATAAATACTCTGATTGGTAAAGAGATTCCAGTTGAGACTGTAAAAAGTATTGTTACAAGTCTTGAAATGGAAATCACTGGCGAAACAGCAGAGGGCTTGTCTCTTGCCGTTCCTCCTTACCGTGTTGATGTGATGCGTGATGTAGATGTGATTGAAGATATTCTTCGTATTTACGGATACAATAACGTGGAAATTCCTTCAACATTGAAATCAAGCTTAACAACCAAAGGAGCTGCAGATAAATCTTATAAACTTCAGAGTCTTATTTCTGAGCAGTTAGTGGGTTGCGGATTCAATGAAATCCTGAATAACTCATTGACTAGAGCTGCTTATTACGAAGGTTCTGAATCTTTCCCGGCAAATAACCTGGTAATGTTACTGAATCCGTTGAGTAACGACCTTAATTGTATGCGTCAGACATTGCTGTTTGGTGGTTTGGAGAGTATTACTCACAATGCCAATCGTAAGAATGCCGATCTTAAGTTCTTTGAATTTGGTAATTGTTATTATTTCAATGAAGAAAAGAAGAATCCGGAAAAGGTGCTTGCTGCTTACAATGAAGATTATCATTTAGGCTTGTGGGTATCCGGTAAGATGGTAACTAATTCATGGGCACACGCTGATGAGCCAAGTTCTGTATATGAGTTGAAGGCTTATGTGGAGAATATCCTTCTTCGTTTGGGTATTGATCTTCATAATTTAGTGATTGGAAATCTTACAGATGATCTTTTCGCTACTGCATTATCAGTTAATACTAAAGGTGGAAAACGTTTAGCTGTATTTGGTGTGGTTTCAAAGAAACAGTTGAAGGCGTTTGATATTGATAACGAAGTTTATTATGCCGACCTTAACTGGAATGAATTGATGAAAGCCATTAAGTCAGTGAAAGTATCATATAAAGAAATTTCCAAGTATCCTGCTGTTAAGAGAGACCTTGCATTGCTTATAGATAAGCATACTCAGTTTGCTGAAATAGAAAAGATTGCTTATGAAACAGAACGCAAACTTTTAAAGTCGGTTTCATTATTTGATGTTTATGAAGGTAAGAATCTGGAAGCCGGAAAGAAATCTTATGCTGTTAGCTTCTTGCTTCAGGATGAGACACAGACCTTGAATGATAAACAGATTGATAAAATAATGAGCAAGCTGGTTGCCAATCTGGAAAATAAGTTGGGAGCAAAACTCAGATAATTATATAAATTAAATAAAAGCATAAATAAAGATGGGAAGAGCGTTCGAATACAGAAAAGCCACCAAGATGAAGAGATGGGGGAACATGGCTCGTACATTTACGAGAATTGGTAAACAAATCGCTATAGCTGTAAAGGCTGGCGGTCCTGATGCTGAGAATAACCCTCATTTACGTTCGGTAATTAACAATGCAAAGGCTGCCAACATGCCGAAAGAAAATGTTGATAGAGCCATTAAAAGAGCGGTCTCTAAAGATACCGATGATTACAAAGAAATGGTATATGAGGGATATGGACCGTTTGGTATCGCCGTTTTAGTTGAAACTGCAACAGACAATACCACACGTACTGTGGCTAATGTTCGTAGCATATTCAATAAGAATGGTGGATCTTTAGGTACATCAGGCAGTTTGGATTTTATGTTTACCCGTAAATCAATGTTTACCGTGGCTCCAAAAGAAGGTGTTTCTATTGAAGACCTGGAGCTTGAACTAATTGATTATGGTGTTGATGAATTAGATGCTGATGAAGAAGGTATTACATTGTACGGAGAGTTTCAGTCATTTAATGCAATTCAGAAGTATCTTGAAGAAAATGGTTTTGAAATTGTTAGCTCTGAATTTACACGCATCCCAACAGATTTGAAAGATGTAACTCCAGAACAGCGCGCTGCTATTGATAAACTGGTTGATAAAATGGAGGATGATGAAGACGTGCAAAGCGTTTATACCAACATGAAACCAGAAGAAATTGACGAATAATGAAATCTGTATATAAAACTTCAGGTACCTGTAGTTCTTATATTGCATTGGACGTGGAAAAAGGGATTCTTAAGGATGTTACTTTTCAGGGCGGATGTAATGGGAATCTGAAAGGTATCAGTGAATTAGTAAAGGGAATGCCTGTAGATGAGATTATTTCCAGACTGGAAGGTATCTCTTGCGGAGGAAGACCTACTTCTTGTCCTGATCAATTGTGTCAGGCTTTGAGACAAATTCAAAAAGATTATTAATCTCATTTATTTTATAGCTTAAATAGTAAGAGGCCACCTGTTTAGGTGGCCTCTTACTATTTATATAACCGGATTGGAGGGCTGAATGAGCTGTTATTTATATAACTTGGGACCAACGGCAATCCGAAAAAGTTCCTTCTTATTTTTATCTGAGAAATAGACGTACTCAATGGTAGTATTAAAATCCTTATACTCTTTCATATCAACGGAATTTCTTACTGCAGCAATCATGGAACTTTCCATATATGCCTTGTTCTTCTGAATGGAATCAGGACTATCAATGTTTCCTGAAAGCGTATAATAATTACTGTTGGTATTTGTTTTTATGTTATATTTCATGCTATCCACTCTGATTCCTACACCTAGAGCGACGGGACATTTGGCAGTATATTCTTTGGCAAGCCTTTCAAAGGTTTTCTCTCTGGATTCCTGACAGGAAGCGAAAAAAAGTAATATACCAGCTGCAAACAATACGATCTTTTTCATACTTTTATGTTTGATTTATCTACGAAGATAGACCATAAAAGTGAACATAACAAGAGTATGACATGTTTTTAATCATTATCTTTGTACAAACAGATTAAAACGAAACACGATATGATTAATTTCTTTAAAGATCTAAAACGTAAAGATCACAAGCGCTATTTAGGGGGATTAGATGTATTTAAATATATTGGTCCGGGGCTATTGGTAACTGTAGGGTTTATTGATCCGGGTAATTGGGCGTCAAACTTTGCGGCAGGGTCGGAGTTTGGCTATTTATTGCTTTGGGTAGTTACTCTTTCAACCATTATGCTGATTGTTCTTCAGCACAACGTGGCTCACCTTGGAATTGTAACCGGTTTGTGTCTTTCAGAAGCAGCAACGGAATATACTCCAAAATGGATATCACGACCTATTCTCGGTTCTGCTGTTCTGGCTTCAGTCTCTACCTCACTGGCCGAGATTCTAGGTGGAGCAATCGCACTACAAATGCTGCTGAATATTCCAATTATATGGGGATCTATACTAGTTACTGCTTTTGTCTTTATCATGCTGCTCACCAATTCATACAAGAAAATAGAACGATCCATTATCGCATTTGTTTCGGTTATCGGCCTTTCTTTCATTTATGAATTGTTTCTGGTGCAGATTGATTGGCCTATGGCGGTTAAAGGGTGGGTAACGCCGGCCTTTCCTCATGGAAGTATGCTTATTATAATGAGTGTACTCGGAGCTGTAGTAATGCCTCATAACCTATATCTTCATTCGGAAGTTATTCAGAGTCATGAATACAACAAGAAAGACGATGCTTCAATCAGGAAGGTGCTGAAATATGAACTGTATGATACCCTTTTCTCAATGATTGTGGGGTGGGCTATAAACAGTGCCATGATACTTCTTGCGGCTGCTACATTCTTTAAATCCGGGATTCAGGTAACGGAACTTCAGCAGGCAAAATCATTGCTTGAGCCACTTTTGGGAAGTAATGCTGCAATAATCTTTGCATTGGCTTTGCTGATGGCAGGTGTTTCATCTACGATTACGAGCGGAATGGCTGCAGGTTCTATATTCGCGGGTGTATTTGGAGAGCCTTACCATATTAAGGATAGTCACTCACGCCTAGGGGTTATTATTTCGCTAGGGCTGGCCTTACTGCTTATCTGCTTTATTGGCAATCCTTTTAAGGGACTTCTCATTTCGCAGATGGTATTGAGTATTCAGTTACCTTTTACGGCATTCCTGCAAGTCAGTCTCACATCTTCACGCAGAGTTATGGGCAATTATGTTAATGGCAAGTGGAACACATTTGTGCTTTATTCTATTGCAGCAATAGTAAGTGTTTTAAATATTATGCTCCTGATTTCTGCAATTGCTGGTTATTAGTTAATAATATCTTGTACAAAAGAATGTATTCTTCTGTACAGAACAATTAATTCTTTTGTACAGAAGAAAACAATCTTTTGTACAAGGGAACAATAAAATATAAAGAGGAATTTTAAAATGATGGAAGAAAGAGTAGCGAGAGCCGTTGAACTTTTTAAAAGCGGCTATAATTGTTCGCAGTCTGTAGTGGCTGCATTTGCCGATTTATACGGATATACTGAAGAGCAAGCCTTGAAGATGTCCTCTTCATTTGGTGGAGGAATAGGGCGAATGAGAGAAACCTGTGGAGCTGCTTGCGGAATGTTTTTATTGGCAGGACTTCAGACCGGTACCACTGATCCCAAAGATAAGGCAGGGAAAATAGCTAATTATAAGTTGGTACAAGATCTGGCAGCTGTTTTTAGGGAAAGAAACGGTGCGCTGAGTTGCGGAGAATTGTTAGGATACAAAGGAACTAATCCTAATGAACCAGTTCCCGAGGATCGTACAGAACAGTATTATGCAAAACGCCCTTGTGTTAAGATAGTGGAAGAGGCAGCAAGAATCTGGAATGAGTATCTTGAAACACAAAATTTAGATAGTAAATAGGCTGGAAATATTACATAAAATCAAATATTTAACGCTTTAATATACTAAGTAACATATTTTTGTCTATATTTGCATGCAAATAAATCCTATACAAAAGGGATTAATATTTCTGAATAGATGTTTAACTAAAAGTATTTTTGAAATGTTAAAAGAAAAAGCAGGTACTGTAGCTGGTTTAATATGGAATGCATTGAACGGCACAGATGGTTTAACGGTAAAACAGATTAAGAAGGCTACAAAGCTAGTAGATAAAGATCTTTATCTAGGCTTTGGGTGGTTACTTAGAGAAGACAAGGTCACTATTGAAGAAATTGAAAATGATTTTTTTGTAGCGCTGAAGTAAGAAAGCGAATAACTGAATTATAAAAAATGCGCTGGCACATTCTATTATGTTGCCAGCGCATTTTTTTATTTTGTCTGCTTTGTGTATCTTTGCCTATTATTTAACGATAAAACAAACAGATGAAGAATATACGAAACTTTTGCATTATTGCACATATTGACCACGGTAAATCCACTTTAGCAGACAGATTACTTGAATATACCAAAACTATTCAGGTAACAGGCGGCCAGATGCTTGATGATATGGATCTGGAGAAGGAGAGAGGAATTACCATCAAGAGTCATGCTATTCAGATGGAATATATGTATAAAGGAGAGAATTATATTCTTAACCTGATTGATACTCCGGGACATGTGGACTTTTCTTATGAGGTTTCCCGCTCTATTGCTGCCTGTGAGGGAGCTTTACTTATTGTTGATGCTTCTCAGGGAGTGCAGGCACAGACAATTTCTAATCTTTATATGGCTATAGATCACAATCTGGAGATTATTCCAGTGATTAATAAATGCGATATGGCAAGTGCCATGCCCGATGAGGTGGAAGATGAAATCATTGAATTGCTGGGTGTAGAAAGATCTTCAATAATCCGTGCATCGGGAAAGACCGGAATGGGTGTGGAAGAAATTCTGGAAGGTATCATAGAGCGTATTCCTTGCCCTAAAGGTGATGAAGAAGCACCGTTACAAGCTCTTATTTTCGACTCCGTATTTAATTCATTCCGAGGGATCATTGCCTATTTTAAAATAACAAACGGAGTAATCCGTACCGGAGATAAAGTGAAATTCTTTAATACCGGAAAAGAATATGCGGCTGATGAGATTGGTGTACTGAGGATGAATATGATTCCACGCAATGAACTTCGCACGGGAGACGTGGGATATATTATTTCCGGTATCAAAACCTCAAAAGAGGTAAAAGTGGGAGATACAGTTACCCACATTGCCCGCCCTTGCAGTAAGGCCATCTCTGGTTTCGAAGAAGTTAAACCGATGGTGTTTGCCGGAGTTTACCCTATTGAAGCCGAGGATTTTGAAGATCTTCGTTCTTCATTGGAGAAATTGCAGTTAAACGACGCTTCTCTTACCTTCCAACCGGAAAGTTCTCTTGCACTGGGATTTGGTTTCCGTTGCGGATTCCTTGGACTACTTCACATGGAGATTGTACAGGAACGCTTGGATCGTGAGTTTGATATGAATGTAATCACTACAGTTCCTAACGTATCTTACCGAATTTATGATAAACAAGGTGTGATGACTGAGGTACATAATCCTGGAGGAATGCCCGATCCTACATTGATTGATCGTATTGAGGAACCATATATAAAAGCTTCCGTTATTACAAAGACCGATTATATTGGCCCTATCATGACTCTTTGCCTTGGTAAACGTGGTGAGTTGGTGAAACAGGAATATATCTCCGGTAATAGAATGGAGATTCATTATGATATGCCGCTGGGAGAAATTGTGATCGATTTCTATGATAAGCTGAAAAGTATATCAAAAGGTTATGCATCGTTTGATTATCATCAGTCGGGTTTCCGTTCTTCAAAATTGGCAAAACTGGATATCCTGTTGAATGGTGAGCCGGTAGATGCTCTTTCTACGCTTACACATGTGGACAATGCCTATGAGTTAGGTAAACGTATGTGTGAGAAACTAAAAGAACTGATACCAAGACAGCAGTTTGATATTGCTATTCAGGCAGCAATTGGTGCAAAAATTATCTCTCGCGAAACCATTAAAGCAGTTCGTAAGGACGTAACTGCAAAATGTTATGGTGGAGATATCAGCCGTAAACGTAAATTACTTGAAAAGCAGAAGAAAGGAAAGAAGAGAATGAAGCAGATTGGTAATGTGGAAGTTCCTCAGAAAGCTTTCCTTGCAGTGTTGAAACTCGATTAGTAAAAGTACTTTATTAACAATCATAAAAAAAGCTCAGATAGGTTATTCTTATCTGGGCTTTCTTTTTAAGTATCTCTTTTTGTACTCTCTTTAAATATGAATGCTTATTCTTCATCGTCCATATCGGCAAGAGGAAGAATCTTTTGAGATTCCTCAGTTGGTAATGCCTCTACTTGTTTTAATCTTCTTTCAATGGCGCGGGTACGTTTACCCATCACTTCTTCAAGTTGGTCGCCTGCATTCTGAATATTCTTCTGAACCTTCTCTAGTAATCCGCCAAATTTGCCAAACTCAGTTTTTACCGCTCCAAGAACAGTCCACACTTCGCTCGTTCTCTTTTGGATGGCTAGTGTGCGGAACCCCATTTGCAGGCTGTTTAATATTGCTCCAAGAGTGGTAGGTCCGGTAACCACAATCTTATAATCCTTTTGCAAGGTTTCCACAAGTGCAGTTCTTCGGATAACCTCCGCATAGATGCTCTCAAAAGGAAGAAACATAATGGCAAAATCAGTAGTAAACGGTGGGTCAATGTACTTATCGTGAATATCTTTAGCCATCCTCTTTATTGTGATTTCCAGTTGTTTAGATGAAGAATCTATCAATGCCGCATCACCCGCTTCGAAAGCATCGTAATACTGCTCGTACACATCTTTTGGGAATTTGGCGTCAATAGGCATATATACAGTATTATAGGCATCGTCCTTTCCGGGAAGCTTTATTGCATATTCTACGAATTCAGTCGCACTTTTTTTTGTCTTTACATTGGCATCATATTGTTCCGGACTCATCATTTGTTCCAGCAGCGCTCCTAATTGCACTTCACCAAATGTACCACGCATCTTTACGTTGGTCAGCACCTTCTTTAATCCGCCTACATCCTGAGCCAGAGATTTCATCTCACCCAGTCCTTTTTGAACATTCTCAAGCTGAGTACGTACAATTTCAAATGACTGTCCGATCCGTTCGTTCAGTGTTTTCTGAAGTTTTTCTTCAACCATTACACGCATATCGTCCAGTCTCTTTTCAGTTGACTGAATCAGTGCTTCCTGCGTCTTTCCCATTGCTTCAAACTTCTCCCTTTGAAGTTCGTTGCCGGTAATCATATTCTTATGAAGTGAATCCTGCATCTGTTGCATGGATGTATTAAGGGTAGTAGTCAGTTCGGTACGAAACTCGCGGATAGTTTTACCCAATTCATCGCGGTTCTCATAAGATTGTTCCCTGATAACTGTTTCCACGCGAAGGTTTAGCTCTCTGATTATACTCTCCAAACGACCATTTTGTTCCTTGAGAGAAGTCTCTATACGGTCACTCTCTTCTCTGTTTTTTCCCTTGGTTAACAGTATAAAGAGAATGATTAATAACAATAATGCACAAGCAATAAGTAAGATCAATTCCATAAGTTGTAAATTAATATATAATGCAAAGATACACTTTTTAAATCTTTCACCTTTTAAGTACACCTTAAAAGATGTACCTTTGCACCCTGATTATAGAAATAGGACTTTCCCTATATATTAATGGGGATTATCTTTGGTAAAGAGAATATTCTTTACCCATTTTTGTTTCATGGTATTGTAATTAACAATTATAACAAGATATTAACGACTTCTAAACTTAAAAATGTATGAAAAAAAAGACTTATTTAGAGCTATTACTTTTAATGGTAATAACTTTCAGCTTTACAGCTTGTGATATCAATAATAACGATGAACCGTATCTTAATACTACAGATGGATTGTGCTCAAAGACCTGGGTAGAGACGTATACAACTAAAAATAATCTATATTGTACTCATAAACTATCTTTTGCATATAATGGAGCTGGTCAGGAGCTATTTATCTATAATAATTTAGATATCAATGGAAATCCATTAAACACTGTTATTAAAACCGAATCTTATAATTTTAACTGGGATTGGGATACTAGCAATAATGAATGTCTGGTATTAGATTATGGAAATAACACTGTTCTATATTTTGATAATGTTTGGGTGAGAAACGATTATCTGTCTGGCAAATTTGAAGGGGATAATGTGCTTTTTAGTAATAGCAATATGAGATAATAATGTATAAGCTTTTAGTACTTGATCTTGATGGGACTTTAACAAATTCCCAAAAGAAAATCACGCGAAAAACGAAGGATGCTTTATGTAAAGCGCAGGAAAATGGTATAAAAGTGGTGCTTGCATCAGGAAGACCAACTTATGGAATTGTTCCTTTGGCAGATGAATTGCATTTGAGTGAATCTGGTGGTTATATTCTTTCTTATAATGGCGGAGAAATTATTGACTGGAAAACCAAAGAACTTCTTCATGCTAAATTGCTTGATCCTCAGATTTTGCCATACTTGTATGAGTGCGCAAAGAAAAACAATTTAGCAATTATCACTTATCAGGATGAATTTATAATAACTGAGTCACCCGATGATATATATGTGCAAAAAGAAGCTTTCTTGAATAAGATGAAGATTAAACAGGTAGATAATTTCCTTTCATACGTTGATTTTCCAATAGCAAAGTGTATTATTACGGGGGATGGTGATCAGTTAATTGCATTAGAAAAGGAAATGAACAGTCATTTAAAGGGTACCATGGGTGTTTATCGTTCCGAACCATTCTTTCTGGAACTGGTACCTAACGGGATTGATAAAGCGCAATCGCTAAGCATCTTGCTGGATAAGCTTGGAATGACCAAGGATGAGATGGTAGCCTGTGGAGATGGATATAATGATTTGTCTATGATTCAGTTTGCCGGCCTAGGCGTAGCAATGGCCAATGCTCAGTTAGTGGTAAAAGAAAAGGCCGATTTTATAACTCTTTCTAATGAAGAAGATGGGGTTGCTCATGTGATAGAACGGTTTCTGTTATAATATTAAAGAGGACTTTCTGTTAATAGAAAGTCCTCTTTAAGGTTTTAAAAATAAATGTTTAGGCATAAAACTTATTATGAGAATATGAATCAAAGAAAATGCATTGTTTAATTTAATTAACAATGCATTATATAAAAGGTTCAACTATTAAAGTTAAATAATAGGTAAGGCTTATTCTTTTATGATTTCTTCTTTTTTTGCAGCAGGCTGTTTAATGAATAGCTTCTTAAAAGAACTAGGATAAGGTGTTTCAAACTCTAATAAGTCACCTGTTACCGGATGGTAAAAACAGAGCTTAAAAGCGTGAAGGCCCAATCTGCCAAGAGGATTAATTCCATCTCCATATTTAATATCACCAATCACCGGATGATGCAAATCCTGCATATGAACACGAATCTGATTCTTGCGTCCGGTCTCTAATTCTAGTTCTACAAGAGAATAACCATTAGCACGTTTAATAGTTTTATAATGTGTAATAGCCTTGTCGCCTCCGTTATTACTCATGCTTGAATAGGTAACAAAAACTTTGTTATCTTTCAACCACGAAGTTATTGTTCCGAAATCCTGTTCCATTTCTCCTGATACAACAGCCACATAACGTCTGTCTTTTACAATCTCATCCCAATAGTCCTGCAAAGTGAATTTTGTTTTTTCATCTTTGGCAAATACCATCAGTCCGGAAGTATCTTTATCCAGTCGATGAACAATGTAAACGCGATGCTGCTTTCCTGAGCGCTGCACATATTCATTCAGAATAGAATGAGCAGTCCGCTCTTTCTGCTTATCTGTTCCCATGGAGAGCAATCCTTCTCTTTTATCAATCACAAGGAGGAAAGCATCTTCGTATACCAGTTTAAGTAAACTGCTGGTAAATTCCTTTCTACCCTTGTCCTTGCTGATTTTCACCTTCATTCCTGGACGAAGTTCGCAGTTATACTGAGTGGTAATCTTATTTTCTACCATCACTTGACGCTTTGATAGTAAAGACTTTGCAGTAGTGCGACTTATGCCGCTCAATTTATTCATTAAGAACGCCATTAGCTCGCTAGGCTCAGTTACATCAAAAGTAGTAATGTTTGCCTTGGCGCGTTCTGCTGGCGTACCTTTTTTCTTTTTTCTCATTTCGGGATTTATTTATCTCTTTTCCAGTAAAACAACATTCTCAACATGGTGTGTATGTGGGAACATATCAACAGGTTGAACAGCTGTAAGTTTGTATTTTGCATCTAACAATGAAAGGTCGCGAGCCTGAGTAGCCGGATTACAGCTTACATAAACAATGCGTTGAGGCTCAGCAAAGAGAATTACATCAATTACATCCTGATGCATTCCTGCACGTGGAGGGTCGGTAATAATCACATCCGGACGTCCATATTGATTAATGAAGTCCTGAGTAAGCATGTCCTTCATATCTCCGGCAAAGAATAAAGTATTCTTTATTCCGTTAATCTCAGCATTAACCTTTGCATCCTCAATAGCTTCGGGTACATATTCAATACCAATGACCTGTTTTGCTTGTTTAGAAACAAAGTTTGCAATAGTTCCGGTTCCGGTATACAAGTCGTATACAAGTTCATTGCCTGTGAGTCCTGCAAAATTGCGGGCTATTTTATATAGGTTATATGCCTGTTCTGAGTTTGTTTGGTAGAATGATTTAGGTCCTATTTTGAACTTGAGTCCTTCCATTTCCTCAAAAATATGATCATTGCCTTTGAATACGAATACGTCACGGTCAGTAATTGTATCGTTGCATTTGTTATTCACAATGTATAATAGTGAAGTTATTTCAGGGAACTTCTCGGCAATATGTGCCAGTAATTCTTTAAATAAATCCATCTCGTGATCTTCCACAATCTTGCAGATAAGAATCACCATCAATTCACCTGTTGAAGAAGTTCGTATAACCAGGTTACGCAACATCCCTTCCTGACTTCTCAGATTAAAGAATGTGTAGTTATGCTCGTAAGCATAATCGCGAACTGCATTTCTAATTCTGTTTGATACATCATCCTGTAACCAGCATTTTTCAATGGCAAGCACTTTATCGAAAGCTCCCGGAATGTGGAATCCCACAGCATCCATGTGTTCGTAAGTTACCTCTTGCTCGACCTCTTCTCTGGTCAGCCAGCGTTTATTTGAAAAAGTATATTCTAGTTTGTTCCGGTAAAAAGTAGTTTTCTCTGATCCAAGAATAGGAGACACCTCTGGCATTTCAATCTTTCCAATGCGTGTAAGGTTGTCTATAACTTGTTGCTGTTTATATTTAATTTGTTCTTCATAGGGCAGACATTGCCATTTGCATCCACCGCATATGCCATAGTGTTCACAAAAAGGAGTTGCCCGGATAGGGGAATATTCATGAAAATGCACAGCTTCTGCTTCTGCATAATGATGTTTTCTCTTTCTGATTTTCAGATCTACCACATCACCTGGTACCACATACGGTACAAATACTACCCAGTCGTTTACTTTAGCAAGGGCTTTGCCTTCGGCAGCCACATCAGTTATTGTTACCTTTTCTAATAAAGGAAGGTCTTTAGTTTTACGCGACACTTTTGTATGAATTTAAAATAATGGCACAAAAGTACGCTTTTTGAGTGAGTTATTTGTCATATATTACTTTAAAAGGTGTGATTAGAAAGAAAAATCATTGTCATGTTGTATATTTTTCATAAAAAGTTTTCATTTATCTAAAATATAATTAGTTTTGTAGGCAGATAAAAACACAATTGTACTTTAATTTAATACTTTTATGGATAAGAAAAGAGTTTATACCTTTGGTAACGGTCAAGCAGAAGGTAAGGCCGAGATGAAAAACCTGTTAGGTGGCAAAGGAGCCAACCTGGCTGAGATGAATCTTATTGGTGTGCCCGTTCCTCCCGGTTTTACTATCACTACAGAAGTATGTTCTGAATACTTCGAATTGGGAAAAGAAAAGGTTGTTGAATTATTAAAATCCGACGTTGAAAAATCTGTAGCTAATGTTGAAATTCTAATGAAATCAAAATTTGGAGATGTAGAAAATCCATTGTTGGTTTCAGTTCGTTCCGGAGCCCGTGCCTCTATGCCCGGTATGATGGATACCATCCTTAATTTAGGCTTGAATGATGAAGTGGTGGAAGGTCTTACCCGTAAAACAGGTAACGCACGCTTTGCATGGGATTCATATCGCCGTTTTGTTCAAATGTATGGTGATGTGGTACTTGGAATGAAACCTACAAACAAAGAAGACATAGATCCATTTGAAAAAATAATAGAAGAGGTAAAAGAAGCCAAAGGGGTTAAGCTTGATAATGAGCTGGAAGTTGAAGATCTCAAAGTTCTGGTTAAAAAATTCAAAGCAGCAGTAAAGGAACAAACCGGACATGATTTCCCTACCTGTGCATATGAACAGCTCTGGGGCGCTATTTGTGCTGTTTTTGATTCATGGATGAACGAACGTGCTATCTTATATAGAAAGATGGAAGGTATACCTGCCGAATGGGGTACTGCCGTAAGCGTACAGGCAATGGTGTTTGGTAATATGGGAGAAACTTCAGCTACGGGTGTTTGTTTCTCAAGAGATGCCGGAAATGGTGAAGACCTTTTCAATGGTGAATATTTAATCAATGCTCAGGGAGAAGATGTGGTAGCCGGAATTCGTACGCCACAACAGATTACCAAGATAGGCTCACAGCGTTGGGCTACCCTTGCAGGCGTATCTGAAGAAGTTCGCTTGGCAAAATATCCTTCTATGGAAGAGGCTATGCCCGAAATATATAAAGAACTTGATGCACTACAAACGAAACTTGAAAATCATTACCGTGATATGCAGGATATGGAGTTCACTGTTCAGGAAGGTAAACTTTGGTTTCTCCAGACTCGTAACGGTAAACGTACCGGTTCTGCCATGGTAAAGATCGCGATGGATTTACTAAAACAAGGTATGATTGATGAAAAAACTGCTTTGAATCGCGTAGAGCCTAATAAATTGGATGAGCTTCTTCATCCGGTATTTGATAAAGACGCCTTGAAAAAGACCAAAATTATAGCCAAAGGTTTACCTGCTTCACCGGGAGCTGCTACCGGACAAATTGTGTTCTTTGCGGATGATGCAGCTAAATGGCATGCAGATGGTCATAAAGTGGTGATGGTCCGTATTGAAACTTCTCCCGAAGATTTGGCTGGTATGGCTGTTGCAGAAGGTATTCTCACAGCCCGTGGAGGAATGACATCTCATGCTGCTGTGGTTGCACGTGGTATGGGTAAGTGTTGTGTCTCTGGTGCCGGATCTTTAAAAATAGATTATAAGACAAGAACTTTAGAAGTTGATGGAGCTAAGCTAAAAGAAGGTGACTATATTTCTTTGAACGGAACAACCGGCGAAGTATATGAAGGAAAGGTTGCAACTAAAGCCGCTGAACTTTCAGGAGACTTTGCTGATTTGATGGCATTGGCTGATAAATACACCAAACTGAAAGTAAGAACAAATGCCGATACGCCTCACGATGCTGAAGTAGCACGTAAGTTTGGGGCTGTTGGTATCGGACTTTGCCGTACTGAACACATGTTCTTTGAAGGAGAAAAGATTAAAGCCATGCGTGAAATGATTCTTGCTGAAGATGAAGACGGCAGAAAGAAAGCTTTGGCTAAAATTCTTCCTTATCAGAAGGCCGATTTTAAAGGTATATTTAAAGCAATGGAAGGTTGTCCGGTTACAGTTCGTTTGCTTGATCCTCCTTTGCATGAATTTGTTCCTCACGATGAAAAAGGCCAGCAGGAAATGGCTGATGCTATGGGTGTATCCTTTAAGCATATCCAACAAAGAGTAGAATCTCTCCATGAACAAAATCCGATGTTGGGTCACCGTGGTTGTCGTTTGGGAAATACTTATCCGGAAATAACCCGGATGCAAACCCGTGCAATCCTGGGTGCTGCGCTTGAGTTAAAGAAAGAAGGAGTGAAGACATTCCCTGAAATCATGGTGCCACTTACCGGATTGTTACTTGAGTTTAAGGAACAGGAAAATGTTATCCGTGAAGAAGCAGCTGCATTATTTGCAGAAGTAGGAGACAGCATTGACTTTACTGTTGGTACAATGATTGAAGTGCCACGTGCTGCCTTAACAGCAGAACGTATTGCTATTTCTGCGGAATTTTTCTCATTCGGAACAAACGACCTCACTCAGATGACCTTTGGTTATTCTCGTGACGATATTGCTTCGTTCCTTCCTGTTTATTTGGAAAAGAAAATTCTACAAGTTGATCCTTTCCAGATATTAGATCAGAATGGAGTGGGCCAGTTGGTTAAAATGGCTACAGAAAAGGGCCGTTCCGTACGTCCCGATTTGAAATGTGGCATTTGTGGAGAACATGGAGGCGAACCATCTTCTGTTAAGTTCTGCCATAAAGTGGGACTCAATTATGTAAGTTGCTCACCATTTCGCGTGCCGATAGCACGTTTAGCCGCGGCACAGGCAGCAATTGAAGAATAAAAATAAAATTTAAATGGGTTAATATAGAAGTTAGTTAGTTGTTTATTAGTCTTTTAATTTTTTAATTATTACTGTTTTAAAGAGGATTCCTTGGCAAGTGGAGTCCTCTTTCTTTTTGTTATATAGTTAATAAGTGTTTTGCATAATTAAATAAACATGTTTTATAGCATATTTTATCGTTATATTTTTATGTTATAAAACATATTACTATCTTTGCATCATCAAAAGGATAACAAACTTTAAACAGAGAATACCATGAACACATTTTAGTTATGGCATTCTCTGTTTTTTTTTTAGGTATTAGTATTTAATTAAAGTTTTTAAGGTATGAAACGTTTATTTTTAACAGTAGTAGCTGCATTAAGTTTAGGAACAGCTACATTCGCAGGTAACAACAGTAGTTCAAACAGCTTTATCAGCAAGATGAACGAAGAAAAAACATTTAATGGTATTGCTTCTTATTTGGGCGCAGATTTCGAACAAAGAGATGCTTTGCAATATATCTTCTCTGAAGCTGAAAGAAGAATGGAGCATGCTACAAAGAATGGTGTTAGCGAAGGAGATGCAACTCAAAAAGCTATTTATTTCAATTTGGGAAATGCAAAACAAGTATTGTCAAGAAATCAGTATGTTAAATTTGTAGGAATCTTAAATCTTACTATAAACAATCAGAAAAATTATGAATTGTTTGCAGAAAAGTAAGATAAACGGATTAATATCCGACTGTAAAATTGAAAAGAAGGAGTCTAGAAACTAGTACCTCCTTCTTTTTTTTGTTTTTTTGAGGTGTATGCTGTCAATCGTGAGATTAATATAATTATATTCCATTATATAGGCATGAATATTACGGTTTATAAATGATGCCTTTTCTTGGTGCATTACTAAAATTAATGTTTGGTCTCTGTTTTTGCTGGTGAGCCCGATTAACCTGCAATTTCTTTTAATTTTCTGAAATGTTTGATAACGGCCGAATAGTTCTGATCATTACAGTAATCAAATTTTCCCCAAAGATCGCCTAATAATGCAGCACCTCCAAAACCAAAATCCTTTACCTGTAATATATTGTCGGATGTAATTCCGCCCAGTGCTACCACATTTTTATCGATAATGCCATCTTTGGTTGCGGTTCTCAGATCCTCTGGAGTATATTGCGACTGATAACCTTCTTTTGAGATACTGTCAAAGATAGGACTCATGAATACATAGTCATAAAACTTTTTCTTTAGCATTACTTCCTCTACAGAATGGCATGAACAACTTACATGTCCTTCATAATCTTCCGGTTCTTTTGAATTTCTGGCATTTAAATGAATTCCCATCAGGTTGAATTCTTCCTTCATATAGAAATGCTCGTGAGTGACAATCTTTTTGTGATATTGCTGAGGGATAAGCGATAGTAAACGTTCGGAATACATTGCGCAGGTTTCCGGTTTTCTTAAATGGAGTATATCCAATCCTTCCTCAAACAAAGCGGTTATTATTTTATCTTCTTCAATAAAAAAATAGGGAGTAGTAACAGCAATAAGTTTCATATTCTTTAAAAAATGTGCGCAAAGGTAGTCATTACCTTTTTATAAGAGCAACTTTTAAAGTGAAATAATGTTTGTTTCCATTGTTCGTAAATCAATAGTCCACAGCTTGCCATCAAGCAATTCCCCAAATCCGCAGATTAGTTTGATGACCTCTGATGCTTCTACGCTTCCTGTTACGGCAGGGGTTACGCCCATTACTCCTTTGGAAAGGGGAGGCATGGACAGCATCTCTTTTTCATCGGGGAAAAGATCGCGATAGGTCTTTTTGCTTTTGTGATTGAAAACCGAGACTTGTCCCTGCAAACCGAAAATTGCTCCGTACACATACGGCTTGCCGAGCTTTACACAGGTATCATTGATCAGATAACGAGTTGCAAAGTTGTCGCATCCGTCTACTACCAGGTCATATTTGCTGATAATCTCCTCTGCATTCTCGCTGGTTAGTTTGAAGGGATACGTGTGGATGTTTACTTCACTGTTTACGGCGCTTAGTCTTTTTCGGGCACATTCTACTTTTACAAGATCAAGTTCTGCTTCTGTGTAGAGTACCTGCCGTTGCAGATTGGTGAGGCTCACAATATCACTATCCATTATTCCTAATGTTCCTATTCCCGCTGCTGTGAGATAAAGAGCGATGGGAGAGCCTAATCCGCCTACGCCCACTAGTAAAACTGAAGCTTTTCTAAGTTTCTCCTGACCTTCTTCGCCCATTTCGGGAAGCATGGTTTGTCTGTCGTATCTCATTATTTAATAGTCTTTGTTTATTTTGGGACCTTCTCCGGCTTTCCAGAAATACTCAGGAAAGCCGGGTTTAGTCCATTGGGTTACATATATATAATTATAATGATCTGTCAAATGCCTGATCCCAATCTTTCCAGACTGGTTCCCGTCCAATTTGCTTCAGGTCCTTTTCTACCTGTACGGCTGTGCGACTGTCATTGATGGCAAACTGCTCCAATGCTTGCGGATAGGTGTAGTAACCTCCCGGTTCAGTTTTACTTTCGGCACTCATTGTAGTTACACCCAGCGTTGCCATGTTATTGCGTATTTCAGCACTCTCACGGGTTGAGTAGGAGATGTCTACATCATGATCGAAGATACGGAAAGCAAATGTAAGCTGAGCCAGTTCACGGTCACTCATAACTACATTGGGCTGAAAGTGCCCCTCGGACGGACGCATACGCGGGAAGTTTACGCTGTACTTTGTCTTCCAGTAATTCTTTTGCAGATACCGTAGGTGATGCGCCATCATGGTAACATCCGTGCGCCATTCCTCAAGACCAATCAACGCGCCCATACCAATTTTGTGCACACCGGCTTGCCCCATTCGGTCAAAGGCATCTACCCGCCATTCGAATTTCGATTTCATTCCTTTCGGATGGTAAATGTTGTAGTTCGCTTTGTTATAGGTCTCCTGGAAACAGATAACACCGTTGAGGCCCGAATGCGTTAAGCGTTCATACTCTTCCGCTTTGAGTGGCATCACTTCTATCTGAAGATTGGAGAAATAAGGTTTGGCCAGTTGCAGAGCCCTTTCTATATACGGAACTCCCGCGGCTGCCGGATTTTCTCCCGTTACCAGCAGAAGGTTCTCAAACGGTGCCAGTTTCTTGATTGCTTTATATTCGTTCACAATTTCCTCTTCCGTGAGGATGACACGGGCAATGGGGTTATTGTGCTGGAATCCGCAGTAGATGCAATGGTTGGTGCATGAGTTGGTTATGTAGAGTGGCACAAACATGGATATGGTTTTGCCAAAACGCTGTAAGGTATATTGGCGACTCAACTGGGCCATCACCTCTAAGTAAGGCTCGGCGGCAGGAGAGATCAGTGCCATGAAATCATTTACATCCAAGTGTTCTTTGCTAAGCGCACGTTCCACATCGGCGGATGTTTTGGAATAAATGGCTCTTGTAGAGTCTTCCCATGAAATCTTTGCTAATTCATTTGAAAACATTTCCTTTTATATTTTTTGTATCCTGTACAAAAGGATATAGTCATTTGTACAGAAAAATTAATTGTTTTATACGGAAGAAAGTGATCTTTTGTATAATAATTTTAAATTTATCCTGAATGGATTATTTTGCGCAATCATTCAGGTCGTGAGACAGGCGCATGGCGCAGAAGTTTGGCCCGCACATGGTGCAATATTCACCATCTTCGTGAGCACCCTGCTTGAAATATTCCAATGCACGCTCCGGATCAAGTGAAAGATTGAACTGATCTTTCCAACGGAAATCGTACCGTGCTTTACTCAGTGCATTATCGCGCACCTCTGCTCCGGGATGACCTTTGGCCAGATCGGCGGCATGCGCAGCAATCTTGTAGGTAATCACCCCAACGCGGACGTCTTCCTTGTTGGGCAATCCCAGATGCTCTTTGGGCGTAACGTAGCAAAGCATCGCTGTTCCCAGCCAGGCAATCTGTGCTCCTCCAATGGCACTTGTTATGTGGTCATAACCAGGAGCAATGTCGGTTGTCAATGGACCAAGTGTGTAGAATGGTGCATCGTGACAAGCAGAAATCTGTCTGTCCATATTCTCTTTGATTTTGTGCATAGGCACATGTCCCGGCCCTTCAATAAAGGCTTGTACGTTGTACTTCCATGCTCGCTGCACCAATTCTCCTAATGTGTCTAGCTCGGCAAACTGAGCCTCATCGTTGGCATCGTGAATACTTCCCGGACGGAGTCCGTCGCCCAGAGAAACAGCCACGTCATACTGTGCAAGAATCTCGCAGATATCATCGAAATGATCATAAAGAAAGCTCTCCTGATTGTGGACAAGGCACCATTTTGACATGATGGAACCACCACGAGACACGATTCCCGTAAGGCGCTTCTGTGACAAATGCACATTGTGCAGGCGAATTCCGGCATGTATAGTGAAGTAGTCAACTCCTTGTTCGCATTGCTCAATCAGTGTATCCTTGTAAATCTCCCAGGTAAGGTCTTCAACCTTGCCGTCTACCTTCTCCAAAGCCTGATAAATTGGCACGGTACCAACAGGAACCGGACAGTTGCGGATAATCCATTCGCGTGTTTCGTGAATGTTTGCTCCGGTAGAGAGGTCCATCAACGTATCTCCGCCCCAGCGGCAAGACCATACAGCCTTTTCCACTTCCTCTTCAATGCCCGAAGATGTGGCCGAGTTTCCAATGTTTGTGTTTATCTTCACAAGAAAATTCTTCCCGATAATCATAGGCTCAGCCTCAGGATGGTTGATGTTTGCCGGAATCACGGCACGTCCTTCGGCAATCTCACGACGAACAAACTCAGGCGTGATGTGCGATTCTATACCCAATTCTGCATTATTCTGGTTCTCACGGATAGCTACGTACTCCATTTCCGGAGTAATAATGCCTTGTTTGGCATAATACATCTGAGAAATCTGCTTTCCGGCTTTTGCCCTGTAAGGTAATGCAATATGTTCAAACCGCAGACTGTCGAGGCTCTTGTCGGCACGGCGCATGCGTCCGTATTCAGAACTAATGTCCGAGAGTTGTTCCACGTCACCACGCTCTTTAATCCACGATTCGCGAAGTCTGGGTAGTCCTTTCTGCAGATCTATATGCACGGAAGGATCAGTAAATGGGCCGCTGGTATCGTAAATCACCACGTCGTCATTCTTATGGAAAACCCTTTCGCCGTTTACTATTTTCACAGTATCGGTCAGTTTCACTTTGCGCATGGCAACCTTGATAGGATGAATTACACCATCCACGTATATTTTTTCGGAATTAGGGAAAGGAGTTCTTGTTATTTCACTTTTCATAATTGGGAATCTTGCGTTATTATACATTTAAAAAGCTGGTTAGCGGACTGCTTGCCTGAGCAATAATGCCTGTTGCAGCCAGTTGTGCTTCGTAAGCCATTCGTCCGGCTTCCACTGCCAGCTTGAATGCCTTGGCCATCTCCACCGGATTACCGGCAACGGCTACTGCAGTATTCACAAGCACTGCCGAAGCACCCATTTCCATAGCCTCAGCTGCATGACTTGGTGCGCCTATACCTGCATCTACAACTACAGGAATTCCGGCTTGTTCTATAATAATGCGAATAAAATCCTTGGTCTGCAACCCTTTATTGGTACCGATAGGAGCACCCAATGGCATAACCGTAGCAGCGCCGGCCTCTTCAAGTTGTTTGCATAGCACAGGATCGGCCTGACAATAAGGAAGTACCACAAAGCCAAGCTTTACAAGCTCCTTGGTAGCCTTGAGTGTTTCCACAGAATCGGGCAATAAATAACGTGGATCGGGATGAATTTCCAACTTCAGCCAGTTTGTTCCGAATGCCTCACGAGCCATCTGAGCTGCGAATACAGCTTCCTCTGCATTTCTAACGCCCGATGTATTTTGCAATAGCTGAATGTTAGGGTGCTTTATGTGATTAAGCATGTCATCTTCCTGATTATCCAGGTCAATACGTTTCATGGCAACGGTAACCATTTCACTTTCAGAAGCCAAGATTGCCTCTTCCATTACCTGATTAGAATTGAATTTTCCTGTACCCAGAAACAGGCGGGAACTGAATTCTCTTCCTGCAATTATTAATTTTTCCATTTTAATTCTTTTTTATTTGTTGTTGTCTGATAGAAAGTGCTGTTGTAATCTGCGGTGAATGCTTCCCTTCCCGTGGCCTTTGGGTAGAAAATGCACAAACAATGAAGTAGATGCAGCTCCTTTGTCAGTCTCTAATAAGTGTTATTGTTGTTTATTTTTGAAGGATCTGCCTGGTTTCACTCACGGGATCTGTTGCCCTCAGGATAGTTCCCGATAGTGCAATGCCGGATACACCTGTCTGCATCACATCTTTGATGTCGTTCATAGTGATTCCGCCAATAGCTACCACGGGAACAATAATTCCTTTTGCTTTCATTTTACCAAGTATCTCATTGTATCCCTCTAATCCCAGTACCGGACTAAGGTTCTTTTTGGTGGTTGTGTACCTGAAGGGGCCCATGCCAATATAATTGGCACCAGAGTTTACGTGCATACACACATCATCAAACGTATTGGCAGTTCCGCCAATAATGAACTCCTTTCCAAGATAGCATCTGGCCTCTGCCACCGGCATATCATTCTTACCCAGATGCACTCCGTCGGCTCCCAGTTTTTTCACCAACTCCACATGGTCGTCAATAATGAAAGTAGCACCGTATTCCTTGCATAATTTCATTACGCGGACAGCCTCAGCCTCAACAACCTTGATAGGTGCATCCTTCATGCGTAGCTGAATCCATCGGCAACCGCCTTCAAGAGCCATGCGTGCAGAATCAAAATAAGAGTATTTCTCGGTAAAGTGAGTGATAAACTGAAGATTCATGTCGTTCATCCTCCACAAGCTGCTTTGATAATCACTATCTGATCATTCTCTTTGAGGACAAACTGATCCCACTCAGTGCGGGGTACCATCTTGTTGTTTACGGCAATAGCCACACCCGCTGCGGGGAGCTCCATTGATAAAGCTAATTGTTGGATTGAAGACTGCGATAGAAGCTCTGTCTCCTTGTTGTTTACTTGAACTTTCATATTTACATTTTTAAGTAGGAATAAGTAAATGTGTAAATACAAAAGTGTGCGACCGAAGCCTAAAAGAAGTACGAATAACAATCCCTCCGGCAGTACTAACTGCGTCAGGTTCATAGGGTATAATCTCAGCCCTCTATGGGGCACCCCTTTGTCTTTACGGTTGCAAAGTAACTAAAAAAAGAATGAATAATCCAACTATTTTGACTAATTTTTATTTTAATATTGCGCGGAAATTGTGATAATCTAAAAATAAATAGATTACTTTTGCGGGAAATTGATAACGGATCTTATTAATTATTATCAGTCTATAATCAATCAAATATTATTGGTTTTATGGTAATCAGAAGCATAAAGGAAGAAGACGATGAAGCTTTGGCTTCAATCATTCGCAGAACATTGGAAGAGTTTGGAGCCAATCATCCGGGAACAGTCTATTTTGATGAGGCTATCAATCGTTTGAGCAAAATGTTTCAAACAGAAAGAAGTACTTACTTTGTAGTATTCGATGAGGAAAATAATAAAATTCTTGGTGGCGGAGGCATTTACCCTACCGAAGGATTGCCTTCTGATACTGTAGAATTGGTAAAACTATATCTGCTTCCCGAAACAAGAGGGAAAGGGATTGGGAAATTATTAATCAATAAATGTTTAAGTTTTGCAAAGCAAGCTGGTTACTCTAAAGTTTATCTGGAAAGTATGGGTGAACTGAGCGGAGCAGTTGGCTTATATGAAAGGTTAGGATTTTCATACCTGGATGCTCCCCTGGGAAACAGTGGCCATTGCTATTGCGGAATATGGATGATGAAAGAAATTTGAAACAGATAGCTATGACAAAACAGTATAAAACCGTATTAACTATTGCTGGAAGTGATCCAAGTGGAGGAGCAGGTATTCAGGCAGATATAAAGACTATATCAGCATGTGGATGTTATGCCATGTCGGCCATAACGGCTATCGTTGATGAGAATACTTTTCAGGTGAAGGGAGTACATCCGGTGCCGGCCTCTTTTGTCAAAGGACAAATAGAATCCGTTCTTGATGATATAGGTGCCGATGCTGTGAAGATTGGAATGCTTCACTCTTCAGAGCTAATTCTTACGGTGAAAGAAACTTTTTCCAAGTATAAAATTCACAACATTGTTCTTGATCCGATAATGATTGCAACGGCAGGGAATAACCTGTTAAAGCAGGACGCTGTGAGAATTCTGGAAGATGAATTAATTCCGCTAACAAGAATTATCACTCCCAATATACCGGAAGCTGAGGTTTTATCCGGACAGAAAATAAGAAGCAAAGAAGATATGCTCACGGTCATTAAAAGTCTTTCTTGCGGCAATGAAGTTTCGGTCCTACTGAAAGCCGGACATCTTTCTGATAATGAGCTGACAGATATCTTTTATAATGCTGAAACCGATGAGATTATTGAGCTTCGTGCAAAACGAATATCTTCAAAGAATACCCATGGCACCGGTTGTACTTTATCATCGGCCATAGCATCTTTTCTGGCTCATGGGCAATCATTAAATGATGCAGTAAGAAATGCAAAAGAATATATGAATCAGGCTATATTGCATGGTGCCGATTATGAAATAGGACAGGGGCATGGTCCGGTTCACCACTTCTTTGCTTTCTGGAAATAGAATAAATGTATGATGTAAACATACCTCAATCATGCTATTTTTATTGTGAAAATATGCCGGCTTGTATAATTAGACGGAACACAAAAAACGGTAAACGACATAGGGTATGATATCGTTTACCGTAGAATTTAATTTTAGTACAGCTTATTGATTAATGAGATGTAAGTAGTACAAGAGCTGCAGTTCCAAGAATTGCACCGGCTACTTTAGCATCGCTGTTATGATTGTGATGACGATGTCTGTATTCCCATCTGTCTTCTCTGTCTCTCATTTCGCGATATCTCTCATCTCTATAATCTCTGTAATTATCATACCTTCTGTTGTCGCGGCAAATATAGCGCTCTTCATCTCTGTAATCTCTACCTCTGTGATACCCGTTGTCGTGATGCCTGTCATTGTCATATCTAACAATCACTTCTGTGCAGTCACCCTTGTGGTGATGTCCACCTTTATTTGAAGCCATGCAAACAGAACTCATTGATACCATCATGATGGTTACTAATGATAAAATTATCTTCTTCATAACATTTTGTTTTTTAATAATTAATACCCTTGTTTCTTTGTTATGTGACAAAAGTAGGGCGAGAAAAATCTCTTCACCAGAGATAATCCCCATTCTTTTATAGGATTTTCCCTAAACCCCCAAAAGGCTATTTTCTCCGGTATCAAATATTTTTTGTAAGATTTGCATTATTATAAAAAGAATGTTGTAATTTCATATATTACTTGTGTGTGGCTAACTATTTATTTAAGGTGAACGAAACAATTAATCTTCCTGTTTGTTAAAAATGAGATGAGAGATACCATGCCTTATTCTATTTTTATGCGAATGCTTTATCCGTAGTATAAAATAAAAAAAGAAGCTGATGAAGACAAAACTACTTGTTTGGGTATTGCTTATTGCAAGTCTATCTTGTTGTACAAGCACCGAGAAACCTGTTTCCGATGCAGAGAATACTATAATTAAAAAGGAAGTAAAGAAGATTGTAAATATATTCTTTACAGGACGCGAAGAAGCTAAGTTTAATTTGTTAATGAGTAAATTTTATGATTCGCCCGATTTTAGATACATTTACAATGGGGATATCTTAACTTATGATGATTGCTTGGCTGGTTTTAAACCATTATTTAAAGATCAGATAAATAAGAATGATACTATCCTAAATGAAAAATATGCAGTTCTGGATAACTCAACGGTGCTGTATACTGCAAAAATAAAGAGTGTAACAAATTACAAAGATGGTCATTCCACTCATGTAGATCCAGGTGCATTATTACTTGTTTTTAAAAGAATAGATGTTAAGTGGCAAATAATTTATGGCATAGAGTCGTCTGTAGTGAAGAGTGTAAGTGCCAAAAATGAGAAAAAACTTAATCAGCTTAAGCTGTTCAGGAAGTTTGCCGGACGTTGGAAAGGTAAATATGGCAAGGATACCACTTTTACATGGACAGGAAAATATTCAGGAGGTGCAATTGAGGGCAATATTAAGATTCGCGTGAAAAGAAGAAAGGCTATGGATGTGAAGGTTGTGAATGTATATGATAAGAGTAGCGACAAGTTTATCCAGACAGAGATATGTAAAGGTACCCATCCTCAGATCTATGTATCCTGGTTTATCTCGAAAAATACATGTGTGGCTATTCAGTTTAAGGATTTCATGGATCCTGAGAAAGCTTCTATAAAAACTAAATTTGAATTCAAATCACCAAATGCCTTTATACAGACAACTACAATAAATAATGTTCCTACGGATACGGTTTTCTATTATAGGAAATAGAAATACTATTCTTCTATAACGTTTTTAAATTCGCTCCATCCTGCTGCACCTTTGTAGGCTGGAGAAGTACCTTTGGGTACATATAATTTGCAGTTAATTTTATTAACCCCAAAGAAAGTATAAGGTGTGATCTTTGCCGGAATCAATCCTCTGCAATGTATGTTTTTTAATCCTGTGCAATCCTGAAATGCGGCATAATCAATAGAAGCCATACTTTTTGAGAACGTGACAGATGTTAATCCCGTGCAGCCAATAAAGGCATTGGTGCCAATAGATGTTACATCATCCGGTATTATGATAGAAGTTAGCTTTGTGCAGTCTGAGAATGATTTTACTCCGATAGCAGTTATGTTCTCGGGTAGGATTATTGAAGTTAAATTATCCTTGGAGTAAAACATCTCTTCCGGTACTTCATTGTCTGCAATTTCAATTTTGTCGTCATAAATAGAGCTAATAAATACTCCACCTTTTACAATATCTGCTTTCTCCATATTTAGTACAGACAATTTCTTCATGCTACGAATAGTGGTAATGTCTGTTCCGTTAATTTCTCCTTTAAGAGTTAAGTCCTTAATTAAATCTTTATTACTTCCTAACTGCTCACTAAGCTTTCCTGCCTTAACCTTTAGAGTGTCAGACGTAATATCCTGAGCTTGTAATCCGAAACTTTGCAGCAGATATATTACTATGAATAAATATTTAGAGACAGCGCTTATACTCATAATAATAGAATTAAAGATACCCTATTCGCTATTATAAGATTAAAGGTGAGAATGCTTCCAATTGAATATTCTCAGATTGCAATAAATTCTTTCATCTCTATACTTAAAACAAGACATAGTCAAAATAGTTTGTTTTAAAAAATAAAAATATCAAGAGGCATTTATGGACAAGTACAGGTCTCAATTCTTGTTGAATGGCTGGTTCTTTATTGGTGAATGGATTTTATTTATTGACCAATAAATAAAGCCCATTCACCAATGATTTCTCTTGATATTGATAATGTTGCAACGAATACCTCTCATTAAGATTGTAATGTTACACAATTTGATTAATTTTGCAGCTTTATGCTGAGCTTAATAATTTTGGAATTACCTGAAGATAACCTATGGGAAAACGGATAAAATATTTAGATTTAATAAAATTCTTCGCTATATATTGTGTTATTCTGGGTCATTTAATTCAATACATTGGTGCTGATCCGTGGAATAATACTATTTGGAAATTAATCTATTCATTTCACGTACCATTGTTTATGATAATGAGTGGATATTTTTTCTCTTCGTCTCTGAAGCTACCTTTTGGAGAATTTATAAAGAAAAAGACTGTTCAGCTTATTCTGCCGGCTTTTGTGTGGTACATCATTCTTTGTATATTGAATAGTTCCGTGAACTCATTAATTAACAAAGAACTAACTTTGAAATATGACCTTCACGGGCTATTGAATAGCTTCTGGTTTTTGAAGAGCCTGTTTTGTTGTTATGTCATCACATATCTATTCATCAAACTAATAAGGAATGAAGTCTTGGCATGTCTGTTATCGTGCATCGTTTTATGCGTGATCCCTTTTGGTGATTTTGCTGCTACCAATTTTTTATTGCCTTTCTTCTGGGCTGGTTTCTTTTTCCAAAAGTATAGATTAGAGATTGAATCCAAGGCATTTTCATTATGGTATATCTGCCTCGGCTTATTTCTTTCATCCTTTGTTTTCTGGAGCGGGGAATATACCATTTATAAATCTCCAATTGAATTATTGTCATTTAATCCTTTGCATTTTGCGTTGAATCCCTTTCTGGTAATGTTGTATCGCTTTTTTATAGGTCTGGTTGGAAGTATGTTTTTTATCCTTTCAATACAGCTCTTTCATGAGAAATATGAGAATAATGTAATTGTAGACAAACTCAGTGAGATAGGGACTCAGACTTTAGGTGTTTATCTTATACAGACTATCGTATTTGAAGTCTTCTTTTTTGCCTTGGATTTAAGCTTTGATACTTTTACGGTCAATGTCTTTAGTCCTTTATTGGCATTCTTTATTCTTGTATTTTGTCTCTTGGTAATTAAAGTTATAAAGAAAAATAGATATTCCAGATTGCTTTTATTGGGAACTAAATAAATAAGGAACCAATAAGGCTAGATGAATAGGGAAATAATAATCAAGTAGAAATAGTGAAGGCTGTCAGAATTAGTTCTGACAGCCTTCACTGTTATCGAAGATCTATTTTATTTGATTTTTACTTTATATAAGGCATATTATTCACCTTTGACAGGCCAATTTGGAGATGGCACATGTGCTTTTTTAATTTCCTTTTCAAGATCAGATACAATCTCGGGATGTTTATCTGCCAAATTTGTTTTCTCATAAGGGTCATTTGCTATGTTGTACAATTCCAGCTTACTGTTCTTAGTTACTGATACGGCTTTCCAGTCACCTTTTCGTACAGCAACCTGATTTCCGGGAAATTCCCAGTACAAGATGCGGTTAGCAGTATTCTGATCCTTCCCGTTTAGCAGAGGCCTGATGCTTATTCCATCTGTCTTTTGAGGAAGTTTGGCTTTTGCGTAATCTGCAAGAGTAGGCATAACATCGGGGAAATAGATAATATTGCTTTTTGTCTGTCCGCCTTTAATATGCTTGTAATAATTTACGATGAAAGGAACTTTAATACCTCCCTCATACAATATACCTTTTCTTCCACGATAACCGGCATTGCAGTTTAGTTCTTCAAGCGGAGCCTGTACAGCACCTCCGTTATCTGATGCAAAGATGATAATTGTGTTATCCCGCATATTGTTCTTATCCAGGTAATCTATTAATCGGCCTATTGCTTCGTCCGTGTGGGTTATCAAAGCGGCATATAACTTGGCCGTTTCCGATAATGGCATGGACGAGTAGGGCTCTATGCTATTTATAGAATAAGGCTCATGGGGAACATCAAACGCCAGATATAAGAAGAAAGGATTATTTTTGTTTCTTCCGATGAAATCTATTGATTCATTAACGGACAAGTCACTGTCGTGAATACCGTGTTTGTTGTTCTCGTTTTCTGGAATTACTTTCAGATCCCGGTTATAAAAACGCAGAGCCGGATAGTAATAAGGAGTATTTGAATTCTCGGTACTGATAAGCCATCCGTAGAACTCATCGAAGCCGCGGTCTAGTGGACCTGCACCGGGATTGAATCCGTCCTGATGCCATTTGTTTACCAAACAAGTTCGGTAACCTGCCGCACCTAGAACAGTGGCAATCGTTGTGTCGTTAGGAAGCAGATGCATACGGCGGATAGGAGTAGTGCCTTTCAATCCGGGAAGACCTCCTGCTTTACAGAAGTTATCTCTGATAGTTGTATGCCCTGTATGCTTACCGGTAAGCAGCGAACACCTGGAAGGCGAACTGATGGCCGATCCTGCATAACAGTTAGTGAACCGCATACCTTCACTTGCCAGTTTGTCAATGTTGGGTGTTTTAACAACTTTGTTCCCATAACAGGATAGATCACCATATCCCATATCGTCTGCCAGAATAAAAATAATATTGGGGCGTTTATTCTCTTGCTGAGCATGAGCAAGACTGAAAAAAGAGAGACCTACAAGGGCCGGAACCGTTTTTATCAATGGTTTCATAATTGTTTGATACTATTGTTCATTCAAAAATATAACTAATAATTAAGATAACCATGGATACGGAGTATATTACAGTATATTGTACTAATTTACATCTGATTGATGCGCCAGAAACATAAAGACATTAAGTTAAAAACATATTAAGGGTTTATCTGTTTTATAAGAAGACAGGCTTTGAACAATAAAAATGTAAATAGATAAGTATATTTTATAAACCATTAAATGCTAATAATATGATAAGCTTACTTTTAGACAACATCTGGTTAATCCTCTTTATAGCATTAGGACTGCCATTACTTACTTACCGGAGCAAATTCAGGAAAATAGTATATCAAACAAGTAGTTGGGCTATTAATATTAAACCTGTATTTGCTGATGAACTTAGAGGAATTATCGGAGGTTATAGTGTTGATCACCCTCGCTATAAAAGGATCCGAAATTATTATAGGAGCTATCTGATTACTTATCTGGTGCTGATATTATTCTATTTCGATTTTAGCGGCTTTACACAAACCAAACCATCTGATGCTTCGCAAACAAGAGTAGGAGTTGGAAGCAAGGTTCCCTCATTTTCACTGAAAGATCAGTATGGCAATACTTTTTCAATTGATTCTGTGATAGGGAAACAGAATCTATTGATCTATTTCTATCCAA
The DNA here is from genome assembly GCF_963678845.1 of uncultured Bacteroides sp. Lineage (NCBI taxonomy): Bacteria > Pseudomonadati > Bacteroidota > Bacteroidia > Bacteroidales > Bacteroidaceae > Bacteroides > uncultured Bacteroides sp. The sequence goes on from NZ_OY787464.1 coordinate 91,638, forward strand.
AGGATGACAGTCCGGGTTGCACACGCGAGGCTTGTGCTTTTAGGGATGAGTTTGAAGTATTCAGGAAAGCCGGCACAATGATTATTGGTATTAGTGGTCAGTCTGTAGAGAGCCATAAGAATTTTGCCGATGCAAACAGGGTAAACTTTACGCTGTTGAGTGATGAAGGTAATAAAGTGCGTAAGCTATTTGGCGTGCCATCTAATCTGATGGGAGCAATGCCCGGTCGTGTTACCTACATTATAGATAAAAAGGGCAAGGTTGTATTTGTATATGGTTCGCAAATCAGGGCCCAGAATCATCCAAAGAAAGCTCTGGAATTCTTGAAGGATTTCAAATAGAAGACTATTCAGGTCAGCTGAACCTTCATCCTTGTTATTCAATTTTCTGAAGTAACTCAACTAAAAATCTATTAATGTACTAATAGAAGGATGGAAGAATTAGGAAAACAAGCTTTTCCAAGTAGATTTATAGTTCAAAATTGTCTTGATAATATCTAAAAGCCTTTTATAGTTGTTTTTATGTAGTGTTACTCTGATAGTATTTACTATTTTTGCTTAAAAATACTATTTAGGTAATATAATGATAAAACTACTTCATACAGCCGATTGGCACATCGGACAAACCTTTTTTGATTATAACCGCAAAGCAGAACATTTGCAGTTTCTGGAATGGTTGAGAGGCCAGCTCCGGGAACAGTGTGTAGACGTGCTGCTTATTGCAGGCGATGTGTTTGATACTCCGAACCCTTCTGCCGAGTCACAAAAGATGTTCTACAAATTCCTTCGGGAGATAACCTCTGACAATGTTGCATTACAGGTGGTGGTTATTGCCGGCAATCATGATTCGGCTGCACGGCTCGAGGCTCCTAATCCTCTTCTGGAGGAGATGAATATCACAATCAGAGGAATAGTAAGGCGTACGGCTGATGGTACTATTGACTATCAGCGTTTGCTGGTTCCGCTCACTAAAGATGGTGAAGTGGCAGCCTGGTGCATGGCTGTTCCTTATCTTCGTCAGGGAGATTATCCCGAGGCGGAGAGCTATCCGCTGGGAGTGAAAGCTATGTACGAGGCCTTGCTGGAAGAAGCATTAAAGATTAAACAACCTAACCAGGCTATTGTGTCAATGGGACATCTGCATACTGCTGGAGGAATTGTTTCGGAGGAAGACCGTTCGGAACGTACCATTGTGGGTGGTGTGGAATGTGTATCGCCTGATGCTTTCTCAAAAGATATTGCTTACGCGGCTTTAGGACATTTACATCGCGGACAGCAGGTGTGCGGTCGTGAGGAAGTGCGTTATGCAGGTGCACCATTACCAATGTCGTTTGCCGAGAAGAATAACAAGCAGAGCGTGGTGCTGGCAGAGATTGAAGGAGCAGAGATTACAAAGATTGAGAAACTGCTTTTTGATGCTCCCGTAAAGCTGCTGAGTATTCCAAATGAAGCAAAACCTTTAGAAGGTGTATTAGAAGAAATAGCCCTGCTTCCCGAGGGCGAAATAACAGAAAGCTCTCCTTACCTGGAAGTTAAAGTACTAATAACCGAACCTGAACCTTCACTTCGGAATAGAATAGAAGAAGCTTTGAAAGACAGGTCTGTACGTTTGGCCAGATTAGGCTCTGTACAGGCTGGTGGAAGTGCTGAATCACGAACGTTTACTTATGAAGAGTTGCAGACTATCACTCCGATGGAGATTGCACGGATGGAGTTTGAGAAACAATATGGAGGCGAGGAGATGCCTGAGACAATGAAGAATCTGCTGCAAAGCGTAATCCAGGAAATAGAACATGAAGATATTAGCAATTAGGGGAAAGAATCTGGCATCGCTGGAAGGAGATTTTGAGATTGACTTTACGGCAGAACCATTAAAGTCTGCTGGTATATTTGCCATTACCGGAAGCACCGGATCGGGAAAGTCTACCTTGCTGGATACTTTGTGTCTGGCTCTTTTTGACACTACTCCCCGCCTTAGTGGTGTTACCAGTAACAGCAATATTCAGGATAATAAGAATGATACCATTACGCTGAAAGATAGCAGGAATATTCTTCGCCGAGGAGCTGTTGAAGGCATGGCAGAGGTAGATTTCGTTTCACTCAGTGGAGATCATTACCGTTCCACCTGGACAGTGGGCAGAGCCGGGAATAGGTTCAGCGGGCGATTGAAGAATGTAGGGATTACGCTTGTTAACCTCACGACTAATGTACCCGAGCAGGGAACAAAGACAGAGCTGCTGAAGCAGATTGTGGCGCTCGTTGGCCTCACATTCGACCAGTTTACCCGTTCTGTGTTGCTGGCTCAGGGAGATTTTGCTACGTTCCTCAAAGCAAAGCAAGGCGATAAGGCTGAGCTGCTCGAGAAGCTTACAGGCACAGATATCTATTCCCGCATCTCACAATCTATCTATCAAAAGAACAAGCAGGCAGAAACAGAGCTGAATATGCTGAAAGATCAGATTAAAGGAGTTGAACTTCTTTCTGATGAGCAATATGAGGCTCTGGAACTGGAACGCAAGCAGATTGCCGACAGTTCTGTCCGGATTAAAAAGAGTTCCACCATACTGGACCAGAAAATTAAGTGGATAACCGGTGATGAGGAGCTGATACGTGATGTTGCAATGGCCGAAACTCAGCTTACAGAGGCAAAAGCAGCCATTGAGAGTGCCAAACCACGATACGATTATGTGGCGAGGATTGATGAGGTGCAGGAGATTCGTGATGTGTATAACGAATTGCAAAGTACCTTAAAGCAGTGGAACGAGAACCGCACCAGCTTGCAGACTAAGCAACTTCAGGAAAAGAAGAATGCAGAATTGCTGGTTGTAGCAGTTGAGAGGTTGAATGCCTGTAAGGCGAACCAGCAAAAGGTTAGCGATGCTATTGAGAAGGCTGAGCCTGAGATTCTTCGGGCACGGGAACTGGACGCTACAATGGAGGTGGTAAAGCGCAATGGTGTTGAGGCTAAGAAAGAGTTTGATGCTGCCCAGACTTTCAAAGAGAAGGTTGAAGGTAATATTGCAATAATTAATAAACAGCTTGATCAAGAAAAGGTTAGACTGGTAGAATTAAATGATTGGTTTGGCTCAAAAGAGATCTATAAAGAGCTTGTTCCTTTTACCGAACTCATAGTGAGCTTATTGAATACTGCTCAGACAGCCTTCAGACAGTCGGCCAACAGCGAGAATACTTTGAAAAGCAGGCGGGAAGTGCTGGAGGGTGATAAGCTCAGACTGGAAGGCGTAAAGAAGGAGGCCGAAAGACTTGATAAGTTACTTCCGGCAGAAATCCTTGCATTGCGTGCCAAGCTCTCGGATGGAGTAGCTTGTCCGGTGTGTGGAAGCTTACATCACCCGTTGCGTACTGAAGGAATGGGCGGTGAAATGAGTCTGGAAGAGGAAGAACTGAACCGCGCCAAGGAAGCTGTGAAGAAGCAATTGGAGGAGTTGACCATGGGTGTTGAGGTATCAAATAAAGAAATCACCCGTCTCACCACTTTGACCGAAAGCTATAACAGGCAGTATAAAGATGCTTTTACCGATGCAGAGAGTCGCCTTACTACTCTGCCTTCGTGGAAGGCAGAGTTTCAGCAGGGTGTGCTTCAGGAAAAGCTGCAAAAAGTTGCTGCTGAATGGAATAATAATCAGGTTGCGCTTACGCAATTAAAGGAAAAGAATACGAATCTGCTCACCACCCTTACCGGAGAACAAAAGAATCTGGAAGAGGCAGTCAAGGGCTTGACAGAAAAGGATAAGAAGCTTGCCGACTATAGAGCGGAATATAACGACCTGGCAGGCGAGAGGAAAAAGCTTCTGGAAGGTAAACCGGCAGATGAGGTTGTCGGAGCTTTCCAGAAAGAAAAGAAGCTTGTTGAGGATGAGCTCAGAAAGCTGACCGAAGAGCAGAACAGATTAACTGCCAATAGCGAGAGCCTGAAAGGAGCAATCAAAGAAGCTGTTGCTATTATTACCCGTCTGGAAGAGCGTAACCGGCAACTGCAAAGCAGTGTGAATGAGTGGATTGCCGGAAAGGAAGGTGCTATTACCCGTGAACTTCTTGCCGAGCTTTTACAGAAAGACAGCGCATGGCTGACTGCTGAGAAAAGAATGCTCGATCTATTGAAAAAGAATGAAATAACTATCAAAGCTACGCTGGATGAGCGCAAGAAGAAACAAAAGCTCCATCAAGAGGCAGAGGTCCGTCCGCAGGGTGAAGAGGAGACAATAGATAATCTGCAGGCACAACTTAAGGAAGCCACAGAACTGCTGGAATCTATGCTGAAGAGGAACGGCGAGATTGATGCAGCCTTCGCCGCACATAAAGCAGCTAAGGAAAAGGTGAAGAAGTTTGAGAAAGAGCTCCCGGTTAAGGAGTCACTGTCCCAGAACTGGCAGAAACTGAATGCACTCTTCGGCTCGGCCACCGGATCTAAGTTCAAGGAGATTGCACAGGGCTACACGCTCGATGTGCTGCTCACTTATGCCAACAAGCATTTGCAGGAACTATCCAGGCGCTACGAACTGAAACGAATACCCAACACTTTGGGACTAGAGGTTATTGATTTAGATATGCTTGGCGAAATAAGAAGCGTACATACACTTTCGGGTGGAGAATCGTTCCTTGTCTCTCTGGCACTGGCGCTGGGGCTGTCTTCTCTTTCTTCCAACCGCATGAAGGTAGAATCTCTTTTCATCGACGAAGGTTTTGGTTCGCTCGATGCCGATACGCTGCGTGTGGCCATGGATGCGTTGGAAAGACTTCAGACACAAGGTCGCAAGATTGGTGTAATCTCTCACGTGAGTGAAATGAATGAGCACATCGCTACCCAGATTAGGGTGGAGAAGTCCGTAAGCGGACGAAGTAAAATTGAAGTTGTGGGATAGTATCCCGGACGATATAGAAAAAACATTTTAATGTAATATTATGAATTATTTATTTCGATCACTAATTGTTATGTTTGCTCTTAGCATTGCTTCCTGCTCTATTGCGCAGAATCAGTCGTCGGGAGGAACGTTTAAGGCGGGGAAAAATACATTCCTCTTAAATGATAAGCCTTTTGTTATTAAAGCAGCAGAGATACACTATCCGCGTGTGCCCGATGCTTATTGGGAACATCGCATTGAGATGTGTAAATCTCTGGGTATGAATACACTCTGCCTATATGTGTTCTGGAATCTTCACGAACAGAACCCCGATGAGTTCGACTTTACCGGTAACAAGGACATTGCCCGGTTTTGTAGGTTGGCACAGAAGCATGGCATGTACGTCATTGTGCGTCCGGGGCCTTATGTGTGTGCTGAGTGGGAGATGGGCGGACTGCCTTGGTGGTTACTTAAAAAGAAAGATATAAAACTTCGTACAATGGATTCCTATTACATGGAACGTGTGCGTAAGTTTATGAAAGAGGTTGGCAAGCAACTGGCCGATCTGCAGATTACCCGTGGGGGAAACATTATCATGGTACAGGTAGAGAACGAATATGGCTCTTACGGTACAGATAAACCTTACGTAAGTGCCATCAGAGACATCGTTCGTGAATCGGGCTTTACTGAAGTGCCGTTGTTCCAGTGCGACTGGAGTTCTAACTTCACCAACAATGCGCTCGATGATTTGCTGTGGACAGTAAACTTTGGTACCGGTGCCAACATTGAAGATCAGTTTAAGAAGCTGAAAAGCCTTCGTCCGGAAACCCCGCTGATGTGCAGCGAGTTCTGGTCCGGTTGGTTCGACCATTGGGGACGTAAGCACGAAACCCGCGAAGGCGCTACCATGGTGGCTGGTCTCAAAGATATGCTCGATCAGAATATCTCCTTTAGCCTTTACATGACCCACGGAGGAACAACCTTTGGTCATTGGGGCGGAGCGAACAACCCTGCATACTCGGCTATGTGTAGTTCTTATGATTACGATGCTCCAATTAATGAATCAGGAAATGTAACGCCAAAGTTCTGGCAGTTGCGCGAATTGCTATCTAAATACGTAGCTCCGGGAGAAAAGCTTGCCGATGTACCTGCTGCCAATCCGGTAATAGAGATTCCCGAAATCAAGTTCCAGAAAGCAGCTCCGCTATTCAGCAATCTGCCTGCACCTAAAACAAGTGTAGACATTCAGCCAATGGAGCAGTTCAATCAGGGATGGGGAAGCATACTCTACCGCACCGCTCTGCCTAAAGTAAAAGCAGGAACCACACTGCTTCTTACCGAAATGCACGACTGGGCACAGGTGTTTATCAATGGTAAGCTCGTTGGTCGTCTCGACCGCCGTCACGGAGAGTTCAGCCTTACCCTTCCTGCCGTTAATGCCGGCTCACGACTCGATATTCTTGTTGAGGCTATGGGACGTGTTAACTTTGATAAATCTATCCACGACCGTAAAGGAATCACCGAAAAGGTGGAATTGTTATTGAATGGCAATGCCACAAATCTGAAAAACTGGACTGTATATAACCTTCCGGTTGATTACAAATTTGTTCAGGATAAGAAATACTCCGCAAAAGGTAAGCAAGCCGGTCCGGCATATTACCGTGCTACGTTTAATCTTAGCAAAACAGGCGATACATTCCTCAATATGCAGACATGGGGCAAGGGTATGGTTTGGGTAAACGGACATGCCATGGGCCGTTTCTGGGAAATTGGTCCGCAGCAAACACTTTACATGCCAGGATGCTGGTTAAAGAAGGGCGTGAACGAAATTATTGTTCTCGACCTCAAAGGCCCAAAGCAAGCTTCAATCAAAGGTTTGAAAACTCCTATCCTTGATATGCTTCGCGAGAAAGCTCCTGAAACCCACCGTAAATCCGGTCAGAAACTAGAACTTCAGAACGAAACACCAGCAGCACAAGGCGCATTTACCCTTCGTAACGGATGGCAGGAAGTGAAGTTCGGTGAAGAAGTCAAAGGACGCTATTTCTGTCTGGAAGGACTTTCCGCATTCGATGGTTCAAACGTGGCATCTGTTGCAGAGCTACACGTATTGGGAGCTGATGGTCAGCCTCTTTCACGCGAGAGCTGGAAGATTCTTTATGCAGACAGCGAAGAGACAAGAAGCGGTAACCGCACAGCCGATAAGATATTCGACCTGCAGGAATCTACCTTCTGGAGTGCGGTAGACAATGCTGCTTATCCTCATCAGGTGGTTATCGACCTGGGCAAAGATACTCAGATCACAGGTTTCCGTTATCTGCCCCGTGCCGAGAGTGGTTGTCCGGGCATGATTAAGGACTTTAAGGTTTATGTAAAGTCAACTCCTTTTAAGTACTAAGCCAGGATTAACCGTTAAACAAATTAAGTAAAGGGCCAGACTTCTAAAAGTTTGACCCTTTTTTATTTCTTTATTCCCAACTCTCCTTCAAAATATCAAAAGTACCTTTGCTTTGTTCATCTTTCTTTCTAAAAAAGATATTTTTTTATCATTGTTTCTTTTTAATGAGGAAACTTTTCGTTAGTTTTGTACTTATAAAAAAGAAACAATGGAACAATGAAAAGGAAAGAATTGCTTAAACAGTTAATAGTTACCTATCAGGAGACTCTTTCTATGGAGGTGGAACAGAGAGGAGTAGAGCTGCCACTACATACCGGAAAGATTATAACGGTAACGGGTGTTCGCCGTTGTGGAAAATCGTGCTTATTTACATTGGCAATTAAACAACTTTTGGTAGAAGGTGTGGATCGCAGGAAGATTTTATTCCTTAATTTCGACGATGAACGTCTGCAGTTTGACAGAGAAGGATTCGATGAAATTCTTGATGCTTATCGGGAATTATATGCCGATATACCTATGAATGAGGTTTATATATTTTTTGATGAGATACAAATGGCCGATTCTTGGGAGCAGTTTGTACGCCGGGTATACGATCAGGAAACTCGTAATTTGTTTATTACAGGGTCAAATTCAAAGATGCTTTCGTCTGAAATAGCCACTTCTTTACGTGGACGCACTCTTCAATTTGAAGTTTTTCCACTATCTTTTAAAGAATTTTGTATTTTCCGAAAGGTAGATACTAATTATTATGTAGCAACAAACAGAGCCCCGTTACTCAATCTTTTTTATGATTATTTACGTTACGGAGCTTTTCCGGAAGTTGTAATGGGCGATAGTCGTTTTAGAGAGCAGATGTTGCAGGAGTATTTTTTTGTAATGCTGTATAAAGACCTTGTAGAACGATATAACATTCGTAATCCGGCACCCGTAAGATATTTTATTAAGCGAATTCTGGCAAATATAACAAAGCCAACTTCGATTAATAAGCTGTATAATGAACTGAAATCTCAGGGAGTTACTGTGGGGAAAAATACCCTTTACGAGTTAATTGAACAGATAGAAGCTATTTATTTGTTATTGCCTTTGACCAAATATGATCCTTCGTTGGTGAAAGAGAATAGCGCTGATAATAAATATTATTGCATTGATAATGGATTAAGGGGGGCGTTGCTTGCCTCTCATGGTGAGGATAATGGTGCTTTGCTCGAAAATTTGGTTTATCTTTATTTAAGAAGATCTCTACCTTTTGGGCGTGGTTTGTTTTATTTTAAAGGCAAGCGTGAATGCGATTTTTTGATAACAGATAAGCAAGAAGTTTCATCTTTGATTCAAGTTTCATGGGATATTAGTGAGCCCGAAACCAAAAAAAGAGAGATAGATGGATTGCTCGAAGCAGCTACAGCTACTGGATGTAGTCGTTTACTGATTATCACCGCCGAGGCTGAAGAGGAAATTACTATTGGAAATATGAAAATTGAGATTTTGCCTGCATGGAAATGGATGCTGGAATCGCTTTAAGGGCATGATTAAGGACTTTAAGGTATATGTAAAGGCTGAAGCTTTTAAATACTAAGAAAGAATTAATATAATAACGCCTTCTTACAGGTTGCATCTTTTTATGGGCGCAATTCTGTAGTGAGGCGTTTTTGTGAAATAAATTCCGCTTTATTCTTTATACTCCCAACACAATATCAGGGTCAATATTAAGTTTCTTACTTATTTCCCTTGCAACCTTCAATGTAGGTTCACTCTTTCCTGAGAGATATTCGCTAATACGTGACGGGCTAACGTTTAAAAGCTCAGAAAGTTTGTTTTGATTAATCCTCATTTCATACATACGAAGTTTAATTACCTCCATCAATGAAGGCTTTTGAATGGGATAATGCTCATCGTCATAATCTGCTACAAGATTTGAAAGGAGTTCCAGCTCTATCCATTCCCCTTTATATTGAAAACATAATGTTGATTACCTACGCTGTCAACACTACTGAATGTTTCTTTTACATCTGCAGCGCATAACCAGTCAGCTCTGTTTGTTTTATCAAACCATTCTTCGAGCGCTATTTCGGCATCTGCATGCTTTTTATAGAAGATAACCAAAGATCGGTGTGCGATATCATAATATTTAGTATTTAATACAAATGTAGAAATGTTATTCTGGATTTCAAAATAATATTTTATTTTTTAGAATTTTATAATTAAAACATCTGATTATTAAATATATAATAGTGGATAGTAACGAATGAGAAGACTAAATAAAAATGAAAAGAGAAACCGAATTGTATTTCAGTTTCTCTTTTCTCATTTTATTCCCAGCGCTCTTTCAAAACATCAAAAACCGGACATTCTTTTACACGCTCCCAGGGGTCAACAATTCCGTTATAATTCTTGTCCGGACTTAAATCCCTGTGCCCCACAACCTTGCTGCCTGGAAACTGTTTCAATAACTTGCTTACCAGGGTGTGAAGCGCTATTTGCTGCGACAGGGTACGGGTATCTGCCGGTTTGGAGTTGGCATCTAAGCCGCCTTCGTAGCAGATACCGATGGATTTGGCATTGTATCCGCGGGCATGGGCACCTACCTCGTCGAGTGGACGCATGGGTTCCACCCGTCCGCTTTTGCGAATGTAGTAATGATAGCCCCACGAACTGAAGCCCATTACCTTGTGTGCCGAATTGATGTCTTGTGCCGTTACGTCTCTGTCTGCTCGTGTTGCCGAACAATGAATCACTATCAAATTAATTTCTCTCATACTCTTTTCTGTTGTTTGCCTTGTTTCTACAAAAGTCGTTCTTATTTATTCTGCTCTCTCTAATTCCGGCATTGCCTTACATTGGTGATTGCCGTTATTTTGGAAATAGTAAAATGCCGTAAACTTGTTTTGTTGCTTCTGAAGATCAGTGTTTTATACGGTATAATGCCGTAAAGTTCCAATTTAGCGAGTGCTGCTATTCCTCTTTTTCGTAATTCCGGCATTGCTTTGTATTGGTAGTTGCCGTTATTTCAGAAACCACAAAATGCGGGAAAACCTCTTCTGAAAGAAGCTTTCCCCGCTTTGTTATTGCCTGTCCTTGCAACCGGTTACTGCACATTGCGCTTTTAGTGCGGTGTTTAGTTGGGCGTTGAGGGTGATAATCTCCTGATACATCTGCCGTACCTTTTCCGATAGCTCGAAATAATCCGTTTCAAACTTCGTGATTTGCTCCATCAGGTAGTCGAACTGACTTTTCACCAGATCGGTGAACTCTTGAACCTGCTTGGCGTCCTTCTTTCTCAGAAAAGGAAGTACCACTTGCAGTATGTTTACTATGCCGTCTATGATTTTCATTTTTCCGTTTTGTTTATTGATTTACTTTGTTTATTTGATTGGGTGGGAGAGCACTGTAGGGCTTTAAGCAACTTCGCTGCCGGGAGTAATTATTTCACGGCAACGAAGAACTTTACCTAAGCTTCTTTGACTGATTCCATGTGTGTAGATACCAATCTAGCTTTACTATGCAACTGCTTACCTATGCCCCGGTAACAGGAGCGGTAGAGGCTTTGGTTTTCACCGGAAGCTTGGCTACTTGCGAGTAGATCAGCGTCTTTTGCATATTGGTGAGCAACTTACCCGGACGGAAGGCGATCTTTGCCCCACGAATCATGGATGAGTTATACTCTTCTTCCTTCTCGGCACCGTTGCTGCTTAGTCCCACCTGGAAGCTGCCGAAGTTGCCCAGACGGATAATCTGACCTTTAGACAAACCTTGCTTCATCGACTCGAGCACACTCTCCAGCACTGCCGATACGTCCGCTTTGGTTACAGTACATCTTCCGTTTACATCTTCGCAAAGCGAATCAAAATCTACCTCACCATATGCTTGCGCATGTGCGTAATACTTGCCTGGTAAACTCATTTTAGCCGGATTCTTTCTCATTACAACTGAATACTTTACACTCATTTTTCTTTGTTTTTTTATGGTTAATACTTTGGTGGAGTGAGCTCTTATCTCCTTTTGTTAACACTACAAAGATAGCCTGTGAGGCATGTAGCAAAACAGGGAAATGCATTGGGTTGCATTTAAGTGAATTACTTACAATTATACAGCATTATATTGCTGTTAATTCTTTGAAAAGAGAGCAATTTTTAGTAAATTTACGGTATGAACAACGAGTAAAAAAAGATAAAATGGAAGAAGAATTCAGAATACGTACTTACACAAAGGCCGAGTTGGCACACCTTTACAATCCCTGCATGACCATTCCCAGTGCATTGCGCACACTTTCCAAGTGGATTACGGGCAACAGAGCCCTTGCCACTCAGCTATCTACGCTGGAGTATAATCATCGCAGCCGCATATATACCCCGAAGCAGGTGAAGGTTATTGTAGAACATTTGGGCGAACCGTAAACATATATGAGACAAATTAGCTATTTTTGTAGATTATAAAATAAAAGAATATGAAAAAGTTATTTTTAATCGCAATGGTTTTTGCATCCATGATGCTATCTACCAGTGAATTACATGCGCAGACTGCTCAGTCCGATCTTAATCAGATAGAACTTCACAAGCAGCATTTGGGTACCTGGAAGTCGGAATACAATGACACTACGGAGGTTTATGTTTATACTCCTTACGGAAAAAGTGGTATGCAAGCCAGCTTTAAGAAGACCTATAAAGGAAAAATCCTGTTTCAGTGCCATCAGCTGTGGGGATATGATAAGCATAGCAACAGAATGATGGTAATGCAGTTTGAAAAGACTTCTCCAAATGCTACTATCTTTCTGAGTAATTTCCCTTCTAAGAACGTAAACGAAATAATTCCGGTGATAATCAGTGATACCGAGCACATTAAAAAGGGAGTTGAAGAGTGGAAAGAGGTATTTACCTCACATGATGTGTTTTTGCAAAACCACATGGTATACAATAAAACAATCAGAGTACGTACGTTTATGCGTGTAAACAATGAAAAAGAATCAAAGAAGAGCAGATAACGAACTCTTCCTGATTCTTTTTTTGGTTGGTTAGGGAAATGATTACCGAGCATTAATAGCTAAAAAAAATTGTATGACGCAAAGAAACATAAACATAATTACGTGATAAAATTATTTAATTATTAAATGTTGAAAATTATAAAATTCTAATCCTGCTATAAGTGCGGATTGGTTTTTGGCCTTTGCAATGCAGAAGCTTTACTTTGTTTTCTGCTTCATCAGCCATTCCATAGGTGGCACATAGTCCTCAATCTTGGTCATACTCTTGTTGTGCGAGAAATAGACCATGCCTGTCTCACCGTTTCGGTGCTTGGCGATGTTTAACACACCAAGTCCCTCGGTGGGATAGCCGCTATCCTTGTCGGTAGGGATGTTGTAGAGCGCCGGACGATAGAGCATCACCACAATGTCCGCATCCTGTTCTATGGCACCACTTTCGCGGAGGTCGCTCAGCTGTGGCTTTCCCCCGTAACGGTTTTCCGCCTCACGGTTCAGCTGACTAAGCAAAATTACCGGACAGTTCATCTCTTTAGCCAGAAGCTTTGCCTTGCGGGCAGTCCCTATGTTTGTAATTAATATGCAGACGAACAAAGCATAAGCCAAGAGTATTAATATATTTGAGGTACCAAACTTAAACAATTAAAAACTCAAAGCTTATGCGTACACAAAGTAACAAACTAAATTTTGAAGGAGAAAATATTTATGTTGGAATTGATGTTCATTTGAAAAGTTGGAATGTGACAATTTACACAGAATACCTGCATCATAAAACATTCAACCAACCTCCTGTTCCTTCAATTTTACGGGACTATCTGAATACTAATTTTCCTGGTGGAACTTATTATTCAGCCTATGAAGCCGGATTCTGCGGATTTAATATTCATTTTGAACTTAAAAAACTAAATATAAATAATATTGTGGTTAATCCAGCTGATATACCAACCAGTCAGAAAGAACAGATACTTAAAAACGATTCACGTGATAGTATGAAAATTGCCCGTTCTTTAAGAGCTAATGAACTCATAGGTATACATGTCCCATTCATTGAGACATTGGAAAATCGCACATTGATACGCACCCGAGACGTAATGGTGAAAGATATGACTAGATTTAAACAGCGTATAAAAGCTTTGCTTCATTTTTATGGTATATCTTACCCTCCGGAATTTGAGAAATCAACCAGTCATTGGTCCAGACGTTTTCTTAAATGGTTAAAAGAGGAGGTATCACTTAATACAACGAATGGTAATGACGCCTTGTCATTACTCGTCAGGGAAGTAGAGCAACAAATAGTTCTTTTATTGGAAATCAATAGAAAAATTAATAGTCTTGCTGTTTCTGAGAAATATGTGAAGGAGATAGAGTTAATAAGAAGCATTCCGGGAATTGGTTTAATTACAGGGCTTACTTTTTTGTCGGAGATAGAAGATATTGAACGATTCCACAATACAGACAAGTTAGCCGGTTTTGTAGGAATAATACCCACCTGTCATTCAAGTGGAGAGATTGAGAATTATGGAGAGATGACATTTAGAAAGAAAACGATTTTAAGAAAGTGTCTGATTGAAAGTTCCTGGATTGCAGTAAGAATAGATCCGGCATTGACAAGGTGTTTTTTACAACTCTGTAAAAGGATGGAGCCCAATAAAGCTATAATACGAATCGCAAGAAAACTATTAAACAGAATGTATTATGTTTTAAAAAAGAGACAAAAATATGAATGTGGAGTGGTTTAATGATAATGCCTATATAACTATCTTTCAAAATAAGAGTGATCGCTTAGTTTATCTTGCAGCTTAGCCTGCTTTAGCAGTTTGCGGCCTCTTCCTATTGAACTGAAAAAGGAAAATGTAGAAAACTGATAGTAATATCAGTTTAAACTACTGATAGAAGGTTGTTTATATAGGAGTTATTAATAAATAGAAAGTAAGGAAACAATCAATAGAGGTTTTCTTAGCCATATAGCGATATCTGTAACATGAAAGGGGAAACCATACAAGCCTCCCCTCCCAAAAAAAATAATGTTACAGTGTAACGCAGGAAATTTATTGCTGACAAGTTGCTCCTCAGCAGAGCTTGTTTCCTCTTCAACTCCCTGATTACAAAGCTAATAAAAAGTATAATAAATATTAATAATACTCTTATTATTTGGATTACAACATAGAAGCAGTGGCAACCTCCTGCTCACGGTTGCGGTTCTCCTTCACGCTGCCTTTCATGTCGCTCAGCTGCAAGTAATCAATGAAGATAATGTCACACTTACCCCGGCTTTTCAGCATCCTTGACTGAGCGCGGATATAGTCCATGCTCATTGACGGATTATCGTCTACGATAATAGGCAGTTCGGCCAGAGACTCCGCCGTGGTGTATGCCTTGTTCCATTCCGCCTCGTCCGTCTGCCCCGTTCGCCATCGGTAAGGATTTACGTCACTCTCCATTAAGATAAGCCTGTCGCCCAGTCGCTCACCCTGCATTTCGATGCTGAAAAACACCGCATTAATTCCAGCCCTTGCCGCTATTCGCGCCATGAACAGCGTGAGCATCGTTTTACCTGTGGCCGGACGTGCGGCAAACACTATCAGATCGCCGCGTTGCCATCCGCCCGTAATCTTGTTCAGATCCGTGAGCCCCGTATCGGTGCCCGTTACCCCGTTTTCTGAATTCTCCATACGCCCTTTGGCCTGAGTAAGCGTGTCGTTCATCAGCACCTCCATGTTGCGCACATTGTCCGTCTTTACGGCATCCTTCTCCACCTGCGTGGCCAGTTCCTGAATGTTGCAAACCACATCTGCTAAATCCACCGACATGTCTTGTGCCGTGCCCAGCAGTTGGCTGAGTCCCTTAATTACCAGCCGGCGCAGGTAGAAGTCCTTCACAATGAGGCAATGAGTTCTAAGGTGCGCCGTGCTGGCCACCTGACTGCACAACTTGGTGATGTAGAACGGACCTCCCACCTTCTCCAGCTCATTGTGGCGGCGCAGCTCATCGGCCACGGTGATAAGGTCAATGTTTCTCCGCGCGTTGTACATGCGCATCAGGGCGGAGAAGATAATGCGGTGATTATCATAGTAAAACATCTCCGGGCGCAGGTACTGCACCACTTCGGGCATCGCTTTCGATTCAAGCATTGCGGCACCAAGTACCACTTCTTCAGTATCACAATCAAAAGGTAAGGTAATGTTTTGTTCCATGTTTTTCTTTAGTATTAAATTTATAATCGTTCGTTATAGAAACATTTCGCTTTCAGATAATTCACCGCCGTTTTGTAAAACAGAGTATTATTTATCCGTCTGCAATAAGGCTCAATTTTGATGATGGCCAGCTCCTTTTCATCCTTTGTGAGACGCTTCCAGATAATCATAGCCATGCCAATGTCATTAGCCTCCAGTCCCGTTGCTCTGTGATACGCATCCCAGAACAGATAAAACTTCTGATCCTTTCGGGCAATCTTCTCCGCGTTGTAATTTTCCGGAGTGCACACATCCTCTGCAGCCTTCTTCTTCGTGCTTTTTCGCTTACCCGTCAGTCCATCATAGTCAATCACCTGGATAAGCTTCACCCCGTACATCACCGGGATAATGGCAATAAGCCTCTCCTTCACCATTTTCTTGAAAAAGCTTCTCGTTTTGCTCGTAGTCCAGTTGAACAATTTTGCCCACGAAGGATATGAAAGCAGCGATTCCCCACGCTTGCACATCATCTTGTGTCCGCCTATGGTAGCCTCATTATCAGCATAATTTACCGTGGCCATCACCGTTAGAAAAGCTTCCAGATAAGATAAACTAGTGTCTCTTTTGTTAAAATTATATGTAAGTAACTTTTTTGGTATAAGCACATAGCCACTGGTAAGCGCGCCGAAAGGCAGAATTTCATTTTCCATAAGTGTAATTTCAGTATTAAATTTATAGTTGGCAAACTTTGTTGTTTGTTTTTCGTGAGGCAAAAGTAAGCGTAGATACAACACCCTCCAAATAGTTAAAGCAGGATTCGGCAGAAAAATCACTTTTATGCCAAAAAAATCACATTTGTCACTTTTTTGCAGTTAGGCATAGGAGTAAAACAGCTATTTTATGTCTTAATTTTAGACATGTCAATGTGCCGATCAATGTACCGATCTCCAGTGCTTGTAAGTGGTTGGATTATAGGAAGGTATAAAACTAATATATTTCTTTGGTACCGATCAATGTGCGCCAAAGAAATATATTAGAATTAGATTTATATTAAAATATAAATCCTGTGGGTATTATTTTTATTTAAGGAAAGAAATGCAGGTATACAAAGGGCTAAACGTTAGTTCAGTGAATTGCATTCCTTATTTTCTGAGCAGTGATCACAGCATCGTCCGGGTAGCCCCAACGGTTTACTATCAGTGTAACCTGTTTGGGCTTAATAAACTCATTATCAGGAGAAAAGCCGATAGCTATGAGCTGAGCATACAACTCTGTATCCTCTTTTAAAGCAGCAATAAACATTCGTTTGGATAATTCAGCACGCGAGCAGTTACGGAAATACATACCAGCCAATTTGTTTAAACGGATACATCCTTTGAGTTGAAACTCATAAGCGCTTGTTGAGATTGTCATTAAATCTTTTTTTTATTGTTATTAATTTAGTTTTGTTTAAAAGTAGAAACTTTATAAACGTTCGCAAATGTAAGTATAATTATTCGCTTTTAAAGCATAAATCCATTTTATTTTTAACACTACTTCCTTCGGTATACGAAATTTTCAAGAAGCTTTTGCTATACACATAGAGGGCGATTTTTCAGGCTTATTTTGTGCGTAATATTTACCTAAAATTATTGGTGAATGGTTGGCGGGTTATTGGTGAATGGATTTTATTTATTGGGGTTTGGACTTTTTTTAATGGGGATTGGGGGGGGGATTGGGTGGGAAATGGTTTGGGAATTTGAGGAGAGCACTGATTTTATTCTATAATTTATTATTCTACTGTTTTGTATAAAAAAAGTAGAATAATAAATTCTTCATAAGTTTTCGTAAATATTCTTGTTTTATCCAATGTTATTCTTTATTTTTGACGAAAAGAATTTACTATGAGATTTAGGTTAGCATTAAATGTAGAAAAACATATATTTGGGAATAGACTTCCATTAAATTACCAATACGAGCTATCAGGTGTTATATATAAAATCTTGTCATTAGCAAATGCAGAATATGCAACTTGGCTACATGATAACGGTTTTACTTTTGATACCAAACAATTCAAGTTATTTACTTATTCAAGATTGGAAATTCCAGCTTATACAATAGAAAAAGAATTTGCAAGGCTCAGAATCAATTGCGATACTGTAGAGTGGTATATATCCTTTCTTCCAGAAGAATCGACAGAGAAGTTTGTGGAGGGAGTGTTTATGAATCAGGCGTTTCAGCTGGGCGACTGCAAGAGTAAAGTACAGTTTAGGGTACAAAGCGTTCAAGTACTTCCTTATCCGCAATTTGAAAAAGAGATGACCTTTGAAACACTGTCGCCAATATGTGTTTCATTAAAGAATAGCATAGGTAAAACAGATTACCTTTCACCCTTAGATGAACGTTCAAAAGAATCAATACTTTTCAGCTTACTAAATCGCTATCATGCCTTTTACGGCAAGCCCTATTCAGGTAGCCTGGATTTTAAATTTGATGTACTTAATACTCCCAAATCCACCCTTGTTACTTTTAAAGCATATACCCAGAATGAATCAAAAGTAAAAGGATATATGTGTAAATTTAGGATGAATGCAGATCCGGAATTAATGAAAATAGCATATGAGAGTGGCGTGGGGATGAAAGGTTCTCAAGGATGGGGAATGGTGAAAAATATCCTAGAATGCTAAGGTTAAGTTGTTATTCTAAGTGTGGAAAGTGTTGTGGTTAATATAAATGCTTATTGAGTACGTATTGTAATTCGTAAGACTTGTCAAATACATTATCTGATGTCAAAACGAATAAATTACAGATTTTTTAGAGTTTGATAATAATAATAAATCAAAGGGAAAATTTAATGATGTAGTTTTATGATAAGAGAAATAATTAATTTCACGAATGAGGTTTCTCGCAGTAATCCGGAAATATTTTTATTAGGGAAGAAGCCATTAGAAGGATTACATGTTTTTGTAGAGCTTGATGAAGAGAGTAAATGGATGAATAGTTCTTCTAAATATAAAAAAGACTATGATTATTTTGATGGAAAAAGTGAGCTAGATAATTCTTTGCAAGGAATCATGCAATATGAAGATTTAAGTAAGCGTGTAGGTACATCTATGAATAAAGCTCTTGATAAGAAAAAACAGATATTTTCTTGCTCTCCCTTTGTTCTTAGTTTTAAAAAACAATCGTTTTTGAATGATAAGCTAGAAGGAATAGGTTATGAGAAGATAGCTAAACTTCTTCCATTCTATTTTGAAAATGCCAGGATTACTTGTTTGGATAAAGAAGATGAATCCACTATTCAAATATCGAAAGCTTTTGAACAAGCGTGCAAAGAAGTATTAAGTAAAATAGAAACATATTGCGTTCCTCAAATCCAAAAAGATGGAACAGAAATACAGCTTCCAGCTTTTGAGATAATGAAGGATGCTTTCTATATAAGTATTTATCTGAAAAATATTCCGATAGATAAATATCAGCAGTCTCATGAGAATTATCTTAAACAAAAACTGTTCAATACGAATGATTACAATAGTAATGTTGGAGAAATTAATGATGAAACTTATGGTATAAGTGGTTTTCTTAATGGGCTGAATTCAAAAAAGCCTTTTCTTGCACACAAGACAGCTTCAATGTATAAGGGTATTAGTGGTCGGATTATAGCAAAAGATACTGTTGCTTTGAATAATTTTGAGAGCCTTCTTTCAAACAAGTCTTTGCCTATTCCTTTACCCATATTTATCGACAAAGAGGAGTTCGCTACAAATATCGATATTATAAAAATGTTTAATCAGTCAGGGCATAAGTTGAGTTATACACAAATATTGAAAAGAGTTTGTGCCGATCAGAATAAAAATATTTCAAATTACTATTTACTAAATATGCAAAAAGGAGAGGTGAAAGATTTCGATTATGTACCTCTTTTCCGATATAAAATGGAACATAACGGAAGGAAATGTGAAGTACTTAATCTGTTCGGAATAAAGCATAATAGAGAATTAGATAATAGTATCCTTATTCATACTATTTTTGGTTTTGAAGATATAATAGTTCGTAATATCTTTAATAATTCTTTGGTGAAGGTAAAAGACGATATGATGAGTGTTCATTATTTTGGTGAAATTGATCCAACGTATGTAAGTGGCGGTGATTTAGTCTATCAAATGATAATGAAATATCGTATGGCTTTTTATGATTATATCTATAAATCGAAAGAAAGTGCTATTACCAGCTTAATGTTTGATGATATTATGTATAATGTAATTATTGCAGATTTAAGATCAGATGAATCCAAAAATGGAGGGTTCCATTCTAAAGAAGATGAAATCAAGAAAAAAATGAATATCTGGTTTAGCTTATATGATTATTTCGATTTATATACCCAAAATAAAAAAAATATGGCATCAAAAATTCCTGAATTAATGGACAATGTGCGTAAAATAGCTAATGACAGCAATGCACATTTATCTGCAGACCCTGCTGAGTTTGCATTTACAGTTGGGCAAATAATCTATTATTTGCTTACTAAAAGTGTAGCTAGTAATAAAACTTATGCAATGTTAGAGCCTATATTGCAAAAAAGTACTGCTGAACAGATACAAGATGCAGTAACAGAAATGATTAAAGTCTATAAGCATGAGATAGATCTTAGTAAAGGCCGTTTTGCTAATTTATCGAAAGATGTATTAACATACGAGACCAATGAGAATATGAAAAAATACCAACGTTATCTTCTGGCTGGTTGTTTTGCACCAAGTATAATTTATGAAAAGAAAGAAGAATCTTTAGGCGCTTAATTAGTTAAATAATAAAATAATAAATATGAGTATGGAATTCAAAAACAGAGTCTATGGTGTTGCCGTAATAAAAGCAATTAACTCAAATTATAATGCCGATTTTTCAGGCCAGCCACGTCGTTTACCTAATGGCAAAGTATATGCTACAGATAAAGCCTTTAAATATACAGTTAAGAATTATTTAAAAGATGTCTTTGATAAGGAAAAAGTGTTTTATTATAAGTCATTAAATGAAAATTTAAATCCAATATCTTTAGATGAATCATACAAAAAGCATTTTGGTTCATATCCTACTGGAACAGGTAAGGATAAAGACAAAGTAGTAAAAACTATAGTTGCTTCAAATCTTTTATCTTGTATTGATATTCGCCTTTTTGGAGCTACTTTTGCTGGAGGAACAAATATATCATTGCATGGTCCTGTACAAGTAAACCATGGAGTTAATATTTGGCATGAAGATAATGTCTATACTGAACAAATAACATCTCCGTTTAGTAATAAGGCTAGTGATCCAGAGGCTGAGAAAGGAATGACAACTATTGGTCGTCAAGCAAAATTAGAAGAAGGACATTACGTGCATCATTTCTCAATTAATCCACAAAACTTATTAGAAGTAGCTAATTTAGCAGGAGGTGAGGCGAAAAAGCTTTCAACTGATGATATCGAAAAGCTAAAAGAAGCGATGCGTCGTGGAGCTACATGGTATGATTCTGCTTCGAAAGCTGGATGTGAGAATGAACTGTTATTTTGGATACAAGTAAAAGAAAGCTCTAGAATTGTCTTGCCTAATTTTACTTCGTTTATAGAAATATTAATAGAAAAGAATAATGGAAAAGTTGTTTTCGATTTTCAAAAACTAACTTCTTACCTTAGCAAAGTTTCTTCTGAGGTTGAAAAGATGGAAATCTATTACAACGTAGCTAATACTGATATTGTGAACCTTCCTCAAGGAATAATAATATCAAATCTGTAAAAACAAACTAGTGCTTGGCGGTTGGCTACCAATCGCCAAGTATTTATAAAATGTAACAGAATGAAGTTAATCTCATTTGATTTAAATGCTGATATGGGATTCTTAAAGAAGCCAGATATCAACGAAAAAATATATTTGACTTATAATATTTTACACAAACCTGCACTTTTAGGAATATTGGGGGCAATTGCAGGATATAAAGGATACGAAGAAAATAGTAAATTTCCTGAATACTATCAGAAATTGAAGCATCTTAAAATAGGGCTTGAGCCACTTAACAGTGATAAAGGAAATTATAGTAAAACTATAATAACCTATAGTAATACTACAGGACTGGCGAGTAATGAAGATGGAGGAAATCTCATTGTAACAGAACAAACATTGCTTAAACCTTCGTTCCGCTGTTATCTATTATTAGATACAAAAAATAATAATGAAAGAATCTTGTATGAACGGATTCTTAGGCAAGAGGCTGAATATTTACCATATTTGGGCAAGAATGACTTTTCAGCTTGGTGGGATAAGGGGTGTGTGAAAGAGTATGATTATAAGGAATTTGATTTTACTACAGATTTTTATGTTTCAAGTATTTTTTTGAAAGAGTCAGCTGTAGTAAATCATTTAGTAAAATTGTCTTCTCGCCAAGATAGAGAAGAAGTGGAAAATCGTTTTTTTTATTTTGAAAGGTTACCAATTGATTTTGATGAGAGTTTATTTCAGTATCGTTTAGGTGATTTTGTGTATTCTAATGCTAGATTCGATAAAGAAATGAGATTTGATCATAATTCTCAATTTTATTTATTAGACTCATCTTTGGTAATACAGTTATTCTAAATATATGAAAAGGGATAAAGCATTTTTTGAAACTATAATATTAAATTCAGATCTTTATTTTGCTCATATAGATCCTGCAAATACTCAGAGAAAAGAATTTCTGACAGAACATGCTAATTTAGTTATTTCATATTTTTATGATGTGTGTTCAAGGAATAATTTAGAGGAAATAATCTCAAAGTTAATATCAGCAATATTACCCAATAAATTTTCAAATAAAATAAGGATAAAAGAATTTATAAAACAATTGTTTATTGATAGCATTGCTTACCATGATTTTGGAAAAGTTAATCATCTTTTTCAGCAGGTTAAAATGGGAAATAACAATTCTAATTTAATTAAAGTTAATCATCATGTACAATCTAGACATTCTATTATAAGTACATATATTTTTTTACAACATCAATATGAATTTGTTCGCAAGCTTAAACTAAATGATAGTGAGCAATCTTTTATGGATTGGATAATATTGTGTTTTGCTTATCCTATTTTGAAGCACCATTCATCAACTATTGATGATTTAAGAGAAGATATTAAGTCGCTTTCTGAATCATTAGAATTGAAAGACTATTTGTCATTCTTCTCAATAGAGATAAGTGATGATCATATAGATGAAATTCATAACTATGTATTAACAAAAATTGATGGTTTACTTGTCCAATTGGATAATGAATTATTAGATCTTAGAGAAATAGAATTTCCTCTATATGCTCTTATAAAACTTTGTTCATCTTTACTTACTACATCAGATTATTTAGCGACAACGAATTTTATGAATGGCTGGTCGAAGATGTTTGATGAATATGGCATTTTTAGTAATCAGCAGAAGGAGAAAATTGTTAGTAATATAAAAACTACACAGATATATAATAAGAATGTTTATAATAACCTAGTGAATTTTGAATTGCTTTGTCCACAAGAGAAAAGTAATGAAAACTTGAATCGTTTACGATCAGAAATGTCTGTTGAAGTCATTCGCAATATAAGGAGCAATGCAAATAAAAGGCTTTTTTACATTGAAGCTCCAACAGGTGGTGGAAAAACAAATTTATCTATGATTGCATTAGCCGAATTATTGAAACATGATATAGATATAAGCGAAAATAATATAAATAAAGTTTTTTATGTCTTTCCTTTCACTACCTTAATAGCGCAAACTTATGAAACGCTAAAGAAAACATTTGGGTTGGATGAATCTGAAATGATTGAATTACATTCAAAAGCTGGGTTTAAAACAAATGGAGGAGAGGATGAATACGGAGAAAATCAAAAGACTTATTTAGATGCACTGTTTATTAATTATCCTGTAATAGTAACGTCTCATGTTAAGTTCTTTGATATTCTTACAACGAATAAGAAAGATATTAATTATATGCTGCATCGTATTGCAAATTCTGTTGTGATAATAGATGAACTACAATCATATTCGCCTGAACAGTGGGATAAATTGATTTATCTAATTGATAATTATGCGGAATATTTTAATATTAAATTCATTCTGATGTCGGCTACTCTTCCAAAGATTGGCAAATTAACATGGGCAGAGAATATTCCTGATTTTGTATACTTAATTCAGGATAAAGAAAAGTTTTTTCAAAATGAGAATTTTAAAGGAAGAGTCCAATTTGATTTCTCGTTGTTAAGTTTGGCTAAACCTAAGTCTAAAGAAGAGAAAAAAGAGGTTTATTTACCTCAATTATGCAATAAGCTTTATGAAGAATCGAGTAAATATTATTATAATACTGGGCGAGCATATACAATTATAGAATTTATTTTTAAGCATACAGCTAGCGAGTTTTATAAAATAGCTTACGAAATGAATAATAATTTCTTTGATCATATATTTGTGTTGTCAGGGACTATTCTTGAACCCAGAAGAAAAGAAATTATTGAATTTCTGAAAGATAAAAATAATAAGGATAAAAAGATATTGCTTATTACGACTCAAGTTGTTGAAGCGGGAGTTGATATTGACATGGATTTAGGTTTTAAAGATAAATCTTTAGTTGACAGTGATGAACAGCTAGCTGGACGTATTAATCGTAATGTTAATAAGGATAAATGCACGTTGTTTATTTTTGATTGTGATAACGCTTCTTTCATTTATGGAAATGATAGTAGATACAATATTCTTAAATCTTCTACTCAGGAAGAATATGAACAAATATTGAGAGATAAAACATTTGATACCGTATATAATAAGGTAATTGAAAACAGGAAGAAGCATAATGAAGGTGCTATGAATATGGGATTGTCTGATTTTCAGTTAGCAATTAGAAATCTAAAATTTCCAGAAGTTAACAGATCTTTCACCTTAATTGATAATCAAAATTATTCAGTATTTGTGCAGGTTGACATTCCTGTATTTATTCCGCATACTGATAAATGCAATTTTTCGGAGAATGAATTGTCTTTCTTAAAAGAATTTGGAAAATATAATGCTGCTGAAAAAAATGTTTCTGGAGAAATGGTCTGGACTCTTTATACGGAAATTATTCAATCGAAAAATGAAGACTTTGTTGAACAAAAGTTAAGAATGAAAAAGATCCAATCTATCATGTCAAAATTTGTGTTTTCCATTTTTGCACATTCTAAAGATGTTCAGCATTTGATAGAACGAGGCTATAAAGAACATGATTTCGGATTTATTCGCTTGCACGATATTATTGATAATGATGATGCGGTTTACAACTATGAATATGGACTTGTTGATGAGAAATTGGAAGAAGCATTAATATTTTAATAATAATGGATATTACAGCGACATTAGTAAATCTTTATCATGTATGTAAACGTGAACTTTGGTTACATGCCAACGGTATTCGTTTTGAGGATACTTCTGATCTAGTTTTTGAAGGAAAGCTGATTCATGAAGAATCTTATCCGCAACGTTCTTCAAAATATGAAGAGGTTGAGATGGATGGGATTAAGGTGGATTTTTATGATCCCAAAAACAAGGTGATTCATGAAATAAAAAAATCGGATAAAATAGACAGAGCACATGAATGGCAACTGAAATATTATCTGTATGTATTTGAACGTAATGGAATTATTGGGGTAACTGGCATTCTGGAATATCCGGTATTAAGAAAGACAGATAGTGTGTTACTAACCGATATTGACAGGGGAACAATTCTCACTATGGAGAAGGAGATAAAAGCAATTATAGAAAGCGAGGACTGTCCTCCTTTGGAGAAAAAACGGATCTGTAAAAGTTGTAGTTATTATGATTTCTGCTATAGCAGGGAGGAGGAAGAATGAAGAAGACGTATTATTTATTTAATCCAGGTACTTTAGAGAGGCGGGATAATACTTTAAAGTTTACTCCGATATCTGATTTGGAAGCGGAATCTCCAATTCATGGAAGTCCGCGCTATCTTCCGGTTGAGGATATTAACGAGTTCTATGCTTTTGGCTCATTAACGGCTAATAGCGCATTGTTCAACTTCCTTGGTCAGAAAGATATTGCGGTGCATTTCTTCGATTATTATGAGAATTACACCGGCTCTTTTATGCCTCGTGATTCTCTGTTGTCGGGAAGAATGTTGCTGGCTCAGACTTCTGCTTACCAGGATAAGAAGAGGCGGATTATCATTGCTCAGAAATTCATAGAAGGAGCTGCCTTTAATATGTTGAAGAATCTTCAGTATTATAATAGGAGAGGGAAGGACATGGAAGATATCATGGACTTAATAAAGGCTTATTCGGAAAAGATTCCTCTATCAAATACTGTGGAAGAGTTGATGGGTATTGAAGGAATGATTCGTCAGACTTATTATGATGCGTTCAACTTGATTTTGAATGACTTTGAGATGGGAAATCGTTCTAAACAACCTCCCCGGAATGAAGTAAATGCGTTGATTTCATTTGGAAATATGATTTGCTATACACTTTGCTTACGTGCTATTCATCAGACTCAGTTAAACGCAACAATCAGTTACCTTCATACTCCGGGTGAAAGAAGATATTCGTTGGCTCTTGACGTAGCGGAAATATTTAAACCAATAATCGTTGACCGTGTTATATTTAAAGTGCTAAACAAAAAAGAGATTCAGGAAAAACATTTTGATAAGAAACTGAATAAATGCTTGCTGAACTCATCTGGAAAGAAAATCTTTGTGAAAGCTCTGGAAGATAGACTTGAGGAGACCATTCAGCATCGTAGTTTGAAACGCAACGTCAGCTACCGACATCTGATAAAACTGGAATGTTACAAATTGACTAAGCATTTACTTAAGATAGAAGAGTATAAACCTTTTAAAATGTATTGGTAGTTATGTATGTGGTGCTTGTATATGATTTTGGAGAAAAGCGAGTGGCGAAGATGCTGAAGCTTTGTCGTAAATACCTGAATTGGATTCAGAACTCCGTTTTTGAAGGTGAGATATCCGAGGCTCGACTACACGAAATGCTTATTTTTGCCAAGAAGTTTATGAAAGAAGAGGAGGATAGTATCATCATTTTTAAAGGAAGAGACGTTACGTGGACAGAGAAACAAATTGTTGGGAAAGAACGTAGTAGCATTGATATTTTCTTATAGACAGTTGTCTGTCTGCCTCTAAAAGATTTATTTATTCTTTGAATAATATTAATTAGTTCTTTGACTTATTGAAAATCAGCTATTTATCATATATGTCGATCACCAGGGATTTTTATATAATTGGTGATCGACATTTTTTTGAAAGAAAATTACTATTTTTGCATTAGTTATTCGATTGATATTCAATGCCAAACTTTGTGTCGATCGAAGGCTATTAATCGTACCTTATGGAATTGAAATCTTAAATGATGAGGTTTTAAAGGCTAATGAAGCTTTCTATTAATCGTACCTTATGGAATTGAAATATGTCTGAATATGTTCTTGCTAATAAAGCGCATGATCTATTAATCGTACCTTATGGAATTGAAATCATCTTTTTATTTCTTTTGCGTTTATTGTTTCGCCAACTATTAATCGTACCTTATGGAATTGAAATCAGTGTTTAATGCAACTGATAACCCTATCATAGTAGCTATTAATCGTACCTTATGGAATTGAAATACGAAAGCGATTTTGTCCTTAAGCGTATCAATAGCGCTATTAATCGTACCTTATGGAATTGAAATAGCAGACGCAACGCAATCTGACGGTTTGCAAACCTTTCTATTAATCGTACCTTATGGAATTGAAATTACAGATAAGCCTTTGCGGTTAGAATATCCGCATTCTATTAATCGTACCTTATGGAATTGAAATATAATACTACCTTTGGAATATGGATATCTAAGCATCCTATTAATCGTACCTTATGGAATTGAAATTCTCAAATTAAGGCTCTTACTCCATTGCTTATTCGTCTATTAATCGTACCTTATGGAATTGAAATCATATATTTAAATAGTTAAACAGATTCATTTTCATCTATTAATCGTACCTTATGGAATTGAAATTTCTAAATTGCATATTATGAATAAAATATTTATAAGAGCTATTAATCGTACCTTATGGAATTGAAATCGGATTCTCTGTTGCTAATACTGCGGAACGTTTGTCTATTAATCGTACCTTATGGAATTGAAATATAGTCATTCTTTGAGGAGCATCATATTCTCCTGTCTATTAATCGTACCTTATGGAATTGAAATTTAATTAACAACATAATAATAATTTTTAAATTGAAGCTATTAATCGTACCTTATGGAATTGAAATTATGTATCGAAATACGTATCTTGCGATTCTCGCTGTCCTATTAATCGTACCTTATGGAATTGAAATTAATTATACCCTGCCATTAGGGCACGCAACCAATCCTATTAATCGTACCTTATGGAATTGAAATAAATAAATATCTAAATTAGCTATCTTAGATACAGATCTATTAATCGTACCTTATGGAATTGAAATAAAGATATGGATTTTGGTTGCTCAATCCATTCCCTACTATTAATCGTACCTTATGGAATTGAAATTAAACATAAAAACTATTATATATGAAAATCTCTAAACTATTAATCGTACCTTATGGAATTGAAATACAAGCTGAAAAATCTATTAAACAAAAGGATAATGATCTATTAATCGTACCTTATGGAATTGAAATATATTAACGCTATAACATTTTTTATCTAGTTTATCTATTAATCGTACCTTATGGAATTGAAATTTATAAATATGCTCGCAAAGCATGTCCTTGTTTTGCTATTAATCGTACCTTATGGAATTGAAATCGTACAGAATAATCATCTATAAATTGGGCAACAGACCTATTAATCGTACCTTATGGAATTGAAATTACTTAACAACTTTAACTCCTCCGTATCCACCTTTCTATTAATCGTACCTTATGGAATTGAAATCCGTCTTGCCCATCTCCAAAAAGGATACCTCTTTCTATTAATCGTACCTTATGGAATTGAAATGTCTGGACAACCTCTAAGTGCTTGGGCTTCTCCTCGCTATTAATCGTACCTTATGGAATTGAAATATATATACAATAGTACGTTTAACACCCGTAGTACGCTATTAATCGTACCTTATGGAATTGAAATTGTTGAACCTGTTAATGCTTTAGCTACTTCAATTGGTCTATTAATCGTACCTTATGGAATTGAAATTCAATCCATGATTGTGTCTTTTTTGCCTTTTCCGAACTATTAATCGTACCTTATGGAATTGAAATCGCTGTACAAGGAAGAAGTAATAGCCTTACAAGCTTCTATTAATCGTACCTTATGGAATTGAAATACTTTTGAACCTAATTATGGAATAATTTCTCCAATCTATTAATCGTACCTTATGGAATTGAAATTTCAAAAGGATGATATAACTGTTACGGAATATGCCTATTAATCGTACCTTATGGAATTGAAATCCAAATGCATCCCATGCATCAGTACCGTTTGCGATCTATTAATCGTACCTTATGGAATTGAAATATCTTATGAAAATGTTGGTAATTCTAAAGATGCTAACTATTAATCGTACCTTATGGAATTGAAATCTTCCAATATATGTTTTTTCCGTTGTTCCTTGCAACCTATTAATCGTACCTTATGGAATTGAAATAAATGAACCTTCTGCTTATAATATTGATAATTATCTATTAATCGTACCTTATGGAATTGAAATCGAAGTAAATCAGACTCAATTAACATAGATTCAACCTATTAATCGTACCTTATGGAATTGAAATAGACGTTGTAACCACATAGAACGATAAGTAGATTTACTATTAATCGTACCTTATGGAATTGAAATTAAGTTAAAGTGAAGAACAGAACAGACTTAGACTGACTATTAATCGTACCTTATGGAATTGAAATATCCTTTTAGATTGCTTGCTTATCAATACGTTTATACTATTAATCGTACCTTATGGAATTGAAATCAATCTCGTACTAAATACAATAATACTAATATTGACTATTAATCGTACCTTATGGAATTGAAATTAGGATATCTATCTTTTTTAATAGGTTTATTATTACTATTAATCGTACCTTATGGAATTGAAATCATAAGAAAGAGCATTGCTAAGGTTATCAGAGGAGACTATTAATCGTACCTTATGGAATTGAAATAGATAACGGGCTTGATAGCCAGATACAGCATTAAGAACTATTAATCGTACCTTATGGAATTGAAATATTATTAGCAATAGTAGATATTACTAATTTATTTCTATTAATCGTACCTTATGGAATTGAAATCCATTATTCGTCACCAATACATCTCCAAGTCGCTTTCTATTAATCGTACCTTATGGAATTGAAATTCAAATAATTCTTGTTTTACATCTGATATATCATTTGCTATTAATCGTACCTTATGGAATTGAAATAAATATATTGCAATCTCGATTCTCTTCTGCTGGTCAAGCTATTAATCGTACCTTATGGAATTGAAATCTTAATAAAATTGCCTCTGATATAACACTAAATTATCTATTAATCGTACCTTATGGAATTGAAATTTACGATTAAACTTCATATTGAAATCATCAACACCTATTAATCGTACCTTATGGAATTGAAATTCGGTTACTCCGTAAGGGTAACAATCCTCTTGACCTCTATTAATCGTACCTTATGGAATTGAAATTACATGCAACCCATCATAGTAGAATTACGGATTGAACTATTAATCGTACCTTATGGAATTGAAATATAGTTCGTTAATACCTATTTCTTTCATTATAATTTCTATTAATCGTACCTTATGGAATTGAAATGCGTTTGTCTTTGCGGTATTAGCGGCGGTGGCAGCCTATTAATCGTACCTTATGGAATTGAAATCAGATAAGACTACTAAAGGATGAAATGGCAAAGATGGCTATTAATCGTACCTTATGGAATTGAAATGTAATAGCCATGAATGCTCCGTCTGAAGTTAATACTATTAATCGTACCTTATGGAATTGAAATGTATTACCGTATAAATTATATACACGTTTAACTTGCTATTAATCGTACCTTATGGAATTGAAATATGGTGTGCATTATTTGGTAATAATTTGCAAGAAGCTATTAATCGTACCTTATGGAATTGAAATCTTGTTATCTGATTCTTATATAAAATATGGTATATCCCTATTAATCGTACCTTATGGAATTGAAATTGTTGAGCCTGTTACTGCACTTGCTAATTCTATTGCTATTAATCGTACCTTATGGAATTGAAATTTTAAAAAATCAAATGTATGAAACATCAAAATCAGCCTATTAATCGTACCTTATGGAATTGAAATATGCATAACACTTGGTTGGAGCGTTCTGAATTTGAGCTATTAATCGTACCTTATGGAATTGAAATGAGATAAGTAATTACATAGATATTAATCCGACTATCTATTAATCGTACCTTATGGAATTGAAATAAGAAATGAACTAACAGATACAACATCAACAGGAGACTATTAATCGTACCTTATGGAATTGAAATGTAATGCCGTACCCTGATAAAGTTGTTGGCTTATCTATTAATCGTACCTTATGGAATTGAAATGTTAGTACGCCAAATGTTTGATAAGCTACAGGTTTACTATTAATCGTACCTTATGGAATTGAAATAAAAGATTGACACCAATTGCAGGGCGACGGGAGCTCTATTAATCGTACCTTATGGAATTGAAATTTCTCATGAAGGTAGAGGTATAATAAAGTATTTTTACTATTAATCGTACCTTATGGAATTGAAATATTCGATGCGCTTGTTTCCTTCTGTTACAATATCGGGCTATTAATCGTACCTTATGGAATTGAAATTATGTAAAATATGGTATATCTTGTAATCGTTCTTCCTATTAATCGTACCTTATGGAATTGAAATTGTTTACAAGATGACAAACAATCAGCTTCGTCCGCCTATTAATCGTACCTTATGGAATTGAAATTAATAACTACCATCAACGTGGTTAGGTGGTATTGTTACTATTAATCGTACCTTATGGAATTGAAATAGCAATCCTGAAATAAAGAGGAAGCCTAATCCAAAACTATTAATCGTACCTTATGGAATTGAAATCCATATTGGAAGCCAAGAGCTGAGGAATAATACCAACTATTAATCGTACCTTATGGAATTGAAATTTGAAAAAGCAGTTTGATATAATGTAAGCCTTCGGTGAAATGTATCTTTTATCCTAATTGCTTTCTTTTTATTTTTGCCTAAAAACAAAGCATTATGATGACAAAAGAAGAAATAGCTTCCATAGTCCTTTATTGCAAAAATAATAATGTAAGCTTTAAGGACCGTTTAAGAGAATTAGGAATAACACCATGGCGTTTTTATGAGGCAAAAAGCAAGTATGCAAAAAACAATAATAATGAGTTATTAGAAATAGGGAATAAAGGTAATTTCATACCTTGTCCTGATCTTACCAGAAAATGTTCTCATGTGAAAAGAGCCCAAGATGAAAAAGTATGTAGTAATATAAATATTGAATTACAATCTGCAAACGGCACCATCATGAGAATACATGGCGAGCTTAACAACTCTCAACTCGAAAGTATCATCTTATCAGCCATAAATCATGTTTAGCCTCGGTGACAGTAACCGTTATCTGTTGTTCAGTGAACCGACGGATATGAGAAAGAGTTTCCATACATTAAGCGGACTTGTGACCAATATCATGGGTACAAATCCCCATAATGGTGATGTTTTTATTTTTATAAACAAGCATCGTAACCGCATCAAACTCCTTCATTGGGAACCAGGAGGTATGGTAATATACAGTAAAATGCTTGAAAGAGGAACCTTTGCACTTCCTGACCTGTCTTCTGTCACCTCTTCATCATATATCATGCAATGGCGTGATCTCGTGCTCTTGGTTGAAGGAATTATGGAAAAGGCAGATAGTCGTCAGAATCGTCTCATGCATCTGAGAAATATGCAGTTATAGTAGCAATTATATTTACATAAATTTGTCTAATTAGCTGATTATCATTATATTTGTTCCATATTAGAACACGATAATGACAGAAGCGGAAGTAATAGCCCTACAGCAAGAGAATGAACGTCTGAAGAACTTGGTAAACAGCCTTGAAAGTCAGCTTGCGTGGCTCCGTAAGAAAGTTTTTGGCAGTATGAGCGAGAAACACCTTCCGCTTAATCCTGATGAGCTTCAACTGAATTTGTTTCCCGAGCAGATGAGTGACGATCAGAAGGCAAGGCTTGAAGCTGAAGTCTCTGCAGAACAGAAGAACATAGACAAGATTATAGGTCGAACAAAGGAGAAACCTTCCAGAAAACCTCTTGATACATCCAAACTGCCAGTCAGGGAAGAGCATATATATCCGCAAGGAATAAACGCAGATGAATACAGTGAACTTACTCCTGAAATAAGCGATTCTCTTGAAAGAATACCAGCAATGGTATACATCAGAAGAATAATACGCCATAAGTATGTACTCAAATCTGATATACAGATAAAAAGTCCCGAAAGGAAAGCCTTTGAAATCGCTCCTATGCCGTTAGCTCCTGTTGACAAGTGCATTGCAGGCGCATCTGTCCTGACAGATATCATACTTGACAAGTTCATGTATCACCTTCCCTTTTACAGGGTCATTCAAAAGTACCGTGAAAGTTGCATTGTCTTCAATGACTCTACCATGAATGGTTGGTTCAGTGCCACATGCGAAAGGATAAAGCCACTGTATGACATTTTAAAGTCAGAGATACTCTCAAGTGAATATATCCAGGTTGATGAGAGTACGATTCCTGTGATTGACAATGAAAAACATCGTACGGTAAAGGGCTATATGTGGTGCGTGAGAGACGCATTGCATGGATCGGTATGCTTCAGCTATGACTTCGGTTCAAGAAGCAAGGCTACAGCACACAGACTTCTGCTTGGTTATCATGGAAATGTACAGGTTGATGGCTATAATGTATATGATGACTTTGAAAAGATTGAAGGTATAACACTCTATGGATGCTGGGCTCATGCACGACGTAAATTTGTAGAAGCCCTTGATGAGGATAATCAGAAAGCTACACAAGGTCTTGTATATATCAATAAGCTGTATCATATCGAGAGTGTAGCCGATGATATGAAACTGACAGCAGATCAGAGAAAAGACAAACGTAAGACTGAAGCATATCCAATTATCTGTGAGTTTGAAAAATGGCTTGGAGATACATGGTTGAAAGTACTTCCAGGCAGCAGAATGGGGAAAGCTATACAATATAATTATACACTCCTGCCACGTCTTGCCCGTTATGTAAATGAAGGAAGAATCAATATAGATAACAACCTTATCGAAAATGCAATAAGGCCTTTAGCCATCGGCAGGAAAAACTATCTTTTCTGTGGAAATGACGACTCAGCAGTACGTGCAGCAATAATTTATGGTTCATCCGACAAATGCGTAGTTCTTCTCATGCATTGCCAAAATTTTAAGTTCAAAAAACCTTTGATCTCTATATCCATATGCTTGTCTTTTCATTGTTTTGATTTTGTTATTAATACCTTCCAATTTTCCTGTTGATATATGATAATCATACCATGCTAAGATTCCCCACTTATGAGCTTTTAGTGTATTTGCAAAGGTTGTAAGTTTGGGGATTTTGGCTTGATATGCCTGTTCTATCCAAGCGTCCAATTCTTTGATAGCCTGCTCTTTATTTACTTGTGTCCATATTTCTTTCAAACTTTCTTTCAGATAGTATGCTTTCATCAAGGGCTCATTCAGCTTCAAGGCATTGTCAAGTCTGGACTTGAATTGGTTATCAAAGATATCTTTGCCATTGCATAGTAATAGCCATCTAGTTCCTTTAAACACTTTTCGTTTATTCAGATCCTTTTCCTCTCTGTAAACACTTCTACGTATTTCATCCAAAGCATCATTCATGAGTTTGACTACATGAAAGTGATCAAATACCAGAGTTGCTTCAGGTATATTCGTCATGACAGCTGAAACAAAAGTTGGAGATAGATCTGTAGCAACGGCCTTGATGACAGCATCGGATTTCTTTAGTTTCTTCCAAAAAACATCCAGAGAATCAGCACCTTTTCCATCGCCTATATATACGACTTGTCCTGTAAGAAGGTTTACTACGATTGTTTTGTAGACATGACCTTTTGCAACTGCGAACTCATCAATGCCAATATATTCAAGTTCGCTCAGGTCAGGGCATCCATAATGTCGCTGTAGATAACGTTTCTGGATATCCTTTACCGTATCCCAGGAAAGATGAAGGAAATGAGCAACATCCTTTATAGTACCTAAACGGGAGAGTTCAACTACAAGGCGAGCCAGGCGATTCGTATAAGAACGCTTGCCTGTAATAAAATGAATATTCTCCTGACGAATGCAATGACAATCTTTGCATTCTAAACGCTGAACTTTCATTTCTAAAAATACAGGTTTATGTCCTATGGGTACTCCGCGAAAACGACGAATAGTACTACCGGAGCGAATAAAGTGCCGACTCTTACAACAAGGACAACGAAGTTTTTCGGAACGGGTTTGGACTTCAAAGATAATACTCTTATCTTCGTAGCGTACGCGGGAGCATTCTTGCTCACAAACGCCAAAGGCGTGGTACAGAAAGCTGGTATTCATAATATTGTTTGATTGGACTCTACAATATAATGATTTACCAGCTTATTTTTATATAGCAACTACGCATTTGTCGGATGAACCTAATTTATTCCTTAATAAGTTCCTGTAAGGCTGCCGGAGTTGATCCAAGAGAATGGATGACTGATATCTTAAGAAAATTACCTGTATACAAAGAATCAAAGATGGATATCAAGGAGCTATTACCAAGGAACTGGAAAAACAGGACTGATTCTTCAAATTGAAACCAACTCGAATAAAATAGTCCCAACTAGCATCAAGTTTGTTCAACTTGGAAGAACTTGATGCTAGTTGGGACTTATTTGTGATTATACGTACTTAACCGAAGGCTTACTATTAATCGTACCTTATGGAATTGAAATTTAATATCATCTTTCATGTTATAGATATAATCATTACTATTAATCGTACCTTATGGAATTGAAATGGTGTTGTTATGGGTATGCATTATTTCCTTCCTTTCTATTAATCGTACCTTATGGAATTGAAATATTATTGTGACATCTCCAACGGTTGCCTGATCCATTGTCTATTAATCGTACCTTATGGAATTGAAATGACAGAATAGTTCAACACAGCATGTTGAACGTGACTATTAATCGTACCTTATGGAATTGAAATTAAAGTTTAAGATAGAGTTAGATGAAAAGTATCATAACTATTAATCGTACCTTATGGAATTGAAATAAGGACGAAGGCAAGACGGACAAGTAAATGCTCCTCTATTAATCTACCTTATGGAATTGAAATAAACAATACGATGATCAGTTGAAAGCTCATTTCGGTCTATTAATCGTACTTTATGGAATTGCAGTAAAGTTCAAAGGAGCTTTTGGATATAATCTAGCAAAGAAATAATAGTGATAGATTGATGAAATCTAGTAGGATAAATATTTCAAGTTTTTACTAAAAATACACTCTACATTACTACCTCTTGTTAGAAAAATATTTTTATCTTTGTAAATATATGGTGAGATCAAAAACTCATCTATAACCAGCAAAGAAGTCTAAAACAATGAGCACAGAAACCAACAAAATAAACCAACAAAATAAAGCAACTGATAAAGCAAGGTGAGGGGCAGGAGATAGAGTTCAAAGAATCTTATTCATCACTGACGCGTTCGGTGTTTGAAACAATCTGTGCTTTCTTGAACCGCAAAGGGGGAACCATCTTATTGGGAGTAGCTGATAATGGAAACATAGTCGGCGTAAAAGAAGATACGGTTCAGGATCAGCTCGACACGTTGGCACGGGATATGAACAATCCTCAGATCATTTCTCCCACTTTCTTTCTTGCCACGGATGTGGTAGAGATTGACGGAAAAACAATCATTTACATATTTGTGCCCGAAAGCTCGCAACCACATGCATACAAGGGGGCTTATTATGACCGCAAGGAAGACGGCGATTTTAAATTGGCTAACCAGCAACTGATAACGAATCTATTTCTGCGCAAGCAAGATGGGTACACAGAAAACAAAGTGTTTCCGTTTCTGCAAATGGAGGACTTTGAAACGGAACTGTTTGATACGGTACGTAACTTAGCTCGGTTAACACGGGCAGATCATCCCTGGATTAACATGACTAACGAAGAAATATTGGTTTCGGCACGCATGAGATTAAGGGATTCTTATACCGGAAAGGAAGGCTATACTCTTGCTGCAGCGCTGATGTTTGGAAAGGAAAATACATTGGCAAGTGTTCTGCCTCACTATAAAACGGACGCTCTTTGCCGAAAGGAAGATGTGGAGAGGTATGACGATCGTGATGATATTCGTTGCAATCTGATGGGAGCGTATTCCCGTTTGCTGGCTTTTATTCGTAAGCATCTGCCCGACAGATTTTATCTGGAAGGAAATCAGCGTATGAGTATCCGGGAATTGATATTTCGTGAGGTTGTGGCAAACCTTTTGGTGCACAGAGAGTTCTCGAACGCTTATCCGGCCTACCATGACTATTTACAAGAATGAGGTGGTAACGGAGAATTGGAGCCGTCCTTATGTAATGGGGCGCATCAACCTGGAAAACTTAAAACCGCATCCAAAGAATCCTACTATAGCCAACTTCTTCAAACAACTGGGATGGGTAGAGGAACTTGGATCAGGAGTTAGGAAAATGTATAAGTATTGTCCTATTTATGTGAATGGTGCATTGCCTGTTATTGAAGAAGGGGATGTTTTTAAACTTACAATTAAATATGAAGCTGGTGATGGACCTGTAAATATGCCTTTAAGTGATAATGAAATATCGATTATTTCTCTTTTAAAAGTTACACCAGGAATGAATAGAGAAGAAATTTCTATAGTTCTAAACAAGGGACGTACATCGGTATATCGCTATATAACGTCACTTAAGAAGAAAGGGCTAATAGAGTTTAGGGGAGCTGATAAAACAGGGGGATATTACATTATAACTGATAATGAAAAAGATAAATAACTTTGGAAATGAATAACTGTAAATTCAAGCCTTACGTCTGGATGATATTCGACTATAAGGGCGCTTCGGCTATTGGAAGAACCATATATGGACAAAACAAAGATGGATTTCAGAAAAGCAGAATGTAGTAAATGTTCCTGTATATTATGTTATTCCTATTGCGTTTAAACTTTCTTCGAAATAATGCATACGCTAAAAGAATTATTTAGATATCCAAGGTGGTGAAGCAACTTTTGAAAAAGGAGGAAATCTTATAATCTCAGCTTATCGTTCCCGCTTTTTCTTAGACTGAGGAACATTCTGAACTTTAGGTTCGGGTGCTATGGAATCCTTTGGCTGAACAAGTTGCTTTTTCTTCTTGCGGTTCCAGGGTAGCAAGTCATTCCAGGTATCGAAGTCCTTTTTATACATGATACCAAGGCCTTGTGTGTTTAGCGTGGTACGGGTATAATAACGGTCGTTTGCCTGATTATAGGCTTTCATACGAATCTCATTAGTAAGCAGATACTCGAGGTCGAAGTTGCCTACAAAGTTAGTTGTTACGGTAGGGTTCTCTCTATATCCAAAGTTTCCGTTAATCAACAGACGGTTGTTTAACAGCTGTCCGGAAAGCATGCCTTCAAATTCCATATTAGTCCACCCGTTAGTACCTGTAGTGCCATTGACGCCAATGTTCCAGTTATTATTATTAATAACCTGAGACAGCATGTTGTTAAGCTGTCCGGATACGGTGGAAGATAACACAGAGGTCATGGCATTGGAATTTTGTGTAGCCGTTGAATAGTCCGGTGTATAGAACTTACCGATACCCAGCAGGTAAAGCGTTTGCATGCTTATCTGATCTTCCGTGCTGATTACGTTTTGAATAATACGTTTTTTCTCTTCACTTTCACTAGGAAGCTCAATGCCTAACTTTACCGTTGGGTGAAGCAGATTGCCGCTGATGTCCATGATGCAGTTTACTTTTACGTTAGATTTCTTAAGCTCGTCTGGAACCTCAGAACCTAAATCACTTAAGGAAACTGAGTTTACTGTGTAAGCGGCTTTTATATCCAGATTGGCATTTAGCGGACTGCCATTGAAGTTGATGCTACTGCCCGAGCTGATGTTAAAGTCTTTACGGATAACCTCCTGAAAGCTGAACTTATATGTTCCGCGATCAATGGTATAGTTACCAAACATCTTTACGTCTCCCTTATTATAATATTCCACTCGCATGTTTCCTGAGCCTTTTCCTATGATGTAGTCATTGGCAACTGGATCGGTCACAATCTTCATTGATGCATCTGGTGTAGCATCAATCAACATATTCAGGCGGATATCCATGGCGGATGATTCGGCTTCCTTTTCCATGTGTTTTAAGAAGTAATCAACAACAACAGTTGTGTCTTCCTGAACTTTGCGTTTCGGTGTTTTGTCAACGAAGGTAACAAACTGGTTGCTCACTGCCGATGAGGTGTTGGCAAGCATGTAAACAAAGCTGGTGTTTCGGTTGGTGCTCATGGCAACATCTACGTTCAGGCCCGAGTTGTCTCCTGAAAGCGAAGCATTTCCTGTGCCATATACTGTGCCATAGAAAGGCATGTCGGGGGTTTCTTTGGTGTTATATACCAGCATGTTTTTCGCATCCATCTGGAAATGATAATTCATGTTCTTAAAGTGTTCATGGCGCACATAGCCGCTAACCACTCCGGTGTGACCTTCCGGGTCAAGTACTTTGGCATTCTTTAAAGAAATCTCAGTAGGAATGAGGCGTACCGAATCTTTCAGGGCAAAGGTGGTGTTGAGCACATTAACCTTGAAGGAGGCATCGGCTAAAGCTGATCCTTCCAGGGTGAGTGCCTTGAATAACCCGAATAATCGGATATGTCCCGTGGCTCGTCCTTTGATGTTGGAGGCTATACTTTGCAGATAGGTGTTCAGAAAAGCAACATTGGTGTTTTTTGCATTAATGTCAAGATCCAGACCTGCTTTCTTAGGGAATATGTACCCTTGTACATTGGATTCTGAAACGTTTGGCTCTTTAATTTTTGCATTCAGGAAGATGCCTTCTTTTTCTTTGTCCCACTCTCCGTATACATTCATGTCACCAAGCACGCCTTTGTTAAACGCAAAGTTCTTAACGAAAAGCTGAGTGTTCATAATAGGGCTTTTCATTACCTGATTCATATACATGGTGCCGGTTGCATGGCCTGTTAAATCAACCGATTTGAGATTTACAATATCAAATACATATCCTATATTGATGTCTTTTAATTCTACTTTTACAGTGTCATTAATATTTTTGGTAGCCTTTCCGTTGATGCGCAGATATTGATCTTTATGCTTGAACAGGAAATTATCAACATATACTCTTCCCGAATCTAATTCGATGTGAGAGGGGTGGATATTCCAAACTGTATCATTTAAAATAACTTCTGTGGGCTCTATGTCTATCTTGGCCTGGAGAATAGGATTTGCTCCTGCTGTTTTAAAGAAGTTGGTGATGGAAGAGAACTTGCCACTGTATGTTTGAACGGCATTGTTTCCCCAATTTATTGATGTATGAACTTTATCGTTCTGCGCCAAAGCTTCTACTGACAAATTGACTGTGGAGCCGTTCTTTAATCTGTTATTTGCCCTGACCTGACATTTAAATTGTTTGTCGGCACTTTCACAAAGAACCATCCCTGATTCAAAAAACATATTCTTATATTGTACGCTGGGAAAGTATCCGTCAATTTTAAGTGTATGATCGTTATCATTAAAATAACCTTTTATTGAGCTCTGCTTGTATACACTTAAAGGTATATCAAAAACGGTGGGCAGAATATCTGTGTTATAAATGTGTATGTCAAAGCTGAAATCGTTGTGCGGATCTTTATATTTCTTGTTTACTGTAAGCAATGAAGGGATATATCTTTGCACAGTTTTCATAATACTCACCGGAATTGTTTGGTATGAGTAGTTGCCTTCTACTTTTGCTTTTAAGAACTCAGAGTTTAGCTCCAGACTTTTTTTAC
This sequence comes from uncultured Bacteroides sp., assembly GCF_963678845.1. NCBI lineage: Bacteria > Pseudomonadati > Bacteroidota > Bacteroidia > Bacteroidales > Bacteroidaceae > Bacteroides > uncultured Bacteroides sp. The sequence continues at coordinate 132,125 of NZ_OY787464.1, forward strand.
CATCAATTCTTTTTGCAGCAATATTCAGGTTGTTCATGAAGTATTTCTTCTCCGGACTCACAAAGGCAAAGCTGTCTACATTGATTTGTCCAATCATGTCATCAATGGAGCGTCCGGTAAAATCGGCATCTATACTTAAAGAAAATTTAGCTTCTTTGTATTTGTTGGTAAGGTGCAGATTGTATGGATTCACATCTTTAATGTCGGCATGAAAGTTGAACGTTGGTGTTTTCTGGGAAAGATTAATCTTTCCATTCATTGAAACGTTTCCGTTATTGTCATTTAATGTGGCCTTTCCATCGAAACCTCCGTTTTTGTATAATCCGTCAAGTTCAATATTCTTGTATTCGTAACCACTATATTCTAATGATGCAACCAATCCTTTCAATGAGATATTTGGCTTTACACCTTTAATATGTGTTCCCTTCACTTCCAGATTAAGTGAAGTCTTTCCAAACAGTTCTTCATTGCCAAGTAATCTTCCCAAATTAAACTTGTCTGTTTTTACGGCTCCGGAGTAATTATAAGAACCTTTGGCTTTTTCAGAACTGAACTTCACATCGGTTTTCACTGTTCCCAGTCCGGTATTGAAAGTTCCGTAGGTAACTAAATCATTGAAGTAACCCGATACTTCACCTCTAAAAGCTATATTCCCCAATCGTTTTAATATATCAGGTGTGCCCGAAAAGTTCTTAACCAGATTTCGTACAAGGAAGTCCATTCCGGCACGGTTAATTTTCAGTTGTTTGATATCACCAAAGAAATAGGTGTCTTTTATGTGTGACAGATCCTGGAATGTTGTTTCGGCTGCTATAGTGAGATTATTGTTGGCGTTGATTCTCAGTCTGGATATTGCCAACTGATTAATGGTTCCATCTATCCCTAACTCTAAATCAATTCTGTCCCTGAAGTTGGCAAGTGCCGGAACAAGAGGAGAGATGTCATGAAGTACAATAGACGAAGGAAGTATCCGTGTGGAAAAAGAAACTTCATTTGTAATGTTCTTAAAGGCTTTAAAGCCATCGTATGAAATCTTAATAGGAGACAGCTGAATTTTTGTTTCCGGTAATCCGATAATGAAATTCTCTATTCTGGCTCCTTTGGTGTTACCAACTATCTTTAATGATAATTTTTGCAGCTCTATACCTGATTTCTCGCTTAGGCTTAACCTCTTGATAGATGCGTTTATGGAGTCTTTGCGCAATGCCTTCAGAGATATATTAGCTATAATATTGGATAACTGCACATGCTTTGCATTAAACTTGCCTGGACTTTCGGGTTCAGAAAGAATATCATAATTAAATGTACCCCGACGAATAAGCACAGAGTTAATGCGCAAATCGAGCTTGCTTTCTTTCTTAACTGTGTCTTTACTGGCAAATGCGTCCAAAACAAATTTGCAGTTAATGGGATCTTTGGGAGTTTTTTTATTCAGATGGATATTAAATCCAAAGAGCTGAACGCTTCGGATTGTAATTTTACCTTTGAATAAAGGTAGGATCTCAAATTTAGCAGAAAGGCGGGATACCTTCAGCATCTCTTTTTTCGACTGATCTTTCAGCAATACATCATCTATAATAATTCGGTTCATCAGTCCGATATCTATTCTTCCGATAGTTAATTCTGTATGAAGGATTTTTTCTAACTCGTCAGTGGCTATAATTGCCATTTTGTGTTGAATATATGGGATATTCAACAATATAATAATCCCCAGGTAAAAGCCTATTACCACTGAAAGGAATATTAATACTATTTTTCTAGCTGTTCTGATAAACCAAATCTTTATTGAATGAACAAAAATAAGGATTATTGTTCATTTAAAAACTATGTATTCCGATAATTTCTGATATTTAGTTTCTTTTTGGACAATTTGTATGAGAAATGGACCAATTAGAATCTTTATAAGCAACGTACCTTTGCAGAATCGAATTATTAATAGATACTAGTTTATGGATATGAATGCTGCTATACTTATTTATGGACCGGATTGTAACTCAACCCGGTTGTTGCAAGAGTCTTTTCGAAATGAGAATTTAGAAGTAAAGCTATGCTCTGATGTGGACAGTGCTTATGGTTATTATTGTGATAAGCGACCACAAGTTTGTATTCTGCATGAATTTCCTTCACAGGACAGTTGTTTTCCATTAGCAAGGCGAATACTGGCGTTTTGTAGAGACTCATATCTTATATTTATTTTCAAACAAGATAAGATGGTTAATTTTAGAATTGGCTATCAATTAGGGGCTGATGATTGTTTAATGGTTCCGTATGATACAGATGAGCTGAAATTAAGGCTGAAAGCAATGATAAGAAGAGGATATAATACAAAAACGAAATCTTCAAATCAATATGTGTTAGGAAAATATCTTTTTGATGCTCAGAAAGGTTTTCTGTATTTTAATCAATCAAAGATTCATCTTACAACCAGGGAGGCTGATTTGCTGTCACTTCTATGTAAAAGGATGAATGAATTTGTATCTAAGGATGATGCCCTGAAGATGATTTGGAGTGCAGAAGAGTTTGCAAATTCTCGTGTACTCTCAATATATATATTTAAATTAAGGCAAATATTCAAAAATGATCTCTCAGTTCAAATAATAACACAGCATGGAACTGGATATAAGTTAACTTCAAATTCAATAAACAGGATTGCTGATGTTGTACCTTTCAAATATAACTGGCTGTAACATAATACAAAGTTTAGTTTTATAGTCTTAATCTTCCTTTAAGCATCAATTATAAATTATTTTTTTCTTATTTTTGCACGTTTATATTAAGGTTATGTCTGTCTTGAGAAAAGTAGATATAGCCGGCAAAGGTTATGAATTATATAAAACAAGGCAATTATGTCATTGAAAAGGATAAAAAATAATTGGCATCCTGTAAAAGGAGAGCCGCTTTCAGAATTAGATAAGAAGGTTCTTTATCACCAAAATAAAGGCTATTTAGTGCCTAAACGTAAGTTAATCAAAACTCCGGAACAGATTGAGGGTATTCGTAAAAGTGGCCTGATAAATACTGGTGTTCTTGACCTGATAGCTGAAAATATTCACGTGGGAATGTCTACTGCCGAGATAGATAAGTTGGTCTATGATTATACGGTGGCACATGGAGCTATTCCTGCTCCGTTGAATTATGAAGGATTTCCAAAAAGTGTTTGTACATCTATCAATGATGTAGTGTGTCACGGAATTCCTAGTGAAGATGAAATTCTTAAGGAAGGTGATATTGTTAATGTGGATGTTTCTACTATATTTGAGGGCTATTTCTCGGATGCTTCACGAATGTTTATGATAGGAGAGGTAAAACCTGAGCTGAAGAAATTGGTAGAGGTAACAAAGGAGTGTCTGGAGATTGGAGTAAAGAAAGCAAAGCCATGGGGATTTCTTGGAGATATAGGATCGGCCATTGAATCTCATGCTGAAAAGAATGGCTTTTCGGTTGTAAGGGATTTATGTGGACATGGCGTTGGACTGGAATTTCACGAAGAACCGGATGTGGAACATTTTGCTAAGAAGGGAAAAGGTATGTTATTGGTTCCTGGAATGGTATTTACCATTGAACCAATGATTAATATGGGTGATTACGATGTGTTTGTTGACGAAGAAGATGGATGGACTGTATTAACAGATGATGGACTTCCTTCTGCGCAATGGGAATATACACTGGCTATCACGGAAACAGGAGTGGAAATACTGACTCATTAGTGGTGCTTTTACTAAGTTAAGAAACAATATGGTTCTGTTTCTTTTGAAATATATTTAATTAATAATTATAAAACCGACTTAGCTTTGCGGGCTAAAAATCGAACAATGAATAAATCTGCAAACTACAAATTTACCATTGTTGTTCCTGTATATAATGAGGAAGACAATATTTATGCTTTAGAGAAAAAACTAGGAGAATTTCTTCCTGTATCTATTTACCCAGCCTGCGTGCTATTTGTTAATGACGGATCAAAAGATGACAGTAAGAACCGTCTGATTGAAATCTGTAACAGAAATGAGCACTTTTATTACATGGATTTAAGTCGTAACTCAGGACTAAGTGCAGCTATGAAAGCTGGAATTGATGCTGCATATTCAGAATATGTGGGCTACATGGATGCTGATTTGCAAACTACTCCTGACGATTTTAACTTGTTGCTTGAACATATTAAGGAAAATGAGATGGTAATGGGAATCAGAGCTAACCGCAAGGACTCTTTTTTCAAAAACTTTCAATCTAAAATAGCAAATGGTTTCCGTAATATGATGACTCATGACGGAGTTTCAGATACAGGATGTCCACTAAAAGTTTTACGTACGGATTATGCCAAAAGGGTTCCCTTCTTTACTGGCATGCATCGTTTCCTTCCTGCATTGATTCAGCTACAGAATGGAAAGGTTATGCAGATTCCGGTTCGACATTTTCCCAGAGTGGCCGGTGTTTCTAAATATAATTTATGGAATAGGTTGGTTTCTCCCTTTATTGATTGCTTTGCATACCGATGGATGAAAAAGAGATATATTAATTACAGCATTGGGGACAATAATTTATGATGATAATGTATGTTATCGGGTTTCTGGCCCAAGCGTTCTTTTCAGCGCGCATCTTGTTTCAATGGATTTTATCTGAAAAAGCAAAGAGGGTTGTTTCACCTTCTATCTTTTGGATTCTAAGCGTTTTAGGAGCTTACTTGCTGGTTATTTATGGCTGGATGAGAAACGATTTTTCCATTCTGCTGGGACAGTTTATATCTTATTACATTTATATATGGAACCTTCACGAGAAAGGTGCCTGGAAACGGGTGCATGTTTTATTACGGACTGTATTGCTGCTAACTCCGATTATTGCTATTATATTTGTCTGTAACAATGCGGATGAATTCATTGCATCGTTTCTGAAGAATGACAAAGTGCCGTTGTGGTTGCTAATTTTCGGTTCAATGGGACAGATTATATTCACTCTTCGGTTTGTATACCAAATGGTTTATTCGGCCAAAAGAAAAGAATCTATCTTGCCTATTGGTTTCTGGGTTATCAGTCTTATAGGCTCTTCTGTGATTATCTCCTATGGAGTATTCCGTCTGGATCCCGTTTTGATACTTGGTCAGGCAGTGGGTTTTGTGGCATACTTCCGGAATATAATGATTGCACGTAAAGACTATAAATATAGATTAAATGAAGACGAATAAATACTTTCTGCTGTTGCTGGTGTTCCTTCCTCTATTGCTTTTGCGGGACTTTACACCGGATAATGAGTTGAAATATCTTAGTATTGCCGATGAAGCTATACGTAATGGTAACTTCTTTACTTTCACAAATCATGGAGAGGTATATGCTGACAAACCACCGCTCTATTTGTGGATTGTAATGTTGGGGAAGTTACTTTTTGGCGTGCACAGTATGTTGTTCCTGGGATTATTCTCTGTAATTCCGGCCTTGGTTATATTGTATATAATGGACAAATGGGTTGAGGAAAGTACTGATAAAAATAATCGTTTGTCGGGGTTATTGATGATGATTACCAGTGGTTACTTCATTGGTGCAGGTGTTGTTTTACGAATGGACATGCTGATGTGTATGTTTATTGTGCTTGCACTGTATACTTTCTATCAGATGTTTGTTGGAAAAGGTACAAAGTGGAGCGGTCTTCTGTTTGCTGTGTACGTTTTCATGGCTTTATTTACTAAAGGTCCAATTGGAATTTTGGTCCCGTTATTATCAGTTATAGCTTTTCTTGCAGTGAAAGGACAATTAAGAACTTTAGGACACTATTGGGGAGTTAAAACATGGATTGTTCTATTGATAGGTGCCGCCATTTGGTTTACTGGTGTTTTTGTAGAGGGAGGATATAATTATTTGCATAATTTATTGTTTAATCAGACAGTAAACAGAGCAGTGGACTCTTTCCATCATAAGAAACCTTTTTATTACTATTTTGAAGTAATATGGTATTGTCTTGCTCCGTGGTCTTTACTTTATATCGGCTTAATTTTTGCCGGAATCAAGGCTAAATTGATTAATACAGATTTGGAGAAGTTCTTCCTGACCATTATCACGGTAACTTTTGTTTGTCTCTCTCTGATAAGTTCTAAAGTGGAAGTTTATATGCTTCCGGCATTCCCTTTCTTTGGATATCTTACAGTACTATTACTGCAAAAAATAAAGCTAAATAAAAGAGTGTCTTTATTAATAGCAATTCCAGTAACATTACTTGGACTGGCATTTCCCGCTGTCTGTGTATTAGGCAGGTATCCTTCAATGGCATTTTTAAATAATCCCTTGATTTATGCGGTATCTGGCTGTTTATTAATTATATGTGCCATTTCTCTCTTTTATTTATATAAGCAAAAGAATTTGAATAGATCGGTTAATACGTTGGCGATAGGATTGCTCCTGATTATTTTTTCAGGATCATTTTTTGTTTCTTCTTTTAATGAATATATTGGATACGGGGAGTTAAGTAAAAAAGGGAAAGAACTCGCTTTAGAAAACGGGATTGATTCATATTATTTTTATAACGTTGGAAGAGCAGAAAATATGGATGCTTATCTCAACCAAGAGTTGAAGGAAGTGAAAGAATCTGATTTAAACAAGATGCAGGACAAGAAAGCAATTCTGTTTCTTAGCACAAAAGATATTCAAAACAATCCTTTGCTAAGCAAAATGGTAGAAGGGAAAGAAAAATGTATAGAAGGTAAGTTTTCTATCGTAGTTTTTAAGCAGGTGAAATGAAGAAAATTTTAGTAACAGGTGCAGCCGGATTTATAGGCTATTATCTTGTAAAGAGATTATTGGAACGCGGCGATGAGGTGGTTGGCATAGATAATATCAATGAGTATTATGACGTTAAACTGAAATATTGTCGTTTGAAAGAGGCTGGCATAAATCAGGAAGAAATAACTGATAGAAAATCGGTTCAAAGTAGTTTGTATCCGCATTATCGCTTTTTTAAAATAGATCTGACCGAAAGGGAGGAAATCAATAAACTTTTTGAAAATGAAAGATTTGATATAGTTTGTAATCTGGCGGCTCAGGCCGGAGTGCGTTACTCTATTGATCATCCATTTACTTATATAGACTCAAATATAGTTGGTTTTGCCAATATTCTTGAGTCGTGCAGACAGAACAAAGTTGAGCATTTTGTATATGCCAGTTCCAGCAGTATATATGGGCTGAATGATAAAATACCTTATTCGGAAGATGATCAGGTAGACAAGCCGGTAAGTTTGTATGCTGCCACTAAAAAGGCAAATGAACTTATGGCGCATTCTTATAGCCATTTATATCATCTGCCTACTACAGGTGTGCGTTTCTTTACAGTTTATGGTCCTTGGGGAAGACCGGATATGGCTCCCTATCTTTTTATGAAATCAATTATAGACGGGAATCCTATAAAAGTATTTAATAATGGAAACTTGGAGCGCGATTTTACTTACATTGATGACATTATTGATGGACTGGAAAAAATTGTAGATGCTCCGTCTCTTGACCAAACACCATACAAAATATACAATATAGGAAATTCCAATCCGGTAAAGCTGATGGACTTCATTCATGCTATTGAAAAGACCACTGGTAAGAATGCTGTTAAAGAATATATGGGTATGCAACCTGGAGACGTTTATAGAACTTATGCAGATACAACTCATTTAGAAAGGGATTTTGGATACAAACCAGATACAAGTATTCAGGATGGTATTAATAAATTTTATAAATGGTACGTGGAATATAGCAATTAAACAGTACTTTTGCAAAGTATAAAGATAAAGAACTTATGGATACAATTATATTAGGAATTGAATCTTCATGTGATGACACTTCGGCTGCTGTAATAAGAAACGGAGTGTTATTGTCTAATGTGGTTGCCAGTCAGGCAGTGCATGAAGCGTATGGTGGCGTGGTGCCGGAACTTGCTTCTCGGGCACATCAACAAAATATAGTTCCTGTAGTCAATGAAGCTTTAAAAAGAGCTAATGTGACTAAAGAGGAATTAAGTGCGGTGGCTTTTACGCGTGGTCCGGGATTAATGGGATCGTTATTGGTGGGTGTTTCTTTTGCAAAAGGATTTGCTCGTTCTTTAAATATTCCTATGGTGGATGTTAATCACCTGAATGGACACGTTTTAGCTCATTTTATTAAAGAACAGGATGAAGATGCTGATCAGCCTAGATTTCCTTTTCTTTGCTTGTTGGTTTCCGGAGGTAATTCTCAGATTATACTGGTAAAGGCATATAATGACATGGAAGTGCTGGGCCAGACAATTGATGATGCTGCCGGAGAAGCCATTGATAAGTGTTCTAAAGTAATGGGACTTGGTTATCCAGGTGGCCCTATTATTGATAAAATGGCGCGCCAGGGTAACCCGAAGGCATTTGCTTTCAGTAAACCCCATATTCCGGGATACAATTATAGTTTCAGCGGATTGAAAACGTCTTTCCTTTATTCGTTACGTGATTATTTAAAAGAGGATCCTGATTTTATAGAACATCATAAAAATGATTTGGCAGCTTCTCTGGAAGCAACTATCGTAGATATTCTAATGAATAAACTCAGAAAAGTAGCAAAAGATTATAATATAAAAGAAGTAGCTGTTGCCGGAGGTGTTTCTGCTAATAACGGACTTCGTAACGCTTTCCGTGAACATGCTGTTAAATACGGCTGGAAGGTTTATATTCCAAAGTTTAGTTATACAACAGATAATGCGGCTATGATTGCCATTACAGGATATTTTAAATATCTGAATAAAGAATTTTGCCCAATGGAATTGCCCGCTTTCTCAAGGGTGACAATGTAAATAACTCGAGATATGTTTGTAGAAATTATAACAATAGGTGATGAGTTGCTCATAGGTCAGGTAGTTGATACCAACTCTGCCTGGATGGGAAAAGAACTGAATAACGTTGGATTTGAAGTGATCCGTGTTACTTCAGTTAGAGATAGAGAAAATGAAATTCTGGAAGCAGTTGATGCTGCGATGAAAAGGGTTGATATTGTTTTAATGACTGGTGGATTAGGCCCCACTAAAGATGATATTACAAAGTATACTCTTTGTAAGTACTTTGGTACTGAACTAGTCTTTAGTGATATGGTTTTTGAAAATATAAAAAGAATTCTGGCCAACAGGATTACTATGAATCCTTTGAATAAGGCTCAGGCAATGGTTCCTAGGGATTGCACGGTAATAAATAACCGCGTAGGAACTGCTTCTGTGAGCTGGTTTGAGAAGAATAGCAAAGTGCTGGTTTCTATGCCTGGTGTACCTCAGGAAATGAAAACGAATATGAGTGAGGAGATTATTCCAAGACTCTGTTCTCGTTATAAAATGGGAGCTATTGTTCACAAAACCTATACGGTGAAAAATTACCCGGAATCGGTGCTGGCTATAACCTTGACTGATTGGGAGAATCAGTTACCTGAATGTATAAAGTTGGCTTATTTGCCAAAATCGGGTATTATTCGCTTACGACTCACCGGTCGGGGAAATAATGAAGAAGAGATAAAACAGATTGTTCTTAAAGAGGGGGCAAAGCTTTATGATATTTTGGGCGATAATGTATTAGATGAGAATGATTCTCCTTTGGAAGAGATTGTTGGGAGTATGCTGAAAGAACGAAACCTGACCCTTTCAACGGCAGAAAGTTGCACTGGTGGAAATATTGCGGCACGTATAACGTCAGTTCCCGGGTGTTCTGTTTACTTTAAAGGAAGTGTGGTTGCTTATTCTAATGAAGTTAAGAAAGGATTACTTAATGTGTCTGAAGATACGCTCAATAGATTTGGTGCTGTTAGCGAGGAGGTTGTGAAAGAAATGCTGAACGGTGCGATGAATTCGCTTAAAACTGATTGTGCAGTAGCTGTTTCCGGAATAGCAGGACCTGATGGAGGTACGGCTGAAAAGCCCGTAGGGACAGTGTGGATTGCTGCAGCGTATGGGAAAACTATTCTAACGCAAAAGCAGGAAGTAGATTTTGGAAGAGAGCTAAATGTGGAGCGAGCAACTAATAATGCACTTTTATTGCTTCAGAAAGTATTGTTTTGAAGAATAATTAATGTGTATTTGTGAATTAATTAGTCAAATGCTTGTTTTATATTGAAAAAATCGCTTACTTTGTGCCCTGTTTGGAAAGTACTAGAAAGAAAACTATAAAAATAAGATAGAAATGTCGAAGATTTGTCAAATTACCGGAAAGAAAGCCATGATTGGCAACAATGTTTCACACTCAAAGAGAAGAACTAAAAGAACCTTTGATGTAAACTTGTTTACTAAGAAGTTCTACTATGTAGAGCAAGATTGTTGGATCAGTATAAGCCTTAGCGCTGCTGGTTTACGAACTATTAATAAAAAAGGGTTAGATGCAGCATTGAATGATGCAGTAACTAAAGGGTATTGTGATTGGAAAAGCATTAAAATAATTGCTTAATTTTAAGGAGAGATTGACTTATGGCAAAGAAAGCAAAAGGTAATAGAGTACAGGTTATCCTAGAGTGCACAGAACACAAGGATAGCGGTATGCCGGGAACTTCCCGTTACATTACAACGAAGAACAGAAAAAATACTACAGAAAGAATTGAGTTGAAGAAATATAATTCAATTTTGAAAAGAGTAACAGTACACAAAGAAATTAAATAAGATAAACCATGGCAAAGAAAACAGTAGCAAGTTTGCAAGACGGAACCAAAGAAGGTCGTTCTTATACAAAGGTTATCAAAATGGTGAAATCTCCGAAAACTGGAGCTTACGCTTTTGACGAAAAAATGGTACCTAACGAAAAAGTTCAAGACTTTTTTAAGAAATAATTGTCGTTGTCTTAATGACAGCTGTCAAAAACTTCCTCTCATTCATAAAAATGAGGGGAAGTTTTTTTTTGCTACCATCTGTATTTGTTATATCTTTGTAGCATAATATATTACTAATAATAATCAACATGGGATTTTTTAGTTTTTTTTCCAAAGAAAAGAAAGAGACATTAGACAAGGGATTGTCTAAGACCAAAGAAAGCGTCTTTAGCAAGATTACCAGAGCTGTAGCTGGTAAATCAAAAGTAGACGATGAAGTCCTGGATAATTTGGAAGAAGTTTTAATTACCTCGGATGTAGGGGTTGAGACGACTTTAAATATTATCAAGCGCATAGAAGCGAGAGTAGCTTCTGACAAATATGTAAATGCACAAGAACTAAATAAGATCCTTCGGGATGAGATTGCTGGGCTATTAAAAGAAAATAACTCTGAAGATGAAGAGGATTTTAGCACGCCTACAGGTAAAAGCCCATATGTGATTATGGTGGTTGGAGTGAATGGTGTTGGTAAAACAACTACTATTGGCAAAATGGCCTTTCAATTCAAAAAAGCAGGTAAGAGTGTTTATTTAGGTGCTGCAGATACTTTCCGTGCTGCTGCTGTTGAACAGTTGGTTATTTGGGGAGATAGGGTTGGAGTTCCTGTTGTTAAACAAAAAATGGGTGCAGACCCAGCTTCTGTTGCTTATGATACTTTGAGCTCTGCTGTGGCAAATAATGCTGATGTAGTTATTATTGATACTGCAGGTCGCTTGCATAACAAAGTGAATTTAATGAATGAACTGACAAAGATAAAGAGCGTAATGAAGAAAGTTATTCCTGATGCTCCTCATGAAGTTTTATTGGTGTTAGATGGTTCAACAGGACAAAATGCATTTGAACAGGCAAAGCAGTTTACATTAGCTACAGAAGTGACATCTTTAGCTATTACAAAACTGGATGGAACTGCTAAAGGAGGTGTTGTAATTGGTATTTCTGATCAGTTCAAAATTCCAGTGAAATACATCGGACTAGGAGAGGGAATAGAAGATTTGCAGGTATTCCGCAAAAGAGAATTTGTTGATTCGTTATTTGGTGAAGATTGATGAAAAAAAATACAATTGATTTAATTACTTTAGGGTGTTCTAAAAACTTAGTAGATTCTGAGCAACTGATTCGTCAGTTAGAGAAAAATGGTTATAGTGTAACTCATGATTCAGAATCACCGGAAGGGGAAATTGCAGTAATCAATACCTGCGGGTTTATTGGTGACGCGAAAGAAGAGTCTATTAACATGATATTGGACTTTGCTCAGGCAAAGGAAGAGGGCCGACTGAAGAAGTTATATGTTATGGGATGCCTTTCGGAGCGTTATTTAAAGGAACTCTCTTCCGAAATCCCTTTGGTAGACAAGTTTTACGGTAAGTTTAACTGGAAAGGTTTACTTAATGATCTTGGAAAGGTTTATGATGAACGTATACATGTTGAGCGTTCACTTACCACTCCCAAGCATTATGCATATTTGAAGATATCAGAAGGTTGCGACAGAAAATGCGCGTATTGTGCAATTCCAATTATTACCGGAGGTCATGTCTCAAGAAGCATGGAAGATATACTTGACGAAGTTAAATATCTTGTTTCTAATGGCGTTAAAGAGTTTCAGATAATTGCTCAGGAACTCACCTATTACGGCGTTGATTTATATAAGAAGCAAATGCTTCCCGAATTAATAGAGAAGATATCTGATATTCCAGGAGTAGAATGGATTCGTTTGCATTATGCTTATCCTGCACATTTTCCAAAAGATTTGTTTAGGGTAATGCGTGAGCGAAGCAATGTATGTAAATACATGGATATTGCTTTGCAGCATATTAGCGATAATATGTTGTCAATGATGAAAAGGCACGTTACTAAAGAGGAAACTTATGCTTTGATGGAACAATTCCGGAAGGAAGTTCCTGGAATTCATTTGAGAACAACTTTAATGGTGGGACATCCAGGAGAAACAGAAGCCGATTTTGAAGAACTAAAGGAATTTGTCAGACGGGTTAAATTTGATAGGATGGGAGCTTTCACTTACTCGGAAGAGGAGGGAACATATTCTGCTGATAATTACGAAGATGTTATTTCTCATGAAATTAAGCAAGAAAGACTTGATGAATTAATGGAAATACAGCAAGGTGTCTCTGCCGAATTGACTGCTACAAAGGTTGGTCAATGTTTTAAAGTAATAATTGATAGAAAAGAAGGTGATTATTATATTGGACGTACGGAATTTGACTCTCCGGAGGTCGATCCAGAAGTCCTGATATTGGCAGCTGATGAGCAACTTGAAATAGGGCACTTCTATCAGGTGAAAGTTACTGATGCTGATGATTTTGATCTTTACGCACAGGTAATCAAAGACTGATTTTTTTCTTGAATATAATTGTTTAATTTATAGATATTTGCTAATATAGCAGTCGTTTAAAAACTGAAAGCATTGAACAATAAAGAATTTATCACAGAATTATCCAATCGATTGGGATACTCGGCAAAAGAAACGTCTGATCTTGTTTCTTCTGCCATCTCTGTTGTGTCAGAGCAATTGCAAGAAGAAAATGCTGTTATTGTTCAGGGATTTGGAACGTTCGAAGTGAAAAAGAAATTAGAGCGAATTTCAGTTAATCCTGCTACCAAACAAAGGATGCTTGTACCCCCAAAACTGGTGATAAACTTTAAGCCAAGTAATGTAATTAAAGATAAGTTTAAATAAATCTGAAGTGATGGGTGAAAGAATAAACATACAGAATCTGATAGATTTATTGGCTGCAAAGAAGGGGATAAGCAAGAAGGATGCTGAGACTTTCCTTAAGGAGATGTTTGCTATTATAGAGCAAGCTCTTCAAACAGACAAGTACGTAAAGATTAAGGGTCTGGGTACCTTTAAATTGATTGATGTAGATAGTAGGGAGAGCGTAAATGTCAATACCGGTGAGAGGATAGAGATACAAGGACATACCAAGATTTCTTTTACCCCCGAAGCGGGCATTCGTGACTTGATAAACAAACCTTTTGCACATTTTGAAACAGTTATTTTAAATGAAGGTGTTGTTTTTGACGATGTAAGTTCGGCTGATCTAAATTCTGATAATGAAGATGAATCCGAAAATTACGTAGAAGAAAATACTATTTCAGAGAAGACTAAATCTGTTATTGAAGAAGCTATTAGTCCAGTTATACAGATACCTTCTGAAAGTATAACTAAAGATTCTGAAATAAACGAGGAAGAAGAGAGCTTTGATGTAGAGGAGCTTGTTGGTTCCTCTGAACAAGATTTATCAATTCCTGAACCTGCTATAGATAAGACAGAAGATTCTAAAATTATTGATGGTGTAAGAGATTCTTTTGATGATAGCATTGCTAAGGTAACCGAAATAACTGCTCCAACTATTGAATTAACAGAAGAAGAAATTAAATGTAGTCCCCAAAAAACAGAGCAAAAACCATTTGTAGAAGATAATAAAGTGACTGAAAATGCTCAGCCCATTGTTGCTTCAGTTGAGACAAATGCTCAAGTCTTAAAGGATACTCCATCTGTTAAGGATCAACAGCAACCGAAGGATGAAGAGATGGTAATAGAAGAGCCTGTCAAGAATCAGAAACTCTTAATTGAAGAACTTATTTCTGCGGCAGAGACAGAGAAAAAAGTTCAGGATTATTCGGGTGGAAGATATTCAATTGTTTATTTCATAAGCATGTTGCTTTTCCTTGTTGTTTTTGTTAGTGCTATATTTGTTTTTATTTATAACCCGGATTACATACTGAATATGTTGCCTGAATCTTCTGAAAATAAGGTGGATTCTGTTATGGTCGATGCTAATAAAGAAAAGGTGGATTCTTTTGCGCTTACCCATCCGGCTCCTGCCAGATCGAGAGAGGAGATTAAAAGAGATCTGACAAGAATAGATAGTATTAGTGCACTGGCTTCTGGTACAAATAATGAAAAGAAGAATAAACAGGAAGCTGATAATAAGCAGAAATCAGGCGATATTAAAAAGACCGCTCTTGAAAAGAAAGATCCTAACGACTATAAGATTGTTGGAACAATAGAGGCTTATACGGTTAAAAAAGGAGAGTCTATAGTAAGAATATCACAGCATTATTATAATTCAAAAGACCTGTGGACGCTTATAGTGAAGCATAATTCAGCAACTATAACTAATCCCGATAACGTTCCGGCAGGGACCGTAATTAAAATTCCAAAACTGAGTTCTAAATAATAGTTTATATTAGAAAGATTATTGCATGCTTGTACAAAAGAATGCAATCTTCTGTACAAAACAATTAATTCCCTTGTACAAAAGAATGATTTCTTTTGTACAAGGGAATTCTCATTATAAGCTAATCTTTATAAAATTGCTTCCTAATCATCTAAAATCTAAACATTATGCATCTTTTTTTAATAATATTTAGTTGCTGTAGTTAATTATAAAGAGTAATTTTGGGACTCGAAAAGATAACTCATATTTTCAGATGAATTTTCTTTTTCAATATAATAAAAACAATAAAAAGTATTATAGAAACTATGGCTGAATCAATTGATATCCGTGAGTTGAACGAGCGGATAGAAAAACAAAGCGCATTTGTGACCAACCTCATGATGGGGATGGATC
This sequence comes from uncultured Bacteroides sp., assembly GCF_963678845.1. NCBI lineage: Bacteria > Pseudomonadati > Bacteroidota > Bacteroidia > Bacteroidales > Bacteroidaceae > Bacteroides > uncultured Bacteroides sp. Next base: position 147,543 of record NZ_OY787464.1, read on the forward strand.
AGGTAATTGTGGGACAAAAACATTTAGTAGAGTCTTTGTTAATTGGATTACTATCCGACGGACACGTTCTTCTTGAAGGTGTACCAGGACTTGCAAAGACATTGGCAATAAAAACGCTGGCTTCGCTGATTGATGCGAAATACAGTCGTATTCAGTTTACTCCAGACTTGTTGCCGGCCGACGTTATTGGTACCATGATTTATAGTCAGAAAGACGAAACATTCATGGTTAAGAAAGGACCAATCTTTGCAAACTTTGTATTAGCAGATGAAATTAACCGTGCACCGGCCAAGGTTCAGAGTGCACTACTTGAAGCCATGCAGGAAAGACAAGTAACTTTAAGCAAAGATACTTTTAAATTACCTGAGCCTTTCCTTGTGCTTGCTACACAAAACCCTATTGAGCAAGAAGGAACATATGCACTTCCAGAAGCTCAGATTGACCGTTTCATGTTGAAGGTAGTTATTGATTATCCAAAACTGGAAGAAGAAAAACTGATTATTCGTCAGAACATCAATGGTGATAAGTTTAATGTAAAACCAATCCTGAAAGCAGAAGAAATTTTAGAGGCTAGAAAAGTGGTTCGCGATGTTTATCTTGATGAAAAGATAGAACGATATATTGTTGATATTGTGTTTGCTACACGTTATCCTGAAAAGTATGGCTTGAATGAACTTAAAGGATTAATAAGCTTCGGAGGATCTCCTCGTGCTTCAATCAATCTGGCACTTGCTGCCCGTACATATGCGTTCATTAAAAGACGTGGTTATGTTATTCCTGAAGATGTTCGCGCCATTGCTCATGATGTTCTTCGTCATCGTATTGGCCTCACTTATGAAGCAGAAGCAAGTAACATTACATCAGACGAAATAGTAAGCAAGATACTTAATAAGGTAGAGGTGCCTTAGTCATATGGAAGCGAGTGAACTTATAAAAAAAGTTCGTCAGATTGAAATAAAGACTCGGGGACTATCGAATAATATCTTTGCCGGACAGTATCATTCTGCCTTTAAAGGGCGAGGTATGGCTTTTTCAGAAGTTCGTGAGTATCAATATGGCGATGATATACGAGATATTGATTGGAACGTGACGGCACGTTTCCACAAACCTTTTGTGAAAGTGTTTGAGGAAGAGCGTGAGCTTACAGTCATGCTATTAATTGATGTGTCGGGAAGTCTTGAATTTGGAACAATTAAGCAGATGAAGAAAGATATGGTGACTGAAATAGCCGCCACTCTTGCTTTCTCTGCTATCCAGAATAATGATAAAATCGGAGTAATCTTTTTCTCAGATAAAATTGAGAAGTTTATCCCGCCCAAGAAAGGCAGAAAACACATTTTGTTTATCATTCGTGAATTGATTGATTTTAAGGCAGAAAGCCGGAGAACAAACATCAAATTGGGAATGGAGTACCTTACGAATGTGATCAAAAAGAGATGTACAGCTTTTATTGTATCCGATTTTATTGATAATTCCGATTTTAAGAATGCATTGACGATTGCTAATCGCAAACATGATGTGGTAGCGATTCAGGTTTATGACAAACGTGTAGCTGAGCTTCCATCGGTGGGACTGATGAAAGTGAAAGATGCAGAAACCGGTCATGAACAATGGATTGATACTTCATCTGCAGCGTTGCGTAAAGTGCATCATGACTGGTGGATGAAAAAGCAGAGTATTCTTGGCGAAACATTTACGAAAAGTAATGTAGATTCGGTGTCTGTTCGTACGGACGAGGATTATGTGAAAGCGTTGTTGAACTTGTTTGCTAAAAGAAAGTAATACGAAATGAGTAAATACACATTATTGAAAAGCAGAAAATTCTTTATTGCACTGAGCTGTTTAGTGCTGTCTTCTTTTGCTCCTCAAAAAATGGCAGCTCAATCTGTAACTGTTGATGTTTCAATTGATTCATTGCAGATTATGATTGGAGAACAAGCAAAAATTCAGTTACAGGTAAGTCTTGATGCCAAACAGAAAGCTATTTTCCCCCATTTCAAAGACAGTCTGCTAAAGGGAATAGAGATTATAAACATTGCAAAGCCTGATACTCAGTATCTCAATAACAGGCAACGTTTATTGATAACGCAGAAATATACAATAACATCTTTTGATTCTGCGCTGTATTATATACCTCCTTTTAGTATAATGGTGGGTTCAAAAGAATATAAATCAAAATCACTGGCATTAAAGGTTTATTCTCCACGTGTTGATGTAAGTCATCCCGATCATTACTACCCTCAGAAAGGGGTTATGAATCCTCCGTTTGTATGGAGTGATTGGGTGGGAACAATTTTTCTTTCTATTTTGGGTATTCCATTGATGTTTCTGATTGTATACCTAATTATCCGTTTCAGAGATAATAAACCAATCATCAGACATATAAAGATAGAACCAAAAATTCCTCCTCATCAGCAGGCCATGAAGGAAATAGAGCGTATTAAGACAGAGAAAATCTGGCAGAAGGGTCACTCTAAAGAGTATTATACCGAATTGACCGATACTTTGCGTACATATATTCAAGATCGATTTGGATTTAGTGCTATGGAAATGACTTCTTCAGAGATTATTGAAAAGCTCATGGATGTTGAAGCTAAAGATATCAATGACTTGAAGTTTCTGTTCCAGACAGCAGACCTTGTTAAGTTTGCCAAGCATGACCCAATGATGAATGAAAATGATTCTAATCTGTTGAATGCTATTTCTTTTATAAACGAAACAAAAGCAGAGGAGCAGGTTGATAAAAAACCAGTGCCTACAGAGATTACAGTAGAAGAGAAACGTTCACGCAGAGCAAAAGTACTTTTGTCAGTTGGAATTGTCATATTGTCTGCTTGTGTTGCAGCAATCATTGCACATATTGCGTTGAGACTGGCTGATCTATTCTTATAAATGCGATAAAAAAATAGAAAGATGATATTTGCTAATATTTATTATTTATTTCTGCTAATACTTCTTATACCATATATTATGTGGTATATCCTGAAGCAACGGAAAAATGAAGCTTCTCTTCAGGTTTCCGATACAAGGGTATATGCTCACACTCCCAGAAGCTATAAGATCTATTTACTTCATGCACCTTTCGTGCTTAGAGTCATTGCTTTCGTGATGATTATTTTGATTCTTGCGCGTCCGCAAACTACAAATAATTGGCAGAATACTGAGACTGAAGGAATTGATATTATGCTGGCTCTTGATATTTCAACAAGTATGCTGGCTGAAGATCTTAAACCTAATCGTATGGAGGCTGCCAAGGATGTGGCTACGGAATTTATAAATGGCCGGCCTAATGATAACATCGGTATGACTCTTTTTGCAGCAGAAAGCTTCACTCAATGTCCGCTCACTGTTGATCACGGCGTTTTATTGAATCTCTTTCAGAATGTGAAATGTGGTATAATTGAAGATGGTACTGCTGTAGGTATGGGTATTGCAAATGCTGTATCCCGACTGAAAGACAGTAAAGCCAAATCTAAAGTCATTATCCTGTTAACTGACGGATCAAACAATAAGGGAGATATATCTCCTCTTACTGCAGCCGAGATTGCTAAAAGTTTTGGAATCAGAGTTTATACTATTGGTGTGGGAACAAATGGTTTGGCTCCATATCCATATCCTACAGCTTCCGGAGTACAGTATATCAATATGCCGGTAGAAATAGATGAATCTACTTTGAAACAGATAGCAGAAACTACAGATGGTGAGTATTTCCGGGCAACAAGCACTTCTAAACTGAAAGAAGTATATCAGGAAATTGATAAACTGGAGAAGACTAAGTTAAATGTTAAAGCTTTCAGTAAGAGACAAGAAAATTATCAGCCATTTGCGCTGATCTTACTTATTTGTATTCTTAGTGAGGTGCTTTTGCGTAACTCAATATTAAAGAAAATACCATAAATTAAAAACAAGATAGACAATGTTTCGATTTGCAGACCCGACATATTTATATCTACTTATAATATTGCCATTCATTGTAGTTTTTTACTTGTATTCCAACTTAAAGAGAAGGAAAGCAATTAAAAAATTTGGCGATCCGGAATTGATGGCTCAACTAATGCCTGATGTTTCAAAGCATCGCCCGGATATTAAATTCTGGCTTATATTCTCAGCGTTGGCATTGACCATTGTACTGATGGCTCGTCCACAATTCGGATCCAAAACAGAGAAGGTTAAAAGAAACGGTGTGGAGGTAATCATTGCACTGGATATTTCTAATTCCATGTTAGCGCAAGATGTAGCTCCCAGCCGTTTACAAAAAGCTAAAATGCTGGTATCTAAAATGGTTGATGAACTTGATCAGGATAAAGTGGGTATGATTGTATTTGCAGGAGACGCTTATACACAATTACCTATAACCAGTGATTATATTTCAGCTAAAATGTTCCTGGAAACAATTACTCCGGAATTGATATCAAGACAAGGTACGGCCATTGGCTCTGCTATTGATCTTGCAACTCATAGCTTTACCCAGCAAAAAGGAGTAGGGAGAGCTATTGTTGTTATTACAGATGGTGAGAACCACGAAGATGGTGCGGTAGAAGCAGCTAAAGCGGCTAAGAAAAATGGAATTACTGTCCATGTTCTGGGGGTTGGCTCTCCTGGCGGATCTCCAATTCCTATTGAAGGTTCTAGCAATTTCCGTAAAGACAAACAGGGCAATGTTATTGTTACTCGTCTGAACGAAGGTATGTGTAGAGAGATAGCTGCTGCCGGAAAGGGCATTTATGCGCATGTTGATAATACAAATGGAGCGCAGAAAGCACTGAATAGTGAAATTGATAAGATGGCGAAAGCGGATGTTGAAAGTAGTTCGTATACAGGTTTCGACGAGCAATTTCAGGGAGTAGCATGGATTATCCTGATTTTACTAATAGCCGATTTGTTGCTGTTGGAACGCAAAAACCCGTTATTTAAGAATATAAAACTGTTTAAGATATAAATAGAGAGAGATGTCACAAGTTAAGTATATTATTTTTATAGCTTTTCTTCTTTTTGCAAATTGTGGAACATTTGCGCAAAAGACAGAGAGAGACTATATTCGCAAAGGGAACAGATTGTTTAATGACAGTTCCTTTGTGCAGGCGGAGGTAAATTACCGGAAGGCATTAGAGAAGAATCCCAATTCAACGGAAGCTTTATATAATTTAGGTAATACTTTGTCTCAGCAACGGAAGTTAAAAGAGGCTATGCAACAGTATACGGCGGCTTCCAAAAATGAAAAGAATAAAACTAAGCTTGCTAAAATCTATCATAATGCAGGGGTGTTGTTTTATGCAGCAAAGCATTATCAGGAAGCAGTTCAGTCTTATAGACAATCTCTGAGAAATAATCCTTCGGACGATGAAACAAGGTATAACCTGGCTTTGGCTATGAAAATGCTGAAAGATCAACAGAAAAATCAGCAAAACAAAGACAAGAATAAAAATAAAGATAAAAAGAAGGATAAAGACAAACAAAATAAGGACGATCAAAAGAAAAAACAAGATCAAAAGAATAAAGACGATAAACAAAAGCAGCAGCCTAAGCCGCAGTCTAATAAGAATAAAATGTCTAAGGGAAATGCGGAACAACTGCTGAATGCAGCTATGCAAGATGAGAAACAACTTCAGGAAAAGGCTAAAAAACAATTAAAAAATCAAGGCCGGAACCTGGATAAAGACTGGTAAATTAATTTAGATATAAATATAGATAAGCAATGAGGAAACTGATTTTCTTATTCATCATTTTACTGATACCCGGAATAAATAGTTTTGCTAATAATGCGAAGATAGTTGCAGAAGCTCCGGACGTAGTCGCAGTAGGCGATCAATTTAGAATTACTTATACGGTAAACACACAGGATGCAAAGAGCTTTAGAGCTTCATCAATGAAGGGTCTGGATGTTTTAGCCGGACCTTATGAGTCAAGAATGACTAGTTCACTGAACATTAATGGTAAGGGCTCTACCGTTAGCTCCATTACTTTCACATATACAGTAATGGCTAGTAAGCCGGGAACTTTTGCAATTGCACCTGCAAGCATTATTGCGAATGGTAATCCTATTACCTCAAATGCATTAAGAATTAAAGTTCTTCCTGCTGACCATTCTGGCAGTGGAAGTAGTTCTTCTTCCAAAGCCTCTCATTCTCAGTCATCAGGAACAAAGATCTCAGCAAATGACTTAATTATTGTTGGTTCTGTAAACAAAACAAATGTTTATGAACAGGAAGCACTTGTTCTGACATATAAAATCTATGCATTAGTAGATTTAAGAGGCTTTGATAATGTTAAATTGCCCGACTTTAAAGGATTTCAATCACAGGAAGTAGAACTGCCACAAACAAAGCAGTTTTCTCTGGAACGTTATAAAGGAAAGAATTATCATTCTGTAGTATATAGGCAGTTTGTACTTTTCCCTCAGCAAACAGGTAAATTAGTTATTAATCCGGCCAGATTTGATGCATCAATTGCTAAAGCAATGAAAACAGATGATCCTTTTGATGCATTCTTCAATGGTGGGTCAAATGTTGTTGAAGTAAAGAAAACTATTGTTACTCCTCAGGTATCTGTAAATGTAAGAGCCTTACCTGCTGGAAAACCAGCAAACTTCTGTGGCGGAGTAGGAGGATTCACTCTTTCTTCATCTATCAATTCTAAAGAGGTAAAAACAAACGATGCAATAACTATTAAAGTAACTATCTCCGGAGTAGGTAATCTTAAATTGATTGAGACTCCAAAGATCCAATTTCCTAAGGATTTTGAAGTTTATGATCCTAAGGTTACTAATAAATTTACTTTAACTAAAAGCGGTTTGTCAGGAAGCAAGGTAATTGAATATCTGGCAATACCTCGTTATGCAGGATCATACAAAATTCCATCTGCAAGTTTTTCATATTTTGATAGTAGTACCGGATCATATAAGACTCTCAGAACACAGGACTTTGATTTGAAAGTAGCCAAAGGAGCCGGTAATGCTAATCAGGTAATTGCAAACTTTGCAAATAAAGAAGATCTAAAAGTATTAGGCTCTGATATCAGATATATAAAAACAAATGATGTAACGTTATCCGAGAAGGGAGATTCCTTTTTTGGCTCATTACTTTATTATTTGCTTTATATCATTCCTGCATGTTTATTTGTAACCTTTGTTATAATGTACAGAAAACAAGCAGTAGAAAATGCTAATGTTGCAAAAGTGCGCACTAAGAAAGCAAATAAAGTTGCAACAAAGAAAATGAAGATCGCTGGTAAACTTTTGAAAGAAAACAAGAAAGATGAATTCTATGATGAGGTTTTAAAGGCGTTGTGGGGATATATAAGTGATAAACTGAATATTCCGGTTTCTAAGCTGACAAAAGATAATGTTGATTCTGAACTGACCAATTATGGAGTGGATGGAGAGTTGACTAAAGAATTCTTGTCAGTGCTCAATCAGTGTGAATTTGCACGTTATGCTCCTGGTGATCCAAATGAAACAATGGATAAGGTTTATTCTTCTGCCATTGAGGTAGTGAGTAAAATGGAAAACATAATAAAACACTAACAGATTAAGAAATTGTGATATGAAAAAAATTATATTTTTAGTATTAAGTATTCTGTGTTCTTTTAATCTTTTAGCTCAGGATTCGTTGGCTACGGACTCTGCAAAGATTTCCAGACCAGCCCGTAAAGAGTACTCTACTGCCAGAATTGAAAATGCAACCAAAGCGCAGGGAGATAATGCTTATGTTCGTAATGATTATGCTGCTGCCATACAGATATATGAATCTTTGCTTAAAACTAAAGGAGAGGCTGCCGATATTTATTATAATTTAGGTAATAGCTATTATAAAATAGGTGATATGGCTAAGGCTATATTGAACTATGAAAGGGCTTTATTGCTTAATCCTGGTGATGGCGATATTCGCACTAACCTGGAAATTGCTCGTAGTAAAATAGTAGATAAGACAGATGCTGCTCCTCAAATATTTTTTGTTAGTTGGACAAACTCTCTTATTAACTGTATGAGTGCTGACGCATGGGCAAAATACGGAATCGCTTCTTTTATATTTTTTATTTTAGGTCTTTATCTCTTTATATTTTCAAAAAAGATTATCCTGAAAAAAATAGGATTTATTGCTTCAATAGCTTTACTTGTGATTGTTGTTTTATCTAATGTCTTTGCTTCTCATCAGAAAGATCTCTTAATAAATCGTACTAATGCAATTATAATGACACCAAGCGTAACTGTTAAAAGTACGCCAAATGATAGTGGCACAGACTTGTTTATTATTCATGAAGGTCGCAAAGTTATCATCAAAGATAATTCCATGAAAGAATGGAAAGAAATTATTCTTGAAGATGGTAATGTTGGGTGGATTAAAACCGCTGATCTAGAACTTATCTAAGTATGATGAATGATATACAACAGTTGATACAGTGCGATAAAGAAGCTTTCCTTGCTTTAAATGGCAGTGATTCCACCTTCTGGGATGGATTTATGTGGATTTACACAAGTACATTAATATGGATTCCATTGGCTCTTGTATTGCTGTATGTCATTATTCGGAATAATAAACTAAAAGAGGCTTTATTTATTATTATTATGATCGCTATAACGGTTGTTATATGCGATCGTATATCATCTGGTGTTTTTAAACCAATATTTAAGCGTTTTCGCCCGGCACAAGACCCTGAGTTTATGTACCTTGTTGACATAGTGAATGGTTATAGGGGAGGGAAATACGGATTTATATCCAGCCATGCTGCTAATACTTTTGGCCTGATTACTTTTACATCTCTTTTGTTCAGGAAAAGAGAATTTACTTTCGGTTTCCTTTTATGGGCTATTATCTCATGTTATTCTCGTATATATTTGGGTGTTCATTATTTAGGTGATGTAATTTGTGGCGCTATTTTAGGTGTTATATCTGGCTTTTTAATATTCTATTTATATAAATATCTTGATAATAGATACATTAGAGATAATAGAATCAGGTATTCAAGAAAATATACTTCTAGTGGCTATTTAGTATCAAACGTAAATATCTTACTAATAGCTTTGTTTACTACTATATTTATAATAATGATAGTAGGAATGCTAATATATCACTATTCTTATTTGTAAATTCTTACGAATTAATGTGCCCGTTTAATTATTCTTTTATAGAAATTTAATGCATAAATAGTTTGATTTATCTTTTTTTTTAATTAAGTTTATAGCGTTATTTAATCAGTATAGTATTAACCCAAATTTCTATATTATGAACAGAACAATAACTTTCAATGAACTTAGAAAAATAAAAGATTCATTACCAAGCGGAAGTATGCACAAAATTGCTGACGAACTTAATTTGGATGTAGACACTGTTCGCAACTTCTTTGGTGGTAGCAATTTTAAGGAAGGTAAAAGTGTTGGACTTCATACTGAGCCGGGGCCTGATGGCGGACTGGTAATGCTTGATGACACAACAGTTCTTGATCTTGCTTTAAAAATATTAGAAGAACATAATATTAATCATCGGGAAGAATTTAGTGAAGAGTTAATGCATGCATAACCTATAAAATCAAAGTCCTGATTGATTCCTTCTTCAATTAGGATTTTTTTTTCTGTTTATTGAGTTATTAAATAATTACAATTAAACGAATATTATATGGAAGAGAAATTAGTTACATTAGCCATACTTACGTATGCTAAAGCTCAGATTCTAAAGAGTGTATTAGAAAAAGAAGGTATAAAATCTTACATACAAAATGTAGATCTTATAAAGCCTGTTGTATCTTCTGGAGTTCGTTTAAGAATAAAAGAGAGCGATTTGCCCCATGCCTTGAAAATCACAGAAAGTAACCTTTGGCTTTCCGAAGATATAATAGGGGAGAAGCCTCAGGAAAAAGAAACAGGGAATAAGGTGTTAATTCCTGTAGACTTTTCAGATTATTCAATGCGAGCCTGTGAATTTGGTTTTGGTTTTGCAAAAACATTTAATACAGAAGTGGTTTTACTTCATGTATATTTTACTCCTAGATACATGCCATCAATTCCTTATAATGATGTTTTCAGCTATCAGGGCCCTGATGAGGAGTCTATTAAAAATATTATTAAAAAGGTTAATGAAGACTTAAATAATTTATCAGAGAAGATTAAAGGTAAGATTGCTTCTGGTGAATTCCCAGACGTTAAGTTTACTTGTGTATTGAAAGAAGGAGTTCCTGAAGAAGAAATTCTAAAGTATGCTAAGAATAATTCTCCAGGCATTATAGTAATGGGAACTCGCGGGAAAAATAAAAAAGATGCAGACATTATTGGAAGTGTTACAGCTGAGGTTATAGACCGAAGTCGTGCCATTGTTTTTGTTGTTCCAGAGAATACACCGTTTAAAATATTCAATGAAGTCAAGAAACTAGCATTTATTACTAATTTTGACCAAAGAGACTTAATTGCATTTGATGCATTAATGAAGAAAATGAGTGCATTCAAATTTTCAGTAACACTCATTCATTTAGCCACTCTTAAAGATGCCTGGAATGAAATTAAATTGGCTGGTATTAAAGAATATTTCCAGAAACAGTATTCTGATATTCAGATTCATTATGAAGTTGTGATGGATGACAATTTAGGTCAGAATTTGGATTCATTTATTCAAAAAAATAGTATTGACGTAATTACCATTACATCTTATAAAAGAAATATGTTTGCTCGTTTATTTAATCCAAGCATTGCAATGAAGATGATTTTTCATACTGATACACCTTTATTGGTTATAAGTGATAAAATATAACTGATTCTTATTAGTTTAATATTAAATTGGAATTATTGCTGTCTGGTAAAACTCTTTTAGATCAAAAAAAATAAAGGGCTGAATCCTTTGATTCAGCCCTTTTTGTCTAGATTCATTTCTACCAAATAGTGTTACAGAGGATTTAAATCCTAATAAGACATGGGCAAAAGTATAAATTTCACCGGACGGCTCGGTTTGGGATGCTATCTCAGGCTTCTTTCCAACGTTTATTATTAGTTGTATAATTATGATTATGTTTAATATATGGTTTGATAAATAATTATCTCCTTCTTTTGTTTTACGATATATTATAAAAAAAGTCACTTAAGAAATTCTTAAGTGACTTTTTTAAATAATATTATCCTTTTTATTTGCCTTGTGTAGCTTCAACTTCTTTAGCTAATTCATCAAATACTGGGCCACCTATTCCTAGTTTATAATAAACTGTATAAAGGCCGCTTAACCACAATTCTTTGTTGTTTGGCTTCAATTCTCTTGCTTTTTCATAGCAAGGTTTAGCATTTTCATACATTTTTGTAATTTTAGCTTGTTCTGTTTTGAACTTAGGGCTATTAAAATCTACTTTTGAAGCGTAATCTAATGCCTGAGTCCAATATGCAAGTCCCATATTTGAGTATGCTTCAGCATATTTAGGATCTACCTCTATAGTCTTTTTATAAAACTCAATTGCCTGATCATAATTTTTCATGCTTTGGCTTAAATAGCCTTTAACATAAAGGAAAAATGGATTTTTTGGATCTTTTGCAATCATTTGGTCAGCAAAAGCCATTGCATCATCAAATTTACTTGTATTACTATAATAGTCTACAAGATGTCCAAAGAAATAATTATTATCGGTAAAAGATACAATTCCTTCTTTTAGTGTTTTAATCCAATTAGCAGTATCTTTCTGTGCTTTATAACCTTCTGCAACTAGCTGCATTGCACTATTTCCATTTTCTTTGTTATTCTTAGCTATCAAACCATATTTAACAGCGCTTGAATAATCATTCATTCTTGTAGCTGAAAGAGATGCGTAGAAAGCAACCATAGACAAAAGGGTATCTTTAGCAGCAAGTTGTTCTTTTTCAAGCATAGGAACACTTGCCAAATCTACATACATTCCAAAAAAGTCAAGTGCTTCTTTGTTTTTACCTAAGTTGTAGTATTGGCTACCACCGTTGATCAGGTTGACTCTTTCAGTTAACATGATTGGAGCGTTTTTAGATCTGAATTTAGGTTTTATCTTACCTTTTTCATTAGGAACCATATCTAATTCATCGCATTTAAGAAAATAGCCACACATCTTGAGTAGGCTATTATATGACTTCAACGTGTCATATGGTTGTCTTAAATAAGCTTTTTCTATCTCTTTCTCATTGATTCTCTTTTGAATGAGACCGGCAACATTCCATGTGTTAGCCTGATTTTTTGTTTCTGCATTTTCTAAAGCTTCATTAATTAACTTTTCAGCATCAGTGAAGTTCGGTTTTACATCTTCAGCCAGACTTTTAGCTTGCTTTACGTTCTTTTCTTGAGCGAAAGAGAAACCAGCAGCCAATAGCAGGACAATTGAAAATAATACTCTTTTCATACTTTTTTGTGGATTAAATATTAAACTTTTATTCTTCATCATTTGCCTGTTCTTCTGAACTGACATTTTCAGGGTTAATAATTTCTTCATCTTCATCCGATATCTCTATTTCTTCTAGACTTTCGGATGTTACTTTACATACTGAACCTATCTGATCATTACGTTTTTCCAGGTTGATAAGTCTTACACCTTGAGTAGCGCGACCCATGATTCTGACATTCTCTACTTTCAGACGGATAGTGATTCCTGATTTATTTATAATCATCAAATCATTATCATCAGTTACAGATTTAATAGCTACTAAATTACCTGTTTTATCAGTAATATTCAATGTTTTAACGCCTTTACCGCCACGGTTTGTAATGCGATAATCATCAATATCAGAACGTTTCCCATAACCTTGTTCAGAAACAACCATGATTGATTCTGTTTCTTTATCTTTAATGCAGATCATTCCGATTACTTCATCGTTTTCACTATCAAGTGTCATACCACGAACTCCGGTTGCAGTTCTACCCATTTCACGGACTGCAGTTTCATTGAAGCGGATTGCACGACCATTACGATTGGCAATGATTATTTCATTGTCGCCCTTAGTCATACGAACTTCTATTACTTGATCATCTTCACGAATGGTGATAGCATTTATACCATTCTGACGTGGACGAGAGTACTGCTCAAGTCTGGTCTTCTTGATAACACCTTTCTTTGTACAGAAAAGAATAAAATGATTATTGATAAATTCTTGATCTGTAAGGCTCTGTACGCGAACAAATGCATTTACTTTATCGTCAGAGTCAATATTTAGTAAGTTTTGAATAGCTCTTCCTTTTGAATTCTTTGTGCCTTCAGGAATTTCGTAAACCTTCAACCAATAGCACTTGCCTTTTTGAGTAAAGAACATCATTGTGTTGTGCATTGTAGCCGGATAAATGTTCTCTACGAAGTCTTCATCACGGGTTTCACTACCCTTAGATCCTACTCCTCCTCTATTCTGAGAATGGAATTCTGCCAATGGAGTACGTTTGATATATCCTAGATGTGAAATAGTGATAACCATCTGATCATCAGCATAGAAGTCCTCTGGGTTGAATTCTTCTGAAGAATAAACGATTTCAGAACGACGTTCATCACCAAATTTTGCTTTAACCTCTAGAAGTTCGTCTTTGATAACCTGACGGCAAATTTCGTCATTAGCCAGAATTTCTTCTAAGTGGGCAATTGTCTTCATGAGTTCTTCATATTCTGCATGAAGTTGATCCTGCATTAGTCCAGTTAACTGACGAAGACGCATTTCAACGATGGCACGAGACTGTATTTCTGTCAGGTTAAATCGTTCAATTAAGCCAGTAATAGCTTCATTAGGCGTTTTGGCTGCACGGATAATTTTGATTACTTCGTCGATGTTATCGGACGCAATAATTAAACCTTCTAGAATATGTGCGCGTTCTTTTGCTTTTCTTAATTCGAATTGTGTACGACGAATCACTACTTCACGTCTGTGCTCAACGAAGTTTGAGATTAGGTCTAAAAGATTAAGCATCTTAGGACGTCCGTGAACAAGTGCGATATTATTCACACCAAAAGATGTTTGCATAGCAGTCATTTTGAATAATTTATTCAAAACAACGCTAGAATTTGCATCTCTCTTCACGTCAACAACAATACGCATACCTTCGCGGTCGGATTCATCATTTACATTGGAAATTCCTTCAATTCTTTTTTCTGACACTAAGTCAGCAATAGCCTTGATAAGCTCTGCCTTGTTAACATTATAAGGAATTTCTGTAACGATAATCTTGTCATGTGAACTTTCTGCTTCGATGTTGGCTTTTGCACGCATTACAACTCTACCTCTACCTGTAAGGTAAGCTTCGCGAACGCCGCTAACTCCGTAAATATATCCACCTGTAGGGAAATCGGGAGCTTTTACGAACTGCATTAGCTCTTCGATAGTTATATCTTTATTATCCAGATATGCATCACAAGCATCAATTACTTCAGAAAGATTATGAGGAGGCATGTTTGTTGCCATACCTACAGCAATACCTGAAGCGCCGTTTACTAATAGATTAGGGATACGGGTTGGTAAAACTTTTGGTTCCTGAAGAGTATCGTCAAAGTTATTTTGGAAATCAACAGTTTCTTTGTCAATATCCCTCATCATCTCCTCGCCAACCTTATTAAGACGAGCTTCTGTATAACGCATTGCAGCAGGGCTGTCACCGTCTACAGAACCAAAGTTACCTTGTCCGTCTACTAAAGTGTAGCGCATAGCCCATTCCTGAGCCATTCTTACCATTGCACCATAAACAGATGAATCGCCATGTGGGTGGTATTTACCTAAAACTTCACCGACAATTCTGGCAGATTTCTTATAAGGTTTATCTGAAGTATTACCTAGTTCGTTCATCGCAAAAAGAATTCTCCGGTGAACGGGTTTGAATCCATCTCTAACATCTGGAAGAGCACGTGATACAATAACCGACATTGAATAGTCAATGTACGATGATTTCATCTCATCTTCAATGTTGATTTTTATAATTCTGTCTTGTTCAAGCATTTAAAAAGATTATTAATTATACATTCGTGGCTTTTAAAAAACCACGCTAAAGTAATACTTTTCCCTGAAATATAAAAGCTTTCAGGTAAAAACTTTCTTTTTGGGTGGTTATCTCTATCGTTTAGATAAACTCATTAAAGAGCTTAATTCTTTCTTGAGAAAATCTTTTTAAAATAATGTAGACTATTTTATTTTTAGGTCTACAGCTTGTTATTTATAAGAGTACACTTTAAATATAAATGCTGTAAGCCTTATTATGTATATATGCTTTATCTTTCTTTTGTTTATGGTGAAATGTAGAATAAATTATATAGATCAAAACTAAAACATGCCTATATTCGTTATATTGGTATAATGGCACACCTTTTGTTATTCATAATTAAGTGTAAAGGAAGATGCGCTGAATTAAGTAAATGTGTATATTTGCAATGTATAATATTAGAATAAAGGAGAAATAAATATATGGATAATCAATTCTCACAAAAAGTATCAGAAGTTATTATTTATAGCAAGGAAGAAGCTAACCGCTTGAATAATGGCTTTATAGGTCCCGAACATTTATTTTTGGGGTTACTCCGTAATGGCGAAGGAAAAGCCATTGAGATACTCTCTAAATTAAATATAGATTTTTCGGAGGTTAAGACTATAATTGAAAATAAACTACGTGAAACGGCTGACCCTACCGGTTTTATGATAGATGATATTGTATTGACGGCGGATGCGTCTAAAATATTGAAAATGTGTATTCTTGAAGCTCGTCTTCTAAAGAGTCCTGTAGCTGACACAGAACATATGCTTTTAGCAATATTAAAAGAGAAAAATAATATGGTAGCCAAAGTTCTAGAAGAAAAAGATGTGGAGTATAAAACTGTATACGAGCAACTTTCATTGCAACCTGATATCAATGCAGGGCTAGGTTTTAGCGAAGATGACGAAGAGGAAGAAGATGATATGCAACACCCCGAAGATAGTACTTCGAAGAAACAACAAACTCAGACTCCTCCCCGTAAAACTGCTAATGATACTCCTGTTCTTGACAATTTTGGCACAGATATGACACGTGCTGCCGAGGAAGGAAAATTGGACCCTATTGTTGGTCGCGAAAAGGAAATAGAGCGTGTTGCTCAGATACTTAGCCGTAGAAAAAAAAATAATCCAATTCTGATTGGTGAACCAGGTGTTGGAAAGTCTGCCATTGTGGAGGGCTTGGCATTAAGAATTACTCAGAAAAAAGTTTCGCGTATATTATTTGATAAGCGCGTGATTTCGCTCGATATGACTTCTGTTGTGGCCGGTACTAAGTATCGTGGCCAGTTTGAAGAACGTATTCGCTCCATTCTTAATGAATTACAGAAGAATCCGAATATAATCCTTTTCATCGATGAAATTCATACCATTGTTGGAGCTGGCTCTGCCACAGGATCGATGGATGCGGCAAATATGCTTAAGCCGGCACTTGCCCGTGGTGAAATACAATGTATTGGAGCGACTACAACCGATGAATACAGAAAAAATATCGAAAAAGATGGTGCGTTAGAGCGTCGTTTTCAGAAAGTTATGGTTGAACCAACCACTCCGGATGAAACACTTCAAATCCTTAAAAATATTAAGGAAAAGTATGAAGATCATCATAATGTAGCCTACACAGACGATGCATTATTGGCCTGTGTGAAGCTAACAGAAAGATATGTTACCGACCGTAATTTCCCAGATAAGGCTATCGATGCACTCGATGAAGCCGGTTCACGCGTACATCTAGCCAATATCAATGTACCAAAGGAGATTGAGGAGCAAGAAAAACTGATTGATGAAACTAAAAGCAAAAAGAATGAAGCAGTAAAACTGCAGAATTATGAGCTTGCGGCTAGCTTCAGAGATAAAGAAAAAGAGTATACCAATCAGTTGGAAGATTTGAAACGAGATTGGGAAGCTAACATAAAACAGAATCGACAAACCGTTGATGAAGAGGAAATTTCGGAAGTAGTTTCTATGATTTCAGGTATACCTGTACAAAGAATGGCGCAGGCTGAGGGAATGAAACTAGCCAGAATGAAGGAAGATCTTCTTTCTAAGGTTGTAGCACAGGATCCTGCTGTAGATAAGCTAGTTAAGGCTATTCGTAGAAGCCGTGTTGGACTTAAAGATCCTAATAAGCCAATTGGTACTTTCATGTTCTTGGGACCAACAGGTGTAGGTAAAACACTCCTGGCCAAGGAGCTTGCAAAATACATGTTTGGCTCTTCGGATGCTTTGATTCGTATAGATATGAGTGAATATATGGAAAAATTCACGGTTTCTCGTCTGGTTGGAGCTCCTCCGGGATACGTTGGTTATGAAGAAGGCGGTCAGCTGACAGAGAAAGTAAGAAGAAAACCTTATTCTATAGTACTTTTGGATGAAATAGAAAAGGCGCATCCAGATGTGTTTAATCTATTGCTTCAAATTATGGATGAAGGGCGTTTAACTGACAGTTATGGCAAAACAGTGGACTTTAAGAATACCGTTTTGATTATGACTTCTAATATTGGAACCCGCCAGTTGAAGGAATTTGGACACGGCGTGGGCTTTGCAACTCAAAGCCGTTTGGACGACAAAGAATTTGCTCGTAATGTGATTCAAAAGGCCTTGAATAAATCCTTTGCACCTGAGTTTATTAATCGTGTGGATGAGATAATTACCTTTGATCAGCTCTCTTTGGATGCTATTACAAAGATTGTAGATATAGAATTATCTGGACTTTATGGACGCATTGAAACTATTGGCTATAAGTTAGTTATAACTGATCAGGCTAAAAAGTTCTTAGCTTCTAAAGGTTATGATGTACAGTTTGGCGCCCGTCCTTTGAAACGTGCTATACAAAATTATCTGGAAGATGGATTATCTGAAATTATAATTACTTCTGGTATTAAAGAAGGTGATACAATTTCTGTTGATTTTACTCAAGGAAATACAGATTTAAGCATGTCAGTTATTAAATCAACAGTAGAATAAAAAGAATTTCTGAAAATAAAATTCGGTCAAAATGTCAGATTATACCTAATCTGGCATTTTTTTTGTCTCTTCTAAAGTAAAAGAATATAATTTTTTTAAATAACAAATTAAAATATAGTTTAGATTATGCAAAAAGGAAACATTGGGGTAACTACCGAAAATATTTTCCCCGTCATTAAAAAGTTCTTGTATAGTGATCACGAGATCTTTCTTCGTGAGATAGTTTCTAATGCTGTAGATGCTACACAAAAACTGAAGACTTTTGCTTCTGTGGGAGAATTTAAAGGAGAACTAGGCGATCTTACAGTTAAAGTTTCATTAGGGAAAGAAACTATCACAATCTCTGACCGCGGTACCGGACTTACAGCTGAAGAAATAGATAAATACATCAACCAGATAGCTTTCTCCGGAGCAAATGATTTCTTGGAAAAATACCAGAATGATGCAAATGCTATTATCGGACACTTTGGTTTGGGATTTTATTCTTCTTTCATGGTTTCCAAGAAAGTGGAAATTATCACAAAGTCTTTTAAAGAAGGTGCTAAAGCAGTAAAATGGAGCTGTGACGGAAGCCCTGAATTTACTTTGGAAGAGATTGAAAAAGCAGACCGTGGAACTGATATCATTCTTTATATTGATGATGATTGCAAAGAATTTCTGGAAGAAGCCCGCATATCTTCTTTGTTAAAGAAATATTGTAGCTTCCTGGCTGTACCAGTTGCTTACGGAAAGAAAAAAGAATGGAAAGATGGCAAACAAGTTGAAACTGAAGAAGATAATGTTATTAATGACACAAATCCTTTGTGGACTCGCAAACCATCTGAATTAAAAGAAGAAGATTACAAGAAATTCTACAAAGACTTATATCCAATGTCTGATGAACCATTGTTCTGGATTCATTTAAATGTAGATTATCCGTTCAATTTAACAGGTATCTTGTACTTCCCTAAAGTAAAAAGCAATATGGATCTGAATAAAAACAAGATTCAGCTGTATTGCAACCAAGTTTATGTAACAGATTCTGTAGAAGGAATTGTTCCCGACTTTCTTACATTGCTTCATGGTGTAATTGATTCTCCAGATATTCCGTTAAACGTGTCTCGTTCTTATCTGCAGAGTGATTCTAATGTGAAAAAGATTTCTTCTCATATCTCCAAGAAAGTGTCAGATCGCTTGCAATCAATCTTTAAGAATGACCGTAAGGAATTTGAAGAAAAGTGGGATGATCTTAAGATCTTTATCAACTACGGAATGCTTACTCAGGAAGACTTTTATGATAAAGCTGCCAAATTTGCATTGTTAAAGGATACAGATTCTAAGTTTTATACGTTTGAAGAATATAAAACATTGATAAAGGATAACCAGACAGACAAAGAGGGTAATCTTATCTATCTGTATGCCAATAATAAAGACGAGCAATTTAGCTACATTGAAGCTGCTACAAATAAAGGATATAATGTCCTGTTGTTAGATGGACAATTAGATACAGCTGTGATAAATCTACTGGAACAGAAACTTGAAAAGAGCCGCTTTACCCGAGTCGATAGCGATATTGTTGATCATCTGATTGCAAAAGAAGACAAGAAAGAAACTGCTTTGGAGGAAGGAAAACATGAAATTCTTTCAACTCTTTTCAAAAGTCAGCTTCCTGTAATGGAAAAAGTTGAGTTTAATATTGTTTCTCAGTCATTAGGTGAAAATGGTTCTCCCATCATGATTACTCAAAGCGAGTATATGCGTCGAATGAAAGAGATGGCTAATCTGCAGCCAGGAATGAGTTTCTACGGTGAAATGCCTGATATGTTTAATTTGGTGGTTAATGCTGATCATAAATTAGTAAAACAGGTAATGGATGAAGAAGATAAGGAATGTTCTGCTGCTATTCAGCCAGTACAGACTGAAATAGAGTTACTTAATATCCGTCAAGCTGAATTAAAGAAGCTACATGAAGGCAAAAAGGATGAAGAAATTCCTGCAGTAGAGAAAGATGAATTGGCTGATCTTGATAAAAAAACAGCTGAATTAAAAACAAAGAAGGACTCTGTTTTAAGCGACTATGCAGTGAATAATAAGATTATTCGCCAATTAATCGACTTAGCTCTTCTTCAAAACAATATGTTGAAGGGTGAAGCCCTAAATAATTTTGTGAAAAGAAGTATTGAATTGATTTGATAAGCTCCCTTTAAAAGGGTTTTTATATATAAAAAAAGCATTGCGACTGAATATAGCTGTAATGCTCTTTTTTTTGCTTATAAAAAACTTGTTTGGTAAACGATATATGCAAACTATTCTCTATATTTGAATATTTATAACGATATTGGTAACTATAAGTATTCATTTATTTTATGAGAAAGATTCTTTTAATTGTTATTTTGTCAGCTTTAATCATTCCATATTCATCTGCGCAGAAAGTTGGGCTTGTTCTCAGCGGTGGAGGTGCAAAAGGAATGACTCACATAGGTATTATCCGGGCATTGGAGGAAAATAATATCCCGATAGATTATATTGCAGGAACTTCAATGGGTGCTATTATCGGATCGATGTATGCAATGGGATTTTCTCCTGATGATATGGAGAAAATACTTGCTTCTGAAGAGTTTAAACGTTGGTATACAGGTGAAGTAGAGGAACGCTATGTGTATTATTTCAAGAAAAATGCTCCAACGCCCGAATTTTTTAATATCAGAATGTCATTAAAAGATTCGCTAAGTTTAGTGAAACCTCAGTTTTTGCCGTCAAGTATGGTAAATCCTATTCAAATGAATCTTGTTTTTATAGATTTGTTTGCACGTGCAACAGCTCTTTGTGGAGGCGATTTTAATAATTTGTTCGTTCCTTTTCGTTGTGTAGCTTCTGATGTCTACAATAAAAGACAATTAGTGATGAAGAACGGAGATTTAGGTGATGCCGTTCGTGCATCCATGAGCTTCCCTTTTGTGTTTAAACCCATAACGATAGATGGGGTACTTGCTTATGATGGTGGAATCTATAATAACTTTCCTACAGATGTTATGCGTGACGATTTTCATCCTGATATTATTATTGGTAGTGTTGTTGCTTCAAATCCAACAAGGCCAGATGAGAATGATATTATGAGTCAGATTGAAAATATGGTTATGCAAAAAACAAATTATTCTCTTCCTGATTCGGCTGGTATTATTATGAATTTTAAGTTTGACGATGTGTCTCTTTTAGATTTTGACCGACTTAAGGAATTTCATGATATTGGCTATAATAGAACAATGAGTCTCATGGATTCTATTAAACAACGCATTCAACGGCGTGTAAATGCAGATAATATTCGCTTGCGCAGGTTAGTATTTAAAAGTAACCTTCCGGAGTTGCGTTTTAAGAATATAAGCATTCAAGGAGCTAATGCCCAACAAAGAATATACATCAAGAAAGAGTTTCATGATTCAGAAAATAAAACATTCACTTATGAGGATTTTAAACGTGGCTATTTCAGATTATTATCCGACAATGTTATTTCTGAAATTATCCCTCATGCAGTATACAATCCTATTGATGATACATACAATTTGAATCTAAAAGTGAAAATGGAGGATAACTTCTCTGTACGCGCTGGCGGAAATATATCTTCCACTAATTCAAATCAGGTTTACTTTGGCCTTTCTTACAAAGACTTGAACTACTATTCCAAAGATTTTATTTTTGATGGACAATTGGGTAAAGTGTATAATAACCTGCAGCTGACGGCCAAAGTAGATTTTTCTACAAAAATTCCTACTTCTTACAGGTTTATTGCTTCTATATCTACATTTGATTATTATATGAATGACAAGTTGTTCTCCAGTAATGATAAGCCAGCTTTTAATAAGAAAGATGAACGCTTTATAAAATTGAAAGCGGCTCTGCCATTTTTGTCAAATAAGAAAGCTGAGTTTGGCGTTGGTATAGCTGATATAACGGACCAATACTTTCAAACTAGTATAATAAACTTTGATACATCTAAACATGATAAAAGTACCTATAAACTCTTTGGAGGATCAATAGGCTTTGGTGGTAGTACCTTGAATGCAAGGCAGTATGCAACTGAAGGTAGCAAGGATTTGCTTCTTGCACAGATCTTCACTGGAAATGAGAAATATGTTTCAGGAACAGATACGCTAGGAGGTGGTGATTATAATAAAAAACAATCCTGGATGCAAATATCTTATATGAATGAGAAATATCATAAGATAACCCCTTCATTTACCTTAGGAACTTATTTGGAAGCTCTTTATTCTTCCAAGAATTTCTCTGAAAACTATACAGCTACATTGCTTGGTGCCGGAGCATTTACGCCAACACCTCATAGCATGATTACTTATAATGATGCTTTTCGGGCAAATCAGTATTTGGCACTTGGAATAAAACCTATCTATAATATCAGTTCGTTATTTCATTTGCGAGGAGAAGTTTACGGCTTTTTGCCAATATACCCAATTGAAAAAAACTCAATAAATAAGGCTGTATATGGAAAGGCGTTCTCTAAATTCGAATATTTAGGAGAATTATCTTTGGTTTGTCGTTTGCCAATTGGAGCAATAAGTGTATACGTAAATCACTATAGCTCACCATCAAAGAACTGGAATTTTGGTTTAAGTCTGGGCTGGTTGTTATTCAATTCTCGTTTTATCGAATAATTTTTATAAAAAAAGTGCATAAAACCCTTGCATTTTCGGAAAAAGAGGCTACCTTTGCACCCGTTAAACAAATGGCCCCGTGGCTCAACTGAATAGAGCATTTGACTACGGATCAGAAGGTTACAGGTTTGAATCCTGTCGGGGTCACAAAGTTTTTTAAAGCTTGTTTGTTTAATTATTGGCCCCGTGGCTCAACTGAATAGAGCATTTGACTACGGATCAGAAGGTTACAGGTTTGAATCCTGTCGGGGTCACAAAGTTTTTTAAAGCTTGAATTTGTTTATTATTGGCCCCGTGGCTCAACTGAATAGAGCATTTGACTACGGATCAGAAGGTTACAGGTTTGAATCCTGTCGGGGTCACAAAAAAAGCTCCCCTACAAATCACAGTTTGTAGGGGAGCTTTTTTTATTTTATTCGATGGAATGGCTGAATTTTTGAAAAAACAACAAGCAATTGCATTTCAAATAAAAATTTAAAAATTGCAAAGTTATCTGCCACCTCCCGCTATTTGAGGGATAAAGTCTTTAAAATGAAAGTGGTAGATTAGTGGCAGATCGTTTTTTATCTGCCACTAATCTACCACTTTTGGGATCATACCGAAAACCTGTGGGATTTATATTTTAAGCAAAAATATTGCATATTCTAAATATAAAGAATTTTATATCTCTTACACCTCTTAGTGCGGTTCTAAAAGCTTTAATCTTTGCATTGAATGATTCAGCCGAAGCATTCGTAGCTCGATTCTCAAAATAGTTTATAATATTAGCATAGTGTGTTTGAATAGACCTTGCTACAGTCCCAAAAGATAAGAAGCCGGAATTATCTACTTGGTCATACCACCTTGCCAACCTTGTTAACGCCACCTCTTTCTGATAACACTGATGATAGATAAGCCCTAATTGTTGTGAGAGGTAGTAGGCTTTCTTTATATCTGGATATTCCCTAAACAAAATAGCAGCCCTGGTTCTTTGTGAAGGTCCCCACAAAGATTCTTTTTTAAAGAGTAAATAACGACTTCTTGCCAGCAACTGCTTACAAGTATCTCCATTTTCGAAAATTACTTGTCTGAAAGATTCTCCCTTTGCTTTAGCTAAGGCCAGTGCATTGGATTCATTATCTATAGCATTCCAACGATGTTTTATTCGCATCTCCTGTACTGCTTCATAAGCCAGCTTTTGAACATGAAAACGGTCTGTCACTTGCCTGGCAGGGGGAAAGCAACGATGTATTATTTTCTCCATATTAGAAGCCATATCCAATGTAACTTCCCGAACTTTCCAGCGAATACGTCGGGATAGACGCATAAGTACAGCACAAACAGTTTCAACATCAGTTCCCTTAACCATAGCTATCAGACTACCCTTACGCCCCTTGCCGGATTTATTGGTTACAATAGTGTAAAGCTCTCCTTGTGAGAGCGATGTCTCATCAATACTAATTTGAGAACCAATATTCTCAGGAAACAATACCCAGTCATGAGCATGTTCTTGTTGATTCCAAGACTTAAAATTGCTAAGATGATTCTTGTACTGAGCCTCTAATTGTTTCTCATCAAGGCCATAATGGATAGCTAAGGAAGCAATGCTAATGGCGTGAGAGTCGATCCATAGCTTTTAAAAAAGACGCAAATTCTTCACTGATTCGCGTACCTTGAGCAACTAATTCCCAATTGCGGGTTACTAACTTTTCCTGGGTATGATTATACCAGCGACGACGACGAATATGAAGAATGCAGCTACGACCACGAATCGGAAAATCATACATCTTTATCTCTTCATAAAAACCTTTGCTTTCTAACTTATCAGTGGAATATTCTTCTGGAAGAATATTCTGTTCATCAAAGTGGATATGGACTTTTTCATCACCTGGTTTAAAGTCAACCAACTCAAAGTAATCAAACAGACCATCAGGAAGGATAAAGCGGAGTAAATCATCGTAACTCATCGTGTATATCTTTTTTATGGGCAAAGATATAAAATTAAAAGATATTCCCCACAGGTTTTCGGTATGAGCCCACTTTTGGAGGTATCTGCTACTAATTTTAGCACTTAATATTAAGCTCGTTCAGTACAGAACGAATTTTTTCGAATGTTGTTATGCGTGTAGGTACAAGAGGCAGACGAAGTTTGTTCTCAATCATCCCCATGGCATTCAACATTGATTTTACTCCTGCAGGATTGCCATCTATAAAGAGTAAATCGAATAATTCGGTGAACTTGTGATGGATGGATAGTGCATTTGCATAATCTCCTGCCAATGCCAATCTGGTCATTCTACTGAATTCACGCGGAAAAGCATTTCCAATGACGGAAATTACGCCTACAGCACCAAGAGTAATTAGAGGGAAGGTAATACCATCATCACCTGAAAGTACATTAAAGTTTTCTGGCTTGTTTTTGATAATATCATCCATCTGAGTAATATTTCCCGATGCCTCCTTGATAGCTACGATATTTTTAAAGTCACGTGCTAAACGAAGGGTTGTTTCTGCAGTCATATTTACGCCTGTGCGTCCCGGAACATTATATAATATAATGGGGAGTTCTGTTGCATTTGAAATTGCTTTGAAGTGCTGATAAATACCTTCCTGAGATGGTTTATTGTAATAAGGCACAACAGACAAAATGGCGTCTATTCCTGTAAAGTCATCATTCTTAAGAGTTTCGACAACAGCTTTGGTATTATTTCCTCCAACGCCTAAGACGATTGGAATCTGGCCATTGACACGCTCTATGATCAATTTCTGAATTTTAATTTTTTCTTCGGATGAAAGAGTTACTGTTTCGGCAGTAGTTGCCAGAATAACCAGAAAGTCTGTTCCGTTTTGAAGTTGATAGTCTACTAATCTAATGATTGCTTCATAATCAACGCTTTCGTCTTCTTTGAATGGGGTAATAAAAGCTACGCCCATACCTCTTAATTTTGACTGTATCATAAGTGTTATTATAATCTAAAGGTATTTGTGGTGCAAAAGTACGAATATTTTCTATTTTTACTATACGTAAGTGATGAAAATAATTTATTTCGTGTTAAATGGTTACAATATTTGCTCTAAGAACTCCTCTTCGTTAACAATGCGAATTCCTAATTTACTGGCCTTTTCCAGCTTACTGGGGCCCATATTTTCACCGGCAAGAATAAAACTTGTCTTTGAAGAAATAGAACCTACATTCTTCCCCCCGTTTTGTTCAATCAGATTTTTGTATTCATCCCGGGAATGATGGGTAAATACACCACTTATAACAATTGAGAACCCTTTAAGTTTATCGCTTACCTGTTCGTGTTCCTCGGAACGGGTAAAATTGAGTCCGGCTTCTTTTAATCTGTTAACCAGTATAATGTTCTTTTCGTCAGAGAAGTAACTAACAATACTTTGTGCTATTTTCTCTCCTATTTCATCAACCTGTATAAGGGTTTCTAAAGTTGCATGTTCTAGTTCTTCAATAGAGCTAAAGGATTTTGCAATTTTCTTGGCCACTGTTTCTCCTACAAACCTGATACCCAGTGCAAAAACAACTCGTTCAAATGGCACATTTTTAGATATTAGAAGTCCGTTTATTATGTTTTCAGCCGATTTTTCTCCCATTCTATCGAGGCCTTTAATTTGTTCAGCTGTAAGTGTATATAGGTCGGCCGGCGAATTTACTAATCCCAATCTGTAGAACAGATCAACTGTTTCGGGGCCTAATCCGTCAATGTTCATGGCTTTCCGACTAATGAAATGCTCTATCTTTCCTTTAATCTGAGGAGGACAAGCGTTTTCGTTCGGGCAATAATGAGCAGCTTCACCTTCATAACGTATTAATTTTGAGCCACATTCGGGGCAATTAGTGATAAATCTCACCTTTTCACCGATCATAAAGCGGGCGTTTGTATCTACTCCGGTAATCTTGGGAATAATTTCTCCGCCCTTTTCAACGTAAACCATGTCGCCAATGTGAAGATCTAATCCTTCAATAATGTCGGCATTGTGTAGCGAAGCACGCTTAACCATGGTTCCTGAAAGTTGAACGGGATCCAGATTGGCAACCGGAGTTACTGCTCCTGTTCTGCCTACCTGAAACGTTACTTCATTGAGACGTGTCAAAGCCTGCTCGGCCTGAAATTTATATGCAATGGCCCAACGAGGAGATTTTGCTGTGTATCCTAAAGTTTTTTGTTGACGTAAAGAGTTTACCTTCAGTACAATACCATCTGAAGCGACCGGGAGGTTTTTACGCTCCGTATCCCAATAATTTATAAAATCAAACACTTCCTGAAGGGTTTTACATTTTCGGATTGCATCCGAAATCTTAAATCCCCATCGTTGAGCGGCTTCCAGATTCTCAAAATGGCCGTCGCAAGGTAGATTCTCTCCCAATAGATAATAAAGATATGCATCTAGTTTTCTGGAAGCAACTACAGATGAATTTTGTTGCTTAAGTGTTCCCGAAGCAGCATTTCTTGGATTTGCAAAAAGAGGTTCCTCACGAGCTTCCTTTTCCCGGTTCAAATCTTCAAAAACGGTCCATGGCAAAAGGATTTCTCCTCGGATTTCAAATTCCTGGGGGTAGTCATTCCCGTGAAGAACTAAAGGTATTGTTTTGATAGTTTTTACATTATCAGTAACATCATCTCCTTTTTCGCCATCACCTCTAGTCACGGCTCTTACAAGTTGTCCGTCTACATAAGTCAAAGAAATGGACGTCCCATCAAACTTTATTTCGCAACAAATCTCAAAATCTTCGTTTAATGATTTGCGTACGCGTTCATAAAAGTCAGTAACCTCAGATTCCGAATAAGTATTTCCAAGCGAGAGCATCGGATATTTATGAGCCACTTGCGTGAAGTTCTTATTGATATCGCTTCCCACACGCATTGTTGGCGAATTATCGTCATAATATTCAGGGTATTGTTCTTCCAGTTCCTGAAGTTCTTTCAGGAGTTTATCATATTCCAGATCGGAAATTTTTGGAGAGTTAGATACATAATAGTTGTGGTTATGGCGATGCAGTTCAGCACGTAATTGCTCTATTTTTTCCTTTGCAGTCATCTTTTGGGTTCTTTTGGACAAAAATACGTATTTTCTTCATGAATATCTACCTCGAACAAGCATATTTATTTGTACTTTTGCAAAAAAAATAGAGCTATGCGCATTGATATAATTACAGTTTTACCTGAAATGATTGAAGGATTCTTCAATTGTTCTATTCTTAAAAGAGCTCAGAACAAAGGACTTGCTGAGATTCATATTCACAATCTCCGTGATTATACCACAGACAAGCATCATAAGGTAGACGATTATCCATTTGGCGGTTGTGCCGGGATGGTGATGAAAATTGAGCCCATTGAAAGATGTATAAATTCTTTGAAGGCTGAAAGAGAGTACGATGAGGTGATTTTTACCACTCCCGACGGTGAACAATTTGACCAAAAGATGGCAAATACTCTTTCATTGACCAATAACCTGATTATTCTTTGCGGACACTTCAAAGGTATTGATTATAGAATTCGGGAACACTTAATTACAAAGGAAATTAGTATAGGTGATTATGTTTTGACTGGTGGCGAATTAGCAGCGGCTGTAATGGCGGATGCTATTGTTCGCATAATTCCAGGCGTTATATCCGACGAACAATCTGCTCTTTCAGATTCCTTTCAGGACAATCTTTTAGCGGCTCCAGTTTATACTAGACCAGCTGATTATAATGGATGGAAAGTTCCTGATATTTTACTCTCAGGTCACGAAGCAAAAATCTCAGAATGGGAATTTTCGCAATCACTTGAACGAACTAAACGCCTGAGACCTGACTTATTAAAGTAATACTTAATCAATATATTTCATAACTCTAACTAAAACTTAACGGGAGTTAAGGAATTCTTTAACCGCTAATTGAAATTTTAGTCTAGAATATATATTAAAAAGGTGTACACTAAATTTTAATACAGTGTACGCCTTTTTGAATTTATCTGTAGTTTTTTTCTAAAAAATATAACCGGATATTAGCTTAACTCTAAGCTAATATTTGTTTAATAATCAGATTATACTTCCAAAGCTCCAATTATATCTTTTACGGAGGAGTAACCATTTCTTTCTAAGTAATTATTTATACCATCTATTACCTTTACAGTAACAGCAGGATCAATAAAGTTTGCCGTTCCAATTTGCACCGCAGATGCACCGGCAAGCATAAATTCTACAGCATCTTTCCAGTCCATAATACCACCCAGGCCAATTACAGGAATATTTACAGCTTTAGCAACTTGCCATACCATACGCAAAGCAATTGGTTTAACTGCAGGTCCGCTCAAACCGCCTGTAACTGTTGACAATAGTGGACAACGTTTTTCTGCATCAATTGCCATTCCTAAAAGCGTATTTATCAAAGAAACACTATCTGCACCAGATGCTTCAGCCGCACGGGCAATCTCAGTAATATCTGTAACATTAGGCGACAATTTTACGATAAGTGTCTTTTTGTAAACAGAACGAACAGCGCTTATTACATCACATGCTCCATTTGCCGATACCCCAAAAGCCATACCACCTTGTTTTACATTAGGGCAGGATATATTTAGTTCTATAGCAGGAATATTTACAAGTTCGTTAATGATTTCTGCTGTTTTAACGTAATCTTCTATTGCTGATCCTGAAACATTGACTATTATGTTGCTATCTACGTCTTTAATCCTTGGATAAATGTGCTCAACGAAGTAATTTACACCCTTATTCTGCAGTCCTACAGCGTTTAACATACCAGAAGGAGTCTCTGCCATACGTGGATATGGGTTCCCTTCACGTTTGTGAAGAGTTGTACCTTTTACAATTATACCACCTATTCGCGCAATATCTATAAAATCTTCGAACTCTTCTCCGTATCCAAATGTACCCGATGCTGACATTACCGGATTTTTCATTTTTAGTTCACCAATATTTACACTTAAATCTGCCATAACAACTTCTTTATATTTAAAACAGGTCCCTCTGTACACACACAGATATGTCCTTCATCTACAGTATTTTCTACACAGCATAAGCAAGCGCCTACACCACATGCCATTTTATTCTCCAGAGAGACTTCACATTCAATATTATTTGCTTTGGCATATTTGGCCACAGCCATCATCATAGGCTTAGGTCCACAAGTATAAATACGATCAAATTGTTGATTATTCAATACGGGATGTTGGGTAACAAATCCTTTTTCTCCGGCGCTACCATCTTCAGTAGTAGTATATACATCTCCAAACTTAGCAAAGTCCTCTAATTGCAGCAAATCGTTTGCAGAGCGGGCGCCTAGTAAGAAGGTTGGTTTACAGCCTTTTGCCTGTAATTTCTCTCCTAAATACAGCAGAGGGGCAGTTCCTACGCCTCCTCCTATGAGTAGAAGCTTATTTGAGGGCTCCTGTGGAATGGTAAAGCCATTTCCAAGTGGCATTACAGCATTTACTATATCTCCTTCAGTAACTCTAGCTAAAGTGCGTGTACCGTCTCCAATCAACTGTACAAGAAACCAAACTTCATTGTTTACTCTATCTACATAATTAATTGAAATTGGGCGACGAAGAAAGGTGGTAGGCGATCCGTCCACTCTTATTTCTGCAAATTGCCCGGGAATCATTTCAGGCAATATTTCCTGAGAGGTCATCTTGATCAACACATAGTTAGCGTGTAACTGAATGTTGGCAGTAACCGTTAAATCTAAAATAAATTTTTTCATGAATAGGACTAATTCTCGTTCAGGCGACAAAGATACGCCATTTTGTCCAATTTATGCTTTACCTGTCTTCATTATATTTTTAGAAAGGCAATTTTTCACCTTTGAAGATCTCAAATGTATTATCATCGAAGAAAATTCTTATTTCAGTGATTTTTCTTGGAGGTCTTTCTATGTATCTAACTTCCTCTTTAACAGCTTCTTTAGGGGTTGTTTCAGGAGCTTTTAATGCAATTTCCTTGCGATATTCTGTTTCAACCGTAGGAATAGGCGTATTTTCTGCATTCTCATCAAATAAAGTGCCCTGAAAATCATTGGATGTTTTTTCCTGGTTTATCATATTGCCATTTCCATAAAGCAGCCAATCCAAATTTACGTATTTATATCGTTGATGAATTTTCATAACTACATCAAGGCTCGGGTTATTTCTGCCGCGCAAAATATGGGTTAATGTAGAACGCTGAATTTCGATGCTTTCAGCAAATGAAGAAGGAGTTAAATGTTCTCTTCTCATTATAGCTTCAATTCTATCTTTCATCTCTGTAGTTTTTTAATATATAAATGTAAAAATCTAATTGTAAACAATGATTCGACAAATGTAAATAGAATAATTCACATATGCAAATAACAAATGTTTAATTATTGAATTTACAATCAGAAACAAAGTAATACAAATGTATAATGGCAGTACTTTATAATAGATATTCATTATAATATAAGTATAAGTTTAACTTTAGATATAAATTGTAATTATATAGTTATCAGATATATACAAATAGAATTAAAAATTTATATTTTACTAATTACAAATGTTATTATGCAAAATTCTTCTGATCTATAGTTTTAATTTATTGGAAGATTGTATTTATCTGATATATTATCTTTTAAACTAGTACTTTTAAGCTATAAATAGGGCTTATAGTAAACTTACTTATAGAAGTGTTTATTTGTGAATTTATAAGTTACAAATGTTTTCTATTAGCTATATTATACACTTGTATCGTATAGTTCACAAATATAATCTGCGGTACATTTGTGTTTATTGTTAATAGTTACAAAAATATTCACTATTGTAAATAGGTATTGGCTATTATAAATGTATACTGCATTTAACTCGGCTATGATTAACAATTGTATCTCTCAAAATTTAAATGCTTAAAGAATTTACCTACATTATGCAAAAAAGAGGAATATAAATGATTCTAAAGAGACTAAATATGGTATAAACTATTATAATGCAGTGTTTTATGTGGTATTTTGAGGTAATAAATGCAATATGTTCTAGAAAAAAAATAAAAAATATTTTCATATTTTGATTTCCTAGTTATATTATGTAATGTGAAGAAGTTGATTTGTGACCTTATTTAAATGTATTTTATAAGATAACTCTAACATAAAAAAAGCCTTCATAAATGAAGGCTTTATCTGTGGAATGAAATTCTAATTAATGCAAAATATTATATACTAGTTCTCGGAGTAGCTCCTCATTATCTGAAGTGTTATTTCCAACTCCTTTTGATTTAGCGTCACAATTTCTTATCTCGCCAATTATCTGCATAACTTTTACTCCACTATATTTTCGCATTGCAATCAAATAATCTTTTGATTGCCAGGTAGTCTTTAGGCCTAACTGCTGAGCAATTCCTTGTTCTGATTTTTCGGGTGTATAATAAGTAAGCATCAAATTGGAGAAAAAATTAAATAGTAAAGACAAGGTAACTTGGATCGGGTTTGTTTTTGGATTTTCTGCAAAATATTTTATTATTTGATTTGCCTTAAAAACATTCTTTTCTATTAATGCATTTTTCAATTCAAAGTTATTATAATCCTTGCTTATTCCTATATTCTTCTCTATTTGTTCCGGGGTTACGCGCTTTTGTTCAGAAGGTAGTGTGATAACTAATTTCTCAAGCTCACCGGTAAGACGGCTTAAATCTGCTCCTACAAAGTCTGCAATCATTGCTGAAGACTTTTGTTCTATATCAATTCCTTTTCTTTTTAGGTACGAAGTGATAAACCCTGGGAGCATTGTATCCTTTATTTTTTTTGATTCAAAAAGTACTCCTTTCTTTTCAATTTCTGCAGCCAGCTTTTTACGCCTATCCAGTACGCCATGTTTATGACAAATAACCAGAATAGTGGAATTTAATGGTTTTTGAAGATAAAATGAGAGCTCATCTAAATTCTTAATATTTTGAGCTTCTTTTACTACAACAACCTGATATTCAGACATCATTGGATACCTCTTTGCAGCATTTATTATTGTTGCTACATCTACATCAGCACCGTATACAACAGTAAGATTGAATTCTTTTTCAATCTCGGTAAGAACGTTTTGAGTGATATAATCAGAGATTAAATCAATATAGTAAGGTTCTTCTCCCATTAAATAATAGAGAGGCTTGTATTCCTTTGCTTTTATATCCTTAATGATATCTTCGTATGTAAATTCTTTTTTTGCCATTTATTTATGCTAGTTACTTATCAAATTTTAGATGCTTAACAGTCTTCTTTTGATCAATAATCATTTTCAGTGAAGCAATTCCTATTTCTACATGTTCGTGTACATAGTTTTGTGTAACCATATTATCACTTTTATCTGTTTTAATGCCCTCAGGTATCATTGGTTGGTCTGAAACTAAGAGTAATGCTCCAGTTGGAATGTGGTTGGCAAATCCTGTTGTAAATAGAGTTGCAGTTTCCATATCAACTGCCATAGCACGGGTTTGTAACAGGTACTCTTTAAATTTTTCGTCGTGTTCCCAAATTCTTCTATTCGTTGTATATACGGTTCCAGTCCAATAGTCTCTGGCATAATCGCGGATAGAAGAAGATACTGCACGTTGCAACATAAATGCCGGCAAAGCAGGTACTTCAGGAGGGAAATAGTCATTGGAAGTTCCTTCACCTCTGATAGCAGCAATTGGAAGAATGAGATCTCCTATTTGGTTTTTCTTATCTATACCTCCACATTTTCCAAGGAACAAGCATGCTTTAGGGTGTATAGCTCCAAGTAAATCCATGATAATTGCTGCATTGGGGCTTCCCATTCCAAAGTTAATAATAGTAATTCCTTCCGCAGTTGCAGAAGTCATATTTGCATCTCTGCCTAAAACAGGAACATTAAATTGTTCAGCAAATATTTCTACATATTTATTGAAGTTTGTCAACAGAATGTATTCTCCGAAATCTTTTAATGATCGTTTTGTGTAACGAGGAAGCCAATTTTCCACTATTTCTTGCTTAGTTTTCATAATTATCTGCTAAATTTGTGTTTATTATCGGGTATATTCATTTTTTTAAACTACAAATTTAATAAATGTTATTGTTAAACCTACCAAAATACGAAACTAAAATAGCGGAACGTAATGGTAAAAAAGTAATTTTCGATGTAATAAGGAGACGATATGTTGCTCTTACTCCAGAGGAATGGGTACGGCAGCACTTTATTCACTTTCTAATTACTTATAAAGGCTATCCATCGTCATTAATGGCAAATGAAGTTTTACTAAATCTAAACGGAACTAAAAAACGTTGTGATACAGTACTTTATAATCGTAATCTTTCAGCTAAGATGATTCTTGAGTATAAAGCTCCACAGATAGAAATTACACAAGCTGTTTTTAATCAGATTACAAATTATAATTTCGTGTTAAAAGTAGACTATTTGATTGTGAGCAATGGAATTAACCATTACTGTTGTAAGATGGATTACGTTAATCAGACTTATACTTT
The DNA here is from genome assembly GCF_963678845.1 of uncultured Bacteroides sp. Lineage (NCBI taxonomy): Bacteria > Pseudomonadati > Bacteroidota > Bacteroidia > Bacteroidales > Bacteroidaceae > Bacteroides > uncultured Bacteroides sp. The sequence continues at coordinate 181,507 of NZ_OY787464.1, forward strand.
TTTAGAAGACATCCCTGATTATAATCTTCTTTAAACCATAAACATCTCTGTTTGCATGCATTGAAGATATATGCAAAATCTAAGGTCTTCTTGTAACAAACAAATGCTTCGTTATACCGGATCAGCATATTTTGGGAGGATAATGTTATTGGTTCTATTTTTGCCCTTCGGTATCTTCCTATTACTCATATAAAATCAAAAAAGAGAGAACTTATGAATTCTCTCTTTTGATGATTATTTTGTTGAAGAATATCTACTTCTACTTATGTAACAACTAGATATGTTGTTATTTTGCTGAAGGGTGTTCTATTTCAATTCCAGCCAATTCAGGGTCGATAATTACTCTACCACAGTATTCACATACAATAATTTTTTTGCGCATACGGATGTCTAATTGTCTCTGAGGTGGAATCTTATTAAAACAACCACCACAAGCATCACGTTGTACATAAACGATGCCCAAACCATTACGAGAGTTTTTACGGATACGTTTAAATGCTTGTAACAAACGAGGCTCAATTGTTGTTTCAAGGACCTTAGCTTTTTCTCTTAGCTTTTCTTCTTCTTGCTTTGTTTCAGAAACAATCTCATCGAGTTCACTCTTCTTAACAGCTAAGTCTTTTTGTCTTTCTTCTAAAGCTTCATTGCTACTTAAAACTTCTTCGCTTCTAGATTTTTCCTCTACAATAAATTCTTTTATTCTCTTATCACAAAGCTCGATTTCCAAAGTCTGGAACTCAATCTCTTTAGATAGAAAATCGAACTCACGGTTATTGCGTACATTTTCTTGTTGAGCTTTGTATTTTTCAACAGACGCTTTTGATGATTCAATTTCAATTTTCTTTGCAGCAATTGAAGATTTTAGCTCACTGATTTCAGCTTTGATCTTTTCAATACGAGTATTCAAACCGGCAACTTCATCTTCAAGATCCTGCACTTCAAGAGGAAGTTCACCTCTCAGCGTTTTAATCTTATCAATCTCTGAAAGCATTGTTTGCAGTTGATACAACGCTTTAAGCTTTTGCTCTACCGTTAATTCTTTCGATTCGTTTTTTGCTTCTTTAGCCATATTATTATAAATATTTTATGGGATTGGTATTTATTTTACTAAGTTGGATTGCAAAATTAGGAAATAAACCCTTTAATAATGAATAGAAAATCTCTTTTGTATATTGTTCGCTTTCGTAATGACCAATCTCTGTCATTAGAATATCGTTTTCGTGACCAAAATAATCGTGATATCGAATTTCTCCTGTGATAAATGCATCTGCATTATAATTAATAGCATCGGAAAGAAGGAATGCTCCTGCCCCTCCACATAATGCTACTTTGCTTATTAGTCTGCCTGTCAGTTTATTATGTTTAATGCAGCCAGCTTCAAATGTTTTCTTAATCCTTTTCAGAAAATCTAATTCAGTTTCAGGGCTTTCTAATTCACCTATAACACCGGCTCCGGCTTGTGCCCAGGAATTTTTTAACGGATAAAAATCAAATGCAGGCTCTTCATAAGGGTGTGCAGCTATTAATGCTCTCATAACTGCACTTTTTTTATAAAAAGGAAGAATTGTCTCAATACGAATTTCCTTTTCTTTATGTAATTCACCTATTTCCCCACAAAAAGGGTGTGTCTCTTCCTGAGCGCGGAAAGTCCCCTCTCCTTCCAGATTATAACTACATGAATCATAGTTTCCTATGTTGCCACAGCCAGCATTAAATAATGCAAAGCGTACTTTTTCAACATGTTCAACGGGAACAAAAGTTACTAATTTAAGCAGTGAATCTTCTTTGCATGAAAGAATACGTACATTCTTTAATCCTATTTTTTCTGCTATTTTGAAATTTACTCCTCCTGACGCATTATCCAGATTTGTATGTGCAGAATAAATTACGATATCATTTTTAATAGCTTTCAGAATACAGCACTCTACATAATCTTTTCCTGTGATGGACTTATATCCTTTAAAAATGAGTGGATGGTGGGATATAACAAGATTGTATCCCAACGAAATTGCTTCATCTATAACTGATTCAGTAACGTCAAGACACAACAAAGCCCCTGTTGTTTCCGCTTCTGTCAGCCCAATTTGTAATCCGGCATTATCAAAACCGTCTTGCAAAGGCAGAGGCGCGAACCTTTCAAGGGCGCTTACTATTTCCTTTATCTTCATTAAATGTGAGAAAATCTGGCTGCAAATATACGCTAAAATTGCGATTATACAACCATATTTCTTGTTTTTTATCAATTCTTATTCTCTTTGAGTCTTATATTTAATGATGCAAGTGTTATTGACCGCAATTAAAGATAGAGTGCTTGTTTTATTATAAGCGATTAGATTTATTTGCTCATCCATAACGATGGAAATCTCGGAATAGCTTATATCTGTATATTTTATGGTGTGTGACAAACTTTGTAGAAAAGATCTTTTATATGTCTTGGTTTAAAATTTAGCACCCCTACTACCAAAGGGTTTCAGAGTTACTCACCTTGTTACCCCCTCAAAAACAACCCGATACTTTTCTCTTTTTTGAAGAGATTGATTCTAATTATATAAGTACTGAATAATATATTGATAATAAGTGTAATAGTAGATATATCAGAGATAAAATTGTTATAACTCAAATGAAATAAGAATTCTAAAAGTCTTAATATTTTATTTCTTACTAAGGCTAAAACGGTATTTGTTAGTGATGGCAATACATAAAAAAGCGACTTACAACTGCTAAGTGCAGAGTAAGTCGCCTTTATGATTATAGTAGGATTTTATTAGATAATGCCTTTTACTGTTTCAAGCATACCTTTTTCCTGGATTGAATTTAAGTATCCAATTACTTTTTCTGTTAATCCAGAAACTTTGTTCAAGTCTTCACCCCAGATCATTTCAGAAGCTAAAACTCCTTCTGCAACTGTCTTAGTGCAACCTGTAGCCCAAAGTTTAGCAAGTAAATCGATAATAGCCTGATCATCGTTAGGAACGATAGTATCTTCACCACGTTTTCCACCTTTGTAGTAAGTGATGATTCCAGCTAAACCAAGAACAATACCTGCAGGAAGTTCGCCTTTGCGATCTAAGTAAGTTTTTAAACCTGGAAGATCACGAGTTTTGAATTTAGGGAATGAGTTAAGCATGATTGAAGTTACGAAATGCTTAACGAATGGGTTGCAGAAGCGTTCCATTACGTCTTTACCGAATTTCTCAAGTTCAGCTTTTGGTAAGTTCAATGTTTCAAGTAATTCTTCGAACATTACTTTGTGAACGAATTTACCTATTACAGCATCTTCGCAGCATTCTCTAACTGTATTCAAACCTGAAAGGTAACCAACAGGAGAAAGTACAGTGTGAGGGCCATTCAATAAAGTAACCTTTCTTTCGTGATAAGGAGCTTCAGAAGGAACGAACAAAACGTTCAAACCAGCTTTGTCAGCAGGGAATTCTTTAGCGATAGATTGAGGAGCTTCGATTACCCACAAGTGGAAGATTTCAGCCTGAACAACCATCTTATCTTCGATCTGGATTTTATCAAGAATTTCATTAATTGTAGCACGAGGATATCCAGGAACAATACGGTCAACCAATGTGCAGTAAACGCCACAAGCAGTTTCAAACCAAGTCTTGAATTCTTCACCAAGGCTCCAAAGTTCGATATATTGTTCAATACATTTCTTTAACTCTTTACCATTAAGGAAGATCAACTCACATGGGAAGATGATTAAACCTTTATCCGAAGCTCCGTTGAATGTTTTAAAACGGTGATATAATAACTGAGTTAACTTACCAGGGTAAGAGGAAGCTGGCGCATCAGTTAATTTGCATGAAGAATCAAAAGCGATACCTGCTTCAGTTGTATTTGAAATAACAAAACGCATTTCAGGATTCTCAGCCAATTTCATGAACTCATCATTCTGAGTATAAGGATTCAAAGCACGGCTAATTACATCGATCATTTCAATGCTATTAACTTCTTTTCCTTTATCTAATCCTTGAAGATTTAAGTGGTAAAGACAATCTTGAGCATTGAGCATATCAATCATACCTTTCTCAATTGGCTGAACAACAACAACACTACTATTAAAGTCTGCTTTTTGGTTCATGTTATAAACGATCCAGTCTACAAATGCGCGCAAGAAATTGCCTTCGCCAAATTGAATGATACGCTCAGGATATTTATTTGCCTGAACATTTTCTCTGTTTAATGCTTTCATTTCTTTTATTATTATAAAATTCTAAATTATATAAAACTCGTGATTAAAATGAACGTTTTATGACCTTTTATCAAAAAAACGGAAGCATTAACTTACAATGTCTCATCCGTGTTCGATAACAGTTTAAATATCATAAATGTTTTGCGCAAAGATACGAATAATTTTGTTATTCCAAATTAATTTTCTACTTTCGTGTGCGATAACGGTTAATAAATCTAAAACACAAAATAGCTTTATAACCTTAGTAATTAGCAGTATATCTATTAATAATACAGTAGTAACAATTTTAAATACTTAAACGCTATAATAAAATGAAGAATTTTATGGATGAAAATTTCTTGTTGCAATCACAAACTGCACAAGAATTGTATCACGATCATGCGGCTAAAATGCCTATCATTGACTATCATTGTCATTTAGTTCCTAAGATGGTTGCTGACGACCACAAATTCCGTTCATTAACTGAAATATGGTTGGGCGGAGATCATTACAAATGGCGTGCAATGCGTACTAACGGTGTTGCAGAACGTTTTTGTACTGGTGCAGATACTTCAGATTGGGAAAAGTTTGAAAAATGGGCAGAGACAGTTCCTTATACAATGAGAAATCCTCTTTATCACTGGACTCACCTGGAACTTAAAACAGCTTTTGGTATCGATAAGATTCTTAATAAAGATACTGCACGAGAAATTTTTGATGAATGTAATGAAAAACTAGCTTTACCTGAATATTCAGCACGTGGAATGATGACTCGTTATAACGTAGAAGCAGTTTGTACTACTGATGATCCTATTGATTCACTTGAATACCACATTGCTACAAAGAAAAGTGGATTTGCAACTAAGATGTTGCCAACATGGCGTCCAGATAAAGCCATGGCAGTTGAGGTTCCTGCTGATTTCCGTGCTTACATAGAAAAATTAGCCGAAGTTAGTGGTGTAGCAATCAATACATTTGATGATGTAGTTGCAGCATTGAAAGTTCGTCATGAATTCTTCGCTAGCCTTGGTTGTAAATTGTCTGACCACGGTATTGAAGAGTTTTATGCTGAAGACTATACAGAAGCTGAAGTTAAGGCTATCTTTAATAAGGTTTATGGTGGAACAGAATTGACTAAAGAAGAAATCCTTAAGTTCAAATCTGCTATGCTTGTTGTATTTGCTGAAATGGATTGGGAAACAGGATGGACTCAACAATTCCATTATGGAGCTATTCGTAATAATAACACTCGCATGTTTGAGAAATTAGGTCCTGATACCGGTTTCGATTCTATCGGTGAATTTAACACAGCCAAGGCTATGTCTAAGTTCCTGAATCGTCTTGATTATAATGGTAAACTTACTAAAACAATTCTTTATAATTTGAATCCATGTGCAAATGAAGTAATTGCAACTATGCTTGGTAACTTCCAGGATGGAGAAATTGCCGGAAAGATTCAGTTTGGTTCAGGATGGTGGTTCCTTGATCAGAAAGATGGTATGGAAAAACAAATGAATGCTCTTTCTGTTCTTGGTTTATTGAGCCGTTTTGTTGGTATGTTAACTGATTCACGTAGCTTTATGTCATATCCTCGTCACGAATATTTCCGTCGTACATTGTGTAACCTTGTTGGTCGCGATGTAGAAAACGGCGAAATTCCTGCATCTGAGATGAAATTTATCGGTCAGATGATTGAAGATATCAGCTACAACAACGCTAAGAATTTCTTCCAATTCTAAGAAATAAGCTATAAAAACTGTCCTTATGGACAATGAAAGTAAAAAGGGATGCTCTATTGAGTATCCCTTTCTTTATATATTCTTTCTATAATATCGACCACTTTTAATCCATCCATTGCGTTTGTGGTAATTAAAGCATTGCCATTGAGCTTATCAATCACGTTTTGAATTACGTAGTGATGATTCTGCGCCGATCCTTTATACACCCCATAATCATTAGGCGGATTAGAAGGAGTTAGTTTCGGCATCGAATAATCTTTTATGTAACAGTAATCAACCTCGTTCATATATTGTCCGGCTACTTTAATAGAACCGTTTTCTGCAATAATAGTCAGGCTGCTTTCCAGATTCTTATCCCACACAGCAGTAGAGTAATTCAGACTCCCCGACCCTCCTTTTACAAAATCAAAAAGAACACTTCCGCTGTCTTCAAAAGCTGTGAGCAACTGATGATTGAAGTCTTGGAAAGAAGCTTTAATATTGGTAATGTCACCAAATAACCAATACATAATATCCACAAAATGAGAGAACTGAGTAAATAAAGTTCCACCATCCATTTCGGTAGTGCCGTGCCAGTTTCCTTGTTTGTAATACCGTTCATCACGATTCCAAAAGCAATTAAGCTGAACAGAATAAAGTTTTCCTAATATTCCACTTTCAACAACCTCTTTTAGCCAGACTGAAGGTGGAGAATAGCGGTTTTGCATTACGCAAAATACATCACGCCCTACCTCTTTGCTTTTTGATAAAATTTCTTCTGCATCCTGTTTTGAAAGAGCCATCGGTTTTTCAATAACAACATGTTTGCCCCAATCAAGTGCTTTAAGGGCTAGTTCTGCATGAAGTCCATTGGGAACGCAGATGTTTACTACATCAATATCTTTCTCATTTGCAAGTAGTTCGCTCAGGGAATTATAAAAATTCTCAGAAAGAGCTGGGTATTTCAGCTCTTTCTGAGAAAGAATATCGCATACTGCTATTAATTCCGCTTGTTCATTTCGTCGGATCATCTCGGCATGTCTTTTACCGATATGCCCCATCCCGATAACTGCGAAGCGGACTTTCTTCATTTTCAATTAATAAGAACGAGCAAATACTACTCTGCAAGCTGATGGCTTACCTGTAACCATGCATTTTCCTGGAGTTTTATCGCCATCTAATGGAATACAGCGGATAGTTGCCTTTGTTTCTTCCTTGATAAGTTCTTCTGTTTCAGTAGTTCCGTCCCAGTGAGCAAGGATAAATCCGCCTTCTTCAATTTTTTCTTTGAACTCTTCGTAAGAATCAACAGTAATTGTATGTGCTTCACGATAATCGAATGCTTTCTTGAAAATATTTGCCTGGATATCATCAAGCAGATCTTTCACGTAAGTTTCAATGTTATCGCATGTAACAGTCTCTTTTTCAAGACTATCACGACGCATAATCTCTACTGTATTGTTTTCTAAGTCGCGTGCACCCATAACCAAACGAACAGGAACACCTCTTAATTCATAATCAGCAAATTTGAATCCCGGACGTTTGTTGTCTGAATTATCATATTTGAATGAAATACCTAATGCTTTTAGTTTAGCAGTAATTCCTGCAACTTTTTCATTGATGGCATTCAATTGCTCATCATTCTTGTAAATTGGAACAATAACTACCTGGAATGGAGCCAATTTAGGAGGAAGTACCAAGCCATTGTCATCGGAGTGAGTCATGATAAGAGCACCCATTAAACGAGTGGAAACTCCCCATGATGTAGCCCATACATATTCCATTTCATTGTTCTTGTTCACAAACTGAACATCGAATGCTTTAGCAAAGTTCTGACCAAGGAAGTGAGAAGTACCTGATTGTAAGGCCTTTCCATCCTGCATCATTGCTTCAATAGTATATGTATCCAAAGCACCGGCAAAACGTTCGTTGGCTGACTTAACACCCTTTAATACAGGAACAGCCATGAAATTTTCAGCAAAATCAGCATATAGATTCAGCATCTTCTTAGCTTCTTCTTCTGCTTCTTCGCGAGTTGCGTGAGCTGTGTGGCCTTCCTGCCACAAGAATTCAGCAGTACGAAGAAACAAACGAGTACGCATTTCCCAACGGAATACGTTAGCCCACTGGTTACACAGGATAGGAAGATCACGGTAAGACTGAATCCAGTTTTTATAAGTATTCCAGATAATAGTTTCTGAAGTAGGACGAATAATCAATTCTTCTTCAAGTTTTGCAGCAGGATCAACAACCACACCCGAACCATCTTCCGCATTTTTAAGTCGGTAGTGAGTTACTACAGCACATTCCTTAGCAAAACCTTCTACGTGTTCTGCTTCGCGGCTTAAGAATGATTTAGGAATAAGCAAAGGGAAATAAGCATTAACGTGTCCTGTTTCCTTAAACATGTCATCCAGCTGACGTTGAATCTTTTCCCAGATAGCGTATCCATATGGCTTAATAACCATACATCCACGTACTGCAGATGCTTCTGCCAAATCAGCTTTTACTACCAATTCATTGTACCATTGCGAATAATTCTCGCTACGTTTGGTAAGTCCTTTTAGTTCCTTTGCCATTATAATCTATTTTTTTTAATTTTATTTTCTGCTTTTGAAACGCAAAAGTAATCATTTTAGATGAAGAAGTTAAATTTTCATCTAATTAATTGCTGTGATTAAGCATTACATCCGGTGAGGAAAAAATAATTAGCCGCGGGATGTTACTTGAACTCCCGTTATGTTTTTATATTCTCCTGTACAAAACAATTAATTCTTTTGTACAGAAGATTGCATTCTTTTGTACAAAAGAAAACATTCTTCTGTACAAGGATATAATAAAGTCCCGCCGGCTTTTTAAAATATTCGGTTGTTCTTTGCAAATAGCTCGCCAGGTTTTTATTATTCCAGGAATGGAGTTGATTTTTCCTGGAATAAGTGGTTCTTCATCACTTTAGTTGAAAGCTTTTGTTTATGAAGATCATTTTCCTTTTTAGCAGTTCCAAGCTTGCCCTTCCGTACATTATTCTTTTTATAGCTTTAAGTTTATTCACGAACCCCTCAACAATTCCATTTGATACGGGGTAAATGATAGCATTCCTAACAGCTTTAATATCTAATTTTATACCTATGATAAATGTTCTCAATTTAGAGAGAGTTGTATTTCTATGTTCTTCAATCCATTGATCCAATAGTTCAGCTTTGTTGCCCATAATTACTTTATAGAACGATTCCGCTGCTTTATATAAAGATTCAAACCATTTAAGTCCCATTAATATGCCCATTAAATCTTTATCTTTTTCATTCAGTTTGTATTCTCGTATACTTTTGAAAACAACTGCAGATATATTTTTTACAGGAATTAATGGTTCCCGATTGTCAACCGGTTTTTCCTTTCTGATACATCCGGCTTTCTTAACTCTTTTTCGACTGAGATACTTGTAATGGTAATAGAATGGAGTAATGCTTCCTTCAAAGCCTTTATTTAGTATATCCTCATAAATGTCTTTCAATGTTTCCCCTTTGGCATATTCATTCTCCACATACTGATCATATTTGTAATATTCATTTCTCGCATTGCTTCTTCTTTTAGGGAGTGTCTTATACTGCATGTATTTACGAACCGTTTGTCTGGCAATGTGCAATTTTCTTGCAATTGCATTGATCTTAAACCCCTTAAACTGCAGCTCTTTTACTTCATTAAACATATTAATTCTGGGATCGTTTTTTTGCTCAAGTTCGACGGACGTTTCAGAGAATACCTCTGATTCCTCCAATGTGGTTTCACTCATAGTAACCTCTTCCGGGCGAATTGCATTTCTATAATCCGAATAATTATCGATTATTACTTTGGTTACACAATCAGACATATTCTTTACTAAATGAAATCTGTCGGCAACTTCCGCTATTCCTCTTCCAGTATTAGCTATAGCCGAAGAATAATTAGTGGATCGGTCACGGCTGACCAAATTTACATCGGTATGTTTTCTTATCCAACATTCAAAGCTCTCTGTTTCTCTGTCAGCAAGCAAATCAATTACGTCTCCCGTCTTCAAATCAACAAGGATGCTCCCATAAGTTACCCCCTTGCGAAAAGCCCAATCATCTACGCCAACAGCTGTTACTACTCCACAATCAGGTAGAATCATCCGATAGATTGTTCTTAGAACAGTGCTTGGGCTCACCGGTATCTGCATCGATTTCAATAACAATCTGGTATTTATGGCGGACATTTTTACGCCAAGATTACCAATAATAGTTTCACAACGTTTAGTGCGTCTTCTATATCTGCATATTTCATCCCCGGGTTGTTCCGCGAAAGTTTTCTTCGAACAAATTGTATTCTTGCAGAAAAACTTACGAGCCTGAAAAAGTATATTGACTTTGCGGTTTAGAACAGGTAAATCTCTCAGAGTTCGGATATAAACACTATGTACCTTATAACTTATCGCTCCACAATATGGACAAATGCCATACATTTCTGAGGATTTCAAATACATATAAATCACTGCGTCTATAACCCTTAATGATTCGACATGAAGCATTGAAGATTTGAAAATTTCGTTGAAAGGTTGTATTGTATTGGAAAAAGTTTCTGTTGTTCTGAAACTTTGCTTTAGAGTTTTATTGTTATATTTGTTCTTGTTAGGATATTTAGGCATTGCTTTGTTCTTTTTGTTTGGCGATATAAAGATACAATATAAGCCTAATATCCTAACTATTAAATATATATATAATGATATATGTATACAAAATAAGCGCTATGCATATATCAAAAATCAAAAAGAACATAAATATATAACCTTCAACTAAAGTGATGAAGAACCGAATAAGTTTACAGTTTTAGCAAGTATTACTAAGACCTGTTTGCACTATTTTTTTTAATCCAGAAATACAACTTACACTATAATCAAAGAAATTTCTCGAAACCTTCGGCTGATTTTGACGGTTCAAATTCCAGAATTTCATATTTTGCCACTTCATAAGCATAGAAGGGATCTTCTTTTATCAGATTCTCAACTTCTTTCTTTCCCATTGCTCTGCATAAAATGACTCCTCCTATTCTGGGATTTCTTCTGCCTGAAGCCACGAAATTTCCGGTTTTATAGTTCTTTTCAAGATAAACTTTGTGTGCTTCAAGGTGTTTGTCTACTTCCTCGAGAGGTTTCTGGTAAGTTAATAGTAAAATATACATGTGAGCCTCCTTTTTTAAAGGTTTGTGTTAAAAAGAAAAGCCCGGCGGTTGAATACCGACAGGCTTGTAATTTGATGAGCGAAAAACGGGGCTCGAACCCGCGACCCCAACCTTGGGAAGGTTGTGCTCTACCAACTGAGCTACTTTCGCGAATATAAGTTTATTTCAAACAACAAAGACCTTAACCAGAAAGTAAAGGCCTGCAATATTATTTTGGAGCGAAAGACGGGACTCGAACCCGCGACCCTAACCTTGGCAAGGTTATGCTCTACCAACTGAGCTACTTTCGCATTTCAATAAATTTTTCTTTATGTGAAGAGAAGGAGACTCGAACTCCCACGACATAACTGTCACTACCCCCTCAAAGTAGCGCGTCTACCAATTCCGCCACCTCTCCAACATAATAAGCTTGTGCGCTCTTGCAGTGCCCAGAACAAGACTCGAACTTGCACGTCATTGCTAACACTAGTACCTGAAACTAGCGCGTCTACCATTCCGCCACCTGGGCATTTAACCGACTCTACAGTCGTCAGAGACGCATCAAACTTTAGAGCGAAAGACGGGACTCGAACCCGCGACCCTAACCTTGGCAAGGTTATGCTCTACCAACTGAGCTACTTTCGCGATTGCGGTTGCAAAAGTAGCTCTTTTTTCTAAAATACCAAATGTTTCGCTTACTTTTTTTATCGAAAATCCTGGCGGTCAATTAGGCTTCTTAGCACATGCGGTCGCGATAATCTTCGTAACAGAAAGTCTTATAAATATTTAGCTCATCTTTGCTTGTCCAAATTGCAATGCTTGGATGTTGAATTCCATTGAACATATTTGTTTTCACCATGGTGTAATGAATCATATCTTCGAAAACAATTCTTTCGCCAATCTGCAATTCATGGTCAAAACTCCAGTCTCCCATATAGTCACCGCTCAAGCAACTATTACCTCCTAATCGATAAATGTGTTTTCCTGGAACTGCTTCAGAAATAGCTCCTCTCACAGCTGGCTGATAAGGCATTTCAAGACAGTCGGGCATGTGACAGGTAAAGCTTACATCGAGAATAGCTGTCTTAATGCCTTTACTTTCAACAATATCTACGACTGAAGAAACTAAAACTCCGGTTTGCCAGGTAAATGCTGAACCCGGTTCCAGAATTATGTGTAGGTGAGGATATCGTGATTTAAGCGCTTTCAGTAGCTGAATAAGGTGTTCTTTGTCATAGTCTTTGCGGGTCATTAAATGTCCGCCGCCCAGATTTAACCATTTAATCTGTGAAAACCATTTGCTGAATCGTTTTTCAATATGTATCAATGTGTTTTCCAGATTAAAAGAACTTGATTCACAAAGTGTATGGCAATGAAATCCTTCTATACCTTCGGGTAATATTTCCGGAAGCAAATCAGACGTTATGCCAAATCGTGTACCTGGAGCGCAAGGATTATATAGTTCAGTCTCTACTTCAGAGTATTCCGGGTTAATACGAATGCCACAGGATATTTCTTCTCCTTCTTTTTTTACTTGTGGATAAAAGCGTTCAAACTGACTGAATGAGTTGAAAGTGATATGGCTACTGCATTTCATAATCTGAGGAAAATCCTCTTCAGTATATGCTGGCGAGTATGTATGCGCTTTGCTTCCCATTTCTTCAAAAGCCAATCTGGCTTCATACAAGGAACTTGCTGTAGAACAATTAATATATTCCCTGAATATTGGGAAGGATTTCCACATGGCGAAGGATTTGAATGCCAGAATAATCTCTACTCCTGCTCTTTCACCCACACTTTTAATTGTGCTCAGGTTCTTCCTAAGCAGATCTTCCTCCATTACATAACAAGGAGACGGCACTTTATTAAAGTCTATCATTTAAATATATATCTTATTATTATTTTAATATAAAGCTCTCTGTTTTACGAAATTACTTTGAAACGGGCAAACTTCAACAGTAATTGTTTTTCTCCGGCATTGCGGAATTTTACCGTTGCTTTCAGGTTCTCTCCGCTACCCTCTACTTTGACAACTTCACCTATGCCAAAGCGTTCGTGTTCAATCTGTTGTCCTGACTGAATGTCTGCTATCGGAGCACCTGATGACGGGTGCGACTGCGTATTTTCCATTTTAGTAAAATTCCGTGGAGCTGCAATCTTATTGAAAGCGGGCTTCTGTCTATCTTGCTCAGAGTTAAATAACGTACGTGCCGGTCGTTCATGTTGTTCTCTTCTGAATCTTGAAGGAGATTCGTCTATATGTCTGCCAGAGACGGATTCCTGAGGCAATTTCAAGAAAGAGGAATCTATATCTCTCAAAAAGCGGCTCGGGTTGGCAAATTCCATTTTACCATATTTGAAACGGGTTTTGGCAAAGGAAAGAAAGCAATGATCTTCTGCACGGGTAATGGCAACGTAGAAAAGTCTTCTCTCCTCTTCCATGGCTCTTGGCGAATCACCCGACATGCTGCTTGGGAAAAGGTTTTCCTCTAGTCCAACAATAAATACATTACGGAATTCCAATCCTTTGGCAGAGTGAATGGTCATTAGAGTGATCTTTGGCTCGTCGCCCGATTTATCTGTATCCTGATCGGACAATAATGATACTTCGGATAAGAAATCGGAAAGAGAAATATTCTCATTGCCTTCTTCTTCCCGCATGGCACAGAAATCATGGATTCCATTGACCAATTCCTCTATATTCTCCTGCCTACTAAGGTTCTCTGGTGTGCGGTCCTGATAGATATCGTTCACAATACCTGCTTCCTTAACGATGGAAGTTGCCATTTCATAGGCATTCTTTTCAGATAATACACGGATAAAGTTCTCAATCAGTTCACGGAAACCTTGCAGTTTGGTGTGAGTCCCTTTATTTATATTTAGCCCATATTCCAACGGACTGCACAATACATCCCATAGACTTGTCGAATGAGTATTAGCTGCCTCAATTATTTTGCCAACGGTTGTATCACCAATTCCACGGGCAGGGTAATTAATTATTCGTTTAAAGGCTTCTTCGTCGTTTGGATTCACCACCAGACGGAAATATGCTATAACATCTTTAATCTCCTTACGCTGATAGAAAGACAAACCTCCGTAAATTTTATAAGGAAGATTACGCTTGCGCAAAGCTTCCTCGAAGATTCGTGACTGTGCATTGGTGCGGTAAAGAATGGCAAAATCATCATATCCGTAATGTTGCGCCATCCGCAGCTCCATTATTTTATTGGAAACAATATCTCCTTCCTCAACATCCGAATATGCCTGGAAAACACCGATGGGTTCCCCCTGTGATTTTTCAGAGAATACCTCTTTGCGAATCTGCTCTCTGTTTTTCTCAATAAGGCTATTCGCAGCACGCACAATGGTTTTGGTGGAGCGATAATTTTGCTCCAGCTTAAATACCTGCGTGTTTTGGTATAGCTTGGTGAATTTTAGTATATTATCAATATTTGCACCACGGAAAGAGTAGATACTCTGGGCATCATCTCCTACCACACAAACCTTTTGATGCTTTTTTGATAATTGAAGAACAATACTGTGCTGAGCAAAGTTGGTATCCTGATACTCATCTACCAGAAGGTATTTGAATTGTTCCTGATATTTATGCAATATCTCGGGGTGATCTCTGAATAATAGAAAGGTATAGAACAGTAGATCATCAAAATCCATTGCCCCAGCTTGTCTGCATCTGTCCCAATATCTGCGGTAAATATCTCTGATTGCAGGCATCTTGGCAGCCATATCGTGTTCCGTCATTTCACGGTTTACCGCATAAGCATCGGGAGAGATCAGGTGATTCTTCGCATTTGAGATCTGTCCCTGAACGGAACCAGGCTTGTATGTTTTCTCATCCAGTTGCATTTCTTTGATAATAGTCCGGATAAGACTTTTTGAATCGCTGGTATCGTAAATGGTAAAGTTGGATGTAAAACCAATAGTCTCTGCTTCTACTCTCAGTATACGAGAGAAAACAGAATGGAAAGTTCCCATCCACAAATACTGGGCACTCTGCTCTCCTACTTGTTTGGCTATACGCGCTTTCATTTCCCTTGCAGCTTTATTTGTAAATGTGAGGGCAAGGATAGACCATGGCTCGTAACCGGATTCCAGTAAATAAGCTATCTTATAAGTTAGTACGCGTGTCTTTCCCGATCCGGCACCGGCAATTACCAGTGAAGGACCTTCATTGTAAAGCACTGCTGCGCGCTGACTCTCATTTAGTTCATCTATATAATTTGTCATTTTTTGAATATTCTTTCAAACTTAGTCTGCAAAGATAAATAAAGTTTGAGTGATATTGAACAAAAACATGTAACCTTATGTTATTCTATCATGAAGTTTAATTTAAACTCCAAAATATATGAAATCATTATTATTATCTTTAATACTTACGACTATGACATACGAAATGCCAAAACTTCCATACGCAAATAAGGATTTGGAACCAGTAATTAGTGAACAAACAGTTAATTTCCATTATGGGAAACATCTTCAGACCTATGTAACCAACCTGAATAATCTTGTTCCAGGAACAGAATATGAAGGAAAAAGTTTGGAAGAAATTGTAGCTACAGCTCCCGACGGCCCAATTTTTAATAATGCCGGCCAGGTTCTTAATCATACTCTCTATTTTTTGCAGTTTACCGGAAAGCCCAAAAAACATGAACCTTCAGGAAAACTGGCTGAAGCAATTAATAAAGAATGGGGATCCTTTGAGAATTTCAAAAAAGAGTTCTCAAACGCTTCTATTACTCTTTTCGGATCGGGTTGGGCTTGGTTATCTGTCGGTAAAGACGGAAAGTTACATATTACCAAAGAAGCCAACGGAGGTAATCCTGTAAGAAATGGATTGAAACCAATCCTTGGATTCGATGTGTGGGAACATTCTTATTATCTTGATTATCAAAACAGACGTGCAGATCATATTGCAGCACTTTGGAGTATTATTGATTGGGATATTGTTGGTAAGAGGATAGAATAATTAGTTTTTTTAAGGCTAACAAAGGCTGCTGGTAATCATTATCAGCAGCCTTTTTATTAGTAGTAAGGACTAATAAAACTTTTTGCATATTGAAGTTTATAAGATAGTTTCTTAACTTATAACTCCCAATTTTTGCCTTCTAAAAAAACAGATTCGCAATAATACTTACTTATCTCATTTTTACAAATTAATCAATGTAATGTACAAAAAGAAAGCGAACAAAGAATAGTTCTTCATCCTTTTTTGTACATTTGCATCTATTTTACTACACTAATTAGTAAAATAGATGTCTTGATTAATATAAAATGAAAATAAAATTTATAAGTTTAGCAAGTGGAAGCAGCGGAAACTGTTACTACTTAGGCACTGATAAACACGGCATTTTAATTGACGCAGGTATAGGGATTCGTACGATTAAGAAAAGTCTTAAAGAAGTTAATCTTTCTTTAAATAACGTTCTTGCTGTATTTGTAACTCATGACCATGCTGACCACATTAAATCTGTGGGACATTTAGGCGAAAAATATAATATCCCCGTATATTCCACAAGAGAAATACACGAAGGTATAAATAAGAGCTACTGTATGACTGAAAAACTTTCTACTTCGGTTCATTATATAAATAAGGAAGAGCCAATGAAGTTAGATGAGTTTAATATTTCTGCATTTGAGGTTCCTCATGATGGAACTGATAATGTGGGTTATTGCATAGAAATTGGTGAGAAAGTGTTTTCTTTCCTCACGGATCTAGGCCATATTACAGAAACAGCAGCACATTATATATGTAAAGCCAATTATTTGATTCTGGAAGCGAACTATGATTTAGAGATGCTTCGCATGGGGCCATATCCTAAATATTTAAAAGAACGCATTGCTGGCCCTAATGGACACATGAGTAATAATGACACAGCTGAATTCCTTGCAGAAAATATTAATGAAAACCTAAAATATATCTGGCTTTGTCACCTAAGTAAAGATAATAATCATCCAGAACTGGCATATAAAACAGTAGAATGGAAATTAAAAAGCAAAGGTGTAATTGTTGGAAAAGATGTGCAACTCATTGCTTTAAAGCGAAGTAGCCCATCTGAATTTTATGAATTTGAATAAGGTGTAAAAAAGGAGCGATAAAAACAGGCAATTTATTTGTGAAAATGAAATAAAACGCCTACCTTTGCAACCGCAAAAAAGAAAGATATATGCGCTCTTAGCTCAGCTGGTAGAGCAATTGACTCTTAATCAATGGGTCCAGGGTTCGAGTCCCTGAGGGCGCACTTTCTTCGACTTGTATATGCGCTCTTAGCTCAGCTGGTAGAGCAATTGACTCTTAATCAATGGGTCCAGGGTTCGAGTCCCTGAGGGCGCACTTAAAAGAGCTTGTAAACAATGATTTGTTTGCAAGCTCTTTTTGATTTAATACACTCTGTCACATAAAAAAAGGATGCCTGAAAAGACATCCTTTTTTTATGTGACAATATGAAATATTACCAGAAGTAAGCATAGAAAGCAACGCAAATACCAACTACAACAACTGATGTAATAATATCTACTGTGCTCCAACTTGCACGTGTTTCTGCTAATTGAGCTTTATCTTGAGTGAAGTATGTGATACCTTTTAATTGTTCTTCAGTAGCCTTTGGAGTAAAGTAACTTATAATGAACATTACGGCCATAGTGAATAAGAACAGGAATATACAGAAGTATAACCAGTTGATAGCAATTATTCCTCCAAGGAAGCTATCTGGTGCAATGTCCTTGTGGAACACTAAAAGGGTTAAACGTAACATACCTACTATGAAACCGATAAGTAATCCCCACTCTCCTGCTTTAGGAGTAATTCTCTTGTTGAATACACCAAGAACGAATACAGCTGCAATAGCTGGAGCAATAAGGGATTGAACATTCTGTAGATATTCATAAAGTACGTTACCAATACCTCTCATGATAGGAATCCAGATCAAACCAAGGAATACAACGGTGATTGTTGCCATACGTCCTACCCATACAAGACGTTTTTCACTTGCTTTAGGATGCTTGATTTTATAGAAGTCAATAGTGAAAAGTGTAGCAGATGAATTGAAGTGAGCAGCCAAAGAAGTTACAAGAGCTGCAATGAAACCTACAGTTACAAGACCTTTAATACCCATTGGTAATAAGTTGATAACCATGCTACCAAAAGCTTTATCATTTGAATCAAAGTTGAATCCGTCTACTCCTTTAGCTTTTAAAGCAGCAGCAATCATACCAGGGATAAGGAACATGAATACTGGAAGAATCTTAAGAAAACCAGCAAAGATTGTACCTCTACGAGCATTCTTTAAGTCTTTTGCAGCAAGAACTCGTTGTACAATGTGTTGGTCAGTACACCAATACCAAAATCCGATAATTGCAGCACCAAAGATAACTCCGACACCAGGGAATTTTGCATATAAAGGATCTGAAGGATCAGCGTGAATCAAATGGCGGTTTTCACCGATATATTGTAATGTTGACTGCCATCCTTCAAGGATACCACCTCCACCAATTTTGAGAAGTCCTAATACAAGAATCGTTAATGAACCAACGATCAGAATCGGAGTCTGAACAACAGAAATAACCATGATACCCTTCATTCCCGCAAGTACACTGAAGATACCGGTAAGAAGAACAAGGCCAATTGCACCATACCAGAAATCAATACCAAGAATTGTCTCAAGGAAGATACCTCCGGTAAATGCTGTTACAGATACTTTTGTAAGTACGTAACTGATAAGGGTGATGATTGATAAAGTTGAACTTGCATTTTGATTAAAACGTCTTGATAAGAATTCAGGCATTGTAAATACCTTGCTGTGAGCATAAAAAGGCACGAATACCCAACCAAGGATAAGAATCATCCAGCCTTGCATTTCCCAGTGTGCCATAGCCATGCCGCTTTCTGCACCTGCACCTGCCAGACCTACTAAGTGTTCCGAACCAATGTTTGCCGCGAAAATAGCCGCACCGACTGTAATCCAAGTTTCGCTACGTCCTGAAAGGAAGAAATCGCTTGTGTTGCCTGTTTTGTTCCTCATAACCCAATAAACAATTCCAATAAGGGTTAGAAGGAATACTCCAATAATAATCCAATCTAATAATTCCATAATGTTGTTACATGTTAAAAAAGTAAATATTACAATACATAAAATTCATTTCTATTAAAAGCTATTTGATTCATTAGTTTTAATATCAATTATAAGTAATATATAATAAGGTTAGATTAAAAGAAGTATGCTATCTTCAGTAAATTGTACTATTCTAAGGCCTCAAAAATATCAGTTATTCATCAATATTAGTTCTTTGGGACAAAAATAATAATTAGTGTAAACAATACACTTATTTTTTGCATGTTATATAACATACTTCAATTAATATACCTAAAAAATAAAAAAGAATGCCGGGAAAGTGCATAGATAAAAGTGTTATTTTCTTGTTTTATAAGAAAATAGTAACGAATTTTGGGGAATTTTAATCGATATATTTAAAATAATAATATTACTTATGAAAACTAGCAAATCAATATTTAGTGCTCCTAATGGAAAATCGTATTTAATTCCTTTTATACTTGTTACCAGTTTATTTTTATTATGGGGATTTGCCCACGGTTTGCTTGATGTATTAAATAAACATTTTCAAGGAACATTTCACATGAGCAAAGCTGAGTCTGGATTAGTTCAGTTTTCTACATATATTGCTTATTTCGTAATGGCAATACCTGCCGGAATATTTATGAAAAAATATGGATATAAATGGGGGATAATTCTTGGGTTGTTTCTTTTTGCTCTTGGAGCTTTCGCATTTATACCTGCTTCTTTTGTGCATTCAGCTGTACCTTTCTTAATTGCACTTTTTGTTATTGCTTGCGGACTTTGTTTCCTGGAAACAGCAGCAAACCCCTATTCTACTGTTTTAGGGCCGCAGGAATCATCTGCTCAAAGACTTAATTTATCTCAATCTTTTAATGGACTAGGTTGGGTACTTGGCCCATTAGTAGGTGGAGCACTAATTTTTGGTGCTGATGAAAAAGATAGTTTAGCTCCTACTTTACCGTATATTTTAGTTGGATCAGTAGTGGTGGTTGTTGCTATACTTTTTTTATTGGTAAAATTGCCTGATATTCAAGAGAAAAATGAAGAAGGAAGAGAAGACATAAGTGTTACTTCAACTAATAAACGTTCAATATGGAAGCATCGGCATTTTGTGTTGGCTGTTGTTGCACAGTTTTTATATTGTGCTGCACAAACTGGAATTTTTGCTTTCTTTATTAATTATGTTATGGAGCTTGATTCACATCTCACAAAGCAAACGGCCTCACAGATGTTATCACTTGGAGGAATGGCATCATTAATGATTGGCAGATTATCTGGAAGTTTCATTATGAAATGGGCAGCGCCAAATAAATTACTTGCTTTATATGCTTTTATTAATGCAGCTTGCATGGTTTTGGTGATGATGTCACTGGATGGAATATCACTAGCTGCACTATATTGTTCTTTCTTTTTTATGTCAATTATGTTTCCTACAATTTTTGCTCTTGGATTAAGAGACATGGGAACCTTAACAAAAAAGGCTTCTTCATTTATTGTTATGGGCGTTGCAGGAGGTGCTTTCAGCCCTATTTTGATGGGATATATTGGTGAATCTAATATGGCTATTGGTTTTGTTGTACCATTTATCAGTTTTGTGTATATTCTTTTTTATGCAATTAAAGGTTATAAACTATAAATAAATTTGTTACGTGTCTTTGCTAATTCTATGATGTAGAATTAATTGCTAGAGAAGCTGAATCGCAAGAATCTGTTAATAGATTATTTCTTAGTTCTTAAATAACATTTAAATATCAAATGATTATTTATTAGTTATAGTTAATTTTAAATTAATAAATATATATTTGCGTATTCTTAATTTATTATTAATTAAAAAAGACAGAGTAATGAAAAGAAGTAAAATGTCAATTGCTTTTGCTATGATTCTTAGCGGAAGCATAATGTTTAGTTCATGTGTTGGCTCTTTTACCTTATTTAACAAGTTGGTATCATGGAATCAAAATGTAAGTGATAAGTTTGTTAATGAAGTGGTATTTCTTGCTTTAAATATAGTACCGGTATATGGAGTATGTTATTTGGCAGATGCTGTAGTTATAAACTCTATTGAATTCTGGACTGGCTCTAATCCAATGGCAAAAGTCGGTGACGTCAAAAAGGTGAAAGGTGAAAATGGTAATTATACAGTTGAAAGACTAAAGAGTGGCTACTCCATCACAAAAGATGGAAAGAGCATGGAATTATTATTCAATGAAGAATCTCAAACCTGGAGTGTTGTTTCAGAGGGTGTTACTAAAGACTTGATGAAAATGAAAAAAGATGGGACTGTTCAGTTATATTTGCCTAATGGAGGTTCTATGAATGTAACTCTTGATGCACAAGGATTAGTTGCTGCCCGTCAGGCAACAATGAGCAATGCATACTTCGCTGCAAGATAAGACACTATTAAAATACTCAGAAGATGGAGCCGACTTTTGCTGGTTCCATCTTCCTGTTTAATAACATTCCTATTTATTTCATTTATTAGCTTAATATTCATATCTTTGTGATATTTGAGAGTTTGTTATATTGTAAGTTTAATAACCCTGCTCTATGAAAAAAACACATAGATTCTTTTTGCTACTATTAATTCCTCTTTTTGTAGCATGCAGCCATACACCACAAAAGGAAGCTGAGAAGGTTGCGGTAAACTTTTCAAAAGCGATGTATAACCTTAATTTCGATGACGCAAAAAAGTATTGCACCCCTGACGCGTCTAAAATTCTTTCTTTCATTGCTTCTAATATTAAAGAAGAAGATTTGAAATTATTAAAGAAATCTGGCGATGTAGATGTTTCAGTGGTTGAAAGTACTTTGAATTCGGGAGATTCCACAGCAACTGTAAATCTGAAGATTTCCAATTACATTCAGATTAACATAATGAGTGGTAAGTCTACTATAGAAAAAGAAAAAGAAGAAAGGGTTGATTTGGTGAAAGTGAAAGATAAATGGCTCGTGGATCTGCACAAATAACAGTTCTATTTATCTTCACTGTTTTATATTATCTTTACGCATCGGTCATATTACCGATGCTTTTGTCTTTAGTTATTGATAAGAGATAGCTTAGAATGGATAACCTACAGCAAAATGAAATGCAAAATCACGACTAAAATCAGGATTTAGAATTGGATAATGTTCTTTCCCAGATGGGTATGCTGGATTTATAGCTTTCATACCTCCATCGAAACGAAGAACAAAGTAGTCGAAATCAAAGCGTAATCCTAATCCATAAGCAAATGCAATTTCTTTATAAAAACTATTTAAACGAAAAGCACCACCTGGTTGGTTTTCATAATTACGAATGGTCCATATATTACCAGCATCAACAAATGCGGCTCCCTGAAGCTTCCAAAACAATTTGCTGCGGTATTCTACGCTCAGGTCTAGCTTAATGTCACCCGACTGAGTTAGATAATTGATTGTGTTATTATCGCCCTTATAGCTTCCAGGGCCAAGTGATCTTACCGACCAGCCGCGTACACTATTTGCTCCTCCTGAGAAATATCTTTTTTCAAGAGGAAGTACAGTTGTATTTCCATAAGGATATGCTGCCCCAAATGCTGCATGAAAAGCAAAAGAGTTTCTTTTATCCATTTCTATATTTTTTGCAAAGTCAAAATCTCCTTTTAGGTACTGTGCGTAAGCTATGTTTAAGATTGAATAATCTCCATTGCTTGTTTTTTGCTGATTAATTAGTTTCGAGATACCATACAATACATTTCCTGCTGATTCAAAATTAACACGAACGGAATATGAATTGGAAGCAGCTGTATTGTTTAATATGGTTCCACCTATACTATTGTAATAGTAGCTATATCCGCTACGCACAATAAGGTGGTTGTCATAGTTGTACTTAAAGATGGAATTGGCATTATTGAGATAATCGTCCTTAAACTTTTGAGATATCCAAGGTAAGTAAATGTAGCTTATATCCAATAGGTCAATACGATGCTGAACTTTCTGTCTGCGTTGTGTCCATTTGTAACTCCAAGATGTAGAAGCAATGGTGCGTGAGAATTCGGGTCGTAGCTGATAGCTGTATTGCAATCCAAACTCTGTTGTTGCACGGATGCCACGAGTGAAGTTATCAGAAAGAAGCGGAAATAAGAATACAGGAAAATTAATGCTCGTTTCAGCACCGTATTCTGTATAGTTATCATTATTTCCATAAGCTCCTTGCAGTCCGGATATTGCTTCATAAGCACCACGGAGTTTTATCATAAGAGATTCTGAACCTTTAAAAAGATTCCTGTGTTGAAAAGAAACAGAAGCTGCTGCCCCTAAATCTCCTGCAGAATTAGTTCCTTCCAATTCAAATGCCACAGATTTATGTTTGCTTTTTGTCAGTAATACGTAGCAATCCAGCTTTGCACTGTCTGCAACTTGAGTTTCAAGAAAACGAATATTAGTGTACTTTAATGCTGATAATCGTCCAAAAGAAGAATAAGTATTCTGAACCGAGCGTTCTGCATATAAATGTCCGGGGCGAATAAAGGTGTTATTAGCTAGTACATTAGGGCGAAGATATAGTTTGTCTTTATAATAAATAGGATATTCTTTATAATGGATGGAATCATTAATTTCTATGCTGCTTAAAGCTGAAGATTGAAGAATGTCATAATCAGTGATAAAGCTTACTTTATTAATTCTATATTGGTTGTGATTCTTTGGTTCATCTGTTGGACTTGCTTTGTAAAGTAGCAAATGCATGGTTAAGTCTGCCTGATAGGTATTACGAACAGTATCGGCTGTGTAGGTAATATATTCTTTATTGAATTTATAATATCCTCGATTAACCAGTAATTCAACAATTCGCTGACGTTCGGCATCCAATGTGTTGATATCGAACATCATTCCTTTATTAAGTTTTGTCCGTGATGAATCTTTTTCAAGAATAGCACCAATTACTCTATCTCTGATGTCTAATTTTAAGTTTCTTATAATATATGGTTTGCCTGGGGTGATTGTGTAGGTTAACTTAAGCTTTTTCTTTGAAATCTCTTTTTTAGATTTCACTGATGCGCTCATATATCCTTGGTTATTTAGTGCTTTCTTAATCTCTTGCTGAGATCTTAGATCAAGTGCTTCGTCATAAATAACTGGCTCATCTCCTAACCTGCGCCACATTCTGTTAATCCATTTAGATGTATCTCTTCCAGAAAGATTGTATGTGTAAAGAGGAACTTTAATCAAACTAAACCATTTTGAATTTGGATTCTGGCGAACATAATTTCTAAATGGAGCTGGTTTTACTTCCTGCTGTGCAGAAACAATCTTTACTTCATCAAGCAAGTATGAACCATTGGGCACATACTTAGTTAAAGAGCAAGAAGCAAGCGCTAATAATGCAACGGAAAATATATAGATCTGGGAGTTTCTTTTCATATAAAACTGTCTAAATTCAAATATTGGACCTACAAATATAGCTTTATTAAAAATATCTTTTTAGCTTTGCTTCAAAATAATTATAATTTAATGCCAATAATTGATGATCAGCAAGAATAAAATAAAATATATTCATTCGTTAGAATTAAAGAAGAATCGTAAAGAAGAAAATGTTTTTGTAGCTGAGGGGCATAAACTTGTAGGTGATTTATTAGACAATTTCAACTGTAAATACCTGGCTGCTACTGAAGAATGGTGGAACGAGCATCCTTCTGCTCAGGCTGATGAAACAGCTATTGTAACGCAAGAAGAGTTATCGAAAGCTAGTTTCCTGAAAACACCACAAAGTGTACTGGCAGTATTCCAACAGAACATTGTTACAGTAAATTCATCGGTTATTCGTGATTCTCTTTGTCTGGCACTTGATGATATACAAGATCCTGGTAATTTAGGAACCATTATCCGATTGGCCGACTGGTTTGGTATTGAACATATATTCTGCTCTCCTAATACTGTTGATGTGTATAATCCTAAAGTAGTTCAGGCTACTATGGGAGGTATTGCCCGCGTAAAACTCCATTATTGCTCATTGCCAGAGCTGATTAGCCAATTGGGCGATATACCTGTTTACGGAACATTTCTGAATGGAGAGAATATGTACTCAAAAGAACTCTCTTCTTTTGGACTTATTGTTATGGGAAATGAGGGCAATGGCATTTGTCCGGAAGTGGAGAAGTTAATTAATAACAGGTTGTATATTCCTAATTACCCGCAGGATAGGGTTACTTCAGAATCTCTCAATGTTGCGATTGCAACTTCTGTGGTATGCGCTGAGTTCAGACGCCGAATGCTTTAAAATATAAAAGGATTAATTTTCTTTCGCTTGTACAAAAGAATGTAATCTTCTGTACAAAACAATTCATTCTTCTGTACAGAAGAATGAATTGTTTTGTACAAGGAAGATTAAATGTTTAAGATATTATTGAGCAATCTTCATAGTAAGTTTTCCATCGAAGCTAACAATCAGATTAACTAAATTGCATACAGAACTTTCGGGTATGCAGACTGTTGCCTGATAACGGAATCCAACTTTTCCAACTCCATAGAATTCCATGTCGGATAAAATAGAGTTCTTCAAAAACTCATCAGGTATAACATCCGAAAACATATCTTTTGTAATATCATGACCGTAAATCATTTTACGTCCTTCATACACACAAATGTGCATTACATTATCATAATAAACATTGTCTATACTAATGCCGTCATCGGAATATGATGTTTTCACTACCTTTTTCTTTGATGGATTAACATACACGTAAGCTCGGTAACGTTTTCCATTGTACATCACTACAGAATCGCGCTTAGTTACTTCTGAATATGTTGGAATAACTTCAGTGCTTCTGTGCCCCATCATAAACAGAGAATCAGAGTCATCTTCAGATTTATGTAGTTTTACTATATTATCTGATAGTGAATGAAACCAAAAAAGATGCCCCTCTTGTCTATCTATCTTATAACGGGATATTTCTTTTCCATAAGTATAGAATGTATCTTTTCTAATCTTAAATGGAACTGATGCATTTTCTGCGTCGGGATAATAAATAGTATCACCTTGAACTTTAAAAAGGATTTCATCGCTTTCATCATCCAGCCATATACCTTGAAGCATTTTTTTTGCTTTCAAGTCCTCCGCGGCATCATCCGAAGCCTCTTTATGTCGTCCTTTACAAGAAAAGAGGGCAACAAGAAGGAGTAAAAGTACGGCATAGTTTTTCATTAATATCAGTTTTAATAAATTATTTTCCAATGCAATAGTATGTAACATCTATTGCTTTCAACTCTTCTTTATCGTATATATTTCTTCCATCAATAACTACAGGAGTACGCATTGCTTTCTTAATAACACCCCATCTAGGCAAACGAAACTGTTTCCATTCTGTAACCATTAATAAAGCATCTGCATCGAGTAAAGCATCATACATATCTTGTGCATAATACACACAATCGCCTACTCTTCTTTTTGCTTCAGTCATAGCTGCAGGATCATATACGCGTACTTTGCATCCGGCTTTAAGAAGTAAATCAATTAATACTAATGCAGGTGCCTCGCGCATATCATCTGTTTCAGGCTTAAAAGCTAACCCCCACAAAGCTATAGTTTTTCCTTCTAAATCTCCGTTAAAATGTTTAATTAGTTTGTTAAAAAGTATACTTTTCTGCAATTGATTAACCTCTTCTACTGCTTTTAACACACGCATAGTGTATCCATTTTTTTCAGCGGTCTTGACTAACGCTTTTACATCTTTAGGGAAACATGATCCTCCGTATCCGCATCCTGCATAAAGGAACTTACGTCCAATACGGGTATCAGACCCGATGCCACTGCGAACCATATTCACATCTGCTCCAACTAATTCGCAAAGATTTGCAATGTCATTCATAAAGCTGATTCGGGTGGCCAGCATTGAATTTGCAGCATATTTAGTCATTTCAGCTGATGGGATATCCATAAATATCACTCTGAAATTATTCAGTAAAAATGGTTTGTAGAGTTTTGTCATCACTTCTTTGGCACGTTCGGATTCCACACCAACAACTACCCTATCCGGACTCATAAAGTCGTTAATAGCATTCCCTTCTTTGAGAAATTCGGGATTAGAAGCTACATCAAATTCAATATGCACTCTTCGTTTATCTAATTCTTCCTGAATGGCAGCTCTTACTTTTTTTGCTGTACCAACTGGAACAGTGCTTTTTGTAACCACTAAAACATACTTATTCATGTTTTTCCCAATAGTTCTGGCTACTTCAAGAACATAACGAAGGTCGGCACTTCCATCTTCATCTGGAGGAGTTCCTACAGCACTAAATACTACCTCAACATCATCAAGGCAGCTTTCCAGAGAAGTAGTAAAATTTAAACGTCCTTCTTTTAGGTTACGAGTTACCATTTCATCAAGGCCTGGTTCATAAATGGGAATTATTCCATTTTTTAAATTTTCAATTTTTTTATGGTTAACATCTACACAAGTAACGTTAACGCCAGTTTCAGCAAAACATGTTCCAGTCACTAAACCAACATATCCGGTTCCTACAATCGCTATTTTCATATTTGTGTTCTTATTATTTATATGCTACAGCATCTTTAAAACTAACTGCCTGACGGTCTTTTTCTGACATTATAATCTGCTCTTCTGCAACCGGCCAGTTTATATTAATATCTTTATCGTTGTAAATTATGGATGCTTCAGATTGTGGAGCATATGTATTATCGACTTTATAAGTAAAAATTGCTTCGTCGCTCATTACCAGGAAACCATGAGCAAATCCTCTGGGAATAAAAAACTGGCGTTTATTGTCTTCACTAAGTTCCACACTAACGTGCTTACCATAGGTTGGAGATGATTGGCGCAAATCTAAAGCCACATCAAGTACTTTGCCTTTTATAACTCTAACTAGTTTTGCCTGACTATGGTCTCCCTTCTGATAGTGTAACCCCCGAAGAACTCCAAAACAGGATTTTGATTCATTGTCCTGAATAAAATCTACGACTCCTATATGTTTTTCAAATTCTTCTTTTTTAAAGGCTTCCATGAAATAACCTCGATCATCGGCAAAAACTTTAGGCTCAATAACCCAAACTCCATTAATCTCTGTTTGTATATAATTCATTGCTATATTTAAAAATGTTTTCTAACTTTAAATTGTAATCCCAGATTGTCTCCATATATATTTCCGGTATCAAAGGCACCGGAAAGTGATAGATTCCATCCACTAAGTTTTTTGGGATAATAATTAATTTCTGCAAATGTAGAAAAATTCTCCAATATTTCAGGTATTGGTTCATAAGGAGTTCCCCAAGTTTTGTTATAAGAAATTTTAGCCCTATATGAAAAATCATCAAAAATATCTCCGCTCCATCCTATATGAACAGCTTTTACCCTGTTATATTTGAATGTCATATTCCCATCTGTATTATAAATTGGCGATGGAATAAGCGGATTAGCCATTGCCATTCCCCAATGTACCCACCCAGGATACCAGTAACTATTATAATAATCATCGGCTCCACCGGTTTTGCTCACTATAGAATTATCTAAGCCGTGTAGTGGCCCACTTTGATTTGTAGTCTGATAATATTCTAGAACCAATCCATTTATGGCTTGCTTATTTCTTGATTTATATTCAATTCCCCATAATCCGTCCAAACCATTCTGCTTTCCCATGCCAGAGAAATCATCATAATAATTTTCTAGATATGCACTTATGTGATAATCGTTTTGTTTATAAGTTAGTTTTAAATGCTCACTGCCCATTAAATTACCTTCGAAATATTTTTGTCCTTCCGGACCTGAGTCTCTACCCCCTTGAGGGATAAATATACGCCAAAAATCATTTAATGAATTTCCTAGATTCCCAGCATCCATTCCACCCAATTTGTATCCACCAAACTGAGCATCCAAGCTCATTCCTAAGTCAAACTGCCAGTGAGAAATAGGTTTACCTAACCGGAAAAAGAAACTTTTATGATGATAGAGGATATCTTTAGTGTACCAATAATTAGGACCTACTTTTTCTTTTTGATAATTATTGTCTGTCCATTTCCCAAAAGACATTTCTGCCTTTACCTGAGCCCAAGGAGCTATTCTTACATAATCTAAAATGCCTGCTTTAATTTGAGGAATAGGTCTGGCATTTCCGCTCCACGTTAATCCTCCACTACTCAACTGTTGGTTTAATAATTCAGAATTTAGTTCTTTACTACCTATTGATAATCCCATCCACTTATAATGAATGTCTGCATATGCTTGTTGCAAAATAAATGTTGAAGTAAATCCAGTAGCTACTGCTAAATCTAGTCCAGCTTCAAATTTCCAATGTTTGCAAGTATCGGAATAGATTGTTCCGCCACGCAAATATGCACTATTTTCTAGTGAAGAAAGCCCGTGCTGATTACTAATTTGCCACAGTGGTGTGTTATCGCCTACATGAATCGTTGTTCCAAATTCAGCGAATGATTTGTATGATGATTGTGCAACCATTACGCCAGGTAATAGACTTAGCAATATAGAAACTATTTTGATTTGTTTAATATGCATTATTATCACCACGGAATATATTGATAATAGTTAGCTAAATAATTTTAATATCAAGAAAGATAAGTTTAGTGCTCCAGATGCCAAACATCTTTCTCAATGTTAATGAAACAAATTTAAAGTATTTTGATGAATTCTGAAAGGATATATGATAAATATTAGCATTGAACTGACTCTAACTTGGAACTATTTCTTTATTTTACAATTAATTGATAGACATATTTTACCTGTTCTGCAATATGATCCCAATTATATAATTTCAGATTATATTGTATTGAAGGAGCACAAGTAGTCAGCTTCTGTGTTAATTTAGAACAGAGATCATCCCAATTACCACATTTAAAATAATTGTTTTTATGCAATTTTATTTCAATATTTGCTGGAATATCGCTTACTAATACATCTAAATTATAACTCATGGCTTCAAGTAAAGAAATTGGTAATCCTTCATGGAAAGAAGGAAGAATAAACAATCTTGCATTTGTAAAAAGCTGATTAAGCTTTTCTCCTTTTATAAATCCTGTAAGGACAATATTATGCTCTGTTGCAAGTTGTTTTAATTTCAATGAATATTCATCTTCATGATCAGAGTCACCTGCTATAACTAATTTATATCCAGCTATATTTGCTTTAAGAAATGATTTAATCAGACCATCGAAACCTTTTTCTTGAACAAATCGCCCCAACGTAAAAATATATTTTCCATCCTCTATACCTAAGCTTTTAATATAGTCTTTTTGAGAAGATTTTTGAGCAATATTTACCCCGTTATAGATAATATTTGCTCTATTATAATTATATTTTGTTTTGAGAATGTTATTAATCACTTCAGAAATAACAATTACTTGATTCGAATATCTTACTCCTATTCTTTCTCCCATTTTTAAAATTAATTTTGCAAAATTTCCCCATTTTTTGCGGTCATAATCCGGCCCATGATGAGTCATGACAACTTTTAAACCAAGTAGTCTAGCAAATGGAATAAGTAAAGAAGGCCCAACAGCATGAATGTGGAGAATATCAGCATGTACCTTTTTTGCATAACAAATAGATAAGAAAGTGTGTAAAATAGCTTCTATACTCTTTTTTTTTGGCACATAAATATCATGTAGCTTAACTCCTTTATATTCTGAAATTTTATTTAATGAAGAAACATATGGTGAACGTCTTACAACTGTTACATCATATCCTAATTTTACAAGTCGTGGATAAAGTTCCTCACAGCGAGTCTCAATTCCACCTTGAATGTGAGGTATGCCACGAGTTCCAACAACTACTATTTTCATTTTAATCTATTTTCATTAAGGTCTCCCTGTAAAGGTGACTGTCCAACATTATACCATTTCTTATCAATGCAGGTCGATTTTCCTAACATACTATGCCATTTATTCTTAATGACCCACTTGAGTGGATGACTAATGTACTTTTTTATTACTGGAGAAGCAGTTCCTACCATCCAGCAGTTTTTAGGGCACTCAAGGACTTTCTGTCGTACTTCCTCAGCTTGCTTACTATGCCATATTTCATCAAAAGACTTAACCTCTCTGATATTTCCCATACTTTGTTTCCAGTATTTTTCTTCTAGTCCATTGCAAGGGTAAACATCTCCATAAGGATCGACAAAAAAATTCAATAAGCCTGCTTCACATGGAAGCATTCTTCGATTACCTTCTATGTAATTTATCAGTCCCATATTAAAGAAGGCTCTAAACCATGATTTTGGATGCTTCTCTTTTAATTGTAAGTCTATTAGCTTTTCAATATTGTTGCAGACCTCAATTTTGTTTGTGATGGCATTGTTTTCTTTATGAAAATAGTATGAATTATGAAAAGTTGCAGTAGCAAACTCCATTCCCATAAATTTAGACAAACGATACAGTGATAACATATCTTCAGAGTTATGATTGGAAACAGTACATCCAAATCCAATATCCTTTACTCCCATTTCTTTTAAAATCAGCAATGTCTTTAATCCTTTATCGAAACTGCCAATGCGACCACGTAACTTATCGTTTTTACATGAAAGTCCTTCAATGCTTATGCGTATTCCAATTTTTGGATATCGTTTAGCCAATTGGATAACTCTATCTTCATACCATCCAGAAGTCGAAATAACAACTCTTGATGACTTACGGAATGCAACGTCAACTATATCTTCCAAGTCTTCTCTAATAAATGGTTCTCCTCCAGTAATATTAATAAATTTCACTTTTGGAAGCATTTCTATTTCTTTAGGGGTAATTTCTTTGCTTTTTTCTGTTGGATTATTCCATATATTGCACATCTTACATTGCATAGGGCAACGATAAGTTGTGATAATGCACATATCTGTAGGTTTAGTAACTTCTTTATTTATTATCATTGTAAATCTCTATTAGTCTATTATAATAGTTCTTTGATGAAAATCTATCTGCAGAACTAGTCTGGATCATCTCATTATTAAATGAACGTTTTTTTAAAAGATATATTATTTTATCTCCTAAATCATTTAAATTATTAGGTTTAAATAATAAGCCATTTTCATCATTTATTAACTCTGGTATTCCACCAATATTAGCAGCAAGAACTGGAGTGCCCATACAAAGTGATTCAATAATACTTAAAGGACTATTCTCATACCATATTGATGGAAGTACTGAAAATTGTACATGTCTCAATAGCCTGCTTACCTCATCATTATCTAGCTTTCCAAGAAAAATAATTTTTTCGCAGGCATATTTTTTTTCTAATATATCTTTAAGTGGACCTTCTCCTGCTATATATAGCTTATACTGTAGCGAGGTTGCGACTTCTAATAGTTGTTTTAGCCCTTTTTCTTTAGATAATCTACCAATATAACAATATGCCTGTTCGCGAATATCTGCTTTTTGATTACATGCATTCCTAGACTTATCAAATTCAATAAAGTTGCATAAAACATTTAGCTTCTTTTCATTATATCCTGCTTGTTTCATTTTATTTGCCATAAAAGAGCTTGGGCAAATAAAGGAATCTACATAAGGTTCTATCTGATTTCTATTCCATCTTTTTGCTTCTATATATGCCATTATACTTGCAGTCCAACTCCTCTTCATGCATTTTTTCATGAGTACTGACAATGGTTCTAGAAAACATAGTTCACACACTTTGCCATCACGTAAGCATGAGTAAGCTGGGCAAATGAGTTTGTAATCGTGAAGCGTCCAAACAACCTTAATGCCTCTATTATGTGCAAGTTTTGCTATAATAGGCGAAAGATATGAATGGATATTATTTAAATGTACTATATCTGGCTTAAAATCATCAAGTATTTTTAAGAAAGAACTCTTTACTCCTGCAAATCCCATTAAACGAGAGGTCGCAAGTATTTTGCTTTTTAGGCTTCCACCAGAAAACACAACTTCAGATGGATAATATGTATCCCATCCAGAATTAATATTTTCATGGTATTGCATGGCAAATATAGCGATTTCATGATTTTGCTGTTCTAGTAGACGGGCTAGGTTCATAGTATATGTACAATCGCCACCTCGCTTATAGAAAAATTTATTAACTATTAATATTTTATACATATCGAATACAATTGACTCTCTTGATTAATAATTACTTAGATATTAATAAATAACTCCTTATAGAGCTTGCTTTATTCTATATTTCAATCTTTCATAAAAACTTTTTTTCTCGATCTCTAGCATTTTTACTTCTTTATAAACTATTTGATTATTCTCTAGAAAAGTATCTAATAGGAATTCGCTTAATGCACCATAAACTCGTAAACGTGATGGCATTCTATGCTCAACTTCTTCAATAACGTCAAATAAGAAAGAGCAATACTTGTGAAATAATTCATTTTTCATAATAAACATATTGCACATGTGAAGTTTTCTTGATTTTATTTTTGCATTAAATGTTTTAAGATAGTTTGGATATAATTCCTCAATAACATCCCGCATAGTATCAATATCCTTTGTATGAATATTAATCATTTTTTTTTGAGATCTTGTGTAATGAAAATAAGCAGATATTATATAAAATTTTTTTGATGTTGGAACGATAACTTCTGAATCAGTACACAATTTAACGGCTTCTATTTTAGTTATCGGATTCTTACCGTCAATACTAAAATATCTTCTATAGTGTGCCAATCCTTTATAGTCAGCATTAACATTTTTCCAAATCCAATATAAAGCAGTTAACTCATTATATGATTGATTTTTTGAAGAAATATTATCACCAATATTGTCACCCTTAAATCCAAAATTCTTATCAGATAGTTCCTTACCAACATGTAATGGCAGATAAATATCTTCAGTAGGCATTGGATATATTTTATGTGAAGCAACGACTATTTTTATTTCCATAATATTTAATTATTCACCTATCTCAAGTTAGCTATTTTATATAATTTTTTAATAAACTAAAATGTAAGTATAGCTTACACTGTTTTCTAATTTCATTTTTAATTGAATATTCTAAGAATAGATAACTAAAAATTATTATTATTACTAGATAAAGAGATTGTATTATGATTGAACTTGTGTTATAATAAATAAGACTTCCTGTTAATAATAAGAAAATTGGATATGCTGTTTTTAATGATAAATGTATAACAAAGTATTTACGAGTATCAAATAAGCGATAAATAAATAAAAACATATATGAAACAATGGAAGAATAAATGATTCCATAAATACCTATTTCTTTTATGAATAAATAATTCAATAGCATATTTAAAAGAGCTGTCATTGTTATAGATGGTAATGTTTTTACAGTTTGCTTATAACATTGGTATCCCATATCTAGAAATGATGCAAGTGCATAAAATATAACAGAAATAGACAACGGATATAAATAAGCTACACTTTTTAAGTATTTAGGAGATACTAGCCAAGAATAATTCATTTTTAGAATAAATACTAGAAAGATAGCCATAAGAGACAATACTAAAATATAAGTATTTAGTATTTTTGAAAAATAATTATTTTTGTCTGTTGATTTATATTGTTTAATTGCGGTTTCTTGCCATGCTTGATATATAATAACTGTAAAATTTTCTAGTATACAGGTAAACTTTGCAGCGACTGCATAAATCCCATTCTCTTCTAATCCTAAAAAATGTTCTATGTAGAAACGATTAGAACTACTAATTAGCCAACAACAAACAATGTTTGGTAGCAATGGCAAAGAATAATTAATTAATGAGCGATTTAACTCTTTATTTTTAAAATTATAATAAAAATATTTTTTAAAAAGATGTAGTTTTTGTTCTATTATAATTATAGAAATAGTTCTAGCTAATATACTTGCACAAAATATTCCCGCAATTCCCATATTAAATACTACAACACATAATACACTCCCGCCTGCTGTAGAAAAAGCAGTCATAATACTAGCAATTACAAAATATTTATTATTATCTGTTCCTCGTACTATTTGCATTTCCACTTCATAAAACGACATAAAAATTAAGGTGAACGCTATCCAGCCAATATAGGGTATAGATATGAAACAGGGGGTGATAACAGCTATTAATAAAACTATAAGAGATGTTTGAAGTAGAAATTTATATGTAAATGTAATAATATTTATTCTAATGTTATCATCATCAGTATCAAGTAAAAAACGAAATACGCCATCACGTAATTGCAAGGTTACAAATGGAATCATAAGAAAAATTATATTTAATGTTATGTCATAGTAGCCATATTCTTCAGGTTTTATATAATAAGTATAAAGAGGAATAAGTAAAAAAGTAATCATTTTTGATCCTAAATTCCCAAATCCGTAAATGAATATATCTGTAATAAATTTACTATTTCTAGAATTTTTCATATAATGAAATTACTTATTTATATTTCAACGATGAGCGCATTTCAGACAATGTAAGTCCTAATATTACTAACATTACAAATCCACGATTATGAGTAAAAGTTGAATCTGCAATACATTCTATAGCAAAAAATGCAACAATTAAACTTACTATTATATATCGTTTATCCATTCCGTATTTTTTTTTATATATAAATAAAACTTTTAATATCCTTATCCAAAAGTAGAAAAAAAGTATAACGCCAATTATTCCAAATTGAGCAAGTGAAGGATAAAATGTATCAGCAATAAATGTCGGATGATCTTTAGACAATCCATCAAGTTTGTCAATATGATATTTCGCATAAATATTTGAATAGTATTGTGCAGAAGTGTAAGTTGCAAAACTTCCAAATCCGCTCCCAAATGGAAAATAGTGAATTAAAATTAGAAATGAGATACCATATAAAGCTGGTCTAGCCCATAATTCACCAGCATTATTAACAGTTCCAATAATAAAATACAAGTTTATTTTATTCCAAGAGACAATAATTACAGCGCAAATTATCAAAATACTATATAGTAATGAAGAAGAAGTTATTTTAAATATATAACCAGATTTAATTATAACTGAAAACATAACAGCAAACACAAAAAAACCATAAAATTTAGAGCGCGTAGAAAATATGCCAATAGACAATATAAAGATGAAAGTCAAAAGTTCATTCCATGTATAAGAACTACAATATAAATATAAAAAGGCCGTTACTACAACTGCTGTTGCAAAGCGAGAAGGATGTCCAAAAACAGTATTTGTTTGTTCTGCTAGTGGTATAATTAATAATATCAAAGCAAATACAATACACATTATAGTTATAAATGTCTTTTGTTTTTTTGATAATTCAGGCATTAATAAATAGGTACAGTAAAAACCCAAAAAAGGTTTTATCTGAATAATGGCATCCATAATTATCGCTTTATTAACATTCGATTTTATTACGACCGAATAGATAATATAAAAGAGAAAGATTCCCGATAGTATATATAATGGTTTAGCTTCATTCCAATTCCTTCTTTCCCAAAGAATTAATCCTGTAAATAAAACTAAAAAGACTGCCATAAGTTCGTCTGTATATTTGAAATCTATAAAGTCGTAAAGCATGATTCCAAATATATATCCAAATACAATGAATATGAAAAATAGATTATTTTTAGACACTTTTATGGCTGCCATTTATTTTGTAATATTAGAATTTATAACAATACAAACATTGGGCAAAAGGCTTGATTCAATTATCTTATTTATATTTTTCAATTTATTTTTAGGAGTATAGTCTTCTCTTAAAATAAAGAAAGTATAGTCAGCAAAATGTGCTATATCAAAAGCGGACGATGAAGCAGCTAATGAGCTGGTATCAATAATTACATAGTCATAATTAGTTTTTAAGTAACCAATTAGTTCTTTCATCTTTTTATTGTATATCAACATTCCACAGTCCTGCTGGTTGTGTGTTGCATGAATGATGTACAAATTAGGAGACTCTTTTTCTATAATTTTATTAATATCAATATTGCCATTGATATAGTTGTTTATTGTTGTTCCATTAATCCTCTCATCTAAGCTTTTTGAAAAGTTCATATTTATAAGCACTACTTTTTTATCTGTTATGGAAAGACTTTTAGCTAAATTGTTAGCAAAAAACGTTTTCCCTTCACCTTCAACATTTGAAGTGACCATAAATATATTATTTTGCTGTTCTTTTGAATAAATCAAATTACGCAATATCTTGAATGATTCGTAATCACTAAATTTTCCCCATACTGGATATGATATATTTTCGTATAAATCATCTTTCGACGCTGTTTTCTTTATAATAAATAGTTTAATTGATATTACAATGATTGATAGGATAATTGATGCAATAAGAGCAACTGGTAATACAATGATTTTCTTAGGAAAAACGGGTTTGAAGGAAGAATATGCTTTATCTACAATATGTGCTGCCATTTCATCAGGAGAATTAGCAATTTCTTTCTCTTCTAATTTTTGAAGAAGGAAGAGATACAGGGATTCTTTTACTTTCTGCAAACGTTTCAACTCAATGAATTCTTTCTCTCTTGCTGGTAATTCATTGAGTTGAGAATTTAGAGAGGAGTTTTTCTTATTGATTTCACTAATTGCAATCTTTAATGTTTTTATGGTAGAATTAATAGTTTCAATTAAAGCATTTCTTTGTTCTTTTAATTGGTCATTTACTAATATTATTGCAGGATTCGAAGGCTCTGTACTTTTTAGTAACCTAATTCTTTCAATCATCAAGCTATTATATGCTTTGGTTAAAGCTTCTCCTTCATAAACAACATTTGGGACAATTGCATATTTATTATTGGAATCTTTTAAATAATTAGACACATATTCCATTAACTTTAGCTGAGTTTGCATTTCCAAGATCTTCTTTTCAGATTCTTCAGTCCCCATATATACAACGCTTCCATATGCTGTTAGATCTGGTATGTTATTTTGTTTCTTGTAAAGTTCAATTTTATTTTCAATACTATCTAATTCTGATGTGACAACGCCTAATTTTTCACTAACAAATGAGGCATTTACGCTTGATTCCATAACCTTTACTGATTTAGAGTAATCGTTATATAGCTTCATTGTTGTATTGAGTATATCAATGCCTCTTTTTTTGTTATCGTCATTAATACTGAAATTAACTATATCGGAGGCTGCATCAGTTGTTCCAATATTTAGTTCTTTGACATATGATTCGTAAACTTCAATTAAAGGTGAGATTTTGATTCCCAATTTTTCTTGGACTTCTTGTTTATAATAACAGGTTTTGTCTACTTTTATATTACCGATAACTGTTTGAATAGTATAGGGCAAGGAAATGTTTTCAATACTCATTTTACTGAATAAGGTAGATTCAATTTTAATAGATACTTTTTGATTATTTGTTGAGACATTTATTAATATAGGTCTTGATAGAGTATCTAAAAAATTAATTGGAAATTCAATACTTAGTGGAGCCTTCTTATAAGCTGAAAGCATTTTTAGCCCATCCTTTTGTTTTATGTCAACTTGTAAACCCAATTCTCGAATTACATTTTCAAGAATTGCTTTTGATTTAATCGTAAGTACTTCGTCATCTGCATTAATACCAGATGCGGAACCTCCTAGAATTGAACCTAAACCTGTTGATTTTAACATTTTAAGCTCTGATGACATCCCATTTTTCTCACTTATAAGTCTCAAATTTGATTTAATCTCATATTGAGATGGAGTGATTGAAATATAAGCTAAAGCAACAAGAAAACACGTGATTGCAATTGAAATATTGTATTTCCAATATTTTGAAAACTTGCTAAATAACTTTGCAATATCAATGCTTTCATCACGTTGAATAGGTGTATTATTAAATCTCATAGAGGTCTTTTGTTTTATTTAATAAATAAGGCAATGCATAATGATGCAATTACAGAAATAGCGCCGGTTATAGTTGAAGCTACAGATAGATTAAACTGCTTTGTGGAGTCTGTTTTAGAACTATTTTGCTTTGCTTTATTGGGCTGTACGTAGATTATATCATTTTGTTTCAAATAAAAATAGGGTGAACTAAATAAATCAGATGAAGTAAGGTCAAAACGATGAAATTCTTTTTTGCCATTATTTTCTCTAACTAATAATACGTTTTCCCTGTTTCCATAAATATTTAAATCACCACTTAAGCTTATGGCATCCAATATAGTCATCCGTTCGTTTGATGTCCCTTTTGTTCCGGGAACGTTAACTTCTCCTATTACAGAAACCTTGAAATTAAGTAACTGTACATTTATAATAGGTTCTTTTGCATATTTTGAGATTTTCTCTTTTAAAATATCACTAATTTGCCGACATGAATAACCTGCCACCTTTATTTTTCCTAAAGTTGGGAAATCTATTTCACCATTAATATCAACTAAATAAGATTGTAGCGTTGGCATTGAAGATATTTCTGTCTGCCCAGGTTTTATAGTTGAAGAAAGTGGGAGATTAAACATCGATACAGCTACCGGATCCTTTCCTGTAACTATAATAGACAAAAGATCTGATGGAAGTATCTTAACTTCACAATTAGTAGTATCCATATTAATAGAATAGTCTTTATTCTCAGTGTGTTGCTGTAAATCTTGAAAATATGAAATGTTTTTGGGAGTGCTACAAGAACACATAAAAATAATAACACTAGATAATATTATATTTTTGTTTTTCATCTGATAATTAATTATAAACTTCGAAATTACAAAATAATTTTTAATCTTATTCATTTTAAACGTGCTCCGTATGCTTTTATTGCTTTTTATGTTGATAATTTGTTAATAATAAAATCCCGAAATTCTGTGTATTAATCAATAAATGATGTACATTTGCATCATGATTGAATTACTGAAGCATATAGAAGCCTTACTATTAGAGAACGATTGTGTAATCATTCCTTCATTTGGGGGATTTGTCTCTCATTATACGCCCTCCAGATGGTTGGAAGAAGAAGGATTATTCCTTCCTCCTACTCGTTCTATTGGCTTCAATCCACAGTTAAAAATGAATGATGGATTGTTGGTTCAATCTTATATGACGTCTTATTGTACCGATTTTTCTGACGCCTCTAAACTTGTAGATAAAGCAATTAAAGAACTTGTTGATACTTTACACGAAGACGGAAAGGTTGAAATGCATGGGATTGGAAATATGTTTTATACTATTCATAATACTCTTCAATTTCAGCCCTATGAAGATGGGGTACTAACACCTTATTTATATGGTTTGAGTTCTTTTGAAATTGAAAAGATTGGATATAAGGCTGACATAAAGGAAGATAGTATTGAATTAACCAAGTCTAATTCTAAAGTGTATGAAATTAGAGTTAGCCGTTCTTTCCTTCGTACTGCTGTAGCAGTTGCAGCTGCAATTATTGTCTTCTTCTTTATGTCTACTCCTATAGAGAATACTTATGTGGAGAAATCTAATTATGCTCAATTAATTCCATCTGAGCTATTGGAGTCATTTGATAATAATTCAAAAGTTATTGAATCAGCTAAAGTTGATAATTCAATAGCAAATAATTTAGGAGTACAAGCTCCTCTGAAAAAACAAGAGCAATTAAAACCGAAAGTTGTAAAAGAGGTTCTTGTTTCTAAAAAAGTAGAAAAGAAAAATGATCCGGTTAAAATAGAAACTACTTCCGCGAATAAAGGATCATACTATATAATTGCTGCAAGTGTTACAAATCGTGCTGATGCTCAGGAGATTGTGAATAGATTAAAAGCGAAAGGTTACTCTGGTGCTAGTTTTATTGAAGGCAATGGACGGGTAAGAGTAAGCATCATGTCTTTCTCAGATGATACTGAAGCAAATAACAAGCTTAGTCAGTTGAAGAAAAATGTGAACTTTAAGGACGCTTGGGTATTATCAAATAAATAATAGATTTTCATTATGAAAAAAATATTGTGTCCAAAGTGTGAGAATTATCTCACTTTTGACGAAACAAAGTATACCGAAGGTCAATCTTTGGTCTTTGTTTGTGAGCATTGTGGTAAACAGTTTAGTATACGTATAGGAAAGACGAAA
This sequence comes from uncultured Bacteroides sp., assembly GCF_963678845.1. NCBI lineage: Bacteria > Pseudomonadati > Bacteroidota > Bacteroidia > Bacteroidales > Bacteroidaceae > Bacteroides > uncultured Bacteroides sp. The sequence continues at coordinate 222,546 of NZ_OY787464.1, forward strand.
CTAAAATCCCAGAATAAGAACGAAGTTTTTGATGAACAAGAAAATAAAGAAAAGTTTGGAAGTATTGTTGTTCTTGAGAATGTTTTTGGCTATAAGCAAATTCTTCCATTGAATCTTGGCGATAATGTTATCGGGCGCAGATGTGTTGGGACAGTTATCAATACTCCCATTGAATCTGGAGATATGAGTATGGATCGTCAACATTGTGTTATCAATATTAGAAAGAATAAAGCCGGTAAGCTAATTTATACTTTAAGAGATTTCCCTAGCGTAACAGGAACATTTCATATGAATGAGTGTTTGGGTGATAAAGATCGTGTAACGTTAGTCGATGGTGCAATTGTTGCTATTGGTGCAACTACATTTATTCTTCGTTGCGCAGAAAATTAAAATCTTAAATTTTAGTATTCTTTTAGTTAACAATAGCTCGCAAATTACGCCCATTGTCTCAGGATATTTTAAATATCGCAAGGAAATGGCCTTATAAAAGCTCAATTTCATGCTAAATAGTCTGATTAATAGAATATTAATGTCAAATTTGAGTTACTAGAATTTATCTTAATCTAGAAAAATTAGATAATCTGTCACATTATGGAAGAGTAGAACTTGTTTCTTTCTTCCATTTTTTCATTATTACTATCTAAATTATAATCTATATCGGTAAATGTTTTATTGTTCTTCTTAATTGCAATAATTATATCAATGTTTTTTATTTTGATATAATTATTGCAATTGAATGAATATCAGAATTCTTATCAATGCTTTTGTTTTTAAGTTCTAGTCTAATATGTTTCGTGAATTATCTAGATTTTAATCTAGAAAGAAGTTTCAGACATTTTGATATGTTTTAGAAGATAATTTGCGGGAACTTCTTTTTGAATATTACAGAATACATTCTGGTTCCGATGCTAATTCCAATTGCTTTTAAAATAAAAATAACCCACTATACATTAGTGAGTTATTACTATTTGTAGCGGATCCGGGAATCGAACCCGAGTCTCAACCGTGAGAGAGTTGCGTGCTAGGCCACTACACTAAACCGCCATTTTGATAATGCAAAAGTAATACTTTTTTGTTAACTGCAATAATTTTAGAGGATCTTTTTTCTCTCTTTTATCATTTTATTCATTAGCCCGTAGCGTTTATCTACAACCTGATTGGTTGGAAAGAATGTAAAATTAATCTGCCAGCCATTGTTCCTGAATGCAAACTTTCGTCCGCTTACTCCTTCATTAATATTCCTAAGTTTTTGTAATACAAAGTCTTCTATCCCATTTGGTACTTCAGTGGATGCCTGAAGTACGTCTGCTGTGACAAAGAATCCGGGAGTGATAATTTGGCCAACAAGGGTGAGAATATCGTCAGACATTTTTTTTATTTTCTTTAAATACACGGATCAATCTGCCAAACTTATCAAAGGATTGCCGAGATGCAAGTTTGATAGTGATCATAATGGAAAGTATGGAGGCGGTAAAAGTGATGACTACTATCATCATTTGATATTTTATTGCAACATTAGGACTGCTTCCACCAAGAATCTGACCAATCATTGTACCAGGGAGAGCTACAAGTCCCATTACTGCCATATTGGCTATGCAAGGACTGAATGCTTTAATGAGCGCTTGTCTGATGAAAGGTGCCTGAGCTTCTTGGTGAGTTGCACCGTTTCCTAGTAAATAGTAGTACTGCTGTTGCTCGCGCTGCAATCCACTATAGAAAGTATTGAGCCCAATTACGTTGACGGATAGCATATTACCCATCAATATACCAAATACGGGGATAAAGTACTGGGCATTAAATATATTATCCAGCTTGAGTACCAATCCTAAAAAGTAGATGCCGATTAAAGCTACTGAAAACAGGAAGCCAATGGAAATAGGAATCAATAGGACTTTTCGTTGTATACGGGTGCGGACTAATGCTGTTTCTGCTGCAACAATAATCATGATAAATACCCAAAGAAAATTTACAAGTGGATGGTTATAGATGAAGAGATATTTTAAGTATACACCTATAAGAAATAACTGAACAAGCATCCTGATAACTGCTATTAAAGTAGATTGTACCAGCCCGGTTTTAAATTTCCATAAGAAATACAGTGGAATGCCCATCATCAGCAAACCAACTAGCAAGTTCCAGTAACTGATATCGATTGTTCCCATGTGGCCTATAAATAAATAATATTATCGCAACCAAGTTTAAATGTGCGGTCGTGAGATACAGCAAGTATAGTCATCCCTTTCTGCGATAAAATATTAAAGAAGTTGAGTACTCGTTCTACAGAGACTGCATCAAGAGCGGAAGTTGGTTCATCTACTATTAGGAAAGGCTTTTGTAATAGTGCAGCCACGGCTATCATTATTCGCTGACGTTGCCCTCCCGAGATTTCACTAACTCGTTTTGTGTATAGTTCCTCTTCCAGGTTTAATTCTTTAAAAGTAGAAAAAAGTTCTGTTTTAGAGAAATGAATTCCTCTATTTGCTTTTAATTCAAAAGGTAGTTGAATCATCTCACTCACCCATTCACAAGGAAGTGCTAGTTCCTGAGGAATCCATGCAATCTTTTTACGAATCAGATCAATATTTGCTTCACAAAGTAAAAGGTCATCTATCGTTATGGTTCCACTTTTTAGCGGAACAAATCCCATAATGGCATTTAATATTGATGTTTTTCCACTACCTGATTCTCCAGAGATACAGACAATTTCACCCTTTTTTATATGTATGCATAGTCCCGTAAAGAGCTCCAGCTCTCCATAAGTAATGCAGGCATCTTCTATTTTGAGCATTTTTTCTTATTTTCTGCGAATAGGCTTACGGCCTCTTGGCTTTGAAATCTTTGCTTCTTCTTTTGTTTCCACTTTTTGGAAAGAGACAATGCGGAAGCTTTCAAGCATATTTACTTCAGGAAGATAGTTGATTCTGCTAAATGAAACGTCTTTTGAACGGACTTCTTCTGCATTGTTTACTGTAGGACTTTTTACTGATGTGGAAAATGTACCCAATGAATCAATCTTTACAGTGTAGCCATCCTGCAGATTCTTCAATAAATGCTTGCTAAGTCCTGCAACAACAGCAACCACATCGGCTTTTGAAAGTGTACTTTCTTCGCACATATCTTCAATGAGGCGGTTCAAAGTAACAGTTCCTTTAGTCACAGCTTTAGCATAATAACGAGGTGTCTCTTCGGGCTTCATGTTATTATTAACTTTAGTAGCCTTAAAATCTATTGCCATATTGGTTATATTTAAAATTTATGCCGTAAAGTTATAAATTATACTTGTTAAATCAAATAATTCTTGTACAAAAGATTGTTTTCTTTTGTACAAAACAATATATTGTTTTGTACAAGGGAATTAATTCTTTTGTACAGGGAAATAATAACGTTCCGTTATGTTTTGACAAATGATTCCAATCGTTTATATTTGTATCCTTAATTAGAATAAAAAAAACAAGAATGATATTAAATGAACGGGATGTTCGCCATGAACATATGCTTTATGTGGCAAAACAAATGATGACAGCTGCACGTACAGCTCCTAAAGGAAAAGGTGTAGACGTAATTGAAACTGCTGTTGTTACTGAAGGAGATATAAAATTACTTTCTGATGAGTTGATCAGACAAAACGGTGAGAACGGAATGATGTTCTTTCTCCGTGATGCAGAAAATATTCTGTCTGCCGAAGCTATTATATTAATAGGTACGCGCGAGCATTTGCAGGGATTAAACTGTGGCCATTGCGGATTTGCTACTTGTGCAGAGAAACCGAAGGATACTCCGTGTGCTCTGAATACTATTGATGTGGGTATTGCTATTGGCTCGGCGTGTGCTACAGCATCCGATTTGCGCGTTGATTCCCGCGTTATGTTCTCTGCCGGAATTGCTGCTCAAGGGCTCAACTGGCTTCCTGGCTGCAAAACTGTGATGGCTATTCCTATCAGTTGTTCCAGTAAAAATCCGTTCTTTGATCGTAAACCTAAAGAAAGGAAATAAGTAAAAATGGGTATATTAGTTAGTCTCCCAAAGAATGGAGATGAAGAAAAAAATTATCAAGTAAATTGGGGCAATCCCTTTGGTCTTCAGGTTGAGATGCGTGCTCCTTTTCTTCCTTCTGAGTGGCATAAACAAAGTGGTGTACAATTAACCTGGCCACATGCCGGTACTGATTGGGCTCACATGCTTAAAGAGGTGCAGGAATGTTTTACCGCCATTGCCCGTGAAATAGCAAAGAAAGAATTATTGCTTATTGTGGCTCCTGATATTGATACTGTAAAAGCACAGATTTCCAATAGAGTAAATATGGAAAATGTTCGTTTCTTTGAATGTGAAACAAACGATACCTGGGCTCGGGATCATGGTGCCATTACTTTAATTGACGGCTCTACTCCTCGCCTGCTCGACTTTTGTTTCAATGGCTGGGGGCAAAAATTTGTTGCAGGTCTTGATAATCAGATTACACGCAAGGCTTATGATGCAAAATGCTTCAAGGCAGAATATGCAAATCACCTGAATTTTGTACTCGAAGGTGGTTCTATAGAGAGCGACGGATTTGGAACTCTGCTCACAACATCTACTTGCTTGCTTGCTCCAAACCGAAACGATACAATGAACAAGGTTGAAATAGAGGAACGTTTGCGTTCTGTGTTTCACATGCAGCAGGTACTTTGGCTGGATCATGGTTATCTGGCTGGTGACGATACTGATAGCCATGTAGATACATTGGCGCGTCTATGCCCCAATAACACAATTGCTTATGTAAAATGTATAGATCCTGACGATGAACATTTCGAAGAGTTGCAGAAAATGGAGGAACAACTTTGTACCTTCCGTACGCTCAAAGGAGAACCATATCGCTTGCTTGCTTTGCCAATGGCAGATTGTATTATAGAGAATACTGAGCGTTTACCTGCCACTTATGCAAATTTCTTAATCATCAATAAAGCAGTACTTTATCCCACTTATAATCAACCAAAAAATGATGCTGAAGCAGCAGCTGTGCTTGCAGAGGCTTTCCCTGATAGTGAGATTATAGGAATTGATTGCCGTGCACTAATTAAGCAACATGGATCACTCCATTGCGTTACAATGCAATACCCCGAGGGAGTGATTAAATAGTATTTCAGGTATAACAAATAAAAAACAAGAAACTATGGACAACAGAACCATCAAAGTGGGCTTAGTGCAACAAACTAATGCGGCTGACATAAAAGAAAACCTGAAAAAACTGACGGAAAACATTGAAGCCTGCGTGGCTCAAGGTGCACAGTTGGTAGTGCTTCAAGAGTTACATAACTCCTTGTATTTTTGTCAGATAGAAGATACAAACAACTTCGATCTTGCAGAGCCTATTCCCGGCCCTTCTACAGGATTTTATGGAGAAATTGCCGCCGCTCACGGAATAGTATTGGTTACATCTCTGTTTGAAAAGCGCGCTCCCGGATTGTATCATAACACAGCCGTGGTATTTGATACCGACGGCTCTATAGCCGGAAAGTATCGCAAGATGCATATTCCCGATGATCCGGCCTATTATGAAAAGTTTTATTTCACCCCCGGCGATTTAGGCTTTCAGCCTATTCAAACTTCTCTTGGAAAACTTGGTGTACTTGTTTGCTGGGATCAGTGGTATCCGGAAGCTGCCCGCCTGATGGCACTTCGTGGTGCTGAATTACTTATTTATCCCACAGCCATTGGTTGGGAAAGTTCGGATACAGAAGACGAAAAATCCCGTCAGCTTAATGCTTGGATAATTTCTCAACGTGCACATGCTGTGGCCAATGGACTTCCGGTTGTATCCGTGAATCGTGTGGGACACGAAGAAGACCCTTCCGGACAAACAAACGGCATTCAGTTCTGGGGAAACAGCTTTGTAGCCGGTCCGCAAGGAGAGTTTTTAGCTCAGACAGGAAACAAAGAAGCAGCGAACATTGTCGTTGAGGTTAGTTTAACTCGTTCCGAAAACGTTCGTCGTTGGTGGCCTTTCCTTCGTGATAGAAGAATTGACGAATATGGAGAAATAACCAAACGTTTTATTGATTAGTTTATTTATTTGTAAGCGAAAATTTTAATCTTCTGTTTGGAAACAGCCCAATATAAGCTTTCCGCTTTTCTTATACTAGCCTATTCGGAAATTTTTTCGGGCAGGCTTTTTAATTCAATAAGAGAGAAAATTGATAATGATATGGAGACCTATTAATGTATTGGGGAATAAAAGAAGTAGTTCTTTAGTTACTATAAATTTATATGTAATATCCATTATATGCCATCAAACAGAGCTTATGAATTAACTCCTTTGACATCGAATTATACAGACAAGGATATTTGTTTTTTAGAGAAATATAGGATTTAAAAAAGGTAGTAGTGGTAAAAGTTACACTTTTCCACTACTACCCTAATTTATAAAATATATAAAATTGTTTTATTCTTTAATATCTATAACTAGATTTAGTTCATCTAATTGAGATTGCTCCAAATAACCTGGAGCATCCATCATTACATCACGACCAGAGTTATTTTTGGGGAAAGCAATGCAGTCACGAATAGAATCTAATCCGGCAAAAAGAGATACCCAGCGATCTAAACCATAAGCCAAACCACCGTGAGGAGGAGCGCCAAATTTGAAGGCATCCATTAAGAATCCAAATTGTTCTTGAGCTCTCTCTTCTGTGAATCCAAGTAGTTTAAACATTTTGTTTTGCAACTCACTATCGTGAATACGAATAGAGCCACCTCCTACTTCTACGCCGTTAATAACCATATCGTAGGCATTTGCACGAACTTTACCCGGATCAGTATCAAGGAAAGGAACATCTTCGAGCTTAGGAGAAGTAAATGGATGGTGCATAGCCATAAAACGTTTACTTTCTTCGTCCCACTCAAACAGAGGAAAGTCAATAACCCAAAGGCAAGCAAAAGTATTTTTATCTCTTAATCCTAACTGGCTACCCATTTCCAAACGAAGTTCGCAAAGTTGTTTGCGTGTCTTCATTGCATCATCTCCGGAAAGAATCAGAATCAAATCGCCTGGCTTAGCACCAAATGCAGCTTTAAGTTCCTGTAATGTTTCCTGTGTATAGAATTTATCTACACTTGATTTTACATTTCCGTCAGCTTCCACACGAGCATAAACCATTCCTTTGGCTCCAATCTGTGGACGCTTAACAAATTCTGTAAGACCGTCCAATTGCTTACGTGTAAAAGAAGCAGCACCTTCAGCGCAAATACCACCAATATAGGCTGCGTCATCAAATACAGAGAAACCTTTACCCTTAAGAACGTCCATTAGTTCTATAAACTTCATCCCAAAGCGGATATCTGGTTTGTCGCTTCCGTACAACTTCATAGCTTCATGCCAAGTCATACGAGGAAACGCTTCTGTTAATTCAACGTTACGGATAACTTTGAAAAGATGTTTTGCCATTCCTTCAAAGATGGAAATTATATCTTCCTGTTCCACGAAACTCATTTCGCAGTCAATCTGTGTAAATTCCGGTTGGCGGTCGGCACGAAGGTCTTCGTCGCGGAAACATTTAGCTATTTGGAAATAACGGTCGAAACCTGATACCATCAACAGCTGTTTGAAAAGCTGTGGCGACTGAGGTAGTGCGTAGAACTGTCCCGGGTTCATACGTGAAGGCACCACGAAGTCGCGTGCTCCTTCTGGAGTAGAACCAATAAGTATAGGTGTTTCAACTTCTAAGAATCCCAGTTTATCGAGATAACTGCGTACCTCAATAGTCATCTTGTGACGAAGTTCAAGATTTGATCTTACATTATTACGACGAAGGTCAAGATAGCGATACTTCATGCGAATATCATCACCACCATCTGAATTATCTTCTATTGTGAAAGGAGGTGTTGCTGCTGTGTTAAGAATATTAAGTTCCGAAACAATCAGTTCAATATCACCAGTAGAAAGGTTTGCATTCTTATTGGAACGTTCATTAACTTCGCCGGTAATCTGAATTACAAATTCGCGACCTAGTTTATTTGCTGCATCACATAACTCAGTATTGATGGCATCATTAAAGACAAGTTGAGTGATTCCGTAACGATCACGAAGGTCAACAAATGTCATTCCGCCCATTTTTCTGGTACGCTGCACCCATCCCGAAAGTGTTACCACTTTATTTATGTCAGAGATCCGAAGCTCTCCGCAAGTATGCGTTCTAAACATATTCTTTTTATTTGATTTTTCTGTTTTTGTATATTGGATGCAAAATTATATAAAAATCTTAATTAATCTATGTTTAGCAGGAATTATCTTAGATATAAAAAAAAAGAAAGGTAGCTACAAAACTGTAACTACCTTTCTTGATTGTCGGGGTAGCGGGATTCGAACCCACGACCCCCTGCTCCCAAAGCAGGTGCGCTAACCGGACTGCGCTACACCCCGAAGACTTTTGTAAGTGTTTCTTTTCAAAAGCGATGCAAAGATATGGGTTATATTTGAATAATGCAAGCACTTCTGGAAATATATTTTAGATAAATTTGTTCAATAAGTTGCTTAAGTCTGATTCTCTTGTAGTTAAGTCGAAAAAAATATTTTAATAAAATTCAATTTGTGCCTATAAAGGTGATTCTATCCAGTAATCCTGGATCAATAGAAATTCTTTAGGGGAATAATGATTCTTCTTTTTGAGGGTTTGAATTCAGAATCGAAAAAAAATAAAATCCCAATTACTTTTACTTGCAGGAAGCATTTAATAAATATCACGCCAGAATATATTGGAACTCCGGTTTTCTTTTTAAAAAGTTATTAGAGCAGTTTATGTATCCTTGTACAAAACAAATCTTTCTTCTGTACAAAACAATTAATTATTTTGTACAGAAGAAAGATTTGTTTTGTACAAGATCGCATCAACCTCCCGCCTGAGATATAAAAAACTATTCGGGAGTTTGGATAAACTTCCGCCGCATCATTTCGGAAAGCCGGAGTGATAGGTTGAAAGTTTACAGAAGCACAACATAAATTTTAATTTTGTGAAAATACTCTAGCACCTTGCCTCGTACTGATTTTGACTATACTCATTATTAAGCCAGGCATAGGTTTTCTAAAGTGTTGTTTATGAACTATAATTCTGTAATTAGTTACTTGGGTGGTGTAAGTTGCCCGCGAAAGCGCTAGAGTTCTTTATTTTGCTCTAGTAGGTATAATACTTTTGTAATCAGTTTTTTTATAAGGTTGGTACTAGAGGCTCATACCGAAAACCTGTGGGGAATATCTTTTAATTTTATATCTTTGCCCATAAAAAAGATATACACGATGAGTTACGATGATTTACTCCGCTTTATCCTTCCTGATGGTCTGTTTGATTACTTTGAGTTGGTTGACTTTAAACCAGGTGATGAAAAAGTCCATATCCACTTTGATGAACAGAATATTCTTCCAGAAGAATATTCCACTGATAAGTTAGAAAGCAAAGGTTTTTATGAAGAGATAAAGATGTATGATTTTCCGATTCGTGGTCGTAGCTGCATTCTTCATATTCGTCGTCGTCGCTGGTATAATCATACCCAGGAAAAGTTAGTAACCCGCAATTGGGAATTAGTTGCTCAAGGTACGCGAATCAGTGAAGAATTTGCGTCTTTTTTAAAAGCTATGGATCGACTCTCACGCCATTAGCATTGCTTCCTTAGCTATCCATTATGGCCTTGATGAGAAACAATTAGAGGCTCAGTACAAGAATCATCTTAGCAATTTTAAGTCTTGGAATCAACAAGAACATGCTCATGACTGGGTATTGTTTCCTGAGAATATTGGTTCTCAAATTAGTATTGATGAGACATCGCTCTCACAAGGAGAGCTTTACACTATTGTAACCAATAAATCCGGCAAGGGGCGTAAGGGTAGTCTGATAGCTATGGTTAAGGGAACTGATGTTGAAACTGTTTGTGCTGTACTTATGCGTCTATCCCGACGTATTCGCTGGAAAGTTCGGGAAGTTACATTGGATATGGCTTCTAATATGGAGAAAATAATACATCGTTGCTTTCCCCCTGCCAGGCAAGTGACAGACCGTTTTCATGTTCAAAAGCTGGCTTATGAAGCAGTACAGGAGATGCGAATAAAACATCGTTGGAATGCTATAGATAATGAATCCAATGCACTGGCCTTAGCTAAAGCAAAGGGAGAATCTTTCAGACAAGTAATTTTCGAAAATGGAGATACTTGTAAGCAGTTGCTGGCAAGAAGTCGTTATTTACTCTTTAAAAAAGAATCTTTGTGGGGACCTTCACAAAGAACCAGGGCTGCTATTTTGTTTAGGGAATATCCAGATATAAAGAAAGCCTACTACCTCTCACAACAATTAGGGCTTATCTATCATCAGTGTTATCAGAAAGAGGTGGCGTTAACAAGGTTGGCAAGGTGGTATGACCAAGTAGATAATTCCGGCTTCTTATCTTTTGGGACTGTAGCAAGGTCTATTCAAACACACTATGCTAATATTATAAACTATTTTGAGAATCGAGCTACGAATGCTTCGGCTGAATCATTCAATGCAAAGATTAAAGCTTTTAGAACCGCACTAAGAGGTGTAAGAGATATAAAATTCTTTATATTTAGAATATGCAATATTTTTGCTTAAAATATAAATCCCACAGGTTTTCGGTATGATCCATCAGTTGTCCCATGCAGAAGATTACATTCTCTTCCCCAAAAACCTCTCTTATCACCTTTGCATTGATGAAACAGCGCTTACCTCAGGAGAATTATACACTATTCTCTCAAGTAAAAAAGGTCATGGCCGTAAAGGTACAATCGTAGCTGTTATTAAAGGAACCAAAGCTGAAGATATAATAAATGTACTCTGCAAGATTCCAGAGAAGGAACGCAATATTGTAAAAGAGGTTACTCTTGATATGGCAGGTAGCATGCAAAAGATTATCCGGTGTTGCTTTCCCAAAGCCATACAGGTTATAGATCGTTTCCATGTTCAGAAGCTTGCTTATGACGCATTACAGGATTTACGTATTTCTTACCGCTGGCAGGTTATATCAGATGAAGAAGAAAAGATAAAGCAGGCAAAGTTAAAGGGTAGAAAATATCAGGCAAAAGTTCTTGCTAACGGAGATACACTCAGGCAGCTTCTGGCCAGAAGCAGATACTTACTCTTTAAAGCTCCCGATAAATGGGTACACTCGCAAAAAGTTAGAGCAACACTTCTTTTTGAGCAGTTTCCAGATATTATGCATTTATATCATAGAGTGATGCAACTGGGACAAATTTACTCCCAGTCATATGATAAAAATGTAGCCAGATTGAAGCTTGCTCAGTGGTATGAAAGCATAGAACAAGAAGGATACAGGAACTTTTCCACGGTTAGTCAAACTATAGAAAACAATTATGAAAGAATATTGAACTTCTTTATTAACAGAAGTACAAATGCAGCTGCAGAATCATTTAATGCGAAACTCAAATTCTTCAGAGCTTCATTCAGAGGAGTGGCGGATATGACATTTTTCCTTTTTAGAATATCAAAAATTTATGCATAAAAGAAGACCGGATTTAACATTCCCCCAAGAATTCAGACTGATCCAATTTATGCTTAAGATTTTAATCCGACAGAATTTTGGTATAATCCTAAACTTAGTTGAGTAGGTAGTCATATACAGCACATAAAAAAAGAAGCCTAAATATAAATATTTAGGCTTCTTTGTCGGGGTAGCGGGATTCGAACCCACGACCCCCTGCTCCCAAAGCAGGTGCGCTAACCGGACTGCGCTACACCCCGATAACTTTTGTAAGTGTTCCTTTCAAAAGCGATGCAAAGATAGGGCTTTTATATTAATTATGCAAGCTTTTCTGGCTTATTTTTTATATTAATTTCCCTTGTTTAAGCTATCTCGCTGATTAATAGTTTGTAACACCATTATAAAAAAATAAAAAAAGTCCTCTTCGTAGAATTTAACGAAGAGGACTTTCTGTTTAATCAGATAACAAATTTGAATTATTTGATTATATCTAACGCCTTAAAGCATTTCACTAACTTTTCAACTGCAATATCAATTTGTTCTTTTGAATGTGTTGCCATTAAAGAGAAACGAATTAATGTGTCTTCTGGTGAGCATGCAGGTGGAATTACAGGATTAACGAATACTCCTTCTTCGAATAACATTTTAGTGACCAAGAAGGTTTTATTCATGTCACGCACATATAAAGGAATAATTGGGGTTGAAGTGTGTCCTATTTCAAAACCAAGCTCGCGGAAACGTCCGAGAGAATAATTTGTTATATCCCATAAATGAGCAATACGTTCCGGTTCACTCTTCATAATGTGGAGAGCAGCCTGCGCAGCAGCAGTAGCAGCTGGAGTGTTACTTGCACTAAAAATATAAGGACGCGAATTATGTCTAAGGTAATTAATGATGGATTCGTCTCCGGCAATAAAACCTCCAATAGCAGCCAGAGATTTGCTGAATGTTCCCATTATTAAATCCACATCTTTTGTAAGACCGAAGTGGTTACAAACGCCACGACCGTGATCACCCATAACTCCTAGCCCGTGAGCTTCATCTACCATAATATTAGCATTGTATTTCTTTGCTAAACGTACAATTTCAGGTAAATTTGCAACGTCACCTTCCATACTAAATACTCCATCGACAACAATTAGCTTAATTTTGTCAGGCTTACATTTCTGCAGTTCTTTTTCCAAAGAATCCATGTCATTGTGCTTAAACTTTAAAGCCTGTGAAAAAGACAAACGTCTTCCTTCAACAATAGAGGCATGGTCTAGTTCATCACAAATAACATAATCTTCGCGACCAGTAACACATGAAACAACTCCTAAATTAACCTGAAATCCTGTAGAATAAATAATAGCATCTTCTTTTCCTACGAATTCAGCCAATTCCTTTTCTAACTCCAAATGGAGGTCGAGAGTCCCGTTCAAAAAGCGTGAACCTGCACATCCTGTGCCATATTTTTTTGTGGCTTCAATAGCAGCTTCAATCACTTTTGGATGGTTGGTAAGTCCTAAATATGAGTTTGATCCAAACATTAGAACTTTTCTACCACTCATTACTACTTCAGTGTTCTGTTCACTTTCAATACAACGGAAATATGGATATACCCCTTGAGCTTTAATTTGCTGTGGTAAATCATATTTCATTAATTTATCTTGTAATAATCCCATAATAAATGTTTTGTAGGTCTCTCCTACATTAATATTATATTGTCCGTAATTTAATTATTTCGTGTTTTCGACCTTTTCATTAAAAAAAGACGGTCGCAAAGATAACAAATTATGTGATTTGATGTTCTGTTTTTCTGAAAAAAAGTAACTGCCATTATAAAACTATTAATAAAACGCTCTTAAATTAAGATTTAAATATTACTTTTGTCGTTTGGATATTTTATCTTATAACGCATGAATGAAAAGAAAAAGATTCTATTTATAGTTAATCCGATCTCTGGTACACAGAATAAAAAATTCATATTGAGTCAATTACAAGACAGAATTGATTCTAATAAATATGAGATAGAAGTTAAATATACAGAAAAAGCTGGGCATGCAGAAGAGATTGCTGCACAAGCTGCTTCTGCAGGGGTATATTGTGTTACAGCTATTGGAGGTGATGGCACAATTAATGAAATTGGCCGTTCCTTAATTCATACAGATACAATCTTAGGAATTATTCCATGTGGATCTGGGAATGGATTGGCTCGTCATTTACGAATACCGATGGATTCACGTAAGGCTATTGACATAATTAATAAAGGAAAGGTTTCTGCCATAGATTATGGTAAAATAAATGATAAACCTTTTTTTTGTACTTGTGGAATTGGCTTTGATGCATTTGTCAGTCTGAAATTTGCTGCTGCAGGAAGAAGAGGTATACTTACTTATCTGGAAAAAACATTATATGAATGTTTGAAATATAAACCAGAAACCTATGAAGTGGAAAGTGATGATACAAAAACAAGATATAAAGCATTTTTAATTGCATGTGGCAATGCTTCTCAATATGGAAACAACGCCTATATTGCTCCTCAAGCTTCACTTCAGGATGGACTTATGAATGTTACTATATTAGAACCATTCACGGTACTGGATATTCCCTCTCTTGCATTTCAGTTATTCAATAAAACATTGGATCAGAACAGTAGGATTAAAACTTTTAAAAGTAAAAAAATACATATACATAGAAGTCGTCCCGGAGTTGTTCATTATGATGGCGATCCTGTTATTATGAATGAAGAGATTGATATCGAAATTATTCCAAAGGGTTTACTTGTTATTGCTCCTGAGAAAAATGGTAAGGAACAAAATGTACTGCAGAAAGCTTCAGATTATTTTAGCGAATTAAAGCCAAAAGGAGAAAATTTCGTAGTAGATCTGGCACAAAAAAACAAGCAAATTATTGATAAAAATATCGAATTTTTTAAAAGACTCGCAAAAAAATGAACTTCATATTTAGACAAAGTTTTTGTTACATTTTTAAATAATATTCTTTTGTAAGAGAAGTGTATTCTTTGCTATACTGATGTCTCGATAATTCAATAACTAATTCACTAATTTCAGTACTAATTACCTTATTAAAAGATAAGGTAATTAGTACTCTTTTAGGAGCACTATCAGGCTTAGGCAGTATGTTGGTTTGTCTGATCAAATAAAGATTAAATTCACTTGCAATTTCTTTAATTTCATCTAGATTATCAGATGGGATAATCATCGAAAATTCCCCTTCCATTGATAATAATTTTGAAGCACCTCTTATTAGTTCATGGTACGAGAGCTCATTTGTGTGGCGAGCTATACTTCGCTTAGTATCTGGCGATAATAATGAATTTGAGAAATATGGAGGATTGGAAACTATTAAATCAAATTTTTTATCGCAATCATATGTTTTAAAATCGGTATGTTGAACCGAAATTTTTTCCTTCCATGGAGAGCGTTCCATGTTTTCTATTGCCTGGCTAACAGCACTTTTATCAATTTCTATTGCAATTATGTCGGCAGTACAGCGTTGTGCAATCATTAAAGCAACCAAGCCGGTTCCTGTACCAATATCAAGAACGGAATTTGCATTGGAAGTATTTGCCCAAGCACCTAAGAGCACACCGTCAGTTCCTACTTTCATTGCACATTTATCGTGCCATACAGTGAATTGCTTGAATTGAAAATATTGATTAGCCATTGAAGAGAAATATTTTTTTTGGCAAAAATAGATATTTAAAATAGTTTTTTATCTTATTTGTGATATAATTTAGCATTTATACTGTTCTTTTCTTTCATTGTAGTTTCATTTTTCATAAAGAATAGATTACCTTTGCAGTCGGTTTTAACTATCGAAAGATATAACCTCGAATAACAAGTAAAATGATTAAAAAAAGATATTTAAGCGAAATGGAAGACTCAAATGATAATGGTTTCTCATTTATTGCAGATTTTGAAGGAAATGAGGAGCAGATATTTGATATTAAAGTGGATGACAGCCTTCCTGTCTTGCCTCTACGAAATATGGTGCTATTCCCAGGTGTTGTTTTACCAATATCTGTGGGGAGAAAATCATCTCTTAAACTTGTAAATGATGCATATAAAAATAATGCTTACATAGCAGTAGTTTGTCAAAAAGTAGCGGAAATAGAGAACCCTGATTTCGACGATCTTCATACGGTTGGAACAATCGCTAAGATTGTTCGTGTTCTTGAAATGCCAGATCAGTCAACAACTGTAATTCTTCAAGGTATAAAGCGTCTTGAATTGGATAATCTGACGGAGACTGTTCCCTATTTATTGGGGAAAGTTAGATTGCTCGAAGACTCTGTCCCAAACAAGGAAAATAAAGAATTTGATGCATTGGTAGATGCTTGCAAAGATTTAACAATCAGATACATTAAAGTGTCAGAGACGTTGCATCAAGATTCAGCTTTTGCTATAAAAAACATTAGCAATAAGATGTTTCTGATTAATTTTATATGCGCAAATTTACCTCTAAAGAAGGATGAAAAGATGGAATTGTTGCAATTTGCCTCTTTGCAGGAAAGAGCTTACCATCTTTTAGAAATCTTAAACAGAGAAGTACAGCTTGCAGATATTAAGGCATCTATTCAGATGCGTGCAAGGGAAGATATTGATCAGCAACAAAGAGAATATTTTTTGCAACAACAGATCAAAACTATTCAGGATGAGCTTGGTGCTGGCCAAGATCAAGAAGTGGAAGAGATGCGTGAAAAAGCCACTAAAATGAAGTGGGGCAAAGATATTGCTGATATTTTCGCAAAAGAATTAGCCAAATTAGAACGTACCCATCCTCAGTCACCTGACTATAGTGTTCAATTGAACTATTTGCAAACGATGCTTAGTTTGCCTTGGAATATATATACCACAGATAACTTTAATCTGAAAAATGCAGAGAAAACGTTGAATAAAGACCATTATGGACTTGAAAAGGTAAAAGAAAGAATTCTTGAGCATTTAGCCGTATTAAAGTTGAAAGGAGATTTGAAATCTCCAATTATCTGCCTTTATGGTCCTCCGGGAGTTGGTAAAACTTCTTTGGGTAAATCAATAGCCGCAGCATTGAAGCGCAAGTATATTCGTATGTCATTGGGTGGTATTCATGATGAAGCTGAAATTCGTGGTCATAGAAAAACTTATATAGGTGCAATGCCAGGCCGTGTAATCAAAGGTATGATAAAAGCAGGTTCATCTAACCCTGTATTTATTCTTGATGAGATTGATAAAGTTACTTCAGATCGCCAGGGGGACCCTTCTTCTGCTTTGCTTGAAGTACTTGACCCTGAACAAAATAATGCTTTCCATGATAACTATCTGGATGTTGATTATGACTTGTCAAAGGTAATGTTTATAGCTACGGCCAATAATCTTAATACTATTCCCCAACCGCTGTTAGACCGTATGGAACTAATTGAAGTTAGTGGTTATATAACGGAAGAAAAAATTGAAATAGCTCGAAAACATCTTGTTCCTAAAGAAATGGATGCTACGGGTATTTCCAAGAATGATATTAAGATTCCTAAGGATACACTTGAAGTTGTAGTTGAGTCATATACTCGTGAAAGCGGTGTGCGTGAACTGGAAAAAAAGATTGGGAAGATTCTTAGAAAATCGGCTCGTCAGTATGCTACAGATGGATTCTTTAAGAAAAACGAAATTAAGCCTGCTGATTTATATGATTTTCTTGGTGCTCCTGAATATTCAAAGGATAAATATCAGGGAAATGAATATGCTGGTGTAGTTACCGGACTTGCTTGGACTGCTGTTGGTGGTGAAATTCTATTTGTAGAGACTAGCTTGAGCAAAGGAAAAGGTGGTAAATTAACCTTGACTGGAAATTTGGGAGACGTAATGAAAGAATCGGCTATGTTGGCCTTGGAATACATTAAAGCTCATGTTTCGGTTCTATCTCTTGATGAAGAAATATTTGAGAACTGGAATATTCATATTCATGTGCCCGAAGGCGCTATTCCTAAAGATGGTCCTTCTGCGGGAATTACTATGGCAACATCTCTTGCTTCTGCCCTTACTCAAAGAAAAGTGAAAATGAATTTAGCTATGACAGGTGAGATTACCCTTCGTGGCAAAGTGCTTCCTGTAGGTGGTATCAAAGAAAAGATTTTAGCAGCTAAACGTGCTGGAATTAAAGAGATTATTTTAAGTGTAGATAACAAGAAAAATATAGATGAAATACAGGACGTTTATCTTAAAGGGGTGACTTTTCACTATGTGAGTGATATCAAAGAAGTTTTCGCGTTGGCGCTGACAGATGAAAAAGTGACTGATTCGATTGATTTTTCCATGAAACCGAAGAATAAATGACATTTGACCTACAATATACGGATTCTAAATCGAATGCTCGTGCCGGATTAATAACAACTGATCACGGTCAGATTGAGACTCCAATTTTTATGCCTGTTGGAACTGTTGGATCTGTAAAGGCCGTTCATCAAACAGAATTAAAGCAGGATATCAAAGCGCAGATAATTCTTGGAAATACTTACCACTTGTATCTGCGTCCTGGACTGGATGTTTTAGAAAAAGCAGGTGGCTTGCATTGTTTTAATAGCTTTGATGGACCTATGCTAACTGATAGTGGTGGCTTTCAGGTCTTTTCTTTATCAGGTATTCGCAAATTACGAGAAGAGGGAGCTGAATTTCGTTCTCACATCGACGGCAGCAAACATATATTTACTCCAGAAAAAGTGATGGATATTGAGCGTATAATTGGTGCCGACATCATAATGGCATTTGATGAATGCCCTCCGGGAGATTCTGATTATAACTATGCAAAAAAGTCTCTTGGACTTACACATCGTTGGTTAGATCGGTGCATAAAACGATTTAACGAGACTGATCCTAAATATGGTTATAATCAGTCGCTGTTTCCTATTGTTCAGGGATGCGTGTATCCCGACTTACGCAAGCAGTCTGCAGAATTTATTGCATCAAAAGGATGTGATGGAAATGCTATTGGTGGACTTGCTGTAGGAGAACCGGTAGATAAAATGTATGAAATGATAGAATTGGTAAATGAAATTTTACCAAAAGATAAGCCCCGTTATCTTATGGGTGTAGGTACTCCTGTGAATATATTGGAAGGTATAGAGCGCGGAGTAGATATGTTTGATTGTGTGATGCCAACTCGCAACGGCCGAAATGGTATGTTGTTTACTAAAGATGGTATCATGAATATGCGTAATAAGAAATGGGAAACAGACTTCTCTCCTATTGAGCTAGATGGTGCTTCTTATGTGGACACATTGTACTCAAGGGCTTATCTTCGTCATTTGTTTCATGCAAAGGAGTTATTGGCAATGCAAATTGCCTCAATTCACAATTTAGCGTTTTATTTGTGGTTGGTAGGTGAAGCCCGTAAACATATTATAGCTGGAGATTTTTCAACTTGGAAGCCTATAATGGTTAATCGTATATCGACAAGACTATAACAAAAAAACAGGATGAATAAAAAGATTCTTAAACGGTTAGATTGGTACATAATAAAGAAATTTCTTGGGACTTATTTTTTTTCAATAGCCCTTATTATTTCTATAGCTGTGGTGTTCGATATCAATGAGAAAATGGATAAATTCATGGAAAATGAAGCGCCTTTAAAAGCGATTGTTTTCCAATATTACATGAATTTTATTCCTTATTTTGTCAACCTGTTTAGTCCTCTGTTTGTCTTCATTGCTGTAATCTTCTTTACATCTAAACTAGCTGAAAATTCTGAGATAATAGCTATGTTTGCCAGTGGTATAAGTTTTAAAAGGATGCTGCGTCCCTACATGATATCGGCTGCTATTATTTCACTTTGTACTTATGGATTAGGAGCTTATGTAATTCCTAAAGGAAATATTACTAAATTGAATTTTGAAGACAGATATATTAAGAAGAAAAAACAAGATTTTGTTCGTAATGTTCAGTTAGAAGTAGATACTGGCGTTATAGCATATATAGAGAGATATCAGGATTATAATAAAACGGGATATCGTTTCTCTTTGGATAAATTCAAAGATAAAAAGTTGGTGTCTCATCTTACAGCTCAATCAATTGTATATGATTCTACTTCAGTCTATAAATGGACTGTTTATGATTATATGGTAAGAGAGTTAAATGGGCTAAAGGAAAAAATGTATCGTGGAACTAAAAAGGATACAACAATAATCATGGAACCGTCGGACTTTTTGATTATGAAAAATCAACAGGAGACAATGACTAGTCCTAAGCTACGTGAATATATTGTCAAGCAAAAGCAGCGTGGATTTGCTAATATAAAAGTTTTTGAAATAGAATATGAGCGCCGTATTGCAATGTCTTTTGCATCTTTTATTTTAACTGCTATAGGTGTAGCACTTTCTTCGCGAAAGGCCAAAGGAGGCATGGGATTACATTTAGGTTTGGGTCTGGGACTTAGTTTTTCATATATTATGTTTCAGACTGTATCATCCACATTTGCAATTAATGGAAATGTACCGCCAATAATAGCTGTTTGGGTTCCAAATTTTGTATTTGCGATTATTGCAGTTGTTCTTTATCGTTATGCTCCTAAATAAGCATTACAATTAAGGAATAAATAACATAAAATTGAAAAGTCCCGCAACTCTTGTTTATTCAAGTAATTGCGGGACTTTCTTTTTGTTGTATTCTTTTCCTCTTAAATACGCACTCTCTTAATTAAATAAAAGAAGAGAGTTCAGATACAGAGATGTTTTTGGCAATGATTACACCATTTTCATCTAATAAATAGTTATTGAATCCTCTGTTTAAGTTATATTCTTTAAACAATTTTGAAGATTCCCCTTTTGTTTCTACAAAACAAGTGGGAGATACTATTCGATCTTTTCTTATTGTTTCCTTAAATACCGACTGATATTCATCAAACGAAATGGAAACAAATTTCACTTTATTGAAAGAACTGCTTACGGCATTGCTTAAACTAACGTTTTGCATTCTGGACTGTGCATCATAACTTGCCCAAAAATTAATTAGCACATACTGACCTTTCAGGTCTTTCAAATTAAATTGTTGATTGTTGAGAGTAGTTCTGATATTAAAGTCCGGAGCTACATCTCCAATGTTCAAACCACCAGTGGGTTTGTCTTTTCCAACAAAAGAAGTCAAGGAAGTGATTAATAATACAACAAAAAGCCATTTTACATACTTCATGTAATTCGGTTTTAGTTAATACTAACCGGGACTGCCCTTAAACAGTAGTTTCTACCCGGAAAATTATCTTGTTTTGCTACAGTTTCAAACTTAAATAAACTGATAATCAAAACATTAAATTTCTGAAACATGTTTCAAAGGTAAGTATATTCTATTTATATTTCCAAATCATTTGACCTGCATGGCACATCTTTTCATGTTTTTTAGGATAAAACATACAAAAATTGACTACTTTTGCGTCAAAAATAATAAAATTATGACTAAATCAGCAACAGAATTAATCCTAATCCGTATAACAGGTGAAGATCGTCCTGGTCTGACAGCTTCAGTTACAGAAATTCTATCAAAATACGATGTAACAATATTAGATATCGGTCAAGCCGACATACACAATACTTTATCTTTAGGTATTCTTTTCAAAACAAAAGAACAATATTCAGGATCTATTATGAAGGAACTTTTATTTAAAGCTTCTTCTTTGGGAATAACCATCCGCTTTTACCCCATTTCAGTAGAAGAATATGAGACCTGGGTGAGTATGCAAGGGAAAAATAGATATATACTTACTCTACTTGGGCGAAAACTTTCAGCGACTCAAATATCAGCAGTTACAAAAATTGTGGCTGATCAAGGAATGAATATTGATGCTATAAAGAGATTGACAGGCCGTATTCCTTTAGATGAACAAAAGGCTAATATTCGTTCATGTATTGAATTGTCTGTTCGTGGAAATCCAAAGAACCAAGCTGAGATGCAAGCACAGCTATTAAAACTTTCAGGAGAGCTGGATATGGATTGTTCATTTCAATTAGACAATATGTATCGTAGGATGCGCCGTTTGATTTGTTTTGATATGGACTCTACTTTAATAGAGACAGAAGTAATTGATGAGCTTGCTGTTAAAGCGGGGGTGGGCGATCAGGTTAAAGCTATTACAGAGAGTGCTATGCGGGGTGAAATTGATTTCACAGAAAGTTTCCGCAGAAGAGTTGCTCTACTAAAAGGTCTTGATGAATCTGTTATGAAGGAAATTGCTGAAAATCTACCAATTACTGAGGGGGTAGATCGCCTTATGTTTGTTCTTAAACGCTACGGATATAAGATTGCTATTCTTTCGGGAGGTTTTACTTATTTTGGTAATTACCTAAAACAGAAATATGGAATAGATTATGTTTATGCAAATGAGCTTGAAATCATTGATGGCAAACTTACAGGAAATTATCTGGGAGATGTTGTTGATGGAAAAAGGAAAGCTGAACTTCTTCGATTAATAGCTCAGGTTGAGAATGTAGATATTGCCCAAACCATTGCTGTAGGTGATGGTGCAAATGATCTTCCGATGCTTGGTATTGCCGGATTAGGAATTGCTTATCATGCAAAACCAAAAGTGAAACAAAATGCAAAGCAATCAATTAACACTATAGGCTTGGATGGAGTACTGTATTTCTTGGGATTTAAAGATTCATATTTGGATGAACAAGGGAAATTATAGTGTAGGTTAAATGAGGAGAATCAAAATTCTTAGTCTAATTTATAATTCATGTATTCTTTTTGTTATCTTTGTATATAAATATTTGATGAATGAAATTTTCCGAGCTTAACTTAGATGTCACTGTGCTTCAGGCACTAGATGCCATGAATTTTGATGAATGCACACCTGTGCAGGAACAAGCCATCCCCATTATACTTGAAGGTAAAGATTTAATAGCTGTAGCACAGACTGGTACAGGTAAAACTGCTGCCTTTTTGCTTCCTATAATTAATAAACTCTCCTGCGAAAAACATCCAGAAGATGCTATTAATTGTGTCATTATGTCTCCTACAAGAGAGTTGGCTCAACAGATTGATCAACAAATGGAAGGCTTTTCATATTTTATGCCAGTTTCAAGTGTGGCTGTATATGGAGGAAGTGATGGCGTTCTTTTTGAACAACAAAAAAAAGGGCTGTCTTTAGGTGCCGATGTTGTCATTGCTACCCCGGGTCGCCTTCTAAGCCACTTAAGTTTAGGATATGTAGATTTGTCTCGGGTTTCATATTTTGTGTTAGATGAAGCAGATCGTATGCTTGACATGGGATTCTATGATGACATAATGCAGGTAGTTAAGCTCATGCCAAAAGAGCGACAAACCATAATGTTCTCTGCAACAATGCCCGCCAATATACAAAAGTTGGCAAATAATATTTTAAATAACCCCGTAGAGATAAAGCTTGCGGTATCAAAACCTGCAGAAAAAATAATTCAGGCTGCATACATTTGTTATGAAAATCAGAAATTGAATATCATTCAATTTCTTTTTTCTCAGGAAGTGCCTGAAAAAGTTATCATATTTGCCTCTTCAAAGCTTAAAGTTAAAGAAGTTACCAAGTCTTTGATAAGATTAAAGTTAAAGGTAGGTGAAATGCATTCTGACCTTGACCAGTCTCAACGTGAATTTATTATGCGTGAGTTTAAAAATGGTCGAATCAATATTTTGGTTGCTACAGATATTGTCTCTCGTGGTATTGATATTGATGATATCCGATTAGTTATAAATTATGATGTACCTCACGATAGTGAAGATTATGTTCACAGGATTGGGCGTACTGCACGTGCAAATAATGATGGGGTTGCTATTACTTTTGTCAATGATAGAGAACAATCTGCATTCAAGTCAATTGAAAATTTCTTAGAAAAAGAAATTTATAAGATTCCTGTTCCAGCAGAATTAGGAGAAACTCCTGAATATAATCCTCGTTCTCATAGCAGTAGCCGTGGTGGTGGTGGTAAATTCAAAGGAAAAAAGAATTTTTCAGGAAAGCGTAATGAAAATAAAGCTTAAAATGATGGTATTGTTGACCTCAATAATCTATTAGCTAAATATATTTTAGTGTAGCTTGTTAATACAAATAAAATAAGAGAGATCCTTTAATTAGTGCATGAAAATCATCACTAATTAAAGGATCTCTCTTATTTTATCTAAAATTCACTCCAGAATAGCCTTTTACAATACCTCAACACATGTTTCATGCACAATAGTCAATGTTGATAAATCTATTGAGCTAAAGAAATAAATATAAATAGGATCCTCAGAATTTATACTAGAATAATGTTTCTGCAAAAAGGAACAAATCTTCTCTCCTACCGCTACTTTTAGCTCATTTCTTATTTCGTTGAGTTCTATCTTTTGAGAAGACAGAAAAATTAATCCAGGCATCCATGAAACGGATTCTATCTCTTCTTCTAATGGAAAGTAACGGATTAATCGCTGGTCTTCTATTTCTATTACCTGCTTTTTGTATATAGTATCAGGAGAAAGAATAAGAAAATGAGAGGCTATGCGTTTCATTTTCTTATTCCCTGAGGTTTCTGAATTTCTTGATTATGAAGGACTCGTATATCGTTACTTCTATTCTTTACACTTCTACGACGAGGTCCCGATATTATTTGATTATTTCTATTCATGCTATCATTACCTACATGCTCTATTTTATGCATTTCTTCGCGCTTCTTCACAGAATCCTTTTTTAGTGAATCAGCCCTGTTTGCAGGAGGAGTTTTTGTAATAGACGAACCCTTCTTAATATGGTATCTTGTTAGCATTATTTTGTCAACAATTAGAGCATCCTGAGGATAGTGGCTAAGTTGGTTATAATATACAAACCCTTTGATCTCTCTTATTTTAAATTCAGAATCATTCTGAATCCGAATATTATATGTTCCTGAACGGTCAATATTTCTTGTATCAGAAATAATAGAATCATTCACATATTTTATATTCAAAGACATTACAGCATCTTGTGGATGTTCTTTAGCAGAAGTGAATGTAGATCTTATGCTCCATAATATAATATCACGTTCCTTATAATTGCTATCTGGATAAATTGTAAAGTAGAATTTATTTGTGGCTGCTGCTTTTGTTAATTTATAGATTTTCTGTCTGTGCCATACATTAACAGTGTCTCCTGTTTCCGATTGTTGCTGTTCATCATCGCCACCGGCTGCAATTAAATTCTTGATATCTTCTTTCTTAGAATTTAATCTTTTATTAACCTTCTCGTATATTTTTGCAAAGTCTTCAGTGTTTCGGGAATACCATTCTAATGAATGATCAAATGCCTCTTCTGTTGTGCCATTTTTCTCAAAAACATACTTTAAATAAAGTGCTTGTTTATAACGTTCTTCTGGCAATAGATTATCACCCATTGCTTTAGCTATATGATAATCAACCAGAACGTCCTCCATATCACCTTTTGAAAGTACGTCATCAGGCATTTTCTTCTTACAAGCGGAAAAACCGATGCAAAAAGCAACTACAAACCCTATAAAATATTTATTTAGTTTGTTCTTGTTCATCTTTATTGATTGCTTCTTTTTTAGTAAGATGACCTTCATTCAGATATTTACTATAAAAGAGAAGAAGAGCAATAATACCACAGCTAATTGAAGCGTCTGCAAAATTAAAAATAGGACTGAAAAATATAAAATGGTTTCCACCTACAACAGGTATCCAGCTTGGCCATGTTGTATCAATGATAGGGAAATAAAACATATCCACTACTTTACCATATAATAAGGAAGAATATCCTCCACCTTCGGGCATAAATGTTGCCAAAGAAGAATTTAAATAACCTTCCGGAACACTTGGCCCAAAAATCACTCCATAAAATATACTGTCAATTATATTACCTAAAGCACCTGCTAAAATCATTGAAAGACAAACAATATAGCCTGTTTTCAGATTCTTCTTAACAATCTTGGTAATATAATAACCAATTAATGCAACAGCAATGATTCGGAATGAAGTGAGAAATAGCTTTCCGAATAATTCCATTCCGAAAGCCATTCCGTTATTTTCAGTGAAATAAATGTAAAACCAATTCCCACAAACACGAATATTCTCATGTAAATACATTCCTGTTTTAACCAGGACCTTTATAATTTGGTCTATTACAAGTACAGAAAGTATAATAAGGACAGATAGCTGTCCTTTTGTAATTTTTATCTTCATTTATTTTTTTCCGTCATTTTTAGCTTCAATGCTCAATGTAGCATGAGGCACAGCTCGCAATCGTTCTGCTGGAATAAGTTTCCCTGTTTCACGACAAATACCATATGTTTTGTTTTCAATACGTACCAAGGCAGCTTGAAGACTTTGAATGAATTTTTGCTGTCTTAATGCCAATCGGCCTACTTCTTCTTTTGATAAAGTATTTGCTCCTTCTTCCAATACTTTGTAAGTTGGAGACGTATCAATGATATCATTG
This sequence comes from uncultured Bacteroides sp., assembly GCF_963678845.1. Lineage (NCBI taxonomy): Bacteria > Pseudomonadati > Bacteroidota > Bacteroidia > Bacteroidales > Bacteroidaceae > Bacteroides > uncultured Bacteroides sp. The sequence continues at coordinate 248,427 of NZ_OY787464.1, forward strand.
CCATCCTGATTCATGATGCTTAATTTAAGCTGGTCATAATCCTTCTGAGCTTTTTCAAGTTTCTCATTAATAATGGCGCGGAATTCGTCTAGTTCCACATCAGAATATCTCGTTTTTTCTGCCATAGCTACAATTTCTTTAAAGTTATATTTATTCTTTTACTATATTTACAAATAAAGAGAAATCATCAAAATTTAATTCTGTACTATCCTTTACTTCATCGGCTAATGTAAGAGAATTAGATAATACTTGGTTACAAATATAAGAATTATATTCATTTACCGCATCATCTGTCTGTGCATTTTTAGATAGAGTAATTTTTATTTTATCGGTAATTTCAAATCCACTTGATTTACGGATATTTTGAATACGGTTAACCAGCTCACGCGCTATACCTTCCTTGCGAAGATCTTCAGTGATGGTAACCTCAAGAGCAACAGTTAGTTTCCCTTCATTAGCGACTAACCATCCTGGGATGTCTTCACTAAATATTTCTACATCTGTAGCTTCAAGAATAGCTTCGCTACCGTCAATAATTAATGTATACTTACCGTTTTTTTCAAGTTCGGCGATTGCGTTTTGCGGCATTTCTGCAACCTGAGCGGCAACAGCTTTCATCTGTTTCCCGAATTTTGGACCAAGCTTCTTGAAATCGCACTTCACTTTTTTGACTAATACACCAGCAGTTTCATCTACAAACTTGATATCCTTCACGTTTACCTCATTCATGATTAGTGATTTCACAGCTTCGATATGAGCTTTTTGCTCTTGGTCTACCACCGGAATCATTATACATTGGAGTGGCTGACGAACTTTGATGCTTACTTTGCGGCGTAATGCCAATACCATAGAAGTAACATCCTGAGCCATCTGCATTCTTGCTTCCAGATCTCTGTCTATAAGATTTGAGTCAAATTCCGGAAACTTAGCTAGGTGAACAGAAACAACATTATCGCGTCCGGTTGCGTTGATTAAGTCTGTATATAAACGATCCGCATAGAACGGAGCGATTGGCGACATTAACTTAGCAACAGCTTCTAGGCAAGTGTATAATGTTTGATAAGCCGAAAGCTTATCCTGAGTATATTCACCACCCCAGAAACGTTTACGGTTTAAGCGAACGTACCAGTTAGACAAGTTATCGTTTACAAAATCAGAGATCAGACGACCTGCTTTTGTGGGTTCGTATTCATTATAGCAAGTATCAACTTCTTTAATTAAAGAGTTGAGAACAGATAATATCCATCGGTCAATCTCAGGACGTTCGTTTACCGGAATATCTGCTTCCTGATATGCAAAGTTATCTACGTTTGCATACAGAGAGAAGAATGAGTAAGTGTTATATAATGTACCAAAGAACTTACGGCGAACTTCTTCAATACCTTCTACGTCAAATTTTAGGTTATCCCATGGAGAAGAGTTGGTAATCATGTACCAACGTAAAGGATCTGATCCGTATTTCTCAATTGTAGAGAATGGATCTACAGCGTTACCTAAACGTTTAGACATCTTGTTTCCGTTTTTATCCAACACCAATCCATTAGATATTACAGCTTTGTAAGCTACATTATCAAATATCATTGATGCAATAGCATGAAGAGTAAAGAACCATCCACGAGTCTGGTCCACACCTTCGGCAATGAAATCAGCAGGATATACTTCACGATTATCCAGAATTTCCTTGTTCTCGAAAGGATAATGGATCTGAGCGTAAGGCATTGCGCCAGAATCAAACCACACGTCGATCAAATCGCTTTCACGCTTCATTGGTTTGCCATCTTCCGATACCAGGATAATATCATCCACATACGGACGGTGCAAGTCAATCTTGTCGTAATTCTCTTTAGAATATACGCCAGCCTCAAAACCCTTATAAGGATTCTCTTTCATGAATCCGGCTTTGATAGATTTCTCTATCTCATTATATAGTTGCTCTACAGATTCAATGCAGATTTCAGCTGTGTTATCTTCAGAACGCCAGATAGGAAGTGGAGTTCCCCAGTAACGAGAACGGCTCAAGTTCCAATCGTTCAGATTCTCCAACCATTTACCAAAACGACCAGTTCCGGTAGATTCCGGTTTCCAGTTAATTGTTTTGTTAAGTTCTATCATGCGCTCTTTGCAAGCAGTAGATTTGATAAACCAGCTATCTAACGGATAGTAAAGTACAGGCTTATCAGTACGCCAGCAATGAGGGTAGTTGTGTACATGCTTTTCAATCTTAAAAGCAAGGTTGGCAGCCTTCATCATCATACAGATGCTTACATCCAAAGTTTCATCTTTTTCTGTAAGCTTAGGATCGTAGTCATTCTTCACAAAACGACCAGCATACTCACTATATAATTCTACGTTAACCTTCTCTTTTACAAACTCTTCATCAAGTACATCTAAAGTATAGAATTTACCAGTTAAGTCCACCATTGGGCGGAGCTCGCCTTTCTTGTTTATCAGTTGCAATGGAGGAATACCGGCAGCTTTCGCTACGCGGGCATCGTCCGCACCAAACGTTGGAGCAATATGCACGATACCTGTACCATCTTCCGTAGTAACATAATCACCAGGGATAACACGGAAAGCACCTTCACCCGGATTCACCCAAGGCATCAGTTGTTCGTATTCCATGCCAACAAGGTCAGCACCTTTGTATTCTGCAATAACCTTAAATGGAACCAGCTTATCTCCTACTTTGTAATCTTCAAGATTCAGTTCTGCAGCTTTAGAATTAAAGTGTGCATTAACCAAATCCTTTGCTAATACTACAGTGATAGGTTCACCTGTATAAGCATTGAAAGACTGAACAGCTACATAAGATATATTTGGTCCTACACAAAGTGCGGTATTTGAAGGCAAAGTCCATGGAGTAGTTGTCCATGCTATAAAATAAGGAGTACCCCAAGCGGCCATTTCCGGTTTAGGATTCTTCATCTTAAACTGAGCTACCACGGTAGTATCTTTCACATCGCGGTAACATCCCGGCTGATTTAACTCATGAGAGCTAAGCCCGGTTCCTGCAGCAGGAGAATATGGTTGAATGGTATATCCTTTATACAGTAATCCTTTTTTGTATAGTTGTTTTAAAAGCCACCAAAGAGTTTCAATATAACGGTTATCATAAGTGATATAAGGATCCTTCATATCCACCCAATATCCCATTTTGTGAGTTAAATCTTCCCACTCCTTAGTATATTTCATTACGTCTTTACGACATGCGGCATTGTATTCGGCTACAGTAATAGACTTTCCAATATCCTCTTTTGTAATGCCTAAAGCTTTCTCAACACCTAGTTCTACAGGAAGTCCGTGTGTATCCCATCCGGCTTTACGCATCACCTGAAAACCTTTCATTGTTTTATAGCGACAGAAAATATCCTTAATAGAACGAGCCATTACGTGGTGAATACCCGGCATACCATTAGCCGAGGGAGGTCCTTCAAAAAACACAAACGAAGGACAGCCTTCACGTTCTGTCATACTTTTGGCGAAAACACCGTTTTCATCCCATTTCTTTAGTACATCCTTGTTCACCTGCGAGAGGTCAAACTGAGAATATTCAGTAAATCTCTTACTCATATTTTATGCTTTTATCTAATCTTCTGAAAAATAAAGTGCAAATTTACAAAAAAAAGACTAGATAGAAACATTTGCGTAAGATTTTTATGAGGACAATTGCTCTATAGTTAACAAATTATTCATTAATAAATAAAATCCATTCACCAATAGGTGACAAACTATTGAGGAATGGATTTCTAAAACGTGGCGGCAACTTGCGGCGTTAATATTTTGTGTGCGAAGAAATATTCTTTTTTATCCAAAAAAATAAAAAACACTACAGGTATATATTTAGAATAAATATATAACCCGTAGTGCATTTGGATAAAAAGAAAAGAAGTTGCTCATTATCAAATAAATGACTATATTTAATTGTCTACCAAACGATTAAATATATGATCAACTTCAATGCAAATTACGGAAAAATATTAGAGATATTGCAACAAATAGAGTCTAAAATGAATTTTCTTAATCAGATTCGTAAACCCAGGTTATCAGATATCGAATTGATTGCTATTGATTTAACCTCAGAATATATGGGTATTGACTCTGAATATCAACTATTCAGGATTCTCCCTGATAAATTGAGTTTAAGGATTGAACGAAGCGTTTATAATAGAAGAAGACGTAAATTATTTTATTTCAAAGAACAGTTGCGTAAACGAATAGTTTTTCAGATTAGTTCGAGCAGGGATTATTTCATAGTAGATAGTATGCCTTTAGAAGTTTGTAAATTAAGTCGCAGTAGACGAGGTGGCATTTGTAGGGAAACTTTTGAAACCTCACCTGATAAAGGTTATTGTGCAACACAACGGATGTATTACTATGGTTATAAACTGCATGCAATATGTACTATTGATGGGGTTTTCTCGGATTTCGACTTAACAAAAGCATCCGTACATGATATTCATTATCTCGAAGATGTTAAGCAGAATCATTATGACTGTACTATTCTGGGAGATAAAGGATATTTGAGTGTTAATTATCAGTTGGATCTATTTGAAGAAAACAACATTAAACTAGAAGTTCCCATGAGAAATAATCAGCATGGGTATGCTAAGCAATATATTGTTTTTAGAAAAGCCAGAAAAAGAATTGAAACGTTATTCTCTCAGTTATGTGATCAGTTTATGATTCGTCGGAATTACGCTAAGTCTTTCAATGGATTTAAAACTAGAATTCATTCGAAAATTATGGCTCTAACTCTTATTCAGCTAATTAATAAATTAAATAATAGAAATATTAATAACATCAAAACATGTATTGCCTAAATGCACTACGGGTTATTTATAATATATTTCTTTGCTGCACATTGATCGGTAGTAAGAAAAAAAAGAGCCTCTGTAAGTTGTTAAATATTAGCTTATTACATTGATACTTGATCAGTACTTTCATTTTGTAAAAAAACAGGGTAAAATCAGCTCATTTTGCCATCAAAAAAACTATTGATGAAGAATATTAAATCTTGCAGTTAATTTTTATAAACACTCTGCCTAAATAAGAAATTTAATGTTTAAATTTGCAGTTATTGAATTAATATAAAGTAATTTGTAACATAAATTTTAGAACTTATAAAACATGGCTTTAATTAAATGTCCTGAATGCGGTGAATCCGTATCCGACAAAGCTCCTAATTGTCCTCATTGCGGATTAGCAATAGCCGGAAGCATTATTACATGTCCCGAATGTGGTGCAATAGTACCAAAGGATGCTACTACGTGTCCGAAGTGTGCTTTTCCTTTGCATGAAGACATCGTTGAGAAAGAAGAAGTAGCAGTTGTACAGCAACATGCAAGCAAAGACAAAGATCAAGAGTTGGCGAAAATAGAACCGGCATACAGTGATGCCAAAAGATTATTTGAAAGTAAATCTTTCATAGATGCCTACAATAAGATAAATATTGCCCTACATGCTTTTCCAAACAATGTAGATTGCCTTAAGCTGGAAGAAGCGATTGTTGACGGAATAAGAGAAAGCTCTTATAAAATAGCAACTGATCTTTTTCAGGAAAAACAATATGCAAAAGCATTAGCGGAGGTTGAATCCGCCTTACACTATGCTCCTAACAGTAAGAAACTTACAGTTCTTGCAGATGAGATAAGAAGTGCTAGTGCTCGCCGTCGTACCAGAAGAAACATTGTGATAGCTATCATAATCATTGCAATTCTTGGAGGTGCAGCTTACGGCATTCGTGATTCCTACATTAAGGGACATGAAGAAGAAGCCTGGACTGAGGCAAAGGATTCTGCAACAGTTACTAGTTTGGAAAACTTTATAGAGATGTATCCGGATGGTGTCCACTCTTTGGAAGCTCAGGAATTGCTTGAAGAAGTGAAGAAGAAAGATTCCGATTATTGGGATAAGATATGTAATTACGGTGATGTCTCAATGTTTAAAGAGTACAAAGATAAATTCCCTCACGGACTTTACTTAACACAAGCCAATACTAAGATTGATTCATTAGATTGGATCGATGCAACTCAAAAGAATACAGCTGAAGCTTATACTGAATATTTATCTACTCATCCTGATGGAGTACACTCCAGTGATGCTACTTCTGCTCAAAATAAAATTGCAAGTACGGTGGCTAGTGATGACGATATTAATAACATGAAAAATTGTTTTGCAACTTATTACTCTGCTGTTGAAGAGAAAGACGACAACTCTGTACTTGAATTCTTTGAACCAGTGACATCTCAGTATTATGGCATTGCTAATGCTAAAAAGAGTGACATCATGGCCAATTTGAAAAAGATGCACAGCAAAGATGACCGTCAAGTACATATAAAGATTAATGATGAGAATTTTAAGGTTGTAAAAGATGAAAAAGGCAGCTTTCATGTTACATTCTCAATTGGAATTAACTATGACCAAGATGAAGCAAATCCCGAATCATCTTCTAATATGATAGTTAATGCGGTGGTTAATCAAAATAAAAAGATTACATCCATTACTTCCAGAAAACAATAGCATAATATACTACAGATTTTATAGTCTGATTTAAAACAGAGAGAGAGGGAAATTTGATAAAAAGTTCCCTCTCTCTCTGTTTCTTTTATATAATTTTATAATAATTTTTAAGATTCAGGAAAGAAAATAGTTTAACTTTCCATATCCATATATATCTTTGTAATCAGTTATTAACTCTGCATAAATAAGCAGATACACTCCTTATTTCTTTTTATTATTTTAAACAAAAAAAATAATGATATGAAATCTATGAAAAATATTCAGGAACTAGAAAGTGAGACATGGGACAATAGCCTTTTGGTAAACATTACACTCTTGGATAATCAGCACAAAAAGTTCTTTGCTGTTTTCGATGAATTAGAAACCCTGAATAGTAAAGGAGGAAATATAGATCAAGTTCTTCCTATGATTGATGAACTACGCAAATATGCCATTTATCATTTTAATACGGAAGAGGAACTAATGTTGCAGGCTAATTCTCCCAACAGAGAATTTCATATTTCACAGCACAATCTGTTCAGGAAAAAATTCGTAAACTTCGATCTTGCATATAATTACAAAAACAGAGAATTAATAAATGAGATAATAAATTTTCTCAGGACGTGGCTCATTCTACATATATGTGGTGTTGATATAAACTATTCAGAATCTATAAAAAAGCTGCTGGATAATAAGGCCAAAAGCATAACTGTACCCTCATAAGCAATATAAAAATAGAGGAAGACTTTCACAAGCTTTCCTCTATACAATCATTTATCATATAATCACATTTCTACTATTAAATCAAACTATTATTCTATATACCCGTAGTGCATTTGGATAAAAAGAAAAGAAGTTGCTCATTATCAAATAAATGACTATATTTAATTGTCTACCAAACGATTAAATATATGAGCAACTTCAATGCAAATTACGGAAAAATATTAGAGATATTGCAACAAATAGAGTCTAAAATGAATTTTCTTAATCAGATTCGTAAACCCAGGTTATCAGATATCGAATTGATTGCTATTGATTTAACCTCAGAATATATGGGTATTGACTCTGAATATCAACTATTCAGGATTCTCCCTGATAAATTGAGTTTAAGGATTGAACGAAGCGTTTATAATAGAAGAAGACGTAAATTATTTTATTTCAAAGAACAGTTGCGTAAACGAATAGTTTTTCAGATTAGTTCGAGCAGGGATTATTTCATAGTAGATAGTATGCCTTTAGAAGTTTGTAAATTAAGTCGCAGTAGACGAGGTGGCATTTGTAGGGAAACTTTTGAAACCTCACCTGATAAAGGTTATTGTGCAACACAACGGATGTATTACTATGGTTATAAACTGCATGCAATATGTACTATTGATGGGGTTTTCTCGGATTTCGACTTAACAAAAGCATCCGTACATGATATTCATTATCTCGAAGATGTTAAGCAGAATCATTATGACTGTACTATTCTGGGAGATAAAGGATATTTGAGTGTTAATTATCAGTTGGATCTATTTGAAGAAAACAACATTAAACTAGAAGTTCCCATGAGAAATAATCAGCATGGGTATGCTAAGCAATATATTGTTTTTAGAAAAGCCAGAAAAAGAATTGAAACGTTATTCTCTCAGTTATGTGATCAGTTTATGATTCGTCGGAATTACGCTAAGTCTTTCAATGGATTTAAAACTAGAATTCATTCGAAAATTATGGCTCTAACTCTTATTCAGCTAATTAATAAATTAAATAATAGAAATATTAATAACATCAAAACATGTATTGCCTAAATGCACTACGGGTTCTATATATATATATTAATGGTTACTTAAATAATCTGCTACGCCTTCTTCTGTAGCTTTCATTGCATCTTTTCCTTTGCTCCAGTTTGCCGGACAAACTTCACCGTATTCTTCAAAATGCTGTAGTGCATCTACCATTCTTAAAGCTTCATCAACATTTCTTCCCAGAGGAAGGTCATTAATAACGCTGTGTCTTACTAATCCATTCTTATCAATAAGGAACAGTCCGCGATAAGCTACAGGTGCACCTTCGCATACCCAATTTCCATTTTCGTCAGGAGCATAAGCACCAGCTAAAACTCCAAAGCTTTCTGAGATTGATTTTGAGAAATCGGCAATAATAGGATATTTCACACCTTGAATGCCACCATCCTTCTTAGGAGTGTTTAACCACGCAAGATGAGAAAACTGTGAATCGACAGAACAGCCAACGACTGCTACGTTTCTTTTCTCAAATTCTTCCAGCTTTTCCTGAAATGCATGCAGTTCTGTGGGACAAACAAATGTAAAGTCCATTGGGTAGAAGAAAAATACTACGTACTTATTACCTTCATATTGTGCAAGTGAGAAATTATCTACTATTTTATTTCCATCAACAACTGCTGAAGCAGAGAACTTAGGTGCCTTTTTTCCAATTAATGATCTCATAATTTTTAATTTAAATTGTTGTTATTTATTTTTCTTTCTACAAAGCTATAAGATATATTCTGGCTTGCCTAATATTTCCAATTGATAGTTTCTATAGGGATATAGACAAAACCTATTACAGGCACTTAGTATTAACTATTATGCTCATTTTCAATACTTATTATGCTAAAACATTTGTACCTTCAGAATTGTTTAGTAGATTTGTTTGATAGTTATATTAACCAAAACAAATTGTATTATGAAGTTCTTTATTGACACAGCAAATTTGGATCAGATCAGGGAAGCCAATGATCTGGGAGTTCTTGATGGAGTGACAACTAATCCTTCACTGATGGCAAAAGAGGGTATTAAAGGTTTAGAAAACCAGCGGAAGCATTATGTTGAGATCTGCAACATTGTGGATGGGGATGTGAGTGCGGAGGTAATTGCTACTGATTATGAAAGAATGATTCATGAAGGAAGAGAACTGGCCGCTCTTCATCCTAACATAGTAGTGAAAGTTCCTTGCACGGCAGATGGTATTAAGGCTATAAAGCATTTTGCAGGTGTGGGAATCCGTACAAACTGCACGCTAGTGTTCTCCGTAGGACAAGCATTACTTGCTGCCAAAGCTGGTGCCACATACGTTTCTCCCTTCGTTGGTCGACTGGATGACATTTGCAGTGACGGCATTGAAGTAGTTCGTAAAATAGTAGAGATGTATACCCTTTATGATATAAAGACACAGGTGTTGGCTGCTTCTATCAGGCACACACAACATATTATTCAATGCATTGAGGTTGGAGCAGATGTTGCAACCTGTCCGCTAAGTGCAATCAAAGGTTTGCTTAAACACCCGTTGACTGATAGCGGATTAGAGCAGTTCCTGGCAGATTACAAAAAAATAAGTGACTAAATTTGTTGAAGAGCGGCGATAAACGGTATTTGTATAATGAGAATTACTTTAAAAAATAATTTAAGAAAATTGAGGATAACACTGATAGTTCTTTCGTCTCTCTTTTTATTAGCATTGTATCCTTATCTTTATTTTACTGGTGATATGAGTACGTTATCATTTATATGCGGAATATTGTCAATGGTTATTATTATATCATTGCAACTGAAACTAATGAAGTAACTAAATAATTCTTAGTTCACAATAAGTTTATAGCCAATTCCACGAATATTAATGATGCGTATCCGTTGGTCCAGAGACAGCTTATGGCGAAGTTTAGTGATGAATACCTGTAAGCTTCGGGAGTTAAAGAAGCTATCATCTCCCCAAAGCTCGATAAGTAAATTTTGGGTACTCACTACCTGATCTTTATTTTCACACAGTCGCTTTAGAATTTCTGATTCACGATGTGATAATTCTATGGAAGTGCCTGAAAATGAAAGCTGTTGTGTTATTGAATGAAAAGAATAGTTACCTATTGTATGCATTACGTTCTTTTTTTCTTCCATGAAAGCTCTGTGGACCAATGATTTTATGCGAACAATAAGTTCCTGCATTCCGAAAGGTTTTTTCAGGTAATCGTTGGCTCCTAATTCAAATCCCTCTACCACATCGTTAATGGCTGAGCGCGCTGTAAGAAACAATACCGGGGTGGTTTTATCCGTCTGACGGATGCGACGCACCATCTCAAAGCCATCCATTTTGGGCATCATCACATCAGCCACCAATACATCGGGACGAAGTTGCATAAAAAGGCGCAGTCCCTCCTCTCCATCTTTTGCAGTGGTAATAAGAAAGTCCTTTTCTTCAAGCGTATCTTTGATAATCATTGATAGTGTTTGCTCATCTTCCACTAACAATACATTGATTTTATCATTTGTTTTCATGCTGCGGCAGTTTAAATGTAAATGTAGAACCTTTACCTAAAGTACTTTTCACGTTAATACTCCCTCCCATCCTTTCAACAAGAGTTCTAACGTAGAAAAGTCCCAATCCAAATCCTTTTACGTCGTGCAGGTTACCGGTAGGCACTCTGTAGAACTTATCAAAGATGTGAGTTTGCTTCTCGGGAGCAATACCTATTCCTTTATCTGAAACTTCTACAGAAAACTCATTATTGCTGTTACTGATGCTAATTGATACATCGGCTTTCTCCGGTGAATATTTCACAGCATTATCAAGAAGATTACTCAAAATGTTGTATGTATGCACACGGTCTGTCTTAACAGATAGGTTTTCGGGATTAACAGACAAAGTAAAGTTTACAGGTTTATTAGCCTTTATCTTGTGTTGCTCTATGAGATTGCCAGCCAGCTCCTTTACATTTATAGTTTCCATATTAAGACGAAAGGTTTTTCGTTGTTCCATACTCATGGAAAGAATCTGTTCCACCAGCCCGCTAAGCCTTTGTAATTGCTCGAGACAAATATTTAGATACTTTTCACGCTTACTTTCATTATCTATAAGATTAAAGTTGAGCAGAGCATCGGTTGCCGCATAGGTTATTGCTATCGGAGTCTTCAGTTCGTGAGTAATATTATTGGTAAAGTCCGATTTCATCTCGTCCAGTGTTTTTTGTTTCAGAATGGTTCTGATAAGATACCAGAATGAAACAGACAATATAACAAGGATAATGAATGATGTGAGAAGAATTCCCGTCATTTGTTTCAGTATAATTCCATCTGTAGGCTCGGTATATACCTTATAAGCATGTGCACCCTGAACATCATACTTCAGTTCATACATTTTCAGAGTCTTGGTGTCAATGGAAGCTGGTAAGGAAGAACTTTGTACTTTGTGCGTTTTTGTATTTACAACTTGTGTGTAGTGGTGGATATTGAGATTGTATTTCTTTAATTCGCTATTCATTATACTATCAAAGTCCCGAACATTGATTGCTTCTACGTTAATATCAATTGCCGAGTGCAAGCCTTGCTGCATTTGCCTTAGCATAGCATCTATAGAGTTTTGATCTTTTCCTATATTTATGCTATCGTTAACTAAATTATTACCTTGAAGAATCCTTTCGTTTTCATAAGTTGCACCATCTCTTCTCATTGTTTTTTTTATAACAATATGGCTTGTTTTATTAACTTCTCCTTTCCTAAATAATGTAGAGTAAGAGACCTCACCGTGTATATCGGCTTTTACATCGGTCACTCGTTGTTTGTTCTCCTTCTCACTCAATCTATCGGCACGCATAAACAGTTCAATATGATCAGCATTTTTTATGGCATTCTCAATATTTGTGTCGGTCTGCTTGCTTGTGCTATGGTAAAAGCTTACCAGCCAATAAGCCTGATAGATAAACACCCCTGTGAGAGACAGGATGATGAGTAACGCTATTATTTTAAAAGGTAGTTTCATGCGTACAAAAATAAGTATAAAGCGTATACAATCTTCTTTTTGATAAGACTAAATAACACTATATAATCATCTGATAACACAATACTGTTTCTTTTTTGTTGAATTTTGCATCGTAAACAAAATAAACACATTATGAAAAAACTCTTCATGATAATAATTTTTAGTTCTTTCTGCTTCTGGGCGAAAGCACAAGTTAGTGATTCTGCATCGGTATCTGTAGACAGTGTTCTGCATCAGTTGCCCGAGATCATGGTAAAAGGCGAACGCCCCATGGTAAAGGCCTCACAAGGCAAACTTATCTATGATCTGCCCCGTATAGTCAGTAACTTGCCAGTAGATAACGCTTACGACGCAATAAAAGAGATTCCGGGAGTAATGGATATGCAAGGAGCATTGTCTTTGGCAGGATCGGCTGTAAATATTATCATCAACGGGAAAGTATGTACCATGAGTGCTGAGCAACTTACAACTTTACTGAAAACCATTCCGGTGTCTAAAATAGAAAAAGCAGAAGTGATGTATGCAGCTCCGGCGCGGTATAATATTCGTGGAGCAGTGATTAATCTGGTGTTGAAATCGGGTATTGGTGAAGCCCCTTCGCTTATGGGAGAGCTTTATTCGGCATGGACACAAAAGTATTACGAGAATCTACAGGAAAGGGGAAGCCTGCTTTTCTCTTCCAATAAATTTTCTGCCGATTTTCTATATTCATACGGCAACGGACGTGAATATTCAGGCAATGACAGATATGAGAAACATTTACTAAAAGGTACTACATACGATTTAAGCCAGATTACCAGAGGGCATTCACGTGATGAAGATAATAATCTTCGATTGGGGATGGATTATTCTTTCACTAAAGATAATGTTCTTAGTTTTGTATATTCCACTCAGTTATCAAAAGGTACTTATCACAATGCCACAACGGGATCTGAAGTAAGTAAGGCGGATAAATATGACGACAGTCAGCTTCATAATCTAAAACTCGACTATCAGTCGCCCTTTGGAATGAAGGTAGGTTCAGAGTTTACTTATTACAAGAATCCTGGTTCACAGTTTTTTAAGGGAGTGATGAATAACACGGATACTCATTTCTTTTCAAAAGATCAGCAGAAAATCAATAAATGGATGTTTTACCTGAACCAAAGCCATCAGTTACCGGCTAACTGGGGAATCAATTATGGAGTGCAATATACAACCTCTACCGATAATAATTACCAGTACTACTTTGATGACGTTACGGGAGACTATATACCAACGAACTCCCTGAACAGCAAACGCAAAGAGCATACGTTCAACGGTTTTGCAGGATTTAATAAGAATTTTGGTGATAAGTTTTCCATGGATGCTTCTCTTGCGGCAGAGTATTACAAGACTGTTGTATGGAATGAATGGACTTTCTATCCCACTTTAAACGCTACCTATACTCCTAAAGCAGGACATGTGTTGCAACTGTCTTTTTCCAGCAATAAGCAATATCCTCCTTACTGGAGTACGAATGATGCAATCACAAATGCAAGCAGCTATGTGGAAATTCAGGGTAATCCATACCTGAAACCTTCACGGGAATACGAAACAAACCTGACATATATTTTGAAGAGCAAGTATATGTTTACGGCATTCTTTAATCATGTACCCGATTATTTCACACAGGTTCCTTATCAGTCGCCCGACAGATTGGTACTGATCTATAAATATCATAATTTCAATTATCAGCAACAAGTAGGACTGCAGACTGTTATCCCATTTAAGGTGAAAAACTTTCTTGACTCACGCCTTACGTTGGTGGGTTATTACAAGCGTGAGAAAGACAATGATTTCTACGATATACCTTTCAACCGTAGCAAATATTCATTCATGGCGAGCATGAATAACACTTTCACCATCTCTTCTCAGCCTGATATCAAGTTTGTTCTTACAGGCTTCTATCAAAATGGGACTATTCAGGGAATATATGATTTAAGTCGTTCATTCGATGTAAATACGGCTTTGAAATGGACGTTTGCCAAACAACGTGTACAGATTACTTTAAAGGGAGACGATTTGTTTAATTCAAGCTTTATAAAGACCAGCATAGATTATGCTAATCAGTACAGCACGATGAAGACAGTTATGGATAACCGTGCATTCACGCTTTCTTTCAGTTACAAGTTTGGTAATTACAAAGAGAAACAACGTAAAGCAGTTGATACTTCCCGATTCAGTAAATAGAGACTCTTACGTTTAATTTCACTTATATCACTTTTTTAATCTGAGCTCGTAAAGGTCATTCCTTCTATCCTTCAGGTTCCTCACACTACCGTAGGTATGGAGTTCACTAAGTAAGTCGAGATCCACATCAGACACCAGAATCATTTCAGTGTTTGGTGTGGCTTCGGCACACTTTCCATCAGTGGGGAATGCGAAATCACAAGGAGTGAATACTCCGGATTGGGCGTACTGTATATCCATATTGTGCACACGTGGCAGATTTCCCACACTACCCGCAATAACCACAAAGCATTCATTCTCAATAGCTCGGGCCTGAGCACAAATTCTTACGCGTGAATATCCGTTTTGTGTGTCAGTAAGGAAAGGAACGAAAAGTATCTGCATTCCTTGATCGGCCATTATACGGGTTAGTTCCGGGTATTCCACATCGTAACAAATCAATATCCCTATCTTCGCACAATCAGTATCAAAGGTTTTAATTACTCTTCCTCCGGAAAGTCCCCAGCTTTTGGTTTCATCGGGAGTAACATGGATTTTTTCGTAAGTATCAAAGGTGCCATCTCTGCGGCAAAGAAATCCCACATTATAGAGGTCGTCGCCACGAAGTTGCGGCATACTTCCGGTAATGATATTAATGTTGTAACTGATGGCCAGATTTATGAAGCGCTTGCGTATCTCGTTGGTATATTTGGCAAGCTCACGAATGGCCTGAGATTCTCCCAGATGATTGAACTTTGCCATCAATGGTGCATTGAAATACTCGGGGAAAAGTACAAAATCACTTTTATAATCAGATACCGCATCCACAAAGAATTCCACTTGTTCAAATACATCGTCAATTGTGTTATAGGAGCGCATCTGCCATTGAACCAGCCCTAGTCTGATCGTTGTTTTCTGAGGAATAAACTCTTGCGTGGGTGGCTGATAGTATATGTTATCCCATTGCAAAAGGCATGCAAAGTGACGTGATTCCTCGTCGTTAGGCAAGTAATTAGTCATCACCTTACGCACATGAAAGTCGTTGGACAGCTGAAAGGTAAGCACAGGATCGAAAATCTCTTTCTTACTCACTTTATGAATATACTCTTTAGGGCGAATATCTTCAGCGTACTTATGATAATTGGGTATCCTGCCGCCAAACATGATTGCTTTGAGATTTAGTGTCTCACAAAGTTCCTTTCGGTAATCATACATTCTTCTTGCCAGTCTGAGCCCACGATATTCAGGATGAATAAAGACTTCTATTCCGTACAAGATGTTTCCGTTAGGATTGTGCGTATTGAAAGTTTCCTGCCCCGTAACAGAAGCATAAGTGTGATCGTTTTTCACCATGTCATAATCAACAATGATTGAAAAGGCACACCCCACTATTTTATTGTCTACAACCGCCACAATTTGACCTTCAGGAAATATTGTGATTAACTTTTCTATTTGTTCGTGCGACCAGAAGACATCGCTTCCATCTGAATAGGTTCTGGTAAATGATTGTGAGAGTTGGGCATAATCGTCCAGCTGCAGAGAACGTATTTTTACTTTGCTTATTTTATGCATTGGTTCCATAACTGCTCCATTTTGATTAATCTAGTAGTAACAAAGGTAAAGGATTTTTCTGAAATCCATTCAACAATGGATAAAAATATATAAGGAATAAACGGACAATTAAACCTGAATTAAACCAGCATCATTCAGTAATAAATAATTCTCAAAAGATTATTCTCTCAACGGAACATGAAGCAGAAACCAAAAAACGAGTATATTTGTCATCTATAACTATTCACAGTTTGATCAGCATAATATTATTAAACGCTATGAAACATATATTTCGTCCATTTCTATTGTTTATTTGTTTTGAGTCGACTCTTTATTCTACAGCTTTTGCCGGTAATTACTCTTTAATTTCACAAGGAAAATCTACATCGTTATACCTGAATAGAAGCGAGAATACCGTGGTTCAAACAGCTACGAATCTGTTTATCTCTGACATGACAGAAGTGTCGGGTAATAAACCGACAGAGATTAGTACGCTTGATAATGCTTCTATTATTGTAGCAACATTAGGAAAATCAAAGGAGATTGACCAATGGCTCAGGAAGAATAATGTTTCGGCAAAAGAGATTGTGAATCAATGGGAAGCGTTTAAAATTCAGGTTGTTCAGCGGAATGACAGTCCTTGCCTGGTGGTACTGGGAAGCAATGCTCGTGGTACGGCTTACGGTGTGCTGGAATTATCGCGCATTATTGGTGTTTCGCCTTGGTGTTGGTGGGCTGATGCTACACCTTCTAAAAAGAATACGCTTACTCTTCCCGAAGGATACGTAAATGTGCAACAACCGTCTGTTCAATATCGGGGTATATTCCTGAATGACGAGGATTGGGGACTGATGCCGTGGAGTTCTAAAAACTTTGAGCAGACTGCCGTAAAAGGACAGATTGGCCCTAAGACCTATGCGAAGATCTTTGAATTGCTGCTCCGTTTGCGTGCTAATACTATCTGGCCGGCCATGCATGAGTGTACTGTTCCGTTCTATTTTGTGAATGGTACGAAAGAGATGGCCGATAAATACGGTATTGTAATGGCTACTTCCCACTGCGAACCGCTTATGAGAAACAGTGCCGGAGAATGGGATGTAAAGAAGTATGGTGAATATAATTACCTGACTAATAAAGAAGCTATCACTTCTTACTGGACAGAAAGATTGAAGAACGTTGGTCAGTCGGAAAATATCTATACCATTGGAATGAGAGGCGTTCACGACGGACAGATGCAGGGGGTAAAAACGCTGGAAGAGCACACCACTGCACTGACTAATGTGTTTAAAGACCAGCGTGAGCTGTTGGCTAAGTATGTTAATCCCGATGTAACTAAGGTTCCTCAGGTATTTGTGCCATACAAAGAGGTCCTCAATGTATATAATAACGGACTAAAGGTACCAGATGATGTTACGTTAATGTGGTGTGACGACAATTACGGTTACATCACCCGCCTGAGCAATGAGCAGGAACGAAAAAGGAAAGGTGGCGCAGGTGTATATTACCACATTTCTTACTGGGGACGTCCTCACGATTATCTTTGGCTTTGCAGCACTCAGCCGTCTTTGATTTATACAGAGATGAAGCGCGCCTGGGATTACGGGGCTCGCAAACTATGGATCCTAAATGTGGGCGACATCAAACCTGCTGAATATGATATTGAATTCTTTATGGACTTAGCATGGAGCGTAAATGGTGTTCAACCTAATACGATTTCTCAGCATTTAGATAACTGGCTTACCCGTGAATTTGGCAATGAAGTCGGGCAAGAACTCACACCGCTGATGAATAAATATTATCAGTTGGCCGATATCCGTAAACCGGAATTCATGGGATGGAGTCGTGTGGAGGAAGCTTCTGTGAAAGGAGGAAAGACTCCTGTGATTGATTCTGAATTTAATCCGTTTGCTTTTGGTGATGAGCTTCAAAAACGTGCTAATGAATATGCGACCCTCTCAGAAAGAGTGAAAGAGATTGCAAAGAAAATACCCGCAGAACAACAAGATGTCTACTTTGAGCTAGTGCAATACCCTGTTTGTGGAGCAGCGGCAATGAATCAGAAACATTTATATGCTCAGAAAGCACGCTTATTTGCAAAGTATAACTTGCTGGTAGCTAATGAATATTCTTTCCTGAGCGACCATGCTTACAATGAGATTGTCGGACTGACACAGACTTATAATCACGATATTCAGAAAGCTAAATGGAATGGAATGATGGACATGAAGCCACGTCAACTTCCTGTATTCCAATATCCGTCATTGCCAGAGAAAGTTACCCCTCAGCAAGAGGCTTCGGCGTTGGTTTGGATTGAGGGAGATAGTATTCCATTGCAATCAAAGCATGAGGCTAATCTTATATCACTGGTTCGCGGTGCCGGGAACCAGACTTTCATTTCACTATTCAGTAGAAGTAACAAACCTATTGAATGGAAAGTTGAGAAGGCTCCTTCATGGTTAAAAATAGAAGAGCAGGACAACGGAATGCGATTTGAAAATAGACTGATTATTAGGGCTGATCTGGCAAAAGTGAATAGAGATTGTCAGGATGAGCTTTTGCTGTCTGTTGATGGAGAAAAGTATCCGTTTAATATTCAGGCAAAGAATCTCGCTCCTGGTATTATGACCGAGGCAAACGGAATGATTGCATGGAATGCGGCGGATTATAAATCAGCAACAAAGGGAACTCAGGTTATTGAAGGTTTGGGGCATAGCACAAAAGCGGTTTCTCTTCCTAAATATGGAGAGCTGACTTATGAAGTTTATACCACAACTTCGGGTGAAGCTGCCATTAGAATTGCATTGATTCCTAATCATCCGGTAAATGGTGGAAGTATCCGTTATTCCGTTTCTGTGGATAATGAAAAACCTCAGGTGGTGGCTTATGAAACCGGATTCCGTAGTGAGCCATGGAAAATTAATGTTTTGAGAAATCAATCACTGAACACCACTCTTCATAAAATAAACATTCCGGGAAAGCACACCATTCGTATCAGTGCACTCGATCCGGAAGTTATTGTTGATCAGCTTATGCTGGATTTTAATAAGGACAGAAAGTTCTATAAAATTCCGATAGAATCGTCAAATAATGAATAGAATAGAATAAACAACATAAATAATAATATAATCGTTGCCCAATACCAGTAATGTTTTGTCCAGGTAATATTGTAGCCAAGGCATGACAGAAACAGAACTATAGCTGCTATTGGAAATAATCTTATTTCATAAATAAACATTACTAGTGGTAATTCTCTACTGCCATCAGGATAAAATGGTCCGATAAAATAGAAATAAAAAGAAAACAACAGGATAGAAAGAATTAATCCTTTTATAAATAGCACTAACGGATTGCTTTTAACTATTGGTTCATCATCTTCCTTTTTAGAAAAAGCAGGATAGATCACGAATACTACTATGGGTATTATATTTATAATGCCGATAATTATAAGAATACTATTCTCTAACATATTATTATACTCCCATCGGTATTTTCAGCAAATACCAAATAACAAATAATGCTGTCCATGCCAACAGTATGTAAACCGAATAACGCCAGGTATATTTAAGCAGAGAAACATAATTTGCTTGTTTATTGTATTGCTGCATATAGGCCAGAATCAATGGCATGTAGAATAGGAACGGCGTGATGGCATTTGTGGCACTGTCTCCAATGCGGAAAGCGCATTGGGTTAAATCAGGACTGATGCCCATTGCCGCCAACATCGGAACAAATATAAAGGACATGAAGGCCCATTTTGCCGTTGCTGAAACCATGATAAGGTTAATTACCGTGGTAAAAAGGATGAATAGCAATAGGGTGACAAGGCTGCTTGCCTGAATGGAAGTAAGAAGATTTGCTCCCATTATAGCCAGACATTTATCGAGATGGGAATATTCAAAGCAGGCAAACATCTGCGCAGCAAAGAAGGCGATGACAAAGTAAACGCCCAACAGTTGCATGGGTGACGACAGTCCTTTTATTACATCTGAATCCTTGCGATAACGTCCTGATGCAAAGCCGTAGATGGTTCCCATAAGTCCAATGCCAAATGAGATTAGGAACAGAGCTCCGAATATAAACGGCGACCTTGTTAGACTACCTGTGATTCCTCGCAGGATTCCCCATTTGGAAAAGGTTGCCAAAACAATGAGCAATGCATACATTGTTCCTATGGCCACCGCAATAATTAATGCACGTTTTTCTTTCCATGAGAGTGATTTATAGGTGTCATAAGGTATACTGCCGTTGTATTCTCCTAATGATGGCAAAAGGTTCTTACGGGTTATATAATAAATGACCGCTGCAATGACAAAGGTGGAGACAAACATGAAATAATAGTTGCATAGTGGTCCCACGTTTCCTTGATAAGAAGTCATAGTTGCTGCTGCTTCCTGAGTGTAACGGGCAATAAGCGGATCGAGTGTACTAAGGAATAAATTTGCACTGAATCCGCAGGCCACGGATACATAGGCCGTTACAATTCCAGCCACGGGATGCAGCTTGACCGATTGAAAAAGAGTGGCAGCTATTGGTATAAGGATAATATATCCTGCATCACCTACTATGTTGGAAACAATACCTAAAAAAATTACAAGTAGAATCACCACCTGTTTGCTGGGATGTTTTCTCAGACTTTGGCGGATGCAGGCTCCGATGAAACCGGAATGCTCGGCTACACCTACGCCAAACATGGCCACCATTACCATGCCCAATGGGGCAAAGCCGGTGAAGTTTGTCACTACATGCCGCAACAACCAGCGAATACCTTCAGCACTTAGCAGACTTTGTACGCGGATTGCTTCACCCGTTTGAGGACTAATTACGCTAAGTCCATAGATATCAAATATCCACGAAAGCATTACCACTGCTCCTGTGAGCAGTAGAAACATCGTAGCGGGGTGAGGCATTCGCAGCTTATTCTTCATCTGCTTCCAGATTATCGAGGTCTATGATACGAAGTTCCAGCGCACGGACCACAAGACGGGTGGCATTTACCCCTACCCGTTCGCCTGTAACAAACAATCGTGCTATCAGGTCGTTCTGGCGCTTTTCGAGAGATTTCACGCCGAAAGGCATACCTTTCAGATTGGCTATCATATCTTTGGTATACCCCAAGGCAAGGTGGCGGAGGAAACGTTCATCGTACTCGTCAATATCGTAGTCAATTACTGCTTCCTGGCGCAATGCATCGTTGGTGACCGACCTTTTAAAGCGGTCTACAATCTTTTCCAGAATAGGATAATTGAATACAAGTTTCTTGCCATCCATTACAGCCTGCACATCTGTCTTGGTAAGTAGTTCGCCCGTCTTCAGAATAATTCCGTCTGCCCCGGCATTCAGCACATCTACCCAGAGTTTCTCATTGAGTACTTCGCCGGTAAATATCAAAACACGGACTTCTTTGTACTTTTTACGTACGTTCTTACATATATCTACCCCAATGGTAGTGGAGCCTCCTAGTCCAAGATCCAACAACACAAGGTCGGGTACCTGAGCTTCTATGAGCGGCCAGAACTCTTTCTCGGTCATTGCTGTGCCAATTACTTCCGCATTTGGAATTTCGTGACGAAATATCTCTTCTGTTCCCTTGAGTTCCAGTTTCACATCTTCTACAATGATAACTTTAAATTGCATATCTTCCATTGTTCTTTCTAACTATATTTAATTCTTTTATTCTTTATGTCTTTTTCAAATAGCCTATGCCTTATTTTATTAAGGTGTACACCATTTTGTTATAATATCTACTTTATAATTTGTATAGCTCTAGGTCTGTTTACAAAGCTCTTACTTAATATTACCTAAGCTTTCCTTTCTCTTTGGTATAGTAAAGTAGACCGTGAACCCTCCTTCCGGAGAAGGTTCGGCATTTATACGGCAGCCCCGCTGACCGGCAAACTCATCGTGGTCGCGGATTATTTGTTTGCATATCAGGTATTCGGTACCTTTCAGTTTTCCTTCCTCGGAAGCCGTCATACGGGCAAGGTCGGGATAGAAAAGTTGATTAAGCTCTTCCACACTCTTTTCCCTTCTTCTGTCGGTAAAAAGGAAACGAACAAACCCGCCATCTGCTTTTGCTTCCAGAATCACATCCCCTTCTTCGGGCACGGAAAGGCATTCGTCAATCAGATTCTCGAACAGAAATCTCAGCTGAATTGCATCTCCTATCACTTTCATGCTACTTCCTTCTGTGTGGAACGTTACAGGACTTTGTGCGCGTTTACTCATTTTAGAGAAATATTTCTGAGCATAAGCCAGCAAATCATCAACTTCCACCGTTCCCCGACGGAAAGTAACCTCTTCCAACTGTCGTGCCGCACAAGAGCTCAGAATAGTAAATATTCCCTTATAGTAATCAATCAGTTCGCTGATGGTTTCAATGTGCTCTTTCTCCTCGGCAGGTGTGTGAGTCTGCTTTGTAAGTTTATCAATGATATTCTTTATTTTGCTGGGATAATAAATTGTTTCGTGCTTGATAGTAGAGAGACAGTTGTCGAGCACCATATTCTGCACGTGGAGTAAACTGTCTTCCCAGGAAGCCCTGTGGGTATCTTCTTCTGCCGATTCAATATCCCTGTATTTTGTAGCTAGTTTCACAACAGCGTTGAACACCAAGATGGCCACGTAATTGGTAATCAGCTCAATAAGTAACCGGTCATTCTCCCGTTCACTTTCTTCTTGTTTCAAGAATGCAAGCACACCAACACAGCGATGTGTCTCTCCTACTTCCACCATTAACGGAAGCGCCTGAACGTATATATCGTACAGGTCATTACTATAAACCGGCAGTGATTTTATTTTACCGGTGGTATAGTTCTGAGTATTGAAACAACGCTGCATCACTTCGGTGAGGGTTTCCTGCTCTCCCTGTATTTCTACGGAAGTATCGTTCCATTCCATCTGATGCGGATTATAAGCAAACTCCAGTTTATGGCTGTCTTCGTTATAAACGCCGATGCTAAGCATGTCAATAGTGAGCAGTTCATTGATACCGTCAAAGCAATTGTCTACAATGTGGCGGGGAATGTCTTTGAGCGTTGAGGAAGAGGCCAGCACTTGTTTATTGATCTCCAGTACCTGTTCCAGATTCCATCGGTTAAGCAGCCGCTTACGGATGTAAAGCAGATAGTATCCCATGAAAAAGATAATCAGAAGCAAGACAAACAAGATAACAGCCACCACTTTATTATTGGTGGAATGTTCCAGATTCCGGCAATATTCTTCCAGAGAATAATCTTCACTTACCAGTTTGTATAGCCTTGAGTAGGCTGTGTTGTTATACTGGTAGTTATCCCATTGCTTTAGAGCCAGAAAGGCTACGGCAGCTTCATTACGGATATCGAGAATTACATAATAATCAGAATTGAACATTCCGTTCCACCAATTTATTTCGGCAGATGTGCCCTGCCCTTTCAAGGTCATTATATAGCGAGGTTTACGCGTATATTTGGCATAATGCTGATTTAATCTGGAAATAGCGGAATCTGCATATTGCAGTGCAAGCGGATAGTTCTCAATCACGTTGCAATAATAAACAGTATCGGCAAAAAGAGAGGCCTCATTCAGCAATCTGTCATATTCAATTTTGTACTGTGAAGAAGCCGGTTTTGAAGAACGATGTTCCTTTGGGGCAGGCTTTACCGGTTTGCCGCAAGAGCTGAGTGCTGCTGTAACGAGCACACAAGCTAATATTCCCAGAGTTTTACGAACACTGGCAGGCAGACGGAAATAAAAGCGACTTCCATTGCCCGGAGTACTTTCTATATTAAACTTGCAAACATTGAAAAGATCATTTGTTTTTCTATATTTCTCAATGATTCCTTTACAGTTTATTAATCCGAAGCCGCTGCCCTTATTCTTGAAAAGATCCTCTTTATCGCTAGCTTCCATGCCTATCTGACTGGAATCATATACTTTCTCACCTAATATCCGAGCCACATCTTCTGGAGATATGCCTCTTCCTGTATCCAAAACAGATATTTCCACATAGCTTTCTTCTGCCTTGGCATATACACTGACGGTGCCTCCCTTCGGGGTATATTTCCGGGCATTCTCAGTCAGCGTATTAATCATAAACATGGTCAGCGCTTTGTCTGCTTTAACAGTAACATTCGTAGGCTCTACATTGAAAGTCTGCTGCTTCATTTCGAAGGTTTTTCGGCCTTTAGCCAATACTTCGAAAAGTTCGTTCAACTCAAAGTTTTCGATATTCAGATTCAGTGAGCCCTGTTTCATCTTGATCCAAAGAGCCAGAATATCATTGTATTCATTAATTTTTGATACCAGCTCGTCAATATACTGATATTTCTCGTATTTAATACTTTCGTTCTGCAGGAAGCCTTTGGAAGTAAGCTTGTTTACCTCATTGATAATACGATCCATGTAAGGAGTAATACCATAAACAATAGCCATACATGCCTTCTTTATCAGATTCTGACGTTTATTTTCCGAGATGTGCTGCTCATAGACATAACGTTGCTTTTCAAGTTTGATTCGCTCATCGCCCAAAGAGATAAATGTGAGGCCATTGCCTAGGGTCCAGGCAATGTAAGGAGCAATAACATTCATCAGAGCCTTTTCATCCTTAGTCATTTTGTGACGGGTATACAGTTCAATAACGCCCACCGGACTCTCTTCTTCCGGCAAGTAAAGGTTGAATGATGACTTAATAAGATTATTATCAACTAATTCATTATCAGTATTTTCTTCACTTTCAATAGTTGGGTAAATAAACTCATCTGTTTCTTTATCAAAGATTCCTATACGCATAAAATAAGCCCGGAACAGTTGCTTTAAATCTGCCTGAATAGCAATACCTACGGCAGAGATTATTTCATCATTGCTCCTTACATCAACAGGTATGGAAGCTGTTATTCGCTGGCATACCTCGAGTGTAGTTCTCAGTCGTAGAGTATGCTTCCTGTTGCGAAGCTTAGAACGTGAGTTAAGTACCCAGAAAAGAGTAATCAGCAAAACAATACAGGAAAATACTATTATAGAAAGCACATTCAGTTGGCTGTCTTCTTTTTCCAGCTCCTGAGATCGACTCTCCAGTTCTTTATCCTGACGTGTATAATCAAGAATATCAAGATAAATATTCCTGTTATAATTAGATGGCACTTTCATCCCCAGTCCGGCATAAGTTACGCTTAATTGCTCGCGGATACGGGAAATCCATTCGGGAACGGTCTTTATGTTATCCTTTGTAATCCAGGTTATTTCAGTATAAACAGTGTCTTGCTCAGTAAATGTTTTCAGCTTATGCCCAACATCTTTTCCTGCATCATAATAGAGTTTATGGTGAAGGTTAACATAGTCCAAAGCCTTTTTCAGAGAATCGAGCGCCTGATTATAATGACCGTGAACATTATAATATTTACCTATAGACACATAAGCACCGGCTATTTGATAAATATCCTTGTACTTTTTGAATTTCTGAAGAGCCGTTTGGGCAAGATTCAATGGCAATACAGTATCGGCTTCGGTAATTTCATTCTTTTGAAAATGATAGTAACTGTTTATATTCTGAATAGCCCGTGGACGCTCATTATAGATTTGGTTGTAGGTAACTTTGTTGTTAAGCATTGAGGCAATTCCCTGCAAGCTGTTTGCTTCGAAATAAATATAATTATTCCGGCTCAGCATCCAGCATTTAAAAAGCTCATCAAATTCACTGACGCTTTTTTGCTGTACATTGTTCTTCTCGAACAGTTCAGCCGAACCCTTTATATAGTAGAAATATAAGGTCTGCGCAGTATCAATGACCAAGTCAGAATCTTTAATCTGATTGATGGAAAGAATAGCTTCTTGCTCCTGTTGCAAGTAATAATAATAAATGGAGGACACAATAAAAAATTCCGAACGGGCATAGTTAAGACGTTCCTTTTCGTGTACATCCACAAAGACTGACTGGTCTTCATCAATGCGTTTCATTCTACGAACAGCGCTGTTACGGTAATCATAGTACTCCTTATTCATAGATGTCCGCTGATAAATCTTCATAAGCCCGATATCGGCAATAACCAGCTCTAACTCGTTCTGCGTTAATTCATATACCTTTTTATAATATTTCTCTGCATTATCAAAGTCCATGCGCATAAAAGCGCAGAATCCCAGATTATTGCAGGCTTCAGCTTTTCCTCGGTCATATATATCAGCTTTATTGTATGCCAGCAATGCTTCCTTATAAGATAAGTCCAGCCTTTTATAACGCAAATCATACGCCCGCTGATTGAGTGAATCCAATAACCGTACTTCCTGTGCAGAAGGAGTTCCCGTACAAGAATAAATTACTGAAAGCATCACTATGGTAACAATAAAGAGAAATATATTGCGGAGTTTATTCATTTATTTATCCATATTTCTCACAAATATAATTAGTTTAAAGTAATATTTAACGGATATCAGATTTAATGCTAGTTAAATGTTATGAAACAGTCAAATTATGTATTATTCCTACTTAATAGTTTGATAGATTTATATCCCTACATTTAGGGATATAAATGATTTAAAATACCATTTATATGGGATTGTATGCCCTATACTTATCATCTATCTTTGCAAATAAGAAATAATTAGTATTAGTCATAGTTTTATTACGTAGCCATATTAAATAAAAATGGACCCCTCTCTCACCGAAGTGATTCGTTGGGAGAGTTTTTTTATATAAGAACTTACCATAGATAAGACTTAATTATCATATTTTTATAAAATCCAATAAAAATAATCATCCAGAAGCCCTTCTCTATTCTGTTTTTGATTACCTTTGCGCCCGAAAACAAAAAGCACCTTTGTTAAATCAAAATCAGTACTTGAAATCCGTACAATTAAATTATAATTTAACTATATGGACATTCATTTAGAGCTCAAAGAGTTATCCAAATTTTTATCTGACTATTCTACCAGTCTGATGGCGGTAGGAGTTCATACGTCGCGTATTGTTCGTAACACAGCACGTATAGCTGAGTCTTTTGGTTTTTTTGTTGATATGACAATCTTCCAAAAAACTATTATAATGACCTTGCGTGACAAGGATAATACCCATTCTTATAGCACAGTAAACAAAATTAAGCCTATGGCTTTGAATTTTGAAATTAATTCACGGCTAAGTACTCTAAGTTGGGAAGCGTATGATGATCATTTATCTTTAGATGAGCTAAAGGCTAAATATAATGAGATCATCAGTCACCCACGTATGAGCAAGTGGATGGTTCTTTTTCTTGTTGCGTGTGCCAATGCATCATTCTGTCGCCTTTTCACTGGTGACTGGCAAGCAATGGGCGTTGTTTTTATAGCTACATTGGTAGGTTTCTTTGTTCGTCAAAAAATGATGGAAAGACATGTAAATCATTTATTTGTATTTGTTGTATCATCTTTTGTTGCTTCAATGATTGGCTGTACTGCTGTTCTTTACAATATAGGTACTACACCTCAAATTGCATTAGGTACCAGCGTACTCTATCTTGTCCCTGGTGTACCTTTGATCAATGGAATTATTGATATTATAGAAGGACACGTATTGGCCGGCGTTTCACGTCTTATTAACGCTGCATTATTAATTATCTGCCTTTCAATTGGCTTGTCACTTACTTTATTGTTATTAGGAGTACAAACATTATGATGAACTTTGATTTATTGCAAGCTATTATTTTTGATGGCTTTTTTGCAGCTATTGCTTCCGTTGGGTTTGCCGTTATCTCTAATCCTCCACGTAAGGCTATTTTAGTTTCTGCACTTCTGGCAGCTGTGGGGCATGGATTGCGTTATTGTTTACTGCATTGCACATCACTGGATATTGCTTCGGCATCCTTTGTTGCCGCTTTTTCTATTGGTATGCTAAGTATTGTCTTTGCAAGAATGATTCATTGTCCTGCTGAAGTATTCTCTTTCCCTTCTCTTTTACCTATGATTCCGGGAATGTTTGCATATAAAACTGTTCTTTATTTAGTAAAGTTCATTCAATGCAAGGACAACTCTGCTTCGGTTGATATAATGGTATCTATCTTTAGAAATGGATTAACAGCTACTTTTATTATGTTTGCTCTTGTTGTAGGAGTTGCACTTCCTATGTTTATTTTTCACAAACAATCTTTTGCTGTAACACGTATCCTCAAATTAGTAAAGAAAAACTAATAATATATAAAGACTATCTGAATTTCATTTATAATGAAAAGTCAGATAGTCTTTATCTTTTTAAACTACTTAAACAAAAGCTAAGAATTTAAAAATTCTCTATTTAAGGCTAATCCCTGCAGAATTTCGTAATAATAATGTAATTTTAAAGTTTATTCCCTTGTCAACTTGAGTTGTTAAGGGAATTTTTATATCTATTCGGCAATGTTTTATAGTTATTTTTTGATAATTTTGATTTTAACAATTAAACTTATCTGAGAATAATATGTTAATAGTATAAATAATTTTAAATACAGAATAGATATGAAAAGACTTATACTGATAAGACACGGAGAAAGTGAATGGAATAAAGAGAATAGATTTACAGGATGGACCGATGTTGACTTAAGCGACAAAGGAGAGAAAGAAGCCAAAGAAGCTGGTAAAAGAATGAAAGAAGCTGGAATTGGCTTTGATATAGCTTATTCTTCAGTACAAAAGCGTGCTATTAGAACACAACATATAGTTCAGGAAGAGACTGATTTATTATGGGTGCCCGAAGTTCATCACTGGAGATTGAATGAGCGCCATTATGGTGCATTGCAAGGACTAAACAAAGCCGAAACTGCTCAGAAATATGGGGATGAGCAAGTGCATATCTGGCGTAGAAGTTTCAATATTGCTCCTCCTCTACTAGAACAGAATGATGAACGTTGTGCTTCAAATGAAACAAAATATAATGGTATTGATCCATCTGTTCTTCCATTAGGCGAATCTCTTGAAATGACAATTAAGCGTGTATTACCTTTCTGGCAAGATCACATTGCACCTTCTTTACTTGAAGGAAAAACAGTGTTGGTTGCTGCACATGGAAATAGTCTGCGAGCATTGATTAAGTATCTCGATAATATCAGCGATGAAGATATTGTTAATTTAGAAATCCCTACTGGAATTCCTTTGGTTTATGAATTAGACAATAATTTGAAGCCTACGAATCATTATTATCTGAAGTAGAAAGGATTACACTTTTCAGAAAGCTGATTTCCAAATTAGTAAGGAACAATAAGTTATAAAAAAAGCAAACCACCGGAATTTAGATTCATCAAAGAATCTGTTCCGATGGCTTACCCCCCTTTAAACAATTTAAACAAAAATATAAATCCCCCCTATTGAGTTAATCTTTCAGGGTAACTTTTTATGACTGGTAAATTATAATAAATTTACCGTTGACATTATTTGCGAGCTTCGGCAATATATCCGAAAGCTTCTTTGCATTTAGCAACAATCCATCCCCAATCCTGAGCAGCAACTACATCTTTTGGGAAAAGATTAGATCCCATACCTACACAAGTAACGCCAGCTTTAATCCATGCAGTAAGGTTATCTTTTGTTGGCTCAACACCACCTGTAACCATTAGTAAAGACCAAGGCATTGGAGCCTTAACATTCTTCACGAATGAAGGACCACCTACGTTTCCGGCAGGGAATACTTTGCAAAGATCACATCCTACTTCCTGTGCGAAACCAATTTCTGAAACTGAACCACATCCAGGAGTGTAAGGAACCAAACGACGATTACAAACCTTAGCAATTTCAGGGTTGAACAATGGTCCAACAATAAAGTTTGCACCTAACTGAAGATACATTGCCGCTGTAGCTGGATCAACAATAGAACCAATTCCAAGAATCATTTCAGGACATTCTTTAGCAGCCCATTTTACTAATTCAGCAAATACTTCCTGAGCAAAGTCGCCACGGTTTGTGAATTCGAAAGCACGAACGCCACCATCATAGCATGCTTTTACAACATTCTTTGCTACTTCAACATCTTTATTATAGAAAACGGGAACCATCCCAGTGCTTGCCATTGCATTAAGCACCTGTATTTTTGAAAATCTTGCCATTTTATTTTATTATTATAGTCAATTAACGAGAAACACGACCTGAACCATCACCCTTCATTAAGTTCTCAACTTCAGAAACAGTAACTAAATTGAAGTCACCATAGATTGTATGTTTCAGGCAAGAAGCTGCAACTGCAAATTCCAAAGCTTTTTGATCATCTTTTGGATAAGAAATCAAACCGTAGATAAGACCACCCATGAATGAATCACCACCACCTACACGGTCAACAATGTGTGTGATATCATATCTCTTAGATTGTTTCAATGAACCGTCAGAGTAAAGAACACCACCCCAAGTATTGTGGTTTGCATTGATAGAACCACGAAGAGTAACAATAACCTTCTTAGCACGTGGGAATTTAGCCATCATCTGAGTACATACTGATTCAAATTCAGCTGCGTTAACTTCACCTTTTGTATCAGCTACATCAAAGCCTTCTGGTTTAACACCAAATACTTTTTCGCAGTCTTCTTCATTACCAAGGATCACATCACAACCTTCTACTAAAGCTGGCATAACTTCAGATGCAGTTTTACCATATTTCCAAAGGTTTTTACGGAAGTTCAAGTCGGTAGAAACAGTAACACCCATTTCGTTAGCAACTTTAATTGCTTCAAGACAAGCATCAGCAGCACCTTGTGACAAAGCTGGAGTAATACCAGTCCAGTGGAACCATTCAGCATCTTTAAATACTTCTTTCCAGTTAATCATTCCTGGTTGGATAGTTGAAATAGAAGAGTTTGCACGGTCGTAAACTACTTTTGAAGCACGAGCAACAGCACCTGTTTCAAGGAAATAAATACCTACACGGTCACCACCGAAGATAATTTCTTTTGTTCCAACGCTGTGTGAACGAAGGTCCATGATGCAAGATTCTGCGATGTCATTTTTAGGTAGGCGAGTCACAAATTCAGTTTCCAAGCCATAGTTTGCCAAAGAAACAGCAACATTTGCTTCTCCACCGCCAAATGTAGCGTTAAATTCCTTTGCTTGTGAAAATCTTAAATAACCAGGAGTTGCCAAACGCAACATAATTTCCCCAAAAGTAACAACTTTCTTTCCCATAATTCTGTATTCTATTTAAAATAAATAATTAATATTTTGTTCTTTCAAATTATAATAGCTTATATATATAGTATTCAATCAACTATAAATAAGATATTTATCATAATTAGATAACCGTAAACGTTCAACTCGTGTACGTGCACAAAGATACGAATATTTTTGTAATTACAAAAATTGTTATATATTTGCGAAGAAAAAAAATAAATTATTATTGTGCCCGAGCACGAATAACCAATTGTTAATTGCTTTATGGATGAACTGCCGGAAAGAATACGAATAAAAGATATAGCACGTTTGGCTGATGTGTCAGTTGGTACTGTGGATCGTGTGATTCATGGCCGGAGTGGAGTGTCTGAAAGTAGCAAGAAACGTGTTGAAGAGATACTAAAGCAATTAAATTACCAGCCTAATATGTATGCCAGTGCTCTGGCTTCAAATAAGAAATACCTTTTTGTATGCTTGCTGCCCCAGCATCTGGAAGGGGAATACTGGACTGCAGTAGAAAAAGGATTAGATGATGCAGTAGTTGCTTATTCTGATTTTAATCTTTCCATGAAGTTGTACTATTACGATCCTTATGATTATACATCATTCATATCTGCAGGGAAAGAAATAATGGCAGAACATCCTGATGGAGTTCTACTCTCTCCTACTGTGATTGATGTTACCCGCAGATTTACTGATCAACTTTCGGTGCTTTCTATACCTTATATATTTATAGACTCAAATATTTCGGATCTGCATCCGTTGGCATTTTATGGCCAGAACTCTGAAAGGAGTGGTTATTTTGCAGCGAAGATGCTAATGTTGATGGCCGGGAAAGCTGAAGAGATTGCAATCTTTCGCCAGATTAAAGAAGGAATTATAGGGTCTAACCAACAGGAGAACAGAGAAAAAGGTTTCAGAGCTTATATGACTGAGCATTTTCCTTCATGCCATATTGCCGAGTTAAACCTTCATCCTAAATCTCCCAATGAAGACGAACAATTATTAGATGCTTTCTTTGAGGAACATCGTTCATTGACATGTGGAATTACCTTTAACTCGAAAGTGCATATCATTGGAGAGTATTTACAGGAAAAGAATATTAAAGATTTTAATCTGATAGGATATGACTTATTGGAACGAAATGTAGCTTGTCTGAAGAATGGTTCGGTGTCAATGCTTATTGCACAGCAGCCTGAAGTTCAAGGATATAATGGTATAAAAGCATTATGTGATCAGTTGATATTTAAAAAGGATGCAAATAGTGTGAATTACATGCCAATAGACTTATTAACAGCTGAGACTGTGGACTTTTATCTGGATTTTCAAAAATAGAATTATCACATATAGAATATTAAAAGAATGGAAACAAAGTATTTAAAAATCAATCCTGCCGACAATGTAGCTGTTGCTATCTTTAATTTGTCAGCTGGTGAAACCATTTCTGTAAACGGATTGGATATTAAGATAAACGAAGATATCCCTGCAGGACACAAATTTGCTCTGAAGGACTTTGCCATTGATAGCCACATTGTTAAATATGGTTATGCCATTGGTCATGCAATCTGCGCTATTAAGCAAGGTGACTGGGTTAACGAAAAGAAAATCAAGACTAACCTGTCCGGCTTGCTTGAATATACATACAACCCTGCTCACGAAACTCTGAGTATTGCTAATAAGAACCTTACATTTAAAGGATACAGACGCAAAAACGGAGATGTTGGCGTTAGAAATGAAATCTGGATTATTCCTACAGTAGGTTGTGTTAACGGAGTTGTTAACCAATTAGCTGAAGAGCTTCGCCGTGAAACTGAAGGTAAAGGTGTTGATGCAATTGTAGCATATCCTCATAATTACGGTTGTTCTCAGTTAGGTGATGACCATGAGAATACACGTAAAATCTTGCGTGATATGGTTCTTCACCCAAATGCAGGAGCTGTATTTGTTGTAGGTCTGGGATGTGAAAACAATCAGCTTCCAGCTTTCCGTGAGTTTATTGGTGAATTTGACACAGAACGTGTAGCTTTCATGGAAACTCAAAAGGTTGGTGATGAGTTTGAAGAAGGAATGGTTATTCTCCGCGATCTTTATGCAAAAGCTAGCAAAGATGTACGCGTTGATGTTCCTCTTTCAGAACTTCGTGTAGGATTAAAATGTGGTGGTTCAGACGGATTCTCAGGAATTACTGCCAATCCATTACTAGGAATGTTCTCTGACTTCCTTATTGCTCAGGGAGGAACTTCTGTACTTACTGAGGTACCTGAAATGTTTGGTGCTGAAACCATCCTTATGAACCGTTGCGAAAGCAAAGATCTATTTGAACAAACAGTTCACCTGATCAATGACTTCAAAGATTACTTTATCCGCAACGAACAACCTATTTATGAGAACCCTTCTCCGGGAAATAAAGCTGGTGGTATTTCTACATTGGAAGAAAAGTCTTTAGGATGTACTCAGAAATGTGGTAAGAGCGTTGTTAAGGGAGTAATGAAATATGGAGAAAGAATCCAGACTAAAGGTCTAAACCTTTTAAGTGCTCCTGGTAACGACCTGGTTGCTGCAACAACACTGGCATCTTGTGGTTGCCACATGGTTCTGTTCACAACAGGTCGTGGAACTCCATTTGGTACTTATGTTCCAACAATGAAGATTTCTACAAACTCAAATCTTGCAAAGAATAAACCAGGATGGATTGATTTCAATGCAGGAATTATTCTGGAGAACGAGCCAATGGAAAAAACCTGCGAACGCTTTACTGAATACATCATCAAAGTGGCAAGCGGAGAGTTGGTAAACAACGAAAAGAAAAACTATCGTGAAATTGCAATCTTTAAAACAGGTGTAACTCTCTAATAATTAACATCCTGTGTGGAGAATAATTGTTTCTTGAATTATTCGCCTATGGTTCTCAGCTATTGCTCAATGAATTTTATTTATTGGTGAATAAACTGAATCCATACTAGAATAAATGAGAGAGATAAATAAAGATTAAATAGACTCATTTATAAAGGAGCCGGAGAAGTATGGCAAACATATTCTCCGGCTCCTTTTTCTTGTTGTCAATCAGAACTTTTAGATTAGATGTTTGTTAACTTTCTTTTGAGTAAAAATGCAGATTTAATGAAATTAATACGTATTTTTGTCAGATAATATTAGAAATGTTGTTTTTATGAGAAGAATTCTGCTGCTCCTCATCTCCTTATACGTGTTGCTCCCATCGGGGTATTCAAAGCCACGCACATACAGTCAAACACTTGATATTGCAAATACTTTCTATCACCAATTACCCGGATCAATAGCAGTAAGATCTTTATCAGCAAGTAACCTTAAACTTGCTTACAGCGCGTATAAAGATGACATTCTTACCCGATCTACAGAAAATGCTTATTTCTATGTATTTAATATTGGAGATAACAATGGATTTATTCTGGTTTCCGGTGATGACAGTGCTAAAGAAATATTAGGTTACAGTATGTCCGGTAATTTTTCAATAGACAGTATTCCAACCAATTTCCGTAACTGGCTTGATGTTTATAAAAAAGAGATTGATTTATTAATGAACAGTAGCACTACTTCTTCCGCTACTACTTTGAAAACTGAGACCAGTAATATCTCAGCAACGGCTATTTCTCCTTTACTTGGAAATATTAAATGGGATCAGAGTTCTCCATATAATATTTCATGTCCAAAATCAGGTCTCAGTCTCAGATTAACATATACCGGATGCGTAGCAACTGCTATTGCACAGATCATGAAATATTACCAGTATCCGGTTAAAGGAATAAGTTCAAAGACCTATATGTCAAAAACAATAAATAAACAGCTCACTGCAGATTTCTCAGCAACAAATTATGATTGGAGCAATATGCTTAACACATATATAGGAACAGAATCTGATGCTCAGAAGAATGCAGTAGCCACTCTTATGTATCATTGTGGAGTTGCTGCAAGCATGGATTACAGCACAACCGGAAGTTCAGCTTATGACGAAAATGCTGCCATGGGACTTATTAATTACTTTGGATATGATCCAAACTTACGTACTATATATCGAGATTATTATTCTGCCGATGAATGGGAACTAATTCTAAGAAGCGAGCTGAACAGTAGTCGTCCTGTATTATATGGTGGAGGAAACAAAAATAATGAAGGGCATGCATTTGTGTGTGATGGCTATGATACCAATAATTTGTATCATTTCAACTGGGGCTGGAATGGAAGCTGCGACGGATATTATGCACTTACATCTCTGAACCCCAATAGTTCAGGAACAGATACTGGAAGTACTGATGGAGGATATACAATAGCTCAGGATATGACCATAGGAATTCAAAAGCCATCTACAGAATCAAAGCCTTCTTATCAATTGTTACTAAATGATGAATCGGATATGACTTTTACTACACAAAACACATCAGGCTCCTCAACATTCAGTATGTCTGTTCCATTTTATAATGGAGGTATTACTTCCTTTAATGGTAAAACAGCTATAGGTTTGTACAAAGATTCAAATCTGATTACTACTCTAGGTGAAACAGGCAGCACAATTTTATCAGGTTTTAATGATGGCTCTTATTATGGTACAACATTCAGCTATACAAATATAAGTCTCCCTGCTAATTTATCGAATGGTACTTACCAATTATACAGTGTATACAAAGGAAATGACGAGACATCCTGGAGTAAAATGAGAGGACTTGCAACTAGAGTTGCGTTTTTCAGTATTCAATTGGTAGATGGTACTGCTACATTAAATGACGGATCTGCCACAGGTATTGATAATATAATAAATAATCAATTACGCATTTATCCAGGAATTACTAAAGATCTGATATATGTACAATCAGCCGATATTGTTAAAGCAATAAGTATTGTAGATCTTTCAGGAAAACAAATTTTGTTGGTTAAACCGGAAACTAATGGAGAAATATCAATTCCTGTAAGCAGCCTTATTGCAGGAGCATATATTCTTCGATGTGAAATATCATCAGGCTTTAAAGTCTTTAAATTTATAAAATGTAAATAGCTAAAATATTATTAATATGAGAATCCATTTGCACTTTGAATATCGCCAATTGTCGATAGATTTAAGACCATTATCAATATTTATTATAAATTATTTCTATTTTTGATAGAAATAAGTACTTTTATTGCAAATTACATTTATATATACAAATGTGTTATAAATGATATTAAAGATAAATCTCTTTCGTTATTAATTTCATACAAAAAAAGATGAAAAAAACATTATTATTCATTACTCTCTTCCTAATATTATTTTTGAATGCTTTTGCTGGTAGCAGAACAAGTAGTGAGGCACTGACTATTGCTAATTCTTTTCATCAGAAAAGCAAAGGTACTATCAAATTATTGTCTACAGAAAGTTCAACTTTAACGTTAGCGTATACTTGTACCGATGCCATTTCTACTCGTTCAACCAGTGAGAATGCTTACTATTACGTTTATAATATTGGGAATAATAATGGTTTTATTATCGTATCTGGTGATGATAGGGCAAAAGACATCCTCGGATATTCTGATGTTGGAAGCTTTGATATAAACTCTTTGCCACCCAATTTTACAACTTGGCTAGGTTTCTATCAAAAACAAATGAAATGCTTGATGGAGCAAACCGAAGTACAAACTGTTTCAACTACTACCCTAGCCAGTGTAAGCACTCGTCAAGCTACTTATGCCACTACTGTCTCTCCATTATTAGGAAATATAAAATGGAATCAAAGTTCTCCATATAACAATCTTTGTCCATTAATTAATACTACAACAAGAGCAGCAGCCGGATGTGTGGCTACTGCTATGTCCCAAGTTATGAGATTTTATAAATGGCCTGTAACTGGAATCGGAAGCAATACATATACATCCACAGATTTAAAGAAACAGCTTACAGCTAATTTCTCTGCAACAACTTATGATTGGGGAAATATGACAGAGACTTATAATAGCTCAAGCACTATTGCACAAAATTCTGCAGTAGCCACATTGGTCTATCATGCAGGTGTTTCTGTTAATATGAATTATGGCGAATCGAGTTCTGCATCTACATTTAGTATGGCCAAAGCATTAATTAATAATTTTGGTTACGATTCAAATCTTCAATATTATGAAAGAGATTTCTATTCCAGCTCAGAATGGATTAATCTTATAAAAACCGAATTGAACGCGCAACGCCCGGTTTTATATGCTGGACAAGCTACTGATGGTGGTCATGAGTTTGTGTGTGACGGTTATGACAGCAATAATTTATTTCACTTTAACTGGGGATGGGGAGGAATGTCTGATGGCTATTTTGAATTATCAGCTTTAAATCCAAGCTCATTAGGTATTGGCGGAGGAAATAGTGGTGGTTTCAATTCCGATCAGAATATTGTTGTCGGAATTCAAAAACCAAATAGTTCATCCACAGTACCAGCATATCAATTATATCTATACTCTTTGTTAAAGCCCGCATTAAATTCAGTCAATCGTTCCGATCAATTTACGATTTCAATTTCCCCTATTTATAATATGGGAATAAATACTTTTAGTGGTACTGTAGGAATTGCATTATATGACAACAACGGATTTGTAAAATTACTGGATTCTGATCAAATACCTTTAACAGAATCAGGTCATGGATATAATCTGTCATACACAAATAGTATTCCTACATCTGTAGTCAATGGTAATTATAAGTTATATTGTGTATTCACGCCGTCTGGTCAAACAAATTGGCAGATAATGAGAGGAAGAGTTGGAACTCCAAATTACTTAAATGTTTCAGTTTCATCATCAAATATTACGTTTAGCACACCTGATGTATATCCAAAGCTCACGCTCAATTCGTTGTCAGGTATTGGAACTCTTTATCAAAATAAAACCGGTCGATTTAAGCTAAATATTACAAATGCGGGTGGAGAGTACAACTCAAATATTGTTTTAAAACTGTCTTTAAGTAATTCCTCTTCTTCTCAAACTGTATGTACTGATCCTGTAACTATAGCGGCAGGTGAAACAAAGGATATTGAATTATCCGGAGATATTTCTTTAGCAGCAGGACAATATGACTTGACTGCTTATTATGATCCTCAAAATGATCGTTCAAATACATCTATAACATATACGGCTTTTGCTAATCCTTTAGCTGTTTCGGTTTTAGCAACACCAACTGAAACTCCGGTTCTCACGCTTTCATCTAGAATCTCCTTCCCTGACGCAACAAAGGTTAGTAGCAGTAATGCAGTACTAACAGCTAAAATAAAGAATACAGGAGGATACTTCGATGACAATGTAATTGCAGCCGTATTCTCATCATCAGGTAAAGACCAACTTACTAATTTTGGCTATCATAAGATTATTCTTGATAAAAATGAAGAGCAAACAGTTACATTTAGCGGAAATATTGGTTTAGAACCAAATTCTTATATCGTAGCAGTTTACTATGAATTGAATAGTGCCTGGACTCAATTCTCAACATCTAATAGTTTTTTGCCATTCACTCTTGTAAATGATGCTACAGGAATAGAACAAACAATATTAAATAAGCCAAACCTTTATCCAAATCCTGCAACAGATATTCTATATCTGCAATCAGAAGAATTAGTGAAATCAATCCGTATTATGGATATTTCCGGAAAACAGGTCATACTAATAAAGCCCCAAACTACTGGAGAAATCAGCATTCCCGTGACCAATCTTTGTAGAGGGACTTACATCCTTCAAAGTGAGACTGAAACTGGAATAAAAGTAAGTAAATTCATAAAAAAGTAAATGAATGAAAAAAGAAGTTTTTACAATCATAATATTAACATTTTCGTTGTTGTCTTGCCATTGCAGCAAGACAACAACCAAGAATATTGCTGATTCTGCTATGAAAAAAGAAATTTCATTTATACCAGGCCCGCAAGCCATTATTTATAAAACAATAAAGGACTACACAAATTTAGTTCCGGTTATTATGAATAGCGAGAAAACAAAAATAGTCTCCTACCCTGCTCCTACAGATGTTTTTTATCAAGGTAAACTAGCAAAACCTACTGTTTTAAAGAATGGCTATTTACTTGATAATCGTGGAATAAATGAAAACGTGGCCTTCTTAAATTATACCTATGAAGAATATAGTAAATTGCCGGAAGCTCCTTCCATGAAAGATATGCTTTCAAGGATAACAGAAAGGAACCCATTAACAGAACTTATTAATTGTGGACTTCGTTCGCAATATACAGATGAGGTTAAAGAACTAAATAGTCTTATTGATGCTAATTTCCCAGATTGTAAGAAAGCAAAAATAAAATCTTTCAGCGTCACGCTTCAGCAATAGGTTTAATAGAATGAGATATTCTCAAAACAATTTTAATCTACAATTATTCCTTGTAAGTAATAGATTATCAAGTCACTAATCCTGATTTAATTTTGAACAGCTTTATCTGGAAAAACAGAAAAACATAAGGTTGTTTTGAGGGGGGTAACAAGGCTCCTCCTTCTGAAACTCTTTGGTAATGGGGGTGACAAACTTTATCCCGAGACATATAAAAGATGTTTTTTAATATATTTGTCACCACTGCTAATAAATGGAGTTAACTTTACTGAGATTCTTTCCGGTTAAAAAAAAGGATTAAGCTACTTTTTGCCCGTGAAGAGTTGCTTTATTTCATAACACAACAGAGACTTTGTTTGCTCCATGTCTATTTTCTGATTCAGTTCTTTCTCAACAGAAGTCACTCCTTTGTTTATGAATCCACAGGGATTGATATAATGGAAATAATTCAGATCAGTATTTATATTGAAAGCTAATCCGTGCATAGTTACAAAATGACTGCTGCGCACCCCAATAGCACAGATCTTTCGAGCACGTGTAGTTTCTCCATCCAACCACACTCCGGTGGATCCGGATAGTCTTCCGGCCTCTATTCCGTAGTTTGCACAAACATTTATAACTGCTTCTTCAAGCAAATGAACATATTCTTTTAATCCCAGACTATAGTCTTCAAGGTTAAGAATAGGATAGCAAACTATCTGACCCGGACCATGATAGGTAATATCTCCACCACGATCAATATGATAAAGAGAAGCGCCAATTCTTTTGAGTTGTTCCTCTCCTATCAACATGTTTTGTTCCTTTCCACTTCGCCCCAAAGTATAAACATGGGGGTGCTCACATGTTATCAGGTTATTTGTGTAAGGTTCTCCGGCAAGCTTTGCACGGACAAGTTCATTGAAAAGTTCGGTTTGCTTCTGCCATGCATCAGCATACGAAATTAATTGCCAGTCTGTATATTCAAGTTTCATCTTTATATCTTTTTAATATCCTAAGCCCAATACGTATGTTGGATTACTATACCACCCAATTATTTTAGCATCTTTCTCTTTATCAAGCTGACGGGAAAC
This sequence comes from uncultured Bacteroides sp., assembly GCF_963678845.1. Taxonomy (NCBI): domain Bacteria; kingdom Pseudomonadati; phylum Bacteroidota; class Bacteroidia; order Bacteroidales; family Bacteroidaceae; genus Bacteroides; species uncultured Bacteroides sp. The sequence goes on from NZ_OY787464.1 coordinate 288,858, forward strand.
TGGATTTCGCTTACTATAATCTATCTGCCTGCCATCAATAGTACGGCTATTATATTCCCAGAAATGAACATTTGTTGTATCTCCTTCAGCTACTCCCCATCCTACAGGTGGCACATTATCTAATTTACAGTTGATAAGTACAGCTTCGGCATAAGGATAACCCTTGCCCTTGTTTGCCGGAGAACGGGCAATGACGGCATCGTTCCCTTTTCCTATGAAAGTACAATCAACAAATACATTACCATGATTCTTATCCGTATTACGAATCCACATAAATGCGCCATAACTAGATAAAGTACAATCTTTAAAAAAGGCTGCTCCTCTTCCTAAAACCGTATCTCCATCGCCATCGATGATGCAATTCTCAAGATAAGTACTTCCATTAATCTGCAAAGCATCACCAGAGCCAATTACATGAACATTTTTTAATGAGTTTCCTTGTCCCATCATTAAAAGCCCTTCAGCCTGTCCTTTAAGGTCGGTTTGAATAGTAAGATTTATCAAATCTATACCAAATCCGTTATCGGACATAAATGCTGCACGACGGGAAGGAAAAGTTCCCGGCAATTCGTTGGTCTTGATATCTGCCGGATGCGGGTTAAATACTTCGTTGTTCGCATAATGAATGTGGACGCCTTCGCGACTTTCCCCTTCTATTGTGATAAACCGCTTATTACGGAAATAAATTATTTCTTCATAATCACCGTTTTTTACATATATTTTCCAGCTCCCGTCTTCATCCTTTAAAGGGTCAATCATAGCGGGAGTAAAATCCGGGATATAGTCCAAAGCTCCCTGCACTGTATTAAAGTCACCAGTGCCATCAGCATTAACCACCAATTTGTGAATATCAGCTTTAGGCCCGGATTTCTTTGTTGTGAAATGCCATGCACTCTTTTTCGTAAAACCTTTGAAAGCAGACGTATTTATAACGCCCTTATCTATCGTCACATAATAGCTTTTACCATATTCCAACAAATTATTATGCAGATAAATAGTAGCTGTCTTATCATGGACTATGACTGGATAGAAATGAAAACCATCAGTAAAATGACCAATGATATTCAGTTGATAGTTTGACGTATCACGTTTATTTAAGCCCGAAGGAGTGCCGGGCACTGTATTTGCATTGGTAAAATTGGTTGCTTTATATTTATAAGGCACAGGAGTATATATTGCACCTACATTACTTTGTCCTGTTGTAGGCACAGCAGGAATACTCAAATCCAGACAGTCCACTTGTTTGTTAGTGCCTTCCTCAAACACTCTTACAAATCCTTTATTCCCAATTGTTGGCGTGCTATCAAATTTCAAAACTAAATGAGTATCGGGATTTACATTAACCGCGTTCTGATCCGGAAAGCGGGATATCTGTGCCTGCATCGTTGCTGAAGTAAACAACAATCCGAGAATGAAACAAAGATTGCTTTTCATGTTTGTGCTTTTTAGTTTTAAACTTCACAAAGTTAAAAAGCATTTGCAATAAACCATAATAATAGCTTTTTATATTTTGCGATTACAAGAATATAAAATAGTTTCAATCATTAAAGCCCTATAAACTTATTCATTATTGTCGGCTTTCAAAACTTACACTAACTTATCTGCAATTGTCAAACAGCCACTGAAAATAGTGATATTCTAATATTATCATTATTTCAGTGGCTTAGCATTGTTTTACAACTTCTTCCAGTTCAAACTCAGACTATTCATCACAACCGACACCGAGCTACACGCCATTGCCGCACTTGCAATCATTGGATTGAGAAGCATACCGCCAAATATATAAAGCACCCCGGCTGCAATAGGAATGCCTATCAGGTTATAGATAAATGCCCAGAACAGATTTTGATGAATCAGTTGCACGGTTTGCTTGGAAAGCTTGAATGCTTTGGGCAATAACAATAAATCTGATGTAATCAGTGTTACCATTGCCACATCCATGGCAATATCGGTGCCTTTACCCATTGCGATGCTTACATCTGCACGGGCTAGTGCCTGAGAATCATTAATTCCGTCGCCTACCATGGCCACTATCCTACCTTCGGCCTGAAGTTGTTTCACAAAATCTTCCTTGTCTTTTGGCAATGCCTCGGCCTTGAAATCGGTCAGACCTAGTTCTTTAGCCACGGCAGATGCTGTTGCTTCTCCATCTCCGGTAAGCATGCAGACTTTTATCCCCATTTCACTCAGAGCTTTCACCGCTTCTATAGAAGTTGGTTTCACCTTATCACTGATTGCAATTACTGATAAGAGGGTATTTCCGCGTCCAAAGTAAACTACACTCTTACCTTGACTTTGATATTGTTCAATATTTGTATGCAAGTGTTCCGATACTGATGCTGCGTATTCTGTCAGTAACTTCTGACTTCCGGCCCAATAGACTGAGCCTTCACAGTTTACCTGTATGCCTTTTCCGGTGATACTTTCGAAAGATGATAAGACGGCCGGAGCAATGTCTTGCAACTGAAGTTCGTCAACAATAGCAGTAGCCAAAGGATGTTCCGATTTCAATTCAGCAGCTAAAAGGATCTCCTTTTCCTGCTGATTTCCATCATTTTCCCATAACCAGTCGGACACCGTGGGGCGACCTTCGGTCAGTGTGCCAGTCTTGTCCAGTACCACAGTATTCACCTTTCTCATTTGTTCCAGTGCTACTGCATCCTTAATCAATATATGGTTGCTGGCACCTTTGCCTATTCCTACCATCAAGGCAGTAGGTGTGGCAAGTCCCAGAGCACATGGGCATGCAATTACAAGCACTGATACTGCAGAGAGCAGTGCGTGAGAGAAATATCCAACTCCTCCGAAAGATATCCAGACAATGAACGTTAATATAGACAAAGCAAGAACCACCGGAACAAATATTCCCGTTACACGATCAACTATTCTTTGCACCGGAGCTTTGCTTCCCTGAGCTTCCTGAACCATTCTGATGATATTTGCCAGCACAGTTTCCTTGCCAACCTTAGCAGCCTTGAGCACGAATGCCCCTTTCTGATTGATTGTTCCGGCAAGCACCTGGTCACCAAAGTTCTTCTCTACAGCAATCGGCTCACCGGTTATCATACTCTCATCTACAAAAGAACTGCCTTCATGCACCGTTCCATCCACAGGAATCTGTTCGCCTGGGTGAACGCTTATCAAATCATTTACCTGTAATAGTGAGATAAGCACTGTTTCCTCATTGCCATCCTTGATGATACGGGCAGTCTTTGGTTGTAATCCCATCAACTTCTTTATTGCCGATGAAGTGTTGCCTTTTGCTTTCTCCTCAAGAAGCTTTCCAATCAGCACGAATGCAATAATCATTGTTGCAGCCTCGTAATACACGTGCGGTTCAAGTCCGCGTGATGTCCAGAATTCAGGGAAGAATGTATTAAATACACTGAAAATAAAAGCGATGGAAGTACTCAGCGCAACCAGTGTATCCATATTGCTTCTGCCCAGTTTCAGCTGTTTCCAGGCATTGATATAGAACGAGTTTCCAGAAAAAAGCATTACAGGCAAAGCTAGTGCCAGCATTATTTCATGCGCATGAGGCCTGTCCATAAAGAGCATTGAGATTGACATCATTGGTATCACAAATATCCATGCCCCAATTGTCTTCAGTTTTAAAGTTTTATATGCTTTTCTTTGCTCCTTTTCCTGTATTTCAACAGCATTTTCTTCCTCAATAATCAAGTCATAACCAGCATCTCGCACAGCTTTCTGTAAAGCCTCGGGAGATAAAACAAGCCGGTCAAATTCAATAGAAAGGGAGTTTGCTGCCAGATTGACCGCTCCCTTTTCTACTCCGGGAAGGGCATTTACTGTCTTTTCAACGTTATTTGCGCAGCCGGCACAATGCATATTGAGCACCGGATATATTTTGTTTTCTATCTTCTTCATAAGTAATTTACTATTTATTCATCTCCATTCAACAAGCTTTTTAACTTAATTGTTCGGATAATAATTGAAAGCCATGCAAATAATCTTTTAGCACGACAGACATTAATATAATTCTAAAACTTGGTATCGTTATTCTATTATTGCAGTCTTAGGTTAATCTAAATATACTATTAAAAAGCTTATTTAATCATCCTAATTGATTACTGCAAATATAACGTAACATAGGGAAATTATTAAAGTTGTATTCTTTCTTTTATGTACAGTATTAAAGAATTAGGTGTACACTAATTCTTAATTTTACCTACACTTTAATATTAATAAGTGTACTGCAAAATAAAAATATAAAAAGAAGTTTTCCTTTAGATAACCCCAACAAACGGGATACTAAATTAGAAGTGTAGAATAGAGATTGAGATAAAACCTCGAAGAGGAAGGACCAGGTGGATCGCTATATGAATATGTTTCACAGATCTCTGTGGGCAAGGTGTTGCAGGCTAGTAGAGAGTGATCTGGCAGAAGCGCAGACACAGGAGCATTGAAACCAGTATCCTGAGAATTCTGTTGCAAATCGACCTTATAAATAACGGTTCTGCAGCAATTGGCTCTGCAATGATAAGAACATTTGCCGTTCTGCATGCCGTATTTATGCATGCAGCAAGCCTTATGCCCTGCTTTTCCATTAAGTTCATTGCAATGACATTGGCCCATCGCATCTGATTTTGCCAATGTGTTATGGGCACATCTGCAATGTGACAAGTTAGCCCCTGCTCCTACATAAACAATTGTGAGAGAGAGTATACAAGCTAATATGAACTTTATTCCTTTCAACATCGCTGCAAAGATATGGATAATTAAGCTATTTTTGGCAATTAATTTTCCTCATTTATTAGCTCTATTCCTTAATAAGTTTTATATTTGTAGTTGACAAAAGGATAGTTTTACAACCTTTTAAAGCAAAATAATAAGATGAAAAGAAACTCATTGGCAATTCTTCCTATAATATTGTTAGCAGGAACGGTGTTTTTTTCCTGTGGAGGAAAGAAACAAAAAGAATCAAATCAATTGACAACTGACAGTATATTGGTAAAGGAAACGTCACACCTCTTCAATGATACTAAAAAACCTGCTTGTAATCTTGATATTAATTTTACATATATTACAAAAGCATCAAACAAGGCCATTCAGGATAGCATGAACAACAGACTGTTAGCTACCTGTTTAGGTAATGAGTATATAGGGAAAGATCCTAAAACAGCAGTTGCTCAATTTAAGGCTGCCTACGAGAAAGGGTATAAGAATGATGTTGAACAGTTCTATCTGGAAGATCAGAAAAAGAATGCAGAGGAAGAGGTTAACAGTGCATGGTACAATTACAATAAAAGCATAAAGTCAAGAGTTATTTTTAATAAAGATGGCGTATTGGTTTATAGGGTTGACACTTACGACTATACCGGAGGTGCTCATGGCAATCATGCTTCTCTATTTCTAAACTTTGACCTGCTTACGGGTAAACAAATTCACTTGAAAAACCTTTTTAAAGAGGGATATGAAAAAGTATTGACCGGTCTCCTGGTAGCTCAATTGGAAAAAGATAACAAGGTAACTTCTGAGGCAGAACTGGAAGAAATAGGTTATTTCATAACCGAACCACTCTCTCCTACTGAGAATTTCCTTTTAAATAAAGATGGGTTCACCTTCTTCTATAATGTTTATGAAATTGCTCCCTATGTTATGGGAACAACAACTATAAAACTTCCTTTTTCAGCTGTAGAATCTCTAATGAAAGAGGGCAACCCTGCAGAAGGATTATATTAATATTAATTTAAGATAAAAAACCGAACTAGAAACAATGGAGATTATTCTAAAATATTTCCCCAATTTAACTGAAGAGCAGCGCCGACAATTTACTGCTCTTTATGATTTGTATTTAGACTGGAATGCCAAAATCAATGTGATTTCCAGAAAAGATATTGAAAACCTGTATGAACATCATGTTCTCCATTCTCTTGCTTTAGCAAAGGTGATTGATTTCAAGCCCGGAACCACTGTAATGGATCTTGGTACAGGAGGAGGTTTTCCCGGTATTCCGCTGGCCATTCTCTTTCCTGAAACGAAATTTCATCTTGTAGACAGCATTGGAAAGAAAGTTCGTGTGGCTATCGAGGTGGCAAATGCCATTGGTCTGAAGAATGTTACCTTCCGCCATGCCCGTGCACAGGAGGAAAAACAACTGTTCGATTTTGTGGTAAGCCGTGCTGTGATGCCGCTTTCCGATTTAATTGAGATTGTAAAAAAGAATATCTCGAAGAAGCAGATCAATGCGTTGCCCAATGGTCTTATTTGCCTCAAGGGGGGTGAACTGCAACATGAAACTTTGCCTTTTAAGAATAAAACAGTTATGTACAACGTAAGCGATTTCTTTGGTGAAGAGTTTTTTGAAACAAAGAAAGTTGTCTATGTTCCATTAGTTTAAGAATTTACTTTTATGAAAATAAAAAGATTTGAATTCAATATGTTTCCGGTGAACTGTTACGTTCTTAGTGATGATAATAACGAAGCAGTGGTCATTGACCCGGGATGTTTTTATGAAGAAGAGAAGCTGGCGCTAAAAAATTATATAACCAGTAACGGACTTACCGTGAAGCATCTGCTGAACACTCATTTACATTTAGATCATATATTTGGTAATCCTTTTATGCTGCAAGAGTTTGGTTTGAAAGCAGAAGCAAACAAGGCCGATGAGTTCTGGCTTGAAAGTGCGCCCAAACAGTCGCGCATGTTTGGCTTTGAACTGAAAGAAACTCCAGTTCCGCTGGGCAAATATATTTGCGATGGTGATATTATTACTTTCGGCAAAGTAAAGCTGGAAGCCATTCATGTTCCGGGACATTCTCCAGGAAGCTTGGTTTACTATTGCAAAGAGGAGAATTGCATGTTCTCGGGAGACGTTTTGTTTCAGGGAAGCATAGGACGGGCAGATCTGGCCAGAGGTAACTTTGACGAATTGCTGGAAAATATTTGCAGTCGCTTATTCGTTTTGCCAAATGAAACAATTGTTTATCCAGGGCATGGCGCACCCACAACAATTGGAAGTGAAAAAACCGATAATCCTTTTTTTAGATAGAAAGAAAAAAACACTATAATTACTTCAAGTAAAAAAAATAATACTATGAAAACAGATCTATTATCCGGCCGACATATTGGCATCGAAGAGAAAGATATGGAACACATGCTCGCCACCATTGGTGTAAAAAGCCTTGATGAACTGATTAACCAAACCATTCCTTCGAATATTCGCTTGAAAAAACCTTTGAATATTCCTGCGCCAATTACCGAACGTGCTTTTACAGAACATATATGCAAATTGGGTGCAAAGAATAAGATTTTTACTTCATATATTGGTATGGGGTGGTACGACACTATTACTCCTGCCGTGATTCAGAGAAATGTGCTGGAGAACCCGGTGTGGTACACATCTTATACACCTTATCAGTCAGAGGTTTCCCAAGGACGACTGGAAGCTTTGATGAACTTCCAGACTGTAATTACTGACTTAACAGCTATGCCATTGGCTAACTGCTCTTTGCTGGACGAAGCAACTGCTGCAGCCGAAGCGGTAAATATGATGTTCGGACTCCGTTCACGCGATCAGCAGAAATCGGGTGCCAATGTACTTTTCGTGGATGAGAAGATTTTTCCGCAGACACTTGCAGTGATTAATACCCGTGCTGTTCCTCAGGGAATAGAGGTGCACACAGGAAATTATAAAGAATTTGAATTCACCTCCAATGTATTTGGTTGTGTTATTCAGTATCCAAATTCAGACGGTAATATAGAAGACTATTGGGCATTTACAGAAAAGGCTCATGCTTCCGGATGTAAAGTATCTGTGGCTGCAGATATTATGAGTTTAGTAATGCTTGTGCCACCCGGAGAATGGGGAGCGGATATCGTTTTTGGCTCTACCCAGCGGTTGGGTATCCCAATGTATTACGGAGGTCCTTCTGCCGCTTTCTTTGCTACACGTGATGAATATAAAAGAAATATGCCCGGTCGTATTATTGGCTGGTCAAAAGATAAATATGGAAAACTGTGCTACCGCATGGCATTGCAAACACGTGAACAGCACATCAAGCGTGAGAAAGCAACTTCCAATATTTGTACCTCACAGGCATTGCTTGCCATCATGTCCGGATTCTATGCTGTTTACCACGGGGCAGACGGTTTGAAGAACATTGCCAAACGTATACATCTCACTACTACTTATATCAATAAGGTTCTTAAAAAGCTAGGATACAAACAGCATAATGAACAGTTCTTTGATACCATTCGTTTGTCGCTCTTCGATCAGATTACAGCCGATCAGATTCGTACCATTGCTCAGAGCAAAAAAGTGAATCTTCGCTATTTTGAGAACGGAGATGTGGGTATCAGTGTAGATGAAACAACTGATATTCATGATGTGAACGTGCTTCTTTCTGTATTCTCAATAGCTGCTGAGAAAGAATTTTCAGAGGTCAGCTCAATACCCGAAACTGATTCTTTAAAAGAATCATTCAAACGTAAGAGTAGCATTCTTACTCATCCTGTTTTCAATATATATCACACTGAAACAGAAATGATGAGATACATCAAACGTTTGGACAGAAAAGATATCTCTCTGGCACATTCCATGATTTCTTTAGGGTCGTGTACCATGAAGTTGAATGCTGCTGCCGAGCTATTTCCTTTGTCTAATCCGGCATTTTCGGGTCTTCATCCTTTTGCTCCTGAAGATCAGGCAGAAGGTTTCAACTGGCTTATCTATAACTTATCTGAATATCTGAAACAGATAACCGGTTTTGCAGGAGTTAGCTTCCAACCAAACTCAGGTGCTGCCGGTGAATATACCGGACTTCGTGTTATCCGTACTTATCTTATTAGTAAGGGAAAGGGTGATCGTAATAAAGTATTAATCCCTGCATCGGCTCACGGAACTAATCCGGCATCAGCTGTTCAGGCAGGGTTTACTCCGGTAATCTGCGCTTGCGATGAATCTGGTAACGTAGATATGAATGATCTTCGTGCCAAGGCGGAAGAAAACCGTGATGATCTGGCTGCATTGATGATTACTTATCCTTCTACTCATGGTATTTTTGAGACTGAGATTAAAAAGATTTGCGAAATAATCCATTCCTACGGCGCACTAGTCTATATGGATGGAGCAAACATGAATGCTCAGGTGGGGTTCACTAATCCGGGAACCATTGGTGCAGACGTTTGCCATCTTAATCTGCATAAAACATTTGCCATTCCTCACGGTGGTGGTGGTCCGGGTGCTGGTCCTATTTGCGTAGCCAAACATCTTGTTCCTTTCTTACCTGAACATCCTTTCACCAACGGTTCACAGAATACTGTCTCCTCCGCACCTTTTGGAAGTGCCGGTATTCTTCCTGTCACTTACGGTTATATCCGCATGATGGGGCTCGATGGTTTGAAACGAGCAACAAGCATCGCCATACTAAATGCCAATTATCTGGCTGCACGTTTAAAAGATACTTATGGAATAGTATACAGAGGTGCAAATGGTTTCGTGGGACATGAGATGATTCTGGAATGTCGCGACATATATCAGCAGACCGGTATATCAGAAAATGATATTGCCAAACGATTAATGGATTATGGTTATCATGCTCCTACCCTTTCTTTCCCTGTTCATGGCACGTTAATGGTGGAACCTACAGAAAGTGAAAGTTTAGCTGAACTGGATAATTTTGTTGATGTGATGCTTTCCATTTACAATGAAATTCAGGAAGTGAAGAATGGCATTGCCGACAAAGCAGATAATGTTCTTGTAAATGCTCCGCATCCCGAATATGAAGTAGTGGCAGATAAGTGGGAACATAGTTATTCCAGAGAAAAAGCAGCTTATCCTATTCAATCGGTTCGTGAAAACAAGTTCTGGTTAAACGTAGCCCGTGTGGACAATACACTGGGAGATCGCAAATTGTTGACTACAAGATATGAAACTTTTGAATAGATAACTTAATCATAAAATGAAGAGAGGGTAGCAAATTCTGGTTTGCTACCCTCTCTCTTTGCTTTATGATTAAGTGTTTTACATCTTTGATACAAATTATATCGTCAGGATCGTTTCACCATTTTTCAAATAACCAGTCAGAGGCTCGCCCATATAGCGGACATCAACTCCCATTTTTGTTAAAGTGTCTGTAACGCCAAACTTATCACAGCAATCTTTACATGCTTCAACATGCACTCCCTGCCCTAGCATTTCAAGCACTTCAGTTTGTACCTGAGTATCATTCCCTACTAATTTTACAGAGGCTCCCCATATAATAACATTGACTTCCTGCCACCATTCTCTTCTCTTTGAGTTGATTGCATACATTGACAGCATATTAAACACGGTATCCTTATTGTCTGTTGTCCAAAGAATATTTATCTTATTCATAACATCATAATCAATTAGTTACAAAACCAGTTAACTCAATAACTAACAAGTAAAACACAAATTCCGCTATTCTCATAACGAGATTGAACTATCTAATTAGTTAGCTTCCTCTTTGTTCTTTTTTACTGCCTTTTGATAAAGTTCTTCTTGTAGCATCATAAGCTCTGCAACAAGTTCAATAGATATACATGCTTCATTCTTATCTTCGGCATTGGTCATCAAACTTTGAAGATCTTTTAAGAGAGAGAGGTAACGTTGCATTCCTGGTTCATAAGGACTTAAAGAGTTTAATATTATGTCTCTTTTCGGCGATTTAGTATAATCCATTTTTATTTATTTAAATTTTGGCAAAGATAAATATTTTTCTTTCATTTTAATATTTTTTTAGTGAAATTTTTTCTGAAAGGTTAATTTTTTATTTTGTTTCATTAAAACATAAGTGATTCCCGTTATTTCATGAAGTATTCCGTATAGAGAAGTTAAGCCATTCAATTAATCGTTAATTTATTGGAATACAATAGAATGAGTAGTTCATAAGGTATAATTTACTAAACTTTTTCTATATTTGCATACAGAAGTTTAAAAAACAGAAATAGTTATATCCAAATAATGAAACAATTAATAGCATGTTGTGGATTAGATTGCGAAAGTTGCGATGCCCGCATAGCCACTGTTGAAAATGACAATGAGTTAAGAGAAAAAACCGCTCAAAAGTGGAGTGCAATGAATAATGCACCAGAGATTACAGCAGCAACCATAAATTGTATGGGCTGTCGTACAGACGGAGCAAAATTTGCATATTGCAGCGATTATTGCGAGATACGCAAATGTGTATATGAAAAAGGATTTAACACCTGCGGATATTGTAAAGAATTGGATAATTGCCCTATTGTAGGTCCTATTTTTCAGAATACTCCATGTGCAAAAGAAAATCTTCTATCTTCGACAACTATTTGAAGCCCAAAAGCTCGCCGGAAATATCAAAAATGCACCCCTTTCAAAACCAGTAAACTCATTTATACATGTAATACCACCAGTAAGTCTCTCCGTAACTGCGACGCATAATATTGTTTTCTGTATTCGGATTCTTTTGTTGTTTCTTCAGTTTCAGAAACTCTTTAAACTTTTGTTGAGTTGAAGGATTTACATATAAAGTTTCTTTATTAAGATAATTGCAAAGAGCTGCAGCTTCATCATAGTGTTTTGGAAGAGGAGTCTTATAAAGTACTTTATATAATTTTACTCCCCAGGCAAATTTATCCAGATTTTTATTAAGCAAGGCAGACATCATGTAATAGTCATACGCCACTTTATTATCTATATTGTCACGATAGAAATTGCAGATAAATTTAGCATAATCACCTTTTGCAGGAAATGCATAGTACTTATCTGATAATCGTTTTTTAATATCTCCCAGCACTGAATCCTTGTTTACAAGAGAATGATCCAAGGTGATATCATTGAGTTCTTTTGCAAAATCACTGTGGAAAGATGTTTTATCCAATATTCCGGCTATTTTCTTTGTGACATTGAAGTGACCATTAACCGTAGCAATAAGGACATAATTCTTTAGCATTCTAAATGAATGTGGGTTTTTCTGATAATCATTATCGGCCCATTCTGAAGCTAAATGCTTTGCACCTAAATTAAAGTAAATCATTGGTCCTACAGGATATGAAATACCCTCTTTATCATAATCAAGGAATAATCCATCCGTTTTATAATCTTGCGGATATTCAAACATCTTATCAGCTGCTTTTCCCGAAAGTTCTAACGCAAAATTACGAAGTACAGTCATTTCTCTTGTGGGATGCTGAACATCTTTCCCAACAAGCAAGGCTGGCTTAAAATCTCTATTCTGAATGGAATGATCTATCGCCATTTCATCTCTGAAACAATCATTGGTATTTGCCATACTCGCTGTTATGACACAAAGCACTACCAGCCAAAGGATGTTTGTATAAGTCCATCTGGTATATGATTTAATTCTGTTGCCTAACGGCATAAAGTGCTGCTTGATTGCTACAAAACAGAAAAAGAATATAAGTAATAAATGCGGCAAAATACTTACTCCACTTTGACCTGCAGGAATAGCTGGACAAGTGCCAAACAATGCCTGATAACCTGTTGAATTGGGGAAGAGAATAAATTTTATCAGCAGGAATAAGAACAGGTATAATCCTGTGCAAATTAACAAGATAGGCGTTTTATCTCTATTATTAATAGAAGAAGGACGACATAGTAAAATGATCCCCAAGAAGTAAATAGTATAGCTACCCGATAGCACAAAAAACAATAAAGGAAACAACCAGCATACGGTTATGATACTTTTACTGGAGTCTTGTATTTTCTGAGAGAAAAAGTAGCTTAACAATATAAATAATATCCCAAGTATATAGGTAAATATCGACTCCGCATGAGGCATTAAATAAATTGAGCGCCCTACATTAGTTATGATTACAAGGAGCAAAAAAGACGGTATATATGAAAGGATAAAATACTTCTTATTAAAATCAAAAGATTTATAGGTAAGCCGCTGAATAATCAACAATAGAATTGTGATAATAAGCGCTCCCAGACTAGGGCTATGCAAATACTGGGTAAAGAAACCTGCCAGATAGAGAAGCACTCCACCCGGTTGACTAATTTTTCCCAGAAAGAAAGAACTGTTATTTACAAATAGAGAGAAATCTTCCGTCGTACTTAATAAGTAACGAAAGTTAACCGATAAATAAACGAAACTAAATATAATGAAAAGAAGCCCGCTAACAAGAGATATGGTGCGGGCTGCTTTCTTTTCTGAATGCGAATTATAACTATACATATATTTTTTTATTCCATTTTACGCAACACAATAGCCGAACGAGCTGGAATATAAAGTTTCAGCCATTCTTTGTTTTCACTCTTATAAAGAGCATCAAAGTTAGTAAAATGTGTTATACTATCATCCGTTAATCCGTTTCCACCAAGCTCTGTTGCATCAGTATTTAATACTGTTTCGTATGAGCCGGGCTCAACAAGGAACCCATAATCAGTAAATGACTTGGATGGATTAAAATTAAATACAAAAACAAGGTTTTTGCGCTTGTATGCCAGAATCTGATCACCGTCGTTATGCCAGATTTCTTGTATAGGTAAAGTTTGGAAACCAGTTATTCCCTCAATAAGTTCTATCATTCTTGAATCAAAATCTGCAAGATAATGATAGGTCAATGTTTTACGATCAACAAGATCCCATTGACGACGGGCATATTTGCAGGACCAACCATTGCCTTCACGTGGAAAATCAATCCATTCAGGATGTCCAAACTCATTTCCCATGAAGTTTAGGTATCCTCCATTTATAGTTGTAGCAGTAATTAAACGAATCATCTTATGAAGAGCTAAACCACGATTCACTTTGTAGTTCTCGTCTCCTTTTTGCATGTGCCAGTACATGTCAGCATCAATCAAACGGAATATAATTGTTTTATCTCCCACCAATGCCTGATCATGGCTTTCTGTATAAGAAATAGTTTTCTCTTCTTTACGACGATTAGTTACTTCCCAGAAAATGGATGACGGTTTCCAGTCCTCATCAATCTTTTCTTTTATTGTTTTAATCCAGTAATCGGGAATATTCATTGCCATGCGATAATCAAATCCGTAACCACCATCTTCCTGTTTAACAGCAAGACCGGGCATTCCTGATACTTCTTCAGCAACAGTAATAGCATGTGGATTTACCTGATGCACCAGCTTATTTGCCAATGTAAGATAACATATTGCATTGTCGTCCTGATAACCGTTATAATAATCGTTATAATCAACAAAAGCTTCTCCCAAACCATGACTATGATATAACATTGAAGTCACCCCGTCAAAACGGAATCCATCAAACTGATATTCATCAAGCCAGAATTTACAATTAGAGAGTAAGAAATGCAGAACTTCATTTTTACCGTAATCAAAGCAAAGCGAATCCCATGCCGGATGCTCTCTTTTAGCACCCTGATAAAAATACTGGCAAGGATCACCAGCAAGATTAGCCAGTCCTTCTAATTCATTCTTAATCGAATGAGAATGGACAATATCCATAATTACAGCAATACCCAATCCGTGAGCAGTATCAATGAGTAGTTTCAGTTCTTCGGGAGTACCGAAGCGTGAAGATGCTGCAAAGAAGTTAGATACATGGTAGCCAAAACTTCCATAATATGGATGTTCCTGAATTGCCATTATCTGAATACAGTTATATCCTGCCTTTACAATTCGTGGAAGTATTTTTTCACGGAATTCATTGTATGTTCCTACCTTTTCCTCTTGTTGAGCCATACCAATGTGGCATTCATAGATTAAAAGCGGATCTGTATTAGGAGTGAATGACGTTTTACTGAATTGGAACTTTTCCTCAGGATTCCATACCTGAGCCGAGAAGATTTTTGTAATATCGTCCTGCACCACACGGGTAGCCCAAGCCGGAATACGTTCACCTTGTCCGCTGTCCCAATGAATATTCAGCTTATATAATTCACCATGTTGTAACGCATCGGCGGGTAATTCTAGTTCCCAATTACCGTTATCGATGCGTTTCATGGCATAAGTTTCTTTCTCTTTCCAGTCACTGAATGTACCAATCATATAAATCTGAGTGGCATTAGGAGCCCATTCACGAAAAACCCAACCATCATTTGTTCGGTGTAAACCAAAATACAAATACCCCGTAGCAAAGTCCGAAAGGTTTCTTTTCCCATTTTCGGTCAATTCAGACTCTTTATTGAGTGCGTACTCATAGCGCCCTACTATTGCTTTCTTGTATGGTTCAAGCCATGGGTCTCTGTCTATTAAATTCAGTGTCTTATTCATAGAGATTCTTTTGGATTATTTTAATTAAGCCAATACTTTTACAATCACTTTCTTTACTCCGGTTTCAGTTACACCAGGTGCATGTCCGTCTTCAGGAAAGAAGATGGCAAACATTCCAGGTTTAACAGGAATATAGCTATCTGCCAATCCTTCAAAGAAAGTGATATCTTTTTCTTCATTGTAAACAGCATCAGCCGGTCTACAATCTACAGCAGGAGTGTATCCCATGACTTCAACTCCTGAAAGTGGAATTTGGATATCAATAAATTTATTGTGAGTTTCCAGTTTTGCCTGTTCTTTTGTTTTGGGGTTAGTTTGTGCTATATTTACGACTAAATCTTTGCCTTTCAATTCTGTCTTTCCAATTTCCATTTCTGAAAGATTGTGTGATTTCAGGAATTCAACAGCCTGAGCAAAAAGAGGATTTAAAGAGACATATTTGCCTAAATTTTCAAGTTTATCTACTATCATGATTTAATTATTTAGTTGATTAATATAATTTTTTATTCAAATTCATCTATTGTGTAATTGGTAAAATCGCAGAAACGTTTCATCTGCTTAAATATATCAGATACATTATCCAGCATATATTTATCTAAAAAGAATTCATCGGGTACAGAGCAAGCGCAGGAATAATCTTTGCACTTAAGATAATCAATGTATTTAAAGTCTTTCGGGAAACCTTTGGGTGCGGTTTTTAAGAAAGTCTCTCCTACTACAGGGAAATATTTCTTAAAAGCAGGATCTTCAACAATTGACAAGTATTCATCTATATTATCATAAACCGACTGTCTGAGAGCCTTCAGTATATTTGGTGGTGGACAATAACTGCCACCTGCCAGAAGACAGTTTCCCAGCTGCAGATGTACATAATATCCGCAATGTTCTGATTTCTTTCCTTTGGCATTTATGTATCCGCCAAAATGTATCTTATAGGGTGTTTTATCGGGCGAGAAACGGGTGTCTCTATATATGCGATACGTGCAGTCCTTTGCCTGAATGCCTTTTATATCTTCGTCAAAAAGAGCTATTCGGTCAATAATTACAGTCAATAACTTTTCAAATTCAGATTGCGCTTTCAAATAATCTTCTTTGTGTTCGTTAAACCATTCACGATTATTATTTACTGAAAGTTCCTTTAAAAACTGAAATATAGTAGGTATATTCATGACTCTATTTTCCTTTTTAGTTTGACAAACTTACGAAAAAAATCTGAAACAATAAGTGTTTCCAATAAAAATAAAGATATTTCCTTTAACTCAAAGATTCATTTAGCTCGAAGAGGGAGTTAGGTATATAAATTTGGAAACAAAAAAAAAGAGAGACTAGTTGTTTTCTTTAATTGGTTTAATATCAATAAAATGACATTTATTGCAAAAATCCGGCGTATTATTATTATACCATAGAGTTCTAAACTGCCTATAACTATTGTTATTTAATACATCCAACACCTTATTATCACATACATTTCCGAAATTTAATTCTTTTGGGAAAGGCTTTGCACAGCATGGTGTAACAAATCCATTCCAACAAATATAGAAATAGTTCCAGGGAAAAGAACATTTCTGAAAGCCGTTATCTGTTTTAAAGTTTCGACTGGTTACTATAATTTTTGGGGTATTATTAATTGTGTCTTCTAACTTTGAAATTACTTCTAAAAATGCTGGAGATTGATAGAATTCATAATATGAACGTTCTATTTTAGTAACAGAAACAAGATTAAACAACGTAAAATCCATATATCTAATCCCTACTTTTTCTGCATATTTCACTAATAAAGGCATCTGACGGAAGTTTTCCTTGGTAACAACCATATTTAACATCAAATCAGTCTTTGTATTTCTACACAGTTCAGAAAGCAATCGTAAGTTTTCATCTAAGACCTGAAAGCTGGAGTTTATCCTAATACTCTCGTAAACACTTTCTATTCCGTCTATTGAAACTTGGATTGTATCTATTTTATTGATCACCGTTGATACCTTCTCTATAAAATGGGGTAAAACTGCATTAGTAGATACTGAGATTATAATTCCTTTGTTCTTAGCCTTTACATAGTCTACAATTTCTTCTAAATCATTATATATAAATGTTTCGCCCATACCAGTTAATCCAATTGAGTCAAGATAGGGCCACAACTCATCTATTATATTTTTTGCCTGTTCAACATTCATTTGCCCTTTATCCATAGCTTTCCCGTATTCATATTCTCTAGGGCAAGTTATACAAGCAAGATTACAATGATTAGTTAGTTCTAACATTATAGTCGAGGGATAAGCAACCTTTGTTGATTTTGTAATTTTATAATAACTGGATTTTAATTTATTAGAAATATATAAAAACAAGTATTTGTTTTTTGGTAACTTAATTATTCTATTTAGGGCTTTCTTTAATCTACGTTTATTCATGGCGTTTTTTTACAGTAAGTTTTTCAATTGCTGCAAACACGAAACATATCATATTTATTCTCGCATTACATAACTATTCTATCAATTATCCCACAAATGTACATAAAAATTTGGATTTACATGTATACTCAATCCTCTAAAAAGGACAAGGATTTCAATCAGATGCTTCAAATTTTATCTTTTCCAGGAGAATCTACAGCTACACGCTCAAACATGGTGTAGCGAACTACTATTTTCCCTTTCGCACTATCTCGACTAACTGATCATGCAATTTGCCATTTGTAGCTAGAACCTGATGTCCGGAATAGAATGTGTCTCCTCCTTCAAAATCGGTAACTTTACCGCCTGCCTGCATTAGGATTAATGATCCTGCAGCGATATCCCATGGCCCAAGATTAGTCTCAATCCGTGCCTCAAATCTTCCTGCTGCAATATAGCATATCTCAGCTGCTGCTGCCCCTTCCAAACGCAATCCTCCAACCGTTCCGTAAAGTTCCTGAACAAGATAAAGAGCCATTGACTTATACTCCTTATAGTTATAAGGAAAACCCAGAGCTATGAAGGCAGTATCCATGTTGTTCACATTGGAAACATGAATTTCCTGACCGTTTAAATATGCTTTACTTCCTTTCCATGCCCAGTAACATTCATCACGGCACACCTCATAAACAACTCCAACCAAGAGTTCTTTCTTGTTTCTCAAGGCAATGCTAACGCAATACGGAGCGTTATTATGGATATAATTTGTTGTTCCATCAAGAGGATCAACTACCCAGCAATACTCTTCGTCTCCGTGAGAGCCCGAACCTTCTTCTGCAATAAAACCGGCTTCAGGAAGAAGCTCGGATAAGCTGGTCACGATTCTACGTTCCGACTCTTTATCCACATAAGACACATAGTCGTGTGAGTTCTTTTCTTCTACTCTCTCTCTATCAAAGCTTATACGTTCTTCCCTAAGAAAGGCTCCTGTTTTAACAGCAAGTTCACGTACTTTCTCAGTAATTATTTCTAGTTCTAACATACATATTTACTTTTTAATGAAACAAATGTACAGATTATTAATGTAAATAAGGTTATGAAATGGTGGGTAATTTAAGTTACAGGATGTTAATTCAGCAATTTCCTGCAGATTATTCACCAATATTTCTCAGCCATTCAGCAATGGATTTTATTTCATGGAGAATGGTTTTAAATTATTATCAATAGCCTTATAAAAAACACTCCCTGCATATCCTAATCGGGTATGCAGGGAGTGTTTTTTATTCTTTAAATGCACTAATAAGCAATTACTTACCAGGCGTAATTTATACCAAAGCTAAGTAGTTCTTTAAACTGGAAGTAACTGGCTCCGGCTTTACGATTCACACCATCATCAAATCGTCCGTGAAAGAATAGTTTTGTAGACAAATAACGGTTCAACACAAAGTTAAATGTATTCTCCCACTCTGTTTCCACTTTTTTGTAACTAGTAAAGTAATACAGACGAGATTCCCAAACAACAGACGGAATAATGGTCCATTTCAAGTTAGACTGAAATTTAGAACCGACATCATTAAGGAAAGATCTACCTTCCTTTAGTCCAAACTGTGTTTCATCTATGCTCTTATTTCCTACATAACGCAAATTATAAGCTCCCGGAGAAATGAATACAGATAACGTTAAGTTTTTCCTGTTAAGCTTATAATCCATACCGATACTTAATATCAAATTTGCAGGATTAAGAAAGGCTGATACCAATTGGCTTGTATTTGACTTATAATTATGAAAGAACTGAGTGTTAAATTCACCCGAGATTGTATAATACCAGTTAGAAGCAGCTTTTATACCTAACTTACTGGAAAGGCGAAGCAGGTCGGTGTTTATTCTATATTGGCGAACCGTATCAGAACTTACAGTATTAAATCCCATCTTTGCTTCAAATGCATTATCAAACTGAATTTTTTGCTGATCGTTATAATTGGCATTTAACTGAAGATTCATTAATGCACTGTTAGTACTTTCACCTCCCTGATACCAATTATTTGATATGTAATTCTGTGTAAATTGCAAAGATCCGTTTCCACCTGTATACCAAAAATTAGGCTTCTGTATAGTTACGTGCACTTTCTTTGCATGAGTAGTCATCGGTTCTGGTTTAAACAGACTTACCACTGACGTTCTAGGCCTTAAATTATCTGTTTCAGTCTCATTATAAATTGATTGTCTGTCAATATTATATTCAAAGTTGACAACAAGTTCCGGATGAGAAAGATAAACAGTGAGCAAAGCTTTGTTTACAATATGATTCACTTTTCTTGTTTCATTGAATGGACTCATATCGATAGGGAATAGCTCTTTAACAGGATATTCATTCTCTTTAATGCCAAAAGACTTCCATTCTTTAGGATTAAAAACGTCCACCACCGGAGAATAGTAAAATGTCAGAGGCACAAAAAGCCTGTAATATTTGGGATCCAGTTTAATGTATCTTTCAGGAACAGAATCATTATTTATAGAATCTAATATTCCAAGATGTCGATGATACAAAACTGTTAGTGAATCACTATACTTTTTCAGGAATGGAGATTGTATAGTATCCTGGCGAAGCTTATTTAAAGACGGTTGCTCTCTTTTTTCATTGGCAGATAAGGAGAGCGTAAAGAATAATAATACGAGTAAAGTAATCTCTTTTTTCATAATCTTAATTAAAAAACTAATAAAACACAAAGCTACAACTAAAAATTCAAATAGCGTAATGATTCCCAAAATAATGTTTTTTATATTAATTTTCGGCAGAATACTTATTTTCTTCTTCTTTTTTTGTAATTTTGCACTTTTTAAAAGGTCCACAAAACCGCATAATTAATTATAATAAAATAGTATTGTCGTGGGAGAAACAAAGTACATCTTCGTCACAGGAGGAGTTGCCTCTTCATTAGGTAAAGGAATTATTGCATCATCTATTGGTAAGCTTCTTCAAGCAAGAGGTTATAAGGTGACTATCCAGAAATTTGATCCTTATATCAATATTGACTCGGGAACACTTAACCCATACGAGCATGGAGAATGTTATGTCACTGTTGACGGTCATGAATGTGACCTTGACTTAGGACACTACGAACGTATGTTGGACATACAGACTACTAAAGCTAATAACATTACAACAGGACGTATCTATAAAAGTGTAATAGATAAAGAACGTCGTGGTGATTATTTAGGTAAAACCATTCAGGTGATACCTCATATTACTGACGAGATTAAACGTAATGTAAAGTTCCTTGGCAGTAAAAGCAAATATGATTTTGTAATTACAGAAATAGGTGGAACTGTAGGTGATATTGAATCGCTTCCATTTGTTGAAGGTATGAGACAGCTTCGCAGGGAATTGGGTAATTCTGCGCTTTGCGTACACTTAACTTATGTTCCTTTCATAGCAGCTGCTAAAGAGCTGAAAACAAAACCAACTCAGCATTCTGTTAAACAATTACAAGAATTAGGAGTTCAACCCGATATTCTGGTACTAAGAAGTGAATATCACTTGAGTGACAGTTTAAGAAAGAAAGTTGCACTATTCTGTAATGTAGAAGATAGAGCAGTAGTTCAATCTACTGATGTACCAAGCATTTACGAAGTTCCGTTGATGATGCAGGAACAAGGACTTGATGAAACAATCCTGTTAAAGATGGGTCTTCCTGTTGGTAATAAACCCGATCTTGATTCCTGGAAAGCATTCATAGAAAGAAGAGCAAAAGCAACTCAAGAAGTCAAAATTGCTCTTGTTGGTAAATATGTAGAGCTTCAGGATGCATACAAATCTATTCTGGAATCTCTTTCTCAGGCAGCTACATATAACGACCGCAAACTGAAGGTTGAATATGTTCAGAGTGAGAAACTAACTGAGGCTAATGTAGTAGAGAAGCTATCAAAAGTAGATGGCGTTGTTATATGTCCGGGATTTGGCCCAAGAGGTATAGAAGGAAAGTTTGTAGCAGCTAAATACTGTCGTGAAAACGATATTCCAACATTTGGTATCTGTCTTGGTATGCAATCTATTGCTATCGAGTTTGCAAGAAATGTACTGGGATATGCAGAAGCCAACTCAGTTGAGATGGACGAAAGCACTAAGTATCCGGTAATTGATATCATGGAAGAACAGAAAGCAATTACCAACATGGGTGGAACAATGCGTCTGGGTGCATATGAATGTGTGATAGACAAGAAATCTAAAACATACGAAGCTTATAAGAAAGAACATATACAGGAACGTCACCGTCACCGTTATGAATTCAACAACTTCTACAAAGCCGAATATGAGAAAGCAGGAATGAAGTGTGTGGGTATTAATCCGGAATCCAACTTAGTGGAAATTGTTGAGATACCTACTCTTCGTTGGTATATCGGTACACAGTTCCATCCTGAGTATAGTAGTACGGTGCTTAATCCACATCCTCTTTTTGTTTCTTTTATCAAGGCTGCAATTAATAAATAAGACTAAAAAATAATAATGTATAACTTGTAATTATGGACAAAAACACCCTAGTAGGATTTGGACTGATTGCTGCTGTGCTGATAGGGTTCACCTTTTTAACTCAGCCTAGCCAACAACAACAAATTGCTCAGAAACGCTATCAGGATTCCATTCAAGCTTTGGCTCAAAAAGATGCAGCCAGCAGAGCTGAAGCTGATTCAGCTTTGACTAACACGGCGATAGCCCAAGCACAAATGGCTGATTCTACAGCGACCTTCTACAATGCAACAAAAGGAAATGAAAGTTTTACTACTGTTGAAAATGATTTAGTAAAGCTTACCTTGTCAAACAAAGGAGGGCAAGTTCGTTCGGCTGTGTTGAAGAAATACAACGGACAGGATAAAAAACCTTTGGTGCTATTTGACAATGCCGATGCCAGCATGAATTTTTTCTTCTATAACAATAAAGAAAAAATAGAGAGTAAGAATTATTATTTTCAGGCTGTAAACAAGACAGACTCTTCTGTGACTATGCGTTTGGCTGTTAGCGACAGTAGCTATATTGATTTCGCTTACACCATGCATAAAGGAAACTATATGGTCGATTTAAGTGTTAAAGCTACTGGCATGGCCGATAAGCTTTCTCCTTCAATCAATTACATGGACATTGAATGGAATCAGAAATCTCGTCAGCTGGAACGTGGATTTAAATACGAGAATCGTTATGCTTATATCATGTATAAGTATGATGGTGCTGATACAGAAAAAATGTCAGAAGGTAAAAG
Source organism: uncultured Bacteroides sp. (assembly GCF_963678845.1). NCBI lineage: Bacteria > Pseudomonadati > Bacteroidota > Bacteroidia > Bacteroidales > Bacteroidaceae > Bacteroides > uncultured Bacteroides sp. The sequence goes on from NZ_OY787464.1 coordinate 311,678, forward strand.
CAGCGATGCTTCTATAACAGGACGTTTGAAATGGATTGGTTATAAGAATCAGTATTTCTCTACCGTCTTTGTTGCAGATCAGAATTTCGACAAGTGTGCATTGAAGTCTAAAGTGGAAAATGAAGGCAGTGGCTATCTCAAAGACTACTCTTCTGCGATGAGCACATTCTTTGATTCTAAAGGAGCTAAGGCTACCAACATGCATTTCTACTTTGGTCCTAACCATTATAAGACACTGAAAGCTTTTGATTCAACTCGTGAAGGAAAGGACAAACTGGAACTTGATCAATTGGTTCCACTGGGATGGTCTGTTTTACGTTGGATTAATATAGTGTTCACTATTAATCTTTTCGACTGGCTTTCAAGTCTTGGACTAAGCATGGGTATGGTTCTTTTGTTTATGACAATCATTGTAAAAATAGTAATTTTCTATTTTACATATAAATCATACATGTCATCAGCTCGAATGAGAGTTCTGAAGCCACAGATTGATGTGATTGGTCAAAAGTATCCCAAGAAAGAAGATGCCATGAAAAAGCAGCAAGAAACAATGGCCCTTTACAGTAAATACGGTGTTAGCCCAATGAGCGGCTGTTTGCCAATGTTACTGCAAATGCCAATCGTTATCGCGCTCTTCATGTTTGTACCAAGTGCCATTGAATTGCGTCAGCAAAGCTTCCTTTGGGCGTCCGACCTTTCTACCTATGATGCATTCATTACCTGGAAAACCTCTCTTCCATTTATTGGAAACCACCTGAGTCTGTTCTGTCTGTTAATGTCTGCAGCCAATATCCTTAACACTAAGTATACAATGGCTCAGCAAGATACCGGTCAGCAGCAAATGCCGGGTATGAAAGCAATGATGTACGTAATGCCGGTAATGTTTATATTCATCCTGAATGACTATGCAGCCGGATTGAACTACTACTACTTGATTTCTACATTGATTAGTATCTTCACAATGATTGCTCTTCGTAGATTTACAAACGAGGAAAAGTTACTTGCCAAACTTGAAGCTAACAAAAAGAGTCCTAAAAAGAAATCAGGATTGATGGGTAAGTTAGCTCAGATGCAAGAAGATCAAGAACGTATGGCTAAGGAACGTGATCGTTTGAGAGCTAAGCGTGGAGCTAAATAATTCATAATTGAATCATATATTCAGGAGGCGGAGATAGTTTTATCTTCGCCTCTTTTTTTTAATAAGAATCTCTAACTTATCTCATTATTTCCGTTTAATGCAGTCCAGTAGTTACTTATAGCATTAAATATAAAACAGAGCTCCTTTTGCTTTTTAATATACCTTTTTATTTTGCTTATGAGCTGCACAGGTCGCAATGGCGAGTTGTACAGGTCGTTACCATCGAGTTGCGCAGCTCGTGAAAAAGATTACCTGAAAGAATAGTAAATTAACACGGAATGATTACTTTCGCATAACGAATAAATAATTCATTTTAATTATATGAAAAAATCAAAATTAGTAATGATGTCAGCAGCACTTATGCTTGCCGGAGCAGTTACGGCTGAAGCAGCGGGCGACAATAAGGAACCGCTGATAGGTAAATCCGACATTGTGGTCAAGGGTGGACGAATGACTCCGGAAGCTCTCTGGGCGATGGGACGTATCGGCGGATTCAATGTATCGCCCGACGGCAAAAAGATTGTCTACACTGTAGCGTATTACAGCGTACCTCAGAACAAGAGTAACAGAGAAGTCTTTGTAATGAACGCAGACGGAACCGCTAACCAGCAGATTACTCACACACCATTTGGCGAGAATGAGGCTATCTGGATTAAGGGTGGCAGCAAAATTGCTTTCCTTTCTTCAGAAGGCGGTAGCAACCAGCTGTGGGAGATGAATGCCGATGGTAGTGATCGCAAACAGCTTTCTAAATTCGACAAGGATATTGAGGGATTTTCTTTCTCGCCAGATGGTAAGAAAGTTATGTTTATCTCGCAGGTAAAGTATGGCAAATATACTGTAGATAAGTATCCCGACCTTCCCAAAGCCAGCGGATTAGTTGTTGAGGACCTGATGTACAAGCACTGGGATGAATGGGTAACTACAGTGCCCCACCCTTTTGTGGCCGACTTTGATGGTTCTGTTCTTTCAAACATCTCAGATATTATGCAAGGTGAACCTTACGAATCACCAATGAAGCCATTCGGAGGCATTGAACAACTGGCATGGGATGCGAAGGGCGAGAATATTGCCTACACTTCACGCAAAAAGACAGGCAAGGAATACGCCGTTTCTACCAATTCAGATATCTATGTTTATAATCTGGCTACAAAGCAGACTAAGAACATCACTGAAGGGATGATGGGGTATGATCAGAACCCGCAGTATTCTCCCGACGGAAAGTACATCGCATGGCAAAGTATGGAGCACGATGGTTATGAAAGTGACCAGAATCGCTTATTCGTTATGAACCTTGCTACCGGAGAGAAGAAGTTTGTAAGCAAAGCATTCGACTCTAGCGTGGAAGGTTTTATCTGGAATACAGACAGCAAGAGCCTGTTCTTTACCGGTGTATGGCATGCTACTTCTCAGATATACAAGGTAGATGTTGAAGGCAAAAAGCAACAAAAGCTAACAGATGGCGTTCACGATTACGGTGCATTGAAGCTGATGGGCAAACAATTGCTTGCTGCTCGCCATTCCATGAGCATGGGAGACGAGATCTACACTGTATCAATGAAGGGTGAAGCTAAACAGCTTACATCCGAAAACAAACATATCTACGATCAGGTAGAGATGGGTAAGGTGGAAGAACGTTGGATTAAAACTACCGATGGCAAGGAGATGCTTACCTGGATTATCTATCCTCCTAAGTTCGACCCGAGCAAGAAGTACCCTACCCTGCTTTACTGTGAAGGCGGTCCTCAATCGCCGGTAAGCCAATTCTGGTCATACCGCTGGAACTTCCAGATGATGGCGTCAAACGGCTACATTATTGTAGCGCCCAACCGTCGCGGATTGCCAGGATTCGGTAAGGAATGGAACGAAGAAATCAGTGGCGACTACGGTGGTCAGTGTATGAAGGATTACTTCTCGGCAATAGACGAGATGGCAAAGGAACCTTATGTAAATGCTGACAAGTTGGGCTGCGTAGGCGCCAGCTTCGGCGGATTTTCTGTGTACTGGCTTGCCGGACACCACAACAAGCGTTTCAAGGCATTCATCGCTCACGACGGAATCTTCAACATGGAGCAGCAATACTTGGAGACAGAAGAGATGTGGTTCGCCAACTGGGACATGGGCGGTGCTTACTGGGATAAAAACAATGCCACAGCACAACGCACATTTGCCAACTCTCCTCACAAGTTTGTAGACAAGTGGGATACTCCTATCCTCTGCATCCACGGAGAGAAAGACTACAGAATCCTTGCTTCTCAGGGTATGTCGGCATTCAATGCAGCCAAACTTCGCGGCGTTCCTGCGCAGTTGCTTATCTATCCTGACGAAAACCACTGGGTGCTTCAGCCTCAGAACGGTATTCTATGGCAAAGAACATTTGCTGCATGGCTTGATAAATGGTTGAAATAATACATTTCTCCGAATTATAAAAGAAAAGGCTAAACTCACACAACGAGTTTAGCCTTTTCTTTTATGACCGTTTCAGTAATTTGAATGCATATAATCATCCCATCAAAACAGAACCATCATTTAGCTTACTTTGTTATTCTTCAAATCACCGCGTTTAATAAAAAATAGTTAAACGTGAAAAGAAATATTAAGATCTTCACTCCAAAGAATTAATTTTATGCATACTTTCACATCACATTCAGTTAAACAAATAAACATATAAATCTCATGAAACATATATCCCATTATTCCAGATTCATTTTGCTCTTATGCACATTGGGTCTATTAACTTCGCTTACTAATGTGAGTGGGAAAACTACTAAAAAAACATATTCAGTTAAACAAGATCTGATTAAAAACACCACCGGTAAAAAGTACATCTACTTAACCTTTGATGATGGTCCGCTAAACGGTAGTGAATACATCGACAGTGTTGTCTTGGCAGAAAAGATCAAAATAAGTGTCTTTCTGGTTGGCGAACACGTTATGAAAAGCAGGAAGATGGATAACTACTTCAAATACTACGAAGAGAATCCTTATATAGATGAGTATAACCATAGCTTTTCTCACGCAAATAACCACTACGATTTGTTTTACAGTAATCCAGATCAGGTGGTAGCTGATATTCAGAAAAACAATCAGCTGCTTAAATTGCCCAATAAGATTGTTCGCCTTCCGGGAAGAAACATGTGGCGCATTGGCAACCGCAAGAAGGATGACGTAGTAAGCGGATCAAAAGCAGCTGATAAGCTGGCACAATTAGGATATAAGATTGTAGGCTGGGACCTTGAATGGGAACACAATGGTGCTACTGGCAGACCTATACAAACCGTTGATGAAATGTATAATGAGATATGCCGGAGAGCAGAAGATAATTCAACCTTCACCCCAAACAATGTGGTATTGCTGCTCCATGACGAAATGTTTCAAAAGAAATGGGAAGAAAGCGAACTAAAACAACTTATCGACAAATTACGTAAAAACAAAGATTTTGAATTTGAGCAGATGCGTTTCTATCCCCGATAAGTTTAATTGTTAGAGCATATAAATGATAAACTTTTCAGTTAAAGGAAAAGTCCTTTGCTGAAGAGTTTCTTTTAACGTAAGATTCCTCTTTAATACAGATTATCATCTGGTTAAAGATAAAACCTTTACTCCTCTTACTTTGTTATTTAACAAGAGACTGACTTTTATTAAAAAAACCAATTATGAAAGCAAACGTTAAAATCCTCACCCTGATATTTGTATTGACTACATCATGTGCTTCATTTTCAAGTAGTGCATTAGATCAGCAATCAAATGTTAGTTTTCAGGTTTTCTATGATCAATTGGGTCCTTACGGAGAATGGACCAATTATTCAAATTATGGATATGTATGGATTCCCTATGTCAGAGAAGACTTTACCCCCTATTCAACCAATGGCCATTGGGTTTTAACACAATATGGCTGGTCGTGGATGTCAGATTATTCCTGGGGATGGGCACCCTTCCATTATGGTCGTTGGGGATTTAATGATGCATTGGGCTGGTTCTGGGTACCCGGTTATGAATGGGGTCCTTCATGGGTAAACTGGATACAAGCCGATGGTTACTACGGTTGGTCGCCCATGGAACCAGGCATGAGCATATCCTTTACTTTTAATGGCGGATATGACAGTTATCACGATCATTGGTGCTTTGTGAGAGACCGAGATTTTGGAAGATCAAATATAGACCGTTATTACGTTAATCGTTCAGATCACGAAAGGATTATCAGAAATGCCAGAACCATTAACCGTACCTATACTGACAACAAACGACATTCCATCTATGTATATGGGCCCGATCGGGAATCTGTTCAAAGAACATCGGGCAGAACCGTTAATCCATATAATGTTAGGGAAAGTGACAGACCGGTACAAGAGATCAGGAACAAAGATCTGCACATTTACAGACCCCAGATTAACAGAAACAGTAATACAAGAGAAACAGTTCCTTCTCGTGTAATCAACAAAGATAATATAAGGCGTACCCCTGCAAGAGATGTTCCAAACAGGAATCAGAACGTAAACCCAGCCGAAAGACCTACCTCTCAGCCGGAGAAGAGAGACGTGCCAAGAGATATTAATGTGCCACCTGCTAGGCAACAAGACAAGAATGAGTCTACTCGTCCTTCTAAATCAGATTCGCCCGACAGGAATAAGCCCGACAGACGACAGGATGTTACAACACCGCAAAAGAGGACCCAATCCGATCGAAACCGGACCAGAGCTTCAAAGCGGGATAATACCTCTGCAAAGCAATCAAGATCAACAGAGCAGAAAGAAAAATAAAAGCCGGAAAGAGATTCAGATTCAAGTCAGAAATAAAGACTAGATCAACATATTTAGTAAACGGAAGCAACACATTAATAGCATTATAGTGTTGCTTTTGTTCGTTAAACCATATTGTTTGCAAAGGTTAATATCATGAACAAATGTTCATAATTAAAATAGATTTAATACCTTTGTCCAAACATAAAAAAAGAATGGCACGCACAAAAAAGAACAGACTCATACAAATGGCTCCCCATTTTAATGGATTCAAGCCTCAGGGATTGCACCATAAATCAAATTCAGAGGTTGTTATCAACTTTGAAGAATATGAAGCATTGAAACTCTGCGACTATGAACTCTTTACACAAGCCGAAGCTGCAGCCTTAATGAATATCTCCCGACCCACATTTACCCGCATTTATGAAAGCGTCAGGCGTAAAATAGCCAAGGCTTTCATAGAAGGCAGCCCGATTGTGTTTGAAGGTGGCAACGTAAATGTAATTCAATGGTATAAGTGCAGTGAATGCGATATAGCATTTACACTCACTGACGATACAAATCCACATTGCCCATTGTGCCAGAGTAAAACTATAACCCTTAACAGCTAATTCAATGATTATTTCAATATCCACAAACAAAAATAATGTAAGAGCTACCGTTTCACCTCATTTTGCCAAGTGTGAATGGTTCTGCTTACTCAATACAGATACCAAAGAATATTCATTTATTGAAAACCCATTGTTCAACCAGCAAGATCATATAGGGCCCCATGTTGTGGAACTATTAATAGAGAAAGGCATCAGCGCCGTTATTGCCGGCAGGTTTGGATCGAAAGTGATAGATATCCTCATTAAACAAAACATTCAGATGATTATTCCCGACTCTCCAAAGACAATAGCAAAACTTATAAACCAATTAAAATAAAACAAGATGAAAATTGCCGTTCCAACAAGAGCCTATGCAGTTGATGACCACTTTGGCCATTGCGAAGCTTACACAATCTTTACGATAGATGAGAATAAAAACATTAAAAGCATAGAATCACTACCGTCTCCTCAAGGCTGTGGTTGTAAAAGTAACATCGCCTCAGTTCTGCAACAAAAAGGAGTCACCATTTTGCTTGCCGGAAACATGGGCAATGGTGCTTTAAATGTATTGACTAATCACAACATTAAAGTCTACAGGGGCTGCACCGGTGATGTAACCACACTTGTAAATAAGTACTTAAGCGAAGGAATTAATGATTCCGGCGAAAGCTGTCATCACCATGACGATGAAGGAACCGATCATCAATGTAATCATCATTGATACTATACATCAAAAGATATGAAACGGATAATGAAACCTTCCGGCAAAGGGAAGGTTTCATCGTTTTATAGTGCTGTCAAAGCCTGAGTGGAGCCATGAAGCAGATGAACTGTCCCTTTCTTAGCTCTCTTTTTATCAACCATCCATTTACTCCTTGAATACGCTATTATATATATTTAGCTTAACAAAGATGTTACTTTCCCGGAATAATCCACTTCAAAAGGTTGATTATTATTCTTTTTGCCAAATGATAATGAATGGATAAAGCTTAGATTAAAAACTATTCAGTCCCTCTATTTATGATGTATTTATACACTCCCATACACATCTCATGACTTTCTTCTTCAGACATATCAGCTAATTCACAAATTTCATTCAATGCCGGCATCCATTTATTTGCAACATTCTCTTGAAGCCGAGGCATATTGAAGTCGAAATCATCTTCCTCAGAGAGAAAAGGTATCATGTGACATTGATAAATCACATATAATCCATTCCCGCCTTTTGATAAAAAATAGAACCAGTAAGGGAATTCATTATCAAGCTTATAGACATATTTTCTTACTTCTGGTATTTCCCACATATTCTTTCCCAGATCATCAAATCCATTGAAAGAAAGGTTGACTTTTTCTCTGAAATATAATGCAAAGAGCTCATTATCTAAAAGTGCTGAAAGAAGAGCCAATGGGGCAGATATATCTTGTTTCAGGATCTCTTCTTTTGTAATAACAACATCAAGTGAGTCAACACCAGCCTCAATTAGTAGAGTCAACTTTTTCTTTTGTTCATCCATAATAATTAGTTTAGTTAGGAGATATTAAATTGAGGCGCGAAGATAGGTTAATTATTTTAACTCTACACTATCTAATTGAACTTATTTTTGAAAAAAGAGAGATTTTATTAGTCGGTATAGAGGAAGAAAATAAATCAATACATCAGAGGTATAAAACAACGAAACCTTCCTACAAAGGGAAGGTTTTATTATCCGTTTTAGAGTGCTGTATATCTGGACAAAGCTGATACGGGCACTATTATGGTACATAAGATAGTTATTTTCAATAATTCATTTACATCAGTTCCTTTCTTCATATAATTGTTTTATATTCAGCAAAACATTTGTTATAACAATCCCTTTTTACACGCTTCCATTCTCTCTATTTGTTTACTGCAATGGTTTGTCTTTCCATCTATTGCTTTACCGGCAGATACTTATAACCCAGCAGTTGAAGCTGAGCTACCAGATTATTTTCTAACAGTTGTTCGGGTTGTGTGTTCATTGTAAACTAAAGCATTTTTTATACTGATAGTATTTCAGAACTAGTTATAGTAGCTTCATTTGCTATTGACAAAACAATATTCTCATTCCTTTTCAGATTACTCAACAGCGGAGGTGTTAGCGTTGAGTTTCTAAAAGGAACTTTTATCAATTTAGGAAAAGCAGCAATTAAGTATGATGTATTCTTTTTAGTAATAATCCCATTACTTTTATAATAAGAATGAGTTGCCCGAAGCTGATTCATTGCTTTCGGCAAATTATTTACTGCATTTTTACGCTCACAATATTTTAGTTCCAGGAAAAGTATCCAGGAAGAATCTGTTGCGGTGGAAGGAAAAGTAACACATTCACATTGAGTTTGTGTTTTTCCTCTTTCATCAATAAAGCTTTCATTGTTAAAAATTACTGCATCTATTTCAATAGATAAAGGATTGTGCAAGCAAAAAGATTCTATATCAACGAGTAACTCAGTATGAACTTCAACTGATCTTTTTATCGCCTCGTCTTTTGTTTGTTCTGTGTAATCAGCTATATAAATATCTTGTGCGTAAACCTTTATTTCGTGTTCAGGAAAAACTTCTTCAATCTTTGTCTTTATCATCCCCGTAATAATTTAGCATTTTGTAGAAGTCGTCCATTACCTCCTTCATATTCTCATCAAAATAATTATCACTTATCAAACCATCTTCACCTTGAATCGTGTTATTTCTGTTTTCTGATGCAGTTCTAAGTTCACCATCCTTTATCTCCCATACGGATACAAGTTCAGGGTTAATCCAGGCGTTTCGGCACGATACTTCATTTGCTTCTTGTTCCGGCATTTTGTCCTTTACCAGATACCCCATCATGCAGTTATTTAGTGCATAAAGGATATATGGGCTGTGAGTGGTAATAAATAATTTATGGTCATCATTGTTTTTTATAGCACCCACCATATAGTATAACAAATCTCGCTGAGCTGAAGGAAAAAGGTTTTGCTCTGGCTCTTCAATATAAAAGCGACAAGACTTAGTATTGGTAAGATTATCTATAATAGTATTATATTCTTTTTCAGATTCATCATTTTCAAACCTTTTCCATTCACTAAGAAAATTAGTATTAAATTTTTCTTGTCCAACAACTCGTCTCCTCCTACGAGGGTAATTCTTAAATAGAAATATTTTTTCCATCAATACAATTTTCTGCTGTAATCTCTTAAAATTAGATATATAATCTATTTTATCAAAAGCATAAATCATATTATCAATCAAAACATTCATTGGTATAATAGATTGCAAACCACTTGATGTATCAGTAAACTCAAGAGTTGTATCTGAATTTACAATTACATAATCTTTATTACTGCTTTTATCAAAATAATATTTTACGTCGCCAATTATTGTGCTCAAAGGTGATTCTTTAGAATAGAGCTGACGAGCAGTTCCCCAGTCCGACATAAAACTTAAGATATTGTTATCCACAAATTTCACATCAAACCAGTTAGGTATAGCTGCTACCATATTTCTTTCAGCAGAAACATAGGAAATCTTAGCTCGCTTATAGGCAAATCGGTCTATCCATTCAAACTGAGGCTTTCCATGTTGATGAGAATATTTAAACTTTACAATTGCCGATTCAAACTCGATATAAGTTTCAGGTTGTATATATCCTTTCAACTTGTGAAAACGTACCAATTCATTGATAAAGACATTTTCTTCCTCAAAAAAGTCAAAAGACTGATCCAATGAGACTTCCTTTTCTACCCACGTACAATAACAAGCAATCTTATTAATTGTACTCTTCCCACTACTTTGTGGCCCCATAATGATATTAACTTTGTTAAGTTCAATATCAACGTTCTTAATCGGACCTACATTCTTTATTATTAAGTGTGCCATAATTTTCTTTTTTATCAAATGAACGACTTTTACCAGACTTTAGCAAATTCTTCCCAAGCCTTCGGATTAGTAATAATATTAGCTACAATATTAGAAAGTACATTTTCACCAAAGCCTTTCAATTTATCTATTAATTTAGGTTTAGCTTTTGCTATATCCTTCTCTTCTTCCAAAATAGCTTTTATTTCTTTCTGTTGTTTGCCTGTAAGTTCATCCTTTATTGCTTCCATAAATATTTCAACAATAAGTTGTTGTGACTGTTCTTGTTGTTGAGATTGAGTAAGAGTATTAGTTATATTAAATGTAGAAGAGTCTTTCTTATTTCCTGGTAAACCTACGGCTTTTATATTCTCAATTATGTCTTCTATTATATCTATACCAATTCTCTCAGGATCAGATTGAATACTGTAATGCATATCAGGATCAATACTATACCAATTTCGTAGATCAGCTTCATATTTTGGAAGCTTCTCACGTATATTCTCTAATTTTATAATATGAGCATTCGTTTTACTATAACCACCTGTCTCAAGTAAGGATATTGCCGATGCTATTAAACTATCTACTCTTTCTACTGAATCGCACTTTTTTAGATCACTCAAAATACTATGCAATCTAGTTATTACATCTTTCATATTTTGTTCTTCCATCTTTCTATTACTTTTTCACTTCAGCAATCAATTTCTCCACCCATTCCCTAAACCGGGGACATCTCTCGAGCATGGTGTTAATTCCTACTTTCAAAGCAATTAAATTACCTTCCAGCACTTTATCGTAATCGGGATTTATTTTCAATAATCTTTTTGATGGAGCAGTTTCAGGAGAAGAGTTTATATCTTCCGGATTTTCGTAGCTATCAACTATCGACTTTGTTTGCTTATAAACAGGCACTTCACAATACTCTTCAAAACCTTTGTTGGAAGAGAATAATAAGGCTTCAAACTCATGAAGCTGAATGTATGGGATAAATCTTCTATCACTAATTGATTCGAACATACCTTGCTCTAGAGATTCCACTTTATCGTTGTCGCTATTTAAGCGCATACTATCTTTATATTTAGGAACAGAAGTAGGGATTCTGAAAAAGTCAACAAAGGTGCTTACAATGATGTCTTTCTCAGAACTCAGTAAACGTGTCACATCGTTTTTCAGATGCTCGTAATTAACGAATCCACCTTTACCCGTCTTACTGGTGCGTATAAGGATGGGTGTAATATCATAAATACCCAGATCTCGAAGATGGGGTGCTAAAGTTTGAGATACAAATTCCTGTTCCGTTTGTCCTTCAACAATAATATAGAGTCTTCTCATTACGGCTGCCCTCCTATCAGGTTTTTCTCCCAGAGGTCGCCAATGGAATAATCATCCAGCCACTCAGTCAAGTCGTCAGCAGCTAAACGCGTAAAAGTAGAAGTCCTGTCTTTTCTGTCAACCACCACAACATCTTCCGCATCAAAGTTGTTTACCAATCCCTGAGACTGTGTAGACACAATAACCTGATGTTTTTTAGATACACTCTTTAGCATTGCAGCCAGTTTGTTAATGGCAAAAGGATGCAAACCAAGCTCAGGCTCATCAATAATGATAGTAACCGGAGGTTCCGGTTGTAAAAGCAATGTAGCTAAAGCAATGAAACGAAGTGTTCCGTCAGAGAAGCTATAACCATTGAAATACATGTCACTTCCCTTTTCTTTCCATTCCAGTTGAATCTGATTCTTATTAATCCTGTCAGGAATTAAATCGAAACGATCGAAGAATGGAGCAATAGAGCGAATCACTCCTTCTATCTTTTTAAAAGACAAAGGATGCTCCTGAGACAGATAATATAAATAAGCAGCAAGATTAGAACCATCCTCCCGCAGATATTGATTGTCAGACACATTACAGAACTTCTTCATGGGAGAAGTTTTACTTGTATCATGGAAATGATATATTATAAAGCTCTGAAGATAGTTCTTTAAGTATTTCGCTCTAAATTCATAATGGTTCTTTATTTCGGATTCATCTACTGCACTATCCCATTTTTTTTTATGCCAGATACTATAATTCTTATCTTTATGAGTTCCATTATTAAAGTAATCACCAGTTCTTTCAATAAATCCCTTATTACTCTGAGTAGGTTTTATAGTGAAGTAAAAAGCATTTTTATTATCAAAATCAATTAATCCATTAATAGCTTCTGAGTTCTTCCGTCCGAAGTACAATAGATTATCTATTCCTCCCTTTTCAATAGTATAGCTACCTAATCGCTGATTATACATAGCATTTACCATTTCAAAGAATGATATAAAATTACTCTTTCCTACACCATTAGAGCCAATGAGCACATTGAGCCCTTTAAGTTCTAACTCCAGGTGTTGAATAGATTTATAATTGTGAATTTCAATTTTCTCTATCATACTTATAACTTAATTACTTCTAACTAGATTCATATATATGCAAAGATAATATAATCTAACTAAATCACTCATCCAATTCCACTTCAATTTCATTTTGAATTACAAGTTGCCGCAAATTTTCTGTTGCTTCTAATTGGTCAACAAGTTGTTGGCCAATTGGAATATCTAAACATATTTATCTTTCAGCCCTAAAGGTTGTAATATTTCATATTCTCCCGAAGTGCATTTAATAGTCTTTCAACTTCGGGGGTGATTGCAATTAATCTATAATATCAAAGGTATAAAAACGACAAAACCTTCCGACAAAGGGAAGGTTTCATTATCCGTTTTAAAGTGCAGTATATCAGAACAAAGCTGATACGGACACTAATTACAGTACAAAGATATAATATTTTTTATATTACAACTTTATAAATCTTTTTTATTCCAATAATTTTATCCTCGAGCACTTCCTCTTTCATTCTCTAAGGTTGCAATTAAGACCTTAGAGAGTTATACATTTCCGCTAAGATATAATCAACTCGCCCTTTGATTACATATTTTGTTTTTAATAATCGTTCCAACTGTATCGTTAGCTATATCGCACTCTATTGCAAACTATATCGGAACACAAATTCATTTTAGCTAATCAACAGCTTTCTCCTTAACAAGAAAGTTTGCGATGGCAGTTGAATAAATTACGGCGACCAGTCCAGTAATAATTTTTATGCCCGAGGTTACCAAAGAACCTTTATTATCTGTGCTCATCTGTAAACTTTGAACATAGTTCCACACTTTATAGATAAAATCCGGTAAAGCCCATACAATGATAATCATTCCCATCAGCACCAGTGCAATTTCATAAACCACCTTCCTGCTTACCGCAAATTGAACGTCTTGTTCAAAGTCGGACGATTTACAAATCAGTCTTACAATCTTATCCGTCTTGAAAATAAAACAGAAATCGAATAGAATCATAATGATAAATACAAAGAAAGAAACTCCTCCAAATAACATTTCATTCGAGCTAAAGCTTTTATTAAAAATCATAGCAGAAAGGTATGCTAGACTTCCTACCAAGAGCTGTATAATTGTCACAAGAAAGTAAATTCCTAAAATCTTAATGGCAATTTCATAGATATCAGACTTTTTCATAATATAGTTTTATTTTAGTTGGATAGAGTTATACGTTTAATTTCTACTCATTATCAAATAGCTTTTGAAGTTTCTAATTGTGCAACAGCTTGTTGCTCAATTGTATTCTGTTTTATTATAAAAATATCAACTTCAGGATGATAGTGGTAATCGTCTGAGAACTTGTATTCCATATATATGAATTATTTTTTTGCCGACGAATTTCTCTCAAATAACTTAAGTTCTAATTCAGCAAGATTATCTACTTCATATTTTGGCAAAGTCTTTCGTGCTATTTCTATTACGTTTAGGTATTCTTTTTCATCAACCATTGCTGTCCAGGAATAAGGCTTTGTTATTTTCAATTTCGTTTGAATGATTCGATCAACTGGAAAATGAGGAGGTGCATATTTTATTAAATCCAAACACCATAAATACTTCAAATAGAGGCTTAATAGCTTTTGAGATATCCCAAAGTTCAATCGTCCTTCTCTCAAAACATTTGGATAATCAGCTGAAAATGAAATGATAGAATATATATTTTGAATATGCTCTTCTTCACTGATTAATCTATTATTATATTCTTTAGATTTCTTAATAAGGAGTTTATTGAGTTCCTCTTTAAAAGGCTCTTTTTCTTTATTACTACAATCTAATTTATAAATATTTGCCCTTTGAAATGCGGCATTAATAGTCAGCATCCAAATTTCACCTAACATGAATCTTCTTTTCATATTCCTTATTTTTTTATACAAACAGTTGTTGCAACAATCCCTTTTCCACTCTTCCATTCTCTCTATCTGCTTACTGTAATGGTTTATCTTTTCATCAATTGCTGATAGTAAATTGGTGATTTTAGTTAATTAATTACCATTTATTCATTTTCATAATCCAGAATTTCATTTATCGTGTTGTATTTGTGATTGTTAAATCACTTGGTAAATTTAATGTTTTTTTATTAAATACGCAAATCGTTATCTGCATTTATATGTCATAATTTAATGCAATAATCTAAAATTCACTCTTTTCCCTCCCCCATTCTCCAATAAAAAAAATCCATTGCTCAATAATTCAACAACTATTCGCCAATAAACATTACACCATTCAGCAATAAATCTTGATTTTTTCCGTTTTTTAGCTTTAAACTTTGTTTAAAGTTAAAAAACACACATATTATATTTACATAGAATTATAAAAATAAATCGCTTTTAATTTGCATTTTAACACTATTATTCCTTACATTTGCAGCGAACTAGAATGTTGCAACACTAGGTTTAAAGTAATAATAAATTAAAACACGAACCATTTATATGATTCAGGAAAAAGAAAACCAAAAGCATCCGTATATGAGATGCTATCTCCTTACCAAAGTAGCCGCAATGTATTTCCATACATACACCAGAGCCGATGTTTGCAAAAGATGTTTTATCGAGAAAATTGAAGAAGATAAAGAACTGTATGAAAAGTTGAAGGCTACCGGATTTGCCATTACCAACAAATACATCACACCCAAGCAGATGGAACTTATCATCGATTATTGGGGCATTCCGTACGGAATGTAAAATTTCGCAAGGCTTATTCAGAGCCTTTTTCATCACTCGCTAATGTTATAAATTCCTAACCATATATACGGATTTTATTTTTAGTAATAAAAATAAAACAATTTAATATATTTCTTCGTTGCAGTTCATTCTGCTGTGAAGGAATATATTATTTTTATAACTACCTATATACCAACATTCTGTATCTGCGCTTATTCTATTATTTATTCTGTTGTTATGTAAAGTACGTTTTACTCTATAAAAGCAGCCTTCCTTCTACATGTATTTTACAAAATTCAACAAATGTGATTTTTTAAGCATAATATGCCAAAATCGTCTATTATTACATTTCCCATTTGGAGGATATTGTCTGTAACCATACATTTGCATCGAAATAAGGCTGGAGAGCTATTTTACAAACAATATAAAAAATAAATATAATAACTTACTATGACTAAGAAGAATAACTTACCTTTCAACGCCTTAAACAAGGGGTATGTATTAGTACCAAAACATTTGCTTAACTACAGATTTAACCAGAAAGATGAAAGTTTTTCTTATCTGGAGGCTTTTCTGATGCTGATAACTAACGTAAATTTCGAAGACCGGGATGTAACAATAAAAGGGGAAACATTTGTGTGCAAGCGGGGTGAATCGGTTTTATCGGTGGCATCATGGGCAAAGATGTTCAACTGGACTACGGGCAAAACCAGATGGTTCTTTGACAGGATGGAAAAGGAAAACCTGATAAGCAGCACTCTCCTGAATTACAAGATGAAATCTATCGCGGTAATTGATTATGACCTCTGGACCGGAAAGCCTTCGCAAATAACCAATATGAGGGTGAAGAACGAGGATAGGCTTTTGGAGTTCTACGAGAAATACCACGAAACAACCGGACTACGCAAGGTAGACATCGGACTGGTGCGCAGGGAGTGGAAAAAGCTGTCCAAAGAAGAAAAAGAGGCGGCCATTAAAAACATTGAGAATTACCGCGACTCGGTGAGCTGCAAAGAATTCGTGAAAAGTGCCAGCAGTTATCTGAAAGCGAAATCCTTTTATGACCAGGACGTTAATGTGCAGTCTCAGCCCAGAACATTTAATATTGAAGATGAGCCATGGAGAAGAATCTAACCCTGCCCTTTGATCAGGAAACAGAAGAGATTATTCTGGGTGCCCTTTTACTGGAAACAAAAGCTATGCCCATAGCGGCAGGCATGCTGCGCGAGGAGATGTTTTACTATGATAATCATCGCATTATCTTTGCCGCACTGAAGCGCATGTTTGACCAGAACCGCAACATTGACATTATTACCGTGTGCGACGAACTGCGTCGCCACGATGAGCTGGACAAGGTGGGCGGCCCCTACTACATCACCAAACTGAGTAGTCAGGTAGTAAGCTCGGCCCATCTGCAAAATCACTGCATCATTCTGAAGGACCTGTACCTTCGCCGAGCAATCATCACTGGAATCAGCAAGCTGCTGTGGAGAGCGCAGGACATGACGGTGGACAGTGCCGATGTGGTTTGCAACATGCAGGAGCTGGCTTCGCAGATAGAGAACGATGCGGTGAAGGCGAACAATGTGCGGGATATGGAGGTATTGATGCACTACACACTGGCGCAGGCCAAAGAGCGCATGGAGAATTCGGAAAATGGGGTGACGGGAGTTGACACGGGGCTTACCGACCTCAACAAGCTGACTTCCGGATGGCAGAAGGGCGATTTGATTGTGTTTGCGGCTCGCCCCGGGGTGGGTAAAACCATGCTGGCGCTGTTCTTCGCAAAAATGGCTGCCCGAATGGGGCTGCACACGCTGTTTTTCAGTATCGAGATGCAGGGTGAGCGGCTGGGCGACCGTCTTATACTGATGGAGAGCAACATAAAACCCTATGCCTGGCGCACAGGACTCACCAGCGAAAAGGAATGGGCGGAAGCCAACAACACAGCCAGCGAACTATCCTCTCTGCCTATCCTCATTGACGATAGCTCGGCCATGAGCATTGACTCCATCCGCATACAGGCACGATTCCTGAAAGCCAAGGGCAAGTGTGACATTATCTTCATTGACTACCTGCAGCTAAGCGACATGAAAACCCAGGGCAAGGAAAATCGTAACCGCGAACAAGAGGTGGCCACGGCAGCCCGTAAAGCAAAACTACTGGCCAAAGAGATGAATTGTCCGGTTGTGTTGCTCAGTCAGCTGAACAGAGAGGCCGAGACCCGTTACGCCAGCCGTCCGCAATTGGCCGATTTGCGTGAATCGGGTGCCATAGAGCAGGATGCCGACATGGTAATATTGCTCCACCGTCCGGCTCTGTCAAAAGTGGCCACGGACAAGGAAAGCGGCTACCCCACCGAGGGACTTGGTGTGCTCACCGTGGCCAAGCACCGCAACGGCGAAGCGGGCACAGTCTATTTCTCACACAACAAGAGCATGACCAAGATTGAAGATTATGTGCCGCCCATGGAGTGGTTGCTGAAACATGCAAAATAGACTGCAAATAAGTATTTGTCTCTGATTGCTAACAGACAAATAATTAATAGGAACAAATAAGATATAAAGATAATATCTTATTTGTTCCTATTAATTAACTAAATTATAAGCAAATAAACAAAGAATTTAATTTACTAAAAATGACATAAACACCCTTGATAATTCATTAAAAAGGAGTATATATTAGCCATTTTACAACAAACATAATTATTTATTTGCTTACTTATTATTTATAATAATAAATTGATTACATTTGTAATGTAAAAACTAAATTTATAATTTGACATTAATTAATCTACAATAAACGATGAAAAAGATAGCAATATTTTCATTAGTGGTTTCATTTTTGGTAACAGGATGCGTTAAAGACGATGTTGTACCAGAAGTAATTACAGAACCGGTTGCAGTGATCGACACAATAGTCAGTGTAAAAGTTGACACAGCCGGCACATTGGCAAAGCTAATTCCGCAAGCAGGTAAATATTTAATTACCGATCTCACTATTTCCGGCAATCTGGATGGAGATGATATTCTTTACATCCGCGAAATGGCTGGAGGAGGTTATACTGCAAACAGCAAAACAGAAGGAAAGCTTGCCAGGCTTGATTTGACTAATGTAAATATTGTATGGAGTATGAAACATTATTTTAGTGTAACAGAAAGTAATGGCATTGAGACATTCTACCCTACAGGTAGTAATTTTATCAATACTGAAATGTTTTCTTACCTACGTAGTCTGACCTCAATAACCCTTCCCAAAAGCATTATATCTGTTGATAGCGAATGTTTTAATAAATGTCTCAAATTGAAGGAGATAAATATATCAAAAGAGAATTCTCTTTATACCAGTATTGATGGGGCATTGTTTAGCAAAGATAGTAGTGAGTTTGTAGTGTTTCCCTATGCCAAAGGCACCTCATATGCTATCCCCGATTACGTTAAGAAGATTGCCGACAATGCCTTTTCTCATTGCGACAAGCTCGATTCTATAGCCTTTCCGGGTAATCATATAAGTATTAGGAATCATGCCTTTCACGATTGCACCGGATTAACTTCCATCTATTTCGGCAATGATATTTCCTACCTTTGGGATGCTTTCATAAATTGTACGTCAGTGAAAAACATCTATTGCAAAAGCACAACTCCTATAGAAGCTAACCTTTCTGTGTTTTATGAAGCAAACAAAAGTACATGTAAAGTTCATGTTCCGAAGGGTGCTGCCGGCAGTTATAGAAATGCAGATATGTGGAAAACATTCACTAATATAGTGGAAGAATAGAAATTCACGGGATAAAGTGTTATATCATTAGCAGATAATTCGCTGTAATAAAAGAAGCTCGCCTTAAATCGTAATGGTTTAAGGCGAGCTTCTTTTTTACGGTTCTCCCAGATAATCAACAATAACCTTCACCTGGCGTGGTGTAAATGAACGGTTCCGATGATTGTACTCCAGCCGTGACAGCTCTTCCATAAGACGGGAATTGCCCGATATCCATCGAGCCAGTGTGCGCAGTGCTCCGGAAACAGCCATCTCCGGATTGTAAAGCCTGGCCAGTTCTACTTTGGTATATGCCTTAATCTTAAACTCTTCTTCAATTTTCATTGCCTTTTATATTTTTTTTATGTATTAAAGTTACTGTTTTTTATTGAGATTAGCAAGGATACAAAACAATATAATACACTAATTATGTAAATAATTAGCTCTACTCACCGCTAATGCATTCTACTGTCTCAGCACACTGCAAGAGGCTTATCTTTGTAGGGTTAACAAATGATAGATGGACCATCGGCAAGTAGTATTAATCAATTAAAAAGAAAAAAAGATGAGTGTAAAGTATTCAGTTGTAATGAGAAAGAATCCTTCAAAGATTTCAGAACCGGGAAAGTATTATGCGTTGGCTCAAGCCTATGGAGAAATGGATTTCGACGCCATTTGTACAGATGTGGACAGCAGATGCACGGTAACAAAAGCAGATGTGTCGGCAGTGATTGAAAGTGTATTGGTATCAATGAAAGCGGGACTGGCCAATGGACAGGTGGTTCGTTTGGGAAACTTCGGCAGTTTCCAGGTTGGAGTAAATGGCAAAGGAGCGGAATCCGAGAAGGAGTATACATCCAGCTTGATAAAGGGTACTAGAATTGCCTTTCGTCCGGGCAAACTGCTCACCAATATGCAAAAAACCTTGTCGTACACACAGGTTGCCAAGTTACCGGTAAAAACCAGCGCAGTGGTTCCAGGCGCATAAGCAAAAAGGCACGCTGTCTATCATTACCACACTAATGCAGAGACAGCGTGCAATGCTTTAAGACCCATGACCTTAGCTTCCCTTACAAAGGCTTAGACAAAACAGGCCACACCTCTCCTACTTTCAGTAAAAAGAATAAAACAGAAACAAAACAATGAAAATTATAGACGGCATAGTAAGCATTCTGCAAGTGGTTCTCCCCTTCCTGAAAAAGAAGGACGCCAAGCAAGTACAAGACTTCACAGACCTGGTAAAGAGCCAGTTCGACTATCTGATGGAGCAAGTCACCCGGTTTGAAACGGACTATTTTGAACTGTCCGAGAAGGTACGGCAAATGTATCAGGAAATGATTACCTTGAATGCTCAGCTAAATACTGCACTAAAAGTGCAATGTTTGGTACCTGCATGCAAAGACAGGCAATAATTTTAAGCGGAGAAAACTTCTTTTAAAGGAGGTTTCCCCGCACTTTGCATTTCAACTTATTGAGAATAAAGTGGAAATTAGAAAGAAATACGGCATAACCATTTTCTAGAAATAACGGCACGATATGGTTTTACAGGCCATAAAAACTGAAAGATTTAAAATTACGGCAGTATTAGAAAAGAAAGTTTACGGTATTTTATCTTTTATACTATTGATAATCAGACAAAATTAAAAAGAATAACGGCATTTAAAAATAAAGTAGTTCCCAAAAGGGAGTGAATAACAGAAAAACAAAATGAGAGAAATAAACCTGATAGTAATACATTGCTCGGCAACAAGAGCGGACAGAGACATCACAGCACAAGATATTAATGCAGCACACAAGGTAAGAGGATTCAGCTCCTGGGGTTATTACTACTACATCCGCAAGAATGGGAAGGTAGAACCCATGCGACCCCTAGATGAAGTAGGTGCCCATGCTCGTGGCTACAATGCCAAGTCAATAGGCGTATGTTACGAAGGTGGCTTAGACACCAACGCCAAACCTGCCGACACACGCACACTGGCTCAGCAAATTGCACTGCACGCATTGGTAAGCAAACTCCTGAAAGAGCATCCCGGCTGCAAGGTAGTGGGTCACAGAGACCTAAGCCCGGACAAGAACTACAACGGCATTATTGACCCTTGGGAGAGGGTGAAAGAATGTCCGTGTTTTAATACAGCCGATGAAGTTTGGGAGTAATAGATTAAATTATAATACAAAAAAACCTCCTGCATTACTTGAATATAAGTATGCAGGAGATTTTTTGTTTATCTGAATATTTAAAATCAGAATTTATATCCAACAGTTACCCCAAAGTTTATATTCTTTGGAGAACCATCAGACATAATTCCATCTCCAATTTTTGTTAAGCCCAGCTGTCCTTCAAGACCAACAATCACTTTGCTCATCTCTAATGACACGCCAAGTCCTAATCCTGCATCAAATCTTTTGAATCTATTTTTACCAAATGTATTTGTTGATACAGAATAATCAACCCCATCAATGGATGCTCCACCAGATATTTTACCTCCTACACCATAAGCAAAGTATGGACCTGCTGCAAAAAGAATATTTGTTTTATCAGCAACAGGTACTCTTGCCTGTAAATTGACCGGCAACTCAAGATACACTTGATTAATTGTTGCCTTAGTATCTCCGTCTCCTCCTTTTGCGCCTTTACTTGTAAGAAATAACGATGGTTGTAATGACCATGTATTATCTAATGCATATTCCATACCTGCACCAACCTTAAAGCCAACCTTTGCTTTTGAGCCATCAGAACCATCTCCTGTCCAGTTACTGATGTTCATACCTGCCTTAACGTTCCAAGAGACCTTCGAGTCTGTTGTTTGATAATTTTGTGCCATTGATAGCATATTGCATCCCAGTAAAATAGCTACAGTTAAAAATAGTTTTTTCATATAAATTAGTTTAAGCCTATAGTTCCCTGATTTGGCAATAACATTTAAGCGTGAGGAACTTAAATCAGACACATTGATTAATACCAGATTTAACGCTCTTAAAATATAAACAAGGCAAAGAGATATTTGTTTATATACGAATATACGTTTCACACTCATTTTTTTTAAAACATTTTCTGTGGTACACAGAAACCGGAGTCCTCTAACAATAACTAAAACAGGATTAGTGATTGTTCGGACACGTAGTATTGGAGGAGGTTTGGGAATAATTATTGGGATTAAATCAGAATTAAATTCTTGTATATTAAAATTATTGATATATTTGTAACTAGTCATAACTTTATCAATAATATAATGATTAACAACAATCAATTCAAAATATTTAAAAGATCGGACAAGTTTATACTGACACCCAATATGGTGATTTATACATCATTGGCTATATGTATTGCTACAGGATATATATCTGATAAATATATGGAAGAAAGTCCTATTGAATATTTCGCCACAATACTAGGGATTGTAACTACTATTATAGGGGTAGTAATGTTGTTTACATCAATAAAGACACGAGAAGCTTTACGGGGAGAATTCTGTGGAGCTTTAGAGCTAGAAGAAGATTCAATTAAAATAAACTATAAAGACATAATGTTAAGCGATATTGAGAAAATAGACTTTCAGGTTTCTGATTATCAAGACAGACTAATCAATACTTATAAAGGAGGTTTTAATCCGAAGCTATCAAACGGAGTTTATAATTACTGTAAAATTAGGTTCTCAAACGGCGAAACAATAGTTATTCAGTTTCAGCAATTACATAAAAATGATTTTCTAAGAACCCGGGATAATCTGATAGGTTATCACAAAAAAGGGAAACTTTCTTTTATGCGGCTTATTCATATTTTGAATATTGAGGGGTATAAAAACATACTGGAGTTTAAAAAGGAGATTGCATAATGTAATCTACATCGTCAGCAATTAATTTTCCTTTCTTTATAAAATAAACAGAGTTATCCTTGTAATAGTCAAATGTAGGAAACTGGCAAAAGTTGGTACTATTAAAGAATAAGGTTATTTTCATACTGTCTGGTAGTATTGAATTCTTCAATGTCAGTACTTTATTTGTTATATTCTTGAAACCAAAAATTGAAAGGCTATCAAAATCGGCTTTCTTAATTTTTACCTCTCCTTGTTTGTCAGTCAGTAAGAGACCATATTTTAATGCAGTCTTTGTGGGTATCCTTTTCTTAAAACCTATCAACTCTAGTTTCTCTATGGGCTCGTGATTCTGATTCATTATTTTAAGTACAAAAAACTTACTTGTATCCCCTTTTAAGGAATAATCTACAATCATATTAAACTTGTCTAATGGAGTATAACTTAAGATTAATGAGTCTTTATTAATTCTCCACTTTCCTAATGAAAAGTGCGCACTAGCTTCACATACTGTTCGTTTAAAGAATGTAGAGTCTTTAAATAAATCTAATTGAGAATAACAAAACTTACTCTCAAAGACAAATGATTTCTTTAATTGTGATTTTACTGGTGCTTTTATCTTTGAGAATCCTAATGCCTGGCTGACATCAATTGAATTTGAATTATTTTGTTTTTGAATGCACCCCAGAGCAAATGCTATAAATAATATGACTAAAATTAATTTACCTTTCATCTACTCTTTATTTTGCTACAAATATAATAATTATTTTTACATAAAGATAAATAGGCCTTTAAATTACATGTCTTGACAAAAAAATGCGCCTTTATTGGATGCTTTGAAGAAAGTTAAGGATAATCATTTTGGATATAGTAAACAGGAACGCAAAAAGTCCCTCAACAATTAAGTTGAGGGACTTTACAAACTAAATTTATCTAGTCTTATCTTTTAGCTTTACTTTGAAACTGCTTCCAGTTTCTTCATTATAGAGAAAATGAATGTGCCAGAGATTATACAAAGTACAACAAGCACACCCCACATCATCCATAATTCAATTCCCCACAAGTGACCAATGATTGCAACACATTTATTACCAATAGCTGTTGCTGCAAGCCATCCGCCTTGCATTAGTCCTTTGTATTTTGGAGGAGCTACGCGGGAAACAAAGCTCAACCCCATTGGGCTAAGAAACAGTTCGGCGATGGTAAGCATGAAGTAAGTTCCAATCAACATGTTTGGTGAAACTAAAACATCACTTACTCCACCAGTTGCCGCAATAGCATCTGGAGTAGGCAGACCTATAGAGCCTACAGCCATAAAAACAAAGGCAAAGGCAGCAATAAACATACCGATACCAATTTTGCGTGGTGCAGATGGCTCTTTTCCTTTGTTGCTTAACATGGAGAAGAATCCCACAGCAACCGGAGTAAGGATAACTATAAAGAAGGGATTGAACTGCTGAAAGATTTCAGGAGTGATATTAACGATCTCGGGCATACCGATATAATATGCGTAAGCTCCGACTGCTCCAATAAGAAAAGCAACAGTTCCTGCAATCTTTCCTGCTAATTGCTTAGCCTGAGTAAATCCTATTATGCCGTAGAATGCAATAATCATCATAACCATGGTAGGCAGACTAAATCCGATTCTGCTTACTCCGCTCACTGCACTATTAGTATAATCGCGGGCAAACCAGGTCAGTGTTAATCCGTTCTGATGGAAAGCCATCCAGAAGAAGATTACAACCGCAAACACGAGGCACAAAGCAATAAGTCTTTGCTTTGTCTCTGTATGAGACAGTTCTTCTACATGATTAGTCTCTCCGGAAGCATTATCAGCTTTCTTTTGTTCACGAACTGTTACGTCGGCACTCTTATAATATTTGCGGAAGATTGCAAAGATAAGCATAGAGATAACCAAAGAGATACATGCTACAGCAAAGCCATAGTTATATCCTTCAGATAATTTATCTATATAGTGAGTTCCAAATGCGGAAAGATTGGCACTGGCTCCGGGAGTCTGTGCTTCGGCAAGCTGTTTGAAACTTTGCAATCCTTCAGGAGTAATTGTTCCGTTGGCAAACTGATGTGCCAATGCAGGAATCTTAGCTTCGTAGAACAGTCCGGCTTTCTTCAGGAAGAAATTATAAACTGCACCGGCAGCCGACGGAGCAAAGAACGCACCAATGTTAATGCACATATAAAAGATACTGAAAGCAATGTCGCGTTTGGAATTGTACTTCGGATCATCATACAAATTACCAACCAAAGCCTGTATATTTCCCTTAAAGAGACCGGTACCAATGGCAATTAATCCCAGAGCACCATACATCATGTACTTAGCATTTGTATCTAATCCTGTAGGTATGGCCAGCAACAAATAACCTATAAACATAACCACTACTCCTACAATAACGGTTTTGCCGTATCCAAGGAAACGATCGGCAACAATACCGCCAAGTAGCGGAAGGAAGTAAACCAAGGCTAAGAAATTTGAGAAAATATCGCTGGATGCATTCTTATCAAAGCCAAACTTAGCCTGGATAAAGAGTACGAAGATAGCCAGCATGGTGTAGTAGCCAAATCGTTCACCCATGTTTGCAAGGGCAAGAACAAATAATCCTTTTGGATGTCCTTTTAACATATAATTTTATTTAATTGGATTCTGACTATTACTTTTCGATACTTAATAATTCGAGCTCAAAAATCAAAGTTGAGAATGGTTTGATAGGACCTGCATCTCTGGAACCGTAACCCAGTTCCTGAGGGATATAAAGAATCCATTTAGAACCTACAGGCATTAGTGTGAGAGCCTCTGCCCATCCCTTAATAACCTGACCGGCTTCTAAAACGGTTGGCTCGTTTCTCTTATAAGAGTTATCGAACTCTGTTCCGTCAAGTAAGGTACCTTTATAGTTAACTTTCACTTTACTTTCGGCTGTTGGTATCTCTCCTGTTCCTTTAGTAATGATCTTATATTGCAAGCCGCTTGCTGTGGTAATCACGCCTTCTTTCGTTTTATTCTCGGCAAGGAACTTGATTCCTGCTTCTTTATTGGCACCATAAGCCTGCTCTGTGTTTTTATCTTTAATTTTCTCTACATTAGCCTGAAGGAATTTCTGTGCATCTTCCATGCTCATGGCAGCTCCCTGGCCAAGAACTCCGGCAATAAAGCCATTGAGGTACAAGTTCTTGTCAATGCTTTGAGTTGTTCCTTTTCCAAATAGTTCCTGATTGACACCCTGAATCATCTGACTGTTGACTTGCTGACCAATCTGAACTCCTGCAAAATAAGCATTCGCCTTCTTGTCTGTTGAGCTAACTGCTTCCTTTAATCCTTTTACAAACTCATTGATATAAGCCGTATCAACATTAAGTTTGCTTGATAAATAATCCTTTAACCCTTGTGTTTGTGCCAGTCCCATTGTATAGGCAATAGAATCCATCTGATTCTTCAGAACCGCAGGAGTTGCCACTACGGGAGCATTCACTTTTATTTGTTGTTCTGTAGTCTTACTCTTCTTTTGTGCGGATCTTCCATTCACTGCTTGTGCGTTTAGGTCCATTACGTTACTTTGAGTGCAAAGTACTGCGGCCAATAAAAGTAGTTTCTTCATTGTCTTGTCTGTTTTGATTTAATATGATTAATAATTTATTTATTCTTCTGTAAAAAGAGTGCAAACTTCTGCCCGCACTTCTTTAATTATATCTTTGGGATCAATCTTAATCTGTAATCCTCTTTGTCCCGCACTTACATAGATATAAGCATATTGCAGGCATGTATCGTGAATGTAAGTAGGAAAATGTTTCTTCATTGCTATGGGAGAGCAGGCTCCGCGAATATATCCGGTGGTAGGGAGCAACTCTTTCATTGGTATCATGTCACAACTTTTATTCCCGGAAACCTTTGCAGCCAGCTTCAGGTTTACTTCCTTGTCTCCCGGAACCACACAAACAAAGTGCCCGGTCTTGTCTCCGAGAAGTACCAGTGTTTTAAAAACCTGATTAATATTTTCTCCTAATTCTGCTGCCACATGTACGGCACTCAGATCGCTTTCATCCACTTCATAGGGAATCAGCTCATAAGCTATTTTTGCTTTGTCAAGCAAACGTGCTGCATTAGTCTTGTTTATTTTCATATTCCAGTTCTTTCTTCAAAAACATTGGCGTATATCCTTTTTTACACAGAGCTACCTCTTCCGGTGTGCCACAGCAGAGAAGATATCCTCCACCCTTTCCTCCTTCGGGACCCATGTCAATAATATAATCTGCCATTTTAATCACATCCAGATTGTGCTCAATCACTATAATTGTATTTCCTTTATCTACCAGCTTATTCAGTACGCCCATCAGCACACGGATATCTTCAAAATGAAGTCCGGTGGTAGGTTCGTCAAGAATATACAGAGTTTTACCAGTATCTCGTTTAGCAAGCTCGGTGGCTAGTTTCACGCGCTGGCTCTCTCCTCCGGAAAGTGTGGTGGAAGGTTGTCCCAAACGGATATACCCCAGTCCCACTTCCTGAAGAACTTTTATCTTATTAAGTATTTGAGGAACATTCTCAAAGAATTCTACCGCACGGTTAATGGTCATATCCAGCACATCGGCAATGGACTTCCCTTTAAAGCGAACCTCCAGTGTTTCACGATTATATCGTTTGCCGTGACATACTTCGCAAGGAACATACACATCGGGCAGGAAATTCATTTCAATGGTTTTATATCCATTACCCGAGCAAGCTTCACACCGTCCGCCGGATACATTAAATGAAAAACGACCAGGTTTATATCCTCTGATCTTTGCTTCCGGTAATCCCACAAACAAGGAACGAATATCTGAAAAGACACCTGTGTAGGTAGCTGGATTAGAGCGAGGAGTCTTTCCCAGAGGAGACTGGTCTACATTAACCACCTTATCAATATTCTCAAGACCTTCTATTGAATCATAAGGCAAGGGATCTTGCAGAGAATGATAGAACTTTTGCGAAAGGATGGGTTGCAGTGTATTGTTTATCAACGTAGACTTTCCACTACCCGATACGCCTGTGACACAGATCAGTTCTCCTAAAGGGAACTCTGCATCTACGCCTTTCAGGTTGTTACCTCTGGCTCCTTTCAGGGTCAAGGAGAGCCCATTTCCTTTTCTTCTCTTCGCAGGAATTTCTATTTTCTTCTTTCCGTTGAGGTATTGTGAAGTAAGTGTATCTGTTTTAATCATCTCTTCCGGAGTACCGGCAAAGACTACTTCTCCTCCTAAACGACCGGCCTTTGGTCCCATATCAACAATATAATCGGCAGCGAACATCATGTCTCTGTCATGCTCCACAACGATAACTGAATTTCCCGAGTCGCGCAATGCTTTTAAGGACTTTATTAATCGTTCATTGTCTCTTTGATGTAGCCCGATACTAGGTTCATCAAGGATATATAGAACATTGACCAGCTGAGAACCAATCTGGGTTGCCAGACGAATGCGCTGACTCTCGCCTCCGGATAAGGTGGCCGAAGAACGCTTGATGGCAAGATATTCCAATCCCACATCCAATAAGAACTTGAGACGTGTACGGATTTCTTTTAGTATTTCAACCGCTATCTTGTTTTGTTTGTCACTCAGGAACTGATCTACAGTCATCAGCCATTCATAAAGCTCTGAAAGGTCCATGGATGAAAGTTCATCAATATTCTTATCATGGATACGGAAATGCAATGCTTCTTTGTTCAGTTTTGCTCCTTTACACTCAGGACATACCGTGGTAACAGAGAATTGATCTGCCCATTTCTGAGCAGTGGCGGATGCATCTTTTTCCTGCAACAACATGATATATTTTATGACTCCCTCAAAGGACATAAAGTAATCTGAAGATGATCCAATCAAGCTTCGGTCAATCCTTATCCTTTCATCAGAGCCATTTAATATTTCATCGATAGCATCGTCGGGAATATCTTTAATAGGTGTTTTTAGTTTGACTTCGTACCTATCTAAGATAGAAATTATTTGCCAGAATATCATAATATTTCTATGCTTGCCAAGGGGAACAATTCCTCCTTCATAAATAGAAAGATTACGATCCGGTATTATCTTATCAATATCAATCTTGTTTACAACTCCAAGTCCTTTACACTTAGGGCAGGCTCCCTGAGGAGAGTTGAAAGAGAAGTTATGCGGAGCCGGTTCACGATAAGACAGTCCGGTAACGGGACACATCAGTCTTTTACTGTAATGGCGCACACTCAGTGTCTGAGCATCAAGTATCATTAGCAATCCTTCGCCCTGCAACATTGCAGTGGCAACACTTTGCTTTAATCGGTTGAGATCTTTCTCTCCTACCACCATTTTATCAATCACCACTTCAATGTCGTGATTCTTATAACGGTCTAGCTTCATGCCATGCATTATTTCCTTAATATCTCCATCTACCCGGACATTCAGATATCCCTTTTTGCGAATCTGCTCAAAGAGTTCCTTATAATGTCCTTTCCTGGATTTCACCAGTGGAGCAAGCAAATAGATCTTTTTCCCTTTGTAATCATGCAGAATCAGATCCAGAATCTGCTCTTCTGTATATTTCACCATCTTCTCACCTGAAAGATAGGAATAAGCCTCTCCTGCCCTTGCATAAAGCAAACGAAGATAATCGTAAATTTCCGTGGTAGTTCCCACTGTAGAGCGGGGATTCTTATTGGTGGTCTTTTGTTCTATGGATATAACAGGGCTCAATCCGGTGATTTTATCCACATCCGGACGTTCCATATTTCCCAGAAAATTACGCGCATAAGTAGAGAATGTTTCAATATACCGGCGTTGTCCTTCCGCAAAGATGGTATCAAATGCCAATGACGACTTACCACTTCCACTTAACCCGGTAATAACCGTGAGACTGTTACGAGGTATATTTACATCTATGTTTTTTAAATTGTGTACGCGCGCACCGTACACTCTTACCTGATCTGTTTCTTCAACCATATTCTTAATTTATTCTCCAGTTGTTCCACTGGTACTTGTACCGCTGAAACCACGCAGAATATTTATATCTCCTTTGTGATTATACTCAATTCCGTCTGAACCAACAGCATGAATTACGATGAAGTAAACACCGTCTTTTACTGCTTTACCATGAGATGTTCCATCCCATCCTTCATCTGGATTATTCCATTTATAAATTTCCTGTCCCCATCTGTTAAACACCGTAGCATTAAACTTTACCAACGATTTATGCTTCACCTTAAACACATCATTTACCCCATCTCCATTAGGTGAGAATGCATTGGGTACTTTCAGCTCCGACTCACTGATTACAATAGAAAAAGCATCCGACTCATACGTTACACTCGTTTCTGTATCAGTGATATAAAGTTTAACGTAACTTGTTCCTGTTGTAGTGAAAGTATATGAAACATTTTCATCAAAACGGCTTAAAAGTATAGATGAGAAATCTTTATCCTGAGAGATTTTCCATTCATACCTCAGGGTTGATGATGCATCGGTAACATTAGAAGTAAATTCAACTTCCATAGGTGCAGCACCGGTAAATTGATCGCCAGGATGAATGACATCTCCCTCAACAATCTTGCCGTTTTCAGAAAGCTGTTTTGCAATGGGATCTGCTTTAATCTCTTTAACCTGTGCACTCACTGAAAGTGTAAGGAGAAATAAAGTAAAGCTAAGCAGAAACAACCTGCAACTGTTACTGACTGAAATATTCTTATTTATACATTTTTTTTGGCTCATTAAAACAATCATATCATTTCTCGTTTAGGAATAATATATACCTAACGTGATATCTGCAAAATTAATGTTTCCTACTGAAATATTTAATTAAAAATCATAATATTATTTTCTTAACTCATTATATAATGTGAATATAACAGATTTTTGTACCTTTGCTTTTCATTTAGATTTAAAATAGAAATGATATTTAGACAAATGAATTCACTTAAATCATTGTACGTTGCTTTACTGTTTGCGGGATTTTCTATTTCTCCGGTTACAGCTCAGGAAAGTAATTCATATTTTCTACATACAATTGAGAAAGGACAAAGCCTTTATTCTATTGCAAGCACATACAATGTTTCTACTGTAGATATTATCAAACTAAACCCCGGATGTAACGATAAGCTACATGCAGGACAATCACTTCGCATTCCTCAAAGCAAAACAAAGAAACAATCTCAGCTATTTCATACTATACAAGATGGAGAAACTCTTTATGGACTCACTATGAAATACAAAGTATCTGCAGAAGATATTTGTGATGCCAACCCGGGGCTGAGTTCTGATAATTTTAAGATTGGTCAGGTAATTGTAATACCTACGAGCTCTATTGCAGAACAAAATGCAAAATCATCTGCTACGCAATCAACAATACGGCCAGCAGTAAAGTCAAGATGCCAGGAAATGCATCAGGTGAAAAAGAAAGAGACTATTTTTAGTATCAGTCAGAAATACAACATTGCCCAGGAAGAATTGATTGCTGCTAATCCTGAATTAAAAAGCGGAATTAAAAAAGGCAGTCTTATTTGTATACCTTATCCTACTCCCAAAGTTGAGATAAAAGAGATCCCAAATGACAGAGAGCTTTTCAATGCACGTAAAATAAAAGATGAGAAATTATCTACAGTAAAAGCTGCAATCATTTTACCTTTCATGCTGAATGGAGGGAAGAAAACAGAATCAGCCCGCATGGTAGAATTTTACGAAGGTTTTCTTTTAGCGGTGGATAGCTTAAAAAGAACAGGTACCTCTGTAGATTTGTATACTTACGATTCCGGAAGCACAAGCTTGTCAATAAATTCAATTCTGGAGAAGGAAGAGCTAAAGAAAATGAATGTGATATTTGGTCCATTATATAATGAGCAGATAAAGCCTGTGGCCAGCTTTGCTAAAAAAAATAATATAAAGCTTGTAATCCCTTTTAGCTCTAAAGATAATCAGGTTTTCAATAATCCTTCTATTTTCCAGATCAATACGCCTCAGTCTTATTTATACTCTGAAGTCTACGAACACTTCTTACGTAAGTTCACTTCAGCAAATGTAATATTCCTTGATGCAGATGACAGTGACGGAGAAAAGAAGGAATTTATTAATGGCTTTCAACAGGAGCTTAGAAATCAGAATATCCGTTATAAGGTGGTGAAAGCTACAACAGATGCTTCCGCTCTTGCAGCAGCACTTAATCCTGCTAAAGAAAACATTTTCATTCCTACTTCAGGCTCAAACATCACGCTTATTAAGTGCTTACCTCAGTTGCAATTTGTAGCAAAAGCAAACCCTAATACTGTTATTCATCTATTTGGCTATCCTGAGTGGCAGACTTATACAAATGATCATCTGACTGCGTTCTATGAACTGGATACTTATTTCTACACCTCTTTCTACACTAATAATTTATTGCCGGAAGCTGTTAAATTTATATCTTCTTATCGTAAATGGTACAGCAAAGACATGATCAATACTTATCCTAAATTTGGAATGTTAGGATTTGATATGGGATACTTTTTTCTGAATGCTCTTTCAAAATACGGTACAGGATTTGAAAAACAATTGACTCACATGAACTCAGCTCGCCCTATTCAGACCGGCTTCAAATTTGAACGGGCAAACAACTGGGGAGGATTTATCAATAAAAAAGTATTCTTTGTAAATTTTTCCAAAAAATATGAATTAATTAAATTTGATTTCGAATAACTCATGAACAAATATATTTTATTACTACTATTAGTCTGGATATCTATTCCTGCAGCAGCTCAACTTGGTGAACAAAGAAACAATCTATCTATCGGTATAAGTGGTGGAGCAAACTATAACAATGTTTCTTTCACTCCTACCATTAAACAAAAAGGATATCTGGCACCCACAGGAGGGATAACCGCCCGCTATATCTCTGAGAAGTATTTTTCAATGTTATGCGGAGTACAGCTGGAGCTGAATTACTCTCAACGTGGTTGGGAAGAAAATATTCAGGACAACACAAACACCTATAGCCGTACAATGACTTATCTTGAAGTACCATTTCTCGCTCATCTGGCTTTTGGCAAAGAAAAGAGTGGACTATTCTTTATCAATA
Organism: uncultured Bacteroides sp.; assembly: GCF_963678845.1. Lineage (NCBI taxonomy): Bacteria > Pseudomonadati > Bacteroidota > Bacteroidia > Bacteroidales > Bacteroidaceae > Bacteroides > uncultured Bacteroides sp. Next base: position 344,700 of record NZ_OY787464.1, read on the forward strand.
TGGGTCCACAGGTAGCTTATCTTTTAAGTGAGAAGGAACACTACAGTGCTGACTGGGATGCTAGTAAGCGCTCTAATGGAATAAACTATCAATACGGAAAGATGGCTGAGAATAAACTTGATTATGGACTTTTAGGTGGCGGTGGAATAGAAATACCTACAAGGATAGGAGAATTCCTTTTAGAAGGACGTTACTATTTGGGACTGGCCGACTTTTACAAAAACAATCAGGCAAATACTGATAATTTTGAGAAATCATCACATAATACTATTACCGTAAAGCTGACTTATTTATTTAATCTATCAAAATAAGAAATAACAACCAACAATATGAGAAGAGGCCGCCTACTGAAAAGTAAGTGGCCTCTTTTTTTAATGTCTTTTTTAAGGTAATTCCGTTAAAAGGAAAGGTTCTTATCTGATTCTGTCAGCAGCTCTAACCTTATTTTCATCTTTGCGTATTGCACGAATTGCAAGATAATTTATTATCATAGCAATCAATGGAAAACAAAGGCCTAAAGAGAACTGATAAGTAGTCTGAGTATTGCTCTTAGTCAAAAGCATAGACAAAAGAAATACAATATAATATCCTGCAAGAATAAGAGTGTTAAACACACACATTCTTATTTGCAACTTTCTGTTCTTGAATAAGAATATAGTGGCAACAGATATCAAAGCACCTAAAATAAGCAGCGCAAGTTGTCCCCATGGAGTGTAATTCAATCCGGCGCTGGGAAGAGCTACATGCAAAGGAGTAAAAGGATAAAGCATGCCATTCTTATCAAGGAAAGAGCCTACAGGTAAAAAGATATTTGATGTCAATAAAGCCGTAACAAGCAATAAATAAACACTTTGAATGCGTTGTATCATAATTGTAATTTAAATTCGGTTATTAATATAAAAAAGAAAGCCGCTTCAGTAATGAAACGGCCTATCTGAAGATTTTCTATTGCAATTTTTCTTTTTCCTTTGCTGGATTTCTATAATAAACCTTTCCTTCCTGATATTCCTGTGAAGCAATCAGATTAGGTTTAGGTAGTTTTTCGTAATAGCGAGAGATTTCAATCTGCTCTCTATTCTCAAACACTTCCTCCATATTATCTGTATATGAAGCAAACTCCTGCAATTTCTTTGCCAGATCATTTTTAATTTCAACACTTATCTGATTGGCACGTTTACCAATAATTGAAACTGTTTCATAAACATTACCAGTATCAGAACACAGATCCATCATGTCACGAGTAATGGTATTTGATGGAGCGTTTGTTTTTTTGTAATCCATAATTCTATTTTTGTAATTATTCTTTAACTTTTTTACTTGATTCTTTAAATATCTTTTCTACCTCTTTAGAGTATTTACTTTCCGGAAATTCATTTTTAAACGCATAATACTCGTCTACTGTTTCACGGAAACGATCACCCTTCTTTTCTTCAATACTTTGAATTGCCATTTCATATTTTGAACGCAACACCAAAATAGAAAGATCTTCGCGAAGCTTAGCATAAGGATAATCTTTCAATGCATTTTGTGCAGTAATTACACAAGACTGATAATTATTGCCCATGTAATTTCCCATGTTAAAATACAACTTTGCCGACATATACTCTTTAAGAACAAGCTTATCCTGCAAGGCAAAGATCATATCCTGAGCTTCCTGCTTCTTGGAACTCTGAGGAAAATATTCCATAAACATCTGCAGTTCCTGAATAGCTTTATATGTTCCCGACTGGTCTAATCTAGCTTCCGGTGTATCCAGACACAAAGATTTCCCTGAATGAAAACGAGCCAACTCAGTAAAAGTACCTTTTGGGTAAGTAGTGTAATAAGTTGTAAAGTAGTGAGAAGCTGTGCTATAATCACCTTGGTTATAATAACTCATTGCAAGCATATAAAGCGATTCTTCGGCTTTATCTGTGCCTTTAAACTGCATGATCATATCCTCAAGCAATGTTGCAGACTTACTGTATTTACCTCTGGCAAAATAGTTCTTAGCTGCCTCATATTTGTACTCATAATCAGTACTTTTCAATAATTTATTATATTCTCCACAAGACGAGAGAGTACCAGCTATAAGTAATGTTAGGATGATATTTCTTTTCATTTCATTCAAAATAATGCGCAAAGTTACAGAATCCCTTTGAATAATACACAATTATTCAATGTTTTTTAATACAAAAATTATGATTACAAAGCGAATAACTCTTTTTAGAGTTTATATAAATCACTTGCGGCCAAAAGGTCAACCTTTTTTTCGGTCAGAACTTTTATGCAAGTATCCATGTCGCTTGGCCGGATAATTACATTTGCTGTGTCATTATTGGCAAATGAATACATATATTCAATAAATACTCCAGCTTCTGATAAGTAATTGAGTACCTTTGCCAAAGCACCCGGAACGTTAGGACAGTTAATTCCCACTACGTCTGTTATATTTACAGCGAAATGATTCTCCTTGAGTACTTTATACGCTCTGTCGGGGTCGGAGACGATTCCACGGAGAATACCAAAATCTGCATTCTCGGCTATGCACAAAGCTGAAAGATTAATACCTTCTTTAGCTAAAACTTCGGTGACCTCTGTAAGTCTGCCAGACTTGTTTTCCAAAAAGATAGATAATTGTTTTGCTACCATAACATTATGATTTACAATATATTAATTATGAATAGATTCACTATTGAATTAATTATAGTTTTCTGTTGTCAATTACTCGTTTGGCTTTACCTACGCTTCTTTCAATGCTGCGTGGCTCTACCAGTTTCACATCAACCCCCAGTCCAAGAACGCTCTGCAGGCGAGAAGTTATCTTCTTCTTCAATGCAAGCATCTTATTTATCTCATCAGAATAGAACTCAGGACGAACTTCTACCTTCAGTTCCATTCTATCGGTATTGTTCACACGATCTACAGTGAGCAGGTAATGTGGCTCAAATTCCGGCAGTTCAAGTATCACTGATTCAATCTGAGTTGGGAATACATTCACACCACGAATAATAAGCATATCGTCACTTCTTCCCAGGATACGATCCATGCGTACCAACGTACGACCACATTCACATTTCTCATAATGAAGTGCGGTAAGGTCTTTGGTGCGATAACGAAGAAGTGGCATACCCTCTTTAGTCAAGTGAGTGAATACTAATTCTCCCGGCTGACCGGCTTCCACTGGTTGAAGTGTGTTTGGATCTACTATTTCAGGGAAGAAATGGTCCTCATTAAGGTGAGTACCGCTCTGATGCTCGCATTCAAAGCCTACGCCCGGACCAGAGATCTCACTTAAACCATATATATCATAAGCCTTTATGCCTAGCTTGTCTTCAATTTCTTTACGCATGCTTTCTGTCCATGGCTCTGCACCAAAAGCACCAGCTTTGAGTTTAAAGTCTGCTCTGGGAATGCCCGAGTCTTTAATTGCATCGGCTATAAAAAGAGCGTATGAAGGAGTGCAACATAGAACGGTAGTTCCAAAGTCGTGCATCAACTGAATTTGTTTATCGGTGTTTCCACTCGACATAGGTATTACAGATGCACCAATGTTCTCGGCTCCATAATGAGCTCCTAGTCCGCCGGTGAAGAGTCCGTAACCATAAGCAATCTGAAATATATCTTTATTGTCGGCTCCATAAGCGGTAAAACAGCGGGAAAGGCACTCTGTCCACAGAGACAGGTCTTTACGTGTATAGCCCACCACAGTTGGCTTTCCAGTTGTACCGGATGAGCCATGGATTCTTACAATCTGTGACATAGGTACAGCACAAAGTCCGAACGGATAATTATCCCGAAGATCTGTTTTTGTGGTGAATGGCAGTTTAACGATATCTTCTATTCCATTAATATCATCTGGAGTGATGCCCAATTCCTGCATTTTTTTTCGGTAGAAAGGAGTGTTGTGGTATACATACTCCACCATTTTTTTCAATCTGATGCTCTGAATTTTGCGAAGTTCTTCGCGATTCATGCATTCGATACTTTCGTTCCAAATCATCTTATTTCGCTATGTTTTTATAGTTTTGTATCTCATTTTGCGATAAACTGATGCAAAGTAACGAAATAAATCGGAAAAACTATTATTTGTGACGAGATAATTAAAACACATCGATGAATCGGGAATTTTTATCGATTAGTCCTTTTTACAGCGTTTAGGCTTCCTTTTTTATTTAATAAACGAGTGTTTTTACACTCTTGTACAAAAGAATGCAATCTTCTGTACAAAACAATTCATTCTTTTGTACAGAAGAATGAATTGTTTTGTACAAGAGAATATAAACCTTTGGCCAATGAATTAAAATACATCCCGGGTATTACACAAAATTAGTGCCAATAACCATCTTATTATATACCAAATTGTGTAACTTTACGCTTTTAAAGAAGAATACAAGATGGATTTTGAACTAACATCAGACTACCAGCCCACGGGAGATCAACCGGAAGCTATTGCTCAGCTTACCGAAGGGCTTAACAGCGGACTTCCCGCGCAAACGCTTCTTGGGGTAACCGGATCGGGGAAAACGTTTACAATTGCCAATGTGATTAAGAACGTGAATAAGCCAACCCTTATTTTGAGCCATAACAAGACTTTGGCTGCACAGCTTTATGGTGAGTTCAAAAGCTTTTTCCCTCAGAATGCAGTGGAATATTATGTTTCTTATTACGATTATTACCAGCCCGAAGCTTACCTTCCCAGCAGTGACACTTACATTGAAAAGGATTTAGCCATTAATGATGAGATAGATAAACTGCGGCTGGCAGCCACTTCTTCCCTGCTTTCAGGGCGTAAAGACATAGTGGTTATCTCTTCCGTGTCGTGTATTTATGGTATGGGAAATCCTTCGGACTTCTATAATAATGTAATTGACATTGAAGCCGGACGAGCCATCAACAGAAACGTTTTTCTTCGCCGGTTGGTAGATAGTCTCTATTCGCGCAATGATGTGGAACTGAATCGAGGTAATTTCCGTGTGAAAGGTGATACCGTAGATATCTTCCTTGCTTACTCAGACCATATATTAAGGGTTGTTTTCTGGGGAGACGAGGTTGATTCCATTGAGGAAGTAGATCCGCTGTCAGGACTAAAGATTGCATCTTATGACGCTTATAAAATATATCCGGCCAATCTCTTTATGACTACTAAAGAGAGTACTATTGGGGCCATTCATCAGATAGAAGATGACCTGACTCAACAAGTAAAATTCTTCGAGTCAATAGGAAAGCCTTATGAGGCGAAGCGCATATATGAACGGGTTACTTATGATATGGAGATGATTCGTGAGCTGGGACATTGTTCGGGCATTGAGAATTATTCGCGATACTTTGACGGTCGCGAGCCGGGTACTCGTCCTTACTGTCTGCTCGATTTCTTTCCCGATGATTTCCTTATTGTAATAGACGAAAGCCATGTTAGTGTGCCTCAGATAAGAGCCATGTATGGAGGCGACCGCGCACGCAAAACAAACCTTGTGGAATACGGTTTCCGTCTGCCGGCTGCCATGGATAACCGTCCGCTGAAGTTTGAAGAGTTTGAAAGTATTGCCAAGCAAGTGATCTATGTCAGTGCTACTCCGGCCGATTATGAGCTGGTTAGGAGTGAAGGCATTGTAGTGGAACAGGTTATCAGACCTACCGGACTTCTTGATCCTGTTATACAGGTGAGGCCAAGTATGAATCAGATTGATGATTTGATGGAAGAGATTCAACTCACGATAGAGAATGAAGAACGAGTTCTTATCACAACGCTGACCAAACGAATGGCAGAGGAGCTAACAGATTATCTGTTGGGTAATGGCGTTAAATGTAATTATATTCACAGCGATGTAGATACTATGGATCGTGTGAAAATCATGGAAGATCTTCGCACGGGCATTTACGATGTACTTATCGGGGTAAACCTTCTTCGTGAAGGGCTCGACCTTCCGGAAGTTTCTCTCGTAGCCATTCTCGATGCGGACAAGGAAGGCTTCCTCCGCTCCCATCGATCACTGACTCAGACAGCAGGCCGTGCTGCCCGAAACGTGAACGGACGAGTAATTATGTACGCCGACAAGATTACGGACAGCATGAAGAAAACCATTGATGAGACAAATCGCCGCAGGGAAAAGCAGTTGGCCTACAACGAAGCCAATGGAATTGTGCCAACACAGATTAAGAAAGCTCTTAAGATGTCGGTATTCGGCGGTGGAGAAGGACAGCAAATGACCAAAGTTCCTAAGGCTTATGTGGAACCAACAGGTACAAATATAGCTGCCGATCCTATTATTAAGTACATGAATAAGTCTCAGCTGGAAAAGAATATTGAGAAGATTAAAAAACAAATGCGCGATGCTGCCAAGAAGCTGGAATTCCTTGAAGCTGCTCAGTACAGGGATGAGCTTATCAAACTGGAAGATTTGCTGAAAGAGAAGTTTCCGGTATAAGCACAAGTAGCTTTGTATCTTAAAAGATAGTGCTGCAATACAAAATGTATATATTGTAATAATCAATAATAGAAAGGTGGTAATGATGATTAAAGCGATTGAAGCCAGAAGAAGTATCAGAAAATATAAGAATCAGGAGGTTGAGGAGGAAAAGATAATTGAGCTACTTGAAAGCGCCCGCCTTGCTCCCTCAGGTAGTAATACTCAGCCGAGCCACTTTATTGTCGTTAAATCAAAGGAGAACAGAGAAAAGATAGCCAAAGTTTCCCATAACCAGAAATGGATGCTTACTGCTCCTATACATATTGTATGTGTGGCCGATTTGCAATGCCGGATAAAAGAAGGACATATCTCAATAAATGAATTAAGTCCGGAAGAAGAAGTAAAACAGATTATCAGAGACACAGCCATCGCCATAGAGCATATTGCTCTGCAAGCTGTGGAACTAGGGTTGGGAACATGCTGGGTTGCCTGGTATACTCAGGAAGAATTCCGGCCAGTACTTAATATTCCGGAAGATAAATATGTAGTTTGCGTACTCACAGTAGGTTATCCGGATGAAGCGCCTAATCCGCGCCCCAGAAAATCACTGAAAGAAATAGTGCACCACGAGCGGTGGTAATAAAAAAAAGAGCTGTCTTAAAATTAGGAAAGTGAAATAATCTCACTGTTATTCGTAATTTCAACTATAAAAATTCCCCTTATATTAGCTTGCTCTATTTATAAACCAAGCTAAAATAAGGGGAGTTTTCTTTAAAGAGGTTTCAATCTATGAGATTTTCAGTTCTGAAACTCTATTTTGATACAGCCTCTTTTCAAGTATAATACTAGAATTCCACAAGTATTCTGAATACCTTTCCAGGGTTTGCAGCCCATTCTTCCATTGCACCAAGTGCATTTTCAGGAGTTACAATCTTAGAAATCAATTCGTCCTTAGGACAAGTTCCTTGTTGCAGGTATTTTGCCACAGCACGGAAGTCGGCAGGAAGAGCATTACGTGAACCACGAATATCAAGTTCCTTCTGAACAAAGTATTTTGTCTGGAAAGAAACTTCACTCTTAGCGTAACCAATGCAAACCACACGGCCGGTAAATGCAACTTCATCAACAGCACATCTGTAAGTGAAAGGACTACCTACAGCTTCAATCACTACATCTGGTCCAAGACCATCTGTTATTTCAAGAAGACGTTCGTGAAGGTTTTCTGTTCCTGAGTTAATGCCGTAAGCTGCACCTACACGCTTTGCCAAAGCAAGCTTTTCATCGTCAAGATCAACAGCAATCACTGTTGCTCCACGTAATGAAGCTCTCACGATAGCGCCCATACCAATCATTCCACAACCAATAACCATCACAACATCAATGTCAGTTACCTGAGCACGTGATACTGCATGGAAACCTACGCTCATTGGTTCAATAAGCGCGCAGTCTCTTGGAGTGGTATCAGCAGCAGGAATTACTTTCGACCATGGAAGGGCAAGATACTCTCCCATTGCTCCGTTGCGCTGTACGCCAAATGTTTCGTTGTGCTCGCAGGCATTTACTCTTCCGTTACGGCAAGATGCACACTTACCGCAGTTTGTGTAAGGATTAACGGTTACACTCATTCCAACAGTAAACCCGGCCGGAACGTCCTTACCTATGCTTTCTATTACTGCACCCACTTCATGACCAGGGATAATAGGAAGTTTTACCATTGGGTTCTTACCTAAAAATGTATTCAGGTCGGAACCGCAGAAACCTACGTATTTAATTTTAATCAAGATCTCGTCATCTTTCATGACTGGTTTGTTTACTTCCACCACCTTTAGTTCTCCAGGGGCTGTAATTTGAATCGCTTTCATAATTATTTTATTTTAAAAAACTCTGATTAATCAATAACTTTATAACCTTTCCAACCGTAGAAGGCACAGAAAAGGAAGCAGATTAACGGAATGGCATACGCAATATAGTATATGTTCGAGTTAAGCTGCATAATATAAGCCGTAAGCTGTGGCAGGCAGGCATTTCCCACAATTGCCATAACCAAAAAGGCCGAACCGCTCTTAGTGTTTGCGCCAAGGTCTTTAAGTGCAAGTGAGAATTGCGTTGGGTAAATAATAGACATAAAGAATGAAATAGCCAACATTGCATAAAGACCAATCATTCCTCCGTAACACATAACAACCACGCACAGGCAAACATTGACAAGCGCATATACTGTAAGCATGTTCTGCGGACGGAATCTGGCCATCAGCAATGTACCAATCCATCGTCCGCTAAGGAAACATAACATATACAGGCCAAAGAATGTTGTTGCCTTTCCTTCAGACAATCCGGCATAAGAACAGCAATACACAAGAAACAAACTATTGATAGCTGTCTGTCCGCCATTGTAGAAGAACTGAGCAATAACGCCCCAACGTAGGTGTGAACGCTTCAACACGTTAAAATCAATCAGCTTACCAGTCTTTGTTTCACCCTCCACGCTGTTGCCTTCTTTGATTTTTGGCAAATGAGAGAAGACAAAAACAACAGCAATAATGATCAATGCACCAGCAAGGATTAAATAAGGGAGCTTCATTGCGTCTGTTTCAATCTGAATATAGCCATCCCATCCGCCAGTATAATTAGCAGGAAGAGTTTCACGGGTATAATGATTGCCGCTCAGCACCAGTTTACTAAGAAACATGGCAGAGATGAACGCTCCTAAACCATTAAATGATTGTGCCAGGTTCAGTCTTCTTGAAGCCGTAGCCGGATCTCCCAACGCTGTTACGTAAGGATTGGCTGCTGTTTCCAGAAAACACATACCTGTAGCGATGATAAAGAAAATAGTGAGGTATGCCCAGTAAGCTTTGAATATGGCTGCCGGAAAGAAAAGCAATCCACCAAAAGCAGCAAGCAAAAGTCCCAGAATAATACCCGACTTATAGCTATATTTCTTCATAAACATAGCAATAGGTATAGGGAATATAAAATAAGCAAGCCAGTAAGCAGTTTCAGTAAATGAAGCCTGGAAGGTGCTCAACTCGCATGTTTTCATCAACTGCCTGATCATGGTTGGCAAAAGATTACTACTGATAGCCCAAAGAAAGAATAAACTAAAGATAAGAGCTAAAGGCAGCGCGTTACTTTTTTTATCTAGATTCATAATTTTTATTTATTGTGTTTTTCTATTCAGACATATTTTTAATGTACGGCAACTCTACAAGATCCTTGAATCCGTAGAACTTCTCGGCATTCTTTCCAAGGAAAAGAGCCTTTTCATTGTAAGAAAGTTCATTCGATTTCAGAACAAAGTCATAAGACATCTTATAAGTAATAGCCGTAATGGTGCGTGGGTAATCTGATCCCCACATCAGTTTCTCCATTCCTACAAGATCGGCTGCTTCCTTAATAGCCTTCACCGCACCATTGAAAGGATAGAACTCATCATTGAAAAGCCAGGTTATACCACCCGATTCAATCATTACATTCGGATATCGGGCAAGTTTAACCTGCTCCAACCAATCGGGCATGGTAACCATTGCAAAGTGTCCAATGGCAACTTTCAGATTGGGACATTCCTTAATCACCTCTTCCAGTTCTCCGGTTTGCGTTGCTCCGTCGGCCAGATCTATTGAAAGCATAATGCCATTATCCTCCATATAATGGAACATCTGCATCATCTCTTCACAGTTCAGATAAACTCTTCCCTCTTTCAGAAGCAATCGCTGAGCAGGAATCTTTATTGCTTTGAAACCAGCTGCGATCAGTTCTTTTGCCTGAGCAAAATATCCCGGACGGCGAAACTCGCACATCCCGCAAACAAAGAATCTATTCGGGTACTTTTGCATTACCTCCAACAGGTAATCGTTCTGTATTCCGTCAATATACTCCTGCGTTACCACAGCAGCCGACACCTGAGCATAGTCCATGTTTGAAAGAAATACCTCGGCACTGTTCTTTCCGTCAATCATAAACGGAGGAACCATCTGACGGACTTCATCCATGAAGAATGAACGTCCGTTTTTCAATGTTCGGATAGGTAATCCGTTGACCTCAGTATCTTGTTTCAGCCACAGATGACTATGTGCATCTATTATTTTATAATCTAATTTAAAGTCCATAATCCATTGGAAGCTTAAGAATTAGACCAGCTTACACGTTTCTGATCTCCAATGATGTCCTGCACTTCTTCAACTAATTTCCAGTCGATTAGTTCATTTACAAATTCAATATTCTTAAGAACATTATCCGGATTAGCAGAGCTAAACAAAGTACTTGCAATACGTGGATTGCTTACTGAGTACTGAATAGCAAGTTTTTCGATAGGATAATTCTTTGAAGTACAGTGTTGAGAAGCCTTTGCGCAAGCTTCAACCAAGGAAGCCGGAGCCGGATGCCATGATGGAACACCACGTTGTGAAAGTAATCCCATTGACAGTGGAGATGCGTTGATAACACCAACATTCTTTGATTCAAAGTAATCAAGGAAATCAGCTAGTTTATCATCGTTCAGACAGTAATGGCAGAAGTTAAGTACGCTTTCTACAGTTCCTTCCGGTACACGGTCAATTACCCACTTCAGGTTTTCCAACTGAAGGTCTGTAATACCAACGTGTTTCACAATTCCTTTCTCGCGCAATTCAACTAAAGCGGGAAGTGTTTCGTTAATCACCTGATTCATATCAGAGAATTCAATATCGTGAACGTTAATCAAATCAATGTAATCAACGTGAAGACGCTCCATGCTCTCATAAACACTTTCAGTTGCTTTCTTTCCGGAATAATCCCATAAGTTTACGCCATCTTTACCATAACGACCCACCTTTGTAGAAAGGTAATAATCTGAACGGTTCATATCTTTTAAAGCTTTTCCTAATACGGTTTCTGCTTTGTAATGTCCATAATAAGGAGATACATCGATGAAGTTCAATCCATTTTCTACAGCTGTAAATACAGCTTTAATTCCTTCAGCTTCACGAATATCGTGAAATACTCCACCTAATGACGATGCTCCAAAACTAAGACTGGAAACTTTCATTCCTGTCTTTCCTATTTCCTTGTAATCCATGGTTTTAATTTTATAAAGATTATTTTGAATCAAAAATAGATGTTTATCAATGATGTAGATAAGCTTTCTCCTGAAAAACTAACGCAAAGCTTTGCGTAAAGCAAATATTTAGTAATTTTGGACCGGATTTAAGTTATTGATCTTTATTCGCATAGATAGAAATAAATGCAATGAACAAGAAAAAGCATGTGTCACTCAAGCAATTAGCAGCAGAATTAGGAGTCTCTATTTCAACTGTATCAAGAGCTTTAAAGGGAAGTCCTGAAATAAGTAATGCCATGATTGAGCGCGTTAAAGCATTAGCTAAAGAACTGAACTACCGTCCGAATCCTTTTGCCATCAGCTTATTGAAAGATACTCCGAGAATCATTGGCATTATTATTCCTGATATAGTTACTCATTTCTACTCTTCCATAATCAGCGGAATAGAAGATGTTGCCACACAAAACGGATATTTTGCCATTATCACTTCTTCCTATGAGCAATATGAACGTGAGAAACAATGTGTGGATCATCTGGTGAATACAAGAGTGGAAGGCATTATTGCTTGTTTGTCTCAAGAAACAAAGGATTTCAGCCATTTTGAGAATCTGGCCAATGCAAACATTCCAATTGTTTTCTTCGACAGGGTTTGTCTGACTAACCTATTCTCTTCCGTGATTGCTGATAACATTGAATCGGCCAAACAAGTCACCCTTCACTTATTGGAAAACAATTCGAAAAGAATTGGTTTTATAGGGGGAAGCAATCATCTGGATATTGTTAAGCAACGGAAGCATGGTTATCTGGAAGCATTGAGAGAAAAAGGAATTCCCATTGAACGGGAACTGGTGGTCTGTGAAAAAATGACCTATGATGAAGGAAGAGAGGCAGCCCGCAAACTATTATCTCTGCCTAATCCGCCGGATGCAATTGTTGCGATGAACGATGCTCTTGCCTTTGCTGCCATGAAAGAAATAAAGCAGCAACATTTGCGAATTCCGGAAGACGTTGCTTTGGTTGGTTACACAGATGAGTTACATGCCTGTTATGTGGAACCCAATCTGACAGCGGTTACTCACCAGACATACAAGATGGGAGAAGCAGCATGTAATCTGCTACTTAATCAACTTAAAGATGGAGGGGAAATAAAACAAGTAATTATCCCCACCCAACTTCAGATCAGAGATTCTTCCATTAAAATTCAATAAAAGTCACGCAACTCACGCATGTCGGGCCAACTGTTCTTAAATTATTAATAATCAACAAAATAAAGAGCGCTCAACTTCTGTGTTGAAGCCGCGCGCTTGTATAATGGTCACGCACTTGCGGGCGCTTTTTCTGAATTAAATATTAAATCCAGGCATTTACTATCTCAGCCACATACATTTGATGGAAATTACCATGTGTATTGTACCATCTGTCAACGAATTCAGGATCGGCAAAGCCTTCTTTCTTGATAAGGTCAGAATAGAGTTTCTTGCATTCAAGTGTAATGCGGGATTGCTCGAAAGTAACATTGCCAAGCTCAGTAAAATGAGGAACCAATCCGGTTTCTTTTACTTTATCAATATCGCGACCAGACTGTTTGCCACAGATCTTATGAATGTCTTTATTCTCCATTCCCATAAAAGAAACAGTGAAATAATCTTTCTTCTCAAGGAACTCAAATGTATATCGTTCCGGACGAACAAAGATGTAAACTACAGGCTTGTTCCAAAGATATCCTATCCCACCCCAGCTGGCAGTCATAGTATTAAATTTCTCTTTATCTCCTGCTGTTATAAGCATCCATTCATTGGCCATTGTTTCAAAAAAGTTCTCTGTAAGTTTGCTTGGTTCTATTCTTTCCATTCTGGTTCTTATTTAAATGATTCAAATATATTTTTTTAAAGTTCGCCTTGCAAGACAATGATTAATAGCCTTTTAAAAGGATAATATTTTTAGTTTAGCACCTAATATTCTATTAATAGCAAATAAAGGGTTCTGATACAAAACTATATTATTTCGTTAAAAGAAAAGAGCTCTTCGTAACTTTTGGTGGAAGCAAATAAGCCATTAATTGACTTTGAAAGAGAGTCTGCAAAACACCATAAATAAAGGGCTCAATACAATACCTTCCACAAAAAGTGACGAAGAACCAATAAAGGTAGTAATACATAAATAAAGGCAAAGCAAAGAACTTATCCTACTCTTGCTCTTCCTTTTCTTCTTCAATGATTCTTGCCGTTTCCACCTTTTCCAATCGGGCTCTCATCTTTGGCATGAAAGATTTCCTGATGCGCAATTTCATAATGCAATCCATATCGTAAGTCTGGCTCAGGATTTCAGGCTCCTCTTCTTTTACTACTCTCATAATATCGTTCATAAAAGGATATTCAAAAGAGACAGTGATGTCTTCATCTACAGTCTTTTCAATAATGGTGGCAGCAGCAATAGCTTCTGCAGCGGCAGCTTTATATGCAACAATCAATCCACTGGTTCCCAACTTTATTCCTCCAAAGTAACGAACTACGATAATCAGAATATCGGTTAGTTCATTGGAGTTTATTTGTCCGAGAATAGGTTTTCCGGCTGTGCCCGATGGTTCTCCATTATCGTTTGCGCGGAAATCTTTTCGCTCATGCCCCAACATGTAAGCATAGCAAACGTGACGGGCATCGTAGTATTTCTTTTGGTATTGCTCGAGATAAACTTTTATCTCTTCAATGGTACGCACAGGCAAGGCAATAGCTATAAACTTACTCCGTTTCTCTGTATAAATACTTTCAGAAATTTCGGTTATTGCTTTATAAGTATCGTCATCTACCATCATTGCGCAAATATATGAAAATATAAATTCAAAAAAAACACCACAGATTGTCTTCTAACACTATCTTTTATTAATAATAAAAAACACAGTATTCAAAGCAATCTGTGGTGAAAATATAAATTAGCTCAGTTTGTGGATCACCAATCCGGAACGGAGTTTAGGTTCAAACCAAGTTGTTTTAGGAGGCATAATGTTACCACTATCAGCAATATCCATTAATTGTTTCATTGAAACAGGATAAAGCGCAAGTGCAACTTTCATTTCGCCACTGTCTACTCTCTTGCTCAATTCGCCCAAGCCACGGATTCCACCAACGAAATCAATACGCTTGTCTGAGCGAAGATCCTTGATACCAAGAACTTCATCCAGAATTAAGTTAGACGAGATGGTTACATCGAGCACACCAATAGGATCATTATCGTTATAAGTTCCTTTTTTGGCAGTGAGGCTATACCATTTTCCTTCCAGATAAACAGCAAAATTATGCAAAGCATCAGGCTTATAAATCTCTGCTCCCTTTTCTTCTACAATGAAGTTCTTCTCCAATGCAGCAAGGAAAGCTTGCGGAGTAAGACCATTAAGATCTTTCACCACACGGTTATAATCAATAATAGTCAGTTGATTAGCAGGGAAACAAACAGCCATAAAGAAGTTATATTCTTCGTCTCCTTTGTGATTAGGATTTTGTTTAGCCTTCTCTGCACCTACCAATGCAGCAGCAGCCGAACGATGGTGTCCATCGGCAATATACAAAGCAGGCATTGCTGCAAATTGCTTGGTAATAGTTGCAATGTCAGCATCTTCATCTATTATCCAGAACTGGTGACCAAAGCCATCTCCCGGAGCAATAAATTCATTGACTGGTTTGTTTGCAGTATACTTCTTAACTATTGCATCCAACTCATCATTATCAGGATAAGCAAAGAATACCGGTTCTATATTCGCATTATTCACACGAACATGCTTCATACGGTCTTCTTCTTTATCGCGACGGGTAAGTTCGTGCTTCTTTATAGATCCGTTCATATAATCGGCAACAGAAGCACAAACAACTAAACCATATTGAGTTTTGCCGTTCATGGTTTGTGCATAGACATAATATTGTTCTTTGTCATCCTGCACTAACCAACCGTTATCCTGGAACTTCTTGAAGTTTTCAGCAGCTTTTAAATAAACTTTTTCGTCATGTTCATCTGTTCCCACCGGGAAATCAATCTCCGGCTTGATGATATGATATAATGATTTCTCGTTTCCGGCAGCTTCCTGACGTGCTTCTTCAGAGTTTAATACGTCATAAGGACGAGAAGCCACTTCTTCAACTAAATTCTGTGGAGGACGAATGCCTTTAAAAGGTTTTATTATAGCCATAAATTAAATCTTATAAGGGTTTTTCTTCTTAACAGCACACCAGCACCCATATGCTAAGCCAGTAAAGATTGTAAGTAAAGAAAAGCCTTCACAAAATCCTTTGGCAAAATCAGATAGACTATCTCTGAATATACTACTTAAACAAAAAGTAAGTAGCCCCATTGAATAGGCAATCAGAATTTCATATTTTAATATTCTTCTGCTCATAGTGTACGTTAGAACTATTATTTGTTTACTCTGAATTTCTCGCAACCATCTTTCAGGAATCCTACAATCTGCTTTGCAGCTGCAATACCTGCATTGATGTTTGCTTCAGCTGTCTGAGCACCCATCTTCTTAGGAGTTGAGAAATAACGTGTAGCAAACTTTTCTGCAAATTCAGCATTTGCAGCAGGCATAATATCTGTTACATATTTAAAGTCGGCACGGTCTTCCATCAATTTGATAAGTTCTGCTTCATTGATTACTTCCTTACGGGCAGTATTTACAAGCATAGCTCCCTTTGGCATCTTATTAAGAAGCGCATAGTTGATGGAATTCTTTGTTTCTGCTGTTGCAGGAATATGAAGAGACACAACATCACAAGTAGCATAAAGTTCTTCTGCAGAGTCTACAGCCTTTGCGCCATCTTTTTCAATTACTTCTTTTGGGCAGAATGCATCGTAAGCATAGATTTCCATGCCAAAGCCTCTGGCAACACGAGCTACGTTACGACCTACATTACCATAAGCATGAATACCTAGTTTCTTACCCATAAGTTCAGAACCTGAAGTTCCGTTATAGAAGTTACGAACAGCAAATACCATAAGGCCAAGAGCCAGCTCAGCTACAGCATTGGAATTCTGTCCCGGAGTATTCATTACACAAACACCGTGAGCTGTGGCAGCGTCAAGGTCTACATTATCATAACCGGCACCTGCACGAACTACGATTTTCAGCTCCTTAGCTGCGTCTAATACTTCTGCATCAATAATATCACTACGGATAATGATAGCATTAGCATCTTTCACGGCATCAAGCAATTGTTTCTTCTCTGTGTACTTTTCTAATAAGGCCAATTCATAGCCTGCAGCTTCAATCTCTTTACGAATACCGTCTACAGCAACTTTAGCAAACGGTTTGTCTGTTGCGATTAATACTTTCATAGTGTTATGTATTTAAAAGTTCACCACAGAGAACGCAGATTTCACAGACTTTGAGTAATCTGTGAAACCGGCGTAATCTGTGGTGAATAGATTTTTATATTAATGTAATTTTTCAAATTCCTGCATGCAAGCAACCAAAGCTTCTACGCTTTCTTTTGGCATTGCATTATAGCAAGAAGCACGGAAACCACCTACTGAACGGTGTCCCTTGATACCTACCATGCCTCTTTCTGTAGCAAACTTCATGAAGTCGGCTTCAAGATCCTTGTATTCGTCTTTCATCACGAAGCAGATGTTCATCAATGAACGGTCTTCTTTGTTTGCTGTTCCAACGAATAACTTGTTACGGTCAATTTCACCGTATAAAAGATCAGCTTTTTCGATAGCTCTTCTTTCCATCTCTTTAACACCACCCTGAGCCTTTAACCAACGAAGAGTTTCAAGTGCTGCATAGATAGGAACTACTGGAGGAGTATTGAACATTGAACCGTTATCAATATGAGTCTGGTAGTTAAGCATTGTAGGGATGTAACGAGATACTTTTCCAAGTGAATCGTTCTTTACAATAACAAAAGTAAGTCCTGCAGGAGCAAGATTCTTTTGAGCTCCACCGTAAATCATCACATATTTTGAAATATCCATAGGACGAGAGAAGATATCTGAAGATGCATCTGCAATCATTGGAACAGGAGAATCAAGATCTGTGCGGATTTCTGTACCATAGATTGTGTTATTTGTTGTGATGTGGAAGTAATCGGCATCAGCAGGAATAGTATAATCTTTAGGAACAAATGTATAATTTGCGTCTGCAGAAGATGCAACCTCAACAACTTCACCAAAAGCTTTAGCTTCTTTCATTGCTTTCTTAGCCCAAACACCAGTGTTTAGATAAGCAGCTTTCTTTTCAAGGTAGTTGAAAGGAATCATACAGAATTCCAGGCTTGCGCCGCCACCAAGGAAAAGGACCGAATAGCCTTCGGGTATATTTAAAAGTTCTTTAAACAGTGCTACAGCTTCATCAACCACTGGTTGAAAATCTTTTGCACGGTGACTAATTTCCATCAAAGAAAGTCCAGAACCATTGAAGTCAAGAATGGCTTTCGCTGTGTTTTCGATTGTTGATTGAGGTAGAATAGAAGGTCCGGCATTAAAATTATGCTTTTTCATTTGAAGTTTGTTTTGATTATACAATAAAAATAACTAGAATTTTAAGACCCTGCGAAATTACTATTTTTTTTCGTGGTAGCAAACGTTTTAATATAAAAATATCGCATTTACGAGCCTTTTTACTTTCTATTTATTCGTCGAAGCACAGCTGTGACTTCATTTTGTTACATAATTTACTTTCTACATTTAAGCATTGAACAATTACTTATTTGAATTCGTTTTTCTATATGAAAGGAGACAAATTATGAAAATGACCTTGAATTTTATTTCATCAGTTGTGGCTACTTATTTAGTCATCATCTTTATGTCCGGAATAGAATCCGGGAGTTTCTGGAATGTCGTTTTAGTAGCCGTTCTGCTTGGCGTTTTTAATATACTAGTCAAGCCGGGACTTCAAATGCTTTCTGTCATTCCAACTTTAATTACTATTTTACTATTCTTACTCGTTACCAACGCAGCTATACTTATTATGGCAGATTGGCTTATTGATAGCTTTAAAGTAGATAACTTTGGCACTGCTATATTTTTTAGTATTATTATCTCGGCCATAAACTGGGGATTACACAGAGCTTTTAGAAAGATGGATAAAACGAGACGGAAAAAATAATAATCCTTGTACAAAACAAATCATTCTCCTGTACAGAAGAATGATTTGTTTTGTACAGAAGAATGCAATCTTTTGTACAAGAGAATATAAATGTATAAGGAAGAAATTAATCAGCTTCCTCAATCTTTGCCTTAATGCCCTTTATCTTTTCACCTTGAATAAGGTTAAGAGTCTGGTTCAGCTTTGAACGGCGGATAGCAACAAAGGCAAAATGCTCTTTCACATCTATCTGGCCCAGATCTTCTTTGGCAAGCTGTCCTTTTTTATAAAGAAAACCAATAATATCAATCTTGTTCACCTTATCTTTTTTCCCTTTACCTATATATAAAGTAACCCAAAGTGGTTTTACAGGACGAGGAGTTGTTTTCGGTAAATTAAATATTTCCGGTTCTTCTGTTACGTATACCGGCAGAGTTTCATCATCATTGAGAATGATGTATGAGGTTCCTTCTGCATCCCAACGGGCTGTTCTTCCGTTACGATGGGTAAAAGCATCCTCATTAATAGGTATATGGTAGTGAATGATATTCTCAATTTCAGGAATATCCAATCCGCGGGAAGCTAAATCTGTAGAGACGAACACGTGACAACTGCCGTTACGGAACTTGTATAAGGCGCGTTCACGATCGGGCTGTTCCATTCCTCCATGGAAAAACTCATTATCTAACCCCTTTGAAGCTAAATAATCACTAACCCGCTCCACTGCATCACGATGGTTACAGAAAACTATTGTGGAACTGCTGCCTAACATGCAGAGCAGTCGGAAAAGAGTTTCAAGCTTGTCCTTATCCGGAGAGATCACTTTCATCAGCTTCAAACGAGCTACTTCTTCATCATCCACAAGAAAATCGAGCTTAATAATCTCATTCATCCCTGTAAACTCAGGAATTTCCTCAGCATCAGTAGCCGAAAGAAGTATGCGTTTCTTTAATCCAGGCAGTTGAGCAATGATTTCCGACATTTCATCGTGAAAACCATATTCCAAAGACTTATCAAACTCATCAATTACCAATGTGTGAATAGAGTCGGGACTAAAATTGCCTTTAGTCAAATGGTCGTTGATACGTCCGGGAGTACCTATTATAATTGCGGGATGATTTCCCAGAATGCTCTTTTTTTCGTCAGATATTGGGTGTCCGCCATAACAGCAGCAAGTTTTAAATCCGGTATTCATTGCTTTAAATACAGATTCAATCTGCAATGCCAGTTCACGTGAAGGAACCATCACCATGCTCTGAATTGTATCATCTTCGGGCTTTAACTCTTGTAAAAGAGGAAGCAGAAAAGCCAATGTTTTGCCTGATCCCGTTGGAGACAGCAAAATAACGTCCTTCCCCTGACTGTTAGCCCTTAGGGAGGCTTCCTGCATTGGGTTCAGATTCTCTATCTTTAAACTCTTAAGAGCCTGCGCTATTTGTTCTTGTTTCATATTCATGCTGCAAAAATACGCTAAATATTAAAAAGAAGATGCATGTACATTCATAAAACACTATAATAGAAGAGATATTCCCGAAAAATCATCCTTAAATGACAGGTATAAGCATGTCAGTGCTTCTGTCTTTGCAGTTCATACTTATAAATTATTTTGCCTAATCTCTCCATAAAAGGTTGCCCAATATCTCTATAATGATAGTTTGCAGGAGTAATCTGTCCATCACAAGTATTGATTACAACCGAAAGCATAAACTCAACTCCGGTTTTAGGATTCACAAAATAAGCCACATCAGCCAAAGTTCCGTGAGACTCCCCTACCATATTATGAATTTCCAGTCCTGGAAGATTAGTTATAGCAGAGTTCTTCCCATAATAAAGATACTTTTTCAGATGAACAGGATATTTACGTTTATTCTTTCTAAATGCAGGAAACTCACTTTCATTTGGAGTCATCGCTGTGTATTTATACAACAAATCATAGTCCTCATCAGTCAGATTAAACTTTTTCTTTCCCGGCACAGCTTCCCTAAAGAACGTATAAAGTATCAGGTCATTAATGTTCTGCAAAGGCAAATTGTTAAAATATGAAAAGTCTCTTCCTCCTTTCAGAACAGTCCCCAAAGGATTAGAAAGCTGAATGGGATTGGTGGTCAACGATTGGTTATACACAAGCGAATCTTTTCCATCATAGATACACACCGGAGGAGCTATTCGATTCTGCTCACGGTTACATGCATTAAACCGAAGCATTATCCGGATAGAATCATACCCCATCTGGGCCAGACGATTATTAATATACTCTTGTCCCAGAAAATCATACATCCTGTTATAGGCATTATTATCACTTACCAGAATCATTTCTTTAATATAATTGGCCAGACGTGGAGTTACATCGGGTGCCAGATAATCCGCCGACACAGGTGGAAAATTATAGCTATTATCCGGAAACCCCACTTTATTATAAAGATTAACATCAAAGTTCTGCTTCAGATTATTAATTTTCTCCATTCCCAATAAGATTAATGGCCATTTCACCAAGCTAGCCGGATTAAAGAACTTTTTGCTATCCAATTGATAATTATATTGGGTAAAACGGGGAATATTTAAATTATCACGATCTATTTGAGTATAAATAATCTGGATTTCATATTTTGCAGCATTAGTAAGATAAGGTTTAAAAAACAAATCTTTATCCATCATGTTATGTAGAAAAGCAGAATCTCCAATAGTGCGAGTTTGGGCAAGACACCCTGAGACACCAAGAAATAAAACAAATAAAGCAATTAAAGTCTTGATTTTTAGCATAATTCATATCAATTTTGCCGGCAAAGCTAATAATTTATTTGGGAAAAGATTAATCTAAAAACACATTTTATACAATAAGTCTTTTATTTTGCAGCAAGAATTCATACCTTTGCAGGCAAATTAATACAAAGGTAATTCAATTACAAAATGAGCGAAAAAGCACCTTTTATGGTATTCTCTGGTACTAACTCCAGATACCTAGCAGAGAAAATTTGCGAAAGCCTTGGCTGTCCCCTGGGGAATATGAACATCACCCACTTTGCCGATGGGGAGTTTGCCGTATCCTACGAAGAATCTATCAGGGGTTCACATGTTTTTCTAGTACAATCTACCTTTCCTAACTCTGACAACTTAATGGAACTACTGCTGATGGTTGACGCAGCAAAACGTGCATCAGCAAAAAGCATCGTTGCAGTTATTCCTTATTTTGGATGGGCCCGCCAAGATAGAAAAGATAAACCGCGTGTCGCAATCGGAGCTAAATTAGTAGCCGACTTGTTAGCTGTTGCTGGCATTGACCGCCTTATCACCATGGATTTGCACGCAGACCAAATTCAAGGATTCTTTAATGTTCCAGTAGACCATTTATATGGATCTGCTGTATTCTTACCATACATTGAATCTTTAGATCTAGACGAATTAGTAATCGCAACTCCTGATGTTGGTGGTTCTAAAAGAGCTAGCACCTATTCTAAGTATTTAGGTGTTCCACTGGTTCTTTGCAACAAGTCCCGAATTAAAGCTAACGAAGTTGCATCTATGCAGATTATCGGTGATGTTAAAGGCAAGAATGTTATTTTAATTGATGACATTGTAGATACAGCCGGAACCATTACCAAAGCAGCCGATATTATGTTGGGAGCCGGAGCTGTTTCAGTTCGCGCTATTGCCAGCCACTGCGTAATGTCTTGTCCTGCAACTGAGCGTGTAGAGAACTCAAGTCTTACTGAAATGATTTTCACAAACAGTATTCCATATTCTAAGGGAGGTACAAAAGTAAAACAATTATCTATTGCAGATTTGTTTGCAACCACTATCCGCAGAGTATACAACAACGAATCAATCAGTTCACAATATATTATTTAAGTTATAATATACCCCAATAAAATAAATATGCCGGTGCAGAGATAATATCAACGCACCGGCATATTTTATTTTAAAGAATATCTGAAAGGATATTATTTCTTTTCTACATTATCAATTACACCAAACTTATAAGATCCACGCCTTACAACGTTTCCCGATTTATCAAATTCTACAAAAGGACCATCTTTCTTCCCTTGTCGGAAAAAACCTTCGTAACGGTTGCCGTCTTTATCTTCCTGAATTCCAGAACCATCTTCCTTTCCATTGACAAATCCACCTTTATATTTAGTTCCTTCTTTCAGAATAAGTACACCCTGACCGTTATAAATATTATTTTTCCATTCGCCATCATAAGAGTCTCCATTAGCCCAGGTATATATTCCTCTGCCATTTCTCTGGTTCTTTATCCATTGGCCGGTATATACAGTTCCATTTTTCCAGGTAAAAGTACCTTGACCGTGTTGCATACCTTCCTTAAAGTCGCCCTCATACTTGTCACCGTTAGCAAGTGTAAATTTACCTCTTCCTGTTCTTTGTCCTTTCAAATAATCACCATCGTATTTTTCTCCTGACTGGAAGAAATAGATTCCGTGTCCATCCTGAATGTCATTCACCCAATCACCCGAATATTTATCTCCTGTAGGGTAAGAATAGGAACCTTTTCCCCAACGGACATTGTCTTTCCAATCACCTTCATACTTTGATTTATCTTCCCAAACCAGAATGCCCTTACCATTTTTCTTGTCGGCTTTCCAGTCACCTTCATATTTTGCTCCGTTTTTCCAGGAATAAGTACCTTTTCCGTCGCGTTTATCATTAACCCAATTTCCGGTATAAACATCTCCGTTATAATAATACATAGTACCTTCACCTTGTTGATAGTCAGTATACCACATTCCTTCATACCTATTATTATTCATGAAATAATAAGTACCTTTTCCGTGTTGCTGATCTTGGAACCATTGTCCTTCATATTTTTCACCATCAACAAAAGAATAAACACCAAATCCTTCACGCTTGCCGTTTATATATTCTCCTTCGTATATATCGCCATTTTTAAATACTGTCTTCCCTTTTCCATAAGGTTTGCCTTTTTGAAGCTCACCCGTATAAGTTGAGCCATCTTTAAAAGTAAAGTTTCCTATTTTAAGTTCTGAGGCAGGAACAAAAACTTGTTTAATTTTTGAGAAAAACCCACCAATCCCTTGAGCTTGAGAAGAAGCAGCTACAGAGATAAATAAAAAGAATATATAGATATATTTTCGCATATTAGATATATATTTATAAACACACATAAGGCAAAAGTAACAATAATCTATGAAAAGAGTTAATTTATTAGGTTTTGTTATAAATTAAAGACTTTTACCTGCAATAACCTCCACCATATTTTCCTGATCAAAGTATTTTTGAGCTAAAATTCTTATCTCTTCTGCAGTTACACTTATTAAAGCATTAAGTGATTCCTCGAAATAAGAATCAGACAGATTAGAAGTTTGAATAAACATCCAGGCATCAGATAATGAGAATGGACCTTCATAGCTGCGACACATATCGCCTAACATATAATTTCTTACCATGTTCAACTCTGAATCAGGCACTAAATCAGTCTGCAGCATACTCATCTCATGATAAACTTCCTTAATGATATCTTCCACATATTCATTAGCAGCTTCAGTGGCCACCATAAAAACACCGGTATCCGGATAAGAAGCTATTCCTGAAGAAATGCCATAAGTATACCCCTTGTCTTCGCGTATATTTGACATTAGCCGACTTCCAAAATAACCGCCAAAGATAGTAACAAGAACTCTTAGTTTATAATAATCGGGATGGGACCTTTGAATCATTACTTTACCCATTTTCAAGGAACTTTGCATAGCAGTAGCTTGTTCGGTAAAAAGACGTTTCCGGGTTGTTGAACTGATAGCATAAGGCAATAGAGATGATTTATTTTCTACCTGTCCCCATGTATCTTTACCAAAAGTATTTTCCAGCTGATTCAATATTCCATCTGTAATCTTTCCTGCAATGTAAATACTGCAATTTCCGGAATGATAATATTTATCATAGAACTCTTTCAGACATGCTGAAGTTACTTTATCATAATCATCCGCAGAAGCAAAGCGACCACAAGGATGTTGTTCTCCAAAGATTGCTCCGGCAAAGCTTTTCTGAGCCAGATATTCAACCTTCGTGCTATTAATCAAGAACTGATGTTTATTGGTATCAACAACCGTATTCAACTCTTTTTGCGGAAAAAGCGGTTCTTTTACAATAGATTCCACTACTTCCAATGTGCTGGCAAGGTATTTATTCAGAGAATAAAGGGTAATATAAGAATACTCCATGGAGGTAGAAAGTTCCAGCCAGGCACCATAATAGTCAAGTTTTTCTGCAATCTCTGCAGAAGTAAAACGTTTGGTTCCTTCCCTTAGCATTCGGTTGGTAAAGAGAGTCTGCAATAATTGAGTTTGATGCCATTTTCCTGCACCAATAAGAATATCCATCCTTACCACCTCCTGATTACCGGCCTCTATTACATTTAAAGGTATGCCATTAGACATTATTTTCCTCTGGGGAGCCGCAATAGATATATCCTCCAATGCTTTAATCTCTGGTTGAGTTTTTCTATTCAGCATATTGATTCTTTAAAAATGTTTCAGCCTTAATTAAATCCTCTGGGGTATCTATACCAATTGTTTCCAAATCAGTTATTCCCACTTTGATGGTATATCCGTTTTCGAGCCAGCGAAGTTGTTCCAGTGATTCTGCCAATTCAAGCGATGATTGTGACAAAGTCGTGATCTCTTTCAATACTTCCGCACGATAAGCATATAATCCGATATGCTTATAATAGATATGTTGCTTTAGCCAATCTTTCTTATCACTATTTCTTGTAAATGGAATAATTGAACGACTAAAATAGAGTGCATTCCAGTTCTTGTTCACTACTACTTTCGGTGAATTGACATTTTCCAGGGTTTCAAAAGAATCACTCGCTGTAAAAGGTTTTACCAACGTAGCTATATGAGTGGTTGGGTCATCAAAACAAGCTTTTATTGAATCTAACTGAGATGGTTGAATAAATGGTTCATCTCCCTGAATGTTTACCACAACATCATATCCTGCACCTATCTTTGTGAATGCTTCATAACAACGATCTGTTCCGCTTTTATGTAATTGAGAAGTCATAACAACTTTTCCGCCAAAAGCTGTCACAGCTTGTTCTATTCTTTCATCGTCAGTGGCAACATAAGCTTCATCCAAACAGTTGCGTACTTGTTCATACACTCTTTGGATAACAGTTTTTCCGCCCAACATAGCCAGAGGTTTTCCCGGAAAGCGTGTGGAAGCATATCTTGCCGGTATTATTCCAATATATTTCATTGTGATATTTTTATGATTCAATTGAGGCCCCAAAAATACAAAAATATTTGGTAATATAGCCTTTTTACCGTTAATTTGTCACTAAAAAGAAAGCAATGGAACAGCACATTTGCATTATTTCCATTGGCTCAAACGCCAATAGGAATAACAATATAAAACTGGCACAAAAACAGTTATCATTATATTTTCCGGACATACGTTTCGGAACAGAGCAAGATACTCTCCCTGTTGGTATGTGCAATCCTGCCCATTTCACCAATCAACTGGCAAAGGCATCCACATCATTAACCATAGAAGAAGTCAAAAATATCTTTAAACGAATTGAATCTCAGGCAGGGCGCCTTTCAGAGGATAAAAAAAACGAAATAGTAAAACTGGATATTGATTTATTGATGTATGATTCTTTTGTGCTCAAAGAAAGTGATATGAAAAGGGATTTTATTATCACTGAATTAAAAGAGCTGGGACTATAAGGATTAATTTTGTCTCTTTTTGTACTCCTTCATCCACCCGCATGTACACACCTCGTACACCCAGATAGAAAGATGGTCTACACCCCGATGTACCGGGACTATTCATCCGGATGTACAAACAAGTTCTAATAGAATAATTATCTTTCCCTGATACAAAGAAGGAAAAAACAAAACGCTCCCTCACTGTTTTCATAACAATGAGGGAGCGTTTATATTTTATAGTTCTATTTTTTACTCAGAGAACAAACTATCCATACCTCCTACTCCGTTGGATGGTATTGAATCGTTACCACAAACATTCTGACTAGCATAACGGAACACTTCCGATTCTGAATATCCCAACGACTTATCAGCATATACTTTCTTCATAAAAATGCCCCAGATAGGAAGAGCCATAGACGCTCCTTGTCCATAAATCATTGTATCAAAGTGAATATCGCGGTCTTCACCTCCTACCCAACATCCTGTTACCAGCTTGGGAGTGAATCCTACAAACCAACCATCAGAATTACGCTGAGTTGTTCCGGTCTTACCTCCCACATCGGCTTTTGTATAACGGCGAACCCTGCCTCCGGTACCTTCATTGATTACCGCGCGTAACATGGTCAGCATCTTGGCAGCGCTGGAAGCACTGATAACCTCTTCCATCTGTGGATGGAACTTAGCAATCACGTTACCTTCACTATCCTCAATCTTTGTTACTAACATAGGATCGCAGCGAAGTCCGTTATTTACAAATGCAGTATATGCACTAACCATTTCTCCTACCGATATCTCACAAGGTCCCAGGCAAAGAGAAGGGCTGGCCACAATGTTGCGGTTCTTCACACCAAACTTATGAATAAGGCGAACAAGCGAAGAGGCATTCAGCCTGCTCATCAGATAAGCAGAAATCCAGTTATTAGAGTTTGCAAGTCCCCATTTCAGAGTAACCATTTCGCCATAACGTGCACGCGATGCATTTTTTGGAGTCCAGGGTTCTCCTGCTCCGGTATAAAGAGTCTGCTCTACGTTACGGGTTACGTCACATGGCGTAAATCCATTTTCCATAGCAAGTGAATAAAGGAATGGCTTAATAGTAGAACCTACCTGACGGCGTCCCATTCCTGCCATATCATACTGGAAAAATGCATAATTTGGTCCGCCTACATACGCTTTCACTGCTCCTGTGGTTGGGTCCATTGACATAAATCCGGCTCTAAGGAAATACTTATAATATCTAATTGAATCCAATGGAGTCATCACGGTATCTTTCACGCCGTGCCATGTAAAGACAGACATCTGCTCGGGAGTCTTGAATGCTTTCATAATATCGCTCTCAGAGAATCCCGCATTTTTCATTGTGTTATAACGTTCAGATTGTCTCATTGATTTCATTATGATATCTTTTACCTGATCTTTAGTCAGCTGACTTGAAAATGGAGCAGAACTTCTGCCTTTCTTTTCTTTGAAGAAAAGAGGCTGTAAGAAATGTCCAACATGTTCTTCCACTGCTTCTTCTGCATATTGCTGCATGTGCGAATCAATTGTGGTGAAGATTTTCAAACCATCAGTATAAACATTATAATTGGTACCATCTTTTTTCTTATTCTTAGAGCACCATCCGTAAAGCGGATTATGTTCCCACGCTAAAGAATCTTCATAGAATCTTTGAGTTTGCCATGAAGCATAATCTGTTCTGTGAGGCTCTTTTGCAGTCATTATCATACGAAGGTATTCACGGAAATAGGTAGCGAGTCCTTCTTTATGGTCAACACGATGGAAATTCAGTCTCAGAGGGATATCCATCAGTGAATCTCTTTCCTCTAAAGTAATATAACCTGCTTTTCTCATCTGATCAAGCACTACATTTCTGCGCTGCTCAACAAGTTCTCTGCGACGTACAGGATTATACAAAGATGAGTTCTTACACATTCCAACCAAAGTTGCAGCTTCTTCAATCTTTAAATCAGCAGGTTCTTTAGAAAAGTAAGTGTAGGAAGCTGTTTTAACACCAACTGCATTATTACCAAAGTCGTACTTATTAAAATACATAGTCAGAAGTTCATCCTTGGTATAATAGCGTTCCAGCTTTACTGCGATAACCCATTCAATAGGTTTCTGGAACAAACGTTCCACAAAGTTACCGGCTCCAGGCGAATAAAGTTGTTTAGAAAGCTGTTGGGTAATAGTACTACCACCTCCGGCATTCTTCTGAAAAAACAATCCACGTTTTACGATAGCACGCCCCAGCGCACGAATATCAATACCGGAGTGTTCTTCAAAGCGTACATCCTCAGTAGCAATCAATGCATTAATCAAGGATTTAGACATATCCTTATAACCCACATATACCCGATTTTCCTTGCTTAACGACCAGGTTCCAAGAGTTTTTCCGTCACTCGACAGAATTTCTGTAGCAAATTTATAGTTAGGATTTTCTAATTCTTCCACATCAGGCATATAGCCAATCCACCCCCATGCTATAAAACAAAAAATAACTGCAGATAATGCAATAAAAGACCCGAACGCTATCCACAGCCATCGGACCAATCTTTTTATAGATCCAGGAGTACCTTTAACCTCAACTTGATTCATTTTTCCAATTTCTTAGTTTGGCACAAAATTATAATAAATCTTTTAATTAAAAGAACTTTCTAATAATCATTTTTTTCCATACCTTTACGCTCCGTATTTTACATTCAATGATAAATAGATAAGAATATGGAAAATAGAAGTTTAGTAACTATCGCCGAGCATTCAAAAGAAAAAATCCTCTATCTTCTGGAGATGGCAAAGCAGTTCGAAAACAATCCAAACCGAAAAATCCTGGACGGAAAAGTTGTAGCAACTCTTTTTTTTGAACCTTCTACCCGAACCCGATTAAGTTTTGAAACAGCAGTAAACAGACTTGGAGGTCGCATTATCGGTTTCTCAGATGCATCAACAACAAGTTCCTCCAAAGGGGAAACATTAAAAGACACAATAATGATGGTTAGTAATTATGCTGATCTGATTGTTATGCGTCATCATTTAGAAGGTGCGGCAAGATATGCCAGTGAAATAGCTCCTATACCTATTATTAATGCGGGTGACGGAGCCAATCAACATCCTTCGCAAACAATGCTCGACCTCTATTCCATTCAAAAAACTCAGGGCACACTTGAAAATCTGAATATATTCCTTGTAGGCGATTTGAAATATGGACGTACCGTTCACTCCTTGATTATGGCTATGCGCCATTTCAATCCAACATTTCATTTTATCGCTCCGGAAGAATTAAAAATGCCCGAAGAATATAAGATTTACTGCAACGAGCACAACATTAAATATGTAGAGCATACTGATTTTACTGAAGAAATCATTGCTGATGCGGATATTTTATACATGACACGCGTACAACGCGAACGTTTCACTGACCTGATGGAATATGAACGTGTGAAGAATGTCTATATCTTAAAGAATAAAATGCTGGAACATACCCGTCCTAATCTGCGTATCCTTCATCCGCTTCCACGTGTTAACGAGATTGCATACGATGTAGACGATAACGAGAAAGCTTATTATTTCCAACAAGCCCGCAACGGACTATTTGCCCGTCAGGCTATTATTTGTGATGTACTTGGTATTACTTTAGATGAAATCAAGGAATAAACACGCATCATAACTTATTTATTTTTTCATTATTAATCAATCATTTAATTCAATGAGCGAAATTAGACAAGAACTACAAGTTGCTGCTCTGAAGAACGGCACTGTAATAGACCATATACCATCTGGAAAACTTTTCACCATCGTTTCTTTACTGGGACTTGAACGGATGGAATGTAACATCACAATTGGCTATAACCTCGACAGTAAGAAACTGGGAAAGAAAGGTATTATTAAAATTGCCGATAAATTCTTCGACGATGAAGAAATTAACCGCATCTCTGTCGTTGCCCCACATATAAAGCTTAACATTATCCGCAACTATGAAGTGGTAGAAAAAAAGGAAGTCAACATGCCCGACGATCTGAAAGGCATCGTAAAATGTGCAAATCCGAAATGCATTACCAACAATGAACCAATGGCTACTCTTTTTCACGTGATCGATAAAAACAAATGTGCTATTAAATGTCACTATTGCGAAAAAGAACTGAGAAAAGAAGATATTGTGATTTTACAACGCAGAAATTTATAATGAAGCAAGACTGGAAACCGGGAACAATGATTTATCCGCTACCCGCAGTATTAGTCAGTTGCGGGAGCGAGGAAAGTGAATATAATATTATCACAGTGGCATGGGTAGGTACAATTTGTACCAACCCGCCAATGTGCTATATTTCCGTGCGCCCCGAACGCCACTCCTATCCTATTCTGAAAAAGAATATGGAGTTTGTAATCAATCTAACTACAAAGGAAATGGCCTTTGCTACGGATTGGTGCGGCGTACGTTCCGGAAAGAATCATAATAAGTTTGCCGAAATGAAACTTACCCCAGGCAAGGCATCTGTGGTAAATGCTCCAATCATTGAAGAGTCACCTCTTTGTATTGAATGCCGGGTAAAAGAAGTTATTTCACTGGGTTCGCACGATATGTTTATAGCCGATGTGGTAAATGTAAAAGCAGACGATAGGTTCATGAATGCCAAAACCGGTAAATTTGAATTCTCAAAAAGCAATCCTTTGGTATATGTACACGGTAATTATTTTGATCTGGGAGAAAATATAGGTAAATTTGGCTGGTCAGTAGAGAAAAAAAAATAAGCATGAAGAAAGTATTCCTACTATTTTTGATTATTGGATGGAGTCTTTCCTGCCTGGCGCAGGAAAATCAAACTATCAATTACAAGAAAAAAATTAATTTTGGTATAAAAGGAGGCTTTAATACTGCAATGTACTTTGTAGATGAGTTTAAGATTAAGGATATCACAATTAATGAAACCCAGAATAATTATAAGGTAGGCTACTTTGGAGGCGTGTTTCTCAGAATAAACATGAAAAAACATTTCATAGAACCAGAACTTGCATATAGTGTGAGCAAGAGCGAAATTTCTTTTGATAAAAAAGGTTCCCAGCATCCTGATATTGAGCCCGACTATGCAAGCATAAACTCTACAATTCATACCATTGAGCTCCCAGTACTGTATGGATACAATTTTATAAAAGAAGGCCCATATGGTATGGCGTTCTTTTTTGGGCCCAAGTTTCAGTATGTATGGAACAAGAAGAGCAAGCTTGAGTTTACTAACTTCGACCAGAAAGGGATAGAAGAAAAGCTATACCCGTTTAACATTAATGCAGTAGCAGGAGTTGGAGTAAATATCTCAAATATATTTTTCGACTTTCGCTATGAAGTAGGACTTGGAAATGTATCCAAGTCGGTTACATACATTGAATCTAACACAGATGGGTCTGAAAATGTTGCTAATATGGTATTCAAAAGAAAAAGCAACTTACTCAGTTTCTCACTAGGGATGATCTTTTAATCTTTTATTTTTTTTCGCCTTTCACTTTTAATTCCACTTTTTTTTGGTTACTTTTGTGCGCTTAATAAAGGATCTCGAGTAAAACACTTATTATCATCATACTTTAGAATGAAAAGAGACGATTTAATTTTCGACATTATCGAAAGAGAGCATCAAAGACAGCTCAAAGGTATCGAGCTTATCGCATCAGAAAATTTTGTGAGTGACCAAGTTATGCAAGCCATGGGTTCTTGCCTGACTAATAAATACGCTGAAGGCTATCCCGGAAAACGTTATTATGGCGGTTGCGAAGTAGTAGACGAAAGCGAACAACTTGCTATCGACAGACTAAAAGAAATCTTTGGAGCAGAATGGGCAAATGTTCAGCCACACTCTGGAGCACAAGCTAACGCAGCAGTATTCCTTGCTGTATTAAACCCAGGAGACAAGTTTATGGGTTTGAATCTGGCACATGGTGGTCACCTTTCTCACGGCTCATTAGTTAATACTTCAGGTCTTATTTATACTCCTTGCGAATACAACGTAAAAGAAGAAACTGGTCGCGTAGACTACGATCAAATGGAAGAAGTAGCACTTCGCGAACAACCTAAAATGATTATTGGTGGTGGTTCTGCTTATTCTCGTGAATGGGATTACAAACGTATGCGCCAAATCGCTGATAAAGTTGGAGCAATCCTTATGATCGACATGGCTCACCCAGCAGGTCTTATCGCAGCAGGTTTACTGGAAAATCCATTAAAATGGGCTCACATTGTGACTTCTACTACACACAAAACTCTTCGTGGTCCTCGTGGTGGTGTTATCATGATGGGTGAAGATTTCCCAAATCCATGGGGAAAGAAAACTCCAAAGGGAGAAATCAAAATGATGTCTCAGTTACTTGATTCTGCTGTATTCCCAGGAATCCAGGGTGGTCCGCTAGAGCACGTAATTGCTGCTAAAGCTGTTGCTTTCGGTGAATGCTTGCAACCAGAATATAAGGAATACCAAAAGCAAGTTCAAAAGAACGCTGCTGTATTGGCACAAGCTTTGATAGACAGAGGTTTCACTATCATTTCCGGAGGAACTGATAACCACTCTATGTTAGTTGACTTACGCAGTAAATATCCTGATTTAACAGGTAAAGTTGCAGAAAAGGCCTTGGTTTCAGCAGATATTACTGCAAACAAGAACATGGTTCCATTCGATTCACGTTCTGCATTCCAGACTTCAGGTATCCGTTTAGGAACTCCTGCTATCACAACTCGTGGTGCTAAGGAAGATTTAATGATTGAAATTGCTGAGATGATTGAAACAGTTCTTTCTAACATCGACAATGAAGCTGTTATCACTTCTGTTCGTGAAAGAGTAAACAAAACAATGGCAAAATATCCATTATTTGCTTATTAATAGGGATTCTTAATCCTGTACAAGATATAAATAGAGCGGCTAATAACTAGTCGCTCTATTTCATTTTATATACTTCTCTCATCAAATTTCAATTCCCTGTTGGGGTATTAATCAATTAACGCTGGGAAACTAACTATCTACAAAAGAGGTTTCTGAGAAAAAATGTACATATTTGAGAGAATAGATCCTTTGTTTTTTGCTAATTTATAGTCGGAAATCTATTAGTTTA
Organism: uncultured Bacteroides sp.; assembly: GCF_963678845.1. Taxonomy (NCBI): domain Bacteria; kingdom Pseudomonadati; phylum Bacteroidota; class Bacteroidia; order Bacteroidales; family Bacteroidaceae; genus Bacteroides; species uncultured Bacteroides sp. Next base: position 377,976 of record NZ_OY787464.1, read on the forward strand.
ATCTTACTAAAAAATGGTCTACTCTTTAATTTTGAAAACAAATCCGGAAGCCGTCATATACTTTCCGCCTTGCATGGCATTGAACATGTAAGCTGGTTTCCCATTCTTGAATAAGATTTGCGGTCTTTCAAATCTGCCATAGCGGGTTAAATGCTTTGGAGCAGGAGGCTCTTCCATATATGCATCAGCTCCATACCATCCTACCTGAGGTTTTCCCCAATGGATTCCGTCTTTAGATTCCAGATACAAACCCACCGTATTATTAAAGTATCCCATATCACGCATCAGCATTCTGAACTTTCCTTTCTGCTGCCAGATAAAAGCATCCTCTACCTGCTGGTTCTTGCCATAAACGGAAAAATCAATTAAAGGGTTTCCTTCGTAACGAACATAGGGACCTTCCAAACTCTTTGCAATGGCTAACCCATATTTACGATTACCTTTTATCCCATTCTTTTCCTGAGTATAATCAATATTATTCCATGATTTGTAATAAAGCCAGTATTCTCCGTCAGAACGTTTGATAAAGGCCGGATTAGTAGTACAATGATCATCCCACGAGCCTGCGGGGCCAGCTTCAAGAATTGGTTTATCACTTCGTGTCCATGGGCCGTTCAATGAAGGAGCCGTAGCCAGCCCTATTCGTTTGGTATTGGTCTTTCCATTACTGTTTCCCATATAAAAAAGACAATATTTCCCATCCACAAACTCAATATGTGGATTATGGCAGGTTGTTGCATCCCAATATCCCGGTCGAGGTGCAAGTACTGTTTCCAAATAAGTGTATGGGCCTTCGGGGCGATCGGCCACAGCATGTGCTATTTCGCTTTTATGAATCCATCCTCCCATGCCATACTTTGCCGGCCAACGGGAATAAAACACATGTACTTTCCCGTCCGGTCCATAGATTGGAGCCACACACCACACATAATAACCTTCTGTTTCAAGAATTCTTCCTACAGGAGTAAGAGACTTGCAGAATTTAGAGATATCCTTCGTCTTAAAATCCTTTGAAGTCTGAGATTTTATCTGAGCTCCAACAGCTATAGAAATTAAGAAGGAAAGAATAAAAACAACTTTGAATTTCATTTCTGTGTATTAAATGATTAATGGGTGCAAATATATAAAGATTGACCTTTAATATTTGCACCCATTATGTTGTTTTGTATTTGCGAAATGATTTCTGTTAGCTCAATCCATCAATGAATCCGTTAACAATATCAATCCGTGTAGCCTGAGGATCTTTTGGCAAACCGGGCATACGCATAATGTCTCCGGCAATGGCAACAATCATCTCAGCCCCGTTATTAATAACAATGTCTCTGATATTCAACTCGAAATCCGTTGCAACACCGTAAGCTTTTTCATCGGCAGAGAAGGAATAAGGAGTTTTGGCTATGCAGACTGGGAATTCGCATATACCCATTTCCTTGATTAGTTTCAGCATCTTATTAGCCTGACTACTGAAAGTTACCAGTTTGGCACCATATATATTCTTAGCTACTTTCTCTATCTTCTCAGGAATTGAATCTTCATCTTTATAAGTCAAGGTTAAAGGTAAAGATGGCTTCTCCTGAATAGTCTTCACTACAAGATTTGCAAGCTCTTCGGCTCCTTTGCCGCCTTGTGCAAAAGCATCATTCACGGCAAAGCCCACTCCTGCCCATTCACAATATTCACGAATCATCGCAATTTCTTCGTCAGAGTCGGTGTTGTACTTATTAAAAGCAACCACTACATTCTGGTGAAAGGAGCGGATATTATTAATATGCTTATCCAGATTCTTCAACCCTTCACTCAGTCCATCCAGATTAGGTTCTTTTATTTTATCCAGACTTACTCCACCATGCATTTTTAATCCCTGAGCCGTTGCCACAATCACAGTCAACTTAGGCTGCAATCCTGATTTACGACATTTGATATTAAAGAATTTCTCTGCACCAAGATCGGCACCGAAGCCGGCTTCTGTAATTACATAATCGCCATAACTCATTGCCATTTTAGTTGCTACAATAGAATTACACCCATGAGCAATATTAGCAAAAGGACCACCGTGAACAAATGCTGCTGTGTGCTCTGTAGTCTGAACCAGATTAGGATGAATACATTCTTTCAGAAGAACAGTTATCGCACCTGCAACGCCAAGGTCTTTTACTGTAAAAGGTTTATCATCATAGGTAAATCCCAACAATATATTTTCAATCCGGCGACGAAGGTCTTTCAGATCTCTGGCCAGACAAAGGATAGCCATAATTTCAGATGCAGGAGTTATATCAAATCCGGCCTCACGTGTAATGCCATTCACCTTTCCACCAATTCCTGCAACTATATTTCTAAGAGTACGATCATTAACATCCAGTACACGTTTCCATAAAATTTCTTTCAATCCAAACCCTGAAGACTGTTTATGATAAAGATAATTATCAAGCAAAGCAGTAATCATGTTGTGCGCAGAAGTAATTGCATGAAAGTCTCCCGTGAAGTGAAGATTGATATTCTCCATCGGAAGCACCTGCGCATATCCACCTCCGGCAGCTCCACCTTTCATTCCGAAACAAGGACCTAAAGATGGTTCACGTAATGCAACAATTGCTTTCTTACCTATTCTATTTAGTCCCAAAGCAAGACCAATAGATACAGTTGTCTTTCCAATTCCCGCTTTTGTAGGAGTGATTGCGGTTACAAGAATCAAATTGCTCTGTTTTACTTTCTCTTCATTTATTAAATGAACGGGAACCTTGGCAATATATCGGCCATAATTTTCAATTTCATCAACTGGAATGCCAACTCCGCATGCTATCTGTTTTATTTTCGTTAGCTCAACATTTCTAGCTATTTCAATATCTGTCTTCATAACTGTTTGTTTATGGCTGCAAAATTAACAATAAAGAATGAATAGAACCTGCATTAAAATAACAAATATGTCATTCTTAGAAACATATTTCAAATGTATAGCATAATGCTTTTCATATTATTAATATAACAGTAAAAAGCAATTCAAACCATTAAAATTTAACTAAATCAACTAGCATACAGGTAATATAACAGAGGTAGAAAGAGAGAATTTCTATGTTTAGGCTATAATTATTATTTTCTTAAAAAGAGATTTCATTTTTGATATACATCGAACTGTATTTTAGATATATATCAAAGCATATGTTAGATGTATATCTAAACACATGTTTGATATACATCATAATCAGAAAACATAATGGGATATTTTAGACTTCTCCGGCAATTAATAATTTTACTTATAGATATGATGCATCAGCTTTCACTATCCAATAATTTGCCATAATTTCATAAATAAAAACAGCCTTTAAAAAGCATTTGAATACTCTTTAAAGGCTGTTGTATCTTAACAAGATACTATCGTAGAACTTTGCTATTTTTAGAAAGCTATATGATAAATCTTTTCGATATCTTCCACTGAAGTTGTACGAGGATTACCACCAGTACAGACATCATTGAAGGCAGCTACAGAAAGATCATGAAGATCTTCTTCCTTCACTCCAATTTCATGTAATTTCTGAGGGATGTTGATGCTGATTGACAATGCTTTCACTGCTTCAATAGCAGCTTTCACACCTTCTTCGCAAGTCATTCCTTCTACGTTTACGCCCATTGCTTTTGCAATCTCTTTGTATTTAGGAGCAGCAGCAGATTCTGCATTGTATTCCATAACGTAAGGTAAAAGCAAAGCGTTAGCAACACCGTGAGGAGTATCATAGAAAGCGCCCAATGGGTGAGCCATTGAGTGAACAATACCCAAACCTACGTTTGAGAATCCCATACCAGCAAAATACTGAGCCTGAGACATAGCTTCACGTGCAACGGTATCTTTTCCATTTTCCACAGCAGCTTTCAGGTTCTGAGAAATCATTTCAATTGCTTTGATTTCGAACATATCACTCATGGCCCATGCGCCTGGAGTAATATAACTCTCAATAGCGTGAGTCAAAGCATCCATACCTGTTGCAGCAGTAAGGCCTTTAGGCATTGAGTACATCAATTCAGGGTCTACAATGGCAACAGCAGGAATATCATTAGGATCCACACAAACCATTTTTTTCTTTGCGTCTTCATCAATGATAACGTAGTTGATTGTTACCTCAGCAGCAGTACCAGCAGTAGTAGGCAATGCAAAAGTAGGAACAGCCTTATTTTTGGTATTAGCAACACCTTCAAGAGACTTAACGTCGGCGAATTCAGGGTTGTTTACTACAATACCAATACCTTTAGCAGTATCTATAGAAGAGCCACCACCCAAGGCAATGATAAAGTCGGCTCCTGATGCTTTGAAAGCACCAACACCATTCTGCACGTTTGCAATTGTAGGGTTTGCTTTTACGTCACTATATAGTTCGTAAGGAATCTTTGCATCATCAAGAACTTTGATAATTTCTGCAGCAACACCAAACTTAATAAGGTCTTTATCTGTTACAAAGAATGCTTTGTTAAATCCACGACGGGCAGCTTCTACAGCAATAACACTTCGGCAACCAGCTCCAAAATAAGAAGTTTCGTTTAAAATAATTCTATTCATAAAGGCATTTTTAATATGAGTTTGTAATTTTGACGCCAAAGATAGGAAAATAGCTCCGTTATAAATGTACATTAAAAGAATAAATTAAAGAAAAAAAATCAGTATTCAAACCGGTACTATTGCTGTTTGAGAGCTATCTATCTGAAGTTCAATTAAAACACTTCCAACAACGTTTATTATGCTACACCGTCAATCTAGTTTTATTCAAACACTGAGATTTAAGCCTTACGATATTCACTGGGCGACTTACCACTATGATGTTTAAAATACTTTCCAAAGAAAGACTGATTGGGAAAACCAAGTTGATCGGCAATCTCCTGTATGGTCTGGGATGATGTTTTTAGGCGGGCCTTTGCTTCCAGAACAACTTGTTCGTCAATCCACTCTCCTGCCGACCGGCCGCTTATTTCTTTTATCACCCTTGAAAGGTGTTTAGGGGTAAGAAAAAGCTGATCTGCATAAAAAGTTACGCTTCTTTCTTTGATAAAATTACGGCTGACCGACAAAAGAAACGACTCAAAAAGTTCTTCTTTTCTTGATCTGAATCTCTTTTCGGGTATATGAGCTTCAAATATACTATACAGTTCAACAACCAATGCCCTTATTATATTTTTAGTTATCTCCCTACGATAAACATTATTCGTATTTCGTACCTTTTCCCACAGAAAAGAATGATATTTCATAACCGATGATACCTCTTCATCAGTTAGTATTGTACATGGATTATTTTTAATATAAAAAAATATAGGAAGAATCCTGTCAAGAGTTACCATTATTTCATCCATAAAAACATGAGATAACACAAAAAACAAGCCAGAGAAATCATCATTCATTTCGTGAAGCTGAACTATCTGATCAGGAGTTATTATAATCATATCATTCTTTTTCAGCGTATAATCTTTCAGGTTTATTCCCACTTTAGCATATCCGCTCAAGCAAATTGCCATTACACTAAGATCTATCCGGGTTGGATAATCAAAAATAGGAACATTATCTATATTATTGAATATTGCGAAATCATTATCAATATAATCAGCATCAGGAACTTTATCAAGTGTTGCAAGGTCCCATCGTTGTATTTCTTTGTTTTCAATTTGTTCCATATGTCTTGTTTTAGCGCAAATATATAATAAAAATATCATTTCAAGGTATACAATGCGACAAATAGAACAATTAAGGGGTATTCAGGAACTTTCAATCATTAAGTTAACTCCTCAACTTTGCAAAGAATTTAGGATCAATAGTATAATAAATAACATGGTATGAAAAAAAGAGAACAAGTATTCGCATTTGCGTTGCTATTATTGCTAGTTAGTTGTAAAGGTAAAAAGGAAGAAGCAGCAGCCGAAGAGGTTATTCCGGTAAAAGTCGAAACAGTATCGATGTCTACTTCTACAGGAGAGCATAACTATGTGGGAACAGTTGAAGAGAACACAGGCTCATCTCTAAGTTTCTCGGTGATGGGAACAGTAGAAAAGGTTTTGGTATCGGAAGGACAGAGTGTTTCAAAGGGACAACTGCTTGCTGTTCTCAATAAAGCTACATTGATGAATTCATACAATGTTGCAAATTCCTCTTTGAAACAAGCTCAGGATGCGTACAAACGTTTGACACAGTTGCATGAGAGTGGCAGTTTGCCGGAAATAAAGTATGTAGAGATTCAGACTAAACTGCAGCAAGCACAATCTGAGGAAAGCATTGCGAAAAAAAGTCTGCATGATTGCAATCTGTATGCTCCTTTTAGCGGAGTCATTGCAAAGAAATCCATTGATGCTGGTATGAACGTTGCTCCGGGAATTGAGTCGCTCAAGCTGGTTACTATAGATAAAGTAAACGTGAAGGTTTCCGTTCCGGAAAATGAGATTGCACGTGTAAAAAAGGGGGCAACTGCTCAGATTAACGTGGCTGCGTTGAATCATAAATCATTTGAAGGCAAGATAGACGAAAAGGGAGTAATTGCCAATCCTCTTTCACATACTTACGAAGTTAAAGTAAAACTGAGTAATCCTCGACGTGAACTGATGCCGGGAATGGTTTGTGAAGTATTTATTTCATCGCCCGACCAGCAGCAAGGTGGTATTCTTGTTCCAAACAGTGCCATTCAGATTATTGATACAGGCGAACGCTTTGTTTGGCTGGCAAAGAACAGTAAAGCCACAAGAAAAATCGTGGGAACTGGTGCTCTGACCAACCAGGGGGTTGTTGTAACCAGTGGATTATCGTCTGGCGATCAGGTTATCATTGAAGGGAATCAGAAAGTAAGTGAAGGAATGAAAATTACAGTGAAATGAGTAAGAGAAAAATAAATATAGTAGAATTGGCCATGAGGCACCGACAGATCGTGATTCTGATTGCGTCGTTGCTCGTGATGTTCGGGGTTTATTCACTTACAGTAATGCCCAAACAGGAATTCCCTGTTTTCACTATCCGTCAGGGATTGGTTATTGGCGTTTATCCGGGGGCCACATCGGCTGAAGTTGAGGAACAACTGGCCAAGCCTTTGGAGAAATTCATCTTCACCTATAAGGAAGTGAAGAAGAAAAAAACTTATTCCACCTCTAAAGACGGAATGGTGATTGTTAATGTGGAACTTAATGACGATGTAAAGAATAAGGATGAGTTCTGGTCTAAATTCAAACATGGACTAGAAGGATTCAAAGCACAGTTGCCTTCAGGGGTTGTGGCTTTGATGGCCAATGATGACTTTGGTGATACTTCGGCATTGCTTATAACTCTGGAATCTGAGGATAAAACATACCGCGAACTGGAAAAGTATCTGGAAGAGTTACAGAACAGATTGCGTCGTATAGACGCGGTATCCAATCTTCGAAGTTATGGGTTACAGAAAGAACAAATCAGCATTTATATAGAACAGGAAAAACTAGCTGCTTACGGCATCAGCTCTACTACGCTTGCCGCTAATCTGTTCTCTCAGGGATTTACCTCCATGAGCGGAGCCGTTGACAACAAGAATTTCGTAGCACCGATACATATCTCCGAGACTTATAAAACGGAAAGAGATGTAGCTGAACAGATTATTTATTCCGATCCAACAGGTCATGTTATCCGGTTGAAGGATGTGGCTCGTGTGGTGCGTGAATATCCAGATCCGGATTCTTATATAAAGAATAACGGGAAAAAGTGTATTCTGCTGTCTATGGAAATGAGAACTGGAAATAACGTTGTTCAGCTCGGAAAGGATGTAAACAAAGTGCTTGAGGAATATCAAAAGGAACTACCCAAGAGTGTGAGTATTTACCGCATAGCCGACCTATCAAAAGTGGTGGGAGATTCTGTATTCAACTTCCTGAAGGAACTAATGATTGCCATTGGTGCTGTTATCATTGTCATAATGTGTTTACTCCCTATGCGGGTTGCTTCCGTTGCTGCGTCAACAATTCCTATATCCATATTCATATCGCTGGGATTGTTTTATGCATTCGGTATTGAGCTTAATACGGTAACTCTTGCAGCATTGATTGTAACGCTGGGAATGATTGTGGACAATTCTATTGTTATTATAGATAGCTATCTGGAACATCTGGACGAAGGAATGTCGCGCTGGCACGCTTCCGTTATGAGTGCCATGAAGTTGTTCAAGTCCATCTTCTCTGCCACGTTGGCTATCAGTATTACATTCTTTCCGTTTCTTATTACCACAACGGGAATGTACAATGACTTCCTGAAGGTATTCCCCTGGTCTATCAGTATTATCCTCGGTATATCTTTGTTGGTAGCTATGCTTTTGGTTCCTTACATGCAGTATTTCTTTATAACCAAAGGATTGAAACATGATAACGAAGGAAAGAAAGAAAAGAAAAGTCTGTTAGACCTGATGCAGAAAAAGTATGAAATATTGCTCGACAAGTGTTTCAAGCATCCGTGGATTACATTAAGTGCCGGAGTGATAACCGTAGTTACGGGATGTTTATTGTTCAGTACCTTGCCGCAACGACTGATGCCTGTTGCCGAACGTGATCAGTTTGCTGTGGAATTCTATTTGCCTAAAGGAACAGCGATTGAACAAACTGCAGCTGTAGTTGGTAAGCTTGAAACCATAATGAAGAAAGATAAACGAATAGTCTCTATCACTTCATTTCTTGGCGAGGGTTCACCCCGTTTTCATTCTTTGTATGCGCCCAATATGCCTGGAAGCAACTATGCACAGTATATTGTAAACACAGTTTCGCCGGAAGCAACAGTAGAATTGCTGGACGAGCTGACCGAAAAATATTCAAACTATTTCCCCAATACCTACGTTCGTTTCAAACAGTTGGACTATTCTGATGCACGATCTCCCATTGAAGTGAGATTGAGTGGCGATAGCCTGAAGGATTTAAATAAAGCCGGAGAAAAAGTACTGCTTACATTAAGAAACATGGACGGTTTATCTTTGGTACGTCCTAATTTTGAGGAGCAAACACCGGGCGCAATGATCAAAATTGATAATGATGAAGCCAATCGTCTTGGTATCAGCAAATCTCTGGTAGCAGCAAACATGGCCATGCGCTTTGGTTCGGGCATTCCACTTACCACCTTGTGGGACGGAGATTATCCGATGCAGGTTAAGCTGAAAGCTGAAAGAAAAGCAGATCCTAACTTTGAAGATCTGGGCAATGAATATGTTCAGTCTATTGTTCCGGGAGTATCTGTACCTCTTCGTCAGATAGCCAAAATAGTTCCCGACTGGACTGAAGGACAGATTGTCCGTAGAAATGGAGTGAGAACCCTCTCAATCAATGCCGATGTAAAAAGGGGTGTAAACACAACCGCTATGGCTGCTAAGGTTGAAAAGAGGCTTGAAAATGTTAGCCTGCCTAAAGGTGTAACACTGAGCATGGGAGGACAGAAAGAATCAGATCAGGAAACTCTTCCTCAGATTATAGCGGCACTACTTATTGCCATAGTGATTATCTTCTTTATACTCTTATTTCATTTCAGAAAGATAAATCTGGCATTGCTCATCCTTATATCTATGACACTAACCATCTTCGGAGCGGCAATAGGTGTTCTGATAATGGGGCAGGATGTTAGTATGACGGGAATTCTTGGTATTGTGAGTCTGATGGGTATCCTTGTAAGAAATGGAATTATCATGCTCGATTATGCGGAAGAGCTAAGAAACAAGCACAAACTTCCGGTATATGAGGCTGCTATTGAGGCAGGAAAACGCCGTATGCGCCCTATCTTCCTCACATCTGCCGCAGCATCAATGGGTGTAATACCTATGATTATAAGCAACAGTCCGCTTTGGGGACCAATGGGTACAGTTATCTGCTTCGGAACATTGATATCAATGGTGCTGGTTGTAACGGTTCTACCTGTTGCTTACTGGCTTATTTTCAGAGGAAATAACAAAGGAATTGTATCGCCTGAATAATGGTCAGAATTTATTCCTCAATGGATTTTATCTATTGAGGAATAAATCAACAACCATTGGCGAATAAATAAAAATTATTCGAGTATAAATTTCTAGATAAGATTAATTAATGAAAAAGAAAAATATAGCACTCCTAAGTCTTTTCCTGCTAAGCGGATTAAGCATCTCTGCTCAAGACGTGCTCACGCTGGAACAATGCAAGAAACTGGCCCTGGAGAACAACGTGAAAATAAGAAATGCCCGATTGGAACAGAGCGCTTCCAATGAAACAAAAAAAGAGGCTTTCACAAACTATTTCCCTGTGGTGAGTGCCACGGGAGGCGGATTCAATGCCAATAAAGGAATAATTGCCATTGATTTTGCGGGAATGAGTATGTCAATGCTAAAAAGTGGAGTTATTGGCGGGGTAACTGCCACACAGCCTGTCTATGCCGGCGGAAAAATAGTAAATGGGAACAAACTGGCTCAGCTTGGCACTGAAGTAAGCGGATATCAAAAGAAACTTTCAGAAGATGAAGTATCGGTTACTGCCGAGCAGTATTATTGGCAAATTGTTTCTCTGCAAGAAAAGATGAAGACTATTCAGATTGTTGAGAAGATGCTTGAAAATCTGCACAAGGATGTTACTGCTTCTTACAAAGCCGGAACAACTAACAAGAACGATGTATTGAGAGTTGAACTTAAGCAAAACGAAATTGCGAGCAATAAGTTGAAAGTGGAAAATGGTCTTTCAATCTCAAAACTAGCCTTATGCCAGTATATGGGCATTGCATCAAAAGATTTTGTTACGGACACAACTGCTTTCAGTTCTTTGGCATCTCCGCTGGAATATAAAGTAAACCACGAAGAGACATTGCGTAACCGTACAGAATATAAATTGCTGGATAAGAATGTAGAGGCTAATCGACTTCAGACAAAAATTAAAATCGGAGAATATATGCCTCAGGTTGCAGTTGGTGCAGGATATATGTATAATCATCTAATGGATAAAAATAGCAGCTTCGGCATTCTTTACACCACAGTTTCGGTACCAATATCCGGATGGTGGGGCGGTTCTCATGCCATAAAAAAGCAAAAGCTGAATGAGAAAATGGCCGAGAACGATAAGCAAAACAATAGCGAATTGCTTATTATTCAGATGCAGCAACTGTGGAATGAGCTGGAAGAGGCTTATAAACAAGTTAATCTGGCTGAGAAATCCGTGCAGTCATCTAGTGAAAACCTTCGGTTGAATAATGATTTCTACAAAGCCGGAACTGTTGCTTTAAATGATTTACTGGATGCTGAGACTCTTTTACAGCAAAGCAGGGATCAGAATACCGAAGCAAGGGTTAATTACCTGGTAAAGAAAACCAAGTATATGCAAGCAACAGGAAGATAATTCTTTTCAGCTGATATTATAATACATATCAGATATGTAAGAGCCATTTCGCACTCTATTATTAGTGCCGGAATGGCTCTTTTGCATTATAGGATCAGGATGCATATTCTATGTTCACTCCTCACTCTCCCCTATCTCAAAAAATATGGTTTGAATTTATTCTGAATACTAAAATTCCTTACAGGAAATAGATTCTGTTAATCCATAGATTAAGGCGTAATTCAATATACGTCACCTTTAACAACAACATTATCAAGACTTTAAACAGAACCTAAAAACGAAACAGATTATCATCCAAAAAAAGAAAAACAAAAGGTTGTTTTGGAGGGGGTAACAGGGTCTCTCCTTCTGAGACGCCGTGATAGCCGCAGTGCTAAATTTTAGCACGGGACATATAAAAGAAGTTTTCTACAGAGTTTGTCACCACAACATAAATTATATATACATCCAAACGAAACGAATCAGACGGGGTAATATTTCTCCTTATCGTATGCTAGCAAAAAAATAGCCTTTAATCAGCATTCTAATACTGAATAAAGGCTATTCCTATAAAGCTATATTTTTAATATCTACTTAAACGAACCTCCGATAATATCAAGCAGCTCATTAGTAATGGCCTGCTGACGGGATTTATTGTACAATACAGTTAAATCCTGAATTATTTCATTCGCATTATCAGTAGCAATCTGCATAGCCATTGTACGTGCAGCGTGCTCTGATGCATTTGAATCAAGCAACGCAGTATACAATCTCAAGCCAAGAACCTGAGGAACCAAAGTAGCAATCAGCGCCTCTTTTGATGGCTCAAAGATATAATCCAAAGCCCATTGGTGATCAGTTGTTACCTCTTCTTCTACAGATAAGTCTACAGGCAGGTAATTCTCACGAGTCAGAATCTGTGAAGCTGTGTTCTTAAAATGATGATAAAGCAGTTCTACCTTATCAATTTCTTTATCAGCAAACAGCTTCATCAAATTATTAGCCAGGTCAAACGAATCCTTATAGGAAGGTTTATCTGCCATCTCGAGGAATTCTCCGGCAACGATCAGCCCTTCTTTCTTTGCTTCGTGAGCAATTTTCTTGCCCACAGCAAAAATCAGAATGTTTTCCTTGCCAACTGTAGATTCATATCCTTCCACCATCAAATTCAACTGGCGGGCCACGTTTGCATTGTAGGCACCACAAAGAGATGAATTAGATGAAAAAGCAACTATTGCTACCTTTTTTATCGGACGAGTCGCAATGTAAGGTGATTGAATATCGGCTTCATTTGAGAGGAAAGCCGTTAGCATGGCATGCAGCTTCTTCTCGTAAGGAAGCATATTCACGATAGAATTTTGAGCACGGTGCAACTTAGCCGAAGCTACCATTTTCATGGCAGACGTAATCTTCCTGGTACTGTTAACCGATGCTATTCTTCCTTTTACTTCTTTTAGTGATGCCATATTTCCTCCTATTTACTATAGACTTTCGCAATAGATCCTGCTACTTTTTCAATGATTGCAGAAACTTCGTCATTAATAACACCTGTCTTCAATACATCAAGTACATCTTCCTGGTGGTTATTCTGAAGATCTAATAAAAAGTTCTTTTCAAATTCGTGAACCTTATCCAACTTAACTGCCTTCAATAAACCGTGTGTTCCGCAATATAAAATTGCAATTTGCTGTTCAACAGACATTGGAGTATACTGTGGCTGTACCAGCAAACGGGTATTCTTTTGTCCTTTATTGATAGTAAGTGCAGTAACCGGGTCCATATCACCACCAAACTTGGTAAATGCTTCAAGTTCACGGAACTGTGCCTGGTCAATTTTCAATGTACCGGCCACTTTCTTCATTGCCTTGATCTGAGCGTTACCACCTACACGTGATACAGAAATACCTACGTTAATTGCAGGACGGTTACCTTGGTTGAACAAGTCGGTATCAAGGAATATCTGACCATCAGTAATTGAAATTACATTGGTTGGGATATATGCAGAAACGTCACCAGCCTGAGTTTCAATGATTGGAAGAGCAGTCAAAGAACCCCCACCTTTCACTTTATCTTTCATGCTTTCAGGAAGATCATTCATTTGGCATGCAATTTCCTGCTGATTGATAATCTTAGCAGAACGCTCAAGCAAACGAGAGTGCAGATAGAAGATATCACCCGGATATGCTTCACGACCGGAAGGACGACGAAGAATCAATGATACCTCACGATAAGCAACAGCCTGTTTAGACAAGTCATCATAAACAACCAGTGCATGGCGTCCGCTGTCACGGAAGTACTCACCGATAGCAGCACCGGCGAATGGTGCGAAATATTGCATTGCAGCAGGATCAGACGCTGTAGCTGAAACTACAATTGTATAATCCATTGCACCTTTTTCCTTCAGCGTATTTACTATAGTAGCAACAGTAGAACCTTTTTGTCCTATTGCAACATAAATACAATATACGGGGTTACCTGCTTCAAAGTTACTTCTTTGATTGATAATAGTATCAATGGCAATAGATGTCTTTCCTGTCTGACGGTCACCGATAATCAACTCACGCTGGCCGCGACCAATAGGAATCATAGCATCTACAGCTTTCAATCCTGTTTGTAGAGGTTCATTTACCGGCTGACGGAAAATAACACCCGGAGCTTTACGTTCCAATGGCATTTCACAACGTTCGCCAGAAATCTCACCTTTACCATCCAATGGTTCACCAAGCGGATTGATAACACGTCCAAGCATGCCCTCACCTACGTTGATAGATGCAATACGTTTGGTACGTTTTACTATATATCCTTCCTTTATCTGATCAGTAGGGCCAAGTAACACAGCTCCCACATTGTCTTCTTCAAGGTTCATCACAATAGCCTTCATGCCATTGTCGAACTCCAGCAGCTCGTTAGCTTCAGCATTCCTCAAACCATAGATACGGACTACACCGTCACTGACTTGAAGTACTGTCCCCACCTCATCAAACTGAAGGCTGGTATCAATTCCTTCAAGTTGCATACGCAACACTTCGGAAACTTCACTTGCTTTTATATTTTCGGACATAATTCTTTATTTATATACTTTTTCTATTCTTATCCATAAACTGGCTTTTCACCCGTCTAAGTTGCGTTGCAATACTAGCATCCAGGCGGTAGGTATCTATACTAAAGATAAAACCACCCATAATTTCAGGATCTACTGAAGTTTTAAAATCCAGTGTACCTTTCTTGTCCTTCATTAACAATTTCCTCATGTGATCTTCAGTCTCAGTGCTCAAAGGAGATGCTGTAACCAATGATCCAATGGAGATAAGTTTAGCTTTGCGGTATAAATCCTGATACATCAAAGCAATGGATTGCAGGTGCTTTTCTCTTTTCTGATGCAACACCAACTCTATGAAGCGCACAAATACATCGCTCACCTGAGTGCCGGCTGCAGTACATATAAGACTCTGCTTTTCTTTGCTCTTCATCACCGGATTATCCAGTACAGTTTTCAGAGAAGTGTGTTCTGCAAAACTATGAGCCAACAGACTCATCTCAGCATAAACTTTCTCTTCTACACTTTTATCCTGTGCAAAAGCATACAACGCTTTAGCGTAACGCATGGGAATAATACCTATATTCATTGCTTACGATTTTGAAACTGTCACTTCATCCAACAAACGATCGATCATATCCATCTGTTCCTTGTCTTTCTTCAGACTACCACGAATAACCTTTTCGGCAATATCGACAGAGAGAGCTGCTATCTGACGACGTACGTCACGGATAGCTTCATTTTTCTCAGCCTGGATCTGAAGTCTTACTTCGTCTAATTGTTTTTTAGCTTCCAGTTGTGCACTAACTTTTGCTTCGTTGATAATTTTATCGCGAATAGCAGCTGCATCATTCAAGATTTTCACCTGCTCTTCACGGGCTGCTGATAGAATTGCTTCTCCATCAGCCTTAATACCTGCCAACTGTTCGTTCGCGGTATTAGCAGCTTCCAGTGATTTATCAATAAATAGCTTACGATCTTCCACCATTTTTGTAATGACAGGAAAACCAAACTTAGCCAGAATGATAAATACTATTATGAAAGAGAGGAGCATCCAAAACAGAAGCCCAAATTCAGGTTGTAATAATGACATATTATGATAAAGCTAAGAAACAAACAACAACAGCAAACAAGGCAACACCTTCAACCAAAGCTGCAATAATAATCATATTCATACGAATATCGCCAGCTGATTCAGGTTGGCGTGCAATAGCTTCCATTGCAGAACCACCAATTTTACCAATACCAATACCTGCACCAACTGCTGCGATACCTGCACCAATTGCTGCACCTAATTTCCCTAATCCAATTCCAGCAACTGCTGCTTGTAATAATACTGTACCTAACATAATTTTTATTTTTTAATGGTTTATATTAATCTTATTATTGAAAATTCATTTAATTATTTAACGTGATGAGGTTCTACTTTAGATAATCCAATAAACACTGCAGAAAGCATGGTAAATACATACGCCTGGATGTAAGCAACCAAAAGTTCAAGAATATTCATAAAGATCCCAAAAAACACAGATAAAACTGTCATCGAACCATTCAGTACAGGTCCCATTGCAGCGGTAATAAACACCAGACAAACAAGACTAAGAATAACGGAGTGTCCTGCCATCATATTTGCAAAAAGACGAATCATCAATGCAAATGGTTTTGTAATAATACCCACTACTTCAATTGGAATCATAATTGGCTTCAGAACCATAGGCACATCGGGCCAGAATATTTCTTTCCAGTATTCTTTTGTTCCGAAAATATTCACAGCAAGGAACGTACAACAAGCTAAAGTAAGTGTAATTGCGATGTTTCCTGTTACGTTTGCTCCTCCTGGGAATATTGGAATTAATCCCATTAAGTTATTGAAGAATATAAAGAAAAATACGGTAAGCAAATAAGGAGCAAAACGTCCGTATCCTTTCCCTATACAAGTCTTTATGACATTATCATTAATATCCATAATAAACATCTCCATAAATCCGGCAAATCCTTTCGGAGCCTGATTTGGATTTCTCTTGGCCCAACGAGCAACGCTTAGTATCATTATGCAAAGAAGAATACTATTAAGAATAATGGCAAAAGCTGTTTTAGTAATGGATAAATCCAAAGGTCTGGTCTCTGCGCCCGTAGCACTTTTTTCCACTATCTTATCTTTAAAGCTTCCTTCTTTGGCTATATAAAAGCCTTCGTGTTCACCTGTAGGAGAATGATGAAACTCAGATGAAAGAAATACATGC
The DNA here is from genome assembly GCF_963678845.1 of uncultured Bacteroides sp. Taxonomy (NCBI): domain Bacteria; kingdom Pseudomonadati; phylum Bacteroidota; class Bacteroidia; order Bacteroidales; family Bacteroidaceae; genus Bacteroides; species uncultured Bacteroides sp. The sequence goes on from NZ_OY787464.1 coordinate 394,542, forward strand.
CACTGACCATTGCTTCCCATTACAATAACTGGCAATGGAATGGAAATGTGAGTTTCTCCCCATGTGGTGATGTGCCATTCATAAGAATCACCGATATGACCTAATACAATACCTGTTACATCTAACTTACCATTGCCTTCAGACTCTGCAGCAGAGGCCGACAACACAGGCATCAACATAAACAGTAATAGCCAGGTCAATTTTCTTATGTTATACTTTAAGCTTTTCATTCGTCTTTTTTCTTTTTAAACTCTTTTCAAAATCAAAATAAAACTTTGATTCCAATATTAGATAGGCCATATAGAAGAGTCCAATAGTAATCACAAATACTCTGTCATACTCGTCAATCAGCACTATGTAAAGTATCATAAGAATTACCGTAAAGATAATTTTTGATACCTTGATTATTAAATAGATATTCAATAATTTAGTATTCGTTTCCTTATTAATCCTCCTTAGTACTTCCCCAAAGGCAAGTCCCATTCCGTAATAAAATAATGGTATACCTATATACCAGCCAAATATCCTTGTTGGAACTATATTGTATACAATAATCCCGCCGATAAGGCTAATTATACTCATTACTACGGTTAGTACTACAAGGAACCTTTTCCGTAATGCTTTCATGAATTTCGAGATTTAGATTTAAGTTTGTGATTTTCTATTTTTCCACGCAAACAGAAACAACGTTCTGCTTGACTTCTACAAATCCTCCTTTAATGGACAGTTCCTTTTCTTCTCCCTCATAAGGTTTTATCCTTATAGTTCCCTCCTTTAAGGAAGAAACTAGCGGGGCATGGTCTTGTAGTACTGTAAACCTTCCGAGCGTACCCGGCAAGGTTACAACGTCTACTTCACCAATGTATAGGGACCGTTCCGGTGATAATATTTCTAATTTCATAATATTATTATTTACTAGTACACCGTAACTGAATATGGCTATTATTTTGCTTGATCCAACAGCTTCTTTCCTTTTTCAATGGCTTCTTCAATTGTACCCACATTCAGGAAAGATGATTCCGGAAGGTAATCTACGTCACCATCCATAATCATATTAAATCCTTTAATTGTGTCTTCGATAGAAACCATCACACCCTTAACACCTGTAAACTGTTCTGCCACTGTAAATGGCTGAGACAAGAAACGCTGCACACGACGAGCACGGTTTACTGTCTGACGGTCTTCGTCTGATAGCTCTTCCATACCAAGGATAGCAATAATATCCTGTAGTTCTTTATTACGTTGAAGAATCTGTTTTACTCGTTGAGCTGTATCATAATGTTCCTGACCAACTACAAGTGGATCCAATATACGAGAAGTAGATTCCAATGGATCTACAGCCGGATAAATACCAAGCTCAGTAATCTTACGGCTAAGTACGGTAGTTGCATCCAAGTGAGAGAAAGTAGTTGCCGGAGCAGGGTCGGTCAAGTCATCAGCAGGCACATAAACAGCCTGAACAGAAGTGATAGAACCATTCTTTGTAGAAGTAATACGTTCCTGCATCACACCCATTTCAGTAGCCAATGTAGGTTGGTATCCTACAGCAGAAGGCATACGTCCCAACAAAGCAGATACCTCAGAACCAGCCTGAGTAAAACGGAAAATATTATCGATAAATAACAATATATCTTTTTGAACTCCATCAGCAGCACCTGAATCACGGAAAGACTCAGCAACCGTTAATCCGGAAAGAGCAACAGAAGCACGTGCACCAGGAGGTTCATTCATCTGACCATACACCAATGTAGCCTGAGACTTAGCCATCTCTTCTTTATCAACTAAAGATAGATCCCAATTGCCTTCGGCCATTGATTTTTTAAACTCTTCACCATAGCGAATAACACCAGACTCGATCATTTCACGAAGCAAGTCATTACCTTCACGTGTACGTTCACCAACACCGGCAAATACAGAGAAACCATTTCCTTTCTTGGCAATGTTATTGATCAACTCCATGATAAGTACGGTTTTACCTACACCGGCACCACCAAACAAACCAATCTTACCACCTTTAGCATAAGGTTCCAAAAGGTCAATAACCTTGATTCCGGTGAATAATACTTCTCTGGAAGTTGTTAATTCATCAAATTTAGGAGGTTCGCGATGAATAGGATACGAACCAGTCATATCCAGTTTTTCCATACCATCAACAGCCTCTCCAATTACGTTCATCAAGCGTCCTTTCACCTGATCTCCAACAGGCATTGTGATTGGTTTTCCCAAAGATACTGCTTCCAGACCTCTTTGTAATCCATCCGTACTATCCATAGCAACCGAACGAACTGTATTTTCACCAATATGCTGTTGAACTTCAACGATAAGCGTCTTACCATTGGAACGCTTAATTTCCATAGCATCGTGAATGCTTGGCAACTGTATCTTTTCACCCATACTCTCAAAGAACACATCCACTACCGGACCGATTACTTGTGAGATATGCCCTACAATTTGTGACATAAGCTATTGTTTTATATTTTTTAGTTATTTTTCTCTCTTTAAAGCTGTAATTTCTGATTCACAAAGATAAGAACAAAATGCAACTCGCAAATTCTTTTAGCTAATTTTTAATTCATGCAACACTATTTTTCTTTTTATTTCCTTACATAAGAAGTTTCAAGAAGCAGTATATCAGAATTTTAATACATTATTTATATAAAAAAAGAAGCAGCTATCAATGATTACTAAATCAAAAAACAGCGGCTTCTTTTGTGCTAAAAAAGGGTCGATAACCACTAAGTAGTTATGGTATATATGCGATGATCCCAATAAGGCAAGGATAACGTAGGAAACAAAAAGATAGCGAGTATAAGACTTATTACCCAAAGAATTACCAATGCTAGTTTTACACCAGACGACATTGGTTTCCAATCAAGAAGATGACGGAATATTGAATATACGATACTGGCCAAGGGAATACCCACTAAAACAATACCTGTAATACATGCTGCAACTACATTGACAGGAGATGTAGAAATTGTGCCCCAATCAACCAACGGAAGCCAGCTGACAAATGCCGCTCCACCACCTAAAACAATTGAAATTGCAGCAACTATTAAGGCAAATAGAACAATGATCAACACAAACAGCACCGGACAAAACAAAATAGCCAGCAACACAAGCAATACTTTTATAAATACTCCAACAATCTGCACAAATGCATCACCTAACTTTTGTAATGCTGTACGTGACTTTCCTGAGTTCATATAATCATTTACGCCACCAGCTACTTTCTCAAATCCGTCAGTCACCGTTTTACCAATATTTTCAACTGTAACCTTTTCTCCACGCATGGAAAGTTTTTCGGCAGCTGTAGATGCTTCGGGAACAACAATCCAGCAAACAATATATATTGGAATAATAACACCTACACCAAAAAAGATCAAAACAATCATAAGCAATCTTATCAATGTTGGATCACAGCCCATGTATGCTGCCAAACCAGAGGCTAATCCACCCAAAACCTTATCATCGGGATTGCGATAGAAACGGCGATGAGCTTCTTCTTTATTTGCATAAGATTCCTGACGAGCTTCGCCTGCACTCTTTTCTTCCTCTCTTGCCCCTTCCTCGGAAAGTTCTTCCGGTTTACCCATTCGTTTAATTACCTCTTCCACGTAATCAATAGAAATTACCTGAATTCCGGCATTTATTTTTTCAGTAAGAAGCTCTGAAATTCTCAATTCCATATCTTTCACAATCTCATCAGCTCCCACCTCTTTGCGGAAATGCATCTTAAGGTTAGCAAGATATTTGTCAAGCAAATGGTACGCGTCTTCATCAATATGGAAAACCGTGCCTCCTAAATTCACAGTCAGTGTTTTTTTCATTTTATAATCAATTCATTAGTTGCAATATGGTTTACAGTTTCATTCAGTTCTCTCCAGGACAATTCCAGTTCGCCCAGGAATACTTCTCCTTTAGGTGTAAGCTTATAATATTTACGGGGAGGTCCTTGTGTTGACTCTACCCATTCATATTCCAGCAGATCATCGTTTTTTAGTCGTGTAAGTAAGGGATAAAGCGTACCTTCCACAACTATCAGCTTTGCTTCCTTCAGTTTCTGAATGATATCAGAAGCGTAGGCAGGCTCTTTATGCACTAATAATAAGATGCAATATTCCAGCATCCCTTTGCGCATTTGTGATTTAACATTGTCTACATTCATACTCTTTGTTTTATTTGACAATGCAAATATATGCATAACCTAAGTACTTTGTTATGCATAGTACTATAAATTATATAATATTAACGGTTTGCAATTTAGAAATCATACTATATCTATATGTAAAGATAGCTATTTCTAAATATAGTTATCAAAGAATATCAAAAAAAATAAAAGAAATAATTTTAAATTTATTGGTTTCATTTTAAAAATTATTTTCCAATAACTCCGGTTTACTGGAAAATAATTTTGAGATTATAAACCATAGAAATTCGAGCTCTAAAGGTTTACTGATATCAACCATATAAAAAAAACCTCATGCTTCCTTATTATCAGAAACATGAGGAACTATATGCTAAACCTTAATATATCGGTAAGTACTTATTTTATAATCTTTATTTCAATTTGATTATTGTTACGATAAGGATTAGTTCCATCAGGCCATAAAATCTTATCAACGAAATTCAGATTATCCATTACATTTTCCCATGTTTTAATTGCTGCATCACCATGTCCTAAAGTCTCAAAAGATTTAAGTGTAGCACGACCTGGGCCGCAATAAAGGGTAACTTCACTACGCATCTGAACTGACTGAACATAAGGAACTATCTGATCATTTGTTCCATGTACAAGAAGAATTGGAGGATAATTCTTTGTCACCAGGCGAAGAGGGCTTGCCTTATCAGCTTTCTCCTTGTTTTCGGCCAATTGGGTATCAAATCCCATTTCCTTATTTGCAGGTTCTTTAACGTTTGGGAAGTTTGTCATATCTGACACACCATACCAAGAAACTATTCCCTGAACCTCTGAAGACAGAGTATCATTACCCATCGTCAAATCCTCATACTCGAGTTTGCCGTTAGTAGCACCAAGCATTTCAACGATATGTCCGCCAGCCGAATTTCCCCAAACAACAATCTTTGAGGCATCTAATTTATACTTTTCAGCATTGGCACGAATAAATCGGACTGCTGCTTTTGCATCATATAAAGGAGCAGGCCATACAGCTTCACCTGACAATCGGTAATTTACACTCACAATTACATATCCCTGAGTTGTGCTATACAGAATTGGAGCTATCATTTCCGATTCTTTTGAACCAAAAGCCCATCCACCGCCATGAAACACCATTATTACTTTATAAGGCGCATCTCCTACAGAAGGATAAATTATATTCAGACGCTGAGCCTGATTTTCTGTTCCGGCATAAGCAAGGTTTAGTTCTACAGACTTGAATTGAGTCATATCAATCTGCCTGTCCAAACTCTTGTTTACTGCAAATTCGCCCAATCCTGGAATTTCTGCTTTTGGCTTAGTTGCTAAATAAGTCTCTGCATACATACTTTTTTTAGTAGCGCAACTAATCATCACAAAGGAAACACATGCTGCCAAAATCATTTTGTACAAAATATTCATTCTTTTCATACTTCTAAACTTTAAAGTTAAAAGCCCTTCTTCAAATATATCAAAAACATTATTAATCCCTATCATATCTATCAGGCCGTTCTGTGTGTTTCAAGTTAGCAGCCTTTTCTTTTTTAACAACATCAGCCAAAGCAACTGTGCCGGCAATACCGCCAAGTCCCATCGTCTCAACAGCCGTGCTTGGTACAACTACAATAGTAGCGTTTGTTTTCAATCCTTCGTAAAGCATATTCATAGCACGAAGATGGAAAGCATTTGGGGATTCAGAATAGGTCTCAGCCGCTTCAACAAATTTACTGGCAATCTGGCGCTCAGAGTCGCCAAGAATAACTCTCGCCTGACGTTCCCGCTCTGCCTGTGCCTGCATAGACATAGCAGCCTCTAATCCCTGAGGTATTAGCACATCTTTAACCTCAACTGAAATTACATTAATACCCCAAGGTTCTGTCCTCTCATCTATAATAGTCTGCAATAGAGCACTGATCTTATCACGGCCTTCCAACATATCGGCCAGCATTGTTTTACCTATCACATCACGAAGAGCCGTCTGAGAAGCCCAACCAATAGCACTATAGTAATCGGCAACATCCAGTGCAGCTTTTTTCGGATCAACAACCTTCCAGAAAAGAACAGCATCCACATCAACAGGAACTGTATCTTTGGTAAGCGTTTTTTCCGCCTTAAACGAAGTAGTTATAACCCTGATATCAATCCAGTAAGGGATAGAATCTATTATTGGAAAAATAAAAAAAAGACCAGGCCCTCTAAGAGATTGAAATCTTCCCAATCGAAGCACTACAGCCCTGGTCCACTGAGTCGCCACTTTGGTAGACCATGCAGTAAACACTGCCATAAAGAAGAACAGGACCAAAATAGTCTGGCTTAGTCCTGAATTAAATTGACTGTCAACAGCAAATGCTAAAAGTGCACCAACAACTGCAATTACAATAAAGAGCAGCGTTGCAACAGAACTATCGTTTCTCATTTTTATATAGATTAGAGGGTTACTAATTCCGTCCTGAATAAGAATCTCATTTAGAAATAACAACTAACTCATTGCAGATGTTTAGTTTAAAGCATTGAATATGTTATAATCGCCTCGTTTTAGAAGAAAATATTTGAAATTTACTTAGAGATACAATAATTCTTTTAAAAATGGTATATATCAAAAGGCATTCTTCAATCTGAAAAAGTTATAGTTTGTAACATTCAACAATAAAAGAGCTATTTTCACTCTAAATTGTAGAGTGAAAAATAGCTCTTTTTATAGCTGTAAAAAGTTGATCAAATGACAACCTGTAACTTTAGTCTTTCAGATTTGGGCTTTTGACATGCTTCCAGTTTTAATCTGATATACAAAGTAAAACAACTTATTCTTCAGGACATTGCCAGAAGTATTTATCATTATTGGTTACAATTCTCTTTTCGGATTTACTTTCAGCTGTAGAAGAAGGATCAAGAGAAATATATGCAGGCAATGGTTTGCCATTTAATTTTGTTTCAATATTATACTCATTCCTTACCGCACACTCTAAACGGTAGAGATTCTTAGTCATATAAAAATCCAGATATTCTTCCTGAGTCTCCTTCTGCTTATTGTTCCAGTTGGCATCTTCATTCAAATGAAGAGGAGCTCCACTGAGAAGTCTTTCGCGAACTTCAGCAATGCCAAGCATATTTCCTTTATCGTCTGTAACATAAGCTTCAAAAGTGGGATCAATCCAAATCCATTTATCCAGAGTATTAGAATAAACAGCATTTATAACATGGCAATCATTGATGTATTTTTTTGGCAGGCAAACAACATAACGAGACTTAAAGCCCATTGCCAGGTAACATTCATTGAGCATCATTGCCATCATTCTGCAGTTAATCCCCCTGTTCTCCTTTTTACAGATATTTACCAGATCAATAGCATTCTTTGATTCCGGATTTGGAGAAGCTCCATCATGACGCACTACATTATGCGCCCAGTGAAGTAAATTCTTTATTTTTGAGATTTCATTTCCACTTCCGGCAACACTGTCAAGGTTAAAGTATTGACGGATACGAACAAGATTACTATCGTTAGGAGCCAGATATGTAATTTGAGGCAAAGAAGAATCTGCTTTAACTACATATCCCCCACCTTGCTTTAAGATATATGAATAATCACCTTCGTCACGAATCTTATCCATAGCAAAAATAAATTGCTTTTCTTTCCTAATATTGTCAAGATCATGATCACGCACAGCATGTGCATAAGAAATCCATTGATGTTCTGTTGCCTTAACAAAAGATGCAACAGCCTGCTTCTTCTTTTTCTGGCAAGATTGATAACAAGCCAGATTATAGTATAGGCCCCCAATATAAGAATCAGTCTCTTCCTTTATATTTTGAGGATAAGATTCAAAAGTCTTAATCATTCCATTGTAAATGCCTTCCAGTTTCTTGTAATCATTTGTTTCTCTTGCTTTTTGAATCGGAGCATTTTGTTCATTAATGTACTTGGACACATCATCTTTTGTTATTTGTGCAGATGCATAAGACGTACATAGCACAGCAAACAATAAATAAAGAATTCTTTTCATAGACTCATTTTTAGTAGTTCTTCTGTTTTGTTTTTTATCATACATTTTATTCTACAAATATAGAGTTTATATTTTTATTGAAAGAATAATATTTATATAATTAATTCATCTATTTGCCTCACAATAAGACATGACGTGCAGTTATCTCCCCAAGTTGGTTTACTGTCTACCTGTTCTTTCTCTCTTTTGACGTAAGCAAACTATCTCAAATGCTTATTCAATCAAGGTTATACATGTTTTTTGATAAGCCATTTATTGAATCTGATGAAAATTCTGCAAAACATAATAAATAAAAAACTTAATGCAATATCTTCCACCAAAAGTGACGTAGAACTTTTTTTGTACATTTTATCTACCTATCTGCTACCAACCTGCATTAATAACTTGATAACTAGTATTATAAATTAGTAGCAGATAAATTTTATACACAATTCATCTGCTACTAGAATCAGTGATCTGCCACCAATCGACTATTTCAATTACACAATAATGTTGTAAACAACAGCTTTTCTTGCTTCCTCGGATATGGCATTTTATTTAATAAGCTACCCGTTTTTCCCATTTAAGCTAAGTGAGCCTTCATATGAAAACCCATGGGTTCACAGATGAAGGCTCATGGGTTTTCATTCGAGAACCCATGAGACTTCAACTGAGGGCTCACTTATATTTCTTTGCAAAATAGATTAACTTATCAGAGAAAAGTGGCAAACAAACCCACTGCCACAAACTACATTCACCCTGGCTGTATCCTCATAAAGCAGAACATTCCCCACTCAAGTATTAGCTGCAACACCTACTATAATGTTGTAGAGCGTTCAATTCAGTAACAGATGACTCTGATTTGTAGCAGATAATCACGATTTTGTAGCAGATAAAAGGTTAAACTTTTTTATCCACCACTAGCTGAAAGCCCTTATTAAAAGGCTTTCTGTGCATTTTGGTGGAAGATGGTGGAGATGAATTTGCGTTTTGTATTTTTAAAATCGAGATGCATCCTTCTGCTAAAAAAAAAATCAGAATAATTTCTACTTCAATAATCAATTGTTTTTTGCCGGTATACCTCGCATAACCGTTGTATCATTTTTATCGGGCGCAACATTCAAGTCTTTTATTATTGAATTAGTATTCAATATAACTTTTTTCATTAGTTCAAACAATGGTTCCGACATATTTACTTCACTCGCTTTTGTTATCGTAAAATGGAAAGTTTTATTTTCATATTTAACGTAAGGATCCATTCTGTCTATTGCTTTTTTGAAAATCAGCTTTTGTTCGGCAGTGGCATTTTTAATATTTGAAGTATCCATATCTAAATACTCATTCTTCATTTGAGCAATAAAAGCTGAGTCAGCCTCATGTTTCGGTTTAGTGTTGATTGTTATGTTTTCGGGTTTAAAGATTGGATCTTTCAAAAACTCTCCCAAGTATTTAGTTTTAATTATATTCATTATTTCATTTTGAATTTCAGGCGCTGAATTTATAAGTTTCTGTCCTGTCTTGGTTTTGTAAAAACGAATCAGGTCTTTTATTTCCTGTTGAGTATAATACCTGTCATATATTCCAACCATATCTTCGTCCATAATTTTCTTAAACATTGGTTTAATTGAATTCATTAATGAACCGGTCACCCCTTTTGAAACACTATCCTTTTGTAAATTCTGAAACGGAATCATAAGTTTATCGAACATTGATTCTGTTTTCATTAAACTGAATAACTCCTTAATTGATTCATTTTTGGTTTGAGAAAATACATCAAAAGTAGATATTGCAAGAATGATTGAAACTAAAATTATTCTTTTCATAATTCTTGATTTATTCATATTGTTTTAGTTCTTGATATACTTCTCTAATTCACGTTTTAGTGTTGAATTGTCAAAATGTCCAAAATCAGGATTAATGATTTCACCAGTTTTTCCTACTAACACATAATGTGGTATTCCTGAAATATTGAACATAGAAGTTAGAAAATTCCATTCATCTATTGTAACGCGGTAGTGTTCGCCCTTAATATCGGGAATCATATTAGACCATGTGTTTTGTGGTGACGATGGATTAGTGATATACACAAACACAATATCTTTACCGGCTAATTCTTCTTTAAGTGGTTTAATTTGTTCAATACCACCGCGACATGGACTGCACCACGTAGCCCAAAAATCAACATAAATCACTTTTCCCTTGTACTTTTTAATAATGCCATCAAAAATCTTGGCAGCTTCAGTCTTAGGAGTCTCATTTACTACAAAACCTGTCTTTTTCTTATTGGCTTCCAGCTTGGCTATTGCCTGATTATTGCATAATTCCACATAATCGGCAATGAACGGACTACTAAATTGCTTTTGAATAGTTTTTAATCTTTTAGGACTAACTGGTGACAGTTCTTCAAGTATAGTACGACAATTATCTTGCGCCAACATTAAGTCGCTTGCAAATCCGGGTTCAAGACCAAATAACGTTTTCAAATTTTTATTTCGGTTATCAATCGACTTTTGAGCAAAGAATTCATTTATAAAAGGGGTATGCCTTATATGGAATGCATTTGTTGAATCACCGGATGTTCTATAAAACTCATGCATTTTCTTAATCTTTTCCAAATTATCATGTTTAGTTATAATCTTCCATAGTTTCTTTTCGTCTGCAGTGAATTTAATTTTATTATCCTTAAAGTATTTATCGACTACAGTATTATCTGCTTTTGGCGTATTTTTGTATACGCTTTTAAAATCTTCCTGATATTTAGTATAAAATGCTGTTATTTGCTTACTATATTTCTCATTATAGGCTTTTTCCTCTGCCGAGTTGGAAATCCAATCCGCCTCTTTTAGCTTCTCTAACATTAATTTTTCAGATTCGGTAAAGGTATATCCCGATTTCTCCAGCTCAGCACCCAGCCCCTGTGTATTGATCGAGAATGAATTGCCAATTTGCAAAATATCTAAATACTTAAGTCTGTTTATATATGAATCGTAGCTAGAGCATATTACTGCCAATGGATTATTTACCGATTCATTGTTTACGAAATCAAAATATTGAGCCGTTAACGAATCTGATTTTACCGATAAGGTTCTTTGCGTGTGTGGTATTTTGTTTTTTTCGCGGTAAGCATTTTCATAAAAATGGCCATAATCCATCATAGATTCTTCATACCTATATTTTAATTCCATTTTCATCACCTGATATGCTTTAGCGGAAATAGCATTGGTTTTCATTATTGAATCTAATGCATTCATATCTTTCGTTTGAAACCGCATACAGTATTCTTTGTATTGTGTAGGCGACATATCAAGAATTTTACTTTGCATGTCTCTATAATCAAAGCTTCTTATTTTCATTAATTCAGACATATCAGAGTTGATTTTGGCAGTCTCTCCCATGAAAAGTTGATTGGCTGTACCCAATAGCTGAAAGACCTCTTTCCCTGGTTCTAAGAAAACAAACCCATTGTAAATAGACGAACGTACGTAGCCAAGATGTGGATAATAAACAGGTAGCTTGGTAGTAAAAAATCCATTTTTATCTATTTTAATCACAGACACATTTTGTTGTCCGGTAATAATATCGTCAATGGCTATAGAAAGTGTTCTAACTCCAATGCGTGGAGTATAATCCTTAATATAACCACTGTAGGTTGCAGAATCAATCTTGAAAACGGGTAACTCATAAGGTTTGTCAGCTGCCGGTTTTTTCTTTTGGGCTTCAACAGCATTATTACTATATTCTTTTAAATCTTGAGCCGATAAGCCTAGCAATAGATTGTTTGGTGCAGCGATTTTGTAGAACAGCTCTATGGATTCTCCATCACTCTTGAGGTTTAATGATTTTACAGCCTTCTTGATTTTAGGATAATTGAAACTCCAACTCCAAAGCTTATTTTTGTAGACAATATATTTATCATAAAAACCAAATTCCCAGTTTCCTGTCGATTTATCAAACCAATTTCCGCTCAATCCCTTTGGTAAAAATAATTTGACAATAGGTCGCTTAATCTCTATATCGTAAATGAACCAATTGCCACCTTCATTGGCTTCGCCATAATCAATATAACTTGTAGTTTTAGCAATGGCAGGAAATATCAATTTATAGTTTACATCACCTGATACAGGCATAGTATATCGCTCATTTAAAGGAATTCCCACAGAATATTTAATAAAAAGTTTCTCACCTCCTACAGGTTGAATATAGGTTTCTTTTGGAATATTTATCCACCAACCTAGAGTATATTTGGTGCAAATAGACAAAACTGTCGCAGTATCAGTTAGCTCTACTTTTGTAATCGTTGAATTATTATTCAGGCTTAATCCTATCCTTGGATTTTTAATAACAGATTGAGAGTAAGCCACGATTGCTGATAAAAAAAATAATAGAAAGATAAGCTGTGTTTTTTTCATCTTAGATTTGTTTTTTAAATTTAGTTATTTGTTTTTAATTGTATTTCTTCTTTACTTGCTGATTTATGCACAAAAACAAACCCGCACCAGCAGAGGGTAACTTCAAAGTTTTTGTTCTTACCTTTAACAATTCTCTAATTTCAATATCACTCCTACAATCACCACCACACTTGTTCTCCATTTTCGTAGGTAAAGATTCGTTCTGTCTAGATATGAAATGAGTGATTTAATCAAATGTTGGTGGTTTAAATTTTGTTCCTGGCACATAGTCAATATCAAACATCTTCAAGTAATCTTTCAATGGGATAAGCCCCATTTCTTTGCGTCGTTTATCTACATTTTCCTCATCTCTTATTGGAAAATAAGTGTACTTGCTTAACTTACCTGTAGCAGGATCTTTCATTTGAAAAACTTGTGTTCCATAAATCTGATAATGAGTTTCATTTGCTTTAATTCTATCTTGCAACAGAGCTACGGATTCAGCACTTGCTTCTTTATTTTTAGCTGCATCCAGTAATTGATCAAGATATTTTTTTTGAATCTGATTGTTAGAATGCTGAATGACCATAAATGCTCCATTAGCAGCTACTTTACCAACCATTGTAAAAGTAGGCCATCCATGCTCTTTTATTATTTCCTCAACACGTACCAAATTAATGCTATCGATATGTATTGTACTTCTATCTAGATATTTTAAACCATATCCACGAGCGTATTGATCTCTTATGAGAATATGAAATAATTCTACAGCAAGTTTTGGTTTTGTTGCATTGGGTATTGTCGTTAAAAATACCGAATCAATTTTATCAGTAATTACTTTCCAACAAGGTAGAGAATGTAAACTTCTAAAATCTGTATCGGATAATATGAATCTATTATAATCAGGATTACTTTTAATGGAGCGCGAAAGATAAAAACAGGTACTATCAATGTCATTTTTAGCCATGTAACAAATAGCTAAATTATAGTTGTTTATTCGTTTTATTCTTATTGCGTTAGTATCATTTTTAAGCTTATTTATCTGCATGTCAGCCGTATTATTTGCTTTAAGTGTATCTGCAAAAAGTATTATTTTTCCTATTACTTTAAATTGTCCATATAGTTGTGCATTAGCATTTATGACTAATGAGCCAAGTATAAAGTGTAGAATTATTGTTCTTTTCATTTTTTATTTACTGTGAGTAAAATCTCTGAATGTTAAATTGGTTATTTCCTATTTCAACAACGCTTCTATTTTAGAGCATCTTCACTCTCTTGTTTCTTGTGAAATTTATATTCGACATAAATTATTGGAACCAAAACAACTAATATTGTAATCATTAGGCTGAGTAGAATTGCTTTAAGTCATCTTTCACATAGCCTATTAATAGAAAGATGAGACAGGTTGTCAATGAACAATTGAAATGCAGCTGTATACTTTTCATAGTTTAAGTTATAGTTTTCAGATTAAAGTATTACAAAGATATGAGATGATATATTTTTATATTTATAATTATAGATATTTTATTTATAAATATAAATAAAAATCCACACATCAATAAATAGAAGTATTTCAAAGGTTTATAATAAAAAGGCTACTATAGGCTATAGTGATCATTTAGAACCTATAAAAAAAATGATTAACATATAAATAAAAGTATTATTCTATTTATATGTTAATCATTTATCTTGGAACATCAAATATAAATCCTGATGTGCATAACTAATCTGAAGTAAATACGGAAGTGAAAAGCGCAAATCTGAAAGAGTTTAAATTAACGAAGTTTCTTACCGTCAGGATGGAAATACTGATGCTTCTTTATTGTAGCCTTTCCATAATTGATTGCATGATTAGGGCAGATATGATAACAGGCCAGGCACGATGTACAATTATCGCCCCAGATTGGTTTACCATCTACCTTGATATTGTGCATGGGACAATGCTTTTCACAGAGTCCGCACGAAATACAGTTGTCGGTTGCATAGAAAGGTTTGGCTGTAACCTGGAACTTATTGAACAGCGGATTAATGATGCGGCTCTTTAGAAAAGCAAAGCTTCCTTTCTTGCAGTCGAATTGTTCTGCACGATTCGCTAAGAGATCATTTATTCGTTTGACTTCTATGGCCGATTCATTAAGTTTCTTCTGCTCTATATCCTTTGAGTCTGTGTCAAAACCGGGCAAAGAAACATAATTATTGGGCATTATAACAGAGAATCCGGCTTTCCATGTCCACTCTTTTGCGCGAATAGTTTCATGCATGATCTTTAAAGTCAGTCCAACTTCATCTCCGCATGAACAGATAAAGAAGCAATATTGACCATTATAGTTCGTAAAACAGATTTTCTTTATAAACTCCATAACTATTGTTGGCGGAGCCCATGAATAGACCGGAAAGATAAAACCCACAATCTCTCCTTCGCCCAGAGTATATTGAAACGTAGAACTATTGCCAGTCATCTCTTCTGCAATGGAAATCAGCTTTTCATTCTGATATGCGGCTACTTCGCCTGCTATCCATTTGGAATTTCCTGTTCCCGAAAAATAGAATATCATAGATATATAATGTTTACTTGAGTACTGAATGCAAATGTATAACAAATTGAATAGTCCACAAAGCAAAACAATTATTATACACCATTTTAATAACTATTAATTAAAAGCATTCAGAGCAGCCGTTGGCTTACCATTGTTATCGAAGGCACCAAGAGGATATCCATTCCAGCCAGCATAGCATTCTGGTTCCCAATAGAATACCCCTACCCCTTTTCCGTTGGTCACAGATTTTGTTTTGGCAATTATATCTTTAAGAAATGCGTTACAAGCATCAGGAGCATCCCAGTTCATACCTACCTCACATACCATAACTTCCGAACCGTAACGCTGAACCATATCATTCATATTAGCCAGACACTGAGCATCAAGAGTTGTCCATGTTGTAGCTGTAGGATAAAGCGACATGCCAATCACATCCCATTTTCCTCCATTACTCTTTAGCCCGTCGAACAACCAGCGAAACAGTCCGTTGTCATATCCATTCTGAAGATGAACTATTACTTTGGAATCAGGAAAGACAGATTTCACGGCATCATATCCGGCATTGGACAGTTGAGTATAGTTTTTCATATTCACAGAAGCTTTACCATCTTCCCACAACATTCCGTTACCTGTTTCATTACCTACCTGAACCCATTCCGGAGTAATACTGTTAGATTTTAGCTCATTCAGAACATCCTTAGTATGCTGAGCAACAGCTGCTTTCAGATCATCAAAAGAATAGTTTGTCCATGCAACAGGTTTATTTTGTTTGCCAGGATCAGCCCATGAATCGCTGTAATGAAAGTCAATCATTATTCGCAGATTCAAGTTCTTTGCTCGTTTTGCTTTAACCAATAAATCCTGCTTATTACACCATCCATCAGAAGGATTTACCCATACGCGTAATCTCACAGCATTCATTCCAAGGCTTTTTAGCAAAGTCATACCTTCAGTTTCAGAACCAGAAGCATTATAGAATTTCTTCCCTGCAGCTTCCATCTGGGTAATCCAGCTTACATCTGCTCCTTTGGCAAAGGTAGCTGTTTGTGTAATGGAAGTAACATTATCATCCTTTGCACTACATGATGACAGATTTAAAACCAGGAATATTAAAACAAAGATAGATTTTATATTTTGTTTCATAATATTTTTTCATAGGCCTTCCTTAAGCCTTGATCGTACTTAATTTCTCCACAATAAGAGAATCCTAAATTAGATAACATCTTTAGCATATAATGATTATCAAAATTTGTATCAACTCTAAAGCTGAATATACCATTCTGGCGACTAAGTTCCTCTGTTTTATGCATAAATTCAGTAGCTATGCCACGTTGCTTTGCTTCATCAGCAACAGCTAGTCTATGTACCACAACATAAGGTTTTTCACTTAACCATTTCCCATCAATTGCTACATAAGCAGGTTCTCCATCAAATATTATTGCGCCGTAAGCAATTACACTGCCTTCATTGCATAATACATATCCGTATCCATTTTTAATATCATTGGCTATATTATCAGGTGTCGGATATCCGTTCTGCCATTGCCCACTGTTTAATTTACGCATCTGAACTTGAGCTTGTTGAATAATCTCCCAAATTCTCTCAACATCACTTTCTATCGCTTTTCTAAATTCCATAATCAGAGTTTTTATAATTCATCAGAATCCACCAACATTCAAACGTCCTCCTGTTACGCATTTACCCGAAAGTAACGCTGTGGGTATGGCACTGCTCAAAATGGCATTAATTATTTCAGATGCTGTTGCCCCAGGATGGGTAGATAAGTACAGAGCCACCGCACCAGTAACATGCGGTGCCGCCATAGATGTGCCGTCAGAACTAGCATAACCAGAGAAAGTTTTGCCTTTTATCACTTGTGGAACACAAGAAATAATGCCTGATCCCGGTGCAGCAATATCTACTGATGTTAGTCCATAATTAGAGTAATACGGCAATTCTCCTGAGCTTGTTATAGCAGCTACAGAGATAATATTGCTATTGGTGTATGATGCTGGATAACAAGGCATCTTATCACAATTCCAAGCATTATTTCCTGCTGCAGCAATAAATAAAATACCCGCAGCATTAGCTCGTTCAATAGCATCATATAAAGCTTGAGAATAATCGCCACCACTCCATGAGTTGTTAGTTGCAACAATATTAAGGCCAGCTTTCTTCAGAGCCGTGAAATAGTCTATAGCTTTTACTGCATCAGCAGTAGTACCTCCTTTTCTACCCATAAATTTTCCACTAAGCAGTTTAACGCTCCAACACACACCCGCGACTCCTTTACCATTGTTACCAACGGCACCAATTGTACCAGCTACATGAGTACCATGATCATCTAACGATGCATCAAAAATTTTATTGTTATTTCCCGCAAAGTTCCAGCCATATACATCATCAACATAACCGTTCCCATCGTCATCGATTTTATTGTCTGGAATTTCTCCAGGATTTATACCAGCATTTGCAGCAAGATCTTCATGAGTATACATATATCCTTCGTCGATAATTCCCACATACACATCACTGGAACCGGTATGTCCTGCGGCCCAAGCTGTAGCTGCATTGCAACCATATTGATTTGCCGGGAAAGTAGATGCACCATACATTCCCCAAAGTGAATCATTAGCAAAATACGAATCATCAGGTATGGCATCGGTAGTGTATATATAGTTTGGTTCCGCATATTCAACGGCATCTAATTTCTTCAACAATCCAATAGCATTTAATACACCTTTGGGGGTATTTACCAACAAAAAGCCTTCTTTATCACCTGAGCGTTTCATAGCATGGGTAAGAATCTTTTCGGCAATCGATCCGCTTATATGACTAAGTGCACTATCCCTGACTGAAGTAGATACTCCGGGTTTAAATTTTACTAGTAGCTCATTAGCTACAAACTGAGGTTCATGATAGGAAACATCAGAAGAGGAACGCGTCTTGACATCTTCGCTTGTTGATGCATTCAACGCTACTGAATTCTCATTTGAACACCCTGGAGATAAAATGGCCATTACTCCAAATAAAGAAATGGCTGTCATAATCGAATAAACAGTACCTTTTTTCATTGTTAGATTATCTTTGATTATTTAGTTTAACTAACTGCGAAGATAAGTATAATATTTAACTTAAAATATTCAAGTTGATTACATTTTTAAGAATAATATTAATTAGGCATTAAGTCACACATTACAACTCTGTATATAATTACATAAGAAAGGGAAGTGCTTTTAGCATTTCCCTTTCTTATGTAATTAATAAATTTGGTTATTTATCAAGATAGCGTAATAGCAAAACAATATATAATTTATAATCCGGATAATTCAAGGTTGATCTTTAAAGAGTAAAGCATAAGTGCTTTAAAGAGAAAGAAAGTTGTATTATCAGCTTTCGTTTTAGAAATAGGACTTAATTTCTCTTCAATGATTTTTGTAAATTCGCTCCAATAGGCTGCACTCTTATATGCAGCAGAAGTTCCCTTGGGAACATATAATTTACAATTAATCTTATCCATTCCATTAAAGGCATCCGGAGATATCTTTAGTGGTTTTAATGCTTTGCAATATATCTTTGTTAACCCCTTACAACTATAAAATATATACTGTCCAATAAAAGTTACACTCTTAGGTATGGTTACTGATGTTATATTACTTAAACCATAGAACATATTTTGTGGCATTTCATTTTTAGTAACATATATAGTGTCATAACCAAAAACAGAAAAGCTCCCTCCTTCTACAACATTTATATCTGCTATATTAAGTACTGTCAGTTTAGCCATACCACGAATAGTACCAATATCACTTCCATTAATTTCTCCTGTGATAGTCAGATCCGTTATCAGATCTTTTTGAAAACCCAAAAGAGTATTCAAATTACCCGCTGTAACATTTTTATTAAAATAGACAGCTTGAGAGTGCAATCCCAAAATCTGTAAAAGGCACATTACTAAGAATATGCATTTAGAAATAGTACTTGTTTTCATAATAGCTGAATTTAAGATTTCCTATTCCCTTTGGTTAGCATTAACAGATGTAATATACGAATAAATTCGTCCTGTTATAATTCCTTTAATTAGAATATATATCCAGTAGAAAATGAGTAACAAACATTTTTCACTGCACTATTACTATATTCATTTCCTGCAAACTTTACAAATCCCCACGAGGCATTTATGCCAACTAAATAGTGGTGGTATTCTAGTGCTATGCCTGTACACAGACCAAAATCAATTGGCCTATCGGTATAAACATTTCCAGCCTCAAACTCCTTTCTATTACCAAACACGTCTTTATGATATTTTATAGTTACGTTTGAAGACGTATATTCTCTTTCCCATTTCCCCCCATTACCATAAGCTACATACGGACCAGCACTAATAGCTAATTTGCTTTTTTCTGCAAGATAAAATTTATAAGCAACCAATACAGGTAAATCAATGTACATTGGATTTATAGATGCTTTATATTTTTCATTCTGATTTGTATAACTAAATCGGGCTCCTTTAGTTATAAACAACAAAGAAGGTTGAATTGAGAACTTTTCATTTAAAGCATAGTCCATACCAAAGACAAATTGATAGCCTAATTTGGTCTTTAGATTATCTTTATCCTGTCCATTTAATCCTGTGAAAGAACTTAAATTTATACCGGCTCTCACACTCCATGAAATCTGTGCAATGGTTACAGTTGAAACCATAACAATAAACGTCAGCATTAAAATCTTTTTCATATTTCTGCTTGTTACATTTTTATGGAAACTCTTTTGGTTATCTTTTATTTAAGGTTTTTCATTAACATAGCAATGAGTTAGCAGCAGTATAAGTTCAAAACGCTTCGCCTGACTTATAACCTATTCTATCTATAAAATTAGAACAAAATAGAATGAAGATATGTTTTGTTTTAAAAAGGATACTGATGAATTATAAGTTTATTTTTAATCTACTAAGCTTTAATTGCTATGCTCTTATTTATGCCTGAATTTGAAACATTTATAAAACTCTTCACATAGTCAAATTGTTATTTATAAGCGATTGATATTCTATACTGTATTACCTTTTATACCAATTACCATGAAAGCATTTAAAAATTTTCGTCTTACAATTTTATGTACAACACTATTACTTATTAACCTATCAAATCTTCAAGGACAAACAAAAAGTAAAAAATCCGCTTTAGGATATGCCGAGGCCTCTTATCTAACACTTTCCGATAATGAGTTTATGAAAAGATGGTTAATACTTGGTCCTGTTAAGATAGAAGAATCCGGAGTTAAGCCGGATGATATTAAACAAAAAGAATTCTTTGACAAGGATGATTTAATTAGTGTTGCAGTTCAACCTAACAAGATTCTTACCAAAGTAAAAATTGGTAATTCAGAATATTCATGGAAATCATTTAAAAGTGAAGAAGGGACTATTGATTTTATAAAACAGTTTGGTCAGCTAAATTATTCCGTAGCTTACGCCTTAGCTGAAATTAAAATGAAAGCCCCTGAAACAGTTACAATTGGATTAGGAAGTGATGATGCCGTTAAACTGTTTCTGAATGGTAAATTAGTGCATAAGAACTGGATTGGTCGGGCAACAAACCCTGATGATGATATTTTGATTCTGGATCTGAAGAAAGGAAGTAATCAGATTCTGGTAAAAATACAGAATATGGAATATGATTGGTCTTTTACTATGCGAAAACTAGGAAAAGACATCCTAAGCAAATTATTAATAGAATCCTCTGGTAAAGGAAATCTCGACAATGTAAAACTGTTGATTGATAAGGGCGCAGACGTGAATGTTCAGAACGATTTGGGGTTAACAGCCTATCAGAGTGCAATGATTAAGGGCAGAGAAAAAGTGATGAATTATCTAAAAGAAAAGGGAGCTAAAACAGACAATCCAATGCCTTCTTTAGATAAATTGGTTGATCGTATATTCAAAAGTGTACAAACAGGAACAACATCCGGTGTATCCGTGCTGGTATCTAAGAACGGAGAAATTATATACGAAAAAGGATTTGGTTATGCCGATATTGGTAATAAAGTTCCTGTTACACCCGATACAAAGTTCAGGATAGGCTCCATCACCAAACAATTTATAGCAGCATCTATTCTCAAACTTCAGGAGGAAGGCAAACTGAATGTTCATGATACATTATCGAAGTTTATCCCCGACTTTCCACGAGGAAATAAAGTCACCATTCATCATTTGCTAACACATACATCAGGCATACATAGCTATACTGACAGACCGAATTTTATGAGATACATTACCATGCCTGTAACTCCTGCCGCACTTGTAGATACTATAAAAACTTATCCATACGATTTTAATCCGGGTGACAGATGGAATTATAGTAATTCAGGCTTTTTCTTGTTAGGCTATATCGTGGAAAAGATTTCGGGGATGAGTTTGGATAATTATTTAAAAGAAACTTTTTTCAAACCATTAGGGATGAACAATACCGGAATTTACGAAACAAAGACACTGCTTAACAATGAAGCTTATGGTTATTCATACGAAAACGGGAAAATAATAAAAGCCATTAATTGGGATATGTCGTGGGCCGGAGGTGCAGGAGCCATCTATTCAACTACCAAGGATTTATATATTTGGAATGAAGCTATTTTTAATGGAAAAGTTTTGTCTGAAGCAAGTCTAAAAGCTGCATTTACCCCAGCAGAGCTTAACAATAAACAAAAAACAAATTATGGTTATGGCTGGTTTATACAAGATAACCGAGGTTCTAAGTTTATTGCTCATGGAGGGGGATTACACGGTTTTATGACCTATTTAGGCCGCCAACCAGAGAAAAATATCACTGTAGTTGTTTTTTGTAATTCCACACCAGCTCCAGCTGGTATTGATCCGGGTGCCAATTCAGCCTCAATTGCCGAATATCTTTTATGGTCTGATATGACAAAGCAACCAAGCTTTGCCTCAGATATATCAGTGGATGAAAACACATTAAAAAATTATGTTGGCCGATATAACTATGGACAAGGAGCCGTACTAACAGTAACACTTGAAGGCAAACAGCTGTATGCTCAGATGACAGGACAGGCTAGATATCCCATATATCCGTCATCAAATGATGAATTTAACTGGAAAGTTGTGGAAGCTAGTATAAAATTTATAAAGGACGAAAGGGGAAATGTAACCCACGCTATCCACCATCAAGGTGCACAACAGATTGAAGCCAATAAATTAAAAGACGAAAATCCTGTTGCAATTAACCCTTCCGTGTTCGACAAATATGTTGGTAAATATGATTTAGGTAATAACTACTTCATTATTGTTTCAAAAGATGGCGATAGGTTATTCATGCAATGG
Source organism: uncultured Bacteroides sp. (assembly GCF_963678845.1). Taxonomy (NCBI): domain Bacteria; kingdom Pseudomonadati; phylum Bacteroidota; class Bacteroidia; order Bacteroidales; family Bacteroidaceae; genus Bacteroides; species uncultured Bacteroides sp. The sequence goes on from NZ_OY787464.1 coordinate 416,939, forward strand.
GCCAATCTTCCCAAATATCAGCTCTTACCTGCATCTGAAACTGAATATTTTTTAAGAGAAACAAATATAAGACTCACATTTAAGATAAATGAAGAGGGCATAAATGATTTCATTACTGTAAATATTAACGGAATTGATCAGCCACCGGCTAAAAGAGTTAACAAATAAAGAATATCATATTCATAAGCCGGGTGTAAATCAGTCACCAATAAATCGCCAACTATTGGCCAACAAATTTGACCTTTCCTAAAATGGTGAATGCGGTGGTTAATCAAAACAAGAAGAGAACATACATTACTTCCAGAAAACAATAATACACGTATTATAAACTTGCATTTTAATCATTAGATTATCAGCATATTAATAAAGAGAGAGCTTAGATCCTCTCTCTTTTTATTCTTGGAAAACATACTATAGTTCAACAAGCAGAAACAGAAACTTTTAATCGTGATAATTGTTTTATTATTACGAGCTATATTTTTCAATCAATACACCTAAAACTTTTTGCAATGAACCCACCAGATATACCAAACGGTTACATCCATAAAAATGGTATGTAGACCGTTCACTTGTTCTTTACGCTTTCGCAATCAGGCAAAAGCCTGCTAATATTACATATTTTATTGTGAAATTATGTACTTCATACATTTACCTTTAAAACTATATTTTATGAAGTCATTACGTATTTTTGTTTCAATGCTTTTCTTAGCCCTCATCTATTCTTGCCAGAACGACGATTTAATTTCAGAGAATAATTCAACTGATGAATCAATCGAAACAAAATGTATAAGTGTACACCAAGGGATTAAGATTGCTATTTTGTCAGATACTCATGTTATGGATCCGTCTCTGCTAGTGAAAGATGGTACTGCATTTCAGGCATATCTGGATAAAGATCCAAAGTTATTAAAATTCAGTTCCCGGATTCTGGAGACTACAGTTAACAATATTATTTCACAAAGACCGGATTTGGTGCTGATATCGGGCGATCTGACTAAAGATGGAGAAAGAATAAGTCATGAAAACGTTGCCAGAATTCTCAGGCAATTAACCTTACATGGAATAAAGGTTGTTGTTACTATCGGAAATCACGATGTGAACAATCCGGAAGCAGTACGGTATTTTAAAGACAAACAATTCCAGGTTCCAACAGTACAGGCTAATAGAATTCCATTTATTTATGCAAACTTTGGCTTCAAAGATGCAATTTCTAAAGATCCGAACTCACTGAGTTACGTTAATGAACCCATCAAAGGTCTTTGGATTATTGCCATCGATGCTAACAAGTATTATCAGAATAACACATTAAGTGTGGGTTCAGGGGTTATAAAGCCCGAAACTATGAGTTGGATAAAAGAACAATTGGCCAAAGCTCAAAGCAAGGGAAAAATTGTAATTGGAATGATGCACCACGGACTGGTTGAACATTACACCGGCCAGCAGCAGATTGACTATGGTTATGTGCTCGATAATTGGGAAAATACAGCTAACGAACTGATAGATGCCGGATTAAAAATTATTTTCACCGGACACTATCATGCTACTGACATTACCAAAAGAGAACACAATGGTAAATTTATCTTTGATATAGAAACCGGATCAACAGCAGCTTACCCCTGTACCTACCGGATGCTTACCATTAAAGACAATGAATATTGCTTTAGACCACAGAACACTACATTCTTAATGGGACATTGGTTCGATAACTATGCTAAATCATTCTTATCAGATCATCTTGATGGTTATTTTAGCTACATATTAACAAACAAGTTTGGCGTTCCGCCGGCATATGCTTCTGTCTTTGCGCCATATTTCTCACCCGCCGCAATGGCTCACTTTGCCGGTGACGAAGTTATGCCAGACATCTCTGGGCAAATTGCAGCTCTAAACGCAGCTGATCCAAGTGGTACATTAAGTATGGCTTTAGGTACTCTCTGGACAGATATCAATACTCCAGACAATTCTGTCACTATTGATATAGAAACCGGAGGAGTTCATTAAAATGAATCTCAATTAGGGAAAAGCCACGCAGCTACGCAAAAGAATCATAGCACGCTGGTAATAAGCAAAATATAGCCGCGTAGCTTTATAAAAGAAGCTACGCGGCTATATAAAAGCTACGCGCCAATTTATTTATAGCTTATTCATTCTTCCGTCCACCCGGATGTATCACCCTTTTACACCCAGGTCTAATACTAACCTTCATCTGGGTAGACAGGTATTGTATACCCGGATGGACAGAAAACTATTTGACTGAAAGTATATAAAATCAGGTACTTAACCCCAATATACAATTGCATTTGCATTTAGAAAATCAACTACATGGATTTGGAACATTCGTTCCAGTATGTATATCTTCAGGTTGAAGCACTTCATATGAGTACTTGTGCAAAAAATTAAGTTTATTCTTCACTTTTATACAATTAGGCCTAATTACATGATATATTGACAGTTATAATTCACAATCAATTATTGTGTTCGAACACATCTATTGTTTATCTCAATCATTCATTATATATTTGCATCTATTATTTATTATGGGATAAATAATAAATGAGAATGGAAATAAAATAAAACCATCCCCACACAATCACAAGAATTAATAAAGCACATATTATTCTGCAATTCTTAATATCAATATTAATACAATTATAAATAAAATGGAAAACTTATTTGACATTTCAGGTAAAGTAATCATCATAACTGGTGGATATGGCGTTTTGGGGAAAGGAATATCAATGTATCTGGCTCAACAAGGTGCTAAAGTGGTTATTATAGGCAGGAGCAATGAAGCTGGTGAAGGACTGGTTCGTGAAATAAAGAAACAAGGCGGACAGGCTATTTTTGCTCAAGCTGATGTAACAGATAAGGCTATGTTAGAAGAATGCAAAAAACATATATTAAACACTTACGGAAAGATAGATGTGCTGATCAACGCTGCAGGTGGTAATATGCCTGGTGCTACTATTTCTCCTAATCAAACAATTTTTGACCTAAACATTGATGCTATGAAAACTGTAGTTGAACTGAACTTGTTTGGTTCTGTAATTCCTACTATGGTATTTGCATCTGAAATGGCTAGTCAGAAATATGGAGTTATTTTGAACTTCTCTTCTGAATCTTCACTCCGTCCACTTACAAGAGTTGCCGGATATGGAGTTGCCAAGGCTGCTGTAAATAACTTCACTCAGTATATGGCCGGAGAATTATCAATGAAGTTTGGTAATGGTATTCGTATAAATGCTGTTGCTCCGGGATTTTTCCTGACCACTCAGAATAAGGCGTTAATGCTTAATCCAGACGGTTCCCTTTCTGATCGTGCAAAAAGTGTTATGGCACACACTCCTTTCAATCGTTTTGGCGAACCGGAAGATTTATTCGGAACCGTTCATTACCTTATCAGCGATGCTTCTAAGTTCGTTACCGGCACTGTAGCTGTAGTCGACGGTGGATTCAATGCTTTTACAATCTAATATTCAACCAAATAAATACTAGAATTATGTATCTATGTGAACAAACTTGGCGCTGGTACGGTCCTAATGACCCTATTTCTCTTTGGGACATTAAGCAAGCAGGCGCCACTGGTATAGTTAATGCATTGCACCATATCCCTAACGGAGAGGTGTGGACTGTAGAGGAAATCATGAAACGCAAGGAACTGATTGAATCTGTAGGACTAACATGGTCTGTTGTTGAAAGTGTTCCTGTGCACGAGCATATCAAAACTCAGACTGGTGATTTCCAGAAATACATCGACAATTATAAGGAATCTCTTTGTAATTTAGGCAAATGTGGCATTAATATTGTAACTTACAACTTTATGCCGGTGCTCGACTGGACTCGTACTGACTTGGCTTACACCATGCCTGATGGTTCAAAAGCTTTACGCTTTGAAAGAGCTGCATTCGTGGCTTTTGATTTGTTTATCCTGAAACGTCCGGGTGCTGAGAATGAATATTCTGCTGAAGAGCAAGCTAAAGCAAAAACTCGTTTTGAACAAATGAGCAACGAAGACAAGCATACATTGGAACGCAATATCATTGCTGGTCTGCCAGGATCTGAAGAAAGCTTTACAATTGCACAGTTCCAGGAAGCTTTAGATCGTTACAAAGATATTGATGCTGAGAAACTTCGTGCAAACCTGATTTATTTCCTTAGCGAGATTGCTCCTGTTGCCGATGAATCTGACGTGATGCTGGTTATTCACCCGGATGATCCTCCACACTCAATTCTTGGTTTACCTCGTATCCTGAGTTCTGCAGAAGATTTCCAGAAACTGATTGATGCCGTTCCAAATAAATCTAATGGTTTATGCTTGTGCACTGGTTCGTTTGGTGTTTGCAAAGACAATGATCTTGTTACCATGATGAAACGTTTCGGTGAAAGAGTTAACTTCGTTCATTTCCGCAGCACTCAACGTGATGCTGAAGGCAATTTCTATGAAGCTAACCACCTGGAAGGAAATGTGGATATGTACAACATGATGAAAGCTATGCTTGAAGTGGAACAGGAACGTAAAACTTCTATTCCAATGAGACCAGACCACGGACATCAAATGATTGATGACCTGAAGAAGAAAACAAATCCTGGTTATTCCTGCATTGGGCGTCTTAGAGGATTAGCTGAACTAAGAGGATTGGAAATGGGTATTGCAAAGTCTCTTTTCAATAAATAAGCCTTCTCTATTACAATATAACGATTGATATAACGGTCGGAACTTTAAATGCGTTCCGACCGTTTTTTGTTTTTAAACAATCTATAAACAAAATAAAAGCACATTATGTTATTTTTTAATTAATTTTGCAGCATGAAACTCTACTTGAGAAGACAAGCAGTCATTGCATGGTTATTACTTTTCACCATCGCCCCTATAGGGATTGTGAAAAGTTTCCATACCCATGAATCAGGAGAGAACAGAGCAACTCATCATTGCAGCGATTCTTCCTGCAATTGTGCTATCTGTCAGTTTCATTTGTTTCCTTATGAGAAACCTGCCGTTTTTCATCTTACAGTTCACCTTACTGTACATACAGTTGAAGCTGTAATACATATATTCAAAGTAACACAGATTTTCTTTTATTCTTATTCCTTAAGAGCCCCTCCCCTTCTTATTTTCAAATAGAGACAATAACAGTTTATGCCCTTTCCATAATGTGAATGAGCATACTATTTTGTGTATTTTAAAATAAGAAACAATAATGAAAAAATATATATTATTAGTTTCCTGCTTTATCTGTACCCTACTGCCATGTATGGGTATGGAACCAACAGGAACACCCACTGATGCAAGTATCTTTGGGCATATTACTGATGCTAAAACAAAAGAACATTTGGCATATATCAACGTATCCGTAAAAGGAACAACAATAGGTACAACGTCTGATGCCTCCGGGCATTTCCTTATGGAGAATCTTCCCATAGGAAGCTGGGTTCTTGAGTTTAAGTCGGTTGGTTATCGCACGTTGACTATGAATGTTTCTGTAGTCAAAAAGAAAACAATAGAAATGGATGTTGCACTTACTCAGGATCTTATTTCTCTGGATGAAATAGTGGTAAGTAGCAACAGGAACGAAACGACTAAGCGACTGGCTCCTTCACTGGTCAATATTCTGGATACTAAATTATTTGAAGACACTCACTCATCATGCCTGGCGCAAGGATTAAGCTTTCAGTCGGGAGTGCGAGTAGAAAACAATTGCCATACCTGTGGAACTGAACAAGTAAGGATTAACGGATTGGAAGGCTCTTATACTCAGATATTAATTGATTCACGCCCTATCTATAGTTCACTGAGCGGAGTATACGGATTAGAACAGATTCCTCAGAATATGATTGAACGGGTTGAAGTTGTTAAAGGTGGCGGTTCTGCCTTATATGGTTCATCAGCAATTGCAGGAACTATCAACATAATCACTAAAGAACCAACCCGCAACTCCGGAGAGTTTTCTCACGACATCACTTCCATCGGAGGATCAAATGCATTTGATAATAATACAACGATGAATGCATCGCTGATTACTGATGATCGCAAAGCGGGTTTATTTATCTTCGGACAAAGCAGATACCGCGACGGATATGATTATGATAAAGACGGATTTACAGATATCCCTCAAATGAACAACAAAACAATCGGTTTACATTCATACCTCAAAACCAGTGACTACTCGAAGTTGTCTTTGGAATATCACAATATTTCCGATTACAGACGAGGTGGCAATCTTTTAAATCTGCAACCTCATGAAGCTGATGTGGCCGAAGAAGCTGAACATTCCATTAATGGAGGAGGTGTAAATTATGATCTTTCTTCTCCTGATTATAAGCACAAAATAAATCTATACACATCTATACAAAGTGTTCAACGAAAGAGTTACTCAGGTGTAGGTCAGGATTTAAGAGGTTACGGAAATACTAACGATCTGACTTATGTAGCAGGCGGTCAATATACTTATAACTGGGCAAATTGCCTGTTTATGCCGGCTCAGTTTACCGGAGGCGCAGAATACACATACGACAAACTGCATGATGAAATTCTTGGATATAACCGTAACATTACACAAACAGTACACTCTGAAAGTGCATTTCTGCAGAACGAATGGAAAACCGATATGTGGGGATTTTTATTTGGCGGACGATTGGATAAGCACAATCTTATAAATCATGTAATCTTTAGCCCTCGTGTAACATTAAGATACAATCCGCTTGAGAATTTAAATTTCCGTCTGAGTTATTCAACCGGCTTCCGTGCTCCACAGGTTTATGACGAAGATCTTCATGTATCTGCTGTAGGTGGAGAAATAGCTATTATCCACTCTGTATCTAATCTGAAACCGGAAAAGTCGAAAAGTCTAAGTGCTTCAATGGATCTGTATCACACCATTGGAGAGTTCCCCGCAAATCTTCGTATTGAAGGATTCTATACAAATCTGAAAGACGTATTTATCCTTAATGATGTGGGAACAAACAGTGAAGGTAGCATACTAAAAGAACGAACGAATGGTTCCGGAGCCAAAGTAATGGGGATCACAACCGAAGGTAAAATTGCTTTTTCCACCCTACTACAGCTGGAAGCCGGAGCAACGCTTCAAAGTAGCAGGTATAAAGAAGTAGAGAACTGGAGCGCATCCGAAGATTTAGGCACAAAAAAAATGCTTCGTACTCCTGATCTTTATGGGTACCTTACAGCAAAGTTTACTCCCGTAAAAAGGTTTGAAACTGCAATTTCGGGAACATATACAGGAAGTATGATTGTGCCACACGCAGCAGGTTATATTCAGAAAGATATGAATGTTAGCACAACCGATTTCTTTGATATGAATGTAAAGTTAAGCTACACATTCCCCATTTATCAGCAGATTGCTCTTCAGGTAAATACCGGCATACAAAACATATTCAATGCTTATCAATCTGATCAGGATAAAGGAAAGGATCGTGATTCGGATTTTGTATATGGACCCATTCTGCCTAGAAGTTATTTTATTGGAGCAAAAATTAATTTCTGAGCCTTATAAGGTAAAAACTGCAACGAAACTCATAAATACGAGGAAATAATATTGCCTGGACTAAATACCCGGGCGATATTATAACGTATTTATTTTTAGCAAGATAGGTTAGATCTGTTTTCTAAAAATATAAAAATATGAAAAAATTATAGATAAAATAGCTTCTCTTTAATAAGATCTCCTTATCTTAGTTTCAAAATTAAAAAATAGTCTATGAAATTTTTTCCAAAATTAAGAAAATCAAAAGAAGAACAGGCTGAAATTGTTCAGTCAAGAATTGAATACTATTTTACACTTATACGTGTATACTATCAGTCAACAATGGCAATCAATCTAGGTATTACCAATATCAATGCTTTACCAGATATGGCTATGTTTAAACGTACACTCAAACTCCAGACTCAAAATGGAAAACTGGGAGTAGCGGAAAGGTCGCAGTCACGTAAAATGTTGATGCAAGGATATGGTCTCAGTGATAAATTCTTTAAAGAATTAGATTCGTCCTTAAAAAGCAACTGCAAAAAGCAGACCGATGCACAATCTTATCTATTTCTTTTTCAGGGATTTTCTAATGATTTGTTGATGCTTATCAGTAATCAGATGAAATTTAAAATTGCTTTGCCAAGTTTTTTTAGAAAAGCTCTTTATGAAATTACGGCAAAGACCATTAATAAGATTCTGACTAAGGATGATTGGAAAGAGGATGATGTTCGTAAAACATGTAGGGATGTAAGAAAATACAGAGAAAAATTGGGCTACTCTCAAGAGTGGATGGTAGAATATATATTCCCTTTCATTCTGATTGCTAAAAGTGGAAAAAAGGCTAATGCCGATTTCTCTAAGCGCTAATCAATATTGATTATCAAGCAAAAAAGATAAAGGCGGAAAAAAGGTCAATCTATAAAGATCTTTTCTCCGCCTATTTTAATTTCTTCCTCTTGAAGCCGAAAGAACTTACCTGCAAAAGTATGGATATTCCTATGCATAAATCTAAGTCTAGACAGGAAAAATTTAATGTTCTCTACGCTTCTTTGACTGGAGTTCTCAGGAATAATTTACTATCAGAGAGAATATAGCAATAATATTCCTGAGATAACTATAATATTTTAAGATTATTCTGAGCGACTCAATATATCATAGAATAGCCATCCATAATTTGTACTCGTATCCAAAGCTTCATCAGTAAGGAACCAGTTAAAACTGATTGGTTCCATCACTATGTCGAACCCTGCTTCCTTCAATTTAGTTTCCATGATCTTTATTGATGTATCTTTCCATCCATAACAACCAAAAACAGCAGCTTTCTTTGAGAATTTAAATCCTCTTATCATTTCTAAAAATATAGAAACTGAACCTAGTATTCCTTGATTAAGGCAAGGAGACCCCACAAGAACACCTTTTGAACGGAATACTTCAGTAATCATATCATTTTTGTCATTCTTAGAAGCATTGAACAATTTTATATTGATACGTTCATCAGCAGAATGTATTCCTTTCGCTATGTTTTGCGCAATTGTGTAAGTACCGCTATACACCGTATCATAAATAATAGTTATCTGGTTTTCATGATAGTTATTTCCCCACATTAAATATTTTGTAATTACCTGCAAAGGATTATCACGCCAGATAACCCCATGACTGGGACAAATCATATCAACTTGAAGGTTCTTTTTCAAAAAATCATCAATCTTCTTAGTAATTAATTTACCTATTGGTTGCATGATATTGGCATAATACTTAATGGTTTCAGAATTAAGCTCACACTGGTCTACCAAATCGTTAAAAAGTAGTTCAGTACAGAGGTGTTGTCCGAATATACCATTACTGAACAAAATATGATCCTGAGTTAAATAACAAAACATGTTATCAGGCCAGTAATTTAAAGGGATCTCAAAAAAGATTAGTTCTTTTCCATTACCAAGAGAAAGTTTCTCTCCACTCTTAACTGTTCTGAAATTCCAATCCTGATGATAATTACCTAAAAGAGATTTCTTTCCATCTTCAGTGCAATAAATTGGGACATTGGGAATAAGGCTCATTAAATCGGGTAATGCGCCACTGTGATCAGGCTCTGAATGAGTACAAATAATATAATCAATAGACAACAAGTCAACATTTTTTGCAAGAGTCTTAACAAATTCAGCACTAAACGGTCTTAATACTGTGTCGATTAAAACTGTTTTTTCCTCCTGAATCAGATAAGAGTTATAGCTTGTTCCTCTACGAGTAGAATATTCGTAAGACTGATAGTTTCTTATTTCCCAGTCGTTTTTGCCTACCCAGTAGACATTGTTTTTAATGTTCTTTTTCATTATCAAATAGTTAGATCAGATTCATTTATTATTTTAGTTCTTCTTTGCAATTCAAGCCAGATATTTCTTTTCCAAGTGATGCAGCAACTCATCATAATGCTTGCGAAGATCATGGTTAATTACATTATCTTCCATAACTTTAAAATGTTTATACAGGACTTCCTGTTTAGCTACCGGCAACAATTTATTCCCTAATGGGAACAATACATTATTTTCTTTCTGAATATGATTTTCCAATAAATCCACATAATTCAGTATTGACTCAGTTAACTTATCTATAGCCAATCTATCTCTGCTCTTAATTCTCTCAACAGATGAAGCTATGTCTTTAATATATCCTCTACCCACTTCATGTTCAAATAACATAACGGCTACCGGACTGTTTATATTTGACATCCCAGCCTCTATAAGTTCTGGAAAGTAAATGATTTCTTCTTTACCATGATGGCATTTATCGACAAAGATCCTCAGGAAGTCAATAATACCTTCCATTTCTTCGACATCTGGTTCATGATGTTTATTTATTTTCTCAGCAATCATTTTCATAATTCCAAGCATAATTTCAATAACCTCATGGTCATGCATTAAATTTTCCGTAGGTTTCATCATAGAATTTTATTATTTAAGAAATAAAAATAAACTCTAAAACGTCTATTATAAAGGATTGCATAAAAATAGCACAGTTATACAATAACTAGATATAGAAGAAACACATCAAATTACCGTAATTTGAAAATCATTACTTATATTTAAAACATAAGAATAATATAATAAAACAAAATGTTGGGATAAATGTATTTATAATATTTGTTAATTTATATATAATATATAATTATTTAATATATATTAACTATACTATAAATCTCTTGACTAGTAGAATTAAATTTTACGAATCTGGAATCAATCCTCTTTTTAATAATTATAAAAATAATTCTATATCATAGTTATTTGATTGTCAAATATATAAAACTAATAGAAATACTGGGTATACAGACTTATAAAAGGAATAATCTTAAATAATGTAGGGGAAATTGATAAAATGGTCAAACAGATATAATTCTGTTAAGGGAGAATAAAAAAAGATGCTCAGACAAAACCCTGAAAGGTATCCACATCTAAGCACAGGATATTATTTTAATGTTATTCCACTGTAAATCGATAAATGCAATGGCTGCGATACTTTTTACCCGGACGAAGTACGGTAGTTGGGAATTGAGGTTTATTGGGACTATCTGCAAAGTGAAGAGTTTCCAAACAAACGGCTCCTCGACGAGGATATGCGATTCCTTTTTTGCCAATGAGATTGCCCTTTAGCCCGTTGGCTGTGTAAATATGCAAACCTGGTTCATTGGTATAAACCTCAAGAACACGCCCGCTCTGCGGATCTTTTATTCTGGCTGCTAAACGGCGGTCGTTTCCTTTCGCATTGAGCACAAAGGTATGATCATACCCTCCGGTTACTTTCAGTTGAGGGTTATTGACATCAATACGTTCGCCAATAGAATGAGAAGAGGTAAAATCAAATGGAGTGCCAATCACGGAAGCTATTTCACCAGTGACGCATTTCAGAGAATCATACGGAGTAAAACTGTCGGCATCAACGTATAACTGCTGATTCTCGACATTTGTACTGAGATTGCCCGATATATTAAAGAAAGAATGATGAGTGAAATTTACAACTGTAGGGCTTTCGGTAACAGATGCCTCATAACGGATATCGAGTTCATTCTTATTGGTCAGGGTATAGGTGATTTTTACCGCCAGATTACCTGGAAAACCATTTTCGCCGGAAGGTGACAGATAACTGAGACAAAGTACATTCTTACTAACCTTTTCTGCATTCCATATTCTGGCAGCGAAACCAGGATCGCCACCGTGAGCGGAATGAGCACCGGTATTTGGCGTTAAATGATACCGAACAGAGTCTATTGTAAAAGTGGAATTGAGAATACGACCAGCATAGCGCCCAATGGTTGCTCCGAAGTTCTGTTTATTGACCATATAATCATTGATATTTGAATAGCCGCACACCACATCTTCCATCTTTCCCCTGCGATTGGGAACCATGATAGAAACAACCCTTGCACCGTAATTGGTTATACAGACTTCCATCCCGCGTGAGTTCTTCAGAACATACAGATGAGTAAACTGACCATTCACATTTGCTTCAAAATCTTTGGCATTAAGTCCGGAAAGAGTTGGCTTCTGACAGTATCCTGATGCGGCAGAAAGTAAAACTGCGGCAAGTAATAAAAGAATTATTTTTTTGTATCTCACTATTATAATGTTTTTAAGTATGTTAATTCATTTGCAAACATAGCAACTATTAATGAATAACTATTAACTTTGCGTGTCATAATAACGAAATTATTAAAATGAAAAAGACATTATTCTTATTGATGCTCCTCTTCTTAGGAGTTACGTATGCTTCTGCTGAAAAGCAAGCAGAAATTACATTCGACAAAACAAGTCACGATTTTGGTACATTCTCAGAAGATCATCCAAAAGTGAGATGTGTATTCACTTTTACTAATACAGGAGATGCACCATTAGTTATTTTCCAAGCTGTAGCTTCTTGCGGATGTACTATTCCAGACTACACCAGAGAGCCAATTATGCCGGGAAAGAAAGGAACCATTGAGGTTACTTATAATGGAACAGGTAAATATCCTGGTGAGTTTAAGAAAAGCATATCAGTACGAAGTAACGCAAAACTGGAGTTGGTAAGACTTTATATTAAAGGTCAGATGACTCCAAAAACAACAAAAACCGCAAATAATTAATTTCACGGTTTTTATTATTAGAACTTCTTCTAATTATCTCAGAAATTTTTATTTCATTTTATGCCGAGCAAAATGCCTTGTTGTAAATAACAGAAAGTACAGCAAGGCAATTACGGCAAACACTATACCAACTTGGAAAACAAGCATATAAGAACCTATTTCAAGTAAATTGCATCCTAAGGCAACTCCTATTCCTACTCCTACCTCCCATGCCAGCAAATAACTGGTATTAGCCGTTCCTCGCTGACAATGCTCGGACAGGTTTACAAATATCACAAGGAAATCTGAAGCTGCTAATCCAAATCCCAGACCGATAAGTACACCCGAAGTTATCAAAGATACCTCTTCGTAATGTGTATTTAGCAGTAATAGGGAAATAATGATAAGAATGAGTCCGCTCACAATACGCGCACGAAAATCAGCCTCAGCAAAGACAATTCGGTTGGCTATTATTGCCAGAATAAATCCTATACCTATGGCTCCGAAGAAGCTGATTATAACATACTGCAGATTAACCATGGCAGCATATACATTAATAGTTGCTATAAGCATTCCAAAAATGATAGAAATAAGAACAAGATTACCTGCAGCCACCCATCCTCGGGAAAGAAGAAAACGGTCTGTGGAAAATATCTTAGTTCCTATAGGAGCACGAAAATGAACTTTAATCATTGCCATACAAACAGAGCCGGTTACACCTAAAGCAATGGATGCATAAAGCACTGTTGTCAGATTGGAATAGCTATAGAATAACAATCCGATCATAGGTCCAAAAGCCATACCCAGACGCCCTGCCCAATTGAAATTGATATTCCCCTGACTTCTTCTGGTTGTGGGAGTTATATCAATGGCCACGGTACTGCTGGTTGCTGTTGTAATACCAAACAATGCTCCCTGGATAACCCTAAGCACAGCCAGCCACATCACGCTTCCTATCACGGAGTATCCTCCCACAATGGCGATAACAGCCAAAAAGGAATACATACAAACGTATTTACGTTTGTATGTATCAATTATATAACTGTAGAAAGGGCCTACAATAAACATGGCTCCCGCAAATAGTGCAAGCACTATTCCTGCCTGCCCAATTGTTATAGAAGGAAACTTACCCACCAGATACATAGGAAGTATTGGCAGAAACATGTAAAGCGACACGAAAAGCAGGAAATTGCTGACGTATGCCCACATAAAGTTTTTAGTCCACAACTTCACAGGAGTATTTGCATTCATAAGAAAGAGAGATTAATATTGTTCGTTCTCGTTAGGGAAGTCAGAACTCTTAACATCCGTCACGTATTGTCCGATAGCTTCGGTCATCACTGTGTGAAGATCGGCGTAGCGACGAAGGAACTTAGGGCTGAACCCCTGACTCATTCCCAACATATCCTGAATAACCAGCACCTGACCGTCAACTTTTCCACCTGCTCCGATTCCGATAATAGGAATAGTCAGCTCTCTAGCTACACGTTCTGCCAGTACAGCAGGAATTTTCTCAAGAACAATGGCAAAGCATCCTGCTTCTTCCAGTAAGTGAGCATCGCGAACCAATTTTTCTGCTTCAACATTATCCTTAGCGCGTACTGTATATGTACCGTATTTATTGATTGATTGAGGCATTAATCCCAGGTGTCCCATAACAGGAATTCCGGCAGAAAGAATACGATGAACAGTTTCAAGAATCTCTTCACCACCTTCAAGCTTCAGCGCATCAGCAAGAGACTCCTTCATGATACGGATTGCCGAAGCAAGTCCCTCAAGCGAATTCCCTTGGTATGAACCGAAAGGCATATCAACAACAACCATTGCACGGTTCACACCGCGAACAACAGATTTACCGTGATAAATCATCTGATCAAGTGTGATAGGCAACGTTGTTACGTTTCCAGCCATGGTGTTTGATGCTGAGTCGCCAACCAATATTACGTCAATACCTGCGCCATCAACAATCTTTGCCATGGTATAGTCATAGGAGGTAAGCATTGAAATCTTCTCTCCTCTTTGTTTCATTTCGATAAGACGGTGAGTAGTCACCTTTCTTGTATCTTCAGAAATGTATCCAGCCATAATTTTAAATTATTTAAAGTCCAACTACTAAAAATTGTCTGCAAATGTAGTGCTTAAAGTTAAAAGAGAAAAGGAATTTATTGAAAAGATGTTTAGGTATCCTTCGCCGGTCTTTAAAACCTCAGAATCATGAAAACTATTATGCCATCATAAAAATCAGAATACTGATAAAGAACATTCATTGCTATGATTAGTTTATCCGGCTAAAATCAGGAGTTGTTTTTTTAATATTACAAGAAATATTTTTCGTTTGACGTACATCTAAAGATATGTTTGATGTATATCAAAGTACTGCTTTGATGTATATCAAATATACTCTTAGATGTACGTCAAAATTATATTCTTCCGCTGAAGTTATGCTTTTACTTCTATGAGTTTCTCAAAAGTGAAGCCTTTGAAATCGTCAATAATATAATGAGCTTTTCCTTCTATTGCCTCGCGAGAGTTTGTTGTTGCCAGTCCGATAACGGTTGATCCGGCAGCATTACCGGCTTTCAGACCGTGGAAGGAGTCCTCGAACACGTAACTATCTTGGGGAGTGGCACCAAGTATTTCAGAACCCAGGATAAAACATTCAGGATTGGGCTTTGATTCCTTAAACTGATTAGCAGTTACAATGGTATCAAACAGCTGGGGCAATTCCGGATGCGAACGATACACATTCTCCATCTTTTTAATATTGGAACTTGTTACAACGGCCAGTTTTACATCGTGTTTCTTCAGGTCGTCAATAAAGTTGAGTACACCGGGAATATAGTCATAAGTCATATTCATCTCAAAAAGATCGAGATCCTTGCGTATCTGATCCTGCGCTTCTTCCATTCCGGCAAAATACTTATCGTATATCTGAACCAGGGTCTGGCCTTTAATCAGCCTATCGAAGCCTGGAAGTTCAGGATGATATTTACGTCCCTGCTCTCCCCAGAATATACTGTATTGGGTTTCAGTATCCATTACCACACCGTCAAAATCGAAAAGAGCGGCTATTGTTTTAGATTCTTTCATTATCTATAATATATTTTGTACGGTGCAAAGTTCAGAATAATACTTGAATGCGGCAAATAATTCGTACCTTTGCGGCACTTAAAAAAATGTAAAGTCGTTTATGTCTGTTAAGAACAACCCTCACATTCTCGGAACCGAGAGCATTGGTAAATTATTGCTTCAGTATTCAATCCCGGCTATTATCGGGATGACAGTGACCTCACTTTATAACATTATAGATAGTATATTCATTGGCCACGGTGTGGGTGCGATAGCTATCTCGGGGCTTGCCATATCCTTCCCGCTGATGAACCTTGTCATCGCTTTCTGTACGCTGGTGGGAACCGGAGGAGCCACTATTTCTTCCATCCGCCTTGGGCAGAAAGACCTTGCCGGAGCCACAGAGGTACTGGGAACTGTGCTTATGCTTTGCATTATTAACTCCGTTCTTTTCGGCGGACTGTTCCTTTTGTTTCTGGATCCTATCCTTATATTCTTCGGGGCAAGTGCAACAACGCTGCCTTATGCGCGTGACTTTATGCAGGTAATCCTGCTGGGTACACCAATATCATACACAATGATAAGTCTGAATAACGTAATGCGCGCCACCGGTTATCCAAAGAAGGCCATGCTATCGTCTATGATTACCGTTGTTGCAAATATAATCCTTGCTCCTATATTTATTTTCCATTTCCAATGGGGAATCCGTGGTGCTGCTCTGGCCACAATCATCTCACAATCCATCGGGATGGTATGGGTGCTTCACCATTTTCTGAATAAAGAAAACTATGTTCACTTCCAGAAAGGCTTTCACGTAGTAAGAATCCGGATTGTGAAGAATATCTTTTCTATTGGGATGGCTCCGTTCCTGATGAATGTCTGCGCATGCGGAATAGTTATCGTGATAAACAATATCCTACAAAAAAGCGGCGGCGACATGGCAATTGGTGCGTATGGCATTATAAACCGTGTGCTTATGCTTTTCGTGATGATTATTATGGGACTCACCATGGGTATGCAGCCAATCATTGGATATAATTATGGAGCCAATCTGCAAAATAGGGTAACGCGTACATTAAAGTTGGGCATTCTTTCGGGAACCATCATTAATAGTGTAGGTTTCATCGCCTGTGTATTCTTTCCTAATGCCATATCTTCCATGTTCACCAGCGAACAATCATTGATTGATATTGCTGCTACCGGTTTGCGTATCTCCGTTCTTGCATTCCCTATCGTGTCTAGTCAGATTGTAATCTCTAACTTTTTCCAGAGTATAGGGCAGGCAAAGATAAGTATATTCATGTCGCTCTCAAGGCAACTCCTTTATCTGCTTCCTTGTTTGCTATTTTTCCCGCATCTGTTTGGGACCACCGGAGTGTGGTGGAGCATGGTGACATCAGATTTTCTGGCATTCGTTACAGCCATATTTATATTGGTTTATCATTTCAGGAGAGTAGCTAAAAATCAGCAGCCTGTAGTCTAAAAGATTAAGGGAAAAGAGAAAAAGACTTGGGTTGAGGTACAACTAACCGTAATATTTGTATATTTGCGGGAAAGTTCTTTGTTCAGAGAACTATTATTATAAAAGAACAAATGATCAGCATCCTGTTAGAAAATCCGCTCTTTAAGGGAACTACCCCCGATGAACTCTCCCGAAATTTCGAGGGAGTGAATTATCAGATAAAGAGTTTCAGGAAGGGAGACATTCTCGCCTTTCAGGGTGATGTGTGCAATAAGTTGGTCATTCTTCTGAAAGGAAGTGTACGTGGAGAGATGATTGATTACTCGGGTAAGCTGATAAAGATAGAAGATATCTCCGCCCCTCGTGCCCTTGCTCCTCTTTTCCTTTTCGGTACCGAGAATAAGTTTCCCGTTGAAGTTACTGCCAATGAAGAGGTAGAGGCTTTGTTTATTCCTAAAGAGAGTGTATTGTTACTCTTCCAGCGCAATAAACGTTTTCTGGAAAACTATATGAATACCTCGGCAAACTATGCCAAGACTCTTTCTGATAAGCTTTTCTTTCTATCCTTTAAAAACATCAAACAGAAACTAGCATCATATATTCTTCGTCTATCTGCTACCGCTGACGATAAAGTCGTTATGGACCGTTCACAACAGGAGATGGCCGATTACTTCGGTGTGTCTCGTCCGTCACTTGCCCGCGAACTTTCGCACATGCAGAATGAAGGACTTATATCGGTAGACCGAAAACATATCCGCATTCTTAAAAAGGAAAAGCTGAAAGAGCTGATCCGATAATATTTCTTCGCATAAGCAGGAACTCTGCATATAAATAAGATTAACGAACTTATTAAATCAAAATAAAAACATTTAAGAGTTGTTCTTCAGGAAATAAGAAACAAATTCTGAAAAACAACTCAATTATTTTCATTGTTGTAACATTGGTTACAGAATTGCCCCCTTACTTCCACATATCTTTGCACATATCAAAATAGTAATAACTTTTAAAAGCAATAAAATTATGAGTATGTTCTGTTTTCAATGTCAGGAAGCTTCAAAAGGTACCGGGTGTACTTTGAGTGGTGTTTGTGGAAAAACTCCCGAGGTAGCTAATACGCAAGACCTTCTTCTGTTTGTGGTACGTGGTGTTGCGGTTTACAACCAGGAATTACGCAAGGCTGGCAAGCCTTCCTCTCAGGCTGATAAGTTTGTGTTCGACGGATTATTTATGACCATTACCAATGCAAACTTTGATAAGCAGGCTATTATCAATAAGATTAAAGAAGGACTTGCCCTGAAAAAAGAGTTGGCTAAGCAAGTATCTCTTCCAAATCCTCCTGACGAATGTACATGGGATGGCAATGAAAGTGAGTTCGAGGAAAAAGCAAAGACCGTTGGTGTGCTTCGTACTCAGGATGAAGACATCCGTTCATTGAAAGAACTTGTACATTATGGCATCAAAGGTATGGCTGCTTACGTGGAACATGCCTGGAATCTGGACAATGAAAATGCAGACATCTTTGCATTCATGCAACACGCTCTCGCAGAAATTACAAGAAACGATATTACCGTTAATGAGCTTATCGCATTAACTCTGGAAACTGGTAAGTATGGTGTTGATGCAATGGCACAGCTTGATGCTGCCAACACCGGTCATTACGGAAATCCGGAGTTGTCTGAAGTAAACATCGGCGTAGGCAAGAATCCTGGAATCTTAATCAGCGGACACGACCTAAAAGACCTTGAAGAACTTCTGCAACAGACTAAAGGAACAGGTGTTGATGTGTATACTCATAGCGAAATGCTTCCTGCACACTACTATCCTGAATTGAAAAAGCACAAGCACCTGGTAGGTAACTATGGTAACGCATGGTGGAAACAAAAAGAGGAATTCGAAACATTCAACGGTCCGGTTCTCTTTACAACCAACTGTATTGTGCCTCCTACTAAGAACGCTACATATACAGACCGCATCTATACAACAGGAGCCAGCGGACTTGAAGGAGCTACTCACATTCCGGCACGCGTCAATGGCCAACCAAAAGACTTCTCTGCTATTATTGCACACGCTAAAACCTGTCAGCCTCCTACAGAGATTGAGACAGGAAAGATTGTTGGTGGATTTGCACACGCACAGGTTCTTGCTTTGGCCGATAAAGTTGTGGATGCCGTTAAGAGCGGAGCTATCAGTAAATTCTTTGTAATGGCCGGTTGCGACGGAAGAATGAAGAGCCGCAGTTACTATACCGAGTTTGCAGAGAAACTTCCTAACGATACAGTGATCCTGACTGCCGGTTGTGCAAAATACCGTTATAACAAACTTCCACTGGGAGACATCAATGGAATTCCTCGCGTGCTCGATGCCGGACAATGTAACGACAGTTATTCATTAGCTGTAATCGCAATGAAGCTGAAAGAAGTATTTGAACTTGAAGATATAAACGATCTTCCTATCATCTACAACATTGCATGGTACGAACAGAAGGCGGTAATTGTATTGCTTGCACTGCTTCATTTGGGAGTGAAGAAGATTCACCTTGGTCCTACTCTTCCTGCATTTCTTTCACCAAACGTAACAAAAGTGTTGGTTGAGAACTTTGGAATTGGTGGAATCAGCACTGCAGATGAAGACATTGCAGCGTTCCTTGCATAAAGATACTTTTTTATTATATGAAACCATTTCAAACCTAACCAGTTTTTAATGTATCCCGGTGCTTTTACAGGCATCGGGATATTTGTTTATTGAGGTATTTATATATCTTTGTCTCACAACTAAAAAGAAAAATATGTTTGCAGAAATAAGAAGAAAAGAGAGGAAAATGGAGCCTCAACAAGTAAGAGAAGCACTTGAAAGCGGAGAGTACGGAACATTATCTATGTGTGGAATCAATGGATACGCGTATGGCGTGCCACTAAACTATGTACTTGAAGATAACCACCTCTATTTTCATTGTGCAGTTGAGGGAGAAAAGCTTAGAAACCTGAGTGAGAATAATAAAGTGAGCTTTTGTGTAGTAGGAAAAGCGCAGGTTGTAGCCAAGGAATTCACCACTGCTTATCAAAGTATTATCGCGTTTGGTAAAGCCACCTTTATATCTTCCGAAGATGAAATTCGACGTGCCATGCTGTTACTGGTAAAAAAATACTCTCCAGAGTACCAGGAAACAGGAGAAAAATATATTAATCAGGCAATTAAACGAATTCAGGTGATAAGACTAGACATTGAGCACCTCACTGGAAAGTCCAATAGAATCGTCTGATCCCGTTAATTTACCCTAAAACTTATTTAGTTTTTTCAATTATAGAAGTATCACTGCTTACATTTGCACAGAAACCAATCATTTGTGCAACTAGATTTATGAAACAACAAGACTGCTTTATAAAATATATAGAGCAAAGCATTATCAAGAACTGGGATTCAAACGCCCTGACTGACTATAACGGAGAGACATTTCAATATAAAGACGTAGCAAGAAAGATAGCAAAAATTCACCTTCTATTTGAAGAAGCCGGCATTAATAAGGGAGACAAAGTAGCCGTATGCGGTAGAAATAGCTCTTTCTGGGCGGTGGCCGTGCTGGCAACAATCACTTACAGAGCAGTTGCCGTACCGGTTCTTCACGAATTCAAAGCAGACAACATACACAATATAGTAAACCACTCAGAAGCACGCTTCATGTTTGTGGGAGATCAGGTGTGGGAAAACCTGAATGAAGAGCATATGCCAAATCTGGAAGGTATTATTGTGCTCAACACATTTGATCTTGTTGTGTCTCGTTCTGAGAAGTTAAGCTATGCACACGAGCATCTGAATGCGCTTTACGGCAAAAAATACCCGTGCAACTTCCGTCCGCACGATATCTCTTACCAGAAAGACAAGCCGGAAGAGCTTGCCGTAATCAACTATACCTCGGGAACCACAGGTTTCTCTAAGGGAGTGATGCTTCCTTACCGCAGTCTTTCATCAAACGTGGAATATTGCTGGGAAAAGCACCCGATTGGTCCGGGAGACAAGCTGGTGGGTATTCTACCAATGGGACATATCTTCGGAATGGTATACGATTTCCTTTACGGTATATGTGCCGGAGCGCATGTTTATTACCTTACCCGCATGCCTTCACCCAAGATTATTGCTCAGTCATTCTCGGAAATCAAGCCAAAACTGATTTCCTGTGTGCCTCTTATTGTAGAAAAGATTATCAAGAAAAACATTCTTCCACGATTTGATAACAAAGTAAACAAGATTTTACTTCAGCTGCCTATCGTCAATGAAAAGCTTAAAGCATCAATCAGACAGGAAGCTATGGATGCCTTTGGCGGAAACTTCAGCGAAATTATCATTGGAGGTGCACCGCTGAATGGTGGAATTGAATCTTTGCTGAGAACAATCAATTTCCCATACACCATTGCATACGGTATGACCGAGTGCGGACCAATTATTGCATCCAGTCACTGGTCGGACTTAAACCAAAAAAGTTGTGGTAAAGCAGCTTCGCGTATGGAAGCGGCCGTTGTATCCGAGAATCCGGAAAGCACTCCGGGCGAACTTATTTGCAAGGGAGAAAACATGATGCTGGGTTACTACAAGAATGAAGAGGCAACCAGCGGAGTAATTGACGAGAATGGATGGCTGCACACCGGCGATATGGCGGTGATGGACAGTGAAGGAAACATCAGCATAAAGGGACGTTGCAAGAATCTTCTTATGAATGCTTCCGGCCAAAATATTTATCCTGAGGAGGTTGAATCAATACTCAACAATATGCCGTATGTGGCCGAATCAATTATTGTGATGCAAAACAGTAAACTGGTGGCATTAATTTATCCTGATTTTGATGATGCCTTTGCCAATGGCCTTAGCAACGAGGATATTGAGAAAGTAATGGAAACAAATCGTTTCTCACTGAATCAGCAATTACCTGCTTACTCTCAAATTTCGAAGATGAAACTGCATCCTGAGGAGTTTGAAAAAACAGCAAAGAAGAGTATCAAGCGATTTATGTACCAAGATATCGAAGAATAGACCAGATACAACAACAAATAAAAAGGACTTTTCAGATTTATCGATAAGTATACTTTACATTAGAAGGGCTTTAATGAGACATGCAGAGGTCGATTTAAAGTCCTTCTTTACTTTTGTATCTGCTGACCTGTCTGCATTCAGGGGAATAGATTAACCGAACTAGCCTAAAGGCAGGCATTTATTTAATCAGGCATTCTGCTTTTTCAAAGATCGCTATATCATTTTTACAGTTGGCAAGAGATAATGCCTTGTCATTCCCAACCTAAGAGTTACAATATTTATTTATCAGGTGCCAACTTATTGGTACCTTTTTTTGCGGGATAAGATTCTTAATCGTAGTTTTGCAGAAACAAAAATAGTTACAATGAGTGTTTCACCGGAACTACTAGTATACAAAGCATCCGCCGGATCAGGGAAAACGTTTACCCTGGCGGTGGAATATATTAAATTGCTGATTCAAAACCCACGGGCATATCAGCAAATCCTTGCCGTAACCTTTACCAACAAGGCTACAGCCGAGATGAAAGAACGTATCCTGAGCCAGCTTTACGGCATCTGGACTGAAGATAAAGACTCAGTTGCTTACCTGGAAAAGGTTTGCACAGAGCTGAATCTACCGGAAACTGACGTGAGAAAAGCTGCAGGACTGGCGCTGAACTACATGATTCATGACTACAGTAGGTTCCGGGTAGAGACAATCGACTCATTCTTTCAATCGGTGATGCGCAATCTGGCGCGGGAACTTGAACTGAGTCCCAACCTGAACATTGAGCTTAATAACCCGGAAGTACTAAGCGATGCGGTAGATTCCATGATTGAAAAGCTAAAGCCCACTTCGGAAGTGCTGGCGTGGCTGCTCGATTACATTGATGAACGCATAAAGGACGATAAGCGCTGGAATGTTTCGGGCGAGGTAAAGAACTTCGGGCGGAATATTTTTGATGAAGGATATATTGAAAAAGGAAACGATCTTAGGGAGAAACTCAAAGATCCGAACTACATAAAGAAATATAAAAAGGAACTTCAGACAATACAAGAGGAAGCCCTTGAGCAGATGAAGGGTTTTGCCGATCAGTTTAACGGATTACTGGAGGAGCATGGGCTTACCCCTATCGACTTAAAAGGCGGTGCGCGAGGAATAGGCAGCTATTTCAATAAGATTCATAATGGCGTTATGAGCAATGATGTGCGTAACATTACTGTAGAGAAGTGTTTGGAGAGTGAAGATAACTGGTCAACCAAAACTTCACCGAACAAGAGCACCATTATCCAACTGGCTTATGATGAACTTATCCCGCTGTTGGAAAGCTCGGAAGAGTTTCGGGTAAAGAACAATATCATTGTGAACTCCTGCCGTTTGTCGTTACAACACGTAAACAAGGTGCGACTGCTGGCTAATATTGACGAGGAGGTGCGCATTCTGAATAAGGAGAACAATCGCTTCCTGCTGTCGGACACCAACGCATTGCTTCACCGGTTGGTGCAGGACGGCGATTCATCGTTCGTCTTCGAGAAGATTGGGGCAAACATTCACAATGTGATGATTGATGAGTTTCAGGACACTTCACGAATGCAGTGGGATAACTTCAAGTTATTGCTGCTCGAAGGTTTGTCTCAAGGCTCGGACAGCCTCATCGTGGGCGATGTAAAGCAATCCATCTACCGTTGGCGTAACGGCGACTGGGGTATTCTGAATGGTTTGCGTGATACAATGGAAAACTTTCCGGTACGCATAGAGCCTTTGAGCACCAACTACCGAAGCGAAGCCAACATTATTAAGTTCAACAACCGCCTGTTTACCTCAGCCTGTAACTATCTGTGTGATGTTTATTGGGAGGAACTGAACGAGGAATGCTATAGTCTGAAGGAAGCTTATTGCGACGTTAACCAGGAATCGCCCAAGAAAGAGGAGAAGGGTTACGTAAAAATATCGTTCATTGAGGAAGACGATAAAGACACTCCGCCCGAAGATAAGAAAGATTACACGCAATATACCATGGAATCCCTTGCCGAAGAGGTGAACGACCTTATTGCACAGGGAGTGAAACTGAATGATATTACCATTCTGGTGCGCAAGAACAAGACTATCCCGCAGATAGCCAGCTTCTTTGACGAGAATCTGCCCTATCGCATTGTGTCCGATGAGGCTTTCCGACTGGATGCTTCACTGGCCATCTGCATGATAATGGATGGCCTGCGCTATCTCTCCAATCAGGAGAACAGCATTGCCAGGGCACAACTGGCGGCAGCTTATCAGAATGAAGTATTGAAACAAAGTATAGAGCTTAATACTTTGCTGCTTAGCGATATAGAAAGTTACCTTCCTCCTGAATTTGTCTCCAGAAGAAACGAATTACCTCTAATGCCTCTTTACGAACTGATAGAGGAACTGTTCCGCATTTTCCAGATGGAAAAGATAGAGAATCAGGATGCTTACCTGTTCTCGTTCTATGATGCGGTGGTGGAATATCTGCAAAACAATTCATCTGACCCGGACTCTTTCATTGCTCACTGGGAAGAACGCCTTTGCAGCAAGACTATTCCGTCGGGAGAAATTGAGGGTATACGAATCATGTCTATCCATAAATCCAAAGGACTGGAGTTTCACACCGTGCTGCTTCCTTTCTGCGACTGGAAACTGGAGAACGAAACGAACAATCAGCTGGTGTGGTGCACTCCCACCGTTGAGCCATTCAATGAGCTCGACCTTGTTCCGGTGAATTACTCGACAGCAATGGCTGAGTCTATCTATAAAGAGGATTATCAAAACGAGCGCCTTCAGCTTTGGGTAGATAATCTGAACCTGCTCTACGTAGCCTTTACCCGTGCGGAAAAGAATCTGATTGTATGGAGCAAAAAAGATCAGAAGAAGACAGTGTCCGAATTGCTCAATAGAGCGTTACGATCGGTTGCAGCCCTGGAATATGTGGTATGGGATGAGGAAGAGCCTTACGAATTCGGAGCACTTTGTCCGTCGGAAGTCAAGGCGGTAAAAGCAACAACCAACAAGCTTACGACTCCCCCCAACAGTGTTCCGGTACAGATTGAGTCGCACTTGCACAATGTAGAGTTTCGCCAGTCGAACCGCTCCGCCGATTTCATCAAAGGTGAGGATGTGGGCGACGATAACTCCAAATACATTAACATGGGGCAACTGCTCCACACACTTTTCTCGGCCATTGAAACCAAGGAAGATGTGCAGTCGGCCATTGAGCGTTTGCTCTTTGAAGGCGTGATACCTGATAAAGAAACCGAAAAGAACATTCGCAAAACGGCAGAGAAAGCTCTCTCCCACCCAATGGTTCAGGAATGGTACTCGGGTGCATACCAACTCTTCAACGAATGCGCCATCATCTACAAGGAAAACGATTCGCTCGAAGTGCGTCGCCCCGACCGTGTGATGATGAATAACAATGAGGTTGTAGTGGTAGATTTCAAATTTGGTAAGAAGAACAAGAAATACAATGAGCAAGTGCAGGGGTATGTATCCTTACTTGCTGATATGGGTTATAAGAACATCAGCGGGTACCTCTGGTATGTGTATGATGGGGAACTGGAAAAAGTTGGATAATCGTCTCGGGAGCTAAGGAAAAACCTGGCGGGAGTTAAGCAAAGATCCGTCCGGAGATTCAAAATTAAAAGTAGAGCAAAACAAAATAAGGTCTACGCCTTATAAAAATATAGTCTACACTAATTTTAAATATAGTGTAGAGCATTTAAAGAAACAAACAATGGAAACATTCTTAAGTATCGTCGCAAAAGACTTATATAAAAGGCACGGAGCCGATCTCTCCCGCGTAGCTGTTATTTTCCCTAACAAGCGCGCAGGATTATTCTTCAATGAACATCTGGCGGATGAGGCTAGTCGTCCTATTTGGTCGCCGGCTTATCTCAGCATTAGCGAGTTGTTTCAGCAACTATCGGCACAAAGAAGCGAGAATCCGCTGAAGCTTGGCGACTCCATCAAGCTGGTTTGCGAGCTTTACAAGATATTCCGTGAGGAAACTAAGAGTGAGGAGACGCTGGATGAGTTCTACTTCTGGGGAGAACTGCTGATAAGTGACTTTGACGATGCCGACAAGAATCTGGTGGATGCCGACCGCATGTTCAGCAATCTGCAGGACTTAAAGAATATGATGGATGGTTTCGATTTCCTTAGCAAAGATCAGGAAGCGGCTATCCAACAGTTTTTCCAGAACTTTTCCATTGAGAAGCGCACCGCTCTGAAAGAGAAATTCATTTCCTTGTGGGATGTGCTTGGTAGCATCTACCATCGCTATAAAGAATCGCTGACCAATCAGAATATCGCCTACGAAGGAATGCTTTACCGCTCGGTTATCGAGCAGCTTGATGCGTCGCAGATGAAGTATGACACCTATGTGTTTGTGGGATTCAACGTACTGAACAAGGTGGAGACTAAGTTCTTCCAGATGCTCCGTGATGCAGACAAGGCGCTGTTCTACTGGGATTATGACACGTTCTACACCGAAGCTAAGAATCACGAGGCAGGTGAGTTTATCCGCCGTAACCTGAAAGAGTTTCCTTCTGCCCTTAGCGGTGTGAAGTTTGATAAGATGGATAAGCCAAAGAAAGTGAGGTTTATCGCTTCTTCCACCGAGAACGCACAGGCGCGTTACCTTCCCGAATGGATACGAACCAATGTTATCGGAAAGGAATCGGATAGTGCAGTGGTTCTTTGCAATGAAGCGCTGCTGCTTCCGGTGTTGCATTCCATCCCCGACAGCGTGAAGCACGTGAACATTACTATGGGATTCCCATTGGCTCAGACTCCCGTTCACAGTTTTATTACTGCTTTACTTGAGCTGCAGACCGTAGGCTTCCGTCCCGAGACAGGAAGATATTCTTATGCTGCTGTACAATCCGTGCTGAAACACCCATATACCCGTCAGCTATCATCAAAAGCTGATGATCTGGAGAAGGATCTCACCAGGAAGAACCGCTTCTATCCGCTTCCATCAGAATTAAAGCAGGATGAATTTCTGGGATTGCTTTTCACTCCTCAGTTAGGAAACATGAACCTTTGCAATTACCTGACCAGCATATTGAAGGAAGTTGCAAAAATCTATCATGCAGAAAAGAACAGCGAAGATGTATTCAATCAGCTCTATCGCGAATCGCTCTTCAAGTCTTTTACAGTGATAACCCGTTTTGGCAGTCTGATTGACAGCGGTGACCTTACCGTTCAGACAGAAACCTTCAGGCGTTTGCTAAACAAGGTGTTGACTGCCTCAAACATCCCTTTCCACGGCGAACCGGCCATCGGTATGCAGGTGATGGGTGTGCTTGAAACCCGTAACCTCGACTTTAAAAATCTGGTGATGATGTCGCTCAACGAAGGACAATTGCCCAAAGGCAGCGGAGACTCCTCGTTCATTCCGTATAACCTGCGCAAAGCATTCGGGATGACAACCATTGAACACAAAAATGCTGTGTATGCCTACTATTTCTATCGCCTTATGCAACGGGCGGAGAACATTACGCTGATGTACAACACCTCGAGCGACGGACTGAACCGTGGCGAATGGTCGCGTTTCATGCTGCAATTCCTTATTGAGTGGCCGCATGAAATCAGTCGGGAATACGTGGAAGCCGGACAATCGCCTCAGGTTCCGGTAGAGATTACTATCCAAAAGACTCCAGATGTGATGAAGCGTCTGCAGAACTTTTATGATAAACGCTGCAATGATCGTGCGCAGTTCTCTCCATCGGCCCTGAATACTTACATGGATTGCCGTCTGAAGTTCTACTACACTTACGTTGCCGCCCTGAGACCAAAGCCGGAAGTCAGCTCGGAAATCGACTCTGCTATGTTCGGAACCATCTTTCACCGTTCGGCAGAGCTTGTTTATATGGACTTCAAAGCGCATGGAAATGTGGTAAACAAAGAACAGATTGAGCAACTGCTCCGCAACGATGTAAAATTGCAGGGGTATGTGGACAAAGCATTCAAGGAAGAGTTCTTCCAGGTTCCTCTTGATGAGAAGCCCGAATACAACGGAGTGCAACTGGTCAACTCAAAGGTTATCGTGTCATACCTCCGTCAGTTGTTACGCAACGACAAGGAATACGCCCCATTCACACTGGTCGACATGGAGAAACCGGTAAGCGAAGACATCTCCATCCCAACAGCCAAAGGAGATATCCTTTCAAGAATAGGCGGAACCATTGACCGTATGGACAGCAAAGACGGAACCCTGCGCATTGTAGATTACAAAACCGGAGGCACTCCCAAAACAGCTGCAGACATAGCCGCACTTTTCACTCCGGCAGAGGGTCGCCCTAATTATATATTCCAGACGTTCCTCTATGCAGCCATTATGACCAGGCTGCAGAATCTGAAGGTTGCCCCTTCCCTGCTCTACATTCACCAAGCTGCCTCCGCCGACTACAAGCCATACATAGAAATCGGTCAGCGCAACAATAAAACTTTTGTAGAAGATTTTACGCCCTACGAAGAAGAGTTCCGTGGATTGCTAAATCAATTACTCTCGGAGATTTTTAATCCGGAAGAGCCATTCAGCCAAACCTCGTTCGTAAGTAAATGTGAGTATTGCGACTTTAAAGCCATGTGCAAACGATAAATAAAGCCCTCACAAAAATTTTGAGTTTTGGGAATTAATCTTATTTTTGCAATAATTAAGCAATTGATTATCAGTCATTAACTTAAATAAACAAAAACAAATCTCACAGCAGATCAGAGATTTAATTTTTATAACCCTAACTACTATTTTTTATGAGGACCTTTAAAATTTTCGCATTAATGGTGGTGGCTACAGGAATAGCCATGACATCATGCCAGAAAAATGATTCTGAAATTTCAGCATACGCTGAAAAGTCTTTGGGAGTTCAGCTTCAGGCTGTAAACAACACCTATTCTTTTACCCCTGCAACAAGGGCGTTAAAAACAGGTACTTTGAAATGGGACACATGCAAGATGTATGTTTCCAGAGTTCATCTAACTGCAACCAGACATCAGGGAGATTCGATATCAACAGAGCTTTCCGTTAACTTGAAATTCAAAGAGTCTAAGTTGGCCGATCTGTTCAATGCAAACTCACTGCTAGGCGATGTAACTCTTCAATCTGGGATATACGACAAAATTTCAATCCAGATTCAATCGGACAAAAAGGATGCAGGAAATTCTCCGGTGTTCTATTTATCCGGGAATTACACCAATCCCGCAGGAACTGCAACTCCTATTGCTTTAATAGTAAACAAAGACCTGAAATTCATGGCTACAGCAAAAGACAGTGTTCAACTAAATTCTGCTGCTGATTATACTGCTTTGTTCCAGCTAGACTTATCTAACTATTTAAGCAACGGCAATATCACAGAAGCTGATCTTGATAAAGCAACGATTACTAATGGAAAAATAATCGTTAGTGAGACATCTAATGCTGAACTTTATAAGAAGTTCTTTAAAAGAGTTTCTGTTATCGATGCATTTAAACATACTGCTTTCAAAAAAATAAGCGGTAAGCACAAATAAGATTTGGCATAATTAATATCACCCAAAGAGGCTACTCAAAATATATTTGAGATAGCCTCTTTTTTATTAAACCAGACATTAATTAATACAATATTTTATGTAAAACACAATTATTTGAATATATTATATTTTACACATGAATTCTAAAAACACAAATCACTGAATAAATGCATTTTAAGTAAAGATACAAATCAGATCTCGCCTATAAATTAATATCAAACAGTATAAATTCAAGGGCTTTTCTGTTTATATTCATAAATCAACCCTAAATTACGGTCCTAAAACACACATCATTAAATACTGATAATCAGCAATGAAACACATTTTAACTCGACATCAAGAGTAAGAAAGAAAATCTCCCGCCTGAGATTTCGACAATACGTTTTACTTTTCAAGATAAAAGTCTGATTATTAGGCGCGGAATTTTTTATTCCACCCCCTATAAAAACAAAAAAGAAGGGTTGTTTTTCCGCACATATTTACCATGGCTTCACAACACTTATCCGACACCATTATTATCATTGCTATCCTAACTGAAATCAAGAGCTTCAATTACTAAATATTTGAGAGAGAAACGATCCTTCTCTGAATAATAGTCACGCAGCATTTTTGATACGTCTCAGCACAACAGAGCTGGAACCATACCTTTCTTAATAATTGCCACCATGAATATCTCAATCTCCTTGTTATCTATTCATAGCATTTTCTATTTCTAAATTGCTTCTATTCCTTTTTATCTCCACACTGTTATGATTCCGAAGCAATTCGAACGCTTAACCTAAGCCTTAGAAGGACTTTGCTTTATCCAGCTGAGACTTATCAATTGCACATTTTACAGAAATGTAGCCCCTAAAACATAAAATCTCAAAAAAAATAATCTGCATTTGAAGAAATATTTTTTGCACATCAAAGGAAGTTCCCAAAAGCCTCTAACTAATTTATAAACAGAGCATTCAAGTCTTGGAATGCCCTATTTTAGGCCTATTTAAGAAGTATTCATGAGAAATATTATTTGCGAAATGCAAAAAATAATTCGCAAAACCTTTTGAGTTTTCAGAAATAATCGTACCTTTGCATCGCATTTAAGGAATGGTTCCGTAGCTCAGCTGGATAGAGCAACGCCCTTCTAAGGCGTGGGTCATGCGTTCGAATCGCATCGGGATCACTAAGCAGAAGACAGTAACAAAATAAAGTTGCTGTCTTTTGTGCTATTAGATTGATTTTTAAACGTTTACTTTCGCACGTTTATAAGTTCATTTTAGAAAAGTTGTAGGCACATTGTCGGCACAAGGCTATTTTTAGTCATTGTCGGCACAAATCAGGCACAAAAAAAATGAGTATTATTAAAATTGTTCAGCGAGAAAAAGTAAACAAAGATGGTACAGCCCCACTGTACGTAGTATTTAATCTAAATCGAGAGAAAATTCGTATCCCGACAAAAATTTCTGTTCCTATTGCAGATTTTGATGGGAAATCTGGATTTATAAAAGGAAAAGTAAAATCAGTAAAAGACCAGAATCTCATCTTAACTGATATGTCTGCCAAAGTTTCTGATATACTTGTTCAGTATCGATTACGCAGAAAGTCTCTCAATAAAGAGGCCTTTTTTAGAGAATACAATAATCCTTCTGATTTTGTTGATTTTCATAAGTTTGTGAAAGAATACCAGAAAAAACTGTCAAAGGAGATTGAGCACGGAACATATAAGCATCATGTATCTATCATGAAAAAGTTAGAGACATATTGTCCAGGGCTTCAATTCCATGAATTAACAAGTGATTTTTTACATAGATATCTAATGTATTTAAAACGCAAATTAGGCAATTTAGACTCTACAGCCTACAGAAACCTGTCTACTATAAAAATATACGTCCTTGCTGCAATTAAAAAGGGATATATTGAAAAAGAGAACAATCCATTTGCTGATTTTAAAATAAAAAGACCTAAACCAGCAGTGGTATATCTGGATGAGGAAGAACTTCAGATACTTGTAAAACTATATAATTCAAATACATTAGATTCCCGATTGCATGAAACACTGCGTTTCTTTCTATTCTTATGTTTCACAAGTCTACATATCTCAGATGCAAGAACATTAAAGATAGAACAAGTATATAATAAAACACTTAATTATACCAGGATTAAAAACAGAAACTCTAAACCTGAAATTCTTAGTATTCCTTTATCAGAGCCAGCAGTTAAGATCTTTAGTGAGGTCAAAAAGGATAGAAATAAAGGCGTTTTATTTTATACTCTTCCTGCAGATCAGAATATCAATGTAATGCTCAAGGAAATTGCTAGTATCTCAGAAATAAGAAAAAAGATAAGTAGCAAAACTGGACGGCATACATTTGCAACCATCTTTCTAAGACGAACTAAGGATATTACAACGCTTCAGAAGCTATTAGGACATAGTAAAGTTGAGATGACATTAGTTTATGCTCACGTTCTTCAGGAGAGTAAAATTGAAGGTGTATCTGTATTCAACTCATTCATATAGTGTAAGTGCTGTAAAAAGCTGTGCAACCGTGCGTAATTGTTATAACAATTTGATTTTTAAGTACCTATTAGTGCACTATTCCTGCACTAATAGGTACAAAGATAAAGTTATACGCACACTTTATCGTTGAAAATACTAATAATTAGAAGTAAGTACTTCAACTTTTCTTTTTAAATATCCTGATTTTGCATTAACAGAAACTTTACCTTCTACGGTGTAAGTATTCCACTTTTGTTTCTTGGTCCATTCATTTAAGATCTCGCTTGGATATGAAGATAATAGGAATTTTCCTTTTATTTCAGATAATAACTTAAGTAAGTCTTCAAAGTCCTGCAGACTATAACCGTCGTAATGTCCCATATCAGA
Organism: uncultured Bacteroides sp.; assembly: GCF_963678845.1. NCBI lineage: Bacteria > Pseudomonadati > Bacteroidota > Bacteroidia > Bacteroidales > Bacteroidaceae > Bacteroides > uncultured Bacteroides sp. The sequence goes on from NZ_OY787464.1 coordinate 449,441, forward strand.
ATTATAATATGGGGGATCCACATAAAAAAAAGTATTTTCTGTGTCTCTATTTTTTATAATAAAAAGTGCATCTGCACACTCAATCTGTACATCTTGTAATTTTATTGAATAATCAAGAGTAAAAGACTTCTTCTTATTCTCTATATGTTTAGGTGTTCTGTTTTTAGTCTTATCGTATCCCCATGAACCGTCTAATTTAGCGCAATAGCTTTGAGAGGAAAGAACCCATAAAGCCCAGGCTCTTTTTATTTCAGAGAACATATCCGGATTATTATATATAACTGCAGCTTTTCTATGTAAGTCCCGGCTATGAAGAGTTATCTGTATTTCTTTCTCAAGTGCAACAAAATCGTTCTTTACAACCTGATAAAAGTTTACCAACTCACGATTCGTATCATTTAATACGCTAACTTCGGCATTCTCTTTTGCGAAAAAGATAGCTCCTCCCCCGCAAAATGGTTCACAATATAGATTATGTTTTGGAATCAACGGTAATATATAATTTACCATTTTTTGTTTTCCACCGTAATAAGTTACCGGTGTTTTAAGCATTAATTTTTCAGACATTTTTTAAATTTTAATTATAAAAAAAGCAACTCACAGTAAACAGGTAGCTCTTTGTTTACTGTGAGTTGCATGTTATTATTTAGTAATTTGATAATTACTGTTTTTTTTCCCTCGTGCCTGCATAGCCGGCAATTGTACCAATTATTAGTATGAAATAGCTTAAATAAGTCGTTGTATGTTCCGGCAAAGATAATCCGCCTGAACTTACGGCCAATATACCAGCTCCTAGAGCACTAGTTATAGAAACAGAAACGTTACGAATCCATTTCCAGAAAAATGGAGTTTCAGCCTTCCATTTTCTTCTAAATTCATTTATTATTTTCATCTTCATTTTTTTGTTACCAATCATTATCGAATTCACCAACCATAAACCAGCCCAACCCTAATAGATTAGAAGCAGGAGCTGGAAGCATAAATCCTGAAATGTTTACCCATATTTCGGCCTTACCTCCTACTATCTGCCAGTCTGCCCCATTTTTATAGGTCCAAATATTATTATTATCATCGTTAGAATTAATTATAATCAATTCCTTGGTCACTGAACCTATAATATCGTAACGATAACTTCCAGTAGTTTTTATCACAAGCAAATCAACTGGAAATCCAGAGTAGTCTAGTGATGTTCCGTATAAGGGTATTTCATAATATACTCTTCCAGAAGAATCCGTTTTTGCAGTTAAATCCACATACACTCCAGTATTACCAGTACCTTTTGTATAATAATAAGCATATGATCCTCTTACCTCCATCATGTTTCTTTGACGCGATCCGAAACTGCCACGACACCAAAGATCAGATGTATAATTACGATATCCGCGACCTTCTTGGGAATTATATCCTTGGTGGTACATATCACCAGAAAACCACATTTTACCGTCTGATCCAAAATTGATACCACCAACTGTATCTCCGTTATCATTCACGCAGCTCAGATTCTTAAATGATCCGGAAACCGCTTTTAGTAATCCTTCAAAAGAACTATTGCCTGTAGCGTGTAAGTTACTGCAGTTAATTGCACCGGTAAGAAAGTTGATGAATGCGTTTGGAATGAAATTACTAGCTGCTCCAAGATTATTAGGATCAAAAGATTTATAATCTCCTTCAGCTTCTTTTGCAACCCCGGTACCAGTTTTCCCATATTGAGAATACATATAATCTCCAGAAAAAACGGCCGACGCTAATTTACCAAACTCTCCAAGAATGATTCTACTCGCCAATAGCTCCCATATCTGATATGATTTCCAGTGCGTAGTAGTAGGATTATTCTTTATATCATCTTTAGGATTAACAGAACTATTCCCTGATTCAAAAAAAGACCACTGATATATTACGCCCTCATAATTAAGATATTGCCCATTTACAAATACAGAAGACAGATTCCATGCTTCTCCAGTTGAAAAGGGTGAAGCCATTTCTATATTTCTTGTGACGCTGAATCGCTTTGTTATATATTTCTGTTGGGGAAGAAGCATTATTGTAATATCGCAATACCCCCCCATAGAATTAGCATCAAAGGATGTAAGTGATATAACATCATTCGATCTGGAAAATGTAGCACCATCGGAAACATATTCGTCAATAGTCCATTCTATACCATAAGTAAGAGGAATGCTTCCCCTATACACATAGACCTGAGTATTAGCCTTAGCTAATTCTCCATTCTGAGGAGTTCCATCACTAGCGCACGCTACCACGTGTGATTCATTGCTTAGAATCACACTGATAGCATCTTCAGGAGCTACGCTAAAATGAAAACTTGCGCATATCATAACTATGCCTCCGTTAAATAACCATTAATTGCCCCACCTGCAGACAATAAATCAGCATGAGTAATAGACACGGAAGGAGCTGTAAAAGTAGCCTGCGTTTGTCCGGTAAGTACAAATGCAGCACCTGAATTGTTAGTGATAAAGAAATTGAAAGAGGTGTACTTTTCATTGTTTGATTCATCTTTCACAATTTCTCCACTAGATCTCTTTTTTACATGAGGAGTCACAACAGCAGTTTGTCCCAGCGCAATTTTATCACCGGTTACTCCGGTAATATCAAGAGCTACAATATAAGGATCAGTTGCATCATAAACAGAAGCAAATGCGCTCGCTACTACAGTTGGTCCAGAAAGAATATCGCATCTAATATCCATCTGGGAATCTACAGCTGATACATCAACCAGTAATGAAGCCCCGGTACCAAGAAGTGTACTTCCTCCTCCGCTCATCTTATACCATTTGAAAGTATATGCAGAAGTATCCGTAATCAGTGCGCCATTAAGCATAGCTGAAGCATTAAGAGTTACCTGTTTTTGCGACTCTGTTAAATAGTTGTCTCCGGATGAAGTTATATACAGGTCAAACTGATTACCTTCAACCTCTCCGATTACAACCGGGCATTTTACAGATGAAAAGGCTATTGATTGCCCGGATATCTCTATAGTTCCCGAAATAGTGATAAGGTCATTATCAACATTAGAGGTGGAATATAGATTACCAACGATAACCAAAGATGGCATATCGTAAGCCGTGCCTCCGATTGTCACTGTCTTAGTCATTTTTTTGAAAGTACTTTCAAGCCCAGAATTTGTACATACACCATTTGCATCAAAAGTAAGTACGGTTCCATTGTATGCGAAAGTAACAGTGTTAGGTATTACCAGCACACCATTATCAGAGCGATTGAGGTGAGCATATACATAAGGTTTTATATTATCCGCCAGAGCCGCAAAGTTAGGCACATAGGTACTGGTTGTCTTATTGTATCTCTGAACTAAAGGGCCGTTGGCTACAGCCGCGTGCCCGTTGATGGTTGTACCATTCAACAGCGCGGTAAAGGAGAAAGATCCACTTGTACTCATATTATTCTTCTTTTAATTGTTATTGACCGGAAGCCGATTTGTCGGCCTCAATTAATTCTTTCACTTGTTCCAGACTTACAACGTCTATTCCGGTAAGCCCTGTAACTGTTTTTAAGGTTGAAAGAGGCATTACAACTCTTCCGTCTGATAGTTCCTCTCCGAAATTAGTCACTCCCTTCTCTATAAGCTGTGACTTCTGTACTAATACGTAATTCATAACTAACTTATTTTATTGATTGTACCTTTGAAAATCCATCCGTTTTGGTTGTCAAGTTCAGCCCCTTGAATAGGAAGAAATTCATTTCTTACTTCATCATAAGACATAGAACTCAGCATAGCCTTTTTCTTTATTTCTTTTTCAACATTAAGAAGGAACATACAAAGAGCTGGTTGATATCCTTTAATGAGACGTGTTACAGTCGTATCGTTTTGTTCGAATCTAACTTGCATACGCATCCAGTATTTCCCATTTCGTTTATCTGGTTCTCTAACTTCAAAATCAAGAATATCAAATTTGCATGTAAGATTCTCTATTTTATCTAAAGGAGAATCCATTCTCCTTGTAACTTTTGTTTCTTCACTAATAATATCTGAAAAATTCATATTTAATGTTCTTTGTAAATTTATAGAGTCACATCCTTTTAGTATTCCAAGATAAGAGGCACGGCTGCGTTCATTATGCCAAGCTCTTTTCATTCTTTCTTTGGAAGTTCTTTTCACCCTGGTATGTCCTACGTGGTATTTATATCCTAATACTACTAAAGGCACCATTATCGGTGTTGGATGAGATTCTTTTTTAAGTTGATAACCGTATTCGTAATATAGTTTATTACCGATACGGTGATACGCTTCATGCAATTGTTGCTTATCTCCGAAAAGAATCATATCATCTGCATATCTCACATATCCTGTAATCTTTAGTTCCTGCTTAATGAACCTGTCAACAGCAAGCATTATAATGTGATGATTGATTGGTGACATCGGGGTACCGATTGGCAATCCGGTTTCACACATTGAGTAATGATTCAATAAATCTAAAAACTGATCTCCTAATAACCTTCTTTGCTCTCTTTCAAGAATCTGGCTCTGCGTTGACTGATAACATTTTTTTATATCAAGCTGCAAATACCCCCAGAATCCTTTATTCATATACGCCTTTAACATGTGATTAGCATCTCCACGTTTATAAGAAGAGTTTATTCCTCTATACTGGATGCAGTTAAAAGCATCATCTGAAAGCTGTCCCATGAACTTAGGCATTATCATAATTAAGATGACATGCATTATTATCCGGTCACGAAAAGAGCACATTGAAAGATATCTCAGTTTGCCGTCCCTAGATTTTATTGTCATGTGTTTATACTTAACATCACAATATTTTCCTGCTTTTATCCACTCAAAAATTTCTTTTTCATTTTCTTTTCTATTTTCTAAAAAGGAAAGGGCTTCTTTCGTTTTTCCATTGCATTTTAAAGCTTTGTCAACTGCCATTTCCACCGTGTTAATATTTATTTTTTCAATCATGATCCAAATTGGAAGCCCATTTAAAAGACCTTTCGGCCTGATCTCTTATCTCTTCGTACATAAGAGTTGTCTTTGATGTTTTGCACTTCTGGCAAGGAGTGCCGACCGCTTATTTTCTTTACTCCCTTATTTTGTAAGCCGCCGGCGTAGTTGCGATTCGTATTCGAAGACGGATTATTCGCATTCAAGTTGCGCGCAGAGCAATTGCCCCAGTTACCATTGCCGCTTTGTCAGCACCCCTAAAAAAATCATTTCGTCGCTGCGCTAATCTCCGCTGTCGCTAAGAGGCACTTCCGGTTAAACGCACTTGGAAGCCGCCGGCGCAGTAGCGATACGAAGACGAAGACGGAATATGCGCATGCAAGGAGCGCGCAGAGCAAAAGCCCCAGTAACCATAGCCGCGTACTCTGTGTCCCATACGTATTCTTTGTCCAACGGTTCCGGATGAATAGTTATTCTTATCTGCAAACATAGCATTGGTATGTAATGAACCACCTGCAACAGCTCCGAGTCTTGTTCCCCTTAATGGATTGGTATAATATCCTGCAACCATGTTGCCTGTACCTATCTTAGTGTAGTATGCATTTGTCTCGAAAGCATATTTATCGCCACTATTTTTTACCGTCGGAGTTGTAACGTCTATATACTGTTGATCTGTACAAAGAAATGCCTCAGTCAAATTATTTGTATTACTTCCGGATGTTGCGTCGGATATATTGGCTATGCGTTCAATCCCAGCACCGGCATATTGGAAAACATCAGCACTTACCAAATCAATTCCATATACAGCAGAGCTTTGAAGTACTAATTCAGCAACCACCGGAGTAGTTACCCCTGCTGTATCATAAGCATTAAAGCTTAGATTATACTGCTTAAATAGTTTTGCGTTCATCTCACCATTAAGCAACGTAACTGTTCCAGGAACATCTTTATACCAATAATTTTCGTTGTCAAAAGTAAAGTTTGTATCCGGAGCGATATTATTCTCCGCAGCATATGATAGAGCCATTTGAATTTCAAGAGTTCTCATACGAGGATATTCTTGAGATAACCATGTATTCCAGTTAGTCTTTGATTGCGTTGTATTGTAGCAAATATTAGGAGTAGCACCTAGATTGTCGTACGTCCAAGTACCAGCACCACCAATCTTGTGACGAATACCTGTCACGGTTAACCAGGTAGAGGCATTAACAGCTTCGTTACTAGATACACCTCCGCCAAACATATTTAAGGCGTGTAAATCTACAGTACCGAATTTATTAAATAGCGCATTGGTGATATTAAGAAGATTCCAGTCCATAATCGGAGCGAACGGAATAGTATTAGCTACGTTCACATTCTTAGCCATAGCATTGCTATTCGTAGTCTGCTGGTTTAAATCTGTAGCCGGATAGCTACGATCTGCACGAACAAGATTTATGATATCACTTTGTCCTTTCTTTCCAGCTGTAGCTGCAAACTTAAAGTACATGCAACGGAATTTTCCATCTTTCAAAGTGGGTAAAGAAGGACATACGCCAGTTGGTTTTATCTCCCTGGAAGACAAATCTTTATAAGAGAAAGGACTTTCGGCAAATAAAGCTATCTGTTCACTTCCTACCGTTGCATTTTCAATGGTATGAAGTGTCTCATTCCATCCATATACGATATCATATCCAAGATCACTACCAGAGTCATTAACAGTTGTAGGAGCCAGCGAACCATCCTCATATCTATTCCAGTTATTTTTCTTAAGTTTTCCCAGGATAGAAATTGTATCATCTGCATTACGTTTAATAACGTATGCGGCCAGCCTATTAGCTATCTGATTGGATCCAAATTGATAAGCTGGAGTTACCAGAGTTACACCGTTAAATACGGAGCCTTCCAGATTCCATGTCGTTCCTACTTTAGGTTCGGCTTCTGCCCATATTTCACCGGAAATAAGAGCTGTCATTCCAAGAGTTCCTGAAGTTGTAGAGATACGTTCTCCATATCCAATAATCACAGGAACAGCACCATCAGTGCTTAGCTTGCAAAACCAGGTAATATTATAGTAATTGGCAGGATTAGCAATAACCCCTTGATTATCGTATATTTCAAAGCGTTCCTGAATCGGAGTATTAACTCCTGGTTTAATGTATACTCCTTTTTCGATGATTGTTCGTACTTCTACTTTATCCGGTAGCCTTACCATTATAGTCGTGTTTACCTTCAGCATATCATTTGAAGGAGCAGTAGGAACAGATTCTCCTACTCCATAAAATGCAGAGCGTACCATCAGGTCAAGGATATTCACTTTTGCAGCGTTAAAAGTCATATTTTTTGTTCCGAAACCAGATACGATGAAGTTATCAGTTAATACAAGCTGGTGATAAGAAGCCCCATCTTTTACATACCAAAAGTATTTCACGTTTGAATCGGCCAATGCATCTGATCCGCTATACATCTGAGCATTGATCTGTACCGGCCATTGATTGCCCGATTTCGTACAGTAGAAAGGATTGATATTTATGATAGAAGCCTTATCTATTTTTAGTGAGAAATTACTATTCTCGAAATAAGTTGTTCTAATAATTACAGAACGAACAACAGGTACGCTCATATTTACCCTAGCATCAGTAAACGCATATCTGGCATAAATCTCCAATGGAGAATTCACGTCTATGTTCTTTGTTATTCTTAAAGAATTAGCCACTTCGCCAGATGCAGAGATCTCATAGCCGCTCATTCCGGCTATTATCTTTGTGCCAGTTTCCGGAGGGCCTATAAACCATTCTATACCAGTAATAGCCTGCGCGCCATTGGTCATCACTCCATCAGTATCTACCACGTTGACGTAAGGCATAAGTACAAGCGGGTATACGCTTCTGTCGGCCTCATACTCTCCTGAGTCACGGGAAAAAGTTTGTATGAGGTTTCCTTTCTTAACCTCTATCTCACCTATGATGTTGGTAAGCGGAGCAACCTGTACTCTAAAACTTCTACTTTTTGTTTTCATATTTAAAATATTATAAATTAAAACTTATCATTGAGGATAACGGCAATGTCTGATCTCCTATAGGGATGAATATGCTGAAGGTGAATTTTACCGAAAGAATCGTGAGCCAGTCAGGACCCATATCTTCCTTAATAAATTTCACGATATTCTTTTTATTACTGTCCGGATAAGTAGGTAACCAAGCGTTATCGTGAGGAGCATTACCCGTGTCTCTCGTCCACTGAATCGAAGCAGCAGGCAAAGCCATAACTTCGTCTGTTATATCTATATTTCCAAAGTATATCTTTGCTTTCACAGTCGTATCTACTTTCCCATAAAAGAATGCCCATCCGTTTATAGATTCAAAATCTATGCTATAACTATTGTCTCCCTGTAAGAATTGCCATCCTGGTGAGTTCCATTTAGGTTCATCGGTTGTTTTATCAATCAGGCAAGCCCATTTACAACCTAAATGATAGACCGTATGTATTTCCAGTACATTAATCTGAGTACCAGTTCCGCTTGTAACTTCATTCACTATTCTGCGATAAGGAGTAATACCTGCAGCAACATCGGCATTCCATTCACCCCGGAATACTTCATTGGTTGATACAATACCATTAGCATCGACTTTATAATAGTTCTGTGCAATGATATTCTTAGAATACACGCACATATCATCCTTATTAACAGGCAAACCTTTAAAGATATCCAGTTCAGGCAGTTTACCGATTGAAAGAGCATAATTGTATTGTTCCAGGATAGGTTTAAAGACCTTTTCCAAGAACATTATTCTACCTTCCGTGGAAGAGAGTAGCCAGGAATCTTGACGTACGTTGCGAGAACCATCCAGTGGTGAATCAGAATTTCCTTTCCTCGTAAGATTCATTCCTACGCATGGAGCAAAGTTCTTTCCGGAAGGAACTTCTGAATCAGGGTATAAAACGGCAGTTAAAACATTAGTGGTTGTATTTACGTTTAACCCTCGCATAAATGAAGTATATACCTCTGCACCTGTTCCAGCTGTAACTGAGTCGAATACTCCATAAATGATATCATTCACTCCTAATGCAGTGAAATCTACATTACTTTTTTTTCTGAGTGTAAGATTGTAAGTGCCATTTCCCAGATCCTCTACAGCGTCAATAGTTCCGAATTCCGTGAAAGAGTAATCACCTTCCATGGCAGACAGGCGATTGGCAATTATTTCAAGGGCTTTAAATGTTCGTACTTCTACATTATCAAATTTTGCGTTTCCATTACCATCAACAGAACCTTTATTATTTCCGAAGATAACTCCCTTCAACAAGGTAATAATTTCATTTGCTGTATCCGGAATATCTTTTCTTAAAGCTCCCTTTTGAGCTTCATTCAAAAAATCCAATACAGCAGCCACCTGTTCGTTGGTGACTGAACCTTTTAGAATAGCCTTATCAATGTGGTCTATTAAAGCATCTATGATGGTTTGTTGCTCTGTCATATTTTAATTAAATTCCATTGAGAATTCAGTACTATGAATACGCGGATCATCAAAATCAGATCCAAGCAATGCTTGTGTGAAATGCTTCTCACTATCAGCAAATTTTAGCTTCAGGGTGACAGTTTGCGGTTCTGTCATATTCTTTGCAAAAGCCAGGCTTTCAGCAGAAGCATTAACTTTTATTTCACGATCTTCATAACCTATGAGTTGGATATCATCACTCGAAAGCATATCCAGGAGAAACATTAATTCATCTTCGCCTTTAAATCCTGTTTCTACTGTTAATGTATCCGTTGAAACAACTCGTTCACGAGTCTCTACATAATCATTTATATCAGAGTCATATACGCCAAAAGCATTTTCATTTGCTGTTTCCTGATCAAGTGATGGTTTACCGGTTACTTCAATACGTTCATAGGCTCCGTATGAGTTTAAGAATTCAAGATAATAGCGTTCCTTCTCAGTTTCTGAAGGAACTATATAGATGGAAACAGCATTTCCAGCTGCAGTAACAATATCAAATTGATTGGATAGGATATTGTTATCAGTAAAAAAGGATTTCCGTAAAGCTTCAATATTCAAAGCATAACATGTTCCTATAGTGGTTGTTAACGTTTTTGTAATTCCGGATGCAGCTTGAATAGTTATCTGATCAGCCGGAGCAACAAATGGAATTGATCTTAACTCAGTTTCCCGGATCTTGATAATTCTTGTTGCGCTCCTGGTAGTCATTAAGAAGTTACCAGATGCATTCATCAGTTTAAAGGTAAATATATTACTACCTCCTGATTTTAAATGTCTCATAGCGCGTTTACTGATTCCACCCAATACGGCGATGTGACTTAAATTCTGTGTATCTCCTCCTGTATTGGATAGTTCAATAGTATAAGCTTTCAGATTACCTGCAGGAGATAATAATAGATCCGGCTCAAGTCCTGAAAACCTAGTAGGTGAAAGGATTGATGCAAGTATTTCATCTATAAATACAAAGAAAGTACCAGCTTCTCCGGAACCCTCAAAAATAGTATTCCCACCTGATTTAATCAGATAGGAAACTGGAGTTGTAGACGTGATATCAAGCCTTACCGGATTTCCGCATAAGGCCATTGTTCGAGGTGAAATACTTGCTGTCAAACTCATAGAAACTTCTGTCTTATAATATTATTATTCACTTCAGGTACACACTCACACTTTGCTAAAAATTGATCTCGTTCAACTGAAGGAGTAGTTACAAATGCATAGAATTCCGAACTTGTAGCAGTGCTCTTACCAGGCAATGCCCGGAACTTATCAATTGATGCCGGAACATTCATAAATTCCGGAGCTGTTAATATGCTTTTATTATTTTCCATAAGGCAAATTTGGGGAAAAATACATTTATGCTAAAGGACAATTATTCTATAAAGTATAAGCCTGAATTCCTGCTAAATAATTTGTCTCAGAGGTAGTATCATCCAAGTAGCCATTAAAAACATAACGCCAGACAAACGAAGCTTTGTAGGTATTCAATATTTCTTTTTTTGCAATTGCATCAGTCTCCGTAGGTGGTAAGTATGATGAAAAGTCAGCATCTGCAACCTGTGTAGTTAGCGTGATAGAATAAACATATACGTTTGCTCCGCCAGCTTTCATTTCAGCAACTGTTTTTCCCCATTTGGCCTTAGTTTCCAATTCAAGCTGCGCATTGCATGCATCAAGAGAATACTCTACAATTTTCCAGCCATAAAGCTGTTCTTTCATCTGTACAAGACCTTGTTCGGCACTTAGATCATAAGGTTTTAATAATTTTGTAGATCTAAGTTTTACAGTAGAAGGTTTTTCTTTTTTTAATGGAAGAGAGTACTTCACACTCTCAATCATTAACTTTTGCCCGCATACTTTAATAGGTATGCTTGTATCAATCTTAGCTAATCGGGCCTTGTCTAAATTTATATCACCCTCAAGCAGGTGGTTCGCATGTCTAAGAATCGCATCAAATTCTTTAAAGAACCTATTAAAAGCACCATCTTCACCGCGAAAAGTAAGTGAAAAATTATAAGTATTTCCATCCGGATCCTTAAATCTTTCTCCATAAGAATCCCGGCATAAAGAGCTACCAAAATAATAAGTAAGTTCTGCATTTCCTTCAATAGCAGATTTTCCTATTGCAAAACAAAAAGCTAGTGGGGTATTAACACTCTTTGCATCAGAAGTTGTTGCTGAAGATGATATCGTAGTGTGATTATTAATTGCACCTGCCATATATTGCGGATAAAGAATGTTTTCTGCAATAATTGCCATGGGCACGCATTCATCGTTACCGGTTACTTCTTCATAATCTATATTGGCTGTTTTTTTATCCCAGGGAAAGAAGTCACTGGAGATAAATGTATGTGTTTTACTAACCGGATTTGTCCGATAAAAAACGCCTGTAGCTCTTTTATAAATCATATACCTATCAATTGGCATATATGAAGGCTTCCATGGACCATTTTCATAAACAATTCCGTTGTATTTGTCCAGAAACTCCTCAAAGCTATCTGCTGAAGCTGCTGCATTGGTAAATGAAGTATTTGCAGACAATTTAATTTGTTTCGGTTCCGAGAATGTAGATACCAGTTCTGAAGCTCGTAAAAGAGTCCAGTCATCGGCCGGATCAAGTGAAGCCAGAGAATCTTTTAATAATATGATCCGCGCTTTTTTCGTATCCCCATTAACGTAAATCTTAGCCCCGGTACGGCAATATATAGAATCAAGAAACTCATTAATTGTACAATCAGGCATTAAGTCCTTGTAATTGATAGAACCTTCCACTATCGTATCTTTCACATTATTCAGAACCACCATCTTTTTTAATTGGTAGTGTGTAGAGAAAGGATTTTCAATTAATGTATATCCATAAGCTGAGAATATAAGCTCCAGAATCTTTGAGACCTGTAGAAATGGTGAAAGCCCATATCCGGCTGGCACTGTCATCGATGTTAATTTACTATCTTCAATTATCTGTTCTGTACGTGCATCTTTTCTTAACTCATAAACATTAGATACAAGTTCTATATGATTAATGTATTCAGGATAAGCCACATCATCCACCGATTCATTTGCTATCTGAATAGGAAAAACATAATAATCAGCCGATTCCTGATATCTCATCACATTAGTAAGATGAGTCAATAATGCAGATATCCCCCCAGATGGTTTATATATCGGAAGATTTGGAAGTTTTTTTAAAGTAACATCCGTCCAGGCTTCATACATCAGGCTTTCATCAAATCCGATATTACTTACAATGCCTTCTTTTTTTGAAGAAGAAGTAATATTTTGTTTTCCTGTTCTTCGGTATATACCATCCGCAATTGTGGCTAAAATATCTTTGTCCGGAGCATGAGATATATCCATACGGTTAATGTGGCCAACCATTTCTAAGTTGTGCTTGCTGGCAGGAAGCGTGGCCGATATCGTTTGACTTCCTTTCTCACTATAGATCGGAGAAAGGTTTTCTACTTCAATGCTAAAGTCTGAGGGCATGTCATAAGTACCCTTATTAGTGCTAATTGTTAGTGCCATTATTTCTTATCTCCCCTTGTAAATGGCTTTTCAGCCTTAATTTTTAAATCTTGTTGTTTGTTTATATCTGATAAAAGCACATAACTTTTACGCGGATTATTAGGATCTGTGATTGCATCTTTTATTTCTTTCAATAATTTAGCTACATCAGTAGATTCATAATTCTGATTATTGCCAGAATTACCGGATACATATCCACCTTCAGCATATCCAGGCAATGGATTTGTACCGGTTCTTTGCCTGCGCACACTTTCAATAACTTTAATCGAATCAATAACACGGGGATTATTCATTTCCGGAGCAGGAACAACATATTCACCGCGGTGAACCGCCCCAGCTATTTCATAACGGCCACCATCACCTGTATAACCGCCTTCGCTATAGCCAGGATTAATTATTCTGGTTGTGGATGTAGGTGTAGTGGTGGTAGTTGATGTATCAGTGGAAGAACTATTTTTTCCTTTACTAATGAGTCCTTTCAACGCAAATTTTGCAGTTGTTAAAGCTGCTGTAATAAGCCCTGCCATAATAGCTATTCTAGGAACTGAAGCAAGCCCAAATGTAGCAACAGAATCAGGAAGTGCTGTGGCCACAAGTGTAGCTTTAGCTTGTTCTGCAACGGCTACAGCTGCAACTTCTATTAATTTTTGGTTAACAATTTGAGTTAACACATCAAATAATGTATCTATCATTGCCCCACCAAAAGCCGATAACATATCTTCTTGTCCAGAAAGTACGTTTCCAAGTGCTTCTCCTATTGTAGTCCCATACTGCTTATAAGCATCAATCTGTTTTTCTAATTTGTCAGATTCACTCTTAAAACCAGTCTTAATGATATTATCTTTTGCCTTATTATAAATCTCCTCTATCTCTAGAAGTTTATCTTTATTATCCTTAAAAATAGCACGTTGATCTTTATATCTTTTTTCTAAATTGGCCAGTTCTAATTTTGTCTGTTCAACTTCGTTTGATTTTGTATAATCCTTTTTAAAACTATCTATTTCTTTTTCAGTAGATAAATATAAATTTTTACGTGCATTGGCACTATCAAGTTCAGCCTTTAAGGTCTCATTCTCTGCTTTTTTTATAGCTTCAACTTTTACGCTTCCTGTTTTAAGCTCTATTTTTTTTAATTGATCCTGATATTCTTTTAATATTTTAAGACGTTCTTCTGAATTAGTTGCTTCAATAGTAAGCATTATGGTACCATGTTCTTGCTCTGATATTTCCCCCTTTGCAAAATCTAAATCAGTCTTAGTTTTTAGATTATTATAAGTTTCATTTTGAGCAGACAACTTTTTATCTCGCTGTTCTTGTAATAAAGTGATTTCATTTTCATCATATTTCCGTTGAGTTTCTATTAATTTAGATCGCGCCTCTGTTTCCTTTTTATTAATTTCATCTCTAGTCTTTGTCTTAGTCTTGCTGACCGTGTTTTCAAGATTAACTAAAGTTGCAAGTCTTTCTGCATAATAACGTTTATCCTCAAGAAGTACTTTTTTATTATATTCTGCCTCTGTCTTAAATTCTTTTTCTTTTGTAGCAGACAATGACAATAATTCCTTTTGATGTGTATTTTCAATAGGAGAAAGAGCCTTGTCTACTTCAGAAGTATAAGTTCCATTATTGCTATTTCTTTTTGATTTACCTAACTCTTGATATTTACTTATTTCTTTATCAATTCTTTCAAGTTCTTTATTTTTAAGACTAATATTATCTTTCGTATCTTCTTTCCAGGTATCCTGTACATGTTGTTTCTGAGCATTAAGCTTTGTTATAATGGATGATTTTTCCATCAATTGTTTTTTCTCTTCATCAGTTAATTCATGTGTTACTTTTTTAGCTGATTTTAATGAGTCTATATAAGGTTTATAAGCAGAAGTAACAGAATCCATTTCTCCTTTTAATCCTTTCTGCGTATTTCTAAGAAAACTAAGTTCTGTTTCCCAGGTAGACCAGTCAGAGCTTCCAAATCTATTACTAAATAATTTCCCGTATTTTTTATTTAAGTCATCAACTGTTTTTGATTGATCTGAAAGAAAAATTCGCAAATTAGGTTCAATCCTTTTAAATACATCGTCACCCATATTTTGCTTCATTATGTCAAGGATATTATTTATATGCTGATGCTGTTTAGTTATATTATTAGTAATAACATCAGTCATCATCTGAGCTTTCATCGATGTTGATACACGATTAATAATAGCTTCATTTGCTTCATTCTGAGCAGCTGTTATTTGTTTTAATGAAGCACTTTCCAAATTATAGTTTGAGATTAATCCTGGATATTTTTCATTAAGCTGTTTCACTAATGCTATTCTTTGAGAAGTTCCCGGATTAGTCCTCTTCATCTCTTCGAATATATTATTTAATGAAGTTTTTTCTATATCAAGTTTAGTATTAAGATCTGAAATAGCCGTTTTAGTAACAGATACATTATTCTTGAATAAAAGAAAAGCAGCGGCTCCTGCAGCAACTAAAGCCGTTAAAACACCTATAGGGCTTATTTTTGTTGTTGCATTAAATAATATCATAGCTTCTTTAGCCTTCGTTATATTTCCTTCGAGTAGAGCTGTTGCAGCAGCATATAATAAAGTTACACTTTTGCCTATCGTTTTGCAGGCTATATTATATTTCTCTACAGCAATAGATAATAAGGTTTCTTCTTTATATTTTGCTTGCCATATGGCCGCAATTTTTACAGCTGAATAATAAGCTACAATAGCAGAAGTTGCGGTAATAAGCATTTCTTTATGTTCGGCAATCCATATTGCAGTATCAGCAAAAAATATTTGAACAGTTTGTTTTAACGCATTATATTGTCCTTTGATTGGTCTTAATGCATCACCAAGCAGCAACATCTTATTTTCAAGAGCAGCTGTTCGCTGAGCAGCCCTAGTAGATGCAGCGGTGTAGTCGTCGGTAGATTTTGCCAACTCATTTTCTATTATCTGGGAAACAGCAGTCATAAAATCACCGGTTTCTTTGGTCTTAGCATTTACTTCAGTAGTAGATAATCCCAATTGTGCTAATACTTTTGTAGATTTGCGCCCTAATCCACTAATAAGTTTTTCAACGAGTTCATCTACACTTTGCCCTGTATCCTGAGCTCTTTGTTGTGCAAATTTTAAATAGATACCTAAGTTATCTAACGGAACTTTAAAGAAATCGGCTTTTACAGCTGCCTTCATTAAATTAACGTCATTCACAGTTCCTTTAGTCTCTTTTCTTAGATTACTAAGTAGATCAGGGCGATTTAATCTTTCAAAAGCATGTTTAATACCATCGGCTGCAGATGACATTGAAATGCTCTTATTAATAAACTCTGAAGTATTATTGATAAAGTTATAAGCTAAACCGGAAACACTGGCACCAATGCCGGCAAAGAATCCAACAATAGAGGCTTTCATTTTGCTCATGCTAAGGAAAGAAGTGGTTTGTTTTTCCGTCTCCCCTCGAACTCTTTGCTGAGATATAGCCAACTGATCGTTAACTCTCTTTAGTTGCTCTAATGTAGCGGTATGTTTGGCTGTACCGGGAATAGCATCCTTTTCCTGAGCCATAAGGAATTTTTTAAGAGCATTAAGCTGATTGCCTGTAGCCGAACCCAGATTTTCTAAAACTGATTTTTGTTGCTCCAGCGCAGCCTTGTATTTAGTCTCAGTATCAGTATTCCTTTTTATCTGAGCTTCCAGTTTCTGAGCTTGAGCTGTATTCCCTTGTCCGGCTTCCTGCAGTTGTCTCAGTTCTGCTTCATATTTTTTAGTGGATGAAACCAACTGATTTATTCCTTCTGAGTATCTGGTTGTATCCAGATAAATTTTTATTCCCCTCGTAATGTCATTATCCATGGCTGTATAATTATTTATTATACAAAAAAAGCTCCAATACAGGAGCTCTCAAAGGACAAATAAGACCGTTATTCTTCCAGAAATAAGGCATTAATATTGATAGTCATATCCAGGCAATATTCTGCAGCAATATCCGCTAATGTAGGAAGATGTTTTTTAAGTACCGGGTTAAACCAGTGAACCGCCTTTCGTGCTCCGGAATTCATTTTACCCAAACTGTTTGGATTGGTTACATGTAGACTCCCATTCTTATCCTTCCATTTACTACCTACATATCCACCATATCCGCGCGATGCTCCATAATGTAGATACACACCATGGCGGGCAAAAGAGAAACCAAGGCTTTGAACTTCAATTTTATACTTTTTATCATAGCGGATATTCCCATGAATGGTATCAGCTAATGATTTACCATCTTTACTATCAGGGAAACGCATTCTAGCCTCAGACCGAAGTTCTGCGGTAACAAACGTACTCCAGTTTGCCGTTTCAGCATTGAATTTATTTGTTGCATCAGTATCTTTCACCCTATCATAACGCGCCGTTTCGCTGAGTGTAAGAAACACCAACTTGGGCGAATAGTTATGAATGCCTACGCAGGCAGGCACTTCAATTCCACCGGCTTTAGCAATCCTAAGCAGGCGTTTAAATTCTGTTGAAGAATTCTCATTTTTCAACTGAATCCATTGCCCTTGAGTGAGCTGATCAAGTTCGGCTCTCATTCCGTTTTGAAGTTAAAGGATAAGCTCCATCCGGACATGGTAGCAAATAAACCTGCTTCAGGTACCGATTTCATGGAACTGATAACTAAATCACTAAGAACCCCACCCCTACTGTACTCAGCTTTCATTTTCGATTTAAGCTTTTCAAATATTGGCTGAAGTTCTTTTTGTATCTGATTCGTTTTTTTTCGTTGCGTATCAATCTTATCGAGAAGAAGAAGCATTGAATAATTAATCTCCAGGCATCCGTCCGGATCATCGCTATCCGGTTCCGATGTTGGAGTAATCACGAATAGTACCGGAAGATCTGCAGAAGACAAATCTTGCACATACTTAGCAATATCCGCATCAAAGGAGATAGGAATGATCTTTCCAATACCGGGAACCCGATTCTTTATCTCATTCCAGTAATCTTCATAATCCTGTAAATTGACCATAGTTTATTTTATTACTGATTTTGCAATATTAAGAAATTGGCACCGCTCATTTATTCCATTGGTACCACCATTTATTCTTTTCGTGATAGACAGAAAGTCATTTTTATCAGCAAGCGCATTTAATCCATTTATCTTCCAAAACCAGCATGAAACTAACATTGCCAAGTGTGGCTGCTCTAATAATTCAGGATGTGCAACCACATCAGGAGCACCACCTAGCCACTTTTTAAAGGCCATGTAATTATTACGCCCTGTACATTGAATTAATCCCCTGCCTTTATATAATTGTCCATCGCCATCAGCCTGTGGTGTATTGCCTAAACTTATTGCCTTATTACCGGTGTCATAAGCAGCACCACTAGCAAGTTCTTTCACATAACTAAGACTACCGGACTCATGAGCTACCTGTGCGATAAAATGAGCCACTCGCAAAGGCGTATTAATATCAAATTGAAGCATTACCTTATTAAATTCAGGAAGATACTTCCTAATGTTGCAAATACTTGCAAAAGGCATTATCATTTTTAACTGTTTTTCATTTAATGTAATCATGACTCTGTTTTTTTAGTATGTATTTGTTCAAATCTGCATTTATATAAGTAAATAAGTACGTCCCAAAATCCGGTTCTCTTTACTTGCCTGGTGTTGCCGAATACGCCCGATGTGGCTATCTCGTAAGAGATACCCGTCCATCCGGTTTTATCGTCTAGTTTTGCCGGTCCTTCCGTTTCCTGGAATAGAATACCGAAATCAATGTTTTTACCATTGATTGGGATTGGCACGGTTCTAATTAGTTCCCATACCGATGAAAAGAAATAATAGGCATGAAAATTAAGAAGAAGAGGTGTTGTAGCCTCGTGTCCAAATTCCGAATGCTTATAAAGGATACTCCCCAGATTGGCAATTTCATTTTCAAAAAGATTATTGTCTATGTGTTGGTAAGAATCGGCAATGGATGCAAAGCAGTTAAGGCAGGCAATGAACTGGCCAAAGGTGATATCATTGAGCATATCTTCCGGACCGGTCCATTTATCCCATACAGGCAGCATGTTTTTTCCTGTCTTAATATGAGGATCATAAACAAAAGCCCCTTCTACCTCATTGATATCAAAAAAGCTATTCAGGGTATCCAATTGTGGAGACAGCTCTTTCACCACAGATTCCCTGTACATGGTAAAAACTGTTTTAAGGCCCAGCAGTTTAGAAAGCAACATACATTTCATCTCATACGGAGTAATGGTACCCATATTGAGCATAATTACCAATTCAAGATACTGGAGATACTGTTCCGGATTTAATTCTTCCAGATCTCCCGGTATTTCAACTTCTTTTCTCTTATATATAATTTTCATATTATCAGAATGTTACACCCTTAGTATTAATTATTGGTTTAAGAATATATAAGTCCGGCTCCTCCTCTACACTATTCATTTCTATGATGATGTCCTGTAAATCGGAGAGGTCTGTTTTTGCGGATTGCTCAAGTTCTTCAGCTACCGATTTGCGTGCATCAGCTTCTGCTTTTATTCGTTCCTTAACAGTGCCTACTTGCTGAACCTGAACAATGCCATCAGGCAGAATTTCGACAGGCAATCTTAGTATGGCTTGGCGGATAGTGAGTAAAGCCAATGGCCGGCACACAGCATCTTTTAATTTATCTACTGCGTTTTCATTTTCAGAGATAAGAAGATCATAATTTGCACGGGTAATAACCGGTATAATATATCTGTCCTGAATCTCTTTAATGATAGGAATAAGAGTGAGGAATAAACGGTGACTTCCTATTATGTAATAAGAATCAAATTCATCTTTACTTTTTATAAGTAACTTATTTATAGCCTTTTTCTTAATTGAATTAATCCAGAACTCGAATGCTTTTTTATCCATAAAAGCAATCAAGGCATCTACAGATTCATAAGCCATGTTCAGGATGTTGGCTTCATCTTTATATTCCTGCAGGGCAGTAAGTCCTTTTTCGTTTTCGCCTAATCTGCGTTGCCTTCCATTGTTGCCATGCTGAGCATCGAGCGTTGGGATAACCTTTACCCAGGTAAACAGCGCAATGCATTGCTGCATTCTTTCAATTAACTCTTTGTTATCCTCACTAATTTCATCACTTGACCAGTATAATTCAAGTACTTTATCATACACCTCTGAACCGGTGATTGACACCAATTTACGTACCGAAAGATCAATATAAGGTTCCCATTTAGAAAAGGTAGTGTCCTGGTCAATCATGCCAAGAGCCTTTACCAGCTCCTCACCTCCGTTATTCTGTTTATTGAATATAGTTTTCATGATTCTTTAATTATGCATTTTGGTTTACTCTGTTGGCCGGAGACACAGAAGCTTCAGCTTCAACCACAGGGCGGTAAAGCCCCACATTGGTTTTACTCCCGGGATAATTGGCACGTATATATTCCTGAAGTGGTTTACAAAGCATCATATCCGGAATAGCTGTTTCACTTGCATTATATACTTTGAGAGAGTAAAGTTTTTCAGATCCGGAAGAAAGTTTGTTCTCTAAAATCAAATTACTCAATACCGGATCAAGACCGAAACCACTTGTTGCGGCAGCATCCGCTTTGTTGGCAATTCCAATCTGCGAATCTATATATTCCTTAATCTTCTTATCAATCGGAGTAATAGTCCATCCGGTAAAGTCATTAGCTTCAGAACTCCAGTACTTAGTTGTATGCATGTATTTACCTACATTTTCTTTCCCTGTTACTCCAGCAGCATACTTTTCCATGGCTTCATCTTTATAATCCTCAAGCATCTTGGAATTATAAGCTGTACCTCTCTTTTTGCATACTTCTTTAATTCTTGCTTCTGCCTGATCCCAATATTCCTGAGGACTCTCAATATGCAGACTCAAGGCAGATGCATTGGCATTGTATGCAGCTAGCAATGGCGCAATAGTTCCAGCGATCTCAATCCATGGAAACGCACCAAGAAAACGCGGAGTACTCATGAAGTCTTTGCAAAACGAATAGACGTTATAGTACTTTACAGCAACCGGATATCGGAAAGGATCTGTTGGGTCAAAAATAGGATACTTAGTCATTTTATCAGGATCCGGAAAAGGCCAATCGCCTACATATACATTTTGCGGATCATCGTGATTGGTATCCGGATATTCAAGGCGACATTTCTGATAAGGGAGATGCTGCAGTTTAAGCACTTTACCGGATGCACCAATGCGAGGGCCTCTGTTTCGGATAAACTTCACAAAGAAACCTTGCATGTGGGTAAGATCTACCAGGCAACGAAAAAGAAATTCTCTATAGTCCCACGCTTCCAGATCTGTTTTTATTTTTTCGTCCAGAATCCACTTTCTATAAAACTTATTATTCTGTTCGTCAATGGCATCTTCAAAGAACCGTGGACCTTCTCCCCATTGCAAACCTTGAATTTTACCCATTATACCTTCACCGGCATAAAAGTTATCCAGTAACCGCTGAACTGTTCCGGGGAGATCATTATTAGCCCCCATGGGTACAATGTCCACGCCTGCCACTCTTACTTTCTTAGTCATCCAACTATCCGGACGACTGAAATTTACTGAAGAAGGAGTCCATCCCTTTCCAATGCCACCAATGGAGAAAGAAAAAAGCTTTCCCTCTCCGGTATCTATCATTCCAAAATTACCTGTTCTACGTATTTCCATGCTCTATATATAAGTTTTCATTCCGTTGAATTCTGTTACAAGTATCTGCCAGCAGTTTAATGCCTTTCCTGTTTCTGTATCTACCAGAAAAAGCTTGTAACTTGAATTCTCTATTTCTGAATCAGAAGCCTTTTTTCTCAATCTCACCTTCTTTAACCTAACCAGATCTCCGCCTTTATTCCGCTGACGGTCATACTTGCGAAATGATATCGCAAAGGTTTCATCCGAGGCGGATAATTGCTTCATCTGTTCTATGGCTGTATAGAGATTTATCCTTTCCATAGTTTCTTAATTACTATAGATATAGCCTTTATAACAGGCCCTCTAAACTGCCAAGCTATTGCAGCACTTAGCCATATCATTAAAAGAAGCGTCCATGGAAATTCCGTTTTTGTTTTTGTCTTATTCGTTATATCACTAGCAATCTTTATGTCTTTCTTTAATTGCGTTGATTGCTTAGCTGTTACCGATTGCTTACTGTTGACTTTCTTATTAACTGTTTTCTCTTCCTTCTTACTATTGCCGGTAAAGCAGATGCTTTTAACCGGCGGTAATCCGGTTGATTTATCCACCGGTTTTTCGGTGTCAAACGAATAGATAATGGAGTAGGAATTAGAGTCTGCTTTAATGATAATGGATTCGTATTCCGTGGCAACCTGGTTACTCTCGACTTGTGTTTGTTGAACACTATCGACCTTAATTTTCTGTCTGGTCTCTTCGCTATGTAAAGTAGTACGGCTAGAACTGCACCCAGTAAGGAGAATAGCAATACAAAGAATGGCATAAGCATAATTTTTCATATTTGAATTATTGAATTGGAGTTCTACGAGTGCAGGCAACAACGCCACAAAGTTTTGGCTTCATTGCATTAATATCTCTGGAATTGTTATCAACGGTAACCTTTAGTTTTTCTATTTCTTCTTTTAGCTCTTCACGCTCTTTTTTCAGGTCCTCTACCAATCCCTGATAAATTTCCTGTACCGATTTCATGCTGTCGGCTTCAGCTTGTTTTCTGGCATATCTAATTGTGAAAATCCAGGTTAAACCGCCGGAGCAAAGAGCCGACATTAAGGTGCTAATAATTGTATCGTTCATATCTGCTAAAATGTATTTTTGTATTCTTTTCAGCAAAGATGAATATTTACGTATATAAGGTAAAGGACAGGAAAAACCGTCTATCTTTTAAGTTACATATCAAAATGTTGATGGTTTACCTGCCCTTTATGAGCCTATAAAAAAATATGGTAGGGTTATATTCTTGTAGATTTTAAGTCTTTAATAAGGTTGTGAAGGTCACGAACCATAAGGAGTCTCTTCATTATGTTTTCCTTATCTTCATCAATAGAAAGCGAATTGCAATCTACCAAAATAAAATCAACAACTTCATTCAGAATGTCTATTTGTGTGTCTAGTGCGCCAGGAGTTTGCAATTCACGATGTAGTGCTATTATTCCAGGAGTTATTGTTACTCCATTTATAATGGGATATTCTTCTTTACTCATTGTAAGCCTCCTTTCTTGCAGGAATACAAAGAAGTAACAAGCCACAATAAACATACAAGCATAACGGTTATAGAAAATGAAGCTGAAATAAGCAGAGATATGAAAGCAAAACAGGAATTGGTGATACGAATGGAGTTAGCAACGCTAACAGGTTGTTCCAGGACAGAAGATAAGAACTTTGCATAAATCTCTAGTTTAGCAATTACTAAACTTTTGACTCCTAGAATGAAGGAGGGTTGCATCGGTTGGATGCTGATTGTTTGTTTTTTCATAATGGTGATGTTTTTGCGTTTTGGCAGAAAAAAAAGAACGGCTGCCATTTCCCGTTCGCAAAAACATCACCATTAATCATGCCGGAGCAAAATAATAGCTGGGAAAGACAGCCGCCATTTCTTTGTTATTAAGAAACGTCTACTTACTATATTTTTATATATCATTTTCGTGAGTTCACGAAAATGATCTCGTATGGGCATAAAAAAAGCCCAACTTTCGTATTGAGCATATCCGTTGCTCGCGGCATCGATCACGATGGTAATGTTTTTGCTTCTGCAAATATGAATATAATATTTGGAATAGCAAAAAGAAAGTGAAATTATTTTTAGAATTTAATTTTACCAATTATCTTCTTTCTCAGATGGATCTACAGTTATCATGGTTTTATTAAGGCTTTGAATAATTGTAATCTCTGTATTTCTCTTTATAGTTATTAATATCAATCTGTTTTTTTTATTCTCACAATCACATCCTTTGAAATAGGTTTCAAATGGCTGTTTTATAATTTTCGGAATAAATCCGTCACTAAGACCTTGAAAAATAAAATCAGATATTTCGTAACGATACCTACCATCTTTTGCTTGTATTGTTATTGTACAAAAAAAATAGTGTCCTCTATTTGAAATTACTCCCGAACCTTTAAGAATCAATTTATGAGCCTCTTTGTTTTCCATCTGAATGACTTTTTGAGAATTCACAAAAGTTTTAGCCACCCAAGAACGAGCTCGAATATATAATTTATCTGCAGATACATCTTTCACCGGGACTATTTCAGAATAATAAACTTTGCCTTTTACAACAGGGAGTAATCCGCACAAAGAATCACCAGATAGCTTATCCTTATTTAATGTTGTATCAACTTTATTAAACCCTGAATAAATATTTGTCTGCGCCATGACGGGTAGGCTCATAACAAGCAATAACAATAACAATACTTTTTTCATTTTATATATTTTAAAATAAGTGAAATGACAATAATAACAGGAACTATAATCATTGCCAGATATAAATCTCTTTTATATCTATTCATTTTTTAAAACTATTAGAATGGTTGAAATTCCCTTGTACAAAATAATACATTGTTTTGTACAAGGGAATAAAAATAAAACTTATAAGAATATTTATCTACATTTTCAATAAAGCTTTTCCTAAATTATAAATATTAACAGTAACATCTTTTATAATTCTAATGGAAAAAACCAATAGAAACATTATAATAATGAATAATGATCCATTTATTACATCCTCATTAATATAACTTGGAGATTTAATATTAAGACTTATTATAAATGAAGATGTCACATTTACAAATACACCAATAACCATTACAAATATAGCTATAGCAAACGAAGCATTAATTTGAGTAAAAAGATATGTACCACCCATATTTTTTATTTCTTTCATAAAGTTCGTTGCATACAAAGTTAAAAGTATAGCATATCCTGCCAACAGTAAGGATAGCATTATTGGTACAATTTGGAGAGATAAGTTTACTATTGAGGATAATGCCTTATACAAATCAATTTTTAGCCATAACATTATAACCAATAAAATGATAGAAAAAATTAAAGGTATAATAGAATCTTCTACTATACTACTCCAAGAATAATCTCGCAGTGCTGCAGGCCACCCAAAGTCTTTTTTCTCTTTAACCATAAATGCTTAATTTCCACCAAATATACTATTTATTTTTGAATATAGTTCTCCTAAAAATGTATTTTGCCTACTTTTACATTCAATTATCATTGGATACTGTGCTGTATCAATTTTTACAGGTCTTTTTGCTTCTCCTTCAAGAATAGAAGCTTTAATAGTCCCATTACTTTGTGATACTTTAACAATAGCTTCTACCAATCCATCCTCTGTTACATTTAATGACTGGTCTTTAGAACTAATCATATTCATTGCTACTTTGCTAGCATCAGATTCTCTAATTTTCTTATCAAATAATTCAGTAAATCCATCGCTAAAATCTTTATTACTGAAAGTTACATCTGCTTGCAAAGAAAATATTTTTGTTGCCTTTAAAATCCTTTCAATAATATCAGATGATTTTACGATATAAACATCCACCATATCTTCGCCTTCTGTAGATAAAAAAGCTTCACTAAAATATTTTTCTACTTGATTTGAAGTAATTTCAGCATTAGTTCTAAAAACTAATCTATGAAATTTTGGAAAAAAAGAAAAATCCATTTTTCTAACGTTTGCAACTACATCTGGATCTAAAGTAATCTCAACTAATTCTTTTTTTCTACGATTATAAAATGCCTCCGGATCCAGAATATCATATGTACTCAATTTCCCCATCATTATTTTAGGTACCTCTGGTTCTTCTAGTATTTCTGTACTAACCAATGATTCTAGGCTTATATACTTATTCCCTTGTAATTTAATAAGAGGATCTTTTTCTTTTAGAGTATTCAGTAGTTCCACATATCTAGAAGGCTTTTGAACTTGTCTAGATTTAATATTAAGTACAAACATTCTGCCACCTACTAACTTTTCAGTTTTAATTTTACCTTTTCTTTTTTTATTTTCCATAGTTATTTATCTAAAAATTAACAATTATTTGGTGCAAATGTAATTATTATAATAAAGAACGGCACTATTTAGTGCAATAAAATGTACTTGTTAGTGTAAAAAGTTACACTATTATCGGAACAACTATATTTTATACATAATTCTATTTCTATATTCAACAAAAATGGAAAGTAAAAACCAAAAAAAACTGCAAAAAGTTATAGGCAACCTATCA
This sequence comes from uncultured Bacteroides sp., assembly GCF_963678845.1. Taxonomy (NCBI): domain Bacteria; kingdom Pseudomonadati; phylum Bacteroidota; class Bacteroidia; order Bacteroidales; family Bacteroidaceae; genus Bacteroides; species uncultured Bacteroides sp. The sequence continues at coordinate 475,581 of NZ_OY787464.1, forward strand.
AATATATATATGTAAAATACGCTTTTTGCAGAATTGCCACATTATTGCCATCATTTTAGCTCATTAATTTATAAGAAAATGCAGTTTTTAGCATTAAATTTTGGTCTACATACACATAAAGCGCTGATAATTAACAAATAAACACATTCAGGCAACCAATCTTAATTCTTGCTCTCTCTAAGCAGAACGCACCGCTCAGAAGCCGTATCGCAATTGCCTCGTTTTTCGATAGGTGAAATATGACATTCCGTGCGGGCCGACGGCTCCAAGAATCAACATCCGCGTGCGAAAATGGAACAAAAAAGGCCAACCCTGCAATGGATTGACCTTAATAGTACATAGTTGCTTATTGATTAGCTATCGAAGCCAGGCACATAAGGAGCAGCACCGGCTTTGTTCTTGCCTTTGATACAGCATCGGTATTGCTTACGCATCATCAGGTACTTGAATGCATCACTGAAGTTAGTAGATAACATAGGCAATTGCTTTGGCTTAAGCTTCTCACTCTTCTTAACCTTGAATACTATCTTCTGCTTACCCTTATACTTGATGCCTGCAGGTGCTTTCTCTATACTGGATGTCATCTCTTTACAGTTGATAGTATCGACTAAGAGGGTAGGCAATGCTTTGTTATCACCATTCATTAGTTCCTGCATGAAGTCATACTCCTCTGCCTGCCCAATGTTTGCCTGCTTCCTACTCATCAGGTTCACTATCCATCCGGTGCGATTGCCATCTACATCTATTTCAATTGCTTCCTTGATCTTACGGGCATAGTCTTCATTCTGTGCCTCAAAGTTATTGGCTGCCCTATCATAATAGAGATTGAGTTCCTTATCCTCATGGTTAAGGAAGAAGCCAATAAACTGATCAGCAATCTCACGAAACCATTTGGGTGGTAGTTCAAAGAAGTTCTTATGCACACGATAGTAAGCCCCATCTTCCTGACCAATCACCAAAGACAATTGATTACCAAAGTCCATCCCGGCATCAATAGGTTGATCATGTCTAAGGAACCTTAGATCACGTGAGTTAACAGCCGGCTCACCGCTATACGTTCCATCTGTATACTTATGTTGCTCACCAAATGCAACATAGAAACGAATATCTCGCCTTAGTCCAGGACGCATACCAATAACGGATTTCTTGAATTCATGCAACTCAAGCGTACCGTTGAACAACCGCTTCACATAATCCGGAGTCAGGATATCAATGTTGGCGAAAGAAGAAGCATTCAGAAAGAACGTTTGCCCTTTTCGCATTTTATGTAATCCATTCTCATAATAGGATATCTTTTTATTAATGCGAGTAATCTTATCTGTGTCCGGATTATCTTTTGATTGTTCCCGGATAAGTTTTATTCGCTGATCATTGAGCTCAGAAGCAGCACGAACAATCATCATTATTCTTTCCGGATCCATAAGAGCAGCATAACGAAAGAACCAATCGAATTCACCCTCATTGATATCAGGCATATCGGTTGTGATAGTAAGTCCCATAAACAGATGGCTAAATCCATAGCGTATGGCATCACCACGGAGGATAGGCATTGCCCGGTTTACTTTCTTATCAGGATCATACTTGGCTTCATCATAGAATAGATGAACAACAGATTTACCAGCAAGCAGTGAAGGGTGGTCCAACGATCCAAGAAAGATCACGGTACCGTTCCAAAAGAAAATAGTATGAGTAAAATCATCTACAATAACAGAACATTTCTTTCTCCAGCTTTTTGGCGGGCGTTTGCAGCTTACATAATGAATATCCTCATACAGCCCCATAAGCTCCCAGCCTTTCTTAACAGCTGGCATAATGTTGTCATTAAGATTGCTGTAAGTATTAGCAGCAAAGGCAAGAGGGCAACCCGGCATATCATACACGCAATCGGCAGAACGGCGTGCCTGGATGATTGTACTCTTGGCCAGACCACGCCCACCAATTAACGTAAGGTTAGTTGTATCAACCCAATCAGTCAGTACTTTGATTATATGGGAAAAGCGTACATCAACATCAGAAGTATCAATTTTCAGATTCTTCTGTTGAGAATTCTTGGATGTCATATATCATTCGTTTTTTAAGATCAAATTTTTTAATGCCGGCATCTTCTTTCACATTATCTTGAACTATGCGAGGTATGTCCGGAATCATATCAATAAATTCCTCCAGATCTTTACGGTTAATTTCTTCAACTCCAAGATCAGAACGCTTAGTAGTATAGATAACTGTTTGCCTTTGGTTAAGAAGCTCTTCAGGTATCTCGGTTTCTTTCTTTTCGTAACATCCACGCAACTTTGCAGCTTTTTCAAGTAAAGCCCCGGCTTCTTTATCTTTACCTCTCAGATAAGCCCCGTCAGCCCATTTCTCTAATTTTTCGGCATATAGGTTAGCAAATGCCTCTGGACGAACATTTTCTTGAGCATAGAAGAAGTTAAGAGAATCAGCATATACTTGCCTGGCTTGCCAGTCACTTAAACCGTAAACATCAGATTTCAATAACTTAATGATTCCTGCTTTGGTAATCACTTTGTTATTATGCCTCATTTTGGCGCGTAATCCGCGTACCATTTCCATGAGGGAATAATATTCACGTTCTTGGGGAGAAAGCGCATCCAGATTACCCGTCATAAGAATGCGAGTGATCTGATTTATATTTATCTCCTCAATATCTATCCTTGTAGGTTTAATCAAGTTCGTCTCCATCAATATCCAATATTATTTTTTCAAAAGTCCGCCGTTCATTTACACTCTCCAGTTGCTTTATAGCATCAATATTTCCACTTTCAGCAAGTTTATGAAGTTCTATTTCAGGAGCTGCACGAGTAACAAAAACACCTTGTTTTATCAGCGTGTTGACACTGGTACCAGGTATGCAGGCATCATGATAAAAGTCTTCAGGATCTACACCGACAAATAGGGCAATTTCTTTAGGATTATATCCCAAAGCAGCCATTCGCTGAACATCATCTTTTTTATCAGCATCCAGAAAGAAGGAATCAACAGAAAGTTCATTATTCATAATTGAGTACGTATTAAAACAGCGGATCCGGAATAGATCCAAAACCCGCTGTTCAGTGATATAGAGAATGTGTATTACTTTCTTTTCTCAAGCTCTGTATCAAGCAAAGCTTTCCTTGTTTCCCACTTTGAAAGATTAGTCTCAGCCTTTGCTTTATCTTCATCATTCTCTGCAGTTTGCAATGAAGCCTTTGCTTTTGATATATTAGAACGCGCATTTGATATCTGTTTTGAAAGGTCTAGATCAGATAAACCGCTGATTTCTTTTTGCTCAACAAGCGATTTAAGGCATCCAGCCTTTCCTAATATCTCTCCATTCTCCTTGTAATATTCAAGTTCCTCCCACATTTCACGGTTATCAAGATAGCTTTCAACAGCCGTTTGTGCTTCTTTAAATGCTTCACCAAAAGAGGTATTATCAGGCATATTAACTAACTGTTCGTGAGCTTCACGGAAAACATCGTATGCACGGAACATATCGGCAACAAGGACTTTCAATTTATCTGGGCAATCCGGAGCATTTAGGAATGGGAAATCTTCCCGGAAACGAATTGTTTTCTTAACAGCTTCCGGTACCTGACAATATTTTGTTTTTGCATTGGATAACTCTTCTGTCAATTCCTCAATCTGATCCTGATAATCTTCATGAGATAGTATTTTTTCAGCAGTTTCATCAGAAACTAGTTCGTCAACTGTTATGCCAAACTTATCAGCTAAGGCCAAAAGTTGATCATCATCATAGACTTTAGGAACAACCGTAGAAACTCTTGGAGCTGCAACAAAAGCGACTCTTTTGAGAGATTTAAATTCTGTCTCAGTTAGTCCAGCCAATTTTCTTAATTCTTCAAAAAGAGTCTTCTTTATAGCCTCTGTTTCTCCAATTTTCCTGAATTGGGCCTTAAGCATTCTGTTAACTCCAAACTGATCATAAAGCGCAACTCCTTCGTAGAAGTTACGGTGAGTCCGTAGGTAGGCAATAATTAATTCTTTCATATACAAGCATTTTTATTTTATACAAATATCAATATTGGCAATTGCCTGACAAAGGACTAAAAAGCCCCGGCACAATGAAGTACCGGGGCTTTGATCTTTCAATTAAAAAATTACGCTTCGTAGCGTGACTGTTCAATGAATTTAAACGTCGTTGCGCTGTCTTTGAATGTCTTGAAAGTAATCTGACTTCGCGGACTTGCCGTGAACGTCTTACCATCTTTCAAAATAAACATAGATCCTTCAGTCGCTATTGTAGGAGCAACACCACTTTCAACGCCAAGAAGAGTGATTATTGCACCATGAGTAGCACCGGTAATAGACAGAATGCTTGCAGCTCCACCAGTAAGCTGATATTGGCCATCACCAACGTAAGGTACAGCAGTGGCAGCAGTGGCTACAGTAGATAAAGGCTCTTCATAAGGAATTGTTCCTGGATAAATAGCGATATCTTCACCTTTACTGATCTGAGTGAATGTGAATTCTGAAGAATTGGAATCCTTATTACCGGTATAGGCTATACCCATATCGAGAGGATTTGTTGGGGAACCGGCTAGATCAGCAGGATCACCATTCGCATAATTCAGAATTGCAATACAATGACGCCCTAACCAGTTGGTCTTAAATTCTCTGATTGCCTGTTTTTTTCCAGGGTGCTTTCCTTTAACAGTTGGAGTAAAGCCTTTTGCATCAGCATCGCCTTCACCGTTAGAAGTAAGTTCTACTGTTCCGGGAGTTACATAAAGAGTCGTAGCATAAGCTCCGGCTTTAAGAACGATATCTCCAGCAAGAACGACCCCCGCTCCATCTCTGGATGGGAAAATCTCGATATCATCGACATCGATTAGTGTCAGTGCATCTTTCGGTGCAATTCCCCTTCCTGCATTACCTTCAGGTCTAGGCACTGATACTTTAACATAATTATTGCTCATATTGAGTTATTTTTGATTGTTATTGATAGGGAGAAGGGAGTTTCCTCCCCTCTCCGTCTACTTAACCGCGGGCAATTTCGTAGAATTTACCGTCGGCAGTATATACAAGTTTAATGAACTTTCCAGTTGAGAGAGTCAAGGCAGCAGTCAATACGAAGTTACCTGCAGCAGCGATGGTACTTGCAAATTCACTTCCGTTACCATAGATGGTATATACCTTTCCAGCAACAGCATCAGTAAGGTTAGTGATAGCAGTTGCTTTGGTATTAACATCTGTTACAAAAACTTCACCACCCAATAAACTTGGAGTAGTAACATCAGCAGCAAAAGCAAGAGCATCAGAAGCACCAGTTTCACGTCCAAGTTCAATGAACTTACCGTCATCACGTTTCATCAATGTAATAGTATCACCCTTTTTAGGTTCCCATGCAGCAGAAATCAAGGAGAATTTATCAGCTTTCGCGATTGTCACACCTTTATCAACAGATCCACACTTCAATGTGACAGGAACCCCAACAGTTGCATTAACGATGTCAGTAATCGCAAAAATATTGGTATTAGCCACTGTAGCAATTGAAGTATGATATCCGGCATCTGGATTAACATCCTTTTCAGCATCAATGAAGAAATAAGATGGACGGTCGTACTCATTTGTGAATATCATCTGACGAGTATAGTCCATATCTTCTTTCTTGGTGTACTTAAATCCAACAGCCATAGCCCAGATAGATTCTTTCCAGTTGCTCCAAACTTTCAATGTCCAGTCCTGTTGTTCAATGCTGAATTTAGTCATTTCTCCCGGAGCATCTTCAAAGGTTCGGATATTTCCGTCCATAGTCCAGATAACGCGGTGGTGATTATCGGCATTAGGAATAGGAATCAATTTCACAGATGGATACTCTTTAATATAAAGAATTCCAGCTTTGTAATCCTGATTCTGAGCATAATGAAGCTCGTTGTACTTATGGTACCAAACGATCATGTGAGAAGGAACTTGGCAAACAAAAGAACCAGAATCACGTAAAACAGAAGGAATCATGGATGTACCAAGGTACAACTTTTCTCCAATGTTTTCCGGTGTCAGTTCTCCTAATTCAAACGGTTTAATTTGATAAACAGTTTTACCGTTATTGATATCAATGAAACCATTTACTTTTTTATTTAGGAACTCATAAAGTCCATCAGCTGCCGCCATAGCCTTACCAGGCTTATTCAAATCTGGCTCTTTACGCACACCGTTAATTCTACGTTGCTCGCGTTCATTGTACAATTTAATAGCTGTTTGAGCTAATATGTATTCAATGAAAGACCATTTGATAACTTGAGAACCTTCTTTGTTGAAAGAACCAATCCAACTCTTTTCAAGTGCTTTAAGGTTTTTGAATTTGTGAGCAAACATGACAGAGAACATTCTTAATGTCTCATCATCAAATTCGTAATCACCTTTAGTTACATTGTCGAAATCTGATTCTGTATTATCTGATTGAGAGAATTCTCCTAACCAAATATTTACCAAAACGGCTAAGTCCTGATAACCTGATTCGAGCGGGAAAATAGATTCGATTGTTGGAAGCTGTAAAAGAAAAGATTGCAAACGATCTTGCCAAGGTATACGATAGAACGCTCCTAAGTCTTCTTTAAGGCGTGAATAATCGATTGAACTTGCCATAGGTGTTTGTGTACTAATTCCCTGGTTAAACAGCATGGCCGCCTGTAAACGTTGGTTATAAGCTCTGTCCATAGCGAACATCTCGCCTGACATTCCACCTGCTTGTTTCTCGTCTTTCCAATTCATTTTCAAAGTTGCTTCCGGATTAATTTTTCCATGTTGCGCTCCAACACCTTTATCTAATTCCTGTTTATCGCTTAGAATATCAACTTTAGCCTGAAGCTTTTGAATGTCTTTTTTCTTCGCTTCCACCTCCTGAGAAAGAGTTCCTTTCTCTGTTTTGAGAGTTTCCATCTCTGCCTGAGCAGTTGCTAGTTTAGCAGTCATATCAGCTAACAGGCCAGAAATAACGGCGTTAGAAGTATTACCTTCAGCTCCATTTTCTCCACCATTTGCACCTCCAGTTGGAGTATTTTCTTTAAAATCATCTTTCAGAGCTGCAGAAAAAGCAGTAAGGAAAGCTGGACTGAACCCCAGAACCTTGAGCTTTTCGTTTTGCTCAGGAGTAAGGACATTTTTGTCTTCGGCTTTAACCCATTCTGTAATTCCCAGAATAGCCTGAATCGAAGCAATAAAAGATTTAAAATTCATAAGTAAAAATGTATTAAGTTAATGTATATAGTTATTAGAAACTTCTGTTTGTTGATTGTGCTAATACCCATGTTATCGCATCGTCAAGCGTTCCCATCTGGTCTATGTATCCATTTGCAATAGCTACATCCGCAAAGAATGTCTCACCTCTGAATAGAGGTAATTGTGGATCCATTGGAATATTAAGATTACGGGAAATTGCTTGTCGGAATAAGTTGTGGTAAAAAGAGAGCTTATCTTTTATTAATTGTGGGTTATTATTGTCCTCCATTTCCCGGATCATTTTATTTTTAAGATCCGCTCCATCAGGATAGATATCTTCCATTATAATACCCAACGTTTCGTAGTACTTTTTGAAAGATTCATAAGTATAGACAATGCCGACACTACCAATCTCATCCATCGGTGACGATACAAAAATTCGTCCACAAGCTGAAGTAAACCAATAATGAGCGGATGCACAACAACCGGTAATATATGCAGCAATAGGCTTTGGCGATTCGCGAATAAGCTTTTCAAGCAGATCTACACGCAAAATCATACCACCAGGACCATTTACGAATAAAACGATACCGGCAATATTTGAATTTGAAATAGCCTGTCGGATAAACTGTTCCAGCCGGTAAGTATCCCAAGAGTAGAGAATACCTTCCGCCGTCAGCACAACGATAGATCCTTGAGGTAAAGAAGCGTCATCCAACTCCCAGCGATCAGCAATATAAGGCATAGTTGCATAAGCCGTAATTTTTGTACTTAAGCTTTTTTCTACAGCTTCAATATTACCGGCCTTAATGGATGGCATTATCAAGGAAATCAACTGGTGATAATCCTGCGCGTTGATAGCCCAATGCCCGTTAAAAATTTGTTGTATCTTATTCACAGTTTCTTTTTTATGCAAAAGAAACTGTTTATTAGTCCTATTTAAAGGACCTAAAATGCTTATAAGAAAGCTTCTGTATATGTAGATTTACCAGTTAATTTGCAGGAATATTTTGTTCCGGATAAAGAATAAGAGAATGTAAGCGGGTATTGCTCACTTCCAGATACGACTAATTGGCCAGCATCATTAGTATATATAGCAATCAAATCCTGTTTAGTCAAGTTTCTTAATTCTTGTTCGTTCTCAATGCATTGAAAAGGAACTGAAAAAGCATGATTGATGTTATATATAGGTTGAGATCCTGATTTATCTTCCTGCACATCCGGAACCAAAGAGCCAGGTATTACATCTAAATTATAATTACCTGTAGAATAAGTTATATATGCTTTTGATAATATTATGGCAAAACTAGCTAATTTACTTACAGGTATCAGCTGGATTGAATGAGCATTTGAATAAGGAGTTTTTTTTGTTTTCATAATTTATAAGTAATTGATTATCAATCTTTCAGCATTTTTCTGCACATTTTCAGCATTTTTCTGTGCTTTTTTCGCATGTTTTCCGTCTCAAAACGGACAAAGCAATACACTTTGTAGGTAAAATAAAAATTTAAATCTGTACTCTTTTATAGGATCTTTTTTTAGATCTTCTTTTCTGATTATCACGCCATCTTTGATAATTTTTAAGGAAGGCATCTTCAGATATTGATTCTATACAATATTTTTTCATGAAATAGTGTACTGAATCAATAAAGTCAATCCCGTAAACATGTTTATTCTCATCGAGTAAATCATGTATCTCAGCAAACATCATAATCTCAATCTTTCGCTCAACTAATTGCTGAGAGCGCAAACCAAGATAATTATATGTTTCAGGAGATTTTCCGCCTTCGCGACGATCCGGCAAAATTATTTCAAGATTACCACAATCACGCGAGCAGTTAGAGGGCCTTTTTTCCAATAAATCAAAGATTTTATGATAAATATCAAGATTATCAGAAAATCTTACGGGAGTATTAGTCAGATCAACTGCAAATTTTCCATGAGCATACTCAGCTAAATGGGCCTTAATTTGAATTTTAGTAGTTATCATAAAGCGTGTTTTTTACAGTAAATGTAATAAATAAAGACTTATATATCAAGCATTTAATACATTTTATTCATTGAAAAGTTAAAATAAAGTGAGACAAATTAGATATCACCACTTAGTATAAAGTGTGTATAAAAAGTGTGCGCGTGCTCTTTTTGTGCGCTCATTACTCGTAAAACTCTTATATTCAAACTGTTAAGTGCGCACTATTTCCGTACTTTTTCCGTACTTTTTAAAAAAAATACGCACTATTATGCATTCTAGCCCACTTTGTGCCAAAAGTGCGGAATAGTGCGAAAATAGTGCGCACTTAAATCACTGAATATCAGAGAATAAATATACAACCGTACAGATGCACACTTTTTTTAGTATTTTATAGGTGGGTATTTTTGCTAAAGAGCAAATAATAAAAAAGAAGAATATATATATAGTGTCTCCCAGGCTTTTTGGCACGCTCCTTGCATGCACTTTTGTTCAAATGGTAGTTCTAAAGGAAAGGGGGTAAAGGGGGAATCGAAGCAAAAACAGCCGACTAAAGTCGGCTGAAATCTGAAGGATAAAATGCGGAACAAATGAATTGATACTCTCTTGGAATACTCCGGGAACCGATGATAACACAAATGCCTTTCGCTGCAAGCTCATAGAGTCTCTGTGTTGTAATTACTCCGCCTCTGAAGTTGTAGTTATCACAGATAACAAAAAATGTCCCTGCAAGGTCTATATCATAAATGTTTTGGATAAGGATCTTAGCTGCATCCGATGGTGTCCTGGCAAAACCATGTTCAATTGCAAGCCGGCAAACTAATGCCTTCCGTTCTTCCGGATCAGCAGAAACGGCCACCATAATTTTATTTTCTTTTTTCATATAATAAGGTTCTAATTGTTTGCTAGTTACACTAAAAAAACGTATCTTTACATAGTATTAAATTAGGCAACTATATCCCTAATCCTCGAGAGGGAAAAAGACCTAGTCCTGGTAATCTGATTATAAAATTCATCCCTAAACTCAATATGAGGGCTTCCTAATTCAATCTGATTATTTTCTTCAATAATATATTCGCATACCGTCTTTATAAAGACTTCGTAAGACTTCTCTTTAACAATATCAGAAACATTAATGACAGCTCCTTCAGAAATACTATTCAGAATAGCATAAACCTCGTCCTGGAAGGCCCAGAATCTTGACGGGTTTAGTTTGATAAACTCGTCAAGCTCTGATATGCTGTTTAGTCTATAGATTGATAGGTCCATATTTAATCAGTTTTTTAAATTACAATGCATTGATAGCATCATTCAGTGTACTATTAAGGAGCTCTTCATCTTCTTTACCGTACTTGATGGAGACATTGATATCTCCGTTTATTGATTTACCTGCTTCAACATTAAAAGGCAGGTTATTTTCATTAATAAGTGCAATAAGATTATTAGCTAAAGTACTATCAAGTATATACTTTTTTATTATTTGATTATTCATGTTGGGTTAGTTAAGAATTAAAATCAGAGGTTAATTCATTAGCCTTATCCCAAGTTTTATCAAAAAACTCGGACTAATCTTCAGCATCATGATAGATGTCATTGGCAGCATCACGCATTTCTTCTATACCATTCACATAACTTTTAGTTCTTTCCTTTTCTTCGTCCATAACAGCCTCTTTATAATAGGTTCCAGCAGAAAATGTATTTCTAAGAGCCAGCTCCAACTTTGACATATCGAGGTCTTTTTCGTCAATCTCATTATATAGCTTAGTAAATTGTTCTACTGCCATATTTTCCGCTTCCTGTTCATTTAGAGAAGCTAACTTTTTTCTTTGTTCATCCATTTTTAATATTCCTTTCTAGTTAGATTTAAGTGTTTTAAAACAAAATGATCTATACCCAAAAAACTTCAAAAAACGAAATTCAACGTATAAAATTTTAATTCCGCCATAATACTCAACTATAAGAGCAGGGATAATATTTGTAGATCCTTGCCCTTTTCTCCATGCGATTTTCTGTTTACTCATAACTTTGTTTAAAATTTAATTATTCAAATCCAATTGTTGTCTTTTTTATTGTTTAAATTCGGGCAAAATACCTAAATATAAGAATCGTCCATCAGGTAGATTCGCCACGGTCGTGTAGAAATATACGCCATCCTCTTTTTTATCAGGATCTCCTCCCTGCAGAAAATCTTGTGTACAATAAACAGGTGGAACACATTCTCCTATTTGTAACTGCAATTCTTCGGTTATGTAGTCACCGGGATGTAAAAATTCATCTAAATCTAAATTAGACTTTTCCCATTGCTTAAGAGTTTTTGTTTTCATCTTTAGTTATTTTTGAATTAAATTTTCCCTTCCAGGAAAGGATTAAATTTTAGCATCATATCTCTGTGATTATCCTTAACCTTAAAGGTATTACCAGCATTATTCCTAGAACGCTTTATTTCATCTATCTTTTGTCTAATAACATCAAGTTCAGAGTCACTCAACTCAATCAGCAGGCCGATTATTTCTTCTACTTTATACATGACTATTTTATATTTTCTAATGATTTATTAATTACTATATTCAACATATCAACCCTACGAATAAAAGAGTCATTTGTAGGAAGTTGATCCTTAAGCTCATTAAGCATCACAGATATCTGAACAGCAGCTTCAAGAAGTTCCGCAGAATACTTTATAAGGTAATCTTTCCCATATTGTAAAGGTTTAATCGTTGTTGTGGTAACGGAATCAACTAGGACTCTTCCGTTGCAATTACAAAGGTCACAAGCAACGGTTTTTGGATTCATGTGCAATATATCTTCAGAAGCATATTGTGTAACAGTCCCAGTTCCTTGGCATTTCCTACAGATACAAATCCTAGCATGTTTATATCTCTTCTTTTCCATAATTTTAATTATATTATATTTTAAAGATTATTAAATGAACTATAGGATAAAGGATTATACCTAATATTAAGATAAAGGCAATAATACCTATCAATGAAAATATCTCTTTTATTACTTTCTTATTCGATTCTTTTTGTATTTCCATATACTATTTATTTTGATTTACAATTTGAACGCAATCAGGAAGTTCTTTCAACTCTTTACCTGACATGAGGTAAGATTTAAAATATCCTCCAGCGTATATATGAAGTCTAACACATCCACATTTTTTGCAAATGGAAGTTTTATACACACTTGGAATTTCAGGTGTAGGAACTAATGGTTCCCATTTATGCCGGCTCATGATTCTTCAAATGATAATTTCTGTTGACCTGGTTCAAGAAGAGCTACGCCATCTCCTACGGTAAAAAACTCAACTCCGCCTGATTTGTCGTCAATAATAGGACGACCGTCTTTATCCAAAGTATTAGGTTTCCCGGTTATAGGATCATATTTGTTTGGATTGAAAGCATATCCTTTCCACTTGCAGAACTTAATAAAGCGTTTTTTGAATTCCGGGGGAGTCACATACTTCCTTTGAAGTGGATCGTACTCGAAATATGCATCAGATAGCGTTTTACGAGGTATTTTCTTATTCCTATTTTCAGCTGAAGAAAAGTACTCATCTGCCCATGCGATAAATCCTTCGGTTATTTCCTGTCTCAATTGGCGAGACTCTAGTCTTTCTCCAGGAGCTTCAACAACTCCGTATTTTAGATATAGCTGAACACAGTCAGCCAGAAGATTCCAGCATAAGTTCCATTGATCATAATCCCATTCTGAAAAGAACAAGCATCCAAAATCATCTGCAGGCTTATGACTTCCGTTATAATAATCGGAAAATGCAAGTAACCACTGGCGATCAGAGAAAGAAGTACCGCTTCCATTTATAGAGTGATTCGTCGCAATATATAATTTTGGTGACATGGTAAAAGGGAAAGTTACCCTTCGGCCACCCTTATAGTTGACACCCCAGTCTCCAGTAATATTTGGAAATAAATCCTCAAACCGAAAGCCCTGCAAAACATCATCGACAAATACTATCTTTGTTTTCTCAACAACATCATTCCAAAGAAAGACATCGTTAAACATATCTCTTTTCTTTCCGTTAAGATATGCAATTGTAGATACAGCTCTGAACAGTTCACCTACAAGCGATTTGCCGGAACGCCCATTGGACTCTCCTACTTCAGATTGTTTTCCATCCATGCCTATCACAGCTTTAGAAACATTTGCATCCTTGCATTCCATCAGCATGTAGCCGATAGCGCATAATTTAGATAACAGATGTACTTTGTTCTCCTGGAGTTCTTGATCACTAATCTCTACCTTTTCGCCTCTACTGCGTGCCTGTTCCTTTCTCCATGTGAAATTAGAAGCATTCTTAAGAAATTGCAGATAATGACATTTTGTTCCAAGTTCTGAAAAAGAATAGTCATAATTTCCTTCCGAATCTTTGGTGAAACTAATCATTGGAACCTGAAGGTGCTTTGCCGGAAAATTTTTGTGTTGATCCGCCCAGATGTGATGACGGATATTCGCGTAATCGAGTTCTTTCACTTCATTTGCTGATATCTCCCAGCAGGTGTTTCTAAAATAGAAATATTGTACGTCCCTAGATGGCTTTAGAAAGTTTGGTTCTATAAACTTGAGCAAGCTTAACTTATCCGGACCAACATATTGAGAAACACCTTTGCTAAGCATTTCATTAACAGCTTCGTTACAATTCGCTTCCGTAAATTCGAATAAGAAGTCTCTTGCATCGCTTGCCTCAATGACAGAGACAATAGGAGGATCCAGGCGGATAAACTGATAAGTATCATCAAGTCGTTTAAATCGGCCAAAGCCTCTATTCTGCAAAAATCGGCGAGAACGAACATATTTGAAATCATATTCTTTATAAACATCACCATTTTTGCGGCACTTCTCTATTTCTTCCCAAAACTGTTCGTCTGATTCAATTGGTTGAGCCGACTCTAAAGCTCCATTTTCATCAAATTTCCAACGATGACGGCCAATACGGAATTCTGGAAGATTAATAAGGACTTCACGGTGGAGCTCAGCAAATTTTTGTGGAGACTGAAGACTCCATAATTCCTGGAGTTTATGTTCTGTACAGGTGGTTATTTTAAATAGCTGAGCATATTTGCCGGTTAAACTTTTCTCATTAATTAAGTACTCAATATCTTTAATTAGTTCGTCCTCTTTTCCGGATAAAGTATTAGCAAGTAAATCGTCCAACCCCTTATCGTGAGCCTCATTCTTATTAATATGACCTGCGTAAATTTCAACATATATATTACGATTCTTAAGAGAACGCATATAATCTCTGTAATTTCTTACTGCATAGAAAAAGTTTAATGGCCGTTGCTGAACATTATCGTTTATCTTAATATTACTTGAGATATCGTTCCAATCGCTATCCATGATAAACACAACCTCTTTAACCTGGCATGTTTCAATGATACGAATTAAATCTTCAGGCAAAGATCCGTTACTACCTAAATTCTGAATTCCAGAAATAGCAACAGAAGGGATTCCGTGTTTACATGCTTTCTCAGCCTTTTTTTCTCCCTCCTGGATATATAACCGTTCAATAGACGTTTGATCTTTATATAGTGATCTAAGACGCTCAGGTATGTAAATAGGGGTACCTCCTCCAACAGGTGACTTATATTTATATGGTTTGCCTGTTTTATCTAGATGTTCTGAAGGATATTGCCAGCGAACTCTATAATATTCTTTCTTCTTATCAGTAAGACGACCTTTTGCATCTTTAAGCTGATACATAACCGGCATTCCATCTAAGTCATAATATTCAATTATAGCATCATCACCTTGTACTATTTCACCCTTAGTATTAATAGTTCCAGGACGAATGGTCCGTAATTTGAAAACCGATTTATTATCACCTACTTTATAAACGCTCGCAGTAACATCTTCCGGATTTAGACCTGATTCAGAGAGCATTTTAAAACAAAAAGAATTAGGATCTTCACCCCGGTTTTGTTTCGACTGTTTTTTTGTAGCAGCAAGAACCTTTTTTTTAGGTTTTTCCGGTTCTTCATGAAGAATTATATTAAAACGATTTGCTAGGAATTCAAGAGCCTCAGTGTATGATTTATCTTTTCCCTTCATTAAAAATGAAATAGCTCCGTGCCCTTTTATATTTTGACATTTGAAACAGCCGAATGCTTGCTTCGATTCACTTATAGTTAATCCTTTTGCTTCTCCACAAATAGGGCATTCTCCGGTATATGTAGATCCTGTTTTAGCTTTTGTTAAAGAAATGAATTCACTAATGACAGTAACAAGTTTCCCTTCGGCCGCTTCTTTTATACGGTCTGTATCTTCTGGTGAAATATACATAGTAGTAGTGTTGTATTAATTAAATAGAGGATTTTGAAGACTATAACCAAAATCTTTCAGAATCAATTCTCTTTTTAAGGAACGTTTTTTTTGTTTAGCTGGAAGGATGCAAACAAGTACCTGGTCATTAAGTTGATATCCGGCCTTTCGCATTCTATATCGCAAGTTTATCAACTTACGTTTTTGCTGTTTTGTAAGTTGTTCTTGCATATTAGTTTAAATTTGGATTAGTAGGTCCCTCTTTTGATAGATTATAGCCATCTACAACATCTAATATCAGTTCTCGGAAATTTTTCTGCGCACACATTGCTGAAACCATCTTAATAATTAAATCTTTAGGATTGGCATTCATATATAGCATAGCTTTATTCGCGTCTCCGTTATCGTATGTTATGGCAAGTCCTCTTAAATTGTTTGAAAGCATTTCAGTAACCAGTTTTTTTGTTACTTCTTCAAATTTTTCTTTTTCCATCCTAAGTAGTTTTTTATATGATTTAAATTGTTGTGTTATAACATAAGTCCCGGAAAAGGGAATCGAACCCCCGACATAAGCACACTTTCGCCTGCACTTTCGTTCTACCACTGAACTATTCCGAGATGGCAGGACTATTCCCCGCTGGTCATCGGTTTAAAGCCTTTCCGCTGGCTCTCTGGATAGATAAAGTATATCTTAAGTTTCGGTTCTGTTCCTGGAACGAACAAACACCTCAGTTTCTCTATTTCTTCCTCGTCTTACTCTGTATATATCTGGAGTATGATTAAATTCTCCGTATAAAAACAGTAGTAAAAGAGCAACAGATACAGCTCTTCTTGCCGGCTCACACATTGAAAGAGGTATTCCAAATTTTCTGCAAAAACAAAAAACGGATAATTCCGTAACAAAGCTAATCCCAATCTTCTTGTAGATATGTTGTACTGTATTATCAACTGTTTTCTTAGATATATGAAGAATATCAGCAGCTTCTTTCTGCTTTTTCCCAAAGGCGATTATTTCTGCAATTTCAATCTCTCTTTCAGATAACTTTGCATCAATGTTCATTTTTCTGTTATTTCCCAGACCTCATCCGGATTAATACCATATTCTAAAAAAATACATTCTATACCCTCTTTTACATGTGCGGGTATATTTACATAGCTTTTACGTTTCCTATAATAATCTGGTTGAGATGAACACCCCAGAAAATTATAAAGCCTATTCTGAATGATAGGATATTCTTTTTTGGTTACTTTTTGTAAACCTCTCAAGAATGAGTAGCTTAAATTCCTTATTGCCATTATCTTATTTATATTGATTTCACATGATTAGGGTGCTTTCCCTATTGCTATAAATGCATTAAATTGTTATCTTTGATGCAACAATTTGTTATTCATGGTGCAAATATGCGTATTATATTATTCATAACAAAATAAAAAGAGTAATATTTTACTCATAATAATATTTTTTTTCATGGAAGAAGATAGCGTTGTAAAAAGTAGATTACTTCTATATATAGAATATATCAAGTCTAATCCAAGTGATTTTTCTGGAAAAATTGGCATGAGTAGAGCGTATATTCGCAATTTAAAAGATGAAATAAGCACGAAGGCTATGCGTAATATTATACGCTCATTTCCAGATCTGAATATTTACTGGTTAATAGACGGCATTGGAGATATGATCCTTTATAAGGACTCAAATAATGTTAATAATGATAGTTTAGTCTTTCATTTAAAGGAAGAAAACAGAGCTTTGAAAGAAGATAATAATAAGCTAATTAGAGATAATGCAAGATTACAAGCTAAATTGGAAATGTTTGGATCTGAAAAAGCAGGATGAAAATCATAAAAGGTGGAAAATGGGACTCATAGACAAAAGTAGTTTATAAAGTCAAATAGGACTTACAGATATAGAAAAAACAGCTTATAACCTAGAAAAGTAGACACATTTGTCGGCATAAAAATAGATAAGTTACTTATTTTCAAGTGATCCTCAATTTGCATCGGGATCACAAAAAGGTAGTCTTTTAGGCTACCTTTTTTAGTTTTTACACTGCGAAATGTCGGAAATTTCGGCTCATACCGAAATCCTGCACCTCTGAATTTACACAGTTCTAGCCATTCTTCAAAGAGTGAAGTTTTGATTCTTCAAAGATTTTATTTGAAAAAACATACATTGCTTCATGATACCTTATCAATTCACTTATTACTTCTTCAAGCGATACATAGGTAATCGTATTATATGAATTATATTTAACCCTTCCCGCATTGTAGGCATCAAGTTTACTCTCCCCTTCATTTTGTTCTACAGTTATAATATTTGCTGCTTCAACATCAAACTCTTTGTATCTTAAACTATTTCTATGCTTTAGGCTATTAGCCCACTTTCGTACCTTCATATCATTATCATCAGCGAACTTTTTCAAAGCCTCATATCCTTGCTTTTCTTTGTAATTACCCCATATTTCTTTATGAATATCATATGTTTTTTCGGCACTTAATACACCTACGAATTTCCCAAATTCAAAGGCTTGAAATAAATTATCGAACAATGAATTATACCATATAATAGCATTATTTGCAAATTGAATTCTAATTAGTGCATTTCCTTTATTATTCTCGTCATTAAAATATTCCGGATAAGAAGTCCTTGTTGCATTCCATAATGCGAAATGTCCTGCTATAAAAAGATTATATAAACCTTGATAAGCCCGAGCTGCCTCTAATATTTGTGGGTGTTCTTCTTCTTTATCATAATTTCCAATATAATGCGCTAAGCCATTATAACATTCAGGCAGGCTCAGTTTAGAGAATTGTTCTGAGATTGATGATTCTATTTTTTCCATAGTTAATTATTAATTAGTATTTCCAATCAGGTTGACTAAAATTCCCCTTAAAATTGTCTACAACAATTATATCTTTATCAATATTTGTTATGAGTTTCTTCAGAGTATCCTTATCTTCTTTTTCTATTTTCACACCTAAAACTATAATTTTTATCTTTATACCAACAAACTTCTTTCTTTGTGTAAATACCCGAACTTCTCTTTCATATTTCCAGTCTTTGTGTTTATTTTTAAGATTTTTCATAGCTGTTATGCTTTTGCGATATTGCTCAACACTTAAATTTGTAGAGTCATATTTTAGCGGATAAGCTGTATCTTTAGGCTTAAGTTCTAAACCAATGGCAACTCCTTTATGTCCATCAGCATAATGTGACCATAAAAGTATATTATGCAATGTTTTTGATAATGAGCAAATTCGCAGGCTATTTTGTTCTTTTCTTATAGCTGAGTTTATTTCTTTATAATATTTAAGAGGATCATAATAATACATTCCCTCATTCGGATCATTCAATTCGTTAAGCTTGGCAGCATATAATCTTTGATTTATCAATATATCAATAAAAAAAGCCCCGTTAGATAAATGAGGGCACTGAAAAAGTCTTTCAATTTTTCAGATTATCGTTCACGAGTCGATAAAATTCAAAATAGCCAAGCCCGGAAATCGGATTTGGCTATTTTTCTATATTTCCTGAAAAACAAACTTGAAAGGGGGCGGATAGTCGTAAACATTGCTACATGAGCATTTTTCAGTTGATTTACAGAGAAAACACGCCTTCTTAGATTAATTTGAGAATTCTCTTGATATTTGCAGCAAAAATGGCCATGGCGCCTTGAAGTTGCATGCATGTCAGGCCGTATGACAATGCCCTATCATACCCGAAGACATTCTTAAGTTCCGCATTTTTAGCTTCTATCTTGTATCGTGATCTAGATTTGGCCCTAAATTCATCCGTTTCTTGAAAATCCATCTGGTGTTTATGTTCGTCAGATTTAATCCTGACCGAGTAGGTTTTCGTTTTTGCACCCTCTTTGTAACATCCTTGCCGCCTGCCACATATCCGACATTTGTCAGTATTGAAGAAGTATACGATAAACTGATTCTTTCCTTGATTCTTTTTACCCTGCTTGGCACGCCGTATCGCCATATGCCCTGCAGGGCATACGAACATACCCGCATCCTTATTGAATTCAAAACTTTGCTCCGCCCGTCGGGAGCCTTGGCTTATGGCAGGATTAAGTTTTGCCACCAGTTCAAATCCTTTTTGCTCATCTTGAGCGAGCTGAATGTTGTTCTTTCCCGAATATGCGGTGTCTCCAATGACTGTTTCAACTTCCATGCCGTTGTTTCGGCTCTGTTCAACAAGTTCGGGTAATTGGGGACCGTCACCCTTCTCCCCGGAAGTGACTGTGGCGGCAGTGATTATACGTTCGTCACTCATGGCGATGTGTGTCTTATAGCCAAAGAACGACTTGTCCTGGCTTTTGTGTCCAACCCGTGCATCTTCATCTGTGGAGCTGACATAATGATCCTCGATATCTGAAAGCGTTTCCTTGAGCATGTTCAGACGCTCTCTGACTTTGGGAACATTGACCAATGTCTCGTTGTCGGATACGACTTCAAACAACGCTTTGGTATAATCAAGCTCATGCTCCAGATCGTCATCTTCATTCTTCAGGGGCAAACCTTCTTTTATTGACTCCTCCACATCATAAAGGCTCTTGCGCAACTGCTTTGAACGAAGTCGCAAAATCTCGACAGGCGAATACGGGTTGCTCCGTGAACCGGTGTGTGTGGAATCAACAATAATGGTCTTTGACTTGATGATTCCCTTGTCTATTGCAATAGACACTGTCGTTCCTATAAGCAGATTCAACAAATCCTTGTCCTTCAAACGGAGTCGGCGAAACTTACACAAAGAACTTGGAGAGATCAATTCGGTTTCCTCGGGAGCCAGATCCAAAAAGTATTTGAATGAAAGATCATATCGCGAGCGTTCAACAACGTCCACGTCCGAAATATCAAAGATTGTCTTTAACAAAAGATATTTGAACATCCTGATCGGGCACTCGGCCGTACGACCGTTATTCAGGCAGTATTTGTCCAGGAGTTCCTTATGGACGAAAGAGAAGTCTATCAGGTCGTTTATTTGACGCAATAGATTGTCCTGTGGAATAAGCAAATCGTATAGATCTGTGTAATTACTGAACGGTATGGCTTGTTGCAATGGAAGCATATCGGATTGATTTATACTTATAAAGGTATAAAAAAAACAGCACATATCCCAATCTTTTAATGGATATGTGCTGAGTAATTTAATTGCCGAAAAACCTAAAGAGCCAGTTTTTCAGTGCCCTCTAGATAAATTCCTATATTTAAAATAAATAGGTTTAGTAAATGATAGATAACCAAAATCCTCTGAAGATGAAAATAAAGTGCTATTGTTTATTATTGCTTTAATACTATTCTCATCTATATTTTTATTAATGTTCTCATTTATATAAGAAATTACTTCTTTTGTACCTGCGCCTAGATCCACTTCATTCTCGCCTTTATTTTCATGATAATGTGGCAAAACAGCTATTGCTTCGTAAATGTATTTTTCTAATTGATTCATTTTGGTTATTTAATGTTCTGCATTCTCGTTGATTATGAGTTTTGACATTTCATTCATTCCACAATAAATAATTGCCAAAACTTCAGAATAGATATTTTCATTTAAGAAGAAAGAATATTCACGCCCCAATAAGGTATAATGTTCTGTCTGAGAAAATAGCCTATAATAATGATATAAGAAATAAAATTGTTTCAAACTTTCGTTAGAGTCATTTTTTAAAGCGTTACTCATATCACGAATACTAAAAGAACCGGACATTCTAATAAACTCCCATTCTGCACCTTTAGGAGAGGTCAAATAACATTGCACTTTATCATAATATTCATTCATAAATACCTGCAACTTTTCATTTTCATCTTTATGAGAGACCTTTTTATATAACTCTGTTCTAATTATCAGAGCGTCCTTAATAAACTTTGCATGAGCTAAATCTAATGACTGTATACCCTTTTCAAACTGTTCTGTATCACGAGAAAGCAGATACAAGCCTTCTATTAAATCAGAGAGAACATTTCTATATAACAAATTTTTAGGAGCTAGTAAATTCTTACCATTATCTTCAATAATAGAAATGGTATAGATATTGCTTTTTATTCGCTTTAATAAATCATAAAATATAATTACTCTCTTTTTATTAATATTTCTTTGTCTCAACTCTGTAGCTAATTCTTTTTTTATATCATCAAAAAGAGACAAAACATCCTTAATCGTTATCACAATATTCTCCATAATATATTTGTATTAATACATACAAATATAACAACTAAAAAAGCTCCGTCAAAATGACAAAATGTAATTCTTCAGAAGATGAAGAATAATCGGCTTATATATCGCTTTAGCAAACTTCTTTTACTGCTCAGAAACTTTAAAGTTACTATAAAGTGACTCACGGGTGCACATTTGTCTCAAACCTATTTTGCCTGATTCTATTGCAGGAAAGCCATCGGTTGTGAAACGGAAATAACGATCTTTATTATTACATGTAACACGCATCATTACTATTTTATCATTCTTGATAATAGTTATATGATGTTTTATGTTTGTCTGAAAGAGCTGGGGAGAAAGATATTCAGGGCTAAGATTTGTACCTGCTAGTCCTTTCCCTGTTTCGGGCATGTATCGACGGGCACGAATATAATCCGGGTTATTTATGGGAGAATCATTTTCAAAAGCTGCATAACTAAGATGCAATGCATTCATGTGATTGAAATATGTATTCATAGCAGGAACTTCACGCAGGTTATTCCATTCTGCAATATCTTTTGAATAGGGAGCCTTTCCACTTCCTTCTGCTTGCAGATATATGATATTTACAAAGCGATTAACGGTATCTAAACGAACGAAGTCGTAATCTACTTTTATATTCCCTTTAAAATCTTTCTTCGTCCACAGAACAGCATGATCTGCATCACTAAGAGGAGTTGAACCTGCATCGAAACGCATTCCTGAGTTTGTATTTGTTATTTTAGCTCGCTTACCGTCAAGGAACCACTGATTCGTCCAGTCTTCGGAACCATTATCACTCATCTTTTCTTTCCAGCTAACATTATCCAACTTATCAAAAGCTTTCTTCATGGTTTGGTCATTGTCGGTTCCAAAGTAAAATCCAGGTTGTGTCGGTTGATTGTATCCCACATTCTGTGTAACAACGCTTAACCGATAGATAATATCTTCAAGGAAAGAAGGGAAACGATAAGAGGTTTCATAAGGAGTGAGATAAATCCGCAATTCATTATTATCTTTAGATCTCCAGATTACTTCTTCACGCCAGTCTCCAAGAATATCGGCAGCCAGACATGGATTAGCTTTAGATCCATTATTTGAGAGAATACCATCTTTCTTTCCATCAAAAAGAGTGATTACCCCATTACCTGTCCATTTTTCAATACGTGTTCCATCAAGCAATTCTCTGCTTAAGTCGCCATCCCACCATACAGCCATATTAATGGATGGAACTTTCTTTGATATAAGCTCTCCTTTGCAGGAAAGTAATCCTCCCGATTGAGAAGACCAAATCTCGCATCCTGCATATCTTGGGTCAATATCGGCACACATACATCGGCCAACATCCGATGTTGAAGGAATCTTCACGAGAAGTTCGCCTGTTACAGCATCGCGCAAACTTGATCCAGCCGGACTTGGTGCATATTCATGACTTTGCCATACTTCCAGACCGGGATGAGATGGGTCAATATCTGTAAGATGCATGGCGTCGCCGTGCCCAAGTTTTGTTGTGTGAAGAGGTGTACCATCATGATCAATGGCGCATGCACCATAAATTACTTCGTCTTTTCCATCGCCATCCACATCGCCTATGCGGATATTATGATTTCCCTGATCTTCGTAATCTTTATATTTCTTATCTGCAGATGTATCAAATACCCACAAACGTTTTAGTTTCCCGTTTCTGAAAGTCCAGGTATGCATCACTGATTTACCATTATAACCTCTCCCCCAGAAGATGCAAGGAGTTTTGCCATCAAAATAACCAACTGCTCCCAGCTGTCTATCTACTCTGTTTCCATAATTATCTCCCCAGTCTTCTACTTTTCCCCTTTCAATATAAGGACCACGCGCCAATTCCTTTCCGGTTCGCCCATCTACCACAGAGAAATATTCAGGTCCGGTTAGGATCTTGCCATACATTCTTGATGTAGAATCACGGTTGATGTAATCAGTAACCCCATCGCCATTAGCATCTCCTATTACTTTATTATCGCCAAAACGAGTTCCTTCAGAGGTTTTCATAGCAACTTCCGCACGTCCGTCACCATCAAAATCATAAACCAGGAACTGAAAGTATTGCGCTCCCTGACGAATATTGGGACCTAAATCCATTTGCCACAGACGAGTACCATTTAATTTATACGCTTCAAGTATAATCCCTCCCGGGCACATACCCGCTTGCGAACAAGCATAAAAGGCTCCCATTCTTTTTATTACGATTTCCAGTTCACCATCGCCGTCCAAATCTCCTACTGAAGCATCATTGGGTTGAAACAAAGCGGCCGATTCAAATTTTAGCGGAACCAGAGGTATAGAGATATATGGCTTCTTGGCACGCTCTACGGATAAAAGATAAGTAGAAATGGGCTTTTCAGCTTTCTTGTTATTATTATGGATATAAAGTGAATATAGCTGATCTTTAGAAGTGTCAACATTATGATCAGTATAATATGTGGAATAAGCAAGAGGCTCATTATTTATTCTGATTGGTTTTTCACCTGAGGCTGTGCGATAAATATCAAAGCAGATATCCGAAGCATCTTTTTTAAACATTCTCCACGAGACAGAGACCTCTCCCTTCCCTCTATGGATAGCGATCATCCCTCTATTGGGTTTATCAGTCAATACAACCTTATAATTAGGAATAGGCTTACAATAAATAATTGGGCAAAATGCAATATTACAGAACAAAACAGATAAGATCAATACAAATCTGTTTACTTTTAAATAGATTGATTTCATAGAATATGAATCTTAAGGAATTAATATTTCTGGGCAAAGTTAAGTATATAACAGCTATCAGCAATGTCTTAAATAGCTTAAACACTGCACTTATTGCTTTTTTATGTAAATGAAGAAGAGATAGAAAGGAATAGAAAGAATCTTATTATAGAGCATTATTTCATCGCAACAGGCATATTATATTAGTTATGTGATTCAAGCTAAAGCGGCAAAACTATTTGTTTTTTAGAATGTTATATAAAAAGACACTCTAAGAAAACAATAACCAATAATATAAAACCATGAATTTAGGGAAATGGCATAAACGTTCGCTTTATCAGGAAAAAGCAGAAGGTAACAGCGTCCGCTGTCATATCTGCCCGCATAACTGTCTGATTCATGAAGGAGGAATGGGCCTTTGCAAAACCAGAGTGAACAAAGGTGGCATCCTCTATTCCATCTCCTATGGAAATCCTTGCTCAATAAGTATAGACCCTATAGAAAAGAAGCCACTTTTTCACTTCTTTCCCGGAGAAAGAATTTACTCTCTAGCAACTGCCGGGTGCAACTTCCGCTGTCTGAATTGTCAGAACTGGCAAATTTCTCAGACTTCACCGCAGGAGTTGGATCATTATGATTTGATGCCTGAGGAGGTGGTGGAACAAGCTATTGCACACAACACTAAATTAATTGCATTTACTTATACTGAACCGACGGTTTTCTATGAGTATATGTATGACACTGCTAAAATAGCACACGAAAAGGGATTGAAAACGGTCTTTATCTCTAATGGATACATTAACCAGCAACCTCTAACCGACCTTTGTCCCTATATTGATGCAGCAAATATTGACCTGAAATGTTTCGATGATGCCATTTATCGTAAACTGGATGGTGGACGGCTGCAACCGGTACTCGACACGCTCAAGACTCTGAAAGAAAAGAATGTGTGGCTTGAAATCACTAATCTGTTGGTTCCTACCTATACCGACAATGCTGAAATGATTGAAAAGATGTGCCATTGGTTGGTAGAAAACGGTTTTACGGAAACTCCGCTACACTTTAGCAGATTTTTCCCCGATTACAAACTGATAGACTTACCACCCACACCGGAATCGCTGCTCATTCAGGCCAAAAACATTGCAATAATAGCCGGACTAAAGTTTGTCTACATAGGAAACATCCCGAGCCTCAACGGTGAAGACACACACTGTCCGGCATGTAAGCAGACAATAATAGAACGCAACTACTTTACTGTGACCAGAAATTCTATTAACAAAGGGAAGTGCAATTTTTGCGGTGAACCAATAGCCGGAATCTGGGAATAAGGTAAATGCGAAGCTATTCAGTAGTTTCGCATTTATTTTGAATTCACTCTTTTTCACCAAAAATTGTAGCAGTAAAAATATAAATATCAGCATTCTTCCAGCCATCCCATCCTATGCCTGCCTTATCGCGGGCACAGTGTCCAAGAAAAGTCTCCTTATCCCAACCCGTTTCGGTAGCTACCTGAGGCAAAAAAACTCCACTAAAGTACCCTTGAGTTATATAAATCCCATGTACCCCCATCTCTATCTCAGAAACATCCTGAATCTTTCGTAAAGGAGAAAGCACGGAGATTTCAATATCGATATCATCTAGTTCATCTTCAGTTACCGGAGGAAAGCGGGAATCATTTATAGCTGCCCAGACAGATTTATCACGAACAACCTTGAGCAAAGGCTTATCACCTGTCATTTGTCCGATACATCCACGAAGATTTCCATCTTTATGAAGAGATACGAAAGCGCCGCATTTCGTTTTAAGAGCGGCAGAACACTTATCAATATCTAAAGCCGGCCGCTCCACATCCCAGAACAAATTTTCAATGGATCGTCTTGCTTCTTGTAATAACTGCTGCTTATCTTCTTCCGAAAGAGAAAATTCATCTTTATCAAGTTCCTTTTCCACCAAGGCAATGGCCCAATAACCCACTACTCTATCGTGATCACCGTATGTAGGAGAGTCACCAGAGTTACAGTATTTAATTCCCTTATAATTAAATGAATCATTATTTTCGGTCATATAAAGTAATGTCAGTACTGAAGTCCAACCACATAGGCTAGTTGATAAATGAGGAACGCGTTTTCCAATATGTTCCGCTAATACAGACAACAAATGTTTTGGTTCCTTGGATACAATAGCCTGTTCAGTAGCCAGATCTACGGATTTAGCATTCACATAGTTTGGATAATGAGAAAAATCTGAACTCACAACAAATAAATTTTCTGCATTCAGATAAGGTTTTAAAACCACGGCAATCCGTCTGCAAACGGAATGATCAGATGTTCCCAGAACAATAGGTACAATCTTGTATTTCCCTTTCAGAACATAATGTAAAAAAGGAAGTTGTACTTCAATGCTATGCTCGTTTAAATGAGGTGATCTATCATCGGAAAAAAGTTCCGGATAGCCTTCTACTAAGATTTTTCCAAATTCAGTATCCACTTCTTCTTTCCCGTACGGCATCAGGAAATCGCCATCGCAATAAACCGATGCACCTTCAAAGTAAGCTTGATGAGACGAGGCTATTAGAAATATACGTTTATAATCGACACTATTATCAATCTGATTAAAAGCCGAAGCGGCTATTTCTCCGGAAAAAACATATCCGGCATGAGGACTGATGATGGCTCGCACGTGTTTACATTCTTTCGGAGCAGCTACTGCAAAAAGCTCGGAAAGCTCTTGTTGCAGAACATCAGGATTTGCAGGATAAAATTGTCCAGCCACAGCGGGCTTACGATTGAAAACTGGATACCTGTCACTCATAATCATAAGATTAAATATTCTACCTTCCTTATTTAAATAACACATAAGGCTAGCTTTTTGTTAAAACAATCAATTATTTAATGCTTATTTATAATATAATAACAGTATATCATTAGAGAGCCAACACACATCAACATTTATAAAAATTAATTAAACATACAACAGACACATAAAGATAAATTTATTTACTTTGCAATATAAAATTAAACAATATAGGACGATATAACGTAGTACATACTTTCAACAAAACAAACTATTATGAAAAAATTATTATTACTTTTATTCACTACATTGCTAGTATCTTGCGGATCATCTCAATTTATTCGTAAAACAATGCTAATAGAAAACGGGATGTCTAAAAATGAAGTTCTGAATCTTTTAGGAACACCAAAGGATAGGCAATTTCACACGACTGAAGAAATATGGGAATATGAGGTAACAACTCTTACTGAAACCAAATATTATTTCGTCTGGTTCAAAAATGACAAGGTAAGCGGATTAACATCTGAAACAGAGTATGCAAATAATAATAATAGACCTATGCCAATAGAAAGAAGAAGATAACAAAACTTACTATACAAAAAAAGTAGATGAGCAAGAGATAAAATTACTTCACTCTTACTCACCTACTAAAACTCTTTACTATAAAAAGAGTCTTTTTAAGAAAGGATGTTAAATCCTTTCTTTTTATTTTATTTCAAATCATACTTAATAAACCAGTTATTAATATTCGATTCCAGATTTGATTTAATTGTACCTCCACCATTAGAATATTTGGAAGCAACTTTATCAGCCCAAACCTTACGTGTACTATCTCCCCAACGTTTTGCCATACGAATCATTGTGTAATATGCAGAAGCTTCACCAGCCATTTCGAGCGATGTTTCTTCCACAATAAGAGAATCGAGCATCATTTTGTCTTTATTGATATCAGAATTAGGAACTTTAAGTACTGATTCACCAACTTTTCCTAAATCAACTCTTCCGCGAATTCCACGATTTGCTTTGTTACTGGCAGAAGACGTAACATAAAGTGATGACGGATACTCTTGGAAAGGAGGTAAAAATGTTCCTGTAGTAGTATTATAATAAGAACCAACTCCATCATTCATGAAAGCCAAAGCTTCTTGAAAACGTCCCAGTCCAACTAAAGACTCTACTAAGAAAAGATGGATTTGTGCAGCTCGGTATAAACAGATCTGTACATCATTCCGATAGATTGTACTTGAAGTTTCATGACCGGAAAGAAATTTTTCCATTACCCAATCATTATTTACCTGTTTAAATGTCACTCCATTCCCTCTATATTTATCTCCTAATAAACCGCCTGAAGTGTACTGTGTATTAAATCTATCCATCGCAACAGCAGTAGGTCTCAATAGATATGAATTAGGTACTGTATTGGACAAATAATCAATTACATGATTCGTCTGATTTAAACTATAATCAAAGAAAGCAACAGTAATGTGCTCCATACGGCAAAACTCACGACCAAATTTCTTCCACTCGCCATTGTATTCACTTAGATTTAATTGAAAACTAGCTTCATCACCACCTTGACGAATTATGCTCACACAGTTAGTCCATGCATCCTGGTAGTTATTCTGGTACAAATAAATCTCAGCCAACAGACATTCAGGAGTAGGACAAATACGATTCCATTGCAAGTTTGTTGGTGAATCTGCCTGACCAGGAAAGAGTTCTGCTGACCATCTAATAACACCTTTACCATTAACTCCATTTACACCATCAACCACTAACGACCTACATTTTTCAATAATTTCATCAAAGCCCAAAGTTGGATATTTAGATAAGTCCTGATATGAAGTCAAAGGATCATCCAGATAAATTGCTTCACCATAAATCTTTGCTAACATAAGATATGCCCATGCTTTGTAGCGAAGAGCACCACCTATTAAACCATCATAAGCTTCTGATGTTAGTGCTGTAGGATTAATTTTTCTATATGCAAACACATGCTGAATATAATCATTACAGTTTAATATAACATTATAATAACCTTTTGGGTTAGCTAAAGCATTACCTTTTAAGTCATTCGAATAATTATATACATCCCAGATATCACGTGATGCATTATTAGTCGGTTCGAACAGATCACCACGTAAACCTTCAAGGAACATACCTTTTTCTGCCACAGACTGCACAGCTCCAGCAATTCCCATAAATCCAGAATAAAGTTCTGTATAATTACCTACATAATCTTTTTCCTGAAGTACATCATCTGCATCAGGATTGAAAAAGCTATTGCATCCTGACAATAAGATGAAAAAAGAAAAAGCACAAATTGAATATATTATTTTTTTCATAATTGGGTACAATTAGAATTGCAATTTAAAACCAAATTTAATAGAACGAGGAAGGGCAATTTTACCATAATCAAATCCTCTCATTGAAGAATCATATGAATACATTGTCTCTGGATCTAATCCTAAATAATCTGTAATAGTGAATAAATTCTCTCCGGATACAAATACTGTAGTTCCTCCTAGGTACTTAAACTTATAACTTACCATTAACTCTTTAAGTTTGATAAAAGAGGCATCTTCAATCCAACGATCAGAAAAGCGTGCATTTCCCATTGGATCTCCATAAGTAGCTCGTGGCATGTTTGTAATCTGGCCATCTGCTGTCCAGCGATTATTAACGGAAATCAACTGATTTGTAAAATCTTTCATTGATTCCATACTCTGACGAACAGCATTGTACATCTTGTTGCCTTTGCTGTAACCAAATGTTGCCGACAGTTCAAAGCCTTTATATTGCAATGTAGTGAAGAAATTACCATAATAATCAGGAGCTGCACTTCCCAAATTTACTCTATCTCTATCATCAATTACTCCATCATTATTCTGATCTACAAAATGTACATCTCCTGCCTCAAAAGCCTTCCCAGCTATGTTAGTTAATGATGTTCCATTTTTACCTGCAGTCTGAGCTTCTTTTGAAGTTGAGAAAACACCGTTTGTTTTATATCCGTAAAAACTATAAAGTGGTTTGCCTACTTCAGAAATTATAGCAGAACCATCTGTCATATTCAATACTAAGCTGTTTTCTCCATCTAGATCAGTAATTTCATTTTTATTGAATGATATTGATCCTCCTAAATACCATTTCCAATCCTTTGTTTGAACAACAGCCAATTGCAAACCAGCTTCAAATCCAGAATTCTTTGCTGTTGCTACATTATCGTACAGATAATCGACACCAAAAGCAGAAGAAATAGAACGTGGCATAATTAAATTACTGTTTTTAGTATGATAGTAATCCAACGTCATGTCTAACCGATGATTCCATAAAGATAAATCGGCTCCTACTCCAAATGTTTTATTTAGTTCAGGAACAATATTAGTATTAGGTATACCTGCTCTGGTTAAACCTGATAATTGTCTAAAGATCTTATTCATATAATTGTATTTACTCAATGAAGAAGAGAAACGACTATTACCAGTGGTCACATATTCTGCTCTTAAGGTTAAATTGTTGAGAATATCTATATTCTTAAAAAGAGAGTTTTTTGCATACCATGCAATGTTAAAAGCTGGGTATAACTTATATCTGCTAGCATTCGGACCTGTTGATGAAGATGCATCCATTGATAAGTTTATTCCTGCAGCTATTTGGTTATTGTAAGTATATTGTGTACTATAATTATAATTTAACCAATTCCACATATCATTATAGCCATAGAATGAACGTCCTCCTGTAGTACTCACATAATTTAATGTCTTATAAAAATCCGAACTAGAGTTAATACCTTTACCTGCGTCGCATTCACTTTTATTCATAGCAACCTGAGCTCCGACGGAAGCTTTGAAAGCATGAACTTCATTGAACGTTTTCGCATAATTAGCATTCAAATTAAAATACACATTAAAAGTTTCAGCTTGACCAGCCTTAATTGTATTCTCAGCTATCTGATCATCAAGAGGCATGATAGTTTGTTCAGAAATACCAGGAACAAATGCAGATTGATAACTTCTATTATAATATAAACCAACAAGGCCTTTCAAGCTAAAAGCATCAGTAAATTTATAGTTAAGTCCAAAATTCATCTGTACATCATATAAGTGCTCCTTCATCTTTACGTTAGAAACAACAGACAAAGGATTACTTACCATGTTGTTCACTATAAGATTACCATCAACATCACGGATTGTAGCTAAATCAGGAAGCATATTATTATCAGCATCTTTTTCATATGGAGATAATAACGGAGCCTTCTTTAATGCAGTAAGCAAGGGATTTGTTTCTTCAAGCATACCTTGTTCCTGCATTTGACTGTTGATATAAGCCATTGAAACTGTAGAAAACATTGATATATTTTTATTTAGATTCACATCAGCATTCAAACGAGTATAAAATTTGGAGAAGCTCGTTCCTTTTAGCTGACCAGCTCTATTCTGATAACCTAAAGAAACATCATATTTAGCAATTGCATCTCCTCCTTTTATCTTTAATACATTATCTGTAAAGAATCCTGGGGCATATATTTCTTTCTGCCAATTCGTATTATTATTATATTTATAATTATAATAATAAGTTGGATCATCTATTAAATAAGGGAACTGTGTCAGCACATCAGCCATATCAGAATATTTCGTTAATGCAACATTACTAACATAACTTTTATAATCATTTACTCCCATTACAGGAAAAGTAGACTGATTCTTTTCAATGCCATATTGCCCAATAAATTCAACTTTTGTATCTAAATCCACAGCTTTATCTGTTTCAATCATGATAACTCCATTAGAACCTAAAGATCCATACATTGCAGCATCAGCACCTTTCAACACTGTTATATTTTCAATATCGTGTGCATTCATCGCCCCTAAGATATTCCTTGAAAAGCCTCCAATTATACCTGATTCATTCATATCCGGCATATATGGAACTCCATTGACAACAATCAAAGGAGTTGAGTTTGCTGTTACAGAATTAGCACCTCTTATACTAAAATAATTACCTTCTCCAGGCATTCCCCCTTTACCTAGAACTTGTAAACCAGGGATATTCATTAAACTTTGATCCAAATCTACTTTATTCAAGTTTACACCATTCTTTTGAATAGCATTTAGATTTGTCTGTTTATTACGAATATTTGTAATACCTTTTAATGGTAAAATCATATTCTCTGAATAACCATATTTATCTTGAGAAACCATTACGAACCGCAATTTTTTCCGGTTAGCTATAGGCTGAACATTTGTATAATAGCCAGGATACCATACACTAACCTCCCCTTTAAGAGATTTTACTTCTACTTGAAAACGTCCTTTATCGTCCGTCTTAACGGAACCTGGTTGTCCACTAAGACTAATCACTGCCCCCTCAATTGGAGCATTATTATAAGGGTCTACTACCGTACCTTCCAATTTTATCAAATCTTGAGCTACAACAGAAATGTGGCTAAGAAGGATAAAAATTATCAGTATTACAAATTTATATTTATTCATTCTAATATTGATTTTAATATTAATAATTATTAGCTGTTGGCTTCAAAGCCCAATGATATAGGCCCATTTTCTTAGGATTTCCTGCAGATGCTAGTTTACTAAATACAACCTTTATTCTAAATGAGGTCATTGAGTCTCCACTAACATTTACAACACCAACTAAACCGCCTAAGCCATCCCACTTTGCTGTTCCTCCTTTTTTTAACTCAGCTTCTGTTTCATTTACACGGTCAAAATTCCAAGGCGACGACAAACTAGCTTGTATATTCTCACCAACTTTATTATAAATATAATTTCCCGACGGATCATCATTAGCAAAATACACATTAACATATGGATGTAAAGAGCTACGAAATCCCATATACAAATTATATTCTCCTGGAGGAACTTGCATTTTACGAACTAAAGTTTTTGTTCCTTCTACATATTTATCCAATGGAGGGAAGCTTACTGAAAATTCTTGCGTAGAAGCTGGATCCCCAGTCATACTCAGAACTAGATAATTAGGAAGAACTGTAGGTTTGGGAGTTGCAGCATCAGTTAATATAGAGATATTATCTGATCCATCCGTTTTCTTTATAACACCTTTAAATTGATACCAGTCTTTTTGATCTTCGGATAAATATTGCCAATATTCAACCAATGATTTAACACGACCAAGAATAACATTATTTGGAATCTTTAGGTCTGTAACATAATACAGTCTTCCATTGCTTAATTCTACAGAGTTTATTTCATCTATTTTCTGAATAGGATCTCGCCAAACACGATCAAAAGCGGACTTAGTGTCTTTATTACTAAAATCGGTAATAACGCCATTATAAAAAGCAGCCTCTTTGAGCCACTTCATAGCTAAAATCGTATCCGCTTTAGTGACTTCCTTTCCCATTAACCTATACTGAGTATTTAGCTTCTCAAAACATTTCTTTACAACATCATTACTAGGAAGCAGAACTGTAAATTGAGAGAATTCAGAATTAAACTTTGCTTTTTCAAATAAAGGGTTATATACATAAAAAACAGAATCATATAAAGTATTACCCGTTTTATCAACACCTGTAGGAATAGAATTAGCTTTATCAAACACCCTCACATTTTGTGCAAAAATAGAGTCACGTATTATAGAATAATCATCACCCAATTCTCGGAGATAATCATACATATTAACCTTTGATTTTAACAGCCTGTCTATAACATGTATTACTCCGTTCTTAAGAACATAAGTTTTAACTATCTTTGCATTGTTCACATACAGATCCTCTCCAGTCTGAGATATCTGAAGATATATTCCATTCAAAGAGCGAATACGAAGTCCATTCTTTAAATCAGAGTGAATAAATGGCAAATAGTTCATATGATATTTCATTCTCAATATATCATTGGACTTAATACCAGATACAGTCATGGCTTCATTATTAGCAACCCACAAAGTTAACTTTTGATCTTTTGTCAATTCTTTATCTAATTCTGTGCTCTTCAACTGACCATAGAATTGAGAATACTCTGGATTTTCCTGAAAGAATTCGGTTAAAGTCTTAGAACTTTCATCCACGACTAAGCCCTTATCACTATAGAAATAATCATCCCATGTATCATTACACGAAATAAAAAGTGGACAAATAAATAATAATATAATAAATATCTTTTTCATATACATTCATTTTAATTAATTGGCGTAAAGATTAAACAATCCAAGAATGAAACATCTGTATCACCTGCTAGTATCTTCAGTGTGTGTTTCGTTGTTGTACTAAATTCAACCTGACCAATAGTTGTACTCAGGAACTGATCTTTCTTATTTGAATTACCAGAAGTGGCAACTTGACTTCCTACGTATTGACCATCAATTATAAAAGATAGTTTAGAACCTTTTGCACTAGCCAAAGCATTAAAATGGTTTAGTTTCAAAGTGTATTTCCCTTTAATAATTGCCGGCGTTTTCATCTCTACCCATCCAAACATACCTAATTGAAGCATCAAATAATCAGAGTTTAAGGCTAATTTTTTAACAGTAGATCCTTTATCAGTAACATAATAACCTACCCCATTGCGATCTTCTGGAACAGACTGCCATTTATAACATTCAACGCCATTTGCATTGCTGTCAATCCAATTTGAAGAAGCTGTGCCCAAAGTTGTAATTCTATATGAAGCAGAGTAAAGAGCAGCCAAGTATGAATAATCAGTAAATTCCCATTGAACAGTTGTAGTTTTAGGAGTCGCTACAGGCATAATATTATCGACTTCATGCACTACTCCGTTCTTACAATTGCTATTTATTGTTTTAAGCTGTACACCAGATACTGTTTCTGAATTATAATTAAGGAATAAAGCGTTGTTTACTACCGATAAATTAATCAATTCATTTTCTGCTAAAGTCGCAAGATTCTTTGAAGTTTCATTTGCATCAAATTTAGCCAGAGAATTAAAAGATAACATCTGATCAATAATATGATAAGAGATATACTTATTAAGAGCATTAGAAGGATCAGCATAATTTGTATCCGTTGCTCCAATATATGCAGCTAATGAACTTAAATCTGTAATATTCATTTTTGCAAAAACATCATTAGAGACTGCAAACAAAGTATACTTATATTTTCGAACACTAACAGTATAATCAGGCAACGTTTCAGTTGTCATTATTTTTTTTAGTTGTTCACTATACCCTGTGACTTCAATGGCACTTTTCAATATTGAATATGAAGGCACCTGCATTTTATCCCAGATTGTTTCTGTAATAGGGGTTAACACATGATCAAGAGTTTGAATAACCCCATTAGTAACTACTTTATCTAATCCAACAATGAGAGCTTCATCATTAACACGAATTGCATTCAGTCCACCATTTTTTATTGACAAGAAATCGCCTGTAGCAGTTGTGTCCGCCAAAGCTCCATCATCAAAATTTGAAGAAGTATATTGTGCACCCTTTACTGTGTGATATTTCACTAAAGTAATTGCATCATTTTTATTCAGTTCCTTAACTGAAGATACATTCTTAGATTTCAAGTATGCATTCATAGCATCATTGTTAGGAACGAAACAAGTATAATTTGAGCTCAGATTGATTGTGTTGTACAAATCTGTATATTTCAACAGATCAACCCAGAGTGAATATGTCTCAGGGTTCTCAGTCATATAAGTAGCAGCTGGAACGTCTTTCATATTTTCAATGTATGCAGTATTTGCATATGGGTCTGAACATGAACACAAGCTTACTATAAGTAGGATAAATAATCCACCAATATTTTTCATATAATTATATTTATTAACTATTTACAACTATTTACCAAGTTTCTCATAATAAGAATTCTGTTTAAGCAGAGGATTTACAGCTGTTTCATCTTCATGATATGGCATATACCAAGAGTTTGTATCAGCCAGTTTTGAACGCATCACTGCTTGATTATTAGCACCTGCTACAGACAAGACTTGCTCTATTAAAAGTTCTTTGTATTTATAATTATCTCTGGACCCAATGCGCAATAAATCAAACCAGCATTTTCCTTCAGCAAAGAATTCTCTTTGGCGCTCCTGTAATAAAAGGAGTAACATTGATTGCTGATTAGATGTAGCTGAGATATCAGCTAATCCAGCTCTTTCGCGTATCTGATTGATTAAATCAGCCCCTTTAGCATAACCATCATCTGTTCCTAACATTATATTAGCTTCGGATTTCATTAAATAAATATCAGCCAACCGATAAATAATGTAGTTCTGATCATTTTCCGTACTACCATCACGCGCTGTTGCACCATCGTTCAATTTACCAATATACTTCCAAATAGTAGATTCATCACTTGCCATATATGAGGCATTTCCACCTCTTATATCATTGTCACTATTAAATAAGGACAGTTCATAAGGAGAAATCAAATAGTAATGGTTTGTGCTGAACCAATTAATAAAACTATTTGTTTGAGCCAAAGGCTTACTATATTGTATCTCAAAGATACTTTCATTACTATTTCCTGGATAAAAATTAGTAAACCAAGAAGCACCTTGAATAAGTCCCACTCTTTTAGAATTGATAACAGCATCACATTCAGTAATACAATCCTGATAGTTACCCAACCAAAGATTTATATCTGCCAGTAAAGAATAAATAGCCCATTTAGTTGCACGTCCTTTAGTATTCATTGGATTTGCGGCATCTGTTTCCGGAAAATATTCTTTCGCAGTTTCTAACGATCCATTTAAATCAGTAACGCATTTTTCTAGAATATCATTTCCTGAAGTTGCTTCCAAAACGTATGAAGCATTATCGTCTACATAAGGCTCCACAACATAAGGAACATTACCAAAAACACGCACCAGATAAAAATAAGATAATGCACGTAGAAAATACGCTTCGGACAAATATGAGTTCATCACATTTACATTAAAAGATTTATCTTTTTCAACGACGCCCGGTGCATACTTTATCACAGAATTAGCCATATTAATAACCTTATAAATAGCATCCCATTTAGCTAAATCATTATTCAGCAGAATATCCATAGAACGAACTTTTTGAGCTGCTTTCTGACCAGTAGAGCCATCACCAAAAAATATGACACCATTTCCTCTGGATTCGCCCCAAAGAAAAAGATCCTCCTGAGCCAAGCGTAAGTTAACATATCCTGAAGCTAACACAGCCTGCACCTCTTCTTTTGTTTTCCAATATTCAGAACTATTTTGTTCATTTTCAGGCAAAACATTTAAGTAGTCTTGACAAGAAGATAAAGCAAATATAAGAGTCAATACCGAGATATAATATTTAATATTTTTCATATCGTATAGTACTTATGTTTAAAAATTCAAGTTTAATCCAAAAGCAAATCTCAACGGCTTAGGTGTAGATGCCTTATCGAGCGCTACTTCATACATATTGTCTATTCTGGAAGAACTGATCTCTGGATCCTGACCTGTATATTTTGTTAAAGTAAACAAGTCGTATCCTGTCAAATAAAACTCAGCTTTCTGAATGCCTGCTTTGCCTGATAACGATTTAGGAAGAGCATATTTCAATGTAACTGTTTTTAAACGCAGGAAAGAAGCATCTTCTACAAAACGATCAGATCCTAAATAGTTGTATCCACGGTCATATAATGCACGGGGAATATCTGTATCATCACCTTCATGTCTCCATCTTTTGAGAACAGCAGTACTTTGATTGCTTTTCCCATACATGTTTTCCATATTCATTCGGGTTTGATTGATCGCTTTTTGTCCTGCTCTACCATGGAAATTAGCAATTAATCCCCATGATTTGTAACGTAGACTAAATCCAAATCCACCTGTAAGCGTTGGGTTAGAGTTTCCAATATAAACAATATCATACTGGTTAATAACCCCATCACCATTTACGTCCATATATTTAGCATCACCAGGATACACTTTTAGGTCGTTATTTTTCATAACAACTGGTTTGCCCTGAATATCACTGACTAGCTTTCCTGTATTATCCCGAACATAAGTTTCATCTGTATTTTGATATACGCCTAGATATTTATATCCATAAAATGAACCAAGAGGATCTCCTTCTACCAATTTATATGCATATGCCCCATTTTTTAAAGAATAGTTTGTTGCAGTTTTATTCTCAGGCATGTCTAGTACTTCATTTTTATTCTGAGCAATATTAAAGTTTAACTGTAATCCCCAGTCCTTTCCTCTCATAATGTCATAATCTAAACGAAACTCCCAACCTTTGTTAGACATCTTGCCTGAATTATACCATGCTACGCTAGAAAAACCAGTTGATGTTGGTATATCCACATCTTTCTGCAGCATATTTGTTGTTAACTTATTATACACGTCAACAGACATATTCAATTGGTTATCAAAAAAACCTAGGTCAAGACCTAAATTTGTTTGAGTAACAGTCTCCCATTTAAGGTGATTCAGTTGAATTTTGCTAGGCTGAATAGCAACCATTTCTCCGTAGCCTGGAACAATTGGCTTAAATGTTCCTACATATGGAGATGCTCCTGTAGGAGTATTTCCACTCTGCCCCCAGCTTAACCTTAATTTAGCTGTTGATATTGATTTTAGATCTTTCACAAACTGCTCATCTCCCAATTGCCAAGCTGCACCAAGAGTTGGAAAACCTCCCCAACGGCCATTACTAGCCATACTTGAACTAGCCTCCATTCTATATCCTGCATCAAACAGATATTTATTGAAGAGTGTATAATGAGCATTCAACACACCACCTAATTCACGATTTATAACTCGTCCGGAACCGCCACCTCGGGGAGTTGAACCAGAAATAGGGTCAGTAATTTCACTACTTGAATTACCACTTGTGGAACTAGAGTAACTTGATGTAGTTTGATCGGATGTTTGGAAAATTGCACTTAATAGTAATTTATGGTTATCTGAAAAAGATTTATTATAGATAAACCTATTTTCAGTCGTTAAATAGAGCTTATCATTTCCACCGTTTGTACTATAATTAAAGTTATTATCAACCCAAGAAACGCCAGTCACACTTTGAGGTAAAAAGGAATTGCTCTTAGATGTTCTGACATCAAAGCCAACAATACCACGATAATCAAAACCTTGGAAAAAATTGTAATGAAGATTAAAAATCATACGATTAGAAGTAGAAGTGTTTTTATTTACACTTTCATTAACTAAAGCAACAGGATTAAGAACATCAGAATACTGCCCCTGAAAATAAGAATATGGGGTAAAGTAATCGCCTGTACGTTCACCATCTTCCCCAATTACATAAGGACTCATATTAGGCATTTTAGTTAAAGCCTGAGAACGGGCATTATCTGTATAATTAGCATTCTTTACTCCCTGAGTAAAGTTGAAGTTTGCAGAAATATCAAGTTTATCAGAAAACTTGTAACTCATATCAAACATCGCACTAATACGATTAAATCCGGTTCCAATAGTAGTTCCTTCTTCATTTAAGTACCCTAATGATAAACGATAAATAGCTTTATCGCCTCCACCCGACATTGAGAAGTTGTTATCAACAGAATATCCTGTTTGCGAAACCTCTTTAAGCCAATTTGTATCTTGGTTATATTCTTTAAAATATTTCCATGAAGGATCAAAACCAATTTCTTTAGTATCATAAAGCAATGCTAAATATTTATTAGCACCTGTACCACCTTCTCCAAGATCACTAACTGTATTCCAAATTGCATCTTGAATCATGGAAACATATTGATTCGCATTCAACATTGGAAGAGAACTGCCTTCTTTTCTAAACTCATATTTTGTATTAAAAGAAAATCGTATTTTTCCTCTAACACCTTTTTTCGTTTTAATCAAGAGTACACCATTTGCACCTTTTGATCCCCAAACAGCTGTTGCTGCAGCATCTTTCAATACTTCTATTGATTCAATATCACTAGGAGAAATATTAAGTAATTCACCATAATCATCAGAGTTTGCTGTTGCAAAACTAAAATCGGAAGAAACATCAACAGGAAGAGGTACACCATCAACAACAAATAATGGGTCTGATGATGCATTCAACGAAGATGTTCCTCGAATACGTATAGAGCTTTTACCTCCTGGATCAGCGCCTGAGAGCACATCCACATTTGACATTGCTCCCTGCAATGCATCCGTAAGAGAAGAAACCGGAGCAGTTTCAATGTTTCCTAAAGTTAATCTCTGAGATGCTGAAATCTGTTCCTTTGGAGTCATTCCCAAAGAATTCTTTTCCACCTTCTTTGCAGTAATTTCAATCCCTGAAATGGTTAATCCTTCTTCCTCCATTAAAGCACTAATAGTTTTCTGACCGGTATACTTTTCTCTCAGGCTCTTATATCCTATAAAAGAGAATACAATAGTTAAATTCTTTTGAGATGGGACAGAAAGACGAAACTCCCCATTCATATCAACAGAAGTACCTGCTAATGAACGATTATTTGAATTCATAACAAAAATATTGGCTCCTACGAGAGGATCACCTGTCACTTTGTCTTTTACAGAACCTGTAAGTACTGTTTGCGCAGTTACAGTCTGAACAACAAACAGCGCCAATGCTATAAAAAGAATATATCGAATATTTTTCATATTTTTTATTTTGTATCTGTTATTCAACTTCCAATATTCCATCAATCAAATAGGCAGCCCCATCTGAATAAATTTTCGG
The DNA here is from genome assembly GCF_963678845.1 of uncultured Bacteroides sp. Lineage (NCBI taxonomy): Bacteria > Pseudomonadati > Bacteroidota > Bacteroidia > Bacteroidales > Bacteroidaceae > Bacteroides > uncultured Bacteroides sp. Next base: position 516,311 of record NZ_OY787464.1, read on the forward strand.
GAAATAACTTACTACATTAACTGTATTACCTTTTGAATCTTTTATTTTCAATCCAGATCCGGTATCAATCAAAGTAAGTTTAGCCATTTGTCCGTTTGGTAAATATCTAAAAGTTGTAAGTTCGCCTTTTACATTTGCTCCAGGAAAAGGATAATCCAACAAATTACTTGAGTTTACATCTACAAAATAATATTTCAGAAAATCAGCAAGTTTTGTAGTTGGAGGGATTTTACCTGCAGAGGAAGCATCAGTTATAGCTTTTTGAGTAGGAATTAATACTATAAACCGATTACCTTGCAAAAAATTAAATGCTGGAACACTCTTTGCCAACCCAGATGTTCCAATAAGAGTACTAAATCCACTAAATTCAGAAGGACAAGCAACAGCACTTGTTACCACATCTTTAAATTGAGAAAACTCCGGAACCAAAGCTGAAGCATCACCTTCAAGTGCATATGCAGTTCCATTACTCCATGAATTAATCTTCTTAAATGTTGGAGCTTCTGCTCCTGAATTATAAGTAGCTGACGAATAAATATTATTGCCTTTTGAATAAATATAATTAAAAGGACTTATTGTTTTGTAGATAGTCTCATCGTCACGGCTCGACATTGTTTTAATAACAATATGATTACCTGAGAGAATCTTTTTTTGAGTATATTTCATGGTTTCCAACCCATTCAATCCTTCTATCTGAATTTCCTGTGAACCATACTTTTTAGAATTTGTATTAATATACTTCATCGATGCTCCAGCATATGTTGTATGATTTACAATCATGTTATCAGTTGGATAAAAGACTTTAAACTGATTCTGATCACTTAATAATATATCTATATAAGAAGAAGACATATCAAGGAACATATTATATTCAGGGTTGCAAAACATGGGAGCTGTAACCTTTTCAAACATAGGTGGAACTATCACGTGATCTAATCCATAAAGTGTACCATTCACGCACATCTGTCTCAGCTTTGCCGATTTTGTATCAAATACAATAGGAGTAACCCAAGATGTTACAACCTTGCCAGATTCTATTGTCTCAGGAAACAACACTTCACCGTTATTAACATGATTACTCAACAAAGCTAGTAAGGGGACAAAATTTACATTATTGATACCACTATTACCATAATAAGGTCTCCAGTATTTATCGTAAAATGTTTGTAAGGAGGTATTATCTGGTGCAAATACATTCATAGCCTTCTTTGACAAATTAGATAATTGGGCATAATCAGAAACAGAGGAATTTAAATCGTTGGTCCATTCAGAAGCAATTGCCGGTAAAGAGGTGTGATAATGCACAAATAATGAATCTCCTTTTCCATAAGAAGCTGTAGAAGATGCATCATATTTATAATTAATAAACTTATCATAGATATTTCTAAATGTGCTATAATCAGCTGATCCTGATAACTTACTATAAATTGTTTCAAGTGGATCTACTACTTGGTTTAATGTGTATACATAGCCATTGTCTGTAACTATACTATATTCATTAACCGTTGCATTAGATACATTAAAACCTTTATCTCCACTCCATGTAGATGTGGGATAAAAATATTCATAATTAGATTTTGCATCAATGTGTTTCGAGTTAAATAAGTTAGAAGAAAAAACTGGAAGGAAACGTTCTTTATGCATCACCATTTTAACTCTTTTGTTATCTGTAGAGTCTGTTTCTGAGGTTATAGCATCACGACTCTTAGTTCTGAATTTATAAAATAAACCAGGACTTGTTGTTTCTGATTCAGCATCTATTCCTTCCGGACTATAATTTTCAAATCGTTCTTTCGTAAACGAATAATAAACTAAGTGATAAGCAATAAGCTTATCTAATTCATTAGCAGATAAATCATCCAGTGAATTGATTTTTCTTTTGGCAAAATATGCTTTGAAAGCATCATCGGTAGGAGCCATTACTGTTATTTGACCCTTTCCTTGAACTAATTCTTTATAAGATGTTTTTTCTACACCTTTCAAGAAAATAGAGAAATTGCCTTTTGCCTCAAGCACTTCCCACGAGTTGCCTTTCAACCAGGAAGGAAGTTCATAATACTTGTCCATTTCTGAATTACACGAGGTAAACAAAAATAGAATACAAGCAAAAAAAATAGACTTTTTTTTCATTGTAATTACCATGTATCAAAATTATTAGATTAATTGTTTTTTAATATTATCATTAAAGTTTTGTCTAAAACTTACTATATAACAGGTGGGGGTATACCTCTGATATAATATCCTGAATGCATTATTGAATAAAAAAAGCTTAGTATAATATTGTCTAATTTTAGACAATAAGTCAATAGTAGAAACATATATATTTTTATTTATAGATTTAAGGCATTTAACTTTTATCCCGTCATATATTAAATTATACTTAGGAATGTACAAAATAACCTAATTTATGCTATCAACAATATATCCTAAATGATAGTTATAATATCCTTTTTGATTTTACATTAACTTTTATTTAAGCTTAATAAATAAAAAGTATGCATTCATATTTTCATTTTAATTACATTAATATATCAGAAAATTAAATATTATATCTATCATTTAGACTATTAAAAGAGAAGTAAGAAATGAAAGTACTACTCTTAAAAAGAGCTTATTACGTCTTATTATTGTTGCAATTTAAATATCATGTATGAAAACAAACAGAAATAGATTTAAAAAACTTTTGAACTATTTTGTTTTCTATCCACAAAGCAAGGCAGGTTAGTTTCCTCAACAAAGAATTCTACTAGTTCTAATAATCTTTGCCAAAAACAGAGAAGAGAGAGTTATATTAATGAATAACAAGGTTTTAACAAAAGAACATATAGAAACCCTACATCAATAATAGTCTTTCATATTAAACTACTTTGATTGAAACAGATAATGGTCAGCATTACCCTGAAAAGAATAGTGTAAAAAAGAATAAGACACGGAATAATTTAAGTTTGATATATATCAAAGTATACGTTTGATATATATCAAAGACACACTTAGATATATATCAAACACAAAGTTAGATGTATATCTAATGATAATTATTACTTTATCCGTTCAAATTTATAAAGAGATAAAAAGCTCTAAAAAGGAAGAAAACATTTTGAACAGCACATTGTTATTAATATAAATAACAATATGTTATCAAAATGAGAACAATACATCTTATTAGGATATTGGTTTTTGGAGCAATAGTTCTACTATATGGTTGCACAAGCCCTGTAAAAGAAGTAAAAAAGAGAATGGCTGTGAATTACCATCTACACATCAACCAGCATGTTGCTTCACTAAACTCATCACTAGAACATATTAATGCAGTGGTTTATGTAGATAGCATAAACACTAAGAGTGTTACTACCTCTAACTCATTAAAGAATATTATCAATAAAAAATCATTCAGAGCTATTCCCTCTGCTATATTTCAATTTGAATTGTCTTCAATTGGTAACAGCAAGGTCTCACTAAAACAATACAATGAAGTTAGACAACATATGCTCCAGATGATGAAGGATAGTTTGAGCATTTACATTAAATATAAAGATAAGATGGTTGTAAATCTGTTGGTTGACAAACTATTAGCCTGTTATTCAGCACAATTTCCTATAAAAAATGCTTATTCCTATTACAAAGAGCAGAGAGAGTATGCCGGAATATTCTTACAGTTCCTCGAAACGGGGAATGAAGGGTATTGTAATGATCTGAATTTACTCCCGGGAGATTGCAACTGGGGATATATATTTCTCTCTGCCAACGGCAAATGTTTGTTTAAGTTTGAATGCATTGGCTCGGACAGTATTCAATTTAATATCGGAAATTTTGAAAGAAAATCAGATACATTGATTTGTAATTTCAAAAACACTTATTCATATTTAGAGAAATATGATAAAAATACTGGCGTCAGCATTTCTAATCCAAACGAGGGAAAGATAAGTAAAGATAATGGTTTTATATTAAAGCTATTACCATGCGAATGTATACAATACCCTTTTATTATCAAACATATAAATGAGGAAGAAGGAAACAACATATTACAGACTTATGTGGTTAAAATAGCTACTTTTAAAGAACAAGATGATTTTATAAAGTCAATAAGAGATATAAAGGATATTTCAAAAATGATTAAGAATTAAAGACAGAAAGAGGCAGTCAATGATGGCTGCCTCTTTCTGTCTTTATATCAGGTCTAGAAATATTAGCTCATTCACCTTTAAAACATTTGTAACTGATAAATGAATCCTAAAGAAATTCTGTCTGTATTATAATTATCAAATCCCAAAGATTTAGCCGTATTTGTATATTGATATGCACGACCTACGTAAGTTAAGAAGAAATGCAGGTTCGATTCCATAGGATAATATTCCAATCCTGCAAAATACCCGTAAGAAGTGCGATATTTACCTTTTGAGAATCCCACCAAATTATCCTTTAATGAAGCCGTTTCATACATTCCTTTCAGGAAAACATTCCATTTGGGAGCAAACCGATAATTCAGTTTCGTAACCAATGACAAATATTCTGCATTCACTGCATTTCCATATCTACTTGAATTAGTGATGCCGCTCATTATTCCATTACGATCTAATTCTTCATTAGAATACATAAAATCAAAGAACATATTGAATTTGCCTTGTGTAAGTTCATTTCCCAAGGCAAAGTAGTACATATTCTTGCTTTTAGCCTCGTTCATCAACGATGCAGACCAGCGGGTCTTGAATGCATTTTTAAAGAAGTTACCATTCCAGTTGATCGTGTATACTAGCGGCGTTTCGCTTTGCACAATGCCTGTATTACCTACATTGTAAGTGCCTGCAAAGCTCGTATTCATACTATTCAGAACCTGGAACTGTAACTGGTGATTATCACTGAAATTATAGGCAAAGTTTACTCCGGTAAGGAAATTGCTCATATTCTCAATCATGTCACTGTATTCATAGATTTCAATCGGATTCAAATCGAACTCAATACCTCCGTAGGCTGCACATTGTTTTCCGATAAACATTGAAAAGTCGTCAGATACTTTCACTCCGATTCCTGCAACATCAATGGAAGTTGGTAAGTTATCAATATTACCACTACCAGTATTCGGCCGGTTCAAGCGTTGTCTCCACCGGTATGACAACCAGTCGTTAACTTTACCTTTAGCCTCAATACGAAGTTGTCTCATATTAAATTTACTAATCTCATGAGTTCCATTATCAAACAGATTATCAAAACTACCATTCATATTCAGAAAGAAGTTGAATTTATCTGTCTTCTTCTTGATATTCGTTACATCCTCAAACAAACTTTTCGAGGAACGCATATCGTCGTTCTGCTGTGCCTTGACACCGGTCATGCACAACAAAACGCCCAACAATAGTATATACTTTTTCATATCAATATTCATTAAAATAAGTTTGAATCTGTTTCCAATCGCTAGTCTTTGTCAGTGCAAGCATCAACAGAACTCTTGACTTCTGAGGATTTAGTTCCTGAGAAGCTATAAATCCATATTCGGCATCATTTACCTCTGCATCCAATGTACTTGGACCGGTTGGTACTCTTGACGAACGAACAACCTGAATACCAGCCTTTCTTGCTCTGATTAGTTCCGGGAAAATATTCTTGTGAATGTTACCATTTCCTACACCTGCATGAACAATACCTTTATAACCGGCAGCAATCAATGCATTAACAGCTTCGGGTTCCACATTTGAATAGCTATAAATAATCCCCACTTTAGGAAGTTTATCTAATTTATCAACAGAGAACTCTGATGCTGAAGTGTGAATCTTGGTAGGAATACGATTAAAAAACACTTTACTATTAAAAACATAACCTAATGGGCCGCAATTAGGAGATTGGAAAGTCTCCACACTGATTGTATTTGTTTTCAGTACATCTCCGGCTCCAAGAATAAGTCCATTCATAACAACCATAACCCCTTTGCCTACAGATTCTTTTGATGAGGCAGTAACTACGGCATTATATAAATTCAACGGACCATCTGCACTAATTGCTGTTGAAGGACGCATAGCACCAACCAGAATAACCGGTTTATCACTATTTACCACAAGATTGAGAAAATAAGCGGTTTCTTCCATGGTATCGGTTCCATGAGTAATCACAATACCATCTACTTTACTATCAGCAAGCAATATATTAATCCGCTTCGCGAGAGTGAGCCATACATCGTCAGACATATCCTGTGATCCTATTCTGACAATTTGTTCGCCAGTTACATTTGCCACATTATTAATATCAGGAACAGCATCAAGTAATGCACTGATAGCTACTTGTCCGGCTGTATAATTTGTTTTTGTACTAGAAGCACCGGTTCCGGCTATCGTACCTCCTGTGGCTAAAATGTGAATATTAGGCTTTTGAGCCATTACTGTTAATGCTGATAGCAACACACAGAAAACAAAAAATTGGAATCTTTTAACTGCTTTCATAACAATACATTTAATGGTTTATAAAAATAAGTCTTATGAAAAGAATTGAATCAACAGCAAACCTACGCCTACGGCCACCACAGTAGAGATTAGACCAGGCATCATAAATGAGTGATTCAGCACATATTTACCAATGCGGGTAGTGCCCGTCCGGTCAAAATTAATAGCTGCTACAACTGTTGGATAATTAGGAATAAAGAAGTAGCCATTCACTGCCGGAAACAATGCAATTAGCATGTACGGCGAAATAGCCAATGCAATACCCAGTGGCACAAGAGCTCTTACAGTAGCCGCCTGACTATATAGCAGAATAGACATTACAAAAAGAGCAAATCCAAAAAGCCACGGAGTTGTTGTTACAACATCTTTAATCGATGCAGTCAATTCCGTGAGGTTACCTTCCAGAAAAGTATCGCCCATCCAGGCAATACCAAAGATAGCAATTACAGCCTGCATTCCTGCAGGGAACACAGAACCTTGAGTGGCTTTTATACCATCTGTTTTGGTAAATAAAAGAATTAAAGCTGCCGCCGACAGCATTAGAATCTCAATAATAGAAGACATGCTTAGTTTCACCATTTCACCATCAACAAGAAAAGACGGTCTTAACCCGTTGAAAGAGCCAAAGAGAACAATTAAGAATGTAGCTAAAACAAATATTAAAACTGAGATTAAAGCACTTCGGTTATTCTCCACTTCTTTTGTTTGTATCTTCTTTGTTTCAAATTCACCTTCTGCTATTCTTTTTTGGAATTCAGGATCATCAGCAAGCTCCTTACCCACATACAAGGAATAAAATGCACCAGCCAACACTCCTATAAGAGTGGCAGGGATAGTTATTTTAAGGATATCAAACAATGAAATATTATATCCCGACAATAATCCGAGAAGCGCTACTGTTGCTGCCGAAATAGGACTTGCTGTAATGGCTTGCTGAGATGCTATCACAGCTATACCCAATGGGCGTTCAGGTCTTATCTTTGTTTCAGTAGCAACTTCGGCTATTACAGGTAGAACAGAATAAGCTACATGTCCTGTTCCTGCTACAATTGTAAAAAGGTAAGTAACAATGGGGCTCAGCCAAACAACCTTGGATGGATTTTTCCGCAACAAACGTTCTGCAGCTTTTACCATATAATCAAGTCCACCGGCAGCCTGCATACAAGAAGCTGCTGAAATAACTGCTGCAATCATTAACATCACATCAATTGGAGGTGCTGTAGGTTTTAACCCGAATACAAATGTAAGAATAGCCAGTCCTACCCCACCCATAACTCCCAATCCAATTCCCCCTAATCGTGCTCCCACAAGGATAGCAATTAACACAAAAATTAATTGTAGTATCATATTAGCATTTTATAACAGAGTCAAATTTCCTGATTAACAACATCTTTATTTACGTTTATTACATTACAGTATAAATATAACAAATTCATCCCAAATAGGTTTGAGAATCAGGACAATAAATCCTATTAGTTATAAAAACTATTATATTCATATCTATGTTATTAATTAATAAGAAACTATGAATTAAAACTCTACATTATGAAAACCTATTTATTGATAAGTATGCTTTTTTTTTCAATGAGAATATTCTCTCAGGATATTTATAATAGGGGGAATGAGGTAAATGCCTTTAATGAGTATTCTAACTTAGAAAAGATGGATAAAAAAAACATCTCTTTACATGAAACAAATGAAAGTTTTCTGTATAAGTCCGGACTATACTTAGAGAAATCTGCTAATTATAGATATTTTGCTCTTGGGTCATTAGCTGCAAGTCTCATTTTTTCCTCGGTAGGTTCCAATTCAAATGAAAATTCAGAATCAAGCAGCAACAGAGACTTATGCTATATTGTTAGTGGTGTATTTCTTGCATCATCCATAGTATGCACTATTATATCTATAAATTACAAGATGAAAGCCGGGAAGCAACTCAAAATTTCGGCAAATGGTATGTCTGCCTATATTGCATATACATTTTAATTAAAGCTATACGATTATGAAAAACATTTTAATAGCAATAATACTTCTATTTTCAATGAATACATTCTCCCAACAAACAGAAAATTTGGAGAATGCAGGAATAAATAACTCTAAAGTAGAAGTTAAAGACAGCATAAAGATGACGATGGATATAAATACAAAAAGTATTTTAAACAAATCAGGCTACTATATGCAAAAATCAGCTTATTATGAATATGGAGCTATAGGTTCATTTGCTGCAAGCATTGGTCTTATGTTTATAGCTTTCAATAACATTGATTTTTGGAATGGAGACAATGCAAATATTACAACAAGTGCTATCAGCGCAGTTGCTGCTACCCTATTTTTCACATCTGCCATTGTTTGCACTATCGCATCAATCAGATATGATAAAAAGGCAGGGAAAGAACTCAAATTATTTATGCGTGGTGGGGCTGGTACTATTGCTATAACATTTTAATTGCCCAAACGACAAATATTTCAACAAGAAACATTATATTCGCAACATAAAAAGGAATCTATATGAGAAGTTGTGTTTTAATATTCTTTCTTTTATTACTTCCGGTAAAGTCTCTTGCACAAAAGAGTCCGGAGTCTGTTGTGACCGATTTTTATAACTGGTATTTTGAAGTGATAGAAAGTGGTCAAATTGAAGAGTATCAGCCTATATTCGTTGCAGATTCTACAGGCATGGCAACGCTAAATATGGATAAATATATTAAGAATCTTAGATTCTATAATTTTACAGACAGTTTGATTAATCATGAAATAAATTCGTATCAAAATTGCATTAAAGAAGTTAGTAAAACAAAGTTTGATGACTTAAATGATAAGTTTCCGAATTTGGATGATTACAAAAACATTGGCTGCGATTTCTTTAACATATACCGTTGGCTAATGGACGTTGAACCAATGAATGGTGTAGAAATTATTGAGACAATAAAAGTTAATGAGAATAAAATAATAGTCAAGGGACGGTTCTTTAGAGGAAGCGACATAACCAAGGACAAAAGCTATTGGAATAAAAATCTATATGTTAGCTTGAATAAAGAAAATAGCATTTGGAAAATAGATCAAATAGAAATAAAAAAAACGAATTTGAAATAGTTCTTTAGTCCCTATACTATTCATTAGCCAGGCTAGTATTTATCTTCTACTTTTTCAGAATTAATATGAGTTTCATGTTCTGGTTCTGCATGAATATAAACCTCGCTTCTATTAATTAAATTATTTATTTCCTTTTCAATTTTATCGCAGATCTCATGAACTTTCATCAATGATAATTCAGAATCTAAATGAACATTCACCTTGATAAAGGTATCCGCACCCGCAGAGCGGATCTTAAGTCCATGAAAAGATTTTACTTCAGGTATAGATAGTAGTTTTTGTTCTACCATATTAACTTTATCTTGTGGAGCTGTATCCAACAATACTTCAATAGCCTTTTTCCCTAATTTAAAAGATACTGACACAACAAGAACAGCAACAAACAAAGCAGCTACTGAGTCAGCAAAGTAGTAACCAAAATTTGCACATATCAATCCAAATAGTACTACTGCTGAGCTCCATATATCTGTAGAGAAATGAAGGGCATCAGCTTCTAAAGCCTGACTATTATGCTTTTTTGCAACTTTATATAATGCTCTCGAACGTTTTGCATCAATGATAATGGCGGAGATAACTACAACATAACTCCACATATTAACCTCTATATGAGTATTTCCAGTTAGCAAGCGGTGTATTGCTTCATAAACTATCCAGACACTTGTAATGATAAGCAACAATGTTTCAATCAGAGCAGAGAAATTCTCTATTTTACCGTGTCCATAGTTATGTTCTCTATCAGCAGGTTTATCAGAAATGCTAACAGAAAAATAAGTAATAACAGCAGCAACAAGATCTAGTGTAGAATGCAATGCTTCAGAAAGGATGCCCAAGCTACCGGTAAGAATACCAATAATCATTTTAAAACCAGTTAAAAATATAGCTGCAAATACAGAAAGTAGGGCTACCTTTTTCTTTTCATTTTCCATCTTTATCCTTTCTAAACTAATAAACTAAATTGTTCTGTTTGCGTGCAAAGCTATAAAAATAAGTTGAACAAGATTTATTCTATTTTAAAAATTAATTGTAAACAAACTAATATAGATTTAGTCTAATTATATCTAAAATGAATTATTTAGTAATCAAGGCAAAGCAGTAACAATCAAAGCTATATCATCTGATACAATGGCTATTTTAATAAGATTTATTAAAACGATATTATTTTTATCGTTGCAAACCCCTATATACAAAACAATTTTAGTACTTTTGCCCAGTATTTTTTGAGAATAAAAGACTAATCCAATTATTTGGCTTAGTCTATAAACAATCATAATTGAATCATACTTAGATGACAAACTTTGATAAAAGTAATTTGGTTTCTCGCGGAAAATCCGCCTTTATCTTTTTAAAATCCAAATACAAAACCTTGGTTGCTAAAAGCAAATCTCTTTACCAGAATTCCCCTTGGTACAAGAAAATCTTATTAATTTTTTGTTCATTAATCCTTTTATTCTCTCTCTACCTATTCATGGTAGACATCAATTTCCTTTGGTTATTCGGAAAATCGCCAAGTATGTCGAGCATAAACAATCCAAACCAAAGTGTTGCCTCAGAAATATATAGCGCAGACGGAAAACTGATCAGCAAATATTTTAGAGAAAACAGAACTCCGGTGAAATATGAAGAAATATCACCTATATTAATAAAAACACTTATCTGTACTGAAGATGAACGTTTTTATGAACACTTTGGAGTCGATTTGAAAGGTGTGTTTTCTGCAATGAAGGATATGACCAAAGGTAATGCTCGCGGAGCCAGCACCATTACTCAACAGTTGGTAAAAAACATGTTCAAGGTTCGTTCACAATATTCCAGAGGTCTTTTGGGGAATATACCGGGTCTAAAACTGCTTATTATGAAATCAAAGGAATGGATTACAGCAGTAAAGATCGAAATGTTCTACTCCAAAAAGGATATTCTTACCATGTACCTCAACACTGTTGATTTTGGAAGTAATGCTTATGGTATAAAAACGGCATGTAAAACGTACTTCAACACTACTCCGGAGCGCCTTACTGTTGAACAGGCTGCTACATTAGTTGGTTTGCTCAAAGCCACTACTACTTACAATCCGCGTCTTAAGCCCCAAAATAGTTTTAAGCGACGCAATGTTGTGCTGGAAAACCTATTGAAGCACCGTCTTATTAGTTCTGCTGAGTTTGATTCTTTGAAAAGAATTCCTATTAAGCTTAATTATAGCATTGAGACAAATTATGGTGGCCAGGCACTTTATTTTAGAGAAGCTGTTGCAGAATCTCTAAAAGACTGGTGCAAAGAGAACAATATTGATTTGTATTCTGACGGATTGAAAATATATACAACACTAGATACCAGAATGCAAAAGTATGCAGAAGACGCAGTAGACAAACAAATGCGTATCGTACAACGAAATTTCAATAACCATTGGGGAAAAGAAAATCCTTGGCAAGACAAAAATCATAAAGAATTAATTGGATTTATTGAAGATCTGGCAAAGAAAACCGTATTATACAAAATTCTGCAACAGAAGTATCCTGATCGACCGGATTCAGTTAGCTATTACATGAATAAACCTCACCGATTAAAAGTTTTTGATTATAAAACAGGAGTTAAAGACACTACTTTTAGTGAAATGGATTCTATTCGTTATATGGAGAGATTTATGCACACTGGCTTTGTTGCAATGGAACCTCAATCTGGTTTTGTAAGAGCATGGGTTGGAGATATCAATTTCCAATCATGGAAATATGACAAAGTACTTTCTAAACGTCAGCCAGGATCTACCTTTAAGTTATTTGATTATGCTACAGCATTCAATAAGGGTATGTCTCCTTGTGATGAGCGTGTGGATCAATATGTTGAGTGGGAAGTGATGGAAAAAGGAGAACTAAAAAAATGGACGCCTCGCAATGCTAATGGTAACTATAGCGGTCAAACATTAACTCTTAAAGCAGCTTTTGCAAGATCAATAAACAGTATCGCAGTACAAATTGCTAAAGAAGTAGGCATTGGTGAAATTATAAAAACTGCCCATGCAATGGGAATCAAGACTCCTTTAAATAATATTCCATCCATATCTTTAGGTTCGTCAGACGTATCACTACTTGAACTAGTCAATTCATATTGTACGGTAGTTAATGATGGTATGACACATGATCCTGTATTAGTAACGCGAATTGAAGACCGTAATGGTAATGTACTATATAATTATGTTCCGGAGCAGAAACAAGCTATCCCTTATGAAACGGCTTTCCTAATGCAACAAATGCTTCAGGGAGGACTTACAGAACCTATGGGAACAACGCAAGCTTTATGGTCTTTCGACTTATTCAAATACAACACTGATTTTGGAGGTAAGACAGGAACATCTTCCAACCACTCTGATGCATGGTTCGTTGGTGTTACTCCTAATTTGGTTGGAGGCGCTTGGGTTGGAGGTGAACATCGAAGCATCCACTTCAGAACAGGGCAGTTGGGCGAAGGTAGTAAAACAGCCTTGCCAATATTTGGATATTTTATGGAAAAAGTACTTGCTGATCCTCATTTATCTAAATACAAAGCAAAATTCCCTAAACCAAAACAACCTATTACCCGATCTTATCAATGCCAGTCAGCATATCCTAAAGCTGAAAGCGACTCGACAAGTCAGGTTGCAACAGACAGTCTTGGCATAGAGGAAGGAATTGACGAGAATCTAATGGAGTAAATCATATAAATATATATAAGAAAAGGCACCGATCATTATGGATCGGTGCCTTTTCTTATATATAGCATTCATTACTCATAATAAAAACGATATAGTATCCTCTCATTATTCTGATATACAGTAAAAAAAAGGAAAGCGCATTTAATAATAATTTAATTTGATTTATTTACTCATATCAAGCAGTATTTATATACTTCACTTCGTTTAATGGATAAAATAATTTAAATAAGTTTTGCGATGAGGAAGAAGAATACAACATTACTAAACATCACCAATAAAGCATTATCCGGATTATTAGTATTACTCGGATTTAGTGCTTGCACGGTAGGTGCAGGAGGTGCAGGAGGAGATGGACCATATATGTATGGAATACCATATGCACAACATTCTATAAAAGGCAAGGTTGAAAATCAATCGGGGGTGCTTATTAAAGGAATAAGAATAATTTGTAGCATAAAAAATCATTGGATGCCTCAAGACACTTTGTTGTCTGATATAAAAGGAGAATTCACCTTTACAAAACAAATCGTTGAACCAGATGTAACATACAAACTTGTCTGCACAGATATTGATGGCACCAATAATGGCTCCTATAAAGAAGATTCAGTAAATGTTGATTTCAAGAGAAGCGATCTAAGCGATGAATCTGGATGGTTTCAAGGAAAAGCCACAAAGAATATAACAATAAAACTGACCGAAAATGGGAAATGATATAAACATTAGGAAACTATTGGCTTTAGAGATTGCCCGCAAAATAAGAATCAACAAAGTAAAACTTCACCCTCTTCGACAGCTTTTCTGGGAATGTACTTTACGGTGCAATCTCCACTGCCGGCATTGTGGAAGTGATTGCAAGAAAACAGCATTACAGGATGATATGCCTCTGCAGGACTTTCTCAGCACAATAGATACTATAGCTCCACATATAAATCCGGCAGAAGTATGTATTATCATAACCGGCGGCGAACCACTAATGAGGAATGATATTGAACGTTGCGGATTAGCTCTGTATAAAAAAGGATTTCCCTGGGGAATGGTCTCCAACGGACTTGCTCTCACCCGCAAACGATTGGATGGTTTATTGGCTTCAGGACTTCATTCCATTACAATTAGTCTGGATGGATTTGCAGAAGAACACAACTGGATGCGTGGACACCCTGACAGCTTTATCAAGGCCACAAATGCAATTAAGATGATTGCTTCAGAAAAAGAATTAAGCTGGGATGTAGTTACATGCGTAAACCGCAAAAGTTATAAAGACTTAGACGCATTCAAAGATTATATGATTTCTATTGGAGTGAAGAATTGGCGGATATTTACTATTTTCCCGGTAGGACGTGCTGCTGAAGATCCCGAACTTCAACTAACCGATGAAGAATTCATAGGCTTGATGGAGTTCATCAAAAAAACTCGCAAAGAAAGAAAAATCCATGTTAGCTATGCCTGTGAAGGTTTTCTGGGAAAATATGAAGGAGAGGTAAGAGATAATTTTTACGCATGTGGAGCAGGAGTCAACGTAGCCTCTATTCTGATAGATGGTTCTATCTCTGCATGTCCCAGCATTCGAAGCAATTATTGCCAGGGAAACATTTATCACGACGATTTCATGGATGTATGGAACAACAACTTTGAAGACTTTCGTAACCGTGACTGGATGAAAAAAGACCAATGTGCTGCCTGTAAGCAATTTCGTTACTGCGAAGGAAACGGAATGCACCTTCGTGATAATGAAGGCAAACTAATTCTTTGTCATTACAACAGACTTAACAATTAATTTCCAGACTTAAACTAAACTGCTAATCCCGCCTTTACATTATAAAATGTATTGGCGGGATTTCTTATCTAAATTTCAGCACAGTTAAGAATAGTTATCTTTAAAGTAAAGAGATGCTAAGTCTCTAGTAATAAAGACAAATATATACAACATACAACTCATAAACTTTTAAATTACCAGTTCATATTTCAGTATTTTTTCAGTTAAACAGCAAACAATACACATATAATGCAAAGGCTATAATTATCTATTTTTTAGCAACTAAAGCTTAATACAATAAACACAAAAGAGATATTTGTGTTCTTTTTATTAGTTATTTTCTTTCTTTTAATTGATAAACAGCTTATCTTTGCAATAATTAATAATATTGTTGACATAGATAAATCAAAAATAATCAATAAACTAACAATAATAGGTATGAAAAAAGCATTGATTTCAGGGATTACCGGTCAGGACGGTTCTTTCTTAGCAGAATTTTTATTGCAAAAAGGATATGAAGTGCACGGAATACTTCGCCGTTCATCTTCTTTTAACACAGGACGAATTGAGCATCTGTATTTTGAGGAATGGGTACGAGATATGAAACAACAACGAACCATCAATCTTCATTACGGAGATATGACCGATTCCAGCTCACTTATCCGTATTATTCAACAGATTCAACCTGATGAAATCTATAATCTGGCTGCTCAGAGCCACGTAAAGGTAAGTTTTGATGTACCTGAATACACAGCAGAAGCTGATGCAGTGGGGACTCTTCGTATGCTTGAAGCTGTACGTATACTCGGATTAGAAAAGAAAACAAAAATATATCAGGCTTCCACTTCCGAGCTTTTCGGTTTGGTACAGGAAGTTCCACAAAAAGAAACAACACCATTCTACCCTCGAAGTCCATACGGTGTTGCCAAGCAATATGGTTTCTGGATTACAAAGAACTACCGCGAATCTTACGGAATGTTTGCTGTAAACGGTATTCTATTTAATCACGAAAGCGAACGCCGCGGCGAGACTTTCGTAACAAGAAAGATTTCTCTGGCAGTTGCCCGTATCAAACAGGGAGTACAGGACAAGCTTTACATGGGAAATCTTGATTCTCTTCGTGACTGGGGATATGCGAAAGACTACGTAGAGTGTATGTGGATGATTCTTCAACATGACACTCCTGAGGATTTCGTTATTGCAACCGGAGAAATGCATACCGTACGTGAATTCTGTACGCTTGCTTTCAAAGAAGCAGAAATTGAGCTTCGCTGGGAAGGTCAGGGAGTTGATGAAAAAGGTATTGATGTTGCTACCGGACGTGTATTGGTAGAGGTAGATCCTAAATATTTCCGCCCGTCAGAAGTAGAACTATTATTGGGAGACCCAACAAAAGCAAGAACGTTGCTTGGATGGAACCCTACCCAGACTCCATTCCCTGAATTGGTTAAGATCATGGTACAACATGATATGGAAAAGGTTAGAAAGATGATCGCAAATAAATAATGATGGAAAAAGATGCAAAGATTTTTGTAGCCGGACACCGCGGGCTCGTAGGGTCGGCTATTTTAAATAATCTGAAGAAAAAAGGATATACCAATTTCGTTCTTCGTACACATAAGGAGCTTGATTTATGTAACCAGGCTGCTGTAACGGAATTCTTTGATCAGGAAAAACCTGAATATGTATTTCTGGCTGCCGCACATGTGGGCGGTATTGTGGCAAACAGCCTTTACAGAGCTGATTTTATTTACCGCAATCTGGAAATTCAAAATAATGTAATTTACAATGCTTACCGCACAGGGGTTAAGAAACTCTTGTTCCTTGGTAGCACTTGTATTTATCCGGGTAATGCTCCTCAGCCAATGAAGGAAGATTGCCTGCTTAGTTCTGAGCTGGAATATACCAATGAGCCGTATGCATTGTCTAAAATTGCCGGACTAAAGATGTGTGAAAGCTTTAACTTGCAGTATAATACAAACTATATTGCAGTTATGCCTACCAATCTTTATGGTCCGAATGACAATTTCAATCTGGAACGCAGCCATGTATTGCCTGCTTTAATCAGAAAAGCTCACCTTGGCAAGCAGCTTATGGCCGGAAACTGGGACGAGATCCGCAAGGATTTTAATACTGCTCCGGTGGAAGGTGTGGATGGAAAAGCCAGCAAGGAAGAGATTCTTGGCAAACTGAATAAGTACGGCATTACTTTGTCTGAAGACGGAAAAGTGAATGTAGAGATTTGGGGAACGGGTGCTCCCCTACGCGAATTCCTTTGGAGCGAAGATATGGCGGATGCTTGTGTGTTCGTTATGGAGAATGTTGACTTTGCCGACCTTAAAGGAAACAGCAAGGAAGTGCGAAACTGTCACATTAATATTGGCACAGGAAAAGAACTTTCCATTAAACAACTTGCTTATATGGTTGCTGAGAAAGTTGGATTCGCCGGTAACATTGTATTCAATGCCGACAAACCGGACGGAACGATGCGTAAGCTGACTGATCCTTCCAAACTTCACAGTCTGGGATGGACTCACAAAGTAGAACTTGAAGAAGGAGTTTCCATGATTTATGACTGGTATAAAAACAAATAATACCAGATATAAATACAGATAAAAGCTTTTAACGCAGATAGACCTGCATTAAAATAATTAGATTAATAGATTAAAGTGATAGGGCATGTGATATGTCCTATCATTTTTTGTCTATATGTCAATCAGTTTTCGTTAAACAATTTGTTTCTGAGAATAGTTTCCATTGTTTTCTCTTTGTATGTTCTCGATACAGGAATCTTGAATTTTTCAATGCCAAGCATATTTCCTTCCACTGTAGACACTTTCTCAACATTAACAATAAACGATTTATGAGTCTGAATAAAAAGATTGACCGGCAGATTCTCAAGTATCAAGCGAAGAGTTGAATGGGTTATTATCTTTCCAGCCTGTGTATGAATGGAAACATAATTCTCCACTCCTTCAATATACAGAATATCTTTGAAGAATATCTTCTCCAGTTTTTGATTAGCCTTTACGAAAAAATAATCGGAAGCCTGAGATGTAGCTTGTTGACTGTATATTAAATCATAGACTTTATTTACAGCTTTTAGGAAACGCTCAAAAGAAATAGGTTTAAGCAGATAATCCACTACTTCCAAATCGTACCCTTTGATGGCATACTGCTCATACGCACTGGTTATGATTACTTTGGGCAGATTAACCAGGCTTGAAAGCAGTTCTATTCCAGACATATATGGCATTTCTATGTCAAGCAGAAGTAAATCTACAGACTGAGTTTTCAGAATATTATTTAGCTGTATCGCATCTTCGCACACCCCCACTAACTCCAGAAAGTCCAGTTTTTCAACATAACCTTGAAGTCCTTTCCTTGCCATTGGTTCGTCATCAGTGATAATACATTTTAATTTCATGCAACAGTTCAATTATTAATTTAGCTACATATATATCATTAGCTTTTGAAGTAAATAGATTGTATTTACCGGGATACAAAATATCAAGTCTCCTTCTTAAGTTTTCTAATCCAATGCCTCCCTTCTTGACCTTTGCCTCCACATTATCAGGAATTGCATTAGTCACTTCAAAAAGAAGAGTATTCTTTTCTAACTTCGCATCTATTTTAATCCAATACTCTCCACCCACATATTTAAATGCATTTTCAATTAATGGAAACAATAGCAACGGATGTATTTTCTGACTACTTAGCTGAGGGTCAAAAGAGACTTCCAACTGAAGAGAATCTTTCATCCTTATTTTCTGAAAGTCAATATACGTATATATAAAGTTGAATTCCTGTTCCATATTAACGGGATGGTTTACGTCATACAGCTGATAACGAAGTAATTCAGACAGCTTTTCAATTGTATTACGTGGCGTTTCATTGGCTTCATCAATCTGAAAATAAATTGTATTGAGCGCATTAAATAAAAAATGAGGATGAAACTGAGCTTTCAGGAATTTCAGTTCCGTTTCTATCTGCATGTTTTTAACCCGTTGGGTTTGTAATTTTTCAGCTATATAAGCATCAAGAATCTGTTTTCCCCTATAAATGGAATAAATAATTATCAGACAAAGAGAAAAGATAATTGTAGCAATGACAAAATCATCAAGACCGGGAGGGTCATTGGTAAAGTAATGAATAATAACCAAGCCGGGGTTAACAACCAAAATTCCAATCAATAGTATATATAAATACTCTAAAAGTAGTTTCCGAAAGTTTAGTTTGCCGGTTTTACTGTTACTTCTTTTCAGGAAAAAGTAAATAATGAGCTGAAATATATAAGCAAGAATGATTGCTGCAGTAATTTCTATCAGGTTAAAACCCACAGGCCTTTCCCAGAATTTATATCCTGTTGGAGTATCGCTCACCAACCTTATACCAGTGAGCACAGTAAATGCAAAAATCATCGGAGATATCCAGAACCAAATACTACGTTTTTTCATTTTAATTGATAAAGGCTGTCTGTTAATACTACAAATTTATTCTTTTTGAGTCAAATGAGTCTCCTTTTTTCTTAAAATCTTTCGTCTGATATCCTTTTTTAAATCGGTAAGTAAATGAAGCTCCAATGGCACAACGGTCGTTTCTTTCATTTACTTTAGCCAGATTACCATTAAACAATCCGCTTACTTTTGTTGTGTATGAGTTAAATATATCATTCGAATAAATGCTTAGTGTTGCATTTCCCTTGAATAATCTCTTTTGAATACCAGCCGAGATTTTCCATATTGGGGCAACATTTATTTGTCCCATAGCCATTTTCCCATTATAGAAGCCGGACAACTCTGCCGACCAATCCTTTGGCAAGTTTATTCTATTACTAATATTAACAAGGAAAGTAGTACACCCATTACTAATATTGGCATTATTTTCTACCCATTTATAATTATTCCTTGTCATGCCCATATAGATATTAGAGTTCAGGATTTTACTGAACGAAACACGACCTATGTTGAATTTTAAACCATAAGAATTATAACTGGCCATATTGGTTGGCATCACATACACCCGCTTACTGTTTTCATTCACCATATAAGATTTCACAATAGCCTGCTGTATATTGCTATAAAACAAGCTTATAGAATAATTTTTCCTTATTATATAAGATAAATCTATATTGTCTGAAAACTGAGGTTTCAGTGCTGTATTTCCCTGCTCATAAGTATAAGCATCAAAAATATAGATAAAAGGATTCAGGTCGCGATAATTAGGACGATCTATCCTTCGGCCATACGTGAGGTTTATCATATCTGAGTTTCTAAAGTTATAGGTTATTAAGGCTGTTGGAAAGAAATCGGTATACGACTTTCTGAATAACGAATCCCTTCTTTCCTCGTTTCCAAGCTGATGGCCTTTTATATTTGTATTTTCAACGCGTACTCCTACCTCCAGATGAAACTGATTCTTTGAAATCTTACCACTCGCATAAGCTGCATTTACATTCTCCTTATATAGAAACTGGCAGTTTAATCCATAGTCGGGCTGCCACTCTGCTCCCACCTTATTGTTATATTCCGAAGAATTATCTACATCCACAAAGGTTGTTTTAAGTCCAGTTTCAAAGGACAACTTATCTGATACGGGATATGAAAGGTCTGTCTGACCCGAGAACACTCCGATGCTTCCGTTCTTAAAACCTTTCGATAGTGATTCCGATGGAGATCTGCCGTTGGTTCTGGCAAACAAATCGTCGTGCAACTGGTCTTCTTTCACAGAATAATGAAGATAATCTATTGAAGTGCTAAGTTCTTTGCCTATGCTGTCTATTTTATGAGTCATGCTTAAACCCGACCTCAGATTATTTCTTTTATCATGATTATTTGTTGATGAGCGAAGTGTTGAATCACTCTTGCTTATATCCGTGTAGAAGCGGGAATTAATTACGCCATCTTCCGCCCTGCGGGCTGAATATCCATTGACAGACAACTCAAAGGTTGTTTTTGGAGATGCAAAATAATGAATGCCACCATTGTAATATTGGTTATCATCACTCCGGCTGCGGTATGAGTTCTGATTAAAGATGGTGTTTAATCCGGCAGATAAGCGGTCGAACTCTCTCGAAATCTTCAAATCAACAAAATCGTTACCTGTATAATAGCCGTACATACCGTACACATTGAACTTTCCGTTTCGGTGATTAAATGAAATATTATTGTTTGCCCTGCCACATTTGCCTTGCTCGTAACTGGAATTAAGCATCATATTAAAACCCATCAGTTTTGCCCTCTTGGTTTTGATATTAATTATGCCGGAATTACCGCTTGCATCATATTTTACTGACGGATTTGCTATCAGTTCCACCTTTTCGAGTGAAGAAACAGGGGTCGACTTCAGGTAATTTACTAATTCTGCACCTTCCAGATAAGAGATCTTTCCATCTATCAATATCCTTGCGCCATTCTTTCCATTGAGCGAAACCGTACCACTATTGCTGATAATCACTCCAGGGAGATTCTGCATCACTGTAAACGCATTTCCACCGGAATTCAAAACAAACGATTCAAGATTGATAACAGTCTTGTCGGTTAGAATTTCTACTGCCTGCTTTTGGGCTGTTACAACAATATTTCCAAGATTTTTTGCTTCCACTTCCAAAAGAACCGGATTCAGAAGTACTGGTTTATCAGCTTGCACCAAAGCTTTTCTTATTTCTTTTTTATATCCTAGCATGGATATCTGAATAAAGTAACGACCGGCATTGACATGTCTGAACACAAAATTACCATCCTTATCACTCGCCGTTGCCTTTACAAAAGAAGAATCTTTCTGAGCAAACAGAACAACCTGAGCCCCTTCAAGAGGAAGTTTACTGTCAATAACAACTTTACCTGCCACAACACTATTTGTTTCTGCACACCATGCCTGTGCGCTGAGAAAAGTGCTTATCAGTATCAGTAAATTAATTAGTTTGCACATCATTGTTTTTCATTTAATTCTGCACAAATCTAGAACGTTTAATACTGGAAATCAAATTCTTTTGACCACCTGCACTATATCATTGACAAAATACAATCTATACTAAAAACATCAATTCCATAATACCTTTAAAACGACTTTGCCTATCAATAATCTCTTGAAGAGTTTTTTAATTTCTTCTAATCAGAAATAAAATACATAACGGAACATTTTATTTCTCCTGTACAAAAGAATACAATCTTCTGTACAGAAGAATTATTTCTTTTGTACAAAACAATGCATTCTTTTGTACAAGGATTAATTAATATTTAACCGAAGTCTGAGAAAACAAAACGAGGAAATTTATTTTTATAACCGGACATTATTCAAATTACAAGAGGTTTCACAAGGACAGTGTGGCTGTCTCCCAGTCGCAAAGTGGCCTAAACATAGCCTATCCAAAGAAATAGGTGCAGGTGACAAATACATTTTCATCCTTTTAATGTTCTAATAAAAAAAGGTTCATCTATCTGTTTTAACTACAGATAAATGAACCTTCATATTTCTATTTGAATTATTCAGATTAAGAACGACTAACCTGCAATCCCTTGTTAGAAAGACTCATTTCCACAAACCTTGCATTAGGGTTGGGTTGATGTTCAGCCAGAATATCACGAATACGCAACGCTGCTTTCGGGTCTTTGGCTATAATATATAAATAGCCACCTCCACCGGCACCGGGAAGTTTATATCCAAGGGTATAGTCTTTTATCAAATCTATAATTGCTTCTACAGCCGGCGGATTAGTACCGGAGTCCAAAGCTTTGTTTTGATTCCAGGTTTTACCCACCAATGTAGCCATTTCTTCAAAGTTACCTCGCTGAATAGCTTCATAAAGATCGAGTGCATGCGCTTTCATCTCACCAAGCAGACTTAAATGCTCAGTAGAGTTAAGGAACATGTTGCATACAATCTCTGAAAGAATTCCTTTTGCAGTGCGGGTTATGCCTGTATAATAAAGCAAATGACAAGGTTTATACTCCGGATTATTAAAAATATAATCGGGCAACCAGCGCACCAAAGGCAATTGGTCAAAACCTTTATTTGTTTGCAACAGTTTTACTCCGTGCAGCACTCCACCATATTGGTCCTGCCATCCACCACCGGTAGTTAGCAGTTGTTCCAAAACAAGTGTACGCTGACAGATTTCATTCTTGTCCCATGCCAATCCACAGAAATCAGATACAGCTCCCAATACCGTAGAGGCAAGGATGGAACTGGTTCCCAAACCCGATCCGGCAGGAATTGCAGCAAGCAAAGTTACTTCAATACCCGAGCCAAACTCCTTGAGCTGCTCTTCCAGTGATCTATATGATTTTGAAGCAAACGCAGAAGCAAAACCAGCTAAGGTTAATGCTGCTTTAGGTATAGAGAAAGGTGAGCCAACTTTAGCAAAATCACTCAACTCTTCATAAGTAGAGACCTCTTCTCTGGCTCCCAAATCAATGGAACGAAGTATAATTTTATACTCCTTGCTTGGTTTTACATACACCTGCAAAGGTGGTTGACCATTCAGCTCTATGGCAATGTTCACCACGTTTCCACCCGAATAAAGGCAATACGGCGGTGTATCTGTCCACCCTCCAGCCAAGTCAATCCGAACCGGACTACGCCCCCAAACAATTTGATCGGGATAAATATTTAGAAAAGGTTGTTGTTTCTTCTCTGCCAAAGAGCCTATCAAGCCTTCTCGAAGCAGAGAAAATGCTTTTTGTTCTTCGACTTTATATTCTTTTTGCTGCAATTGTAATGCACGTGCACGGAACATCTGGTTGTGTATACGTGTCATTTGAGGAGCATCTTCAGCAAGAATCTCCGGCAATGCGATATTATGTTTGGCAAATTCAGAAGCTGCATCTGCCAGATTTAGCTGATAAAACACACTTTTATCATAATTTGCAGCCAGTGCGGGCCAGTTCTTATTCCGGTATTCCTCCCGCTGAGCATAGAGTCTTTTAAGATTGGCTTTAGCTGAAAGCTCGTCTGCTGAAAGTCGAACAGCTTTTCCCCATATCTTCTTTCCTTCCTCTAACTCCGGCTGGTAAATCATCCAGCGAAGTACCTTGCCAAGTTCTTCCACATTCTTGCAAACCGGAAATAGCTTAGCAGCCTGAAGATCGTCTGTTCTTCCAAAAAGTCCACCAGAAAGATTTATGCCTCTGGCAGAAAGCCACTCCATAAAAGGTTTTCCCATGAACAAAGTCTCGTCCTTTGCCAGGTCACCCTTAAATGCATCATTCAATCCATAAGGGCGGGCAGCATAATCTTGTTCACCAATAGGAACAACATCAACGCAAACTCCTGCAGGAAGTTTCATTTCCCAATCGTTCACCGGAACTCCGGTAATAATATGCTGATGAGTCAATGCCCATTGTTTGCCTATAAAACTATTTTCAATCCATAGTTCAGAATTCTCTGCTGTCAGCGAAATACCAATCTCGGCATTCTGCACAAACATGGCAGGATGAGGTTTTACCTTTCGCTGCATAATCTCACGCTGATCTCTCACCAGGTTTTGTACAGCCAGTGTAGAAGATATTAGTTCCTTACTTGTTCCGTAATGATAAAACTCACCATCCGGAAGGGGAAGGATTGCTACTGAGAGTGCATTGAGATCTTCATCCTTTATGCGCGGGTTATTACCCAAAGCCATTCCAAAATCAGTGTAAAGATCATAATATTTAAGCCCATCACCTTCTGGTTTAAGAGAACGCTTCATTAATAATTCAACAGCGCGGTCACTCAGCATCCAAATACCAATATCCATCAGGAACATGTGGGTTTTAGCCAATGAGCCAAGCTCTTCCAGAGATGGTTTTTGAAGCATAAAATCCAGCTTATCCGAATTCTTCCTGTCAGAAACAAAGACCCCATGATGAGTAGCCAACGAAGGGTCCACCCATAATCCATAGCAAACCACATCTGCTTCGGGAATAGGTTGCAAAGATTTCTCCGAACGGATATACACATCTCCACTAGCAATAAGGGTATGAAGTGAATCCGGTGCCTTTTTCATTATTTGCTCATAAAGAGGTAGCTGAAGTGAAAGCAGATTTTGTTTCAATTTTTGTCCTCGCTCCCACCTGAAAACCGGCACGGGAGTAAGTATCTTACCAGAAGGTGCATAACCGGGCAAACGACGACTTTGCCCTCCTGCGTGAAGTAGTATTCTTTTTTCCTGAGATATCCACTGGCTGAAATCAATTTCAGGAGCAGCGTTTTTCTGGCATTCGGCCAGCAACCAGGTGGTTCCTCCACCCGAACCTAGTTTTGCCCCCACAGGATCTGAAGTGCAAAACCAGTCTTTATGATCCGTTCCTTCTATTTCATGAAAACAATCAACTAAATTAGGAGGAAGTGATAGTAGTTTTTGCATGATATGCTAAATGTTTTTGTGCTTTTGATTAGTTTCCCCAAGCTGTCTGATTCCATCCGGCAGCACCGTACCAGGAAAGAGTTTTGAAAAAACCAACATAAGTAGTTTGACTTGCTTTAGGAATATATGCTCCCAAACCACTAAAATGGTTTGAGTCTATTTTAAAATTAATAAAGTTATCAGTTGCGGCTTTATAGATAACTGTGGCATTTAATTGTGTCTGATAGCTAGCCCACTCATCTGCTGTAGCAACGTCTTCTATAAAATTGCCTAAATCATAAGCAAAATGACCGGATGAGATTTCGCGATCATATAATTGAATATTGCTTGGAACTAATGTATAAACTGTATCTGCATGAGCAGTAATAATTTTCTTTGTTGCAACAGCTAAATTACTTAGCTCACTACATTTTGTCACTGCTATTGTGGCTGATTTATATTCCCCGCTCATTGCATTATAATAATTATAAAACCGTGATGCAATCTGTGTATAATTCTTTTGGGAACTAAACATTGGTTCAATAATCTGTTTATAAGGAAAGCCCAAATCAATAATCTCGGTTGGCGCAGCAATCAGAAAATCAGCCTGATCCTTCAATTCATAAGCAACCTCAACGCTGCTCATAAAACAGGCATCAAACATGATAAAGTCTAGATGGGGAGCCGCTGTAAGAGCATTGGCCAAATCAGGAATATCCATAAAATTATTAGAATCCCCTTGAACTGTTGTAGTATTATCTTGTCCAAACCAACGAGTAGTGACTGTTTTTGTAGCAGCAGAAGGAATCCAGCTATATCCATGAGACCAAAGAACTAACCCATAACTATCAGCCGGATAGGAACCGTAAGCATTTGAAAGAATTCCTTTCATCACTGAAACATCCAAAGAGTTCTGCTCAGAATAAGTCTTAATAATATTTTTAGAAACTGAGCCATCACTATTCTTTTGCAGCTTAAGTAATTGCGGTACCTTATTGGCATCATCCAGATAAATAATCAGATTACCTACATTTGGCGTAGCTTTAAACCCGGCAATCATACTATCTACATTAGCTTCCACGTTTGCAGTGAGGCTATTGTCAGCAACCATATAGACAAGTACCGTGCGACTCACCGCCGTAGCAGGAGTTGGATCATCATTATGATGACATGCACTGAATATCAATATTACTGATAATAGTAAAAAGAGCTTTTTCATAGACAATCCGTATGATTAAGAATACTTATTATTCAGGTTTTTTAAACTGAAAATCTTTTTTCTCGATCTTCTTAAAAAAGACAGATTTATTTTTCTTGTATTTATCTGAAAGCTTTTCAAATTCTTTAGTTATATTTTTCTTGCTGTCTGAAAAATAAATCATGCAAGTGCGATTACCTTCTCCTTTATTCTCGAGATGATTTTTAAGCTGAGCACTGTATGCTTCTCTTTTTGGAAGGAAACCATCCTTGGTAAGCTTTACACTGTCGAGTGTTTGAATCTCCGTACAATAAACTACCGAATCTACAAATGAAGCAGAAACACCAAAAGCATAAACAGCTTTATTTTCTTTCTTTAAAATGGTAAACGATGAGAGCACACAAAGCATCACTATCGCTGGTAATACGATTTTTACAAATTTCATATACAAGTGTATTTTAATATTTCGACACAAAGATAACGAAAAGCAGAGAACGCCAAAGTAAAATGGGATAAAAATAAAGCCGGCTTACCATTTGGCTGACCGGCTTTATATACTTTTTCTCAGAAATTGAATTTCTTACTTATCCCAAGTAAGATTTGAGCAATTTACTACGCGAATTCTGTCTTAATCGTCTAATAGCTTTTTCTTTAATCTGGCGAACGCGCTCACGTGTGAGGCCAAACTTATCGCCGATTTCTTCTAACGTCATTTCTTGCGTTTCAATACCGAAAAACATCTGGATTATCTCCTTTTCTCTGTCGGTTAACGTAGAAAGAGCTCTATCAATTTCTTTTGCAAGAGATTCATTGACCAGGGCACGGTCCGCCATTGGCGAATCATCGTTAATCAACACATCCAGCAAGCTATTGTCTTCTCCTTCAACAAAAGGGGCATCCACAGAAATATGTCGTCCTGACACTTTCAGTGTATCCGAGATTTTGTCAACGGGAATGTCAAGCTCATCTGCCAATTCTTCAGGTGACGGCTTACGTTCATTTTCTTGCTCAAACTTAGAGAAGGCCTTACTTATTTTATTTAAGGAGCCTACCTGGTTAAGAGGAAGACGAACAATACGCGACTGTTCTGCCAAAGCCTGAAGAATAGATTGACGAATCCACCATACGGCATAACTAATGAACTTAAATCCACGCGTTTCATCGAACTTTTCAGCTGCTTTAATCAGTCCTAAATTGCCTTCATTAATTAAGTCAGGCAAACTCAAACCTTGGTTCTGGTACTGTTTAGCTACGGATACGACGAAACGGAGGTTAGCTCGTGTCAGTTTTTCTAATGCTACACGGTCTCCCTTACGAATGCGTTGGGCTAACTCTACTTCTTCTTCTACAGTAATCAAGTCCTCACGACCGATTTCCTGAAGATACTTATCAAGAGAAGCGCTCTCCCTGTTAGTGATACTTTTGGTAATCTTTAATTGTCTCATGCTTATAAAACAAATTTGAAGGGACAAAGTTACAACAAAATATTCATATTTAACGAAATATAGACCGCTATTTTGTTTTTTTATAGCATAAATAAACAAAAGTAACACAGATTTGCTCAGAATCAAATAAAAGTCCAGCAAATCTGTGCAACCTGTTTATGTGTAGAAGATTTATTCTTTAGTTGAAAGATCTACAGCATAATTAGCACGCTTACCCGATGGGAAGATTCCAGTCATAAAGAGCACTTGCTCAGGCGACTGAGTTGCAGCTTTTAATAGATTCTCAAGATCAGCGATTGACTTAACTTGCTCGCCATTGACTTTCTGAATTATAAAACCTTTAGTAATTCCGGCCTCTTTCATTTTACCAGCTGCAACACCTGTGACTTCCAGTCCCGAACTAAGCTTCAACTGTTCCTTTAAATCTTTTGGCAGCTCTCTGAAAGCAGCACCTAGAATTTCCATTCCGGCATTTTTTACCACCTTAGTGTTTCCTTGTGAATTCTTTAATGTTACATCAAAAGTCTTTTCTTTTTTATCGCGGATAACTTTTACTTTCACATTGGTTCCTGGAGTCAGACGTGTGATTGTTTCCTGCAATTCGGCCATAGATTTAATATCCTTACCATTGATTGCAACAATTACATCTTTTGCTTTCAAACCTGCATCTGCCGCTGAACCACCATCGGTTACTTCATTAATATAAACACCGCTGATTACACCCAAATCTTTATCTTTTGCAAGTTCGGCATTATTATCGCCACCTTTAACCCCTAGCAAAGCACGCTGAACCGCTCCATATTCTTTTAAATCAGCAACTACTTTTTTCATAATAGTAGTTGGGATAGCAAACCCATAACCGGCGTAAGAACCTGTTGGCGAGTAAATAGCAGAGTTTATCCCAATCAGTTCACCACGTGTATTTACTAAAGCGCCACCACTATTACCCGGATTAATTGCAGCATCTGTTTGAATGAAGGATTCTATTCCTCCACCACCCATACCAAGATTACGAGCCTTTGCACTTACAATTCCTGCAGTAACGGTAGAAGATAAATTCAATGGATTGCCTACAGCCAACACCCATTCACCAATTTTCATATCATCAGAGTTTCCCACTGGAAGTGTTGGAAAGTCACTTCCTTCTATCTTAATCAAAGCTAAGTCTGTAGCAGCATCCGCACCAATCAGGCGAGCCTTGAATTCTCTTTTATCATTAAGAGTGACCGTAATTTCATCACTATTATCAATTACGTGATTGTTGGTTACTATATATCCATCTCTTGAAATGATAACACCGGAACCAATACCTTCTTGTTTGGGCTGCTGAAGTTGTCTTTGCTGACGACCGCCATTGCTATTACCATTACCATTGCCAAAGAAATCACCAAAAAAATCAGAGAATGGATCTTGCACATCTACCGTAGTTGTCTTTGCATTAATAGTAGATTTTATATGAACAACAGCATGAACAGAATTCTCCGCAGCCAAAGTAAAATCTACTGGAGCCGCATCTGCTGCATTAAAGCTTGCACGATGAACATTCGGATTTTGCTGGAACATTTCTTCATATGACATATTTGCTTTTTTAGGAGCAACTATTGAATATGTTGTTACCCCTGCAATACCTGAGCTGATAGCGATTACAAGTCCTAAACCTAAGACGTTTTTCGTTTTCTGTTTCATATTATTTCCTAAATTTAATTTGTTAATATCATATTTACGTTTAACATTATCGACGTTAAATTAACGACAAAAATCATTCAATTATTCATCCTGTCATTGATTTTTGCTATATTTTAACAGAGAAATAATTCACTTAACAGCGCTTAACGGCAGAAACTGACAAATTTACATTCATTAGGTAAGAATATGACAAGAATATGATGACAAAAGTTATTTCAAGTATTCAACCTGAAGATTCCACTTCCATTGATTAAAGTAGAGATTGCCTTTTCTCCATTCAACTTCTCCTCGTTGGAAATCTACAGTTTCACTCCGAGGATACTTTTTCTTAGGATATAGCGGGCAGGAATAATCATCGTTCACAATCATGCGATAAGAATCAATACCAGCCGTAAAGAAGTACTTTTCATCTTTATTCTCAGAAGGAAAGAGTCCAAAAGACTGATCAACAGGCACCCATCCTGTTCCTTCAAAGTAAACCTGAGCCCAGTCGTGCATATTTGTCCCTCCCGGATGCATCATAAATCCGCTTTGAAACTTTGCAGGAATACCACAATAACGAGCCAGTGTAATAAAGAGCAAGCTTACTTGTCCACAATCACCGTGCTTATTGTCAAGCACATACTCAGGAATATTCTCCAGAGTGGAGTATTCACGTGCCGAAGCCCATGGAAACTGATTAATCCACTCGTATATCTTCCTGACTTTTAGAAGCGGATTCTGTTCGCTACCCACAATCTGCTGTGCAAGTTCTTTTATTCGTGGAGTAAATCTAATATGCTTTTCCCTTTCACTTGTATATTCCTTATATAAAGAAGTTTCTTTTTTATAAGGCTTAATATCTTCCGGTTTCAATTGATGCCATTCTGCACTGGAAGTATATTCATATTCAGCTGAAAAGACGGTTGGTTTTTCTTTTTCCGCTTTTTTCTCCATATACAAAGCCGAGTGTTTATACTCAACCAGAGATATGTTATATTGACTTTCGCTTGTATTTAGTAACTTTACATCCGTTTGCCGCGGCTGATCAGTTCGCGGAAAAGGTAACCAACAACGAATGATCTCTCCTTCAGGAACAGCATTGGGTTTAACGGTTAAAGTGTACTTTACCCGCATTCTTACCGGATGAACAATGATCTCGTTTTTCGCTTTAGCTTCGCTTATTACTTGAGGAACGTGAGTTGCGTTTACTTTGTCTTTACCATCCTGTTCCAATCCATCTTTAGCCAGCTTTATGGCAATGGCTTCTTTATTGATACGAAAAAGATTGGGGGCGGCATTGTAGAAATACATCTTCTTTCCATCAATTATCATACATTCCAGAACCTTTTCATTTTCCCACTGCAATAACTGTTCCTCAGTAACATTGGGAATATATTTGCGAATATATTCTGTAACCTGTTCCTTTGTTTTGGAAAAATCAATCTTTGTACGATTCATCTTTTCCTGATCAGAATTATCCATATTTATTAAACGGGAAGCACAGTCTGAAAGCAGTAACACCCCGCACAGACCAAGCCAGCACGTTCTTTTCATAAACCTACAGTTTCTTTATACCGATACCCGGAAGGTCATTCAGGGTAATCTTTCCTTTTATCACTTCCATCCCTTTAAATAAATCATTTGAAATGAGCAGATTGCCATCCAAATCGGCAAAGTCGACAGCCGGAGAGAATTGAGCGGCAGCCGAAACAGCACATGAGGTCTCGGTCATACATCCCACCATAATCTTCATGCCGAGTGCTTTTCCAAGTGTAACCATCTTCCAGGCTTCACGCATACCAGTACATTTCATCAGTTTGATATTTATTCCTGTGAAAGCACCTTTTAGTTTTGGCACATCACTTAATCGTTGAAGAGATTCGTCAGCAAAGATTGGAAGCGGACTTTGCTGGGTTACCCAGGCAATATCATCCAGCTGAGTTTTTGGCATGGGTTGTTCCACCATAACAATACCTTGCTCTTTGAGCCATAGAATCATGTCCAGTGCCTGATATTTATCTTTCCATCCCTGATTGGCATCAACTGAAATAGGCAGCTGACTTACTGAGCGGATGGCATTAATTATCTCTTTATCGTTCTCGCGACCCAGTTTCACTTTCAGAATATTGAACTGACTAGCCACTTCCAATGTTTTTTGTTTTACCACATCGGCCGTATCAATACCTATTGTATAGGTTGTTGAAGGAGCTTTTGCCTTATCAAGTCCCCAGATCTTGTGCCAAGGTGCATTGAGCAATTTACCAACTAAATCATGGAGTGCTATATCTACCGAAGCCTTTGCAGCAGTATTTCCCGGCATAATTCCATCTACATACGCCAGAATATCTTCCAGTTGGAAAGGATCACTAAACTGTTCCAGGTTCACCTTTTTAAGAAAAGCCATAACCGACTCTACAGATTCCCCCAGATATGGAGGCATAGAGGCTTCACCATAACCTATTACTCCATCATACTCAATTTCCACCTGCACATCAGGAGTAGTAGTTCTGGAATAAGTTGCAACTGTAAAAACATGTTTCAGTTTTAAATCGTACGGACGAAAAGTTAGTTTCATTTTACCTGAATGAGTATGTTTATTAATTGAAAAAAGAGAGTTTGATGATTCGCCGGCTAATGCGCCTTGCATTGCCAATCCGGAGCCAATGGCAGCGAAAGCGGCGTTTTTAAGAAATTGTCTTCTGTCCTGACCCATAAGTTTTCTACTTTATAATTGAGGTTGATAGAATAAATTTGTTTTTATTGTGCTTATTCCCGCAGAGTCCAGATGGCCAAGTATACGAACCGCACTTACCAATCTGTTCAGGTTATATTGATCGAACTCCTTATCCTGTGGATTAAAGCTGCTGATATGCACATATCCCTGAGAATGAATAAACTTTTGATTTCCAATATAGATAGCCACATGAATAATGCGTTCATCCAATTCTGGAGTAGCCTTTCTTCCAAAAAATAACAAATCTCCCGGCTTCAGATTGTTGAATCCATTACTTATATCTATTTTTTCTCCTACACGCGACTGCTGAGAAGCATCTCGGGGCAAGATAACTCCGTTAAGAAACATCACCGTCCTTACAAAACCACTACAATCCAAACCTTTAGCCGACATTCCTCCCCATAAGTACGGAATGCCCATTAGTGTTTTTCCTGTATAGATAATATTCTCAGCATTTAGGGAATCTTTATTTAACCATTTACTTTCAGGCATTCCTGCATTTTTGAGCATGTAAGCCATTCTTCCATCTGGATACGAAACCTTATAAAACTCCCCCTCGGTTCCTTCCCATTTCAGCATATCACCACTAACTATATCAGACACATTCTGGGAATTTACATCTGCATTCTCATAAGTAAACCCATAATGAGAGGTAACAACAATCTTATCTGCTGCGTTCCACGCATTAAATTCGACCTTAGTCATTGGATAAATACTGGAAGAATTGACCCACGAAATATAGCTATCCGGTGTTTGCACTCTGTACCATTCATTTTCCTGAAGAATTTTCACCGGAGTTCCCAACAAAGCCTGAGTCATCATTTCACTTGCAAAACTCACTTTCTTACGGATATTGACTACAGATAAGTTCACAACCCCGTACACATTCTCGCCCAGCAAACTATCGGGCAGCAAACGAAAGTTATCTACTATTTTATATTTTTTCTCTCGTAATGAAGATATCAGCTCAGCTTTAGCTTGGGGAATTGATGTTACACCATTGAGTGTAACAGTCTTCCTTTTCTTTTTTATCTCCAATTCAAATACAGCAGTTCTTTTATCTGGAGCAAACCTTTGCTCTACACTTTCGGCCATCTTCTTAATGCGTTTTGGAAGAACCTTTGCCGAAGCATAATTATACAATATAACTCCGCTGAATAATAAAAGAAACAGAAAGACACGTTTTTTCATTTTGATGAGTCTTATTATGATTTTCTTAGATACACAAAGGTATAATATATTTTATTAACAGATACATTTTATTAGACTTTTTAATAATTCAATTCCAATTTATACAAAAACTCAATTTCTAGCGATCTTTTTAATATGATCAACGTACATTCTTTAATCACCGCCAACCAAAAAGCAATGGCTGAAATTTATTGCTCAATGGTTCTGGGCTTATTGAGCTTTAGTTTAAAATCATTGGGCAATAAATTGCAATCGGGTTAATAATAAAATAAATACACACACAAACCATTCCAAGTACTATTCGTTCTATTCCAATTTTAAAATTAAAAGGACTTATCATAAAGATTATCAGATAGTTAATGCCGAATTTAATTTTGAACAAAGTTTCTCTAAAAAAACAAAAGTATAAAGGTTGTTTTTGAGGGGGTAACAGGGTACCTCCTTCTGAAACGCCGTGATAGCCGCGGTGCTAAATTTTAGCACGGGACATATAAAAGAAGTTTTATTCAGAGTTTGTCACCACCATATAAAAAATATACACAAACAACATTATCATCAATATGGCATGAAGAGTAAAAAGCGGACTGAAATTATTACTCTTCCAAATATTTTCACTATTTTTGCAAAAAGAAAAGCAGCCGACCGGTTTGTCGCACGCATATTTTGTGCGGGAGGAAAGTCCGGGCAACACAGAGCATCCTACTTCCTAACAGAAAGCTATTCGCGAGGGTAGAGTAACGTAGAAGAAAATAACCGCCCCTCTTCGGAGAGGTAAGGGTGAGAAGGTGGGGTAAGAGCCTACCGGTCTCGTGGCGACACGAGAGCCGTACGTCTTAGGAGTTGTAAGGTCATGTAAACCGACGCTATGGAGGGCTGCTCGCCCCATGTCGGAGGGTAGACCGCTAGAACTTAATGGTGACATTAAGTCCAGATAAATGACAGACACTTTATATGTTTACATATAGAGAACAGAACTCGGCTTATAGGTTGACTGCTTTTCTTCTTTTTATAAAATTTGGTAACAACAATAAAAGCTATGAATAAGAGAATAAAAATGCTTTTAAACTTTTTTACTTACGATATCTGGCGGGTTTCAGAAACGGAAGTAACTCATACCAAGTTCTCCTTTTATAACTATATAAAAACAATTATTCTGGCTGTGCGACGTTTCAATACAGATCGCATAACAGATAAGGCATCTGCGTTAACATATAGTACACTCCTCTCCATCGTTCCTCTTTTGGCTATTTTATTTGCCATTGCCCGAGGGTTTGGTTTTGATCACATGATGGAAGAACAAGTAAAAAGCAGTTTGGGAAGCCAGGAAGTTGCCACAGAAACGATTCTTAACTTTGTTGAATCGTATCTAAAACAGACTAAAAGTGGAATATTCGTTGGAGTTGGCCTGGTACTTCTACTATGGACAGTTGTTAATTTGACTGGTAAAATTGAACTTACTTTCAATAATATATGGCAGGTAAAAAAGCCTCGTACGCTTTATAGAAAAATCACAGATTACTTTTCCATGTTTCTGCTATTGCCCGTTTTGATTGTAGTATCCGGCGGACTCACTATTTTTATGAGTACAATGATTAAAAGCATGGAAGGCTTTGTGGTACTTGCACCTATTTTAAAATTCTTAGTGAGACTGATTCCATTTGTACTTACCTGGTTTATGTTCACTGCGCTTTATATTTTCATGCCAAATACTAAAGTTCAGTTTAAGCATGCATTTATTTCAGGCATCATTGCCGGAACCGCCTATCAGGCTTTCCAGTTTCTATATATCAGTGGACAGATTTCTGTAACAAAATATAATGCCATCTACGGTAGTTTTGCCGCTATCCCTCTTTTTCTGCTATGGCTACAAATATCATGGACCATCTGCCTCTTCGGAGCCGAGCTCACTTATGCCGGACAAAATATAAAGAATTTCAATTTCGAGAAAGACACTAAGAATATCAGCAGACGCTATAGAGATTTCATTTCTATTCTTATTATGTCACTTATTTGCAAAAGGTTTGAAAAAGGTGAAACCCCATATACTGCTGAAGAGATATCTTTGGAACATAAAATTCCAATCAGGCTTACCAATCATATCCTTGATTTACTGCAAAACATCAATCTGATTCATGAAGTTGTGTCCGACACTAAAAGCGAAGACATAATATATCAGCCATCAATGGATATTAATAAACTCGATGTAGGTTTGCTTTTAAACCGCATTGACACCAATGGCTCTGAAGACTTTAAAGTTGATAAAGACGAAGAATTCAGGAACCACTGGCAGACTCTGATTGAGTCACGCGATTTATTCATAAAAAGAAACAGCCAGATTTTATTGAAAGATCTCTAAGAGCTAATTCTTAATATATTTTAGAGCGAGGTGTACGTTCAGAGAATGTAATGTTTAAAAAGAGAGAGAAGCTTTGATTTTTCTCTATATTGGTATTTGCTCCACATTGAGAGTTATATTTAAAACCTACAGAAAGAAGATTTCCTGTCATTACAGGAATACCCAGACCGGTACTGATATAGTAGTTTAATGGCTTTTGATCTTTAATTACTACATAAGAACTAGAAAGACCTGTTCCTACCATAAAATGCCAGGTATTTGAATAAACATTCTTTGAAAGTAAATCTGCACCAAAATTCAGTTGCTGCTGATCGTTAAATGATACAGATGAATTTGATGATTTCATTTTAGACCATTGCGAATATTTATAATCGGCAGTAAGTGTTAATCGTTTATTATTTAAAGCAATACCACCACCAAAGAACTGAGGAAGGAACTGAGACTTAGGATTCAGGTATTCCGTAATTGTCTCACTATTAGAAGAATTAATAATAGTTTTTGCATTATTGAGATTCAACTGTTGTTTGTAACCATAAATTCCTCCCAATGTCATATTCCATTTTTTATTCAAAGCAGTAACATATTGCAATCCAAAATCAGCATAAAAAGCCTTCTTATAAGATATTTCTTTGATAGTGGTATTTCCTTGTACCTCTGATTGAGTTGTATTTCCCAAAATATAAGAAAGATTTGCTCCTAAAGAGAACCTTTTACTAAGTTTAAAAGCATTCGAAAGATAAATTTTAGATAAGCCACCGCTCCCCTCGAACAAAGAAGAAATAGTATTTCCATCAGTACCTTCAACTGGCTGATCAATTGTAACTGCATATCCCATGCTACTCAGCGGGGTAATTCCAACTGCTGCATACCAGGAAGGAAGAATACGACACCCCATTCCCAAATTGCGAACATTACCTGTAACAGCAGATGTACTTCTTTCTCTTGAAGTATATTTTTCAAAAGAAAGATTTGCTCCTGCTTCATAAACAAATTTCGCACTATCCATAGCTGTCAGGGCGGAAGGATTCAGTGAGTTCAGAAAATTATCTGAACGAAGAGCTATCCCCACTCCACCCATGCCAACATACTTCCCGGCAACCCCCATTGAAATATCGCCTATTCCAAACATTGAGGCAGGAGTATTTGTACTATTTTGTGCCGAGGTATTCAAGAAAAAAGAAACAAGAAAAAAGAGAGACAGTAGTCTTGACGTATTCATAATGTAATATATTCTATATTAATTTGTTTTGTAGACTTTATAAAGTACTGATAATTTGACCTTACTTTGAGGATGATTCTTATTACCAAATATCACGCTCTGGTAAGATGTATTTATCTTATCTTGAGGAATAACTAATTGTAATCCTTTTATGCTAGAACCAACTTGGCCCAAATTACTTTGTAAGAAACTAGTAACATTAAAAGAATAATAAGTATTCTCATGCAAATCTTCATCAGTAACAAGACTTCCTGTTTGTACAGACGTTCCTAAAACATCTGTAACCTGATCTTCTGTCACATTGTTTTCATTCGCTTTATATAGTGCTAAGGAAGAAGGCAAAGGATTTTGAGCCCCATAAGAACCTTTAACCGGATACAAATAAAGTGTAGCCGATTCTATGCTAACCATTTGACCGGCCTCTAATAAATTATTCAGAAAAGGAAATTCTATTTTCGTATAAAGTCCAGTAAGTCCCTGAACATAAGTTATATTAGATGTTTTTTCTGAAGATAGTTCTTTGGTCTTAAAATCAAAAAGCTGTAAAGATGTACTACTTCTATCATGTTTTACCTTATTAAAACGAGGTGTATTAGCGGCAAACTTAACAGTAGAGCTACTCAATGTGCCACTAATCTCATGATAATACAGTGTGATATACATGCTAGAGTCACTAACTCCAAATCCCATGATAGATTTATTAGTACTTTCATCAGGAATAAAAGCTATACCTCTGAAATATTTTCTAAAATTAGAAGAAGAAGATAAGTCATCTGATTTTAATAACATTTTATTAAACCAGACTTTACCTAACTCATCAGAAAGACGATATTCCAAAACATTCCCACCTTTTGGTTTTGGTTGAATATTAATTGTAGAAAAAGGTGTTGCATTATAAGAAAAGACAGAGTTATTATATAAATAATCTGTATTAGAATTTAATTCTATATTTTCAGTCAGTTCATGTAAACGAACCTTTATAGGAGCAAGAGTATCACCTAAAAAATCACCGTTACATTTCATTGATATAGTGAGTGAATCAAATCTATAAGAATAATTTTCATCTGGCGTAAAAGTAGCCGGGGAATACTCAATATAGGAAGAAGCAGATATCTTTCCCCATATATTATCACTATAATTGCCAATCTGCGCAACACTTTTATTAGAGGAATTAACAGAATCCATCAAAAGAGTGCTCATCTTTACAGTACAAGTATCTGTATACACATTTTTCAAATCACTCTCAAGCCAGCCACTTCCTAAAGTAGATGATTCATCATGACAGGAAGAGCATAAGAACAAAGCAACCAATGATATAAAAAAAAGTATCTTTTTCATATTCTTTTCAAATAGTTTTAGTGCAAAAGAAACAGCAATACCTTTACTATTAAAATAGAATCGACTAAATAGCGTTTTTTATCTACGTTACTATTTATTATCCCATTTTTAAACCTTATACAACGATTTAATTCATTCATACTACAATCTGCCCGTTTAGACGATAAATAACCCCAATTTGTCGATTACTTTTGTATGAATCTCTTAGCAAAACTACTTTTGAGCCAAAAGAAATTAATTCAATAATAACATTATGAATGTATCGCATTTAAAAAAGATGAATAAACTATTATTAATTGGTTGCCTCATCGCTATCACTTTCTCTTCCTGCACATCAGATAGCTCCTATACATTAGGTGTATGGAAACAACGTTCAGATTTTGACGGTGTAGCAAGAAGTGAAGCTTCTTCATTTATGATAGATGGAGACGGATATATCTGCTGTGGATATAATGGCAAGAATCGTTTGTATGATCTGTGGAAATACAATGTGTCAACCAACAGCTGGACTCAAAGAGCAAGTCTACCTGAAAGTGCAAAAAGAAATGCTGCTGTAGGTTTTTCTGTTAATGGAAAAGGTTATATAACAACAGGATACAATGGTAATACTTATTTAAAAGATACATGGGAATATGATCCTACAACAAATGAATGGACTCAAAAGGCTGATTTTGCAGGATCTGCAAGATATTGTGCTTTGTCTTTTGCAATAGGAAATTACGGATATGTGGGAACAGGATATGATGATAACTATTTAAAAGATTTCTATCGTTATGATCCTACCTCAGACAAATGGGTTATTATGGACGGAACAGCTGGAATGAATAGCTTCAGCGGACAAAAACGTCGTTCTGGTACAGCATTTGTCATTAATAATATAGCTTATGTTTGCTGCGGACAAGGAAATGGTTCATATGTGTATGACTTCTGGAAATTTGATCCTACTACCGGAGTATGGTCACAACTAAGAGATATTGCCGCAACTAATGATGATGAAGATTATGATGATAATTATGCAGGCATTATTCGTGAAAAGGCAGTAAGTTTTGTTATTGACGGAAAAGCATACCTTGTAACAGGAACAAATGGTACTCTTAAAACTGATTACTGGGTATATGATCCTTCTACTGACCTGTGGTCTGGAGACAGTGATGATGATTACACTCCATTTAAAGGATCTGCCCGCTATGGTGCTGTAGGATTCTCAACCGGAACAAAGGGTTTTGTAGTAACCGGAGGTAGCAGCAGTCTGTATTTTGATGATATGTGGGAACTATTACCATATGAACATTATGAAGAATAAGAAAACTATTATTTATAGTATTATAAGTCTATTTGCAATTATTGTTATATTATTTGTAGGGATAAACATTAAACGTTCTCCTAAAATGGAGTTACAAGTAATGACAGTAAAAGGCGGATACGGATATCAGATAAAAGAGGGGGATCGGATTTTGATTGATCAACCTGTTATTCCGGCTATCTCAGAAGAGAAAGCATTTAAGAACCGGGACGACGCACAAAAAGTTGGAGAATTAGTTATGCAACGCGTCAAAAATCACACGGATTTTTCCGTTTCAATTTCGGAGTTGCGAGAACTCAATATAGAATAGTTTAGTTTAGTTAAGTCTAGTTTAGTTTTTGTAATATTCCCCGTCTGACAGAGGTCAGGTAGCGGGGAATATTCATTTATATACAGTCGGTAAAAAGCTCTGATTGTTCCATTCTGGAAACAATATACCCTGCCGGATATTTGTCTACGCCTTTAATTACCTCTTTTACAATATCTGTTTTATCTTTTCCAGTTACAAAAAAGAAAACATTACGTGCATGAATAATAGGCAAACCAGTCAAAGCAATACGCTTCACACCTGTTTGAGGATTCACACTCACAGCATAAGTCTCTGGAGAAATCAATAAAGAATCTTGTCCGGGAAATATAGAAGAAGTATGTCCATCAGCACCAATGCCCAGAAGTATGCAATCAAATACCGGATACATTACATGCTTTATCAATAGATTATCTATCAAGGCCGAGTATCTTTTTGCTTCCACCTCGGGAGAATCTTCTCCATGAATACGGTGAATCTGCAAATCAGATAAAGGTACCTTATCAAGAAGTATTCGTTTGGTCATTCCATAATTACTTTCCGGATGGCCGGGAGGTACACAACGCTCATCAACCCAATAAAGTTGCATTTTCTTCCAGGGGATAACCTCCTTATATTCCTCTGCCCACAATCTAAAAAGTCCCGCGGGAGTATTTCCTCCGGAAAGTGCCAGATGAAAGTTCTTTTCTGCAGACTGATTTATCTTTTCTAAAAGAGCTTTTGTAAGTCCGTGCGCAGCTTCCAGAGAGAATGGATATTTATTTATTTTTATCATCAGTTCTAATTAAAGTTCGCAATATAAGTCTGTATTTGTTAGGTTTTTACACGGATTAGTCCATTCGGCACCATGTTCATGCATCATTGCTTCGGACTCTCTTGGTCCCCAGGTTCCTGCCGGATAACCATATACTGGCATCTCTGGATGTTTATTCCAGAAATCAAGTACAGGAGTAAAGAACTGCCAACTAGCTTCTACCGCATCGCTGCGAGTAAAGAGTGTAGGATCGCCCATTATACAATCTTCAATTAAACGGGCATAAGCATCTCCCGGAGAAAGCTCTCCCAAACTGTTGTAACTAAAATCCATAGCAACCTGATCAATATCAAATCCTGAGCCAGGGACTTTCATTCCGAATTTAAGCACAATGCCTTCATTGGGCTGAATTCGTATAATAAGTTGATTACCAACAGGACAAACGCCATCCAGACAATTAAATAACTGATAAGGAGTTGGCTTGAAATGAACAACAACTTCGCTCACTTTTGTAGGCATGTATTTTCCTGTACGAATATA
This sequence comes from uncultured Bacteroides sp., assembly GCF_963678845.1. Lineage (NCBI taxonomy): Bacteria > Pseudomonadati > Bacteroidota > Bacteroidia > Bacteroidales > Bacteroidaceae > Bacteroides > uncultured Bacteroides sp. The sequence goes on from NZ_OY787464.1 coordinate 557,644, forward strand.
AAATGGTACCCCACTCCATCGCCAGTTATTAATATTCAGTCGCATTGCCAGATAAGTTTCCGTACGCGACAAAGGATCAATATCTTTCTCTTCACGATATCCTTTCTTTGATTCAGAAGCTGTATATTGTCCGCGTACAATATGCTCTTTCATATCAACTTCTGTAAGCGGAGCCAATGCCTGATAAACTCTCAACACTTCGTCTCTGAAACTATCGGCATTAAAAGCCATAGGCGGTTCCATTGCTGTAATGGCCAATAACTGAATAAGGTGATTCTGCACCATGTCTCGCAAAGTCCCTATTCCATCAAAATAATTTCCTCTCTCTTCAACACCCATATTCTCAACAGCAGTAACTTCCACGTAATCAATATAGTTTCTATTCCATATAGGCTCAAAAATACTATTAGAAAAGCGAAAGGCAAGTATATTCTGTACAGTCTCTTTCCCGAGAAAATGATCTATACGAAAAATCTGGTCTTCTCTGAATACATCCTTATAATAGACATTACTAAGTTCTTTGGCAGAAGCCAGATCATAACCGAAAGGTTTCTCAACGATAATTCTTTTCTTTCCATTAATACCTTTATCCAGGTTTAATCCTACTGTTTTAAGGTACTGAGGTATCAGTCCGTAAAGTGAAGGCGGAGTAGCAAGATAATAAAGATAATACTCCTGATTTCCAATCATTTTATCCAGCTCCAGTAATTTAGGCTGAAGAAGCAGATAAGCATCCGGATTGGCCGGATCCATAGGGGAATAATGCAATAAACGAATAAAAGAGTTTATTTGGTTTTCATCCAGCTCTTCTGGTTTTAAGAAACGATGCAGCTGTAAGCGAATACGATCGCGGTAAGCTTCATCAGTATATACTGTACGTGAAACGCCCAGAATTGCAAAATTCTTGGGCAACCTTTTATATTTATGTAAAATATAAAGGGATGGCATCAGTTTGCGGCGAGTGAGATCACCCGATGCACCAAAGATAACCATTACCATACTATCTGGTTTTTCCATAACATTCAAAGTTTAAGCATTGTAACTTCCGGATTTTGTATCCCCCCCTTGTCCGGTCCAGTTCTCATGAGAGAATACTCCACGGGGCAAATCAACTCTTTCAAAAGTATGGGCTCCAAAATAATCTCTTTGTGCCTGAACTAAATTGGCCGGCAAGCGATCTGTAGTCAAAGAATAAAAATAATTAAGTGCTGATGAAAATGCAGGCACTGGTAATTCCTCTTTAGCTGCTACAGAAATAAGCTTCTTCCAATAGGGCAATGCCTCACAAATATCATCTTTGAAATAGGGAGCCAATAAAAGATTGGACAGATGTCTGTCCTCATCAAATGCTTTTGCTATTTCGTTCAGGAAAGAAGAACGAATAATACAACCTCCCCGCCATATTCTGGCAATAGAAGCCAGATTGAGCTTCCATCCAAATTGCTCGGACGCTTGCTTGAGCACATTAAACCCTTGCGCATAAGAGACTAACTTGGAAGCATAAAGAGAATGGTATATTTCTTTTATTAATTCATCTTCAGGATATGTTTTTTCAGAGGGTTGCCTGTTATAAGCGTGAGAAGCCTCAACACGAAGTTCTTTTCGGGCAGAAAGGCTTCTTTCAAAAACTGCTGTAGAGATAAGATTTAGCGGCATTCCCAATTCCATAGCATTGATAACCGACCACTTCCCAGTACCTTTCTGTCCGGCTGTATCTAAAATCTTGTCGATAAGATATTCCCCTTCGGCATCTTTGTGCCTTAAAATATTAGATGTAATCTCTACCAGATAGCTCTTTAACTTGCCTTCGTTCCAGGTTGCAAAATGGGCAGCCATTTCTTCATTAGAAGATTCCAAAAGGCGTTTCATTACGAAGTAAGCTTCTGAAATTAATTGCATATCGCCATATTCAATGCCATTATGAATCATCTTCACGAAATGTCCCGAGCCACCTCCACCTATCCATTCACAACAAGGGGAATCATCTTCGGCTTTCGCAGCAATGCTTTGCAGAATGGGACGCACATCAAACCATGCTCCAGCAGATCCTCCAGGCATAATTGACGCTCCATTCAAAGCCCCTTCTTCACCTCCCGACACACCGGCTCCGACAAAAAGGAAACCTTTTTCTTCTACTAGCTTAACTCTTCGTGCAGTATCTTCATAATTGGAATTTCCTCCGTCTATCAAAATATCGCCGGAAGAAAGAAACGGCAAAAGTTGTTCAATAACTTCGTCTACCGGACTGCCAGCTCTCACCATCATCATAATCTTACGAGGAGTTGATAGGGAATCAACAAGTTCTTCTATGCTTTCAAAGCCAAGTATATTCTTTCCCTTGGCTCGTCCCGTCATTAATCTTTCTACCACACTTACTTGAGTTTCTTTTGTCGTACGGTTATATACAGAAACCTGCCATCCTTTATTCTCCAAATTAAATGCAATATTTTCTCCCATCACTGCAAGTCCTATAACTCCTATATCTGATTTTTTCATCTTATAATATGTTTTATTAAGTAACATTTCTTTTTTTGTTACTAAACAAACAATACGGATGAGATGTTCAGACGAGAATAAAATTAGGGTACTAATGGGAAGTTTAAAGGGAATAAGGAATGATTTATGAGACGTTGTACAAAACAATTCTTTCTTTTGTACAAAAGAAAGAATTCCCTTGTACAGAAGAATGCATTCTTTTGTACAAGGGAATATAAATTTATCGGGAAAGATTATTAATATACTTCCACTCTTGAAGCAATATCTTTCGCTTTATCTCTTAGTTGATCCATGTCTGATCCTACAGGAGCATAGCAAAGCACCACACCCATGCGTCGGTTAACTTTAGTGAATGGTTTGCCAAATATACGAAGATAAGTATCTTCTTCCTTTACTACATCTTCAAGACCTCTGTAACGTGGAGTTTCTTTGCTGGCTATAGGAGAAAGAATAACAGCACTTACTCCTGCCCTTTCCTGCTTAATTCCAGGAATAGGAAGTCCAAGGATTGCGCGAAGATGAAGTTCGAATTCATTCAGATTTTGTGTTCCTGCCAATGTAACCATACCTGTGTCATGCGGACGAGGAGAAAGTTCAGAGAAATAGACTCCATTCTCATGGCTCAAAAAGAATTCAACACCCCAAAGTCCGGCTCCGGTTAAAGCATTGGTTACCTTTTCGGCCATTTCCTCAGCTTCTTTTAAATGAGCAGGATCAATATGTGCAGGCTGAAAACTTTCACGGTAATCGCCACCTTTTTGTATATGCCCAATTGGCGGACAGAAAAGTGTAGGACCATTCTTCTGAGTTACAGTTAATAAGGTAATCTCGCTATCAAACTGAATAAATTCCTCTATGATTAATTCTTTTATATCACCACGGCTACCGCTACAACCATATTCCCATGCATGATCTAATTCTTCTGCCGAGCGTACCAAAGACTGACCTTTTCCTGAAGAAGACATTAAAGGTTTTACCACACAAGGAAAGCCAACCTTAGTTGCAGCTTCTTTCAATTCTTCCAGTGAAGTTGCATAAAAATACTTTGCAGTTTTCAAACCTAGCTCTTTTGCTGCTAAATCTCGAATGGCTTTACGATTCATGGTAAAGTTTACCGCACGGGCACTAGGCACAACCTGTATTCCCTGCTCCTCAAATTCATAAAGACGTTCGGTACGGATAGCTTCAATCTCGGGTACAATTAAATCGGGCTGGTGTTTCTTAACTACACGTACCAATGCATCTCCGTCGAGCATATCAAATACTTCACACTCATCAGCTACCTGCATGGCAGGTGCTCCGGCATACGAATCGCAAGCCACAATATATTGTCCTTTACGCTGAGCTGCTATAACAAACTCTTTCCCTAACTCTCCGGAACCGAGTAATAAAATCTTCTTTGTCATAATCTTATGTGATGTCTTTTAATCGTTTCGCAAAGGTAAGACTATTTTTAGAAAAAATCCTCAAAATAGTAAGTAGTATATAAAAAGGCGAAGCAATATTTCATTGCTTCGCCTTTTTATCAATAGAAGGAAAATATTATTTTTTCCAGAATTTCTCAATTTCTTCCAAAGTCTTGCCCTTTGTTTCAGGTAAGAACTTCCATACAAAGAATGCAGCAAGAAGTCCCATTACACCATAAATCCAGTAAGCGAATCCCTGGTGGAACAATCCTGACAGCCATTTATTGTCGTTCATCATAGGGAATGTCCATGAAATAATCAGATTGGCCATCCATTGTGCAGCTACCGCAATAGACATTGCACCACGAATGGAATTCGGAAATATTTCAGATAAAAGCACCCAGGTAACCGGTCCCCAACTCATAGCAAAAGAAGCTGTGTAAAGTAACATAAGAATCAAAGAGCCCATACCAACAGTCTGGAAATAGAAAGTAAATCCGAGAAGAATCATACTTATAGCCATTCCCAATGCACCAATAATCATCAGCGGTTTACGGCCAAACTTATCTACTTTAAGAATAGCTACACAAGTAAATGTTAAGTTAACAACACCTACTACAATTGTTTGCAACAAAGAAGAATCTGTGTTAGCACCCATATTACGGAATATGTTTCCGGCATAATAAAGTACCACATTGATACCTACAAACTGCTGGAAAACAGAGAGTAATATACCAATAATGATTACTACCCAACCATAAGATAACCATGGAGAGCTTTTTTCATGAAGCGTTTCTTTAATGTCCGACAATTCTTTCTTTGCCTCTTCCGCTCCCACAATATTAGTCAATACACTAAGTGCCTTTTCATCCTTACCCTTCATTGCAAGGAAACGCGGTGTTTCGGGTACAAAAAACAACAGGATAAAGAATATACCTGCAGGGATAATTCCTGAGAAGAACATCCAGCGCCAGCCGGTATCTGTGAGCCATTGAGCATCACCCGACTTAGCTATAAAGTAGTTCACAAAATAAATAACCAGCATACCAAAAATGATAGCGAACTGGTTAAAAGAAACCAGCTTACCACGAGTCTCAGCCGGAGCTATTTCGGCAATGTACATAGGAGAAAGAGCAGAAGCCAAACCTACACCCAAACCACCTATTATACGATAAATAACGAATGAATAAGCATCATTCAAACCAAAAACATTAAAACCATCAGGGTTCCAGGCACCAATAGCCGAAACACAGAAAGCAAGAGCACAAATAAAAAGACCCTTCTTACGTCCCAATGAATTAGAGATAAAACCGGAAATAGATCCACCAATAATGCAACCAATTAATGCACTTGAAATTACGAACCCTTTGATAGAGTCTGCCATTCCCTGAACAAGAGTAGGATCTGTTGGTACAGCTTCCGATACATAATTAATCATCCAGATAATAGCTATTACAAATAAAACAGCAACAGTAATTCCTCCTTTAGTTTTGCCTACTAATTTGAATATTTGTGAAGAAAGTATTGCAAGTACAAGAAGAACAACTGTACTTACAAATAATTTATACTGGGTTATCATACTTACTGCATACACGCTATCAGTTGTGATTTTGCTGATGAAGAAATCAACCAAAGATTTTTCGGCTCCATTCACCACAGCTGTATCATAACCAAACAACAATCCTCCGAGTGTTGCAACTAAGGTTAGCAATGCAAGATATAGCCCCGCTTGTTTTGTTTTTGATGACATATGTTTTTTATATTAATAGAATTAGAGATTAAAGAGTCTACAAATCAAATGACCGGTATGCCGTGAAATCAAGATTCATCGACATACCGGAATATTAAATTACTAACTTAACAGAGCGATTAGCAATACATGTTTACAATTGCTTCATACAATTCCTGTTTACCGCTAACCTGAGTTGGTTCGCCTTTAGCAACTGCATAAGCACGAAGATCTTCCAAAGAAAGATTACCTGCTTCGAAGTCTTTTCCTTTGCCACCATCAAAAGAAGCATAGCGTTCTTTTACCATTTTATTGATTGGAGATTCATTCAATAAAGCTGAAGCATTTTCCAATGCACGGGCAAAAACATCCATACCACTAATGTGAGCAATAAAGATATCTTCCAGATCAGTAGAGTTACGACGAGTTTTAGCATCAAAGTTTGTTCCACCATTGCCAAGACCGCCGTTGCGGATAATCTGCATCATTGCCTGAATCAATTCATAATTATCAATAGGGAATTGGTCTGTATCCCAACCATTCTGAGCATCACCGCGGTTTGCATCAATTGAGCCCAACATACCTGCATCTACAGCGCAAGCTAATTCATGTTCAAAAGTGTGACCTGCCAAAGTAGCGTGGTTAACTTCAATGTTTACCTTGAAATCATTTTCCAAACCGTGAGCTTTAAGGAAACCAATAACAGTCTCTGTATCCACATCATATTGATGTTTCATTGGTTCCATTGGTTTTGGTTCGATAAGGAATGTTCCTTTGAAACCTTTAGCACGAGCATAGTCACGAGCTTTGGTAAGCATCATTGCCAAATGTTCTTTTTCACGTTTCTGATCAGTATTCAACAAAGACATGTAACCTTCACGTCCACCCCAGAATACATAGTTAGTTCCACCTAATTCGATGGTTGCATCAATAGCATTCTTGATTTGAACAGCAGCACGAGCCACAACATCAAAGTTAGGATTCGTAGCAGCACCATTCATATAACGAGCGTGAGAGAATACATTTGCAGTACCCCATAGCAATTTGATACCAGTTTCTGCTTGTTTTTCTTTAGCATAAGCAACAATAGCTTTCATGTTTGCTTCATATTCAGCAATATCATCGCTAGGATCAACTAAGTCAGCATCGTGGAAACAGTAATATTCAATACCACACTTCTGCATAAATTCAAAACCAGCATCTAGTTTATTTTTTGCAGCTTCAACAGCAGAAGAAGCACCGTTCCAAGGAAATTGTTTTGTTCCACCACCAAACTGGTCACCACCTTCAGCGCAAAGTGTGTGCCACCAAGCCATAGCAAACTTCAACCAGTCTTTCATTTTCTTTCCGTTAACCACTTTCTCAGCATCATAATAACGGAATGCCATTGGGTTCTTACTTTCTTTACCTTCAAATTTAATCTTTCCTATTCCGGGAAAATACTCTTTAGTTGCCATAATACTTTTTGATTTAAAATTGTTTATTGTTATTTGATATATTTATTTAGACATAGATTTTTCTAGTCTGTATTTCCATTGATTATATGCATCCGCATACTCCTGACACTTAGCCACATTAGGCTCAATTACATCCAGTTTATCGAGAGTGGCAAAAGCTTCATTGTTATCTTTATATATTCCTGCACCAATACCTGCACCCTTGGCAGCACCAACAGAGCCATCAGTATCATACAGTTCAATAACCGCTCCGGTTACTCCGGCAAGTGTATCTCGGAAGATGGAACTTAAGAACATATTTGCATGACCAGCATGAATCTTCTTCACCGGAATACCCATCTGTTCCATGATCTCAATTCCGTATTTAAATGAGAAAACAATTCCTTCCTGAGCAGCACGGGCAATATGATGTTTTCCGTGTGTATTGAAGTTAAGTCCGCGGATAGAACAACCTATTTCTCTGTTACCCAACATACGTTCGGCTCCATTACCAAAAGGCAAAATACTAATTCCTCCACTACCTATAGGAGCTTTTGATGCCAGAACATTCATCTCATTATATGATATACCTTCTGGAGCAATATTCTTTTTCACCCATGAATTCAGGATTCCGGTTCCGTTAATACAAAGCAATACACCCAAGCGAGTTTGCTCATCAGTATGATTTACATGAGCAAAAGTATTCACTCTTGATTGAGGATCATAGTTTACTTCTCCATTCACGCCATATACAACACCTGATGTTCCGGCTGTTGAAGCAATTTCTCCGGGATTAAATACATTCAGAGAAAGAGCATTATTAGGCTGATCACCTGCACGATAAGTAATTGGTGTACCTTCCTTTAAACCAAGTTCCTTGGCAGCAGCAGCATTTACTTCTCCCTGATTAGAGAATGTAGGTTTAATATCTGCAATTAACGAAGAATCAAATCCGTAATAATTCATCAGGAATCCAGCTAAACTATTTTCCTTGAAATCCCAGAACATACCTTCCGAAAGCCCTGAAACTGTTGTGCAGATTTCACCGCTCAGTTTCATAGCAATATAATCACCTGGAAGCATTATCTTATAGATTTTCTCATAAATGTGAGGCTCATTTTGCTTTATCCAGGCCAGCTTAGAAGCAGTAAAATTACCTGGAGAATTTAATAAATGAGAAAGACATTTATCTTCGCCTAATATTTCAAAAGCCTTTTGTCCATAAGGAACAGCGCGTGAGTCGCACCAGATAATAGCAGGGCGCAATACATTTTGATCTTTATCAACACAAACCAATCCGTGCATCTGATAAGAGATACCTATAGCTTTAATTTCAGCAGCACTAACTCCTGATTCATCAAGAATGCTTTTAGTGGATAATTTTAAATTTTCCCACCAAGCCTGAGGATCTTGTTCTGCCCAACCAGCTTTAACAGCCGTAATATTCATTTCTGTCTTTGGGTAAAAAGCAGTTGCAACACATTTTCCAGTCTCAGCATTTACTAGACTCGCCTTTACTGACGAGCTTCCTATGTCATATCCTAATAGAAACATAATTATAAGGTATTAAAAATATATTAAGGTAATTATTTACTAAATGACTTTGATGTACCATGAAGCTTATTGAAAATTTTACGGTCAAACTTATAGTAACGGGCCGCCCGGTGAGGAACACCAGTCTGACGTTCCTGAAGCGGAACAACATATTCCATCATAGCAATCTTTTTATGGAAATTCCGAACATCAAATTCCTTATCGTATACCAGCTCAAACAAAACACGCAGTTCGGATGCTGTAAATTTGCGCGGCAACAAATCAAACAATACAGAAGGGTTCATCTCTACATATTGACGAATATAGGTAATTGCCTCAGAGATAATTTGATTGTGGTCGAAAGCCAGTGCTTTAAGATCCTTTACTTCCATCCAGCATGCCTGATATTTGTCTGACAAGTTTTCCAGTTTTTTATCAATCTTTACCATAGAAAGATAGGCAACTGTAACAATACGTTCAATTTTGCTTTTTAATTGATGGAAGCGTTCCAGCCATCTTACATCTTTAGGATTATGTGTTCTGTTTTTTGAGCCAAAAGCTCTGAATTGAAGCAAATTGACATTTTTTATTCCTGTCAATTCATAAAGAACCCGTTGTGCAGCCTCATCCAAATCTTCGTCTTCATAGATAAGACTACCCGGAAGTTTCATATCTGTATAGGCATCAGTAGCATCTTGTTCTGCCTGTTGTACCAGCAAGACTTTTAGTTGTTCACCATCAAATCCTATCACAACACAGTCAACAGAGACATGTGGATTCACTAACTTATTTTCATTAATATCGTGTTCCATAATATTTATTTAAGCATTGCAAATATACGGCTTAATTTTATAGTTCCAAATAAAAAACAAATTATTTTCAAAGTTTATAATCTATTATTTATCAGCATTATAAATATCATATATAATACAATATGACTTATATGTATATTGTATTATTTACAGTATGTATTTTCAGAATAGTAATTGTATATTGTACAATTTACTATTATTCCCATAAATAAGGCTTTTCAAACAGTGCCAACTGTCTATGTAAAGAAGCAGTAACTGTCTATACAAAGAAGTAGTTATTGTATTTTAGCAAAAACACATTATCAAAAAAAACATTATTATTAAATCTAATAATGAGTATACATCATTTTTTAGCAACTATTTGTTAAAATAGCACAAATAAAACCTTTACAGAAAAATAATCAACTATTATTGCTTGATATTAAAAAATAAATGCCTTTCTTTGTATTCATAAACAAGGGATAGTTTACATCGCTCTAAATTCTCTAAATAATTTTCCCCTTTATCAGGGCATCTTTAAATGACGAAAACGGATCTTTTAAAACTACATTGTTTCAATATTTAATTTATTTATATTTTAATTTTTATTCGCATGAATATTTACATTGGTAACCTTAACTACAAGGTTAGAGAATCAGATCTTAATCAAGTTTTAGAAGAGTATGGAGTAGTTAATTCAGTTAAATTGATCATAGATCGTGAAACTCGCAAATCTAAAGGTTTCGCTTTCGCAGAAATGCCTAATCAAGGAGAAGCTGAAAACGTAATTAAAGAACTTAACGGTGCTGAATTCGAAGGCCGTCAAATGGTTGTAAAAGAAGCTCTTCCAAAAGCATAATTAATACAACAAAAAGATATAAAAGTAGGTAAGACGTAAGTTTTACCTACTTTTTTTATATACCCAACCACCCAATTAGCCAGAATTCAAAACTGTTCACACAAAAAAAACACAAAACATACCCTCACCTCTCACTTTTCAATCTAGAATTCTAGTAATCAAGAACATATCAAGCAATTGATAAAATCCAACCATCACTTATCTATCACATTTAAGAGTCATCCCTCACTTTTTGGAGGACATTAAGTTACAAAAAGCCGCAATCTCAAGGCATTCGCTATTCGTATTTGCAATGCAAACACAGTTCAATAGACTTGATCATATATAGCAAATCAAAAGAATTTTTACTCATTTACTGGATGAAATAAAGAGAATAGTTTCAAATATAACTAAATAATCATTACCTTCGCGGCCGTTATTCATAAACATAAAAACATAAATAATATGAAAGCATTTGTATTTCCAGGTCAAGGCGCACAGTTTGTGGGCATGGGTAAAGACCTATATGAAAACTCGGCGTTAGCCAAAGAACTTTTTGAAAAAGCTAATGATATTTTAGGATATCGAATTACTGATATTATGTTTGAAGGAACTGATGAAGATCTTCGTCAGACAAAAGTAACTCAGCCAGCTGTTTTCCTTCACTCTGTTATTTCAGCACTTTGCAAAGACGACGATACTAAACCTGAAATGACAGCAGGACATTCACTTGGTGAATTTTCAGCATTAGTTGTTGCCGGTGCACTTTCATTTGAAGACGGATTGAAACTTGTTTATGCTCGTGCAATGGCTATGCAAAAAGCTTGCGAAGCAGAACCTTCAACAATGGCTGCTATTATTGCATTAGCAGATGAAAAAGTAGAAGAAATCTGTGCTTCTATAGAAGGCGAAGTTTGTGTTGCTGCCAATTATAACTGTCCGGGACAAATTGTTATTTCCGGATCTGTTGCAGGTATTGAAAAAGCTTGTGAATTAATGAAAGCCGCAGGAGCAAAACGTGCTCTTCCTTTAAAAGTAGGTGGTGCATTCCACTCTCCTTTAATGAATCCTGCAAAAGTTGAACTTGCAGCTGCTATCAACAGCACTGAGTTTCACACTCCGGCATGCCCTGTTTATCAGAATGTAAATGCACTTCCACAAACAGACCCAGCACAGATTAAAGAAAATTTAATTGCACAACTTACCGGTCCTGTACGTTGGTCACAGACTGTAAAGAATATGATTGCAGATGGTGCCACTGATTTCACAGAATGTGGACCTGGAGCTGTTCTTCAAGGATTAGTTAAAAAGATTGATGCAACAGTAAATGCTCATGGATTAGCATAAAAAACATCAAGTATACACAGAAGAGGCCGAATTTGAAAAAGTTCGGCCTCTTCTGTGTATAACAACCAAATTATTTTGTATATTCGTACCAACTTATTTAGCAAAGGAAGAGATGGTAGGACATAATAATTTCGAGACCAATAAGCCTCATCGCATTGGATATGCACTCAGTGGTGGCTTTATAAAAGGCTTTGCTCATTTAGGGGTTATGCAAGCACTGCTGGAACATGACATCAAGCCGAACATTATTTCCGGAGTTAGCGCAGGATCTCTGGCCGGCGTTTTTTATGCTGACGGATATGAACCTTACCGTGCGGTAGAAATCTTTAACGGATACAAGTTTATGGACTTAACTAGTTGGGCATTAACCAGAACTGGTTTTTTTAAGCTTGATGATTTTATAGATTTTCTGAACACCAATCTAAAGCACAAAATGCTTGAGGAGCTGGAAACACCTCTTGTTATAACCGCAACAGATTTAGATCATGGCAGATCTGTACAGTTTAGAAAAGGGAATATAGCAAACTTAGTTGCTGCATCCTGCTGCATGCCAGTTATGTTTACCCCCGTAAACATTGATGGAGTAAATTACGTGGACGGGGGAGTCTTTAAAAACTTACCGGTTTCTACCATTCGCAAAGAATGCGAAAAAGTGGTTGCCATAAATGTAAGTCCTCTCGTTGCAGGGAAATACAAAATGAACATCATGGATATTGCCCTCCGTTCATATCATTTTATGTTTCGCGCCAACACCTTTCCGGATAGAGAAAGCAGCGATCTGCTAATTGAACCTTACGGACTAAAAGGATATGGTAACCGTGAGTTAGGGAAGGCTGAAGAGATTTTCAAACATGGATATGATTCGGGAAATAAAGTACTGAATAAACTTATTGAAGAAAAAGGGACTATATGGAAATAAAAAAAGGGAATAAAATAATTATTTATCAAATCTTTTCCCGGCTATTTGGAAATGACAACAACCACTGCGTTCATAACGGCTCTATTGAAGAGAACGGTTGTGGCAAGTTCTCAGACTTTACCACCAAAGCATTAAACGAGATAAAGAAACTGGGCATAACCCACGTTTGGTATACCGGAATTATTGAACATGCCACACAAACCGACTACAGCAAATACAATATCCGCCAAGATCATCCGGCCATTGTAAAAGGAAAAGCAGGTTCGCCTTATGCCATAAAGGATTATTATGATGTAGATCCCGATTTAGCAGACGATGTGCCCAACCGAATGAAAGAATTTGAAGCTTTGGTAGAACGCACTCATCAGGCAGGGTTGAAATTCATCATTGATTTTGTTCCCAATCACGTAGCCCGACAATATCATTCCGATTCCAAACCTAAGCACATCAAGGATTTAGGAGAGGATGATAATCCAGAAAACGCATTCAGCCCATATAATAATTTTTATTATATCCCACTAAATTTATTGAGCGGTCAGTTTGATATGAAAGGAAATGCCAGTAAGGCATATTATGAATTTCCAGCCAAAGCAACAGGCAACGATAAGTTCGATGCTTACCCCGGGGTAAATGACTGGTATGAAACAGTGAAGCTAAACTACGGCATTGACTACACCAACGGAGGAACCCGGCATTTTTATCCTGTGCCCGACACATGGTTAAAGATGCTTGATATTCTTTTATTCTGGACTTCAAAAGGCATCGACGGTTTTCGCTGTGACATGGCAGAAATGGTTCCTGTAGATTTCTGGAAATGGGCCATTTCTCAGGTGAGATATAAGTTCCCCAATATCCTATTTATTGCAGAAGTCTACAACCCAGAGGAATATCATAACTATCTGTTTAATGGAGGGTTCAATTATTTATATGATAAAGTGGGCCTTTATGAAACTCTTCGCGACGTGGCATGCGGTTACAAATCGGCATCAGATATTACAGGCTGCTGGCAAAGTCTGGGAGGAATAGAAAAACAAATGCTCAATTTTATAGAAAATCATGATGAGCAACGCTTTGCATCTACATTCTTAACCGGCAATGGAATTAAAGGAATTCCTGCCATGATTGTTGCTGCATGCATGAATGTAAATCCGGTTATGATCTATTTCGGACAAGAGTTTGGAGAACACGGTATGGATGAAGAAGGTTTCAGTGGGAAAGACGGAAGAACAACCATTTTTGACTATTGGAGCGTTAAAACCATAAGACACTGGAGAAATAAAGATCAGTTCGATGGCAAACTTCTTACTGATAAGCAAAAGGAATTGCAGGCTTTTTACACCAAGTTATTAAATCTGTGCAATAAAGAAAAAGCCATTTACGAAGGACAGTTTTTCGACCTTATGTATGTAAACTCTGGAAAACCAGACTTTAATGTACATAAGAATTATGCATTTTTCAGGAAGAAAGGAAATGAACTTCTATTGATTATAGTAAATTTCGATAAGCAGGCATCTAAAATTTCAATAAACATTCCAAGCCACGCTTTTGATTTCTTACAGATTCCTCAAAACGAATCGTATACAGCCAAGGATTTGCTTACAAAAGAAAAAGAAAAGCTCAGTCTTCTACCCTACCAACCTACAGAAACTTTTGTAGAAGGAATGAGCGGAAAGATACTGAAATTTATATTATAAAAGGAGCTCAGTAAAGAGAGAAGAATAAAAGGATGCCTTAAAAGAGTTCACACTGTTAAACTAACAGGGGATTTTTTTTAAGACAGCCCTTCTTTTTGGTCTACACCAATATACTTATTAATGCAGGAGGATGATATATAATTATCGTTTTGTCAATCCAATCTTCAGGTTTAATTTGAAATAAACAGCCCCATTTTCTTTTTCAAGATAGCCATATTTATCTTTTTCGGTAGATCCCTTTTCCAGTCGGGAGTTTAAATACAGAAAATCTTCAAATACCTTTTTGTCGGACTTCTGGTAACAAAGTACCTCTCCACGTCCTGTAACCAGCAAAATACCAGATACAGCAGAGTCTTCTCCTGTATAAATCTTTGCCGGACGCATGCCAAGAGCCAGAGACAAAAGGAATTGCTTCATCTTATATTCATAGAAACTATGCTTTACAATCAGATCCTCTTTTATTTTCAAAGGATTGGTTTCCTTTATACGGTCTATAAGTTCAGTAACCTTAGTAATGCCATCTATTTGCATAATACGAAGCATCTCGGCAATCATTCTAGGGAAATGCAGGTCAATCATAGAAAGATTACAGCGAAATACCTTATCGGCTACATCCGAGTACTTTAATATTCCGCCCAAACGTTCTATCAACAGCATTCTGTCCGCCACCACATCAAGAGATTCCAGCGCATTAACATTATTGATCATTGGATTGGCAAACTTAATTCCCGTTTGTTCAAACTTCAGGTTAGCCGTCCGTCCACCATCCAGTAATGGATTCATGGCACTCATTCGGGAACGAACATTAAACCCAATAAGAGGAGCATCCACGTGATAGAAGGCAATATAAAAATCTGTTCGATCGTCCGTACGAGCTTCCAAATCAAAGATTGCAACTTTATCCAGAAACTCCTCCACCCCATCGGGAGACAAAACAATATCTTCAGAAGAACCTTTCATTGCTGCCAATACAGTATCGGCCACAACACCAAAATCTTCGCGGGAAACTACTTTATCGATCTTTTCTCCCAAGACATGAATATCTTCACCTTCTACAATATATTTGCGGGAACCATCGTGCTCCTCGCGCTGAATTAATGCAATTGGAAGACACGCGTCCTCTCTTTTCTGTACTTGTGGTGAACCGGCATAAACTACTCCGTCACTCAGGAGACGAAAAAAAGTATAGAGTTCGCTCCACTCTCGTTTAGTTGCTTCAAATGACATCTCTTAATTGTTTTTGTTAATGAGTATCTGCATATTAAAAGCAGATGCTTCTTTTGCAAAGATAGGTATAATATGCTAATTCCCCTATTCCTTTTTATATCCATTAACCTGACATTCTATAATTCTTGTACAAAAGAAAACAATCTTTTGTACAAAACAATTAATTCTTCTGTACAAAAGAATTAATTGTTTTGTACAGGAGAATTCAAAGCATTCTATATATTTTAATAATTTGCATAATTAAACAAATAGAACCCGCAAATATTAAATCATGTTATAGAGCATGTTTTTACAGTCAAAACATTTGGAAATATCACCAAAAACCGTACCTTTGCAGTGTGTTTTTCATAGTATTAGATTTAAGGTTAACAAAGGTTGGAGTCAGGCGTGACTCCTTTTTTTTTGCCCATACACAAAGGTTTTCAAAGGGATCAGTTTATACTCCAAAGCCATATACTACAACCACTAAAATCAAAATACACAGTAGTCAAATCATTTAAACTAAATTTAAATATAACAATACCAAATATTAAATCATGTTATAAAACATACTTTTATTGCAAGAACATTTGGAGATGTCACCAAAAGCCGTACCTTTGCAGTGTGTTTTTCATAGTATTAGATTTAAGGTTAACAAAGGTTGGAGTCAGGCGTGACTCCTTTTTTTTGCCCATAGCCCAAAACCTCCAAAGCAATACACCACAACTGCAAAAATCAAAATTCATTCAAAAAATGGTAGCAGATAGCAATAATAGTAGAAGATAAATTCACTTAAAAAATCATCTGCTACTAGTTTAAAAGCCCTGATTATAGGATTTTCAGGAAATTTAGTAGCAGGTGGAAGATCATTTTTGTTTTTTCTGTAGAATTTATGATTATCAGTATAATTCATCTCCTTATTTTCTTTTTATGAACAAAATTTCGTTTATACAATTCTAATTAACTAAAAAATAATTATCTTTACAACTTTAACCAAAGGAACAAATTAAAGATTATAAAAAAGATATTATTTATTCTGTTGACTCTATTATTTATCGGGATAAGTGCAATAAATGCACAACAAGAAAATAATCAAATAAGTGATAGTATACCGGCAACTGGGTACTCTTTTCCATTGGGAGTAAAACTAAAACTTAAGCTTATTCGTCCTGAAAACGATACAGCAAGCTATAAATATACTATCATAGATAAAGAAGAATTTAGAGATACATTAATTGTTAGCGACGTTAAGAAGTATTTTAGTGAAAAACCAGAAAAAGATATTATAGAAGTTTTTTTCTCAATTGGTTATTATACTAAGCCTCAAAAAGGAGGAGAAAACAATAAAATGCAAACAATAATGACTTTAAGGAATAACACTGAAAAAAGATTAAATTATAGTGCAGATATCGTACCGTATGGAAAACAAGAATTTGAGAACACCTCTGTTACGGCATTGTTTCCTAATGTCGTCAACACAGAAATATGGCCATATTTTATTCCTGTAATAGCTTTATATAATTTTAAAAATTAAAACACAAACACAAAAATCACGAACTCACCATTATGATACGTATTAATAAATGTAATCTGCTCTTTCTAATTCTGCTGTTCTCCTTTTCAGGAGAAGTATATGCACAAAAAATAAATGATGATAATTCAATTTACTGGAGTGCTACCCGGAAACTAACGACCAATGATTTTGGTATTAAAACCAAGAATATGGAAAAAGGAACAACTTTTGCTCAGTTCTCTGTAGATTATCAAGTAAGGGGATTTAACTTTCTAACCAAGAATTTCAATAAGAAAGTACACAACTACATGATTAAATCAGCATCTCAAATTGATACTACAGCTAATGTTCAGCAATCTTTGCAATATCAGCAAACTCTTTTTGATTTATGTGAAATATACACCCGTAAATTGAGAAAAGCACTCCGAGAGAATAGAAAGAAGCTAATTTCAGGACTAGAGATTGCTAAAGAACTTAACGATCAGATAATGACAGACTTCGCTAATCGCAAAAGTGAATATACATTAGAGACAAGCTCTGCTACTGATCAGATTAAACAAAAAAAATGGGAATCACAAATTGCTAAAGAATTAGAAGAATTAAATGAATTCGCTTATGAGAAATAGTTTTCTTTAGTTCTTTCTATTTGGATAAGTCAGAATAATATTATTATATTATCACAAAAAAAGCAATCTTTGCAATCGAAATTCAAATATATCTTAATATTTTATTCCTTTTTGCTGTAATATTTGAAATTTTATATTGTGGAATTAATAAAGAAGATAGTATTTTGTCTATAATTTTAATAGTTATCGGGATGATCAATTTCCTGACAATTTTAATATCACGTAAATTATGGAAGCAACTATTTTAAAAGGACAAAGCAATATCTCGTTAATACATTCAGACATGGAACAATACACAACAGAAAGATATAAAATAGACATTTTTGAGGACTATACTTTTAAATATGATTCGAATGACAATGCAAATCAATACGACAATATTTACTTTGACAAATCAGACTTTAAATATTCCACTGTTATTGGAATTAGAATCTTTCAAGACGACAAACTATTGAAGAGTGCAGTCATAGGGTCTACTGGTGGTAAAACTGGAATTGGTAAGAACTCAATAATTATAGAAAGTGGCAGACTTCTGGTTTGTTGTTCTGACACTATTTTTTGCCTGTCTATACCTGATTTGACATTATTGTGGTGCAAACAAGCTGACCAAATAACTTGCTTTGAAATATTTAAATATCTGGATAGTTATATTATTCATGGAGAAGTTGAAATATCTAGACTAGACAAAAACGGAAATATATTGTGGCAACAAAGCAGTGCAGACATTTTTACGACATTGGAAGGAAAAGACAATTTCTTTGTTGCTGAGAATTATATTATAGCGACTGATTGGAAAAACAGAAAATATAAATTTGACTTTAATGGTACCATTTTGCAGACAACCGAACAAAAGAAAAAAAGATTATGGAAACGGTGGAAATAAAGACCGGCAAAAGCTCAATGAAAAACCAATATTTAACAAACATTACAAGACAGAATTCCCATTAAAAAAATCTAATATTTTATTACAGCTATACGGAATTTAAAGTTAAAAATATTAAAAGTATATTTTGAAAAAGAATTTAAACATGATACCTCTGGGCTTACTTTTCTTGACGATTGCATTAATTGTCGGGACACCGTTTGAATTTTTAAATTCAACTATTGATGCCTTAGCTACATTTTTATTAATGCTGCTAATCTTAGTTTTGTTTATCTTCTTATTTATACTAGCTCGAAAAATTGAGAAAAAACAAATTAAGAGAATAGCTGTTGGACTAATTTGTATATTAATCATTCCCTATTTCTGGATTGGCATTTGGACAATAATGATAACAGGAGGAAATGGTTATCCAATGTGGCAAGACATCTCAATTTACACAAATAATGACGGAAAAGAAGTGATAAGTCAATGGAGAGAAACTAGTGGTTCAATTTACGATTACCGTGATAGAAGAATTATTGGCGACTTTGGACAATTCCGCATCTCATTTGACTCTGATAGAAGTAAATTAAAGGGGATTTGGACTGAATATAATATAGGACGACGCACAACGACAACCATTAATTTTGATGAAGAAAATAAAGAAACCAAAAATTAGTATCTTTGCAATAAGCAATTAAACAATTATGGAAGAAGTAATATTAAACCAACCCAAGAAATCTTATTTTGAACCAATGCATACAGCAGAACACATTCTCAACCAAACAATGGTAAGAACGTTTGGATGCACTCGCTCGGTGAATGCTCATATAGAAAAGAAAAAAAGTAAGTGTGATTATGCACTCCCCACCTGCCCTACTGATGAAGAATTGCAGACGGTAGAAGATAAGGTAAACGAGATTATTGAAATGAACCTGGATGTAACAGAAGAATTAATGCCTTCTTCACAAGCGCAAGCAGAATTCGACCTTACTCGTTTGCCAGATGATGCCAGTGATACGCTTCGCATTGTGCGAGTTGGTAACTATGATGCTTGTCCCTGCATTGGAATGCACGTAGAAAACACAGCAGAAATAGGCCGTTTTAAAATTATTAGTCATGATTATGAAGAAGGCAGGCTGAGATTACGCTTCAAACTGATATAATATGCCACAAAGGCATCATGAAAAATAGTTAAATTAAAAAGTCAGATTGACAGGAATAGTATATTGGCAAAGAAAAAATGTCAGTTCAGAAAGACAAATATACAGTAAACTATGTTGGCATATATATTGTTCTATATTAAGTGAAATTGAGTTCGTAAAAACCCAGTTCATAATAAATTTAATGTTTAACTTAAAAATAGGAGATTTAAATTATGATGCCTGTTAGAAGATCTCAAAATTGGTTACCTGACGTATTTAATGATTTATTTGACACAAACTGGATGGTACGTACAAATGCTACAGCCCCTGCCATCAACGTAATTGAAACAGAAAAAGAGTACAAGGTAGAAGTAGCTGCTCCGGGAATGACAAAAGAGGACTTCAATATCAAAATTGATGAAGATAATCAACTTGTTGTTACCATGGAAAAGAAACAAGAGTACAAAGAAGAGAATAAGGAAAGCCGCTACCTAAGACGTGAGTTCTCTTACACAAAATTCCAACAGACAATGCTTCTCCCTGATAATGCCGAAAAGGATCAAATTGAAGCTGGCGTGGAAAACGGTGTGCTAACTATCAATATTCCTAAAATGAGCCCGGAACAAGAAAAGAAAGCAGAGAGGCTGATTGAAATTAAATAGTTCGCAATAATCGGTAAATATCACGTAAATGAGGAGAGGTTGCTACAATATCATAGCAGCCTCTCTTTTTTTGTATTATAATGCACTTTAGTTGAAGTCAAAATTGTATATCACTATTTTTTTTAGTTCCTTTGAAGCTAAATTTTCAAAATCAACTTATTAAAATATGAAACACGAAGAAGACGAAAAATTTACGGGATTGCCCGAAAACGCATTCAGAGCACTTAAACCGGGAGAAGTATACAACCCGCTGATGTCTCCTGATAAACAGTACAAGGAAGTGACTCCATGGTCTGTTCTCTGGGGTATTGCAATGGCTATTCTTTTTTCTGCAGCAGCAGCTTATCTGGGATTAAAGGTTGGTCAGGTATTCGAAGCAGCTATCCCAATCGCCATTATTGCTGTTGGAGTATCGGGTGCAGCAAAAAGAAAGAATGCTTTAGGTGAAAATGTAATTATTCAATCTATCGGAGCTAGCTCGGGAGTGATTGTGGCTGGTGCTATCTTTACTCTTCCTGCACTATATATTCTTCAGGCAAAATATCCGGAAATGTCAGTAACCTTCTTTCAGGTATTTATTAGTTCTTTATTAGGAGGTGTTCTTGGAATCTTGTTTTTAATTCCTTTCCGCAAATATTTCGTAAAAGAAATGCATGGTCAATATCCTTTTCCGGAAGCAACAGCTACTACTCAGGTTATTGTTTCGGGAGAAACAAGCGGTAACCAGGCAAAACCATTATTAATAGCCAGTATAGTTGGAGGTTTGTACGACTTTATAGTTGCAACCTTTGGATGGTGGAACGAAAACTTCACTACCCGTGTTTGCGGATTAGGTGATATGCTTGCCGAAAAAGCCAAACTGGTATTCAAAGTAAATACAGGTGCAGCCGTACTTGGTTTGGGATATATTATCGGATTAAAATATGCAGCCATCATTTGTTTTGGTTCACTTGCAGTTTGGTGGATTATTATACCGGGAATCTCCTTAATATGGGGAGACACTGTATTAAATATGTGGAATCCAGATATTCATGCAGCAGTAGGAACAATGAGTCCCGAATTAATTTTTAAATATTATGCCAAGAGTATTGGTATTGGTGGTATTGCTATGGCAGGAATCATTGGTATCATCAAATCATGGGGAATTATTAAGAGTGCAGTTGGACTGGCTGCTAAAGAAATGAGTGGCAAAGATAATTCAGAAAAAGAAGTGATTCGCACTCAGAAGGATCTTTCTATGAAGATTATCGCTATCGGTTCTATCCTGACTTTAGTACTAGTTTTCTTGTTCTTCTATTTTGATGTGATGCAAGGAAATATATTTCAATGTATAGTTGCCATTGCACTTGTAACAATTATCACCTTCCTTTTCACCACTGTTGCAGCAAATGCAATTGCCATTGTAGGAACAAACCCGGTATCAGGAATGACATTAATGACTCTTATCCTTGCATCGGTGGTTATGGTTTCTGTAGGATTAAAAGGTCCTTCGGGCATGGTTGCTGCATTGGTTATGGGTGGCGTTGTTTGTACGGCATTATCTATGGCCGGTGGTTTTATCACCGACTTAAAGATTGGTTACTGGATTGGAACAACTCCTGCAAAACAGCAAACATGGAAGTTTCTTGGAACACTTGTATCTGCTGCAACTGTGGGAGGCGTAATGATTATCTTGAATAAGACTTATGGATTTACAAGCGGTCAGTTAGCTGCTCCACAAGCCAATGCAATGGCAGCGGTAATTGAACCGTTAATGAACGGCGTAGGTGCTCCATGGATTCTTTATGGT
This sequence comes from uncultured Bacteroides sp., assembly GCF_963678845.1. NCBI lineage: Bacteria > Pseudomonadati > Bacteroidota > Bacteroidia > Bacteroidales > Bacteroidaceae > Bacteroides > uncultured Bacteroides sp. Next base: position 579,636 of record NZ_OY787464.1, read on the forward strand.
ATAGGAGCAGTTATCTCTATTGTACTTACACTTTGCGGAATTCCTGCATTAGCCTTCGCATTGGGTATGTTTATTCCGTTAGAACTAAATATTCCACTTATCGTAGGTGGGGCAATCAACTGGTACGTAACTTCCCGCTCCAAAGATGAAGCCTTAAATTCTGAACGTAGAGAGAAGGGAACACTTCTTGCATCCGGCTTTATTGCAGGTGGTGCTTTAATGGGAGTTGTCAGTGCTGTTATGCGATTTGGCGGAATAAATCTTGTAAACGAAGAATGGTTATCTAATTCATGGTCGGAAGTTGTTTCACTGATAGCCTACATAGCTTTGATCGTTTACTTTATAAAAGCTACTATGCATAAACCCCTTAATCAAAAATAAAAATGAAAAAGGTTATTTTATCAATTATGTTAGCTGCAACAAGCTCCCTTTTTGCTCAGAAGCCAATTGAGTTACCTCTTTGGCCCAATGGAGCACCAAACTCTAATGAGCAGAAAGGTCCTGAACAAGAAAAAGAAAAGAACCGGTTAAGTAATGTAACCAATCCTACTATTACCGTTTATCCGGCAAAAGGCGGAAATGGTAAAGCCATTATTATGTGCCCGGGAGGTGGTTATAGTCGGTTGGCAATGGACCATGAAGGTTACGACATGGCTTCGTGGTTTAACGCTCAAGGAATTACCTATGTGGTATTGAAATATCGCCTACCCAACGGGCATAGTGATGTACCTCTCTCTGATGCAAAAAAAGCAATTACGCTTGTTCGTCAGCATGCTGCCGAATGGGGAGTCAATATACATAAGGTTGGCATAATGGGTGCTTCGGCAGGTGGACATTTAGCTTCCACCTTAGCAACACACTTCACGGCAGACACTCGTCCGGACTTCCAGATATTACTTTATCCGGTTGTCACCATGGACAAAACATATACACATAGCGGTTCGCGTCAAAACCTCATCGGTAGCAATCCTAGCAAGATCTTAGAAACATTATATTCAAATGAATTACAGGTAACACCTTCAACACCGAAGGCATTTATTGTTCTTTCAAATGATGATAATGCAGTTCCTCCACTAAACAGCGTAAATTACTACCTTGCATTATTAAAGAATAAAGTTTCCGCAACAATGCATATTTATCCAACAGGAGGTCATGGATTTGGCTTTCGTGATAGCTTTATATACAAGCGCCAATGGACCGAGGAATTAGAAAAATGGCTTCGTGACCAATAACACAAACAAACACTATTTTAATAAAGAACTCTCTTTTAGTAAACAGCCTCTTTAACTTTTACTAAAAGAGATTTTTTATAATCTAACTTCAAATTTATGAGAAACAAATTATCACTGGCATGGCTAGCATTCGTACCTCTTCTGTCTTTTGCACAAACCGACAGGTACGAGATGATAACCAATCCTAACCTGACAAGCATTAATCGCGAAACTCCGCGAAGTACATTTACTTCTTACACAAATGAAAATGCGGCAATCAAGAATGACCGGAAGACAGATACTTATCGTCTTTCATTGAATGGAGTCTGGAAGTTCAATTATACTGAAGATTTAGAGAATCGTCCCGCAGAGTTTATGAATCCTGATTTTAATGTCAGTAAATGGAGCGACATTAAAGTTCCCGGCAACTGGGAACGTCAGGGATTTGGTACTGCTATTTATGTGAACTCTTCTTACGAATTCCTTTCTCCCGGATATAAGCCTTACTGGGATGATCCTAACCCTCCGTTTGTTCCTAAAGAATGGAACCCCACAGGAACTTATCGTCGTGACTTTAATCTCCCTGGCAATTGGGAAGGAAAAGAAATATTCCTAAGCGCTGATGCTGTAAAAGGTGTTTCATTCTATTATCTGAATGGAACATTCATCGGTATGAATAAAGAATCTAAAACTCCTTCTCGTTTTAATATAACAAAATATGTAAAACCGGGAAAGAATGTATTGGCTGTTCAGATTCATCGTTTTTCGGATGCTACATATCTTGAATGTCAGGACATGTGGAGACTTACCGGATTTGAAAGAGAGGTTTATATTTATGCTCAACCTAAAACCCATATTGCCGACTTTACCGTACATTCTCCTTTGGATAGCACGTATAAAGATGGTGTATTCAGCCTGGATGTGCTGATTAAGAATGCATCCGGAGAGAATAAAGCTATATCTGTTTCATATAATGTAATGGATGCCGATGGAAATTCTGTTCTGCAGAGCAAGGAACAAAAAACTGTAGATGAATTGAGTACTATTTCTTTCGGACAGAACGTGATTAAAAATGTAAAGTCCTGGAATGCTGAAACACCAAACTTATATACTTTGGTTATCTCACTGAAAGATGCAAACAGCCAACTGCTGGAAGCAACAAGTACAAAAGTTGGTTTCCGCACCATTGCTATCGTAAACAAGCAATTATTGGTTAACGGACAACCTATTTTAATTAAAGGTGTAAATGTACATGAACATAATGAAGTAAACGGCCATTATGTTACGGAAGAACTGATGCTGAAAGATTTCGAATTATGGAAGAAGTTTAATGTAAATACAGTTCGTACATGCCATTATCCACAACAGGAACGTTTCTATGAATTGTGTGATCAATACGGAATTTATGTAATTGACGAAGCTAATATTGAGACTCACGGAATGGGTTACGACCTCAGAAAGGGAGGCACACTGGCCAACAATCCACTTTTCGAAGCTGCCCACATGTATCGTACTGTGAATATGTATCTTCGTGATAAGAATCATCCTTCTATAATCACATGGTCTTTAGGAAATGAAGCAGGAAACGGAATCTGTTTCTACAACACTTATAAATATCTGAAATCACAAGATACTTCCCGTCCCGTGCAATATGAACGTGCAGGACTGGAATGGAATACAGATATATTCTGCCCGATGTATGCAACCCCTGCTTATATTGAAAAATATGCGCAGAATCCGAAGTCTGACCGTCCGCTGATTCAATGCGAATATGCCCATGCTATGGGTAATAGTCTTGGAAATTTCAAAGAATATTGGGATATCATAAAGAAATATCCAATTCTGCAAGGAGGATGCATCTGGGATTGGGTAGACCAAGGTTTCCTTGAAAAGACAAAAGATGGGCGCAAGTACTGGACTTATGGCGGTGATTACGGAAAGGTAGGTACACCATCCGATGGAAATTTTAATATTAATGGCTTGGTTTATCCTGATCGTACAACGAAACCTGCTACAGAAGAAATGCGTAAAGTTTATCAGAACATCGACTTCGGGAAAGTAGATATAAAGAAAGGAACTGTAACAATCCACAACGGATTCTTCTTCACTAATCTTAATAAATATGATTTCAGTTACACCATAAAAGATCATGGGAAAGCAATATTTACCGAAAACTTCAATGTAGATTGCGCTCCTGGTGATTCAGTATCTGTTGATTTGAAAAATCTGCCTGCCCCACGTACTACTACAGGTGATGATCAGATAGAATTTGAAGCAAAAATAAAGACTGCAGAACCTTTCCTTCCTGTAGGATATATAATTGCTCGTGAACAGAAATATATTAATCTTTATATGAAGGTTAAAAGCCGTGATATGAAACCTGCTTCCGTGAAAGAGACTAAAAATCAGGCTATACTCTCCGGTAAGGATTTCAAGGCTACATTCGATAAAAAGAGCGGAATGCTGGTTTCTTATATTTATAAGGGAACAGAATATATTCTTAACGGAGAAGGATTGCATCCTAACTTCTGGCGCGCACCAACAGATAATGATTATGGTGCAGATCTTCCCCGCAAACTAAAAGCATGGAAAGATGCAAGTTATCAGGATGTAGTTGCAAAGAACTTCACAGTGGACAAAGATGATAGAGCTGTTGTATCTTGCACCTATGAATTTCCAGGAACAGATTCTCATTGGGATATCAAATATACCATATATGAGAATGGAATTATAAAGATAGATAATAAGTTCGTTGCCGTGAGTGAGAAGACTCCAATGATTCCAAGAGTTGGACTTCGTATGAGAATACCTATTGCATTTGAAAATCTGAATTATTATGGTCGTGGCCCGAAAGAAAATTACCGTGACCGTCGTACTGCCCAGTTCTATGGTGAATACAAAACGAATGTAAAGAACAACTACGAACCTTACATCCGTCCACAGGAAAACAATCATCGTACCGATATACGTTGGTGTGCTTTTGCTGACAAATCTGGAAAAGGATTACTCTTTGTTGCAGACCGAACATTTGAGCTGAATGCATCTCCCTATACAATGGAAAGTCTTGACAGTGGAGATACCATTGATAATGGCGAACCGGTAACAGACAAAACAAATCATCGTCACGCAATAGATCCACAACCCCAAAAACTGATTGACGTATTTATTGATTATAGAATGATGGGAATTGGGGGAAACAATAGCTGGGGAGCTTTACCACAAGACAATTATCTAATTTTCACAGGCAAAGAGCCTATTACTTACGGATTTAGTATTGTACCCTTTAAAAAAGGAGCCGATTTTAAAAGCCTTATTATGCAGTATTAATTTTACTGTCTGAATAATTTTATAGTAATCACCAGAAAGGAAGTCTCCTTTTTGGTGATTATTTTTTATAAATAATTATTATTTCAGTCTTTTATTTACAAAAAAAAATCATCATCAGAAACTTCTTAATATAAAAGCCACCAGAAAGATATTTCTCTGATGGCTTATATTTAGAGCAGACAATCCGATTCTATTTTCTTTGTCCTAGCTGAGCATCGATGTAGAATATACCATTGTTACCTGCAATTTTAATGCGCTCTACAATTTCTTTTGCTGTAGCCTCTTCTTCAACTTGCTCACGAACAAATCCCCATAGAAAATCCTGTGAAGCCTTATCTCTTTCACTAGCAGCAACATCTACTACTTTATCAATCAATCCGGAAATATGCACTTCATGTTTGTACACACTTTCAAAAACTTCTAACGGACTTCCCCAACCTGTAGGAACCACATTGATCATTCCTATGGTAACAGTACCTTCACGCTTAATCACATAATCCATCATAGAATATGCATGTTGCATTTCTTCTTTTGACTGTGCTTTCATCCATGCAGCAAAACCACCGAAGCCTTCTTTTGCAAAGAACACTGACATAGATAAATAAAGGTTGGCCGACCACATTTCAACATTGATCTGCTCATTAATTGTGTCTTGTAATTTTTTACTTAGCATAATATTATTTTTTTGATTTAAACATATCACTAGAAACAAACCAAGAGTTAGATATGTTCATATTATTGATTAAATAAAACATCAAAAGAGATTAATTCTAGCTTGTACAACCCAAGATATTGGCTTGTACAAGCTGGAGTGCTGAGTTGTACAAGCCAGCAAATTAACCTCATGAGGCTGTTACTAATCACCAGCGGGTGATCAATTAAACAAAAAGAAGTAAAAACTTTGCCAATCAAAACAAAAGTATTAACTTTGCAGCCGCTAATACGAGATATTGGCATTAATTCAAATCATTAATTAAAAAAACATTTATTAAAAATGGCAACAAAGATCAGATTACAAAGACGCGGTCGCAAGAGCTACGCGTTCTATCAGATTGTTATTGCGGACAGCAGAGCACCACGTGATGGTAAGTTTATTGAAAAAATCGGTTCTTACAACCCTAATACCGATCCTGCAACAATAGATTTGGATTTCGACCGTGCATTATATTGGGTTCTTACAGGAGCTCAACCCACTGACACAGTTCGTAATATTCTTTCTCGTGAAGGAATTTACATGAAAAAGCACCTACTTGGTGGTGTAACTAAGGGCGCATTTGGTGAAGCTGAAGCTGAAGCTAAATTCGAAGCTTGGAAGAATAACAAGGAAAGCGGTCTTGCTGCATTGAAAGCAAAGAACGACGAAGCTGCTAAAGCTGATGCAAAAGCACGCTTAGATGCTGAAAAGAAAATAAACGAAGCAAAAGCTAAAGAATTAGCAGAAAAGAAAGCTGCTGAACTTGCTGAAGAAGCTGCCGCTGCTGCACCTGCTGCTGAAGAAGCTGCTCCTGCTGTAGAAGAAGCTCCTGCTGCTGAATAATTGGCAACTTTATTTTTTAGATAAAGCATTAAAAAATCCCTCAAGAATTTATTCTTGGGGGATTTTCTTTTTTTTAAGCAACAAGCATACTTATATATGTTCGTTCATAATCTTACCACAATTATCCTCTCACCTTCTGCATACCTTCTCCTTTTACAGAGAGTTGCTATTCTTGGGAAACATAGAAATATTGGTTTCCTATTTGCTGCCATAGTAAGAAGTTTACAATTTGATTTATATATATTTAAACAGTTGGCGCAACATACTTTTCCATATACTCTGAAGGCTGCATACCAAACTCCTTTTTAAAGCATACCGCAAAATATTTAGGGTCATTATATCCCACCGCATAAGCCAAATCGGAAATACGAATAGTCTTTTTCTCCTCCATGATTCTACATGCAGCCTTAATGCGAATATTTCGAATAAAGCCAGTAGTGTTAAGTCCGGTCAATGACTTCAATTTTCTATAAAGGGTTGATTTACTTACATTCATGGCAACAGCAAACTGTTCCTGATCAAAATCAGGATCTTCCAGGTAACTATTGACACACTCTACCGCTTTACTTAAGAACTTCTCATCAATATCTGTGTAATTGAGATCTTTTACTTCAAAAACCAATTGTTTTTTAAAATCACTGTTAACACGTTCTTTGTCCTTTAACAGATTCTTTATTTTTGCATGTAACACACTTAGACTAAATGGTTTGGTCAAGAATCCATTCGCACCTGATTCATAAGCCTGAACACGATCTTCTTCTCTGGTCTTAGCTGTTAACAAAATGATAGGTATATGTGATGTATTTAGGTCTGACTTTACTTTTTTACAAAACTCAATGCCATCCATTTCGGGCATCATAATATCGGATACAACTAAATCTATATTTTCCTGTTCAAGAATGGTCAACCCTTCCTTACCAGAAAGTGCAGTAAATATATTATAGCTGTTTCCAAGCAATTTTGCCATAAGGCTTTGCAAATCCTCATCATCTTCAATTAGTAATAATGAATATTGATTTTGCTTTTCCTCTTTAGTTATATTATTCTCTACCGCTTCTTCCATTGGAGGCGCCGTATAAATAGTAGCAGAGTCATCTATCTGGTTCTCTTTGAAAGCCTCCCTACAAATAGGTATGGAAACAATGAATTCGCTTCCTTTTCCTACTTCACTTTTTACGAAAATAGTACCTTCATGCAATTGGACTAAATCTTTGGTCAAGGAAAGACCAATACCTGTTCCAATTGTATTAAACTTACGGTAATCGCCTTCATAGAAACGCTTGAATAGTTGGCTCACTTTATCGGCACTCATCCCTTCTCCATTATCTTTTATAGACAGGATAGCTTTCTGCACATCTTTTTCATAGGTTAGTTCTACTAAAACTGTATTCCCCGGTTGGTTGTATTTTGCAGCATTAGAAAGGAGATTATATATTACTTTATCCATTTTATCGCTGTCAAAATATCCATTCAGATGTTCGGGAGTACATATTACCGAACAATGAATCTTTTTCTTTTTCATCAACGGAAGAAAGCTATTTACATTGTTGGTAACGAAAGCAGCCAAGTCACCTTGTTGTACACGAAGCTTCAGGTTACCCGTTTCTGCTTTTCTGAATTCCAGAATTTGTTGAATCAGCCTAATCAGCCGGTTAGTATTATTAGTGATAACCTGATAAGTCTCTTCTCCTTTAGGCATGGTCAATTTTAATTCTTCTACAGCAGCCGAAATAATGGTGAGCGGTGTAAGCAACTCATGGGTGATATTAGTAAAGAACTGAAGCTTGGAGTGATGCAATTCTTCTGTTTTTGCCAGTTCAAGTTCTCTTAACCGAGCTTCATTCTTTGCTTGTATCTTATTACGTAAATGCTTGCTTACCATGTATGTGACCACAATTATCATAATAGTATAAATACAATAGGCCCACCATGTTTCCCAGGGGGGAGGAAGAATTCTTATTTTGAGTGTTTTAATATCTTTATTCCAAATTCCATTGGCATTTGTAGAACGTAACTGGAAAAGATAGCTTCCTGCCGGCAGACTGTTATAATGTGCAAAGTTCTGTTTTTCCGTGTATTGCCATTTCTTATCATACCCTTCCAACTTATAGGCATATTTAAAACTTGCTGATGCAGTAAAGCCGAGAGTAGCAAATTCAATACTAAAGTCATTCTGTTTATAGCCGAGTTGAATTTCTTCTGCATATGACGGAGCAACCTGAGAAATCTTATACCGAGTTTTTTCGGGAAGCGAACTCCAGGAAACATTCAGCAACTTTATATCTTTAATAACGAATGAAGGGAAATACTCCTTTTCGGTGACTCTTTCGGGAAAGAAGCTATTGAACCCACGATTCCCTCCGAAAAACATTTCACCACTTTTAGTCACAAAAGATGAATTGCGATTGAATAAATTGTCCTGCAACCCGTCATACTTAGTGTAAAGACGATAGTTTGCCTTTTCAAGACTTTCCGGGACTGTTAGTTTTATCAATCCAACGTTAGAGCTCATCCATAGATTATGCTGCCTGTCTTCCTGAATGCTAAAAATTGCATCTCCCGGCAGGTTAAGAGTTTCATGAACAGGTATAAATGTATCTCTTTTATCATCGTATAAACTTAATCCACCTCCATCAGTTCCTGCCCAAAGTCGTTTTTTACTATCCTCGAACAGACAAAGTGTGGAGATACTGTTCAGATTATGCTTCTGAGGTAAATAGTTTACGAAGCGTAACTTATATAACTGATTTAAATTACCAATGGCTTTTAGTATTCCTCCATTACTTGTGCCTAACCATACCTCCCCGGAGCGACGCTGAACCATGGAAACAATTGCAAATGTATTGAGCAAGACATTGTCTATTTTTGTTCGGCTAAAACCAATGCTATTTCCTTTTGAAGTTAAAATACAGAGTCCACCTTTTGTTCCTAACCAGAAATTAAAGGCTTTATCTTCCATCAACGAGAAAACACATCCGTGAGGAAGTATTTTTAGGTTCTGCTGATTAAATACTTGTATTCGCCGGTTTGCGGTTTCGTTAGGACGATATACAATTGCTCCCATTCCATGTGTACCAATCCATATAGATCCATCACGTTTTGATTGTACAATAGCATTTACTGTTGGTATTTCTTTCAGAGCCTGGAAGTCTGGCAACTGGCTATTGTGTGTATATATTCCCGTATTCCTGTTATATTGATAAAATCCGGCACTTCCCAATCCCATCCAAATAAGTCCTTTATTGTCTACAAATAAACTTCGGATAGAAGAAAAGCTACTTTTCTCATTTTCAATTTTGTGATAAGCAAAAGGTGACGATTGGGTAACAGTTGTATTAATCCCACCTCCTTGTGTTCCCAGCCACATCATACCTTCTCCATCGCAAAGTATGGAACTGATATCATTATAAGAGACGGAAGTAGCCGTATTATTGGGAGAATAATTCTGAAAACTTATCTGATTACCAGTTTCCTGAACAATGCTTAATCCATTTCGGGTGGCCAACCAGATTTTATGATTATTTCTATCTTCACCTATATCATATATAGAGTTACTGCAGATAGCTCCTTTTGCAGAAGAAGCACTAAAATTAATCCATTTAATCATAGAAGGTAAATATGGATTTTGCAGAAGAAAAAGGCCACTTCCCCATGAACCTATCCATATTCTATGTTTGCCATCTTCAAAAATAGTAAAAGCCGAATTTTGGGAATTTAAGCTTGGATAAGAGATAAATTGACCGGTAGAAAGATTTAATCGGTAAAACCCAGAGTTCCATGTTCCAATCCACACATTTTTTTTAGAGTCCTCCATTAAATCCATAATTGACATTCTATCATTTATCACCCCTTTCGTCAATTGTCTATTGAAGTGTTTTAATTGATTATTTGCAGGAAAATATTCATATAGTCCTTGCTCTGTACCTATTAAATATCTTTTGTTACTAGTAATTAAAATTTTGATAACTACCATTTTTTTGAAATTATCAAGTTCCAGTTTCTTTATTATACCAGTACGTTTATCTAAAATTGTTATCCCATCATTTGTTCCAATCCAAAGTTGCTGCTGATCGTCTTCCACTATGCATCTGATATAGTTGTTGCTAAGTAACTCCGGAGAATGAAAGTTCGATTTATAAGTTTTCATTTGCACGCCATCATACTGGCATAGCCCACTATTTGTTCCTACCCAGATAAAGCCTTGCTTATCCTGATAAAGACAGTGAACTTCATTTGTAGGTAATCCTTGCGCTGTAGATAATTGAGCAAATGACAAGGGAGAGCCATTTTTTTGAGAAAAAAGAGTTTGTGGATATATAATTAAAGAAATCAAAGCCAATACAAAAATAAGGAATTGATGTGCTTTCATGCTAAATGATTTTATATAGGCAAAGTAAATACTATAACACCTTTTATACAATCTTTTTAGGTATAAAAAAGCCGTATGATGGATTTTTAGCTTAGAATGAATGCTTTTTCGACCTCAAATTTTAAAGATTAAAGCAACTTTGCAGTATACAAATTATAAATCACGATACTATGAATAAGTTTTTCAAAGTTGTTCTACCTCTGGCGGCGTGGTTGCTGATTTCATTCAGCATTAAAGCGACGGAAAAGAATGAAGTTATTAATATTATCCATAAGGTGAATCGTTATTGGCAAAAACAAAATCCTGTTCACGGACGCGCTTTTTGGGATAATGCGGTTTACCACACTGGAAACATGGAAGCCTATTTCCTAACCGGAGATGCCACATACAAAAAATATTCTGAAGCGTGGGCTCAACAGAATGAATGGAAAGGTGCTAAATCTGATAATAAGTCAGCATGGAAACTAAACTATGGAGAGAGTGATGAATATGTTTTGTTTGGTGATTATCAGGCATGTTTTCAAACATATTGCGATCTATACACAGTTGATCCGGATCCTGAAAAAATAGCTCGTGCACGTCAGGTTATAGAGTACGAGATGAGCACAAGCCGAAAAGATTATTGGTGGTGGGCTGATGGATTGTATATGGTAATGCCAGTTATGACAAAACTGTATAAAATAACCAATGACAAGCTCTATCTTAATAAATTATATGAATATACTCTTTACTGTGATTCTTTAATGTACGATGAACAGGAAGGACTTTATTACCGTGATGCCCGTTATGTATACCCTAATCATAAAAGCGACAATGGAAAAAAAGATTTCTGGGCACGTGGAGACGGCTGGGTAATGGCAGCATTGGCTAAGGTCTTGAAAGATTTGCCAAAAGATTATGCTAATCGTGATTTCTTCGTTAAGAAGTTTCAGAAGATGGCGGCTGCATTAGCAGCTTGCCAGCAACCGCAAGGCTATTGGACACGTAGCATGTATGATGCAAATTTCGCTCCCGGACCAGAAACAAGCGGCACTGCATTGATGGAATATGGCCTGCTATGGGGAATTAATAACGGATATCTGGATAAACAAACTTACGCACCAGTTTGCGAAAAGGCTTGGAACTATTTATCTAAAGTAGCTTTACAGTCAAACGGTAAAGTTGGATATGTACAACCTATTGGAGACAGGGCTATTCCCGGCCAGGTGGTAGACAAAAATTCAACATCTAATTTCGGAGTTGGAGCCTTCTTATTAGCTTCATGCGAAATGGCAAGATATTTGGGTGTAAACAATGATCGTGCATATTGGGCTAATACCTTATATAAAATAGCTTCTCCTGTTTTGAAGTGTATGAGCAATGGTAAGCTAAGCGAAGAAATGCAAGTAGAAGTTAGTCCTACGTGGGATGGACGGGATAAGCACGTTACTTACATGGAATGCTTTGGCAGACTAATGGCCGGAGTTGCTCCATGGTTATCATTACCTGATGACAATTCTGCTGAAGGAAAACAACGGAAACAATTGAGAGAATGGGCATTGGCAAGTTACAAACAAGCCGTAGACCCACAGAGCCCGGATTATTTGCTATGGAGAAAAGAAGGACAACCTTTAGTAGATGCTGCTTATGTGGCTCAAAGTTTCCTACGTGCTTATGATCAGTTGTGGATGCCATTAGACGAAACAACCAAACAACGATATATTGCAGAGTTCCAGCAATTACGCCGCATTGATCCACCTTATACCAACTGGCTTTTGTTTTCTTCTACCATTGAATGTTTCTTAGCCAAAGCTGGTGCACAAGCCGATATGTATCGCATCCATTCGGCACTCAGAAAGGTTGAAGAATGGTACGTTGGTGATAGCTGGTACAGTGACGGAACAAGTTTTGCATTCGATTATTATAATAGTTATGTAATTCAGCCCATGTATGTGGAGTGCTTAAAAGTAATGATCGATTTGAAGCAAAACAACATAGCATCTGCACAGCAATATGAAGTTGCATTGAACAGAATGCAGAAATATAGCCAAATCTTAGAAAGATTTATCTCTCCGGAGGGCACCTATCCTGTCTTTGGGCGCTCTATTCCCTATCGTATGGGAGTATTTCAACCTCTTGCACAGCTGGCATGGAATGAACAGTTGCCGGCAGAACTTCCTAACGGACAAGTCCGTTCAGCTCTTACGGCAGTAATGCACCGCATGTTCGATTCCGGAAAAAACTTCAACGAAAAAGGATTCCTCCGTATCGGTTTCACTCAAAGTCAGCCCAATATTGCCGATTGGTATACAAACAATGGCAGTATGTACATAACTTCATTGGCATTCTTGCCTCTTGGATTACCAGCCACTCATCCATTCTGGACCGATGCTGCTATTGACTGGACTTCAAAGCGTGCCTGGAATGGAGATAGTTTTCCCAAAGACCATGCCATTCATTATTAATTTCAAATTAGATAAAAAGTTAATTTGATTAACTTTTTATCGGAAATTAATCGAATTGAACGATAAACAGAGGTAATTGGCTGATTTTTCAATACATTATTTAACAATCAGCCATATATTTGCACATATCGAAAAACTCAAGTTAACCCTAAAATTAATTTAAAATGAGAAACATGCATCAAGTTTATCATCATCAAGACAGAATTACCAAATCGATTCTGCTCTTACTCGTTTTCATGTTACTGACTCCATTGAGCCTTATGGCACAGAATCGAGTCATTAAAGGAGTGGTAAAAGACAGCAAATCCAATGATCCGCTTATTGGATGTTCTGTTGCAGTAAAAGGAACCTCCACAGGAACTTTAACCGACCTGAATGGCGAATTTACACTCAACGCTTCAAGCAAATCAACTCTTGTTTTTACTTTCGTAGGTTATAACGGAAAAGAAATAGCTGTTGGTAATCAAAACAACGTAACAGTTGCATTGGATGAAAATTCTGAGATATTAGATGAAGTCGTTGTTGTAGGTTACGGTACTCAGAAAAAGTCTGATATAACAGGTTCTGTTACTTCCGTCAACAAAGACCGTTTATCAAAGCTGCCAGTTGCAAATGTTATGCAAGCTTTGGAAGGTGCAACGGCTGGTGTACTTGTTACCCAAGGTTCTTCTATCCCAGGAGATGGCCCTTCTACTATTATTCGTGGCAAGAACTCTATCAATGCAAGTACAGATCCATATATTGTAGTTGATGGTATCCCTATCAGCAAAAGCGGCGGTTCTTTGTCTGATATTAACCCGAACGACATTGAAAGCATGGAAATTTTAAAAGATGCTTCTGCTGTAGCTATTTACGGTACAAATGGTGCTAATGGGGTTATCTTGATTACTACTAAACGTGGTAAGACAGGCAAACCGACAATTCGTTATAACGGCTATGCCGGAGTTGAAGATTTTGCACATAAACTACGCATGCGTAATGGTGCAGAATATGTTCAAAAATATAAGGATTACATGTTCCAGAAAACTGGTACTGAATTGTCCGGTAATCCTGTTCCTAATCAAGCAGAAGTTGCTAATTATAATGCAGGTAAAGAAACCGACTGGTTGGATGAGATTTCACAAACAGGCATCGCTCAGGATCACAACGTTAGTTTAAGCGGAGGTACAGATGATATGAAATATTTTGTATCAGGTGAATATCTGAATCAGAAAGGTATTCTGAAAGGTTACCAGTATCAGCGTTTCAGCTTCCGTATGAACATGGATATCAATGTAACCAAATATCTGACCATCGGAACAAACGCTTATGTTGCAGCTCACAATAAAGATGGCGGTCGTGTTAACTTCTTATATGGTCTTGCAATGAGCCCATATGGTCAGTTATATAACGAAGATGGCACTTACACTACCCTACCTATGTCTCCGGAAGAAATGTACACTTCTCCTTTCTGCCAATACAATAAAAAAGCAGAACGTCGTAATGTTAATATAAACGGGAATGGATATGCAGAATTAAATTTTGGCAAAATATTTAGACCGCTAAACGGTTTAAAATATCGTTTAAATTTGGGATATAACTATTTGCCTGCAAGAGAATCTAACTACGCTGGCCTTGCCTCTTATGATAAAAATGGAACAGCATACACTATTAATAAAGAGACCAATGCATATACCATTGAAAACATCCTTACTTATACTAAAGATATAGCAAAGCATCACTTTGATTTAACAGCTTTGTATAGTGCACAGAGTAAAAAATACTTATCAACCACAGCAAAAGCTGTAGGTTTTGTTAATGACCTGTTAGGATACAACTATTTACAAGGAGGAGCTACTCAGACAGCTTCTTCAGATGCTAACCGTTATGCAGCAACCAGTTATATGGGACGTTTGAATTATTCTTATGATAGCCGTTACTTACTTACAATTACTGCACGTCGGGATGGATCATCTGTATTTGGTGCCAATACATCTAAATATGGTACATTCCCTTCTGTAGCTGTTGGATGGAATATTGCTAATGAACATTTCATGAAAGAAATTGACTGGATGAACAGTTTGAAACTTCGTGTTTCTTATGGTAAATCGGGTAATGAGGCTATACCTGTTTATGAAACAATTTCTAAATACAATGCAACCAATGTTGCAATGGATGGTAAAACATTAACTGCTATATTTCCTAATACAATGGGAAATGCAAATCTTGAATGGGAAACGACTAAAAGCTTCAATGTAGGTTTAGACTTTGGATTCTTAAAAAGTCGTATTGTTGGTAATTTAGATTTTTACAAATCAAATACATCTGGTTTGCTTTTGAAACGTAACTTGCCAAAAATTACCGGCTATTCTGATGTATATGAAAATATTGGTAAAACATCAAATACAGGTTTAGAAGCAACAATCACCACTCGTAATATTGTAAACAAAGATTTCACATGGGAAACATCTTTCATTTTTGCTGCAAACAAGAATAAAATCATTGACCTTTATGGAGATAAAAAAGATGATATAGGTAATGCCAGATTTATTGGACACCCAATTTCATCTGTTTACGATTATAAAATGCTTGGTATCTGGCAGGAAAGCGAGATTAAAGCTGGCTTAAATAAAGGATGGGATAATACAGCTGTTGCAGGAGATATTAAATTTGAAGATACCAGTAAAGATGGTAAAATCACTTCAGATGATAAACAGATTCTAGGACAGAAGGATCCAAAGTGGACTGGTGGTTTAACGAATAAATTCACATATAAAAACTGGGCTTTGAGCGTATTTATTCAAACTGCTCAAGGTATGATGAAGAGTAATACAGATATCAAAACTTACGATGAAACATGGCGTATAAACACTCCTGCTATATTTAGCTACTGGACATCTACAAACTTAAACCAGGAATATCCTCGTTTAACATATACCAATACATATAATTACGGTTATTCACGTAAAGCTAGTTATACTCGTTTAAAAGATATCACATTAAGCTACACTTTCAATGAAAGTGCTATCAGCAAATTTGGCTTAGGATCTTTAACAATTTATGGAAGTGGACGTAACCTTCATACATGGACAAATTGGGTAGGTTGGGATCCTGAATCAAGTTTCTCTAACCGTGGTTCCGATACTTGGGAAGATAACTATCCACTCACTAAGAGTTTTGTAATTGGCATTAATGTGACACTTAAATAATGATAAGACTATGAAAAAAAATTATATAACATTAGCATTGGCTGGTCTGACTATGATAGCTGTTACATCTTGTAATAGCAATTATCTGGATGAAACTCCAATGTCAAACTATACATCTTCTACACTAAAAGATTCTAAAGGTATGAATGCTTTGGCACTGGGTATGTATTACGATTTCAGTTTAATTCATTCATATACTAACGATCAAGGTTTCTCTTGTGCATTCCAGGTTGGTACAGATGTTTGTGATCCGGCCCAGTATCAAGGCATAGAAGTACCTATGTATAAATATGAGAAGTTGACTGCTGATGCATCAGCACCACAAGTATATTGGAAACAATTATATACCATAATTAATGCAGCTAATATAATTATTGAGAATGTAGAATCGGGAGCTTCAACTGCAAGCGAAAGTGATAATGCAATTTATAAAGCTGAAGCTTGTTTTATGCGTGCTTGGTGTTATGATCAGTTAGCTGTATTTTATGGTGGTGTGCCTTTAACTTTAAAACCTGCCAGCTCAGCTAAAACGGATTATACTCGTGCAAGTTTGAGTGAAGTTAATGCACAAATTGTTACTGATTTAACTTACGCTACCACTAACTTGCCAGAGCCTGATGCCGTTAAAAACGGTAGCCGTGCAAACAAATATTCAGCTTATCAATTGCTGGCTGAAGTTTGTATCCGTACCAAAGAATATCAAAAAGCAGTAGATGCTTGTAACACAATTATTGGATCTGGTAAGTTTGCTTTAAATACAACTTTACGGTCTGGATTAAGTTATAGTGATTACTATCACGATATGTTTGCTCAGGGATATATGCGCCGTAAACAAGGAAATAAGGAAATGATATGGAACTATGAAAGTGAAAACAATAATACTATAACAGGTGGACAATCCGGTTCTTTCCAGCAACGCCGTTGTTGGGTTGCCGCTTACTATCAATATTCAAGTTCTGGTTTGGTTTTGAGTGATTCTTTAGGTGGACGTGGTTTGGCCCGTATGCGTTTAAGTAGCCGAATGCTAAACCTTTACCAAGCTGGCGATATTCGTAACTCTCAGGCTAACATCCATCGTAACTTCTATGTAAACGGAAAGAAATTTAAAGGAACGGATGCCGTTAATGACTCTATCTTTAAACTTCCTCCTTACTGTACAAAATGGAATTCCTTTGATCCAAATGATACATTTGGTTACACAGCTGTACATGATGTTCCTATGATGCGTTTTGGCGAAACTTATTTATTGCTGGCTGAGGCATATCTTGGACTAAGTAAAACTTCAGAAGCCGCAGCTGCGATCAATGTACTTCGTACTCGTGCTTTTGGAAGCCCTCTACTAGGACAGGTTTCTGCTTCACAGATAAATATAGATTTCATTCTTGATGAACGTGCACGTGAGCTAATTGGAGAAGAAAACCGCCGTTATACTTTGATGCGTACCGGACAATTACAAAAGCGCGCCGCAATGAATAAGGACTTCGTTGCTGCTAATAACTCATTATCTAATTCATCTCTGGAAGCTAGTTATGCAATCAGCAATACAGATAAAATACAGAATCTTTGGCCTATACCTAAGACCGAAATTGATTTGAATAAGGATGGTAAATTAGAGCAAAACCCAGGTTATAACTAATTAATGAATCCATTCGTTTAATCTCAGAAAAGAGAGTAGCATGATTATTTTGCTACTCTCTTTTTTATTCCGAACTATTGCTGTCTGGTAAAGATAGCACTTTTAGGGAGGGCACTGAAAAACTGGCTCTTTAGGTTTTTCGGCAATTAAATTACTCAGCACATATCCATTAAAAGATTGGGATATGTGCTGTTTTTTTTATACCTTTATAAGTATAAATCAATCCGATATGCTTCCATTGCAACAAGCCATACCGTTCAGTAATTACACAGATCTATACGATTTGCTTATTCCACAGGACAATCTATTGCGTCAAATAAACGACCTGATAGACTTCTCTTTCGTCCATAAGGAACTCCTGGACAAATACTGCCTGAATAACGGTCGTACGGCCGAGTGCCCGATCAGGATGTTCAAATATCTTTTGTTAAAGACAATCTTTGATATTTCGGACGTGGACGTTGTTGAACGCTCGCGATATGATCTTTCATTCAAATACTTTTTGGATCTGGCTCCCGAGGAAACCGAATTGATCTCTCCAAGTTCTTTGTGTAAGTTTCGCCGACTCCGTTTGAAGGACAAGGATTTGTTGAATCTGCTTATAGGAACGACAGTGTCTATTGCAATAGACAAGGGAATCATCAAGTCAAAGACCATTATTGTTGATTCCACACACACCGGTTCACGGAGCAACCCGTATTCGCCTGTCGAGATTTTGCGACTTCGTTCAAAGCAGTTGCGCAAGAGCCTTTATGATGTGGAGGAGTCAATAAAAGAAGGTTTGCCCCTGAAGAATGAAGATGACGATCTGGAGCATGAGCTTGATTATACCAAAGCGTTGTTTGAAGTCGTATCCGACAACGAGACATTGGTCAATGTTCCCAAAGTCAGAGAGCGTCTGAACATGCTCAAGGAAACGCTTTCAGATATCGAGGATCATTATGTCAGCTCCACAGATGAAGATGCACGGGTTGGACACAAAAGCCAGGACAAGTCGTTCTTTGGCTATAAGACACACATCGCCATGAGTGACGAACGTATAATCACTGCCGCCACAGTCACTTCCGGGGAGAAGGGTGACGGTCCCCAATTACCCGAACTTGTTGAACAGAGCCGAAACAACGGCATGGAAGTTGAAACAGTCATTGGAGACACCGCATATTCGGGAAAGAACAACATTCAGCTCGCTCAAGATGAGCAAAAAGGATTTGAACTGGTGGCAAAACTTAATCCTGCCATAAGCCAAGGCTCCCGACGGGCGGAGCAAAGTTTTGAATTCAATAAGGATGCGGGTATGTTCGTATGCCCTGCAGGGCATATGGCGATACGGCGTGCCAAGCAGGGTAAAAAGAATCAAGGAAAGAATCAGTTTATCGTATACTTCTTCAATACTGACAAATGTCGGATATGTGGCAGGCGGCAAGGATGTTACAAAGAGGGTGCAAAAACGAAAACCTACTCGGTCAGGATTAAATCTGACGAACATAAACACCAGATGGATTTTCAAGAAACAGATGAATTTAGGGCCAAATCTCGATCACGATACAAGATAGAAGCTAAAAATGCGGAACTTAAGAATGTGTTCGGGTATGATAGGGCATTGTCATACGGCCTGACATGCATGCAACTTCAAGGCGCCATGGCCATTTTTGCTGCAAATATCAAGAGAATTCTCAAATTAATCTAAGAAGGCGTGTTTTCTCTGTAAATCAACTGAAAATGCTCATGTAGCAATGTTTACGACTATCCGCCCCCTTTCAAGTTTGTTTTTCAGGAAATATAGAAAAATAGCCAAATCCGATTTCCGGGCTTGGCTATTTTGAATTTTATCGACTCGTGAACGATAATCTGAAAAATTGAAAGACTTTTTCAGTGCCCTCCTTTTAGGCGATACCTTTTTTTAATCAACGTTAGTGTACTTCCATGAAAAATAATACTTTTGTAAATAAAATCTATAGAGTTTCTGTTCAATTCTTGTTCAGGAAAAGAGATATATAACAATGGAAAAAGAAGAAAACAAAACGGAGCTTACAACAGAGCACATTCTCAATGGATCTGTTCTCAGTAAAGAAGAACAGCAAAAGCTTACCCCGGAAAGTGTACTTGACGTTCTTAAAAAAGGTAATCAGGAATTTATTGAAGACAATCTTACAGTGCGCAACAATTCCGACCGCATTCGTGCTGCTGTGCTGGGACAATATCCACTGGCTGTGGTATTATCCTGTCTTGATTCACGTGTTCCGGTAGAAGATATATTCCACAGAGGTATTGGCGATGTTTTTGTTACCCGCGTGGCAGGTAATATAGTAAATGAAGATATTCTTGGCAGTCTGGAATATGCATGCAAGGTTTCGGGCTCCAAAGTAATTGTAGTACTGGGACACACTCATTGCGGAGCCATCCAGTCGGCCATTGACAATGTAAAACTAGGCAACATCACCTCTTTATTATCGAAAATAAAACCTGCTGTAGAAAAAGCAAGAAACTGTTATCAGGGAGAAAAATCATCAAAGAATGATGAGTTTATGGATGCTGTTTGCTGTTTCAATGTTCATACTTCTATTGACGAGATAAGAAGTAAAAGTCCAATTCTGAAAGAGATGGAAGAATATAATGAAATAAAAATAGTTGGAGCTATTTACGATATGAAAACGGGGAAGGTTGACTTTCTGTAGTTAAGAAAATATTTTAGAAAGAGAGTAGCAGAATAATCATGAATCTGCTACTCTCTTTTTTATTCAAAAATATTAATAATCAGAAAAAGTCTCGCAGTCTCGCAAAAGCATTATAAAACATTATAAATCAATAATATATTGCCGCGTAGCTTTATAAAAGAAGCTACGCGGCAATATAAAAGCTACGCGCTTTGTCTCGTAATCATCGAGCTTTTTATCTATTCTATTATAACTATTGTCGCATAAATATAAAGAGGTGACTTTTCAGACTTCTGTCTCGGGAGATATGTATGTTTTAACAATAAAAATCATGCGTACACCCGGATGGAGAGATAGCCTCCACCCGGGTGTACATTATCTCTCCATCTGGGTGTAAATGGCGTATACACCTGGGTGTGCAGCAAGAATACCGGTTATAAAATAATTAGAATAAGAGTTTTATCTTAAAAGTTATTCGCCAAAATTATCTTATGTATAGCATTTGCAACCCAGCTGAGAGATAGCATATCAGGACTCTGAGATTATACGAAGTGCCAGACTGATAGAGTATTTTGCGATTTTACATTTACTTTGCCAGAATATCTTTTATTCTATTAAAATCACCATCGGTCTTTTCAGGATTCACTCCCAATAAATAAGCCAATAACGGATAGATATCTACATTGACAAAGCCTTTAGATTTGTAGCTTTTCTTGAAGTCTGGTCCGTAAGCATAAAAGATAACCTGCATTTCAGGACAAGCCGGATCATATCCATGTGCACCCATAAGCTTTGAAGGGTGATCAGAAAATTGCCATCCGCAATCCGGGCAAACAACTACATCTCCTATCCTGTCACTTGTTCCATAATGCAGTGAAGTAGGAATATTTTCTTTCTTATAAACCTTTATATGATCTACATTATTCAACGCAAATAAAACAGAATCCTGGCATCCCTGACGGGTAAATATAGAAGTAGGATTTGAACCATCAATTTTTTCCACCCAACGAGACGTTATATAATCACTCACACGGACAACTCTTTCCAGACTTATATCCGCCATTCCATGATCAGAAGTAATAATCACATTCACTTTTGAAGCAATAGGCAGTTCCTTAATTTTATGCATCAAGTCGCCCATCAAGCTATCCAGATAATGAACTTCATTACCCACTTCCCTACTCTTTGGTCCGAAATAGTGCCCTTTACCATCAGGCTCTGAAAAGTAGAGCATGATTAAACGTGGGCGATCTTCTTTCTTTTTATTTAGCCACGAAATTACAGTATCAACCCTCGCTGCAAAAGGAATCATAGGCTTCTTATCATAATTCTTATAATAAGTGGGATATGTGTTTTTTATTGCAATATCAGATCCTACCCAATACACATTTCCAGTCTTTACTCCTTGCTTCTGGGCAGTAATCCATATCGGTTCCCCTAAATAATAAGCCGGATTGTTACGGGTAGCAGAATCTCCCATTGAATAAAGTACTCCTGTTTTTTTATTCCAAAAGGTATTATTCACAATGCCATGATGATCGGGTACCAATCCGGTAGCCAAAGTATAATGATTTGGAAAAGTGGATGCCGGATAGGAAGGTTGCATACTTTCTGCTTTCACTCCTATACAGGCTACTTTATCGAGATTAGGAGTGGAATACATTTGTGGATAATCCCATCTGAATGCATCCAATGAAACAATAATTGTGTAATTGTCGCTTTTCTTTGCTCCATATACTGAGGAAGTAAGGAAAACTATCAAGAGAAAGGATGAAATAAACTTATGCATAATTTTCATTTTATGAATTAAACAGAAAAGGATACCTGCAAAGGTACCCTTTCATTATATAAAATCAAATATATTGACTAGAAAATATATCTTACTCCAATTTGTGATCTCCAACGAGAGTTATAATCAGATGCGCTATACAGCTTACTTCCAGCAGGTTTTGTAAACTGGAACGTAGGAATACCGTTAGCATCTACACTTGATACAGCAACCGGAGTATAGGAGTAACTTGTTGAATTATAAACACCCCAGGAACGATTGAGAAGATTTCCCACATTCAGTATATCAAATGTAAGCTGTATTGTATTTCTTCTTCCAGCAACATTCACATAAAAATCTTGTGCGAGATGGAAATCAAAATGATTTTCAAATGGTGAGCGCAGACCGTTTCTTGGTATATATTGTCCTTTCAAAGCTTTTATATCATTATTTGCATTAATCCATTCGCCTAAAGCTGCTCTCTGTTGATCGGCAGTCATAGCATTATTACCTGTTATAGGTTTGAACAACATAGTTGCCAGCTCAGCATCTGTTGGAACATATAGAACATCATTTCCTGATGCACCGTCATTATTCAGATTGTTTTGATAGCATACAGAATAATTAGATCCAGACTGTCCGTTATAGAACAAACTAACAGTTGTAGCAAAGTGTTTAGCATACTCTTTCTTATAAGATACACTACCTATAATTCTGTGACGGACATCAAAATCTGAATATGAAAGTTCAGGATTATTAGGTCCTTGCCAGTTTTCGTTGTATTGCCAGTTAGAAACAGCCTGACTAGAAGTTCCATCATTCATCCCTGTTGATTTTCCATAGGTATAAGCAGCCATAGTACTTAAACCAAAATCGAAGTCTTTTTCAAGTTTGGCGGTTAAACTATATGTGTATCCTTTACTTGAATTAGTTAGATAAACAATACCCGTATACTCTTTTGTATATGCATTGTTTGTTGCAGGATTAATTTCAGCTTTATACAAAGGCCTTTTATCTCCACCATTAGATAAATATTTCCCATTTTCTCCATAAGCCAGATTTTTATAAAGCACATTATTCATCGTTTTTGAATAAAGTCCTTCCAAAGAGCCTTTAATACCATAAGCAAAAGTATGCTCAACCGCTAAATTAGCACGAAATACCTGAGGAAATTTAAAATTTTTATCAACCACATCAATTTCTGAAGTCATTGTTCCACTAGGAACAAATTGTTTAGTTGGATCAATTTGAAACTTAAAGCCTTTAGACATTGCACTGGCCATGTCTGCCGCCTGAAGGCGAGTACGACTATACTCTACACCTGTATTTGAAAAATTATTAGAAAGCCATACAAAAGGTATTCTTCCTGTAAAAATACCTAAGCCCCCACGAACCAGAGTTTTTCTGGAATCATCAAGATTCCATCTGAAACCAACACGAGGAGAAAACATAGGGGTTGATGAAGGCATTTGGTTAGTTGCAACATTATATTCTTTAGCAATAGCAGAACTATTGAAAGTTACATTTTCTCCTGGTTTATCAAAGAACAAAGGAATATCCATACGAACACCATAGGTTAAACGGAACAAATCTGTTACATTCCAATCATCCTGCAAGTAAAGACCTAACTGAGCAGCACCAAAAGAAGGAGCCCATCGCTTACTACCCGTTATATCCTCTCTTGAAAAAGAATAATTATATTCGTAAGGAGCAGCTTCATTAGCAGTACCAATACTTAAAAAATCATTCAATGAGTTATAAACGTAAGATCCGTAATTTTCACGAATAAACAAATTCTTAAATTTAAAGAATTCATTATGAGTTCCTGCTGTGAATGTATGAGTTCCCTTAAACCATGTTAAATTATCAGTTAAAGTGAACACATCCTGATTCAGATAATTTGCAGGTGAATATCTTTCCGATCCAAGTTCAACCGATCTTGAATTAGTTAGATTAATCTTCATATAAGGAATAGGCTGACCTGCAATTTCTCTGGAATCTCTTACACGCGTATACCCTGCTCTAAATTCATTTGCTAATTCAGTTGAGAAACGAGAATTCAATTCTGCCACAAGTGAATGGGTTTTATTATTCATTGTGTACCCATTATTATTAAAATGTAAAGCATTTGCTGAATTCGAGAAAATGAGTTGATTAGCATCTAAATAGCTGTAACGGAATGTAAATTTATTAGCTTGGTTGATATTCCAGTCTACACGGGCCAATAACTTAGTTGATTCAGTATTAATATCTTGTGAACTATAGCCACCTCCATTATCACCACCAGTAAGAGATATTAATTTATCTGAAATTTGTTTTGCCTCATCTGCTGTAATATTTGAGCCATCACCAACATTATAAGATGAAGGATATGTTTTCTTACTCTTTTCTGCATTAGCAAAAAAGAACAATTTATTTTTAATAATAGGACCTCCAAAAGTAAAGCCATAAGTTTTATCCGATTGCTTGGATAATTTCTTCCTGTTAGCAAAATCCTTTCCAGCTGTAGTACCTGCAAAATTCTGATTGTTATAGTATTCATAAGCCGATCCATGAAAATCATTTGTACCCGATTTGGTAATTGCATTAATGCCACCGCCAGTAAAGCCACTCTGACGAACATCAAAAGGAGCTATAACTACCTGTATTTCCTCAATTGCATCAAGTGAAATAGGATTAGCGCCAGTTTGTCCACCATTTGTTCCACTAGAAGACAGACCAAACACATCATTATTTACAGCACCATCAATCTGAAAACTGTTATATCTGTTATTAGAACCAGCAAAAGATAGTCCACTTCCGGAAACAGTTGCCTGAGGGGTCATTTTTGCAACATCATAAATACTACGAGATATAGAAGGTGAATTTTCTATTCTATTTCTACTAAAATTCACTGCTGCTCCTGTTTTTTGGGAATTAAACTTTCCATCACGAGAAGCAACCACAACCACCTCATTCAGTATTTCGGAAGATGCTTTGAGAGCAGCATCCAGCAAATAGTTTTCACCCAATTGCAATGTAATACCAGAGAAAGAAGACTTTTGAAAACCTATATAAGTTATTTCAACTTTATATGGACCACCAGAACGCATCCCTTGAAGTGAGAAATGGCCATCAGCATTTGTAATAGTGCCATATCTGGTGCCCGAAGGTTCATGAATAGCCAGAACTGTGGCTCCAATGGCTGGCTCACCTTCTGCCACAACCTTACCATTTATCCCGGCAGTTGTAACCTGAGCATTAATCATAGTAGTAAATATCAATACTACTACCATAAATGAAAATAATCTTTTAAACATAAACTAATTAATTAGATAAATACTAAGAATTTTAAATATTCCTAAAAATTTATACAAAAGTAACATGTCTATATGTCGATTAGATTACAGTTCCATTTCATTTTGATGGCAAATATAAAGAACTGATTTAAACGAAGGAGCAAGTTTAAAGTGCAAAAAAAAGCTGTTCAAGTTTTCTTGAACAGCTTTTCATGTTTATTTAGAGCTTTAAATTTACAAAGCTTGAAATGAATCTTTTACATATTCAAATTTACCTTTATCAATAACCTTGTAAACAATGGTATGAGTATTACCAGAAAGCTTATCACCTGTAAATATACCAAAATTAATAGTATATGTTACATTTACTCCAGCAACAGTAACTGCATCTGGATACATTTTCTCCAAAGCAGGAATAAATGCTTCAGGCAAACGTTCATTCATCTTTGCTTTTAGCTGATCATCAGTCAAACTAGTATATGCACTGGAATTTTGCGCTTTCCATGCAGAAGGACGAAAATCTACGTTAAACTGAAATGCAGAAGTACCATAATAATATTCATTATTGCCATAGCTTGTTACATAACCATTTCCTTTTTTTGTTACACCTGCAGGTTGATCTATTTTAGTCCACACATAGTCTGTTATTGCTTGATAAAATGCAGCAGTGCTTGATAACTTTTTCACTGGATCTAAATCAACAACAACACTTGGATCGTATTTCCAAGCACCATTTGTATACACAAATTGATCTGTAAAGTTTGTTACACTATTAGTTTTAACCCAAGTTCCTTTTGTATAGGTATATTCATCAGCACGAATAACAGTACTTGAGCTTGCATAATACTTATAAGCCACAGCTTTCTTATCACCTTCCTGAGCATAAGGATACTTCAATTTCAAGAATTGAGGAACGTAATTATCAGCATTCATTGTAGCACTGAAATTATCATAATTGCTACCCATAGCAGAAAAATCAGCTTTTGTTAAGAAGTAAGAGTTCCCAGTATATGCTACCCATTTAGTTCCATTATAAGTATATAACAAACCTGTTGAAGTATATGCACCTGAAGCTTTTGCCACAACAGCATTATCAACCTGTACGGTTGTTGTTGCACCAGTAGTACCATCTCCGTTATAGCGGAAAGCAATATTAATCTTCTTTCCTACATATTTAGAAAGAAGTAATTCTCCAACTTTGCCAAGAGTTCCATAAGTAGAAGTTGGAATAGGAATAGTAAAATTAGATGTTACATCATCCCAGGTTGCAGCTGCAATGTCACTAGCTGCTGTTCCTGCCAAATTTGAAGAAATAAGAACTGTTAGTTTACCACCTTCAGCTTTATAGTTACCCAAACATGCGTCAAAAGAGAATACCTGACCTGAAGAAACCGTAAATGAAGGTGAAACCATATAAATTTCTAATGGTCCTGCTGCATGATTATAAGCACTGGCCTGAATATACTTATTGTTACTAAATGACTTTTCAGCCCAAGTATATGTACCGGTAGTAGCAATATTAGACCAACCACTAACTACAGCGACATTACCTACAGCTGGAGCTTCAAAATCTTCACTTAAAGCAGCAACAGAAGTAGGTTCGCTAGCAGACTCATTATAATTAACAGCAACAACATCACCACTTACAGCATTTGGATAAGCTGCTGCTAAGAATACTGGGATATTAGTTGATGCCGGTTTAGACGGAGTAAAGAAGTTTACCGAAGAATTAGCTCCCCAAATTGTTTTGTAGTCAGATGTTGAAACTGTATACCAGTTTTTAGAAGTATCATTCAATTTAGCAACATAATCAGGGAGATTAATACTTTTCTTATATGTAACCTTTACAGCTGACCCTTCACTAGCACTATACCATTTACTAGCAAGAAAAGCTGGCATAAACTTATGAACTTGTTCTGCATCTGCAAAATATTTATTTGTTTTAATTGCAGCCAAAAGTAAAGAATCACTTTTAATAGGTACCAAGGCTATGTTTTTCGAAGATGTTGAGATTGTAGCATAATCAGCATCAGCCAAGGTATATTCAAGTGCTAATTTATTAGTTGGTGTAACTAAGTCATCTAAGCCATCAAAATATTTATCATTATAATTACAGCTGGACAATATTGACAATGCACCTACAAAACTTAATAATATATACTTTTTCATAATCATATTTTCTTTATAAAGTTTAGAAGTTTAGTTTTAGTCTTATGGAATATGTACGACCAAAGCCATAGAATACGCGGTAAGCTGATTGCCAGCCATGATCACCACCATCATAAGCATCTGCAATATATTTTTGGTCAAATAAGTTCTCAACATTACCATAAATCACAGCTCTATTAGTACCAACCTTAAATGAATAACTAGCATTAATATCTACTAAACCAGCAGAAGGAATGCGCCATGGATTTTCAAAAGTCTTAGAACTGTTCATATTAACATCAGTTGATGCTAAAGCAAAATCTGCATAATTACGTGCAAACAAAGTATAATCTAAGCCCACTTTCAAATCGCTGCTCAGTTTAAATTTAGCTCCTGCAGCAGCAGTTGTTTGTGCAGACCCTCCAACAGGTGTACCTTTTTGATAAATCGTCATCTTTGCATGGTCTGAACCTTGAATTTCTTTTGCTATTTCAGGAGTAGTAGTATCTTTTCCGTCTGCACCTTTTACATATTTACCAGTTAATGGCTGGCCTGCTGAATCATAGAAATATCCAGTTGCATTGCTATTCCATTTCCAATCTCCAACAGAAAGCATACCTGTAATATCTAACCAATTAAGAGGATGAGCAACAAGATCAAGTTCAACACCTTGGTGAAGAGCATCAACACCAGACATATTGATTGTTGCACGATCTCCATTTTTCAAAGTAGTTGTTCTGGTTGTAGTTTTATCCAACCAAGCAGTACGATAGGCATTAATATTGGCAGAGAAATATTGAGAATGGTAGCCATAACCAACTTCAAGAGAGAATATCTTTTCGTTTATAGCATCTGGGTTTGTAGCATTACTTACTGTTGAAGAAAGGAATGCACCACCTGAAAAGAATGGAGCACGTGAAATATAACCAATATTAGCAAAAACATTGTGATTCTCAGTTAAGTTATAGTTTGCACCACCTTTTACTGTAAAACCAATAAAATTTAAGGTCTGTGATTTTGCATGATCCTTATCATAATAAAAACGGTCATATCTCCAATAAGCAGTATTTGAAACTGATCCTGAAATAAAAGAGCTTAATTTATCCTTATTGTATTCTATTTGACCAAATCCACCCTCTTGCATTACATATCCATCATAATCACGATATACAACATCACCAACTTTTAGTCTCTGGTTTATATAGTTGTCACTAACGATATTATTATTCTCAGGTTTCACATCCTTCCGATAACGGTCAACATAAAAATCACCACCATAAAGATCGACCAATTCATTTGTATGAATTCCTTTATAATATCTTAAATCAATACCTGCATAATAGCTTATTTCTTTAGTTAATGAAGATGTAAATGTTGAAAGCAATCCATACCAATTGTGATTGTTAATTGATTTAGACATTGCCATCTGAGAACCATTTTGACTAGCTTCATTCATTTCATAAATTTTATCATAAGCGAATGTGCCATCAGAGTTACGATAGAAAGTATTTAATGTACCATCTTTACAACCATACCATGTATTAGATAAATCACTTGTATAACCTTGTCCACTATAACCATAACCACGACCAATAGAAGCATATAAAGCTGTACTTAAACTTGACTTATCGTTAATCTGCCATAAGTGGTTTAATGAAATCTGAGGTTTATGATATACGTTATATGAAGAAGTTTTACGTTCTCCATTTTTTCCATATCCAAAAGTAGCGTTATATTTATATGGACTATCTCCATTCATATAGTTTTTAACCTGCTGCCAACCTTGAATAGTTAATCCATCATAAGCAGCACGTTGGTTGTGCCATTGAGGTGATCCAAATGCAGTAAATGACAGTTGGTGATTATCACCAATTTTCTTTGCTATATTTATAAAGTAACTATAAGCTTCAAATTCTGTACCCTTAACATATCCGTCTCCCCATGTTTTACCACCAAGAAGAGTCATTGCCCATCCGTTCTTTGTCAAGCCGGTAGAAACATTAAAAAGGATTTTGTTATATCCGTCGTCACCCATTGCATAAGAAACAAAACCGCCTTTTTTGGCATCAATAGTACGGGTTACAATATTAATAGAACCACCAACAGATGGAGCAGAAACTTTAGAAGCACCAAGACCTCTTTGAGTTTGTATTGATCTTGCTACATCAGTAAGACCAGTCCAGTTACTCCAATATACGCCACCCCATTCCATATCATTCATAGGAACACCATTAACCATAACAGCAACATTGGCTGATTGGAAACCACGCATATTGATTTTTGAATCACCATAACCACCACCATTTTTTGTAGCATAAACGCCTGGAGTTGATTTCAGAATTTCCGGAAATTCCTGTGTTCCTAACTTTTCTTCAATAAATATTGGATCAACAGTTGAAACAGCTACCGGAGTTTTGCGCTGAATAGCGATAGAAGAAGTAATAGTAACATCGGCCAAAGCTACTGCATCAGCTTCCATATTCACTGTACCCAAGTCAACCGTCCCGGTCTTGGACACCTTCATTTTCAAATCTTTATAGCCAATGTACTTAAAGAATAAAGTCTTTTTAGCCGACTTCACATTCAAGGTAAAAGCACCATCCAAATCGGTAATAACACCCTGGGTAGTTCCTTCAACCATTACAGATGCACCAATTAATGGATCATTTGTTTCTGCGTCAACCACTTTACCCTTAATAACATTTTGAGCAACAGCTGTTGCTGCACAAAAAGTCATAAGCAAAGCTAGCAATAGAAAATGAACAATTTTTTTTCTCATAATTTTGCTTGTTAATTATTTGATTAAAAATAAAATATAATTTAGATTCTAAAGGTTTTACGGTGCAAATGTAATTAATAAAAATTACATTAATATTACATTAAGTTCTGTTTTTTTATATTTCAGAATCTTTTTTTTATAAAAAAAGGCAAAAAAAAAGCCTCCAAAGTCACATTTGGAGGCTTAAAATTTATTAATTAATTTAATCTACTATCAATTTCCTATATCTTACGCGCTTTGGTTCTTCATTTCCTAACCTTTTCATCTTATTTTCTTCATATTCAGAATATGAGCCTTCAAAGAAAAATACTTCTGAGTTTCCTTCAAAAGCGAGAATATGTGTACAGATTCTATCAAGGAACCAACGGTCATGAGAAATAACTACAGCACATCCGGCAAATTCTTCAAGTCCTTCTTCCAATGCACGAAGTGTGTTAACATCAATATCATTAGTAGGCTCATCGAGCAACAAGACATTTCCTTCTTCTTTCAAAGCCATTGCCAAGTGAAGACGATTACGTTCACCACCAGAAAGCATTCCGCAAAGCTTTTCCTGATCACCTCCGGCAAAATTAAAGCGTGAAAGATATGCACGCGCATTGATATCCCGGCCACCCATACGCATAAGTTCGTTTCCACCTGAAATTACCTGATAAACACTCTTGTGTGGATCAATATCTTTGTGTTGCTGATCTACATAAGCAATTTTTACGGTTTCACCAACTTCAAATGTTCCTTTATCAACATGCTCTAAGCCCATAATCAAACGGAATAGAGTTGTTTTACCAGCACCATTAGGACCAATTACCCCTACAATACCATTAGGTGGGAGATTAAATTCAAGATTGTCAAATAGCAACTTATCTCCATAAGCCTTAGTTACGCCTTTTACTTCAATTACTTTATTACCTAAACGAGGTCCGTTTGGAATAAATATTTCAAGCTTTTCTTCTTTCTCCTTCTGATCTTCATTCAATAGTTTATCGTAAGAGTTCAAACGAGCCTTACCCTTAGCCTGTCTTGCCTTAGGTGCCAAACGCACCCAGTCAAGTTCTCGTTCAAGAGTTTTTCTACGTTTACTCGCAGTTTTCTCTTCCATTTCCATGCGCTTGGTTTTCTGTTCCAACCAGGAAGAGTAATTTCCTTTCCAAGGAATACCTTCACCACGGTCGAGTTCCAAAATCCATCCGGCTACATGATCTAAGAAATAACGGTCATGGGTAATCGCAATAACAGTACCTTCATATTGTTGCAAATGTTGTTCCAGCCAATCAATAGACTCTGCATCCAAGTGGTTAGTAGGTTCATCAAGTAGCAACACATCCGGTTGTTGAAGTAATAACCGGCACAATGCAACTCGCCTGCGTTCTCCTCCTGAAAGGTTTTTAACAGATTGATCTTCTGGTGGACAACGAAGCGCATCCATTGCTCTTTCCAGTTTACTATCCAGGTTCCATGCGTCAGTTGCATCAATTATATCTTGCAATTCGGCCTGGCGGGCAAAAAGAGCATCCATTTTATCCTGATCTTCATAGTATTCAGGTTCACCGAATTTCAAATTGATAGCCTCATATTCTGTTAAAGCATCAACAGTACTTTGCACGCCTTCCATTACAACCTCTTTCACTGTTTTGGTGTCGTCCAAATAAGGTTCTTGTGCCAGATATCCTACAGAATATCCTGGAGAAAAGACAACCTCTCCCTGATAAGATTTTTCAAGTCCGGCAATAATCTTAAGTAATGTGGATTTTCCTGATCCATTTAAACCAATAATACCGATCTTTGCTCCATAAAAGAAAGATAGATAGATATTTTTTAATACTTGTTTGTTAGGTTGGAAAGCTTTGCTAACTCCTACCATTGAGAAAATTATCTTTTTATCGTCAGCCATATATATAATGTATAGAGTTGATATTCGATGGCAAAGATAAGAAAAAGCTTGGAATAGTTTGGTTTTTCACAAAATAGTTATATCTTTGCACCCGCTAAAGAGAAATAAACAAATGATTCGCTAGCTCAGCTGGTAGAGCACAACACTTTTAATGTTGGGGTCTTGGGTTCGAACCCCAAGCGGATCACAAAAGAATAGCAAATATTCACAGACAAAACAAGACAAAGCCTCCTAGATCAATGATTTAGGGGGCTTTTTAATTCTCTCCTATTCCATTTAAATGACTTCAAAAAGCCATATTTGAACAGTTAATCGTTACTAAATCGTTACGGTAACGAGTTCTTTAAAAACCGTAACGATTTAAATCGTAAGTCTCTGATTTGTCGAACATTGTCACCTAATTGTCTGCTTCGTTCCAAGAACATAAAAGTAATTTTGTAATTCAAAACAAGGAACGTTATGAGAAGTACATTTAGGATTCTCTTCTACTTGAAGAGAAATGAGCCAAAAAAGAACGGTAATGTGGTTATTATGGTTCGCATTACGGTTAATGGAGAAAAAACACAATTCAGTAGTAAACTAGAAATTCATCCAGCCCTGTGGGATACCCAGTCTGCCAGAGCTAAAGGTAAAACAATACAAGCAGCGAATCTAAACAGATTGCTGGATAATATCCGGGGAAATCTTTCTATGCATTACAATCGCCTAATGGATAACAACGGTTATGCATCACCTGAAAAAATCAGGAATATTTTTTTAGGGATTGAAGAAAATGACAAAACAATTATTTGCTATTTCGATCTACACAACAAACAGTATAAACTTAAAGTCGGAACAACAGCCAGTCATTCAACATACACCCGTTATGAACTGACCAAACAGAGATTGATAGACTTTATGAAGTCTAAGTACGGTATTACAGATATTCCTCTTAAAGAAATTACAACGGTTTTCATTGAAGACTTTTATCTTTATATAAGAAATAGCAGTGAATGCAATAACAATACGTCCATGAAATTTATTCAGCGTTTTCGAGCAGTGATGAATTATGCAAAAAACAGTGGAGTCGCTTTTAATGATCCATTCGCTAACTATCGATTTAACTTTGAGAAAGTGGATAGAGATTTTCTGGATCAGGAAGAAATAGATTTGCTATATAACAAAACGTTTGCTTCTACCAGACTAACACACGTGCGTGACATGTTTATCTTTAGTTGCTACACCGGTCTCTCCTATATAGATTTATGTGAACTAACACAAGACAATATAAAGATGGCTTTTGATGAACATCTCTGGATAATGATTAAGCGACACAAGACCAATGTTCATTCGAATATTCGTTTATTGGATATACCTAAAACAATTCTCGAAAAATACTCTGGCAAGCAGAAGAATGGCAAGTTACTTCCTGTAATCAGCAATCAAAAAATGAACGATTATCTGAAAGAAATAGCAGAAGTCTGTGAAATCAATAAAAAGATTACATTCCATGTGGCCAGGCATACATTTGCCACCACAGTCTGTCTAACACAGGGAGTCCCAATAGAGAGTATTTCAAAAATGTTAGGTCATGCCAACATACAAACAACGCAAATTTATGCACGTGTGGTTGATAGAAAGCTAAGCCAAGATATGGATATGCTTGCTCAAAAAATAAATTTCAGGAACAACAAGAAATGTATTTAGTCATAAAAAGAAGTCAAAACAATCCGATATATTTCCTGAATAATATACTATATCTCACAGATGATATATCATAATATGTCACTTTGATGAAGCTGTTAGCGTAGAAGTTAAACTAGGGAGTGAGACTGTTTGACCAATCGTCAGCAAATAGCAATTTTATTTGATCGAGATATTAAGATTATTGTCAAGCAAATAAATAACGTTTTAAAAGAAAAATTGAATGGTGTATCAGTTGTCGCAGAATTTGCGGCAACTGATACAGATATTACAGTATCTTACTTATTAATAAAAACTGTATAATGAGATTCAAAACAACTTAAAACTAATATCAATCTGTAATTGAATAAATAAAAAACGACCATGGATAATCAAGGAGAAATCATACTATACCAACCTGATGAAACTGTTAAGTTAGATGTTAAACTAGAGAATGAAACTGTGTGGCTAACGCAAGCACAAATGGTTGAGTTATTTCAAACTAGTAAGCAAAACATAAGTCTTCATATTAATAACATTTTTAAGGAAAAAGAATTAGAA
The DNA here is from genome assembly GCF_963678845.1 of uncultured Bacteroides sp. Classification (NCBI taxonomy): domain Bacteria; kingdom Pseudomonadati; phylum Bacteroidota; class Bacteroidia; order Bacteroidales; family Bacteroidaceae; genus Bacteroides; species uncultured Bacteroides sp. The sequence goes on from NZ_OY787464.1 coordinate 614,089, forward strand.
CAACTTACAGTTGTCAAGGAATCCTTGACAACTGCGGGGGATAGAAAAAACTATCGAACAAAATATTATAATCTTGATGTTATTATTTCAGTTGGTTATCGCGTAAAATCACAACGAGGTACTCAATTCCGAATCTGGGCTACATCCATATTAAAAGATTATCTGTTAAAAGGATATTCCATAAATCAGCGAATGGAGAGACTAGAAAGAACTGTTGCAGAACATGGTGAGAAAATAGACTTTTTCATACGAACCTCATTGCCACCAGTAGAAGGTATCTTCTTCAACGGCCAGATATTTGATGCTTACAAGTTTGTTTCAGATCTGATTAAATCTGCAAATAGTTCAATAGTCCTAATTGACAATTATATTGATGAAAGCGTTTTAATGATCATGACTAAACGATCAGGAGGTGTTTCAGCTACAATTTACACACAAAAGGTTAGTGCACAATTAAACCTTGATATAAAGAAGCATAACACTCAATATCCTCCAATAACAATAAAGATAGTCAAAGAATGTCATGACCGTTTTCTCATAATAGATGGCATCGTATATCATATCGGTGCCTCGATAAAAGATTTGGGGAAGAAACTCTTTGCTTTTTCAAAACTTAATCTCAAATTTGAAGATATTATAAAAGAGAAATAGAATTGAAAAATAATATATAAAAAACACTTCACATAGATCTTCAAAAGCGATCGCTGATTTCATTTTTCAGTTTATAAGTTCCAATAATAAAATCTAACCGATTGAGGTAGTATATAAGGTTCTTAAAGTCTTACGAAGTAATTATTATAGGTGGTTTTAAAGCAAAAACGGCAAAAGAATATTTAATCAGATAAATCAATTAAAGAATAAAATTACACACAGTCACAGATTGTACGAAATTTTTCTTATTTTTGCAACTTAATAATATTACTAAACAGATCTTTTTCCATATATAAAACAACTTGGTTACACTCCGCCCATATCAGACAGAAGGTATACGGGATATTTTTGATGCGTGGAATCCACAAACTCAGAATCTCATGAATGTCCTATTTCAGATGCCTACAGGAACTGGTAAAACTACTGTTTTTTCAGAAATAGTCAGAAGAGCCCAATTAAAACAGAAAAAGGTTTTGATCGTGGTTCACCGAAAAGAACTTGTAGAACAAATAGCTGAGCGATTAGCTCACTTTCAAGTGGATGCAGGCATTATTTCTGGCAGTATCAAGCCAGATAAGGATAAAGCAGTGCAGGTCGCCACTATACAAACTCTATCTAAAAGAGATTATCCGGATGCTGATATTGTAATTATTGACGAATGCCATCATGCCAAGGCTGAGACTTATAAAAAGCTATGGAATATTTACCCGGACGCCCGGTTTCTAGGTGTTACGGCCACCCCTATCCGAATGAATGGCGAAGGATTTTCCGATTTGTTTGATATCCTTATTAATTCAGGAAAATTAAGTGATTTCATTAAAAAGAACTACTTAGTTAAAGTTCGCCACATTGTTGGTATCTCGCCAGATCTTTCCGAGGTTAAAGTGAAGATGAATGACTATGTACAAAATGAACTTGGAGAAATAATGCAGAATGAACAGCTAATGGCTGATCTTGTTGATAGTTACCAAAGAGAAGCTGCTGGAAAAAAAATGATTGTTTTTGCTGTCAATATTGAACATAGCAAACTAGTCGCTAAACAATATAATGAAGCAGGAATCTGCGCAGAACATATTGATGCAAACACTCCCAAACAAGATCGAGAACGCATCTTGCAATTATTTAAAGACGGAGAAATTTCAGTCTTATCAAATGTAGATATTGTATCCGAAGGCTTTGATGTTCCGGATTGTGAAGCGGTACAACTTGCTCGTCCTACAAAATCACTAGCCCTATATTTACAACAGATAGGGCGTTGTATGCGTCCGGCTAGAGGGAAACAATACGGCATTGTTTTGGATAATGCAGGATTATGGCTTGAGCATGGTTTTTGTCAGCAAGATAGACAATGGACATTAGAGGGGAATAAAAAACGGAAATATCAATGTTTCAGTCCTAAAGTAGCAGCTTTTAATGCAGAAGGAATTGTTAGGAGAGCAAATATCCCTCAGCAAATTGAGGGCATGGAATTGGTACAGTTAACTTCAGAAATTGCAGATCTCATCATTTTTGAAGATTATCTAAAACGGGCCTTAAATATTGGACATAAGTCTTTGCACGCATATTATCGTTTCAGGGAATATCTTGATAAACTGGATAAAACGCCGAATCTCATACATCTGGCCTATATTGAAAAACGAATTAGCAAATTGCCGGAAGCTCCGGCTAAAGGTTTTTGGTACCACCAAAGAAAAGGACTAGAGCTTGTTTAATAAAGAAATAATTTATTATAATGATAGAAGATTTACATATATCAATACCCGTTGATGAAGTTGAGAATTCCTCTGTTGGTAGTTATTTCCATCTTTCAAAAATGCCCGGGGAATTTCTTATCATTCAGAAAGAAAATAGTAATTTCTATTTTCTCTGTTCTAATGACTGTAATATAGAAAATATTTGCCGCACTTTTGACTGGTACATTGTTTCAAAAAATAAATTCAATGACCAATTAGTAATTGGAATAGGATTAGCTGACAAAGAGCATATCAACGGAGAATTATATCGTGTTACAGATAAAAAAACTCTGAAGCTTTGGCAAGATATCCTATGCTTTACTTTTGATAGTGATTTTATCAATCAGTTCTTCCCTTTTGATAATCATTTCACGGGTAAATGTCGTTTAGATGGAGATCTTTGCTTTTACATTCATGACTACTATCCAGTATCACATTACAAAAATATCACCTCACATCAAAAGAAGGTTTCAAATTTAATATTCCGTTTTAAAGAAGGAAAGTCCACTTCACTTGCAGCAAAAATATTTTCTTTAGCTATAAGTCGAATGCCATTCTTCAAAGAGGCGAAAGAACCGATTCTTGTTCCAATACCAGCATCTACGAGAGAAAGGAACCAATTACGTTTTGCTAGCTTTTGCTTTCAGTTAACCAAAAGATTAAAAATAGAGGACGGTTACCGGGCTGTTTGGATAAAAGAAGATCGGGAACAATTGAAAGGTAAACTCTGCCAGGACAAACTATCTAACCTTATATTCTTCCCTGAATACTTTATTGGCAAAGATGTATTTTTAGTTGATGACATACTGACTACTGGGCAAAGTTTCATCCAGATGAAACGTCAGTTGATAAAACTAGGTGATAAATTCTGTCACAGGATTATTTCTTGGGAAATCAGTGCAAAATAACACTCAACTATAAATAGTATTTTAATAAACATCATTTGATCCTCCCTCTACCCTTTTATTGAAATAAAAAACACATTAATCCGGTAATAGATAATATCTTCTCAGAAATAACCAATTACCTATGCAAAACCGTCGTAGAGTATATTCCCTTTGTCTCGTAAACTCTCCATCGAATAATATACACTTCTTCCCCGTTTTTGAATCTAGTTTGTTTTTTATGAGAGCTCACCCACCCTATATAATACAGCAAAAGCTTCTCCCCGGAAAGGAAAAGCTTTGTTTTGTGAAATGAAAATATCTATTACTTCTTTGAATCTTCTAAAGATGCTTTTCTGAATTCTTTCAATAATTTTTCCAGTTCCAAAGAACCTTTACGAGCACGAGTACCGGCAGCTTTATTACTCTTTTCAACTTGTAAGTTTGCATCTGTAACAAAAGCTTCAAATTCAGCTTTGATCTTGTTTACTAATTCTTCCATATTCAAATAATATTAAATTGTTAATGGGCTATATGGATATAGCCGTAATATATGTTGCAAATATAGCTTTTTAAGAAAAAACTCAAAAGTTATCATCTTAAAAGTTGCCTGCAGACAAATAATTTATCTATTTGAGGAAATATTATTCTGAATAATTATTTCCTTGCAACCTTATAAAAAACAGCAAGATTAGAATTGAGCTTTTAATAATTAGTTGAACATAACCCGTAGTGCATTTAGGCAATACATGTTTTGATGTTATTAATATTTCTATTATTTAATTTATTAATTAGCTGAATAAGAGTTAGAGCCATAATTTTCGAATGAATTCTAGTTTTAAATCCATTGAAAGACTTAGCGTAATTCCGACGAATCATAAACTGATCACATAACTGAGAGAATAACGTTTCAATTCTTTTTCTGGCTTTTCTAAAAACAATATATTGCTTAGCATACCCATGCTGATTATTTCTCATGGGAACTTCTAGTTTAATGTTGTTTTCTTCAAATAGATCCAACTGATAATTAACACTCAAATATCCTTTATCTCCCAGAATAGTACAGTCATAATGATTCTGCTTAAAATCTTCGAGATAATGAATATCATGTACGGATGCTTTTGTTAAGTCGAAATCCGAGAAAACCCCATCAATAGTACATATTGCATGCAGTTTATAACCATAGTAATACATCCGTTGTGTTGCACAATAACCTTTATCAGGTGAGGTTTCAAAAGTTTCCCTACAAATGCCACCTCGTCTACTGCGACTTAATTTACAAACTTCTAAAGGCATACTATCTACTATGAAATAATCCCTGCTCGAACTAATCTGAAAAACTATTCGTTTACGCAACTGTTCTTTGAAATAAAATAATTTACGTCTTCTTCTATTATAAACGCTTCGTTCAATCCTTAAACTCAATTTATCAGGGAGAATCCTGAATAGTTGATATTCAGAGTCAATACCCATATATTCTGAGGTTAAATCAATAGCAATCAATTCGATATCTGATAACCTGGGTTTACGAATCTGATTAAGAAAATTCATTTTAGACTCTATTTGTTGCAATATCTCTAATATTTTTCCGTAATTTGCATTGAAGTTGATCATATATTTAATCGTTTGGTAGACAATTAAATATAGTCATTTATTTGATAATGAGCAACTTCTTTTCTTTTTATCCAAATGCACTACGGGTTATTTATATAATTAAAGTTTATAAATAGAGACTATTCTTAACTATAGATGTGACTATTACCTTCGATAGTTCTTATTATATTCGTCTATTTGAAAGGGATTTCATTTATTTAATTTTCTATAAACAGAGAATTATTTATAGCATTTTATTATAAATACAATTATTTAATTTGCATAATTGAATATAAATTATTATATTTGCAATAAATAGAATATAGTATGAGTAAAGAAGTTAATCCTTTTGTCGTTACAGGTAAGATAAAGCAAGAGTATTTTTGTGATCGAATACAGGAGTCAGCTAGGCTTGCCAAGTCGATAACAAATGGAAACAATATGGTCATTATCTCGCCTCGCCGCATGGGGAAAACAGGACTGATTCAGTTTTGTTATGAAAAACCTGAAATAAAGGATAATTATTATACCTTCTTTATCGATATTCTTCATACATCAAGCCTCCGAGAATTTACATATTTACTTGGCAAATCTGTTTATGAAACTATCCTGCCTCTTAGTAAAAAGATGGCAACATTGTTTGTCCAGACATTAAAATCCATAAATGGTAAGTTTGGTTTTGATGCCGTAACGGGTATGCCTTCCTTTAATGTAGAGTTAGGCGATATTGATCGGCCGGAATACACTTTAGAGGAGATTTTCAAGATGTTGGCTACAGCAGACAGACCTTGTATTGTTGCAATAGACGAGTTTCAACAAATCTCAAAATATCCGGGAAAAAATATCGAAGCATTGCTTCGCACCCATATTCAAAAGATAGAGAATAGCAACTTTATCTTCGCAGGTAGTGAGCGTAGTATGATGCAGGCAATGTTCCTGTCATCTGCTCGTCCATTCTACCGCAGTGCCGATATCATGGAGCTGGATGCTATAGAAAAAGATATTTATGTGCAATTTATAGTTGATAATTTCGAGAAACGAAACCGTAAGATTGAGAATATTGTAGCTGCAGATGTCTACGATCTGTTCAAAGGACACACATTCTACATACAAAAAACTTTTAATGAAACATTTGCTGATACTCCACAAGACGAAGAGTGTACGATAGAAACTGTCCGTACAGCTATTGACAATATGATAGCTTTGTACGAGACTATTTTTCGTGAAATATTGTCGAATGTTCCGGAAAAACAGAAAGAATTACTTTATGCAATAGCTAAGGAAGGTGAAGCAAGGCAAATTTTATCTGTGGAGTTCATTAAACGATATAGCTTAACTTCATCAAGTTCAGTACAGGCCGCTGCAAAGAAGCTCTTAGAAAAAGATCTTATTACCGAGACAAATAAATCATACGCCGTTACCGACAAGTTATTTGCAATGTGGATTAAGAAAATGTATGGGAGAAAATAGTTTTACGGATAACTAGCCTAATATTTCTTATTTAACAACTTAAATTCATATTTTAAATTTTAGTTGTTAAATAAGAACGAAACCTATTAATACAAACATTGATAACTAACTTTATATTTCTTTATTAATATGATTCCGATACTCTTTAGGTGTACAGTGATATATTTTTGAGAACTCCCGATAGAAATAGGCTTTATTACGGAAACCACAATCACTCATAATCTCAGAAATAGTCCTCGATGTTTTCTTTATCAACTTTTCGGCTTCCTGTAAACGGTAATTCCGGATAAAATCGGCAGGGGTACGATTAGATATTTTCTTTATCTTCCTATAAAGCTGTACCCTGCTAATAGCCATATCACTCGACAAGGTATCCTGATTATAATCCTCATTAGCAAGATTCTCAGATATCAAATAAATTGTCTTATCAATAAATTCCTTTTCCGCTTTGTCAATCTGATTGCCGTTGTACTGTTCCGCGTATGCCTGCGGCGATTCAAGGTACACACGGGTAATCTCTTTATTGCCAAGAATAGAGTCAACTGCTGCCTTGAGATGGGCTGGATGAAAAGGCTTTTCAAGAAACATATCTGCTCCAATTTTGAGTCCCTCAATCTGGCTTTCAATAGAAACTTTCGAAGAGAGTAAGATTACAGGTATATAACTTGTTTCCTGATTTCTACGTAATTCCTTAAGTAATGTAATGCCATCCATTTGAGGCATGATAATATCGCAAATAATAAGATCCGGTTTTTGTTCTGCCACAATAGCCAAGGCCTCCACACCATCCATTGCACGTAAAACAATATATTGTTGAGAAAGAATATCATCAATCAATAGATGGATATCCGGCTGATCATCAACCACCAGCACTCTTTTATTGTTTTCTATGGGAACAGGAGGGATAAGCTTTGGAACAATGAGCTGAGAATTATTCTGTTCTGTTATCTCCTGCGTCTGAATAGTGCCCTGAGGCAGCAAAACCGTAAAAGTAGTATATTCATTTACCTTGCTATCCACCAGGATATTGCCATTGAGCAAATTTACAAGACTCTGACACACAGCAAGTCCTATTCCGTTCCGGGTATAGAGTCCCTGTGAAAGCTGAGTTTCAAAATTATCCAGCACTTTAAAGCGATTAAAAATAGTTGCCTGATCTTCAGGTTTTATTCCTAAACCGCTGTTTGTGCAGCAAAAGCGAAGCTCTCCCTTTTCTGTCACATCCAGACCTAATGTTATATTACCATTTACCGGTGTATACTTAAAAGCATTGGATAAAAGATTAAATATCACTTTCTCAAGGACGTCACGGTCAGCAATCCACTCCGGAATATCGGATGCAATATTCACCGACAGAATTATTTTCTTAGAATCAGCCATATCAAGAAAACCATCCAAAGTATATTTTAGCATCTCTGCCACATCCACCTTTTCCAGATGTAAAGAGAGATATCCGGTTTCTGCTTTCCTGAATTCCATCAGTTGCTGAATCTGATTTCTCATTCTTTCAGCATTGCGTTTTACCACCAGCAGATGCTTCTTATCTTTCTCATTCAAATCATGGTGCTCCAGCACACGTTCGCAAGAGCCGAAAATCAGGGTAATTGAATTTGAAAACTCATGGGCAATATTCGTAAAGAAACGCAGCTTGGCTTGATGTATCTCCTCTTTCTTCTGTTCCTCAAGCTTATCCAGTTCCAAACTATGCTTCATGCGCATTCTATACTTCTGAAAGCTGAATACCAAGTAGCAAATCAGCGCAAAGGCGATGAAATAAAAAGAGTAAGCATAGCCAGTTTGCCACCAGGGTGAGGTTATATGGAAAGAGAAAACAAACAGCTGATTGCTCCATTTATTATCACTATTCGAATATTTCACTAAAAGCTTGTAATGTCCTGGGGTAAGGTTAGTTAATATTATATCTTTAACCATACCAATATTAATCCATTTGCTATCATCTTTGACACTCCATTTATCTCCGCTTCCAATCAGCCGGTAGGCTATTTTGCACTGTTGGTTGGCTATATAATCGAGCACGGAAAAATGAAATGTCAACGAGTTACTGTGGTAACTGATCTCTCTTTCTTCGGAAAAGTCTGCCGGTAGCGGTTGAATGATATTGTCAATTTTAAAAGAGCTGAGGTACAGTGACGGATAATAATTGCTCTGCCCAATCAAACTGGGGTGAATAATATTGAAACCGTTTATCCCCCCAAAATAGATTTCATTCTTACTGTTTGTTGAGAAAAAGGCTCCATCTGAAAACTCATTATCCTGTAATCCGTCATCATACAAATAATTAGTTACAGCTTCATGTTCCGGGTTGATGCGCAATAAACCTTTGCTTGAGCTGATCCAGATGTTATGCTGGGCATCCTCCGATATTCCATGAATATTGGAATTGGCCAGACCACTGCTTTCGGTATAACGTTTAAACATTATTCTGTTTGCCTTATCCCGTATCATCTTATTCAATCCGGCACCCGTTCCAATCCAGAGATACTGGTTGCTGTCCCTGAAAAGGCAGATAACATCATTGCTGCTAATGGTATTCCCTTCATTTGGAACACTCTTATAAGAGATAAACGTGCCACAATGAATATTCAGTTTATTTAAGCCACCACCACGCGTTGCCACCCACATTACAGAATCTCCTTCATTATTAAGAGAATAAATAATATTACTATTAATACTCCCAGGTATGTTGCCTTTAAACATATAATGTTTATAGCTGGTAACCATATACTCGTTTCTGTCTTTACTTTCTGAAATCGTAAGTCTAAATAGTCCGTTGCCACTTGTACCCACCCATAGCGTGGAACTGTTTGTCTGTAAAAGGGCATACACGGAACTTATTCCATTAGCTCCAGAAGGCAGTTTACCGCTTAGCTTTTTAATTTTCTTCCTTGCATAACAGTAATAATTAACTCCACTCCCATCCGTTCCAATCCAGAAATTCTTACCAGTTGCCGGAGTAATAGAGAGAACAGAATTGTTTATAAGTCCATCCGTTTCAGAGAATTTCCTTACCTTTTGCAATCCTCGCACCCCAGGATAGGATATGCTTATCAGTCCGCCACCTTTGGTACCTACCCAGAGATTATTATCAACATCCTTATATATGGTTCTGGTGGCATGGTTACCCAACTCAGGAATTTGTTCCTTAGTAAAAGCGTTGAAATATTGCCTCTGAGGAAGGAACTTAAAAATGCCCTTGGTATCGGTGCCTGCCCATAATATATTTTGTGTCCCCTTGTATAATGATAGAACTGAGATTCCTTGTAACTGAACATCGGACGTTCTTTTTACGGTATCGAAGTTTAGCAGTCCGGTTGTTGTTGCAAATAAATAACAGCTTTTTATTTTCTGCACATCGTTCAGTTCTCCGGGAATTTTGATTTCCGAAGGATATAAATGTAAAACAGGATCTGATGTTACATAATAGCACAAACGATTATTTTGCTGTATCCATACCCGGTTTGTGTTGTCATAACATATTTTCTGAGCATTATATAAGGTAAAGGTCTCAGCCTGCAGCACGTCAAATAGTCTCGCAGATCTATATTTAAATATTATCCTCCTAATCTCTTTTCTATCATTAACCACCCAAAGATGATCCTGTGAATCGAAAAAAAACTGTGTTATATTTCCGGGAGTTACCCCCTTGATTTTTATAGATATAAAGTCGGAAATTATCGGGTCAAACAGATAGAAAGAAGATTTAAACGCCGTAGCCAGGATAAAACCTTTGGAATTTCTTGCCGCAAGAAACGAATGTTCTCTGAATGTGCCGCGATTTCTGTATCCTAAATAATACTGTCTGAATGTTCCGGTCAGTTTGTTTAACCGGTTAATACCATAGTCGGTGGTTATCCACAGAGTTTCTCTGTTCTCTTCAAATATTTTACGGATAATATGGTTAGATATACAGGACGAATCATTGTAATGCGGACGAAAAGTGATAAAATCTGTTCCATCATACCTGTTCAGACCATCCCAGGTTCCAAACCACATCAGTCCTTGTGTATCCTGAAAAACTTCATTCACCGCACTGTTCGATAATCCGTCATTATTTCCCAGATGAATAGTTCTGCTTGCATCAGCATGCAAAGGCAAAACTGGCAAGAACAATATTACAGAAAAAAAAAGGCGAAATAAAAAAGTTTTTTTAAAGAATAGATATTTCATGGTTTTGTGTTAAGCGTACAAAGGTTTCGATTCTATTTCAAATATATGCAATCCGTTTTTAATTGTGGGTGCAATTTCTGCTTTTTATTTCATTTAAAAGTATACTCCTGTTTCAAAAAGGTATACCAGGAAAACAAAATGCTGATATATAGGCTATGTATACGCTTTTGGTATATCTGTATACTTGTGTTCCTTTACGGTATAGTAAGTTTGCTCATGTAATAACAAGCCATTTAATATATAATACTATGGACATAACAAACAGAAATGGGAATAACCCATTAATCACACCGGGTGATTTAAAACCGGGAATAGAAGGAATGGAAATAGTCTGCCTACTCAATCCGGGAGTATTTCGCCTCAACGGGAAAATATGGTTATTGCTTCGCGTGGCGGAACGTCCCACACAAATGGATGGTAAAATCAGCTTTCCTGTTTATAATAAAGAGGGTAAAATTGAGGTATTTCATTTCGATAAGAATGATCCCGATCTGAATACCTCCGACCCACGTGTGATTGGTTATAAAGGAAAAAATTACTTAACCACATTATCGTATCTGAGACTGGTATGCAGTGAAGATGGCATAAATTTTCACGAAGATCCTGATTACCCACCTATCTTTGGGCACGGAGAACTAGAGTCTTTCGGAATAGAAGACTGCCGCGTTGCCACTATGATCGACGGTTTCTTTCTTACCTTTACCGAAGTATCGCCTGTAGCTGTGGGTGTGGGACTCATTGAAACAAAGAACTTCCGGTCATTCACGCATCATGGAATGATCTTCCCGCCTCACAATAAAGACTGTGCTCTTTTTGAAGAACCGATAAATGGAATGTATTATGCCCTTCATCGTCCAAGCAGCCCAGAATTGGGGGGGAACTATATCTGGCTTGCCGAATCTCCTGACCGCATTCACTGGGGAAACCATAAATGTATAGCAGTAACTCGTGATGGTTACTGGGATTCTGTCCGTGTAGGGGCCGGAGCAGCACCAATTAAAACGCCGGAAGGGTGGCTGGAAATTTACCACGGTGCAAACAAAGATAACCGATACTGTTTAGGGGCATTACTTCTCGACCTGAACAATCCGTCAAAGGTGCTGGCACGCAGTGAACAACCCATCATGGAACCCATTGCTCCCTATGAGCAGACTGGATTCTTCGGGAATGTGGTGTTCTCGAATGGCCAGTATGTGGATGGTGACACAATCCATATTTATTACGGGGCAAGTGACGAAGTAATATGCACAGCCACTTTGTCCATCCGGGAAATCATGAAAACACTTATAAAATAAAATCTCCATGCGAAATAAATTAATGAACGAATACAGGGTATTCAGATCCTATCCTCACAACATGCGTACACTGCTGATCACCAATATGGTGTATGCGCTTGTGTTGCCTATCGTTGAGATATTTGTAGGGGCTTATGTGATGAGAAGCACAAACAGTCCGGCTTACGTAGCTCTTTATCAGCTTGCAATGTATTGTGGAATTGTCTGTACATCTGTAATAAATGGTTTTCTTCTGAAATATTTCAGAGTGAATTACCTGTATAGCCTTGGAATGCTGTTAAGCGGATTATCCATGGTAGGCATGATGGTCGCTCCACAGTTGGGCATTGTCGAACTAGGTATTGCCGGATTTGTTCTGGGTGCCGCTTCCGGATTTTTTTGGACTAATCGGTATCTGCTGGCCCTAAATTCCACAACGGACAATAACAGGAACTATTTCTTTGGTCTGGAATCTTTTGCTTTTACCATCGCCTCCATCGTGGTACCTTTTTGTGTAGGAGCACTGATTGCCACAATCACGGGTAAAGAGATACTGGGTTGTGATATTAATCTGAACAAAGCTTACCGGATTGTTACCATCATTGCCACAGGAGTCTGCATCCTTGCCTGCGTAATTCTTGCCCGCGGTAATTTTGAAAATCCAGTTCAGAAAAGGTTCTTCTTCTCTCATTTTCATCATTTGTGGTACAAGCAGTTACTACTAGCCTGTTTAAAGGGACTGGTACAAGGTTTTCTGGTTACTGCACCAGCCATCCTTGTCCTAAAATTCATTGGCAACGAAGGAGCTTTGGGAGTTATTCAAAGTATCAGCGGAGGGCTCACAGCAATACTGATATACATACTGGGGCGGGCAACCAAACCCCGGCACCGGATTTATGTCTTTGGTACAGGTATGATTATCTTTCTTATCGGTACATTATTCAACGGAACCTTGTTTTCTGCAGCAGGGGTTATTATCTTTGTTCTTTGTAAGGTAATATTTCAGCCGTTACACGATCTTGCTTATTTTCCCATTATGATGAAAGTGATCGATGTGGTATCCAAAATTGAAAAAAGGAACAAATATGCCTATATTTTAAGTCACGAATTTGGACTTTTTCTTGGAAGAGCTTCGGGACTGACTATTTTCATATTTCTTGCTTTTTATGTATCGGAAGACTTTTCTCTGAAATATGCACTGATAATCGTTGCTCTTCTGCAGATGCTTTCCATACCTTTGAGCAAGCATATTATCAGGCAATCAACTATGTTAGACGACTCTGTAAATTAATATATTTCTTATCTTTAATCTTTAACTATGACTAAATATCGCATTTTACTCATCACTGCATGTCTTGCAGTAATAACCTTTGGCTGTGAATCAATCGGTTATGGTGAAGCTGTTCAGCAAGTAAAGATAGAGCGTATCGAAAGTATGCCTAATCTTCCTTCTCCGTACAAGATTCTGGACTGGAAAGAAAAAGCAGTGGCTTTTGATAACTATGTCTTTAATTTCAATACCCGGGTAAATGATTCGCCACTTATCTGGATAGATAATGCCAGACGAAATATACCTCAGCCTACTTTTGGGCTTTACACGGCAGTGAACGATGCCCGGCAGGGACCGCTCCATAACAACGGAGAGTTTCACGAAAGTCTTAATTCGCTGGCTGCCATTCTGGGAGCCGGGCTGGTGGGTATTGACAAGACTAGTCAGAACGGATATAACTATGTTAAGATGGTTCAGAACTACTTCAACAGTGATACCGGGTGGAATATAATGATGAACAACACTTGCCCCGATGTTGCCCTTCAGGGCGGAGGGTACGGACGTGACTGGTGGTACGATGTATTTCCCAACGTTCTTTATTACGCAGTGTGCGACGTATTTCCCAGTGTGGAAGGTGCCGACAGAATACAACGGAGCATTGCCGAGCAGTTTTGCAAAGCAGATTCTGTGCTGAACGGAAACTACGACTACTCATTCTTTGATTACGGAAAGATGAAAGGAATGGTTAACCAGATTCCCGCACAACAGGATGCTGCCGGCGGACATGCCTACGTTCTTTATGCTGCTTATAAAAAATACAAAGATGCACGTTATCTGCAACATGCCAAAAATGCGCTCAATGTACTAATGGGCCAGAAAGAGAGCCGGTTCTATGAAATTCTGCTTCCCATGTCGGCAATAGTGGCTGCTCATCTCAATGCGGAAGAGGGCACCAACTATGATATAAAGAAAATAATCGACTGGACATTCAACGGCTGTAAAAATCCAAAGGCACGTTATGGATGGGGAGTTATTACACAACGCTGGGGAAATTATGATGTGGACGGATTACAGGGATGCACCTTAGAAGGAAGCGAATATGGCTTTCTAATGAACAGCATAAAGCTTTCATGGCCACTTGTTCCGTTGGTTAAATATGAACCTCAGTTTGCACGGGCTATTGGAAAATGGATGCTGAACAACGTAAATGCATGCCGCTTGTTCTTTCCTCTGGAAATTGACGATGAACACCAATGGTGTCCTGAGTATAAGAATATCACAAAAGGAATCGTTGCATACGAAGGAATAAGAAAAAGCGACGATTATGGCAAGAGCGAGCTCAAAGGCATTTCACCGGTTGCTATTGGTGACGGTCCTAAATGGAATGCAAAAAATCCTCCGGAAAGCATGTTCAGCTTATACAGTACATCATCTGTCGGAATTTTCGGTGCAATAGTGAATACAACAAATATAAAAGGAATACTGAAGCTAAACTGCAATGCAACCGATTTTTATGCAAACAGGCCATACCCTGTTTTCTTGTACTATAATCCATACAACAAGGAGCAAAAGGTTGAGTATCATTCTACTTCTGCTGTCGACTTATTTGATATTGTAGAAAAAACATATGTAGCCAAAGGCATAAAGGGAAAAGGAGAATTCTCCATCCCGGGCGATGCCGCCAGAGTAATAATTGAGCTTCCTGCAACAAGCACCATCAGGCAAAATAACAAGAATAATCTCATGGTGAATAACAATATAATTGCTTATAAATAAAACTTTTAAATCAAATAACTTATAAAAACACTAGTTATGAAATCAAACCTATTTCTAAGAAATCTAAGGAAACGACAGGTGAGCCTGTCTCTCTTTTGTTTGTTCTTCTTTAATCTATTGATTACGGCTCAAACAAATCAGAATAAAATATCCGGTATCGTTGTAGACCAGGCAGGTGAACCTGTTGTTGGAGCAGCAGTATTAAATACCGCCACAAACCATGGCGTAAGCACATCTATCGATGGTAATTTCACTCTCGATGCAAAAATCAACGATCATATACGGATCAGTTCCGTGGGATTTACACCGGTGGGTTATATAGTCAAACAACTCACGGATATCCGCATTCAGATGAAAACGGATGCTCAGCAACTGGACGAAATTGTGGTAGTTGGTTATTCCGCTCAGAAGAAATCTTCATTGACAGGAGCCATTTCACCTGTTGAGATGAAAGATGTTGAAAAACGCAGGGTAGCAAGTGTATCGCAGGCACTTCAGGGACAGATTGCCGGCGTTCAGATTACGCAAAGTACTGGTGCACCGGGCGACGAAATCAATGTGGTAATCCGTGGAGAAGGTACAATAGGAAACAACAGTCCACTGTACATAATTGACGGAGTACCTTCCAGAAGCATCACATTCCTGAATCCTTCAGATATTAACTCAGTCACTGTACTGAAAGATGCATCGGCAGCAGCAATTTATGGTTCCAGAGCTTCGGGCGGTGTGATTGTTATCACAACCAAAGAAGGACAGTCAGGGAAAGGTAAACTGGAACTGAACTATTATTACGGATTGCAAAAAGCGGCTCATTTGCCCAAAATGCTAAACTCCAAACAATACATGGATGTGATGGAGACTTCCTGGAACAATTCTGGATATTCCGGTACAAATCCTTATACTGCAGATAAAACGAGAAGCGATCTTGCCAACACCAATTGGGAAGACGAACTATTTACTCTTGGCAAAACACAAAGCATACAGGCTTCGGTAAACGGAGGTACAAAGGATGTAAATTATTTACTGTCGGCTGGATATATCACTCAGGATGGTATTGTTATATACGATAACGATAAGTATCAGCGTTTCACGCTACGTTCAAACATTAATGCGAAGTTAATCGACAAATTGACTGTTGGTTCCAATGTACAACTCACTTATGCCATCCAGGATAAGCTGAACTCCAAAGGTGATGCACCGGGTATTATCCGTCATGCCATGCTACGTCCCCCTGTACTCGCTGTTTACAAGGATTCTTCAGATCCTACTTATAATCCGAATGATCCCTTCACTGATCTGCCTTTCTACAAGTTCAACAACCGGAATGGCGGCTGGGAAAGCGATAAATATGAATGGACCTCTAACCCTATCGCACTGGCTAAGTACACAGACGATACCCGTTCGCAGTACACCACATTCGGTAATGTGTTTGCCGAGTACGATATTCTGAACGATCATTCTCTTAAATTCAAATCTAATCTAGGTGTTGACCTGAATCTGTATCACAACAAGGCTTTTTACAGAAACTTCGGAGACGATGATGGAGCAGGTTCAAATCTGGATAAAGGAACAGGACGCCAGAACAGGCCTACCAGCTTAAGTGAAGAAAGAGGTGAAGATTTTACAATGACTTGGAATAACACCCTTAACTACAACAAAATGCTGGATAAGCATTCAATCAATGCAGTTGTGGGTACAGAATATATAAAGAACTATGCTTCTTCAATAGGTGCTTCCAGAAAGCGTTTCGATTATATTAACGACAATTTCAGATATCTCGACAACGGACATAGTGATATCGATTTATGGAATAGTGGTTCCGGCTCTGAGTGGGCATTGATGTCTCTCTTTGCTTCAGCAACCTATGTGCACGATTCTAAGTATATGCTAACAGCCAATTTCAGAGCTGACGAATCTTCCCGCTTTGCAAAGAAAAACCGTTGGGGATATTTTCCATCATTGTCTGCCGGCTGGAAACTGTCCGAAGAGTCATTTCTCAAAGATGTCAACTGGCTGTCTGATCTGAAAGTAAGAGGTAGCTGGGGACAGTTGGGTAATCAGGAAATAGACAACTATGCATTTATGACATTGCTGAAAAAAGATGGAGACAAGTATGTTGTATCACGTTATGGAAATCCGGATCTGAAATGGGAAACTTCGGAACAGACCAACGTAGGTTTTGATCTGGGACTGCTTAAAAATAAAATCTATCTATCTGTAGATTACTTTGTAAAAACCACATCCGACATTCTTTTGCCAATCTCCCTGCCATCGTTTGTAGGGAATGTTTCTCCAACGATCGTAAACGCAGGAAAGGTAAGAAACAAAGGCTTTGAATTCGCGTTGAACTATCGAAGTAAAATCAATGATTTTAACTACAGTATAAACGCCAATCTGGCCACATTAGATAACAAGGTTCTGAAACTGCACCCTAATCTGCCTATTATTGAAGGAACGGTAACCCGCACTGTTGTAGGTCAGGCTTTGAACTCTTATTACGGATTTGTTCAGGAAGGCATTTATCAAAACGATAAAGAGATTAAAGGCCAGCTGTATGCCACTCAGAATATTTCAGCCAAACCGGGAGATATCAGATTTAAGGATCTGGATAAGAATGGTAAGATAGACGACAACGATCGTCAGTTCCTGGGCAGTCCGATACCTGATTTTACCTATGGAATTACCTTAAACGGCGATTACAAAGGATTCAGCCTATCATTGTTCTTTCAGGGCGTTCAGGGGGTAAAACGCTATAATGATCTGAAGAAGATTCTGGATTATGATACCCGTCCGTTTAATCACACAATCCATGTACTGGATGCATGGCATGGAGAAGGAACAAGCAACACTGTGCCCAGATCATCATTCACTGATAACGGAGGAAGCCGTGTCTCTAGCCTTTTTGTTGAAGATGCCTCATTCTTCAGACTCAAAAATGCAGAAATTGGATATTCCTTAGCCAAGTTCCTGAAAAAATCGAAAAACATCTCTGATGTTAAGTTCTACGTATCAGCAGAGAACATATTTACTATAACCAAATATTCTGGTTTAGATCCAGAATCAACAGATTTAATGGATTATGGAACATATCCTCAGGCAAGATCAGTACTTTTTGGAGTTAACGTTAAGTTTTAATAACTATAAAACAGAATAAAATGAAAACCATATATAATATTTTAATCGGCGCCTCACTTTTAATGCTTTCTGGCTGCCAGGATTCCTTTGATAAAGATCCTATCGGACTCTTAACGCCCGATCTGGTAAATACAAGCCCTACAATAAGTAGTGTACAATATTCCGTAAATTCATCTTATCAGATGCTTTCAAGCACATTAAATCTACTGGGAAGCTGGGATTGGGCAAATGGTACGGTTACCCGTAACGATTTTGTTCTTTACGATATTGCTTCAGACGATATGCTTAAGAAATGGAATCCGGATGGTGACCAGCCCTGGATGGATGAAGTACATAACTTCTCTTTCATCGCATCCAATGCCGCATTTAACGGATTCTGGAGCTACCAATACGAAGGAATCTCCAGAGCCAATCTGGCAATCAGTTATCTCACCGACGATAATCTGATTTCAAAGATAGAGATGGGTACCGATTTACGAAAAAGATCTCTTGGTGAAGCCTATTTCCT
Source organism: uncultured Bacteroides sp. (assembly GCF_963678845.1). Taxonomy (NCBI): domain Bacteria; kingdom Pseudomonadati; phylum Bacteroidota; class Bacteroidia; order Bacteroidales; family Bacteroidaceae; genus Bacteroides; species uncultured Bacteroides sp. The sequence continues at coordinate 632,571 of NZ_OY787464.1, forward strand.
GCGTGCATACTACTATTTTGAACTGGTAAGTAATTTCGGAGATGTGCCATTGCTTACGGCCCCTATCACAGAGTTCAACGATGCTTATAAGGTTTCTGCAAGAGTGGATAAGGCGGAAGTATGGAAACAGATAAATTCAGATCTGGAATTGGCTAAAGCCGACTTTACCGATACCAAATACTCTTCTGAAACAGAACCTTGGAGAGTTTCAAAAGGAGCAGTAATGGCCATGCAGGCAAAGGTGGCACTATACAACAAGGAGTATCAAAAGGTAATAGATACTGTGACCGAGATGGAAGCTAAAAACTTCTACGATTTGAATGACAACTATTTTCACTCTTTCAGTGTAAACACCGAATACAAGGACAAAGAAGTTATCTTTGCCTACGATCATAAGGAAAAAAAGACACCAGCCGATGGCAATGGACTATGTGCACTTATCGGGTGGGGATTTATTGCTCCTTCTCCAAGTTTCATCGCAGAGTTTGAGCCAAACGATCCACGTCTGAATTATACGGTAAATGTTTCAAAGAAACTGATATACAAACTGTTAGGTGATACTACCAATACCAATTCTGGTTACGACGATGCTCCATCTAACAAAATATATATCCGTTATGCCGATGTATTGTTATGGAAAGCAGAAGCTTTGATTGAAACCGGGAATATATCAGGAGGCATTGACATTATAAACCTGATCAGAAAACGCGCCCGCAATACAGTCAGAGTAGATGGACAAACCAAAGCTCCCGAAGGTACATTACCTGACAGAGAAAGAAATGCGTCTAAAGAACAAGCCACTCAATGGCTTATTCACGAACGACGTGTAGAACTGGGCTTTGAATCTCAGCGTTTCAGAGATTTAAGACGCTGGGGTATTGCTAAAGATGTATTAAACAAAAATGGACAGGGATTCAATGATAAAAATTATCTCTACCCTATTCCTCAGAAAGACATCGATAAATCAGGTAGCAAACTAACGCAGAACGCAGGTTACTAATAAAGTAAAATTTCCCTAAAGGGGCTAAAAGTAATATAGCCCCTTTAGCTCTTGGTTATTGGGGTAAAATCGCTATCTTGCTGTTGAAAAAAATAATAGCAATAGCGGTAAGCATTCGGCGAACCCCGTATTTACTTCCTAATTTCATCTACTTACTTTTGTCTAAAAATTAAAAGACTATGATGACAAAAGTGCAATTCGAAGAGGTATATAGCCGTTTTAAAGAATCCGGTTTGAACGTTAGAGATTTCTGCAATAATGAAGGCTTTACAGTTTTTTAGGGGGCTTTTTTATTCCCTCCTATTCCATTTAAATGACTTCAAAAAAGGATATATAGAAATGATATTTGTATGCAAAAAGTTCAATTCACGAACAAGATTCAGTTAACATAAAAGAGGTTTCACTTCAATTGAAGTGAAACCTCTTTTAGAAATTTAAAAAAACTGTATGGACTTTATTTTATAAGGTTTACTTAATCATTAAAGCAAGGACGTTTTGCTGATTCATCTATACAATCCCATAGATTGTTGATACTTAGTTGCTTTAATCTGGTAATTACACTGAGCATCAATCAGTTTATCCTTTGTATTATGATACATAGCCTGAGCTTCAAGAAGATCAGTAATGCTAATTGTGCGTGCCCGATAATTATCCTGAGTCATTCTCAGATTCTCATGTGCCTCTTCCACCGATCTGCCAGCCACTTTTATCTGAAAGAAAGTCTCTTTGAGTTCATTTTCGGCCTGTGATATCTGCAATTTAAGTAGCTCGGTATTATCCTCAAGCTCTGTTCTTGCTTTCTCTATCTTCATTTGTTGCTGCTTTATTTTATGAGAGCCGCCCCACCAGTCACTAATAGGTATGCTAAGGGTGAGGTAGGCCATAGCATTCGGAGCTGTTTGCTTCATCATGTCGGTAACAGATCCCGAAACGGAAAAAGCCAACTGAGGGAGACATTCTCCTTTTGTTATTTTTTGCTGTAACTTTTCTGCTTCAACATTTTTAGTTAGTAACGAATACTCAATACGATTGGTCACCATATTCTGAGCTCCGGTGGTTACAGATAACTCTTTAGGGACCAATGGCAATGTGAGAGGAACAAGTCCGGGAGATGAAGCAATACCTATATGCTGACATAAAGCTCTTGAAGTAAGATCAATGCCATTCTGAAGCCTCAGCATATTGGTCTGTAATTCATCCTGCTGCAACTGTACCTTGAGTAAATCGTTGCGCTGCGCAATACCGGCTTTACAATAGCTCTTCACATCCCGGTAAAGTGAATCGAGCATCACTTTATAAAGATTCAATGTCACCTGTTTCTCGCGCAAGGAGACAAGAGACCAATATAATTCTTCCGTACGGGTCAACACCTCTATTGTGGTCAGAGCTTTCTGACTGCGGCTAACCTCCTCTCCCAGTTTTGCAAGCTTGTATCCATTTCCTATACGTCCACCTGTATAAAGCGGCATTGTAACAGTTATCCCCGCAGTGTTAACATAATCGAGAGCTTTAAGTGGAATAGATGGTACGTAAGCATACTGAGTAGCATTTGCTATATTGCCGGGATTGCCATCATAAACAGGTAAATTCATTTCTGGAGTTTTCCCTTTTATCAGATAATCGGATGACTGCATAGCCATGCCCGTAGCACTCACATTGGGAAAGAAATTAGTATAGGCACTTTTGCGTTGCTCTTCAGCAGCCTTCATGTCAAATGCCGATCCCTTTATTTTCCGGTTGTTTTCAAGTGCCAGTTTCTTGCATGAATCCAGAGTAAGCGACTGAGCCATGGCCGGAGCTGATAATGAACAAAGAGCAATAGCCATTATAGCTGTAACCTTTGCAACATGAGATGTTTTTCGTTTGTTCGACTTTACTTTATACACCAAAGTAAAAAGTACCGGAAGAACAAAAAGTGTGAGTATCATTGCAATAATCAGTCCAAAACAGATTACAGTACCCAATGGTCCCCAAAGGGTAGAGCGACTCAGCACCATAGGTATAACTCCTACCGCAGCCGCAGCCGATGTCAGGAATATAGGGCGCATACGGCGCTTACCTGCAGCAAGTGCAGCTTCATAAACAGTCATCTTTTCCTTTTCAATTAATTCACGTGCATAATCAATAAGTATAATCCCATTACGAACAACAATGCCACAGAGGCTAGTTATTCCTATAAAAGCCGTTACGCTGAACGGATAGTTCATCAATTTTAGCCCGATAGCAGCTCCGGGGAATGCAAGTAACATGGTTGATAGAATGAGCAATGCCAGCTTGGCTTTTCTGAACTGAACAAGCAATATGAAAAAGATCACCAGAATACTTAGCAGCAAAGCAAGCGCCATAGGAGTAAATGTTTCCTGCTGTCCTTCAAACTCACCTCCGTAACTTATTGAAACGCCTTTGGGTAATTGCAATTTATCTATTTCAGGTTTTATCTTGTTAAAAAGATCAGAAGCAACCACACCCGATTCATTATCAATCTGTATAGTCATTGTAGGCACACCATTGCGTCTCACTATAGTACCTTCAGCCCACTCAGGAGTGAAGTTGGCAAAAGACCTCAATGGCACAGAAGAGAATGTGGGTAATGAAGTTGCATAAAGATCTTCCACCTTCTTTATATTCTTCTTACCTGATTTATCTTCCTTGGATAATCTCACCTCAACCGGATAATCCTTTTCCCAGATAGTGGTAAGGGGCAATCCATCAAGTCCTATCATCATGGAAAGTGATAGTAAATCCTTAGAGTATCCTAAGCGGTCTGCCTTATCCTGATCAAGGTTCACCTTTATGTATTGCTGCTTCTCATTCCAGTCGGTGCGCCTCCATGCAATGCCGGAAGTTCCTTTTAATATGGCATTGACTTTCGCTTCAGCAGCATGAATATCTTTTGCTGAATCCGATGAGATTCTTATTTCAATAGGAGCTTTATAATCCTGCAAAGACAGAATTTTATACTTCACGTGTGCATTGGCAAAATGTTCAGCGTACTTCCGGCTGTTTTCTTCCACCACCTCACGGGTAGCTTCATTAGATACAGTGTTGACCAGTAACTGTCCGTAATTAGGTGAAGGCATATTCGGAGCATAGGCTGTATGGAATCTAGGTGAACTGGTTCCTATAAAGCTTGTAACGTTAGTTACTCGTTTATCTTTCAGCAATACCTTTTCCAGACTGTCAATTACCCCTGCTGTTTTTTCGAGAGAAGCCCCCACAGGCAGATATACTTCTACAGCAAACTGATTACGTTCCATCTCCGGAAAAAGTTGCTGGTCGGTATTCTGGAACAGAACAAACGATAGCCCTATGATAGCCAGAGTAGAGGCTATAACACTTTTGGGATAACGAAAAACTGTCTCCAGTCCCTTATCAAACCAACTCTGCAACTTATCCAGAAGATTGAATTTTTTAACGGACTTCAGTCTTACCTCATTTGAAATAAAAACAAAATAAAGGTAAGGAAGCAAATAAGTTACCACTGCAATCAGCACAGACAGTGCTATGCCAATTATAGTTTCATGTATGCTGATAAAAACAGCTAATACAACACCAATCACCAATAAAAGAATAAGCAATGCCCTCCATGGATGTTGCACACCTTTGTCGATAAGCACTTCAAGAGAAGCCTTGAATATGTTACGTTCTGGTTGTTCACCGCCCTCCAGTTTCTTTAATCCTTTTTTTATAAAAACGAAATTAAGGTAAGGAACCAGAAACATAGCCACAAAAACAGATACTATCAATGACACACTTACCACAATGGGAATAGAGCGCATAAACTCACCAGATGTGCCCGGTATCATAAACCCAAGAGGTATATATGCCGCCATGATAGCCAATGTAGCAAATAATATAGGAAGGAAAAGTTCCTTGGCACTCTTTATAGCTGAATGCCAGGGCGAATAGCCATGATCAATCTTTTCTACATGATTATCAATAATCACAATTGAATTATCCACTATCATTCCCAGTACCAATATAAGCGAAGCAAGAGAAACAGTATGCAACTCAACTCCCAGCATGTAAAGAATACAAAGTGTAATCAGAATGGAAATAGGTACTGTAATTCCCGCTACAGAAGCCACTCTTAAGGGGAGCAACAACATAGTAACCAGAATAACCGCAACGATAGCAATAAGAAACTCCTTCATAAAGTTCATCACAGAATCGTCTACATACTTGGGTAACTCTGAAATCTTAGCAACCTGAATACCTTTGGGACAACTCTGCTGAAAAGAGTTCAATGCCTTATCAACATCTTTGCCAAACTCTACAATATTATTTCCGGGCTGCATTTCAAGTGAAAGAAGAATGGTCTTCTTCCCATTTTGTTTTATGTAGCTCTCTGGTTCTTCATAACGCCGCTCAATGGTAGCAATATCTTTAAGGCGCACCACATTTCCCCCAAGATCAGAATACACAATCTGGTTGGCAAGATCTTTTTCCGATTTAAAGTTGGTTGGCAGGTGAACATACAAATCATTCTCGCCATCTTTTAGTTCTCCAGCATAGTTTATAGCGCCATTCGACTGGTACGCACTAAGCAGAGTAAGCGACTTAATATTATATTCGTTTAGTAACTCTGGTTTTACTTTCACATAGAGCTTTTCTTTCTGAAGTCCGAAGTGTTTAATCTTAGAGGCTGAAGGAATTTTCCGGCATTCGTTTTCCAGCTTCTTCAGCTCATTTTCAAGTTCCTTATAACTTTTATTTTCGGATGACAGAGTAATAAGTAAGGCTGAAGTATCTCCGAAATCAGAGTCCGCCACCAATGCCATCACACCCGAGGGGAGAGTCATTTTCAAATCAGCCAGTCCATGTTTCAGTTTTGACCAGAACTGGTCGGCATTTGTTACATTATCATTCAGTTCTACGAAAATATACATCACCCCCTCTTTTGAGAGTGAATACGTTTTAGCTTTCCTTACTTCTTCATAACCAAAGATGTAATTTTCAACAGTTCGGGTAAGCTGCGCCTCCACTTCGGCCGAAGTAGCCCCCGGATATACACCGACAATAACCCCTTGGCGTATGGTGAATTTCGGGAACTCATTACGCGGCATTTCAATAAGAGCCACCACACCTATCAGCATCAATGTCACTGCAAAAATGATAACCACATTATGATATCTCATAACGGATTCTATAATACCGTTCTTTTTATTCTTCATATGCTACAGAGATATTAAGCTGTTATCACTCAGTTTTTCTTTTCCCTCGGTCACAACAAGCTGTTCCGGATTTAATCCGCTGATAACTTCGATCCCTTCGTTTCGGTAATTACCTAGCCTAACCTCTTTTTTAATAGCCCGTTTCTTATCCGAAGAAAGGACATAAACGTATGTCTTCCCCTCATCATCCTTGGTCACAGCATTTTTTGATACCGTGAGGCAATTCTGTTGAATTCCTGTATTGAGATATACATCGCACACCATTCCGGCTTTTATCTCCAGATTGGTATTCTGAACCATTATTTTCACATCATACGTACGAGATATCGGATCGGGAACTACTCCAACACTCGACACTATTCCGCTAAATGATCTTCCACTCAATGCTGCTATTGTGAAGGTAGCCTGTTGTCCTTTCTTTATCTTGCTGATTTCATTTTCAGCTACAGAAACCTTCACCTGAATTTTTTTAAGGATTACCACCTCTATAGGTGTTTTAAGCGATACTGAATACTGCCCAGGTTCAATGTCACGCTTTCCAACTACTCCGTCAATCGGTGAGCGCATCTTGCATTTGTCAACACTCGATCTGGCTAGTTGAAGTTGTGATTCAGCCTCTTTCAACGTTGTTTCAACTTCCACCCATTTTATATCTGCCAGACTACCCGATTTGTATACGCTCTTAAAACGATTATACGCATCCTTAGCCTGTCTGTATTTAGCCAGAGAAGCACTTTGCAGGTGCTCATCATCCGTTCTGTTCAAGGTGGCCAGCACCTGTCCTTTTCTTACTATATCTCCCTCCTGAACATAAACTTTATCAACCGTTCCTACATTCTCGAAAGAAAGAGAAATGGTTTGCAACGGTTCTGCCGTTCCGCTGTAATGTAATGCAGAAACACCGGCAGCCAATACAGGCTGAGCTTCAATCTTTACTACCCTGTCAACCTCCTTGGTTGAATTAGTTGGTTGCTTTTCTCCACAAGCAACGAGCACAGTCATTGTGCACATTAAACATCCCCAATAATAAAATCTCATTTCCATACATTTTTAAATTTGCAACAAAGGTTATATTTATAGGTGGGCAGGGAAAACGAAAAACGGGTGAAACAGACAAAACTGAGGGTGAAACGTACACGTACCTTTTTGCAGAAATTAAAAAGGTGACCGAGACCAGTTGAAGATAGATATAATGAATGCTTTGGAGACGTTGACCGATAAAAAACTCCGTTGCTTTACCGCCATTAATAACGATAAAGCAACGGAGCAATATTTCAGGAGAAAAGAGAAGCTAGGATTGTGTCTCCAGCCAGTGCAGGAATTGAGGTGTTTTCTCCTTGCTAACCAATATCTTCTCTTTGTGAGGAATTGATATATTTACAGATAGCTTTCTCAGAAAATAACGTGACACATCAAGCACTGCTTTTCTGTTTACCAGATACTGCCTGTTTACGCGAAAGAAATTACGACCGGCTATTTGCTCCAGTTCTTCAAACTTCTTATTTATCTGATATTTTTCTGAATTAAATGTGAGCAGACAAGTAACTTCATTGGCTATATAAAAGAATGCTATTTCCTCTAACCGGACTGGCATAATCTTATCTTTATGATATACCAGCACTGAAGTGTTTTTAGGGACTTCACGATTTGCCAACAGATCGAGTATAGCATCGTAACGCTGCTCTTTTTTCCCCGAAAATGTTTTTTGCAGACTACGGTATTTTGCTAATGAATCAGCAATAGTCTGCGACGTGGAGGGTTTTAGTACATAATCTATACCATTCGTTTTAAATGCATTCAGTGCATATTCATCGTAAGCTGTACAAAAAATAACAGGTACCGATATTTGAATTGCTTTAAATATCTCAAAGCTCAGTCCGTCTCCCAATTGCACATCACTAAAAATAAGATCGGGAACTGGATTGCTCTCAAAATAAGCAATGGCAGTCTTCACTGAAGCAAGGATTGCTACTATATTCGCATCCGACTCAAGCTCACAGATTGTTCCGGCAAGTTCTGCTGCTGTTATTTTCTCATCTTCAATAATAACAATGTTCATATTCAATATTTCATTAATTCGTTCTTTGTAAAGAAGACATTGCTACTTTACGGTCAAGCAATTTTATGCTCACAGAGAAAGTGTTTTCATCCGTTTCAATAAGTAACTCATCATCCGATAAAATACGATAACGCTCAGAAAGATTTTTTAGTCCGCTTCCAGAGAAGGCTTCGGAAGTTATTTTAGGTTTAAGCGTATTTACCACTTTTATCCTCTCATCTGTCTGCTCTATCCTGATAGAAAGAGGCTGTTCTTCTGTTAACTCATTGTGTTTTATTGCATTTTCAAGTAATGGCTGAATAGAAAAAGAGGGGACAAAACAATTTTCAGCAATCTCATCGGAAATAGAAATAGTACAGATTAGCGCATCGCCAAAACGTATTTTCTGCATTCTCAGATAGTCCTGACATAGCTTGAGTTCATCTTTCAGCCTTACCACTTTCGTACTATTATTGGAAACAGAAGCCCTTAGAAAATCAGAGAGACAAATCAGATACTCTTCTGCCGATACCGGATCAATTTTATATAATGATTTTAATATATTCAATGCATTAAACAGAAAATGGGGATGTATTTGCTGACGAAGTAACTGATTGGCTGCTTCTGCATTAGCTGCTTTCAGCAATGAATTTTCCATATCAGCACGGACTTTAATCTCCTGCAGAATAATGTAGTTATGAAGTATGAGGATTAACGTATTAACAAATACACTGATTATAACCAGGTTAATTAAATCAATAGCATTCAAGGTTTGATGATGAAGATAATTATAGTACCACACAACAAACGGAAAAAGTAAAGCACTAAAAGCGTAACTGGCCAGATAATAATTTCTGCCGGCAGATAAGGAACGCACGTGAGGCTGTTTTCTGAAAATCAGTAGCCAAAGAATATTGGCAAAGGCAATGGGTAGCAAAATAACAAGTGAAAGAGAAGAACCCAGAATAGCATCTTTCAAACCTCGTAACCCCCAAAATGCCATAACAAAAGCAAAAACGAATAAGACTCCGATTGCAATAAGCCAGAAATTCAGAATGCACAACCGTTTGATAGGATACGATGATTTTGTACTCATACATGTTCTATTTATATCATTCAACTAAAAGCTGAATTCAAAGGTAAAAAAAAAAATCATTTTTTCTTTTTTATAAAGACGAAGATTATAAAATTATTGTTTAACCTTTACAGACAAATTATTGTCTACAGAATAAAATTTATCCCTTTTTAATGGATTTTGAGCCATCAAAAAGGGATAATTAAAAGCGAACTTAAAATAATGTTTATTTAAAACAATTCATCCACTTCAATAATTACTTTGATTGTAATAATTGTATGGTATATGTAAACTGAGTATTATCTGACCAAACCTGATATCTATCCAAAGGTCTTGGACCACAACCCGCAGAGCCTACACCCAATGTTTTAGATGAGAGACAGAAAACAGTTGCAGTACTAGCAGGAAGATCTATCTTATATTCAACAGGGAACATCTGTTCATCTGTATGAGGCAAAGCAGAAACCTGCATTAAGTTCTCATCTGAATTTACTACGAAACCAGGCATACTATTTCCGGTAAATTTCACCCATCTTACATCTTCATGGTTTCCACGATCCATAGGCTTTTCATATTCATATTGATCATTTACACCTAACTCATAAAGACCTACATCTGCGCCACTCTTGCGATCTGAATAATTTTCTATCGGACCACGACCAAAATATGCCATACGATCCAACTTCTTATCAAGAAGCATACGTACACCGATATGTGCAAGATTAATTCTCAAACCAATAAAATCGACTTTATTATCAACTTTTACAGAGCCATCGCCTTTAATTGTATATGTAGAAGTATGATATGCACCAAATCCTTCTTTACCATCATACTTTACAGTAGAAGTTACTTTCACAGAGAATTTATCAACAGTTTCTACTTTCAGATTAACCAAAGAACTTTTAAGATCATTCACACCAAATTTTTCCCAATCTCTGTTTGCCCACATATCATCATTACGGTGAGCTGCACGCCATAAGTGAAGTTTTGGTGAACCATCAGAAATCAAAAGATTTACTCTATCTTTCTCAAGCTGGCTCATTAAGCCTGTCTTTTTATCAAAGGTTACAGCAAATCCTGTTCCTGACACTTTTACTAACTGATCATCCTGGCTCACCTTAACTGGAGAAGTTACTTTTGCATCTTCAACAGGAAGAGTACTTACTGGTAACTTAAATTGTTCAGAAGCAACTTCGAATCCTTTATCCGCCCATAATGTTTTATCTTTTTGAGTATAAGATATGCGCAAATAATATTCAGCTCCGGCTTTAGGGCTTTCTATTTTATATGGAACAGAAATCCAACTTTCTCTGAAAGGCCAGATCTGTGGTAATTTCAATACACCCTTATCAATTTCTTTTCCATTTTCAGTCAGCGTCCATGAAGCATCAAAAGCATCCAATGACATAAACTGGAATTTGTTTCTAATTTTAATTGTACCAGATGAAGGCTCAACCAGTTCTGTATCAATCCATTGAAAAGCCTTCTTCATTTCAGGATAATGAGGCTTAATCGTTTTTCTATCCCATGCAACAACACCTTTGTGAATAAAATAATGATCGTTAGGGAATTCGCCAAAACCTCCTCCGTATGCTAAGATAGGATGTTCTGGGTTACGTTTGTTCCACAATGCCTGATCCTGATATTCCCAGATAGCTCCACCAAGTATCTCCGGATTATTATCAAAAACCTTAGAATATTCTTCCAATGATCCCATAGAATTGAACATTGCATGAGCAAATTCACAAATATAGAATGGCTTAGTCAGCTCTTTATTCTGAGCAACCCAAGCAAAATCAGAGGGAGTACCATACATTCTTCCATCAAAATCAGACGGGTTATTTTTACCCATACCGAAACGTTCGTAGTGTACAAAACGAGTAGGATCAATAGACTTAACAGTATTCATTGCTGATACAAAATTCGATCCAACACGTCCGCATTCATTTCCTAATGACCAGATTATTACTGACGGGTGATTTTTAAAGTTTTCTACATTGGCCACATTACGATCTATTATTGCAGCTTTCATAAGTGGTTCTTCATCAAACTTTCCATCGTAACCATGACATTCAGCATTTGCTTCAGCTACCAACCAGATACCCCATTCATCACACAACTCATACCAGCGAGGATCATCTGAATAATGGCAGGTACGCACATGATTACAGTTACCTTGCTTAATAACTTCCAGATCTCTGATCATTTGTTCTTCTGTTATTGCATGACCAACATCCGACCAATGTTCGTGACGGTTTACACCTTTCAGCTTTATTGGAGTTCCATTTACCAGAAACTGTCGTCCTTTTATCTCAATCTTACGGAATCCAGTACGTGAAGATAATATTTCATTAGTTCCCTTACTGTCTTGCAAAGTAAGAACTGTTGTATAAAGTTTTGGGGTCTCAGCTGTCCATTTCTGAGGATTATTAACCATAAATTTTAAAGAAACGATTGTTTCCTGTCCAGGTTTTAAAGCAGGAATATTTGCTACAGCCTTTGAAGCGTCAACCGGTTCGTTACCATTATAAAGTGAAGCTTGTAATTTCTGCACCAAAGAAGGCTGAGAGCCATAATTCTTTATTTTTGCTGAAACGCTTACCTCTGAATTCTTATATTCTTTATCAAGATCTGTCTGAACAAAGAAATCACGAACATGAGTCTGAGGAGAACTCCAAAGAGTAACATTGCGGAATATACCGCTCAATCGCCACATATCCTGATCTTCCAGATAACTACCGGAACAATAACGGTAAACCTCAACAGCCACCATATTCTTACCCGGTTTCACATATTTAGTTAAGTCAAACTCAGCAGCATTACGGCTATTGGTACTGTAACCCACTTTCTGGCCGTTAACCCAGATAAAAAAGGCAGCATCAACACCATCAAAAGTAATGAAAACACGACGACCATTCCAGTTGGCCGGCACATCAAAGTCACGTCTGTAACTACCTACAGGATTACGCTCTTCATAAGCTGTATAATTTTTAGGCGGTTCACTCATTACATGAGGAAAATCTATTTTAAAGGTATACCCCAAGTTTCTGTAATAAGGAGTTCCATATCCTAATACCTGCCAGTTTGAAGGTACAGGAATCTCTTTCCAACTTGAAACATCATAATCTGTTTTATAAAAATCGACAGGACGCTGGTTTGGCCACGCTACCCAGTTAAACTTCCACATTCCGTTCAGTACACGGCAATATGATGATTCGTGTCTTTTTGCTTTGAGTGCCTCGTCAAGAGAAGCATAAGGCATCAAGGTTGCATGGGCCGGTTCTTTGTTTATTCCTAAACATTCCGGATTTTCAATCTCGGCCGGGAAATCTTTACCAGCCACCAGCTGAGTTACGTTCTGACCATTGACCGTTGATAACAGACCAACAGCCCCGATAAAAAAGGTTAGCAATTTTGTTTTCATTAATTATTAAATTTATTAGTATTCACAAATTTAAGAAATGCATTAGAGCAATCGCCTACAGAGTCTTACCATAATAACATACTGCAAAATTAGGCATTTTCTCTCAGATTAAACTAGACTATAAGATCAATTTGGTATAAATAATCGTATTGTTACAGCAATCACTATTTCTCATAATATTATCAGAAGGCCAAAATTAGTAAATATATTACAAACAGAATGCAAATATAACTTTTAGAATTACTTTAAATTAATATACTCTATGAAACGACCTCTCCCAATATAAAATTCTTATCCTGAGAATAAGAATTAAAATTAAATCAATTAAATTCCTATAAAAATCATATTTTACTACCTTTGCCTATCTAAAACTATAAGATTATAGAAAACACGAATCTCTGATACATGAAAAAGATTATAACTCTTCTTATATTGATAATTTGCAATTTCTCTTATGTAAAAGGTCAGGATATTGAATCTTTATTAAATGAACTTGATCATACAATTAAGAACCGTGAACATTATTTTAATGATAAGGTTGGCCGTATCAGGCAAATTGAGAGTATATTCCCTTTGCATAATGATGAGCAGAATTATGCTGTTTTAGGCAAAGTATTCGATGAATTTCGAGCATTTAATACAGACTCATGCGCCTATTATGCTCAGAAAAAAATGCAGTTGGCTAAAAAAATAGGTAAAAGATCGTATATAGACGATTCTAATATGAATTTAGCTGAAGTCTATGGTATTACAGGAATGTATAAAGAGGCATTGGATATTCTGAACACGGTAAATAGAAGTAAGCTTCCCGGATATCTTGTTCCGTATTATTATTATCTATATAGAACAATTTATGGCTTAATGAGTGACTATTCCATGCTTGAATCAGACAAGAAAAAGTACGCTGAATTAACAGACCATTATCGGGATTCTTTATTGATAGTCAATAAAAAGAAGACTTATGCATATATTATTGTTAAAGCAGATGGATTGATCTATAATAACAAAGCAAAGGAAGCCATATCGTTACTATCCGGTTATATGAATAATCTGAAGAAAGATAATCCCAATATCGGAACATTGGCATATACCATGTCACTTGCTTATCAAAAAAATCGTGATAATGAAAAGAGAAAGTACTATTTAGCTATATCTTCCCTCTCTGACATTGAAAGAGGAGCTAAGGAATATGTTTCGTTGCGTGAATTAGCTCAGATTCTTTATGATGAAGGTGATTTGGACCGTTCTTATAATTATCTGAAATGTTCAATGGAAGATGCTGCATTCTGTAATGCCCGTTTACGAACTATTGAAGTATCCAAGTTCTTTCCGATAGTAGAGAAAGCTTATCAGCAAAAATTGCATAAAAAGGAAATGCAACGAACTATTGCATTGGCCATTGTTAGCTTCCTGACAGTTTTATTAATGTTTGCACTATTCTTTCTTTATAAACAATATAAAAACTTAGCTATTGCCCGTGAGCAACTCCAGAATCTGGCCAAAGGCCTGCAGCAGATGAATATTGAGCAGAAGCTCCTAAATGAAAAGCTAGTCGAATCAAACAAACAATTAAGAGATTCAAATAATGCTCTTATTGAATCTAATCGCATCAAAGAGGAATACATAGGCCATTATATGAATTTCTGTTCTCTGCATATTGACAAGATGGAGAATTATCGTCACTTATTGTGCAAGATTGCTCAAAATGAAAAAGTTGAAGCTCTGTTTAAGAAACTACGCTCTAATCAGATTATTGAGGATGAATTGAAAGAGTTTTATGAAAATTTTGATGATACATTCCTGCATTTATTTCCAAACTTTGTGAATGAATTTAATCAGTTACTACTAGAAGATGGCCGTGAATATCCGAAATCGGAAAATCAGTTGACTACTGTATTACGCATCTTTGCACTCATTCGCCTGGGAATTACTGATAGTGTCAAGATAGCCGATTTTCTTCGTTATTCCGTTACTACTATCTATAATTATCGTGTAAAAGTTCGTAATAAAGCTATTGGGGATAGGAATGAACTGGAAGAAAAAGTAATGAATATAAGTAGAATTACAAAAAACAAATAAAATACAGCTACTTTTTACAGCACCCAAAGAAGAGCTAACGCTCTATTTATAAAGTATATACATATCACAAAGTACTACTTTTTTTCTATCTATTCTAAATGAAGATTTAAGATTGAATATTTTTGCAATGCAATGTTAAGTTGCAAGTAATAATAATATTAACTTTAAATTTCATTTATGAAAAAAGTATTTCAATCAAAAAGCTACAGCGGTATATTCTTATTGTTGCTGGGGCTATTTTTTTCAGTGAATGTTTTTGCACAGCAAATTAAGGTTCAAGGACAGGTCAAAGCTGAATCCGGCGAACCAATTATCGGGGCTAATGTCGTAGTCAAAGGTACAACCAATGGTACAATTACAGATATTGATGGCCATTATGTTCTTTCCAATGTAAATCCTAAGGCAACTCTGGTATTTTCTTTTATCGGTTATATACCTCAGGAACAACATGTTGCTGCAAAGAGTATTTTAAATATAGTCTTACAAGAAGACAGTAAGGTACTGAATGAGGTAGTCGTTATCGGTTATGGTACAGCCAAGAAGAGCGATTTAACGGGTGCTGTTGGCTCAGTGGGTGCCAAAGACCTGAAGGATGCTCCGGTAGCTAATATTGGTCAGGCTTTACAAGGCAAAGTATCGGGTGTACAGATTAACGATGCTGGTGCTCCGGGTGATAATGTAACTATTAAGATTCGTGGATTAGGTACTATTAATAACAGCAATCCACTGGTTGTTATCGATGGCGTGCCTACTGATCTGGGATTATCCTCTATTAACATGGTAGATGTGGAACGTGTCGATGTCCTTAAGGATGCATCTGCTACAGCCATTTATGGTTCACGTGGAGCAAACGGCGTAGTCCTGATTTCAACAAAGAAAGGTAAAAACGGAAAAGGGATTATCGGAGTTACAGCCAACTGGAACATTCAAGATGCAACGAATGTACCCAACATGTTGAACGCAAAACAATATGCTGCTTATAGCAATGACATGTTAGGGAATGCAGGTCTGGGAACTAATTCTGCCTGGAGTGACCCTTCTACTTTGAATGTTGGAACAAACTGGCTTGATGAGTTACTTAAGACAGGTGTTACACAGAATTATACGTTAAATTTCTCTGGTGGTGATGAAACTAAACATTACTATATTTCAGGTGGACTTTATGATCAAAATGGTATTGTGCATAACACAGATTATCGTCGTTACACTTTTCAGAGCAATACCGATTTCAAACTTAACAACTGGTTGAAGCTTATTAACAATATTACATTTAGTACTGATAATAAGAATTCCGGCGATTATAGTATTGCCAATGCAATGTATGCTTTACCAACTCAAAGTGTAAAGGATGATAATGGAGAATGGGCCGGTCCCACAGGAAACGCTTATTGGTATGGTGATATTCGCAATCCGCTTGGTACAGCAGAAACAACAAAAAACAATACTAAGGGTTATAACTTGTTGGCAAATATTTCTGCAGAGATAACTCTTGCCAAATATCTGAAGTTTAAAAGTACTTTTGGGTATGATGCAAAGTTCTGGTTTGAAAACAACTTTACTCCGGCTTATGCCTGGAAACCGATTGCCGTAGCAGAGTCGAGCCGTTACGAATCAAGCAAAAAATCATTTACTTACTTGTGGGATAACTATTTTACTTATGATAACTCCTTTGGCAAACATCATGTTAGTGTAATGGCTGGAACGAGTGCTCAGAACAATAAATACGATTTTCTTTCTGCTCAAAAAAGTGGTTTCTTGTATGATTCAGTAAGTCAGCTTGGCAACGGCTCCACTATCAAGAGTGCTGATGGTAATCAAAATGAATGGGCAATATTTTCTTTGATGGCTCGTGCCAACTATGATTATGCCGACAAATATTTATTGACTGCAACTGTTCGTCGCGATGGATCATCCCGTTTTGGTTCCGGACATAAATATGGTATTTTCCCATCCTTTTCAACAGCTTGGCGAGTATCACAAGAAAGCTGGTTCCCTAAAACAAATGTTATTGATGATTTGAAATTCCGTTTAGGATATGGTATAACCGGTAACCAGGAAATTGGTAACTATAATTTTGCATCAACTTACAATACTGGTGTTTATAGCTTTGGTGGTACTACAGTAAATGCATTGTCAACCGTTACTATGGCAAATCCGAACATTCATTGGGAAGAAGTTCGCCAGACTAATCTGGGCTTTGATCTTTCGTTGATAAACAGACGTATAAACTTTGCTTTCGACGCTTATATAAAGAACACCTGTGATATGTTGGTAAAGGCTGCTATTCCTATTACTTCCGGATTCGAAGACACAACAACAACCTTTACCAACGCCGGTAAGATTCAGAACAAAGGTCTGGAAATGACACTGAACACAGTTAACTTTAATGATGCCTTCAAGTGGGAAACATCCGTTACTGCTACTTACAACAAGAACAAAATTGTTGACTTAAATAGTAACACCCCTTTGTATCAGAATCAGTATAATAATTCTTACCTGACAATCCAGAAGGTTGGAGCTCCTATCAATGCTTTCTATGGCTATGTTTTAGGAGGTATATTCCAGACAAATGATGAAGTTGCCAAACATGCCGTTCAGGTAAAAGGTGGTACAGCTGCTGGTGATATTAAATTTAATGATCTGAACAACGACGGCGTGATTAATGAAAATGACCGTACAATCATAGGTAATCCAAATCCTGACTGGATATTTTCCATGAATAATACTTTCTCTTATAAAGGTTTCGATCTCTCAATCTTTTTGCAGGGAGTAGAAGGTAATGATATTTATAATGTGAATGCAATTACCTCCGAAGGAATGTCTGCTGCATACAACCAGACAACAGCAGTTCTTAACCGGTGGACAGGAGCAGGTACCAGTTATTCAATGCCACGTGCTGTCTATGCTGATCCTAACCAAAACTGTCGTGCATCCAACCGTTTCATAGAAAATGGTTCTTATTTACGTATCAAGAATGTAACTTTAGGATATACTTTCCCTCAACAATGGATTAGAAAAATGAGTATTAATTCTGCCCGTATTAATATGTCTTGTGAGAACCTTGTCACATTTACAAATTACTCTGGTTTTGATCCAGAAGTTGCTATCAACGGAATTGACAGTAGCCGTTATCCTTTATCACGTACCTTCAGCTTAGGTCTTAATGTTAACTTCTAATGAACACTTATATGAAAAAGATTATATATTCAGCACTGATTCTAATGGGATTGAGCCTTTCATCCTGTAGTGATTATTTAAACAAATACCCTTCAGATGCAGTCAGTACCAATGCCAAAATCACAGAAAATATTGCAATTGCCCTTACAAATGCTTGTTATAAACCACTTCAATCATCGAATCTTTATAATATGCGCATGTGGTCGCTTGATATTATTGGTAGTAATAGCAATGTAGGCGCCGGCGGAGGTACTGATGGTATTGAAACAGTTCAGGCTGCAAACTTCACAGCAACCAGTGATAATGGCTTTGCACTTTATGTCTGGCGCAGTCCCTGGGTGGGAATTGCTCAGTGCAATACATTATTGCAGAGTGTTGCAAATACTGATATTAATGAAAATATTAAAAATCGCTGCATGGGCGAAGCTTACTTCCTGCGTGCACATTATTATTTTATCCTGGCTCAGCTGTTCGGAGGTGTTCCGGTCGAGACGGCTCCCCACGATGCTAGTCAGGGTACTGATATTGCCCGCAATACATTGGATGAAACCTATGCACAGATTATTTCCGACTGTCAGAATGCTATCAACCTGCTGCCGGAAAAGAAGAGTTACAGCTCTACTGATTTAGGACGTGCCTGCAAAGATGCAGCATGTACCCAGCTGGCAAAAGTCTATTTGGTATTAGCACCTAGTCATACAGAATATTATCAGAAGGTTGCAGATCTTTGCGATCAGGTTACAAGCATGGGATATGATCTGAGCGGTTACAAATATGCAGATAACTTTGGTATTAAGGCCAATAATGGTGCCGAATCTATTTTTGAAATCCAATACACGGGCGATACTTCTTATGACTTTTGGGGTACAAACGGTCAGTCATCCTGGTTGAGTACCTTTATGGGCCCTCGTAATTCAGGTATCGTTGCCGGAGGTTATGGATGGAACCAGCCAACAAAGGAATTTGCAGATTCTTATGAGAGTGGTGATTTACGTAAAGATGTTACTGTCCTTTACTCAGGTTGTCCTGATTTTGATGGCATTGCTTATGATCCTTCATGGTCTTACACTGGTTACAACGTGCGTAAGTTTCTGGTTAGCAAAAAGGATTCTCCTGAATATAACACTAATCCAAGCAACTTTGTAGTTTACCGTTATGCAGATATTCTTCTGATGAAAGCTGAAGCATTAAATGAAATGAGCAAAACAACAGCTGCCGAAACTCCGTTGAACATTGTTCGCAAGCGTGCCGGTCTGGCTAATGTTACTGGAAAATCTCAATCAGATATGCGAGAGGTGATTATACATGAACGCCGCATGGAGTTTGCTTTTGAATGTCAACGCTGGTTTGATCTGATCCGTATCGGGAAAAATGGTGAATATGCTATCACCTACCTGAAATCAATTGGAAAAACAAATGTGACTAAAGATCGTCTGTTATTTCCTATTCCTCAGACAGAGATGGATAGCAACAATGCAATGGTGCAGAATCCAGGTTATTAATCACTCATAGATATTATCAAAATAAGAAAATATGAAAAAAATATATAGCATATTATTAGTCCTTGCCGGATGTTTAGCATTTTCAGCATGCAATGATAATTTAATGGAATTCAACAAAGGTGAGGAAGAACTTGCTCTGACAGTCAGTGCAGCCAATGTCACTCTTGATGAAAATAATGCTTCCGGCGATGGCATTACTTTCAATTGGACAACCGGAACCAACAAAGGAACCAACGCAGCAATTAGCTATACTCTTGAAATTGATAAGGCAGGTAATAACTTTGCCAAAGCTTATTACGTAGATCTTGGTCAGCAGGTTTATTCTCTCAAATATACCGTTGAAGATCTGAATGAGATTATTACCAAGGAGCTGGGCGCTAATTTCAATAAATCTGTTGATCTGGAAGCACGTATCACAGCAACTGTTGCCGATGCTAAGGTTGAAGTACAAACTGCAAAAGCAAGTTTTACAGCTACTACTTATAAGCCTGTATCTTCTACCCTATACCTGATTGGCAGTGCTACTCCCAACGGATTTAATGCAGATAATGCAGCAGCAATGCAACGAACTACAAATGGTATTTTTACCTGGAGCGGCAACCTGAATAAAGGAACCTTTAAGTTTATTACAACATTAGGCAGTTTTATTCCTTCCTATAATCGTGATGCCACTTCCAGTGATTTGAAGCTAATTTACCGTAGCACCTCTAATGATCCTGATGAACAATTCTCTATTGATGAAGCGGGTTATTATACAATTAAAGTCAATCTATTAAGTCTTTCTATTTCTGTTGTAAAGAGTGCAACAACAGTTCCTCCGTATAGCAAAATCTGGTTTGTCGGATCATTCTCCAGCTGGAATTTTACTGAAATGACACAAGATCCTGTCAATCCGTTTATTTTCCGTTACGGAGCTGTCTTTAACTGGAATGATGGCGGTGATTTTAAGTTTGCTACAGCTCAAGGCTGGAATAACATGTATCATCCTACTACCGCAAATGCACCTTATACATGGACTGGCGTAAAACTTGACGATACAGGTGACAATAAGTGGTCTATGACACAAGATCAGTGTGGTAAGGCATACAAGATAGCTCTTGATATTACTCCGAACAATGAATCAATGATTATGACCGAGTTTACTCCTTATGCAGGCATTTATATGGTTGGTGACGCTACCCCTAATGGCTGGAGTATTGACAATGCAACAGCTATGACAACAGTAGATGCTTACACCTTTACCTGGACAGGAAACCTGGCAGCCGGCGAATTTAAATTCACATGTGATAAGCAAGGTGACTGGATGGGTGCATGGTTTATGGCTACAGTTGATGGTAAAGCCTTGGCTGAAGGTACAGAGAATATTACTTTTGTTGACAAACATATTACAGGAAATGGAGATATTGACCGGAAATGGAAAGTAAGCACAGCAGGTAAATATACTATTTCTCTGAATCAGTTAACAGAAAAGATGACAGTTACTAAGAATTAATAACTATACCAATGAGAATTAACAGAACAATTATATCTTTATTCTTTGTATGCCTGGTTCCTTTGAATGGATCTTGTTCCAGTGGAGAAGGCTCCACCGGAACAGGTGGTGGTACTCCGGCACAGAATGTTACTTCAGTGACATTGTCAACAGACAAGGCGTGTTATTCACCGGGAGAAACAGTTACATTCACTTCTACCACCTTACCATCTTCAGCTAAGGTTGCGTATTACTATTTGGGTAATAAGCTAAGTGAAGAGACACCCTCTTCTACAACATGGAGCTGGACTCCCCCATCCACTGATTATCAGGGATACATGGTTAAAGTATATACTACAGCCAGTGACGGAACAGAAACAGCTTTAGGTTCTATTGCTGTAGATGTTTCAAGTGACTGGACTCAGTTTCCCCGTTATGGATTCCTTTCCAGTTACGATGATATGTCGGCTTCTGATATCAATTCGGTTATTACCAGTTTGAAACGTTATCATATCAATGGTCTGCAATTCTATGACTGGCAGTACAAGCACCATAAACCCTTAGCCGGCACACCGGATAAACCGG
This sequence comes from uncultured Bacteroides sp., assembly GCF_963678845.1. Classification (NCBI taxonomy): domain Bacteria; kingdom Pseudomonadati; phylum Bacteroidota; class Bacteroidia; order Bacteroidales; family Bacteroidaceae; genus Bacteroides; species uncultured Bacteroides sp. The sequence goes on from NZ_OY787464.1 coordinate 654,096, forward strand.
ACAGTTACTGGACAGATATAGCAAACCGCAACACATCTCTTGCTACGGTAAAAAACTATATTTCAGCAGCTCATAAGGCGGGCATGAAAACAATGTTCTATAACTTATGCTATGGAGTTCTTTCCGATGCAGCTTCTGATGGTGCGGAATCTTCATGGAATCTGTATAAAGATCGTAATCACAGCAACCGCGATGTTTGCTCTTTGAGTGCTCCAATGTTCAAGAGTTCAATCTATCTTGTCGATCCAAATAATACTAGCTGGCAGAACTATCTGGCAAAACAGAATGATGATGTTTATTCAGTTTTTGATTTTGACGGTTATCATATTGATCAGTTAGGTGATCGTGGTACAGACTATGATTATAATGGAAATGCCATCGATATGGCTGCAGGCTTTAAGTCATTTATTCAGGCGATGAAGACTAAGCATCCAGGCAAGCGATTGGTTATGAATGCTGTTGCCCGGTACGGACAACAAAAAATTGCAGAAAGTGGTGATGTGGACTTCCTGTACAATGAGGTCTGGAGTAATGATGCAAATTATTCTTCGCTGAAAGATATTATTGACGAGAACGCCTCTTATGGAAATTATAAAACAGTGTTTGCTGCTTATATGAATTATGATAAGGCCAATAGCAAAGGTTATTTCAATACTCCGGGAGTTATTTTAGCAGATGCTGTTATGTTTGCATTGGGCGGATCACACCTCGAGATGGGTGAACACATGCTTGGCAAGGAATATTTCCCGAACAGTAATCTTCAGATGGATGGCAATCTTCAGAAAGCAATGGTTTGCTATTATGATTTTCTTACCGGTTATGAGAATCTGTTGCGTAATGGAGGCTCATTTTCTACGGTCGACCTCAGTTGTACTAATGGAAAGATGAATGTATCTGCATGGCCTCCATCAACAGGTAATGTATCCGTACTGGCTAAAAAGGTGAATAGCAAATGCGAGGTGATACATCTTATCAATCTGTCCAATGCCAATTATTTCAGCTGGCGTGATTTGGATGGTAGTATGCCCGAACCCTCTTTTATTTCTACTCCTTCTTTGAGATTACAGGAATCGAACACCATTAAGAGAATATGGTTTGCCTCACCGGACATTGATGGTGGTGCGAGTCAGGAACTTGAATTTCATCAGAGTGCAGCCAGTGTAACCTTTAAGTTACCATCATTGAAATACTGGGATATGATTGTTGTTGAATATCAATAATCAGAATTCTATTATCAGTAAACATTATGAATAAATTACAGATAGGTATTATGTTTTTGTGGGCTGTATGTCTGTCCTCTTGCTCATCACTGAGCAAGCAGGACAACATACTCACCACTCAAAACTATAAATGGTACTCAGATCGGATTGTTCAAGGCAATTATACAGGGAAAGCCCTTTCAGTCACAGCACTGGAATCAAATTATCAAAGTCCTGTCAATTTGTATAAGCCGGCTCTGATTCATTTTAAATTTGCCATAAACGGTAAAGACAACGAAATGCCTTCGGGGCAGGATCATAGTTTTATTTGCAAAGCCGTGAATGGAAAGTCAGAGACTCCGGTTATCAAATTTGGTGAATTGCTCAAAGCAGATAAGCAGGAAGCAGAGGGAGCAATTCTTCAGCAAAACACACAATTAACCATCCGTCTGGATATGCGCGAAATGCTGAAAGCCTTCAATAATCAGGGATATTACGTAACCCGTACAGGACAGAAAATCTATAAGGAAGATTTTAAAGGAGTGTATGTAGCAGGTGATGTCGATCCTCTGATATGGGATTTTGATAATCTGGTAAATCACCCCATCCTGCAATTGACCGATGAAGATGGAGATGGAATTTATGAAACCAGACTTACATTGAATGATACAAGCAAGCAACGCGGAGGCATTTCCCGATGGTCGCTAAAGAATAATATTTCGGCTTGTCCTCAGTTGAAAGCTCCTACTAAACTTGAGAATGCAATTTATAATCTGGCATTGGATGAAATGCAAAACGCCATCGAAAAGGATAGCACTCTGCGAACCGGTAAAGAATGGCCAGGGGTGTGGACTCGTGATGTAAGTTACAGCATTATCTTAAGTATGGCATATATGCAGCCCAAAGTTTCAATGAACAGTTTGATGCGGAAAGTCAATTCCCGCGGACGGATTATTCAGGACACGGGAACTGGTGGTGCATGGCCATGCTCCAGCGACCGGATGGTCTGGGCTATTGCAGCTTACGAAATTTATAAAGTAACGGGAGACCAACAATGGTTGAAAACCATCTACCCTATCATAAAAAATTCCTTGGAAGACGACTTTGAAACAGTTTACAACCCAAGAAACGGTTTGATGATGGGAGAATCTTCATTTATTGACTGGCGAGAGCAAAGTTACCCCAGATGGATGCAGCCGGCTGATATTTATCAATCGGAATGTATTGGTACAAATGCAGTTCATTATCAGGCATTGAATGTATTTAGCCATATAGCCAAACTTGTAGATCAGGCTGAAGTATCCGAACAATATGCACAGAAAGCTTTAGCATTAAAAGAGGCTATCAACAAAAATCTGTGGATGGCCGATAAAGGTTATTATGCACAATATCTTTATGGCAGAAACAATTACATCAAATCACCCAAAAGTGAATCGTTGGGTGAAGCATTAGCAGTTTTGTTTGATGTAACCTCTCCCGAACAAGCAAAGCAAGTGACCGAGAATAATCCGGTTGTTCCTTTTGGCGCGCCCATCTTCTATCCTCAGATTGCTGATATGCCGCCTTACCACAACAATGCCGTGTGGCCTTTTGTATCATCCTACTGGATGCACGCCTCTGCAAAAGGAGGAAATGAAGCCGGAGTGATGCAGGCAATTGGCAGTATTTATCGTGCTGCGGCTCTGTTCTGCACCAATAAAGAGAATTTCGTAGCCGAGTCCGGCGATTTTCTGGGTACGCAGATCAATTCCAGCAATATGTTATGGAGCTTATCCGGCAACCTCAGCATCACTCATCGTCTGCTTTTCGGTATTCGGTTCGGGGATCATCAGTTGAGCTTCTCTCCGTTCGTACCCAAAGCCTTGAAAGGAAAACGTCAATTAGCCGGCTTTCCTTATCGAAAAGCCATATTGGATATATCTTTAGAGGGGTATGGGAATCGGATTAAGTCATTTCTCATTGATGGAAAAGAGAGTGAACCCGTAATCGATGCAAACCTCACCGGACATCATTCTGTTAAAATTGTAATGGCAGATAATGAATTTCAACCCATGAAAATCAATCTTGTAGAGAATGCTTCATCACCATTAATGCCTGTTATACAGTTAAATGAAGGCAGGTTGCAATGGCAACCCATTGAAAGTGCTGTGAAGTATGAAGTCTATAAAGACGGAAAGTTATGGAAAGAGACTTTAGATTCTTCCATCTTGTTAGGAGACGAAAAAGGAGAATTCCAGGTTGCAGCAATTCAAAAAGGAGGATTCACCTCTTTTGCCAGTGAGCCGATTCAAATATTACCTTCACAGATTTATGAGGTAGAGCAATTCGCTTCGAAGTCCTCAGCCAATTATCAGGGATATAAAGGCGATGGCTTTGTTGAAATCAATAAGAAAGAAAACACTAACATTGAGATAGATATAACGATAAGTACAGAAGGCGATTATACATTCAACTGGCGTTATGCCAATGGTAATGGCCCTACCAATACCGAAAATGAATGTGCAATCCGTACCCTCTTTATCGATGGACAGAAAACCGGAGTTAGTATATTTCCTCAAAGAGGAAAGCATGAGTGGAGCAATTGGGGATGGAGCAATCCTCTTCAAGTTCACCTTTCAGCCGGAAAGCATAAAATTTCCCTAACCTATATGCCATATAATGAAAACATGAATCTTGTTATCAATCAGGCAATGCTTGATGAACTTCGTGTTACTAAGCTTAATTAAGTTGAATAAAATGGGGAGCTATCTGATTTTTGAGGATAGCTCCCCATTTATTATACACATTAAGCTGGCATTGTATTTTATAGTTCCTTCTGCTTTAGATATAATTAAAATAGCTTTTTGCCGTTTAAAATATTAATTCCAAATTCTTTTGCTACACAACTCTGCTTGAATGGATTGATTTTTTGAACTGTGCCGTCATATTTAAAAAACGAACCTGTGTTTTTAAACCAAAAGGTTTTTCCAGCTTTAACACATTGCTCCCTAATATCTAAAACCCAATCGTAATTACATATACGAGCTTCTCGCCCTGTTTCACCACCTACGGTAACATGCTCTATTCCGTCAAGATAAGCCGATATATCAATAGCACCCAAAAGTGGTGCAGCTGCTATAAATCTCCTTTTAATTGGGTAGGATAGAAACAAAGGCAGTCTATAATCAGCTGATTCCTGATTTTCAATTGTGCACCCTATATTCACATTATCATATCCTTCACCCCAATCGTTTGGGAGAGAAATATTAAAGCGGTCAATGCGCTTAGTTATAATCAAAAAGTCAAGGTCAGGCCGATTCTTTATCATTTCCCAAGCTTCTTTACGCCATTCATCAGCTTCTGCAATAAAAAAATCGCTTGCGAAACAAGTTGCAACAATCTTTCCGCTCTGAATTTTATATATACCCTTTGTCGTTTTAGCTATAGGTTTATCAAATTCGTTCGTTTTATATACATTATTTTGTCCGTAACGTTTTGAGAAAGGACCATAGAAATAGCAGTAAGTACAACCATCGCTTATTTTATAACAACCAGTCCACGGTTCCCAATTCATATTACTGTGCAGCTAAAGGTGTAAAAAACTCAATTAAATTTTCTTCCGGGTCTCGCAAGTGAACAACTCTCATACCCCAGTCGGGCATATCAGTCGGTTCATTAATAAAGTTAATGCCTTTTTCTAAAAATGCTTGATAAGTATCATCCACATTCTCAACTTCAAAAACAACCATTGATTTTTCCCTGTAACCAATCGGCTGTGTTTTTTCAACATTTCCAACAGCTGGAGCCATAAAATCAGAAACAAAAATGGCAAATCCTTCAATCCCATCAGCCACTTTAAATGAAGCATAACATCCGTTTTCATCTCCCCAAAGTGGTTCAAATCCTAATTGTTCTGTGTAAAATTTAAAGCACTTTTTGTAGTCTTTGACTAATAATCTCACGTTACTGAATTTCATAATTGTTCTATTTGAATTTGTTTCTACATTTATTGCAAATTATAATTTTGATTTTAGATCATTTATTACGTGCAATATGTTATATAATTCCCAATCTATCCAACGGATTTTCGATTTGATTAAATCCTTTAGTGGTTATATGCTCATTAATTTGAGTTGTTTTATTTCTTGCATCCCAAAGGTAAAAATATTATTTATATTAACAACATGTTTTTTGACTAGTTTCACCCATACTTACAGTTCATAGGTAGTTCCTTCATAAATAGATTGTCCACCATTAGGATTATCTGATTTCTTTCTGGGAAAATGGTAGAATATACTTGAAGTAAAGAAACTAAATAAATTGTAGCATTGCTATCCATAAAGAAAAATCAATTAACGACATAAAACCTTCCTAATAAAATTAAAAATCCACAAAATAGTCTAGCAGTCTAGCACTACCCACATAAAAATCTGATTATAAATATCTTATAACCGCTAGACTAAAATAAGAAAGTCTAGCAGAAGTCTAGCAGTCTAGCGCTTTGGATTGTTCCATCTTTTTAGGAAATAAAAAGGAGATAATACCACCAATATCGAAAATGAATGTGCAATCCGTACCCTCTTTATCGTTGGACAAAAAGCAGGAGTTAGTATATTCCCTCTAAGAGGAAAGCATGAGTGAAGCAACTGGGGATGGAGCAATCCTCTTCAATTTCACCTTTAAGCCGGAAAGCATAAAATTTTCCTAACCTATATGCTGTATAATGAGAACATGAATCTTGTTATCAACTAGGCAATGCTTGATGAGCTTCTTATGACTAAGCTTAATTAAGTTGAATATAATGGAGAGTTATCTGATTTTTTGGATAGCTCCCCATTGATTAATTGGGCAGATTTTAGAAATGGATCCTTAATCTAAGTGTAGATTATGTGATTCTATACATATTTTCTACACATAAAATGTGATTTATAGTTTTTTTTCAATATTTAACACCTTGAAGTTTCAGTACACTACTTGCCCACAGCCCACTCTACCGAAGTTAGTTTTATTTTGCTTGACAAAGATTACAGACTCTCAATAGAAATAAAGTCGGATACATATTATAAGAAAAAGACTTTCTACCCAATCATGAAGAAGAAATTCCAAAACCCAAAAAGAAAAAAAAAACTTAAGCAAATAAGTATAGAAAAACTGTTATATTTGCAATAGTATGTGGATTCAGGCGTTTGTGAATAATGAATATACATTTTGGCTGTTTTTCAATAGTCTTCATCTATTATGATTTAGAAGTCAAAATAGTTACTATACATGGATATTATAGCTCTATTATTCTTTATGCATATTCCTAAAATACGGTGAATTAAAAAATAAAAATATGATTGATAATATATCTTTTAAGAATTATAGAATATTCAAAGATAATCAAGTTTTAGAAATAAAACCTATAACAATAATCTTTGGGAAAAATAATACTGGAAAAAGTGCTATTTTAAAACTCCCCATATTTATCGAAAGCTCCATCAAAAGTATTACTAATGAAGTTTTTGAATTGAAATGTCAAGAAATTGAATTGGGAGCTGAGATGAGAGATATCATTTATGGAAAAGCTAGTAGAGCAATGGAATTTACATTAACCGATGCCGATAACACATATAAACTATATGTTAAGTTTTTTATTGACTCAACGGCAAAAGAGCAACAATCTAAAATAGAAAAATGGCATTTAGATTTTCAAGGTACATCCATTGATATTACGTTGGATAATGATTCTTATATTGAAAAGAACAATATAATTACTAATATTTCTTTTATGGGGATAAAGCCTATTGGCAACAATATTCCAAACTTAATAAATCAACTATTTGAAAAAATAGACTTTAATATAGATTATATAGGTCCAATTAGAGAGAACCCTGCTCGTGATATTAGAATATCTCCCGTAATGAATATTAAATCAGGGAAAAAAGGAGAATATACATATCAAAAATTAATTTCTAGTGCGTTGACTATTGACAAAGATCTGATTAATAAAGTTTCAAATTGGTATTTCTCAAATTTTGATGAATGGTCAATAACTATCGACAAAACAAGAGAACCTGTTTATCATATTGAGATTGAAAATAATAGTATAAAAACGAATATTCTAGATGCTGGTGTGGGAATTGTCCAATCTCTCCCTATTGTAATTAGAGCTATGGAAAAATGCAGTGAACAAACTTTAATAATAATTGAAGAACCGGAAACACACTTACATCCAGCTGCACATGCTAATTTAGGAGAGCTAATATTTAGCTCTACCCAAAATGATCCATTGAAAAAATACTTTATAGAAACCCATTCACTTAATTTCATAATGAGATTAAGGCGCTTAGTTGCAGAAGGTAAATTGAATAAAAATAATGTAAGTTTATACTATGTTGATTTTGAAAAAGAAGAAACAGCGAGTAAACTAAAGAAAATAGAGATTAAGGAAGATGGTTCTGTCGATTATTGGCCTAAAGGAGTCTTCAATGAAGCACTAGAAGAAGCTATAGCAATTAGAGATACTCAATTGAATAAGATGAAATGAAAGTAGAAATAGATTATAATATTTTTGACTCTATAAAAAAAGATGATGATTTGATTGAGCTAAATTATCTTTTTAATATTATTCTATACAAGAAAAGACATTCTGCATATATTTCTGATCCAAGAATATTTGAACTCCCATCGTTCCAGAACATTCCTCAGGGAACCCAAGATGTTCTTAAATATTCTTTACTTCAAGATGTAATGAATACACAAGACAAGGACTGTCTTATATGTGCGCAAGGTGAAGTTTCTTTAGATGAAAAAAAATTCAGTATAGAAGAAGGTATAAGATATTTATCACAGCCTGTATCTATAGTTGTAGAAAATAGTTTAAATGACTCTCATTTCTTTAAAGCTATTTTTAGATGCCTTGATGATTCAAAAACATTACAGATGCACTTTGATAATCTTTGGATCCAGTTTGAAAACTCGGGAGGTTGTTCAAACATTACAAATTATATAGAAGGTCGTAGCCAATTTTATCAGAATAAATCTAAGTTTTTTAGATGTTTTGTAATTCTTGATAGTGATAAATTGTACCCTGAAGACTTTAGTGATAAGTATGCAAAAGTAAAACTTTTTTTAGAATCACAAAAAATAACTTATCACATACTTGAAAAAAGGATGATGGAAAATTACATGCCAGATGATACTATACAGAAGAACATAAAAGAAAGTGAAAAAGAATGGAAAAATGCGTATTTACATCTATCTGATTCTCAAAAAGATTATTATAATATACCTGACGGATTCATCAAAGGAACTCCACAGAAGAAAAAGAAACTTTCAAAAAGGGAGAGAAAGAAAAATACTAAAAATAGCCAATGGGATACCCTACCCGCTCAAATACGGGAGCTATATTCTGATTTATCACCAAAAAATTTTGAAAATCTAAAGCATGGATTAAAAATTGGGAATATAAAATCTTATTTACCTAATTTTTTTAATGATCACAAAACTGTTTATAAAAAGTCATTACTAAAAAGAACAGAACATCAAAACAACCGTAATGAGCTATATGATATTGTGAATAAAATAAAAGAGATTCTTTAAATTAATTAATATTTATGGATAAAAAATTACACATTGAAACAAGCATTCGTAGCCTATATAGTTATTTAGAAGATCTAAAAATTGGAGCTTTACAAATTCCTGCCTTTCAACGTGGCTTTGTATGGGAACGAGATAATATTAAAGATTTATTTGATAGTATTAAAAATAGCTATCCTATAGGTTCCATACTTCTTTGGAAGCCCAATGAACCCCATTGGAAAAGTCAAGAAATAATAGGTTCATATTATATCCCCAAGAAAGAAAATGATCCTTTATATGTATTAGATGGATTTCAAAGGTTATCTTGTTTGTTTGGATGTTTAACAAATCCAAATAAAATTGGTCTGCAATATAATAAGAATCTGAGAGATGAATACTTTGACTTGTATTATGATTTAGAAGATGAAATCTTTATATATTTAAGATCTGGGGCAAAAAAACTCCCCCATCAATTACCCATATACATATTAATGAGTTCTAGTGATTTTCGACAATATTCAAGAAATGAAATAGAGCCATTAGTCGATTCTTCTAAAATAGACATTTATCTAGATCGTGCAGACAAACTTTCAAGAGTTTTCTTAGATTATAAAATTGCTAGTATAGAGATACGAAATGCAAATATAGAAGAAGCCGTAGAAATATTTTCCAGAATAAACTCAAAAGGTACAGAGATCTCATTCGACTGGATGGTTAATGCACTTTCTATATCTTCAAATTTTAGATTTGGAGATGAAATAGATAAACTTCTTAACGAACTTAAAGTTTATAATTTTGACACTATAAAAAGAGATGTAATTTTTAGATGCATTCAAAGCTCGTTTGGAAAACTATACATTGATCAAACCAATATAGAAGAGTTAGCAAGAAGAACTGATTTTGCGGAGAAAACAAAGGCAACCATTCCTTTTATAAAAAAAGCAGTGGATTTTTTATATAAAGAAATCAATGTTGTAGATGCAAAATTGTTACCATATAACATACAACTCATATTTGTAATGGACTTCTTTAAAAAGATAAACAATCCAACAAAAACACAAATAAATGATTTAAAAAGATGGTTTTGGAGCACTACTTACGCAAACTACTTTACTATATATTCTTTATCAAATCAAAGAAGAGCTTATGAATATTTTCACAAATATTTAGATGGAATATCTAATGACCTATTGTTTAATGATAATAAAAACATAAGATTCAAGATTTCAACTTTCCCGGAAAAAGTAACAATGGGGAGTGTTCGATCTAAAGCTCTAATTTTATTTTTATTAAATCATACATATAAATTTGACATCGAACGTGCATCTAGTGGTTTTTTTATACAAAAAATTTTCCAGAATACTAATAGTGCTGTAAATATCATCCCTATGATAGAATGCCAAGAAACTCTTAAATATAAGAAAAGTAAAGACATGTCTAATTACATAAAAAACCTTACTGAAGATGAAAAAAATAATATTCTGTTTACAGAAGAAATGAGTCTTTTACTTAAACAGCATAAGATAGATGAAATATTAGTTATGAGAAAAAAATTGATACAATCTAAAGAACGAGAATTCGTAAAATCTATAGGATTAGAATATACCGATTAAATATTGAATAAAATAACAGCTTTGCTTTTGCATCTTCAATCGATTTATCCATAGTATGAGTGAAATACTTTCTTCTATATTTTTTCAATCATAAATCATAAGATATGTTTGAAGCAAAAAAGATTATATGATCCCCCCCTTAGGAAAATCCACAGCAGCCCACAAAGAGCTCTCTAGATTTTTAAAATCTCACAAAAATAGTCTAGCAATCTAGCACTACCAATATAACAAGCTGGCTATAAACACATTACCCACGCTAGATCAAACCAAATTGATCTAGCAGTGATCTAGCGATCTAGCGCTTTAGCAGGTAAATCATATACAGTCCAGGCAACTTATCACATGATTACAGCTAAAAAACAACACTTTAGCCAACCCAAACCAAAATTAATAATAAGATCAGTACAAGACAAGGTGCTAGATTGCTAGATCAACGCTAGATCAAATTATTTTAATCTAGCACCTCTATAGTACTTATATACAAGAACTTAAAGGCTTACTGCTAGATTGCTAGATCAATTTCGCAAAATTAAAATTCATGTAGTGATTTTGCAGGTTATAAAATCCAATTCCGGCTTTCCAAAAAGAGGCGGCGGGAGGTGGCTCAAACTCCCGAATGATTTTTTATATCTCAGGCGGGTAATTGATGCAATGTTGTACAAAACAAATCTTTCTTCTGTACAAATGAATTAATTGTTTTGTACAGAAGAATGCATTCTTTTGTACAAGAATACACAAACATCCGGAATAGTTTTTGAAAAGACTGTGTGCTTCCCTTTAAGTCAGACAGTTTTAAATTAGACAAATCTTATTAAATTTGTCGAGGAGGAATTAAAGATGAAAAAGTCGAGACACAGTGAGTATGAAATAGTAAAGGCCGTCAATCAACTTGATAGTGGTATATCTGCTGATATAGTCTGCCGTGAGTATGGCATATCTCGTGCAACTCTTTATAATTGGAGATCAAAATATAGCGGTATGGATTCAAGTCATATAAAGCGTTTAAAAGAGCTTGAAGAAGAGAATCGGCGCCTAAAACAGATGTATGCAGATTTAGCTTTAGACAATAAGATCTTAAAGGATGTCATCGAAAAAAAGTTATAACGCCCGAGGTAAAGAAAGATGTTGTAGTAGAAATAATAGCGGATTACGATATAAGCATCACTCGGGCATGCAGGTTAATGTCGATTCATCGTTCTTATTTCTATTATGTGGAAAAGAAGGATGATAATGAGGTTATTGATTCTATTAGAGAAGCCTCAGAGTTTGGCGATGGCTTCTGGAAAATTTATTCAAGGCTACGTCGAGATGGCAAAAAGTGGAATCATAAACGAGTGTATAGGGTTTATAAACTGATGAGGTTTAATAAACGCTCAAAGCTAAAGAAGCGATTACCGACAAGAGTTAAGCAGTCTCTTGTGACCCCAAGTCTTCCCAATCAAACTTGGTCTATGGACTTTGTAAGTGATAGTTTGGAATGCGGCCGTAAGTTTCGTGTATTTAATATATTGGATGATTTTGATCGTTCTGCTATAGCCCAAGAGATATCAATCTCAATGCCTGCAGAGCGTGTTATAAGAGTATTGGAGAAGGTAATATGGCTTAAGGGAAAACCTGAAGCTATAAGATGTGATAATGGTCCTGAGTTTATTTCAAACAAATTTCAGGATTGGTGCAAAGCTAATGATATAACAATTAAATATACCCAACCGGGATGTCCTACACAAAATAGCTATGTAGAGCGTTTTAATGGTAGTTTTAGAAGAGGAGTATTAGATGCATATATCTTTAGAACTTTAACTGATGTTAGGGAAATAACGGAGAAATGGATGGAAGACTATAATGAGTGTCGTCCGCACCATTCATTGGGTGACATGTCACCCAATGAATACAGAAGAAAGTATGAAACAGATAATAAAATTATTAACCGAGCAGTCTAATTAATCACCGTACTAAAAAAGGGAAGCTGACAAGACAAACTGGAGTTTTGTTATACTCTGGCGGGAGATTTCTTAAATCATTAGGCAAACCTTCAGCTATCATTCAATAATATTTTTAATATATAAATCTAAGCTATTAAATTTTATCTATATTTGTAGCAATGAGAAAAGAGAGCATTTATCTAGGTAAATCCGCTATTTTAATTGTATTAGAATTATATTGATCCTGAAACCTTTTAAAAAATTATATGAAGAAATTAGTTTTAGCGGTAATAATGGGCTTGTTTACTTGCCTTCCCGGTCAGCTACTAAAAGCACAACCTGCCCCTTGCGGTCCGGTACCCGATCAGCGTCAGTTAAAATGGCAGGAAATGGAGATGTATGCCTTTATCCATTTCAGTATGAACACGTTCACGGATATGGAATGGGGATATGGCGACAAAGATCCTAAACTTTTTAATCCTACTCAGCTGGATTGCCGCCAATGGGCACGTATTTGCAAGGAGGCTGGTTTCAAGGGGATTATCCTCACTACTAAACACCACGACGGATTTTGTTTGTGGCCTTCCAAATACACCAACTATTCTGTAAAAGCTTCTCCATGGAAAAATGGTAAGGGTGATGTGATTGCTGAACTCCGCAAGGCGTGTGATGAGTATGGACTGAAGCTCGGTCTTTATCTTTCTCCTTGGGATCGTAATAGTGCGGTTTATGGCACTCCCGATTATATTACTTATTTCCGCAATCAGCTAAAGGAGATTCTGACTAATTACGGGGATATCTTCGAAATGTGGTTTGATGGTGCCAATGGTGGAACGGGTTATTACGGCGGAGCCAATGAGCAACGAACCATAGATCGCAAGACTTATTATGACTGGCCAAATACGTATAAGCTGGTTTATTCTCTTCAGCCAAACATCATGTTATTCAGTGATGCAGGACCCGACTGCCGCTGGTGCGGAACAGAAGAAGGCTGGGTGGGAGAAACAAACTGGAGCACACTGAGACGTGATGAGGTGTGGCCGGGATGGCCCAACTATGAGCAACTTCGCAACGGACATGAAGATGGCAATTACTGGGTTCCGGCGGAAGTGAACACTTCCATTCGTCCGGGATGGTTCTACCATGCTTCGGAAGATTCAAAGGTTAAGACTCCTCAGCAACTGGTTGAACTGTATTATAACTCCATAGGGCGCAACGGTAATATGATTCTGAATCTGCCGGTAGATCGTCGCGGACTTGTGAATGAAATAGATGAGAAATCTTTGCTTGAATTTGCACGAATCATCAGAAAAGAACTAGCCAACGATCTTGCAAAAGGGAAAACGGTTACGGCATCTAATGTTCGTGAGAAGTCTAAAAATTATGCAGCACGCAATGTTGTTGACGGAGATAACAAGACTTACTGGGCTACCGATGACGGTGTGACCAATGCCACACTGACTCTCGACTTTAAGAAAAATACTACTTTCAACCGGGTTTTGTTGCGTGAGTACATTGCACTTGGTCAGCGTGTTAAGGCATTCACCGTTGAGGCTTATCAGAAGGGTAACTGGAAAGAAGTGGCCAAAGCAACAACCATTGGTAACAAACGCATATTGCGTATTCCATCGACCACGGCTTCTAAAATTCGTATTCATATCACAGATTCGAAGGCTTGCCCTTTAATTTCTACATTGTCTGTTTACAATCCTCCGGTTGAAGCACCAGGCAAGGATAACGAAAAGGGTAAACTGAACGTTACTAAAGACTGGAAGATACTAAATGGCGATGCTTCTGCCTTTGCAGCTATTGATGGTAATCCTGCTACCGTGTATATTCAGCAAGGTAATCTGCCTCACGAATTGATCATCGATATGCAAAAAGACGCTCAGATTTCAGAGTTCACCTACACTCCGGATAAAAAAGTAGGAGCTAAAGGGGTTATCTTCAATTACAGATTTTCTGTTTCTGCCGACGGGAAGAATTGGGAAACGGTATCTGAGGGTGAGTTCTCGAACATAAAGAACAATCCGATTCCTCAGACGAAGTATTTCCAGAAGAAAAAGGCACGCTTCGTGAAGCTTACAGCTTTAAGCAATACGGATGGAACACAAGAAGCCGGATATGCAGAGATAGAGGTGAAATAGTTCATTTGCAATACATTAAGAAAATACGAAAATTTGCAGAAGTTATGCTAAATAAAAAAATAAGAACGTGCCTGCTGGTTGCGTTTGCCATAATTGGCATTCCAGCTATGGCAATAAACACTTTGTCCGTTGTACCCAAACCTCTTTCTCTGGAACAGGGAACAGGGGTATTTACCTTGAAAAGCGGGCAGGCAATAACTGTTACAGCAGCCAGTCTGCGCCCTGCTGCCGAATATTTGCAGCAGATAATAAGCGGTGCGGCAGGTTGTTCACTTAAAGTGAGCAATAAGAAAAGCAGCGAAATACAGATTTCTCTGGATAAATCTTTGCCTAAAACCGGTGCTTATCAGTTGAAGGTGAATGCAAAGAATATTCAGATTGTGGGTAAAGATTATCAGGGGGTGATAGCCGGAATAGCTACCCTGCGACAACTGTTGCAAGGACATACCATACCAGAAGTGAAGGTAGCGGACTCTCCTGCTTTTCCATGGAGAGGGTTTATGCTAGACTCTTCCCGCCACTTCTGGAGCAAGAGTGAAGTGAAAAGGATACTTGATTTGATGACTCTTTATAAGCTGAACAAGTTTCACTGGCATCTTACCGATGATCAGGGATGGCGCATTGAAATAAAGAAATATCCTTTGCTTACTGAAAAAGGTGCGTGGAGGCATTTCAACAAACAAGACCGCGATTGCCAGACATTCGAACAAAAATATGAGAATCCGGATTTCCACTTGCCGGGAGCAAAAATGCAGATTCAAGGAACAGATACTCTTTACGGTGGGTTTTATACTCAGAATGATATCCGCGAGGTAGTAGCTTATGCGGCACAACGGGGCATCGACGTTATTCCCGAAATAGATATGCCCGGTCATTTTATGGCTGCTATCAGCAATTATCCCGAACTGGCATGCACGGGTATGACAGGATGGGGAACCACGTTCTCCTCTCCTATTTGTCCGGGAAAAGATTCTTCTCTGGAGTTCTGCAAGAATGTGTATCGTGAGGTGATGCAGTTATTCCCTTATGAATACATTCATCTGGGTGCCGACGAAGTGGAGAAAACCAACTGGAAGAAGTGTCCCGACTGTCAGCACAGAATGAAGGAACTGGGACTTACTACTCCAGAGCAGCTGCAGGCATGGTTTGTTCACAGCATGGAAAAGTTCTTTAATGAGAATGGTCGCCGCATGATAGGTTGGGATGAAATTCTGGAAGGTGGTTTGTCGAAAACTGCAACAATTACCTGGTGGCGTACCTGGGCTCCTAAAGCTGTGCCGCAGGCTACTGCACAAGGTAATCAGGCTATTTTGTGTCCTAACGGTGCATTTTATCTGGATAACTGGGAAGACAAGAATTCAATGTCTACTCTTTATAACTACAATCCTCTGCTCGAAGGGCTGTCTGACGCTCAAAAACAGAATATCATCGGAGCGCAATGTAATTTATGGACGGAATCAATACCAAGTATCAAAAGAGTGGAATATCTGTTGTTTCCCCGGTTGGTGGCCTTCAGTGAGATGGTTTGGCTACCTGCAGAGAAAAAGAACGAAAAAGATTTTCTGAACCGACTACCTGCACAGTTGAAATTACTGGAAGCTGAAAAGGTGAATTACCGTGTTCCCGATTTAGGTGGTTTTTACGAAACAAATGCGTTTATTTATAGTAAGACATTAAATCTGACTTGCCTTAAACCAAATGTGGAGATTCACTACACTACCGATGGCAAGAACCCTACAAGAAGTTCTGCCATCTATAATGGTCCGATAACAATAGATCATTCCAGTGATTTCATTTTCCGTACTTTCCGTGCCGACGGAACTCCATCCGAAGCTGTAAAAGCGAAGTTTATCAGGATGGATTATTCACCGGCTACTCAGGCTACTATACAAGGTAACGGACTGAAAGCTACCTGGCACGAATATGTTGGGGAACGTTGCCGTGAAATAGAAGCTGCCCCCGTAAATGGAGAGTATCAGGTTTCCACTGTTGCTATCCCGAAAGAAGTAAGTGGTAATATTGGTCTGGTACTGACCGGTTATCTGGATGTTCCTGCAGATGGAATCTACACCTTTGCATTGCTATCGGACGATGGCAGCACGATGGAAGTTGACGGCCAACTGATTCTTGACAATGATGGAGGGCACTCTCCAAAAGAGATAACCTCGCAAATGGCATTGTCAAAAGGTCTGCATCCTGTAAAGATCCTCTATTTCGATCACAACGGCGGTACGCTTAAAATGAGTACTTACAACGATCAGGGCGATAAGATTGAATGGCCGGCTGAATGGCTGAAACATTAAGATTGATAATTAGTAATGAGAACTCCGGTAATAACACAAATTACCGGAGCTTCTTATTTATAGACGTTTACATTTAAAAATAATCATATTTCTGGCAAATCATTTGCATATGTCACAAAATTTAGAGAACATTGCATCAATTTGTATATAACTGAAACACATAAAATAAATGTCATACACTCTAATGTTATTAAGAAGAACACTAATTGCCAGTATAATAATACTTTGCGCCAATAGTTTACTTGCACAAACAAATGTTCAGGATCAAAAGTTTCCCTCTATCAGTTTAAATCCCTTCTCCGACAGTTCAAGGCACTGGTACGGAATACGCGATGATCACAATATAATCAATCCATCGTTCAACCAGCCTAAGTACAAAGAATCTGAGATCACCAATATTGCAGATAATATACTTCTTTATCAACGAGATAATGGCGGATGGCCTAAGAATTATGATGTGCAGGCAATACTTACTCCTCAGCAGGCCGATAGTCTGATAAAGACTAAAGGTATGGTTCATACCACTTTCGACAACTCCACAACTTATACTCACGTTGACTATTTGGCTCAGGTATATACAATCACTCATATTGAGAAGTATAAAAATGCTTGTAAAAAAGGAATCAGATTTATTATTTCTGCTCAATATCCAAATGGAGGATGGCCGCAGTACTATCCTCTGGAAAAAGGATATAGCAGACACATCACGTTCAATGATGGAGCGTATATCGGAGTTATGGAGGTATTGAGAAAGATAGTCAATAACGATGCAAACTACTCTTTTATTGATAATAAGTTACGGAAGGAAATTGAGGTTGCTTACCAAAAAGGTATTGATTGCATTCTGAAAACACAGATAGTTGATAAAGGAAGACTTACCGTATGGTGCCAGCAACATGATGAAGTAACTTTAAAGCCAGCATGGGCAAGAGCATTTGAACCGCCATGCATTTGCAACGGAGAAAGTGTAGGTATTGTCTTGTTTCTGATGGATATAAAAAATCCGGATCAGAAAATTATCAATTCTGTGCAATCTGCGGTAAAATGGTTTCAGGAATCCAAGATTCTGAATACCCGGGTAGAAACAATAAAGGCAGCTCCTGAGAAATCTAATTGGAGAACAAGCACCACCGACAGAGTTGTTGTCATTGACTCATTGGCTCCTCCTATCTGGACCCGCTACTATGAACAGGAAACAGACAGACCTATGTTTAGTGACAGAAATAGTAAGATTCTCTATTCATTATCTGAGGTGAGCCGTGAAAGACGTAGCGGTTATGGATGGTACACTTATGCTCCACAGGACGTGCTGAAAAAATATCCTAAATGGCAGAAGAAATGGGCATCAAATGAAAATATATTAGAGAAATAGGACTAAAAAGAGCTCTGATAAAAGTAAAAATGCATTGCTAATCGATTGAGATTGAGCAATGCATTTTTGCTTTAAAACTTATTTTTTTACAGATTAAAGAAATTCTTTATTCCCTAAAAATCCATCTAAGAGCATAAGCTGTAACAAAAAAGACCGGAATAGTACTTGGAATCCATGTAAATAGAAATTATAACATTAATCTTCTAAACTGTAATTTCTGTCTTAAAAACAACTACGGCATCTCCTTTTATCTGAACCAAAATTGGTTTATTATCTTCAATCGTAACGCGGACAGAAACAACTCCAAGCCTGTTTATTGCTTCTCCCTGACGACCATTAAATTCAAAACAATCATCTGCGGTTTCGATTATTTTATTTTGAATCAGATATCCTCCCAACGGACCATTTGCATTACCAGTCACCGGATCTTCATTTATTCCAATGGCAGGAGCAAACATTCTTCCATAAGTTAACACATTCTTGTCATCTGAATCAAAGGTAAATACAAAGTATCCATTGCATTTTATATCTACACTCAGATTTGCCAATTCATTATAATCGGGCTTTAATTGATTTAGCTTTTGCCGACTGTTTATTGCAATCATGACCTTTGAATGCCCGGTTGACGCTATCTGAATTGGGCAATTCTTGTTTAAATCATTGTCTTCAAGTCCTAACGCTTTAACCATTCTTTCAGATGTAGCCTCATCAAAGGTTTTGCTAAGACTAAACTCTCCCTGAGTCATTATTATCTGGTAATCATCCTTATTCTTTATTATTTCAAAAGGGAGAATGCCTACATTGGTTTTAATCTTTAGTACACACGATTCTAAATTTTCCTCCAGTGCTTTTGCATACATTGCTGCAATTGTAGCGTGACCGCAAATAGGCACTTCGTTTGTAGGAGTAAAGTATCGTATTATTCCATCATAATCTGTACTGTCCGACTGAGAAAGGAATGCTGTTTCTGAATTATTTAGTTCCCGCGCAATCATTTGCATCTGACTGTCATTCAACCCATCAGCGTTAACAACTACTCCGGCCGGATTGCCTTTAAACTTTTCTTTTGTAAAAGAATCAATCTGATATACTATTAACTTTTTCATTCTGATAATTTTATTGTAACTTTTTCATTGATTATAGCTTGCTACCATTGCATTTTCTTCAATAATACAGTATCCCACCAAGTTAAAAACATCTGAGGTATATTTGCAAAAATAGCTTTATCTCTATTTTCTGCAAAGGTCTAAAAGTTTTTGCAAAAAAGAGGAATAAAGCTATTTAAAATTAGAGCAAGAATGAAATATCTAAATGATCTTTCTCAAACAATTAATAATTGATAACAAACTTATCTTTAGGGTTCCTTACTTTCTTCATACTAACAAGCCAATCGTTCTCTGTGTCACGATAACCTAAAGGAAGTAATAAAACACTTTTCAAGCCTTTTGATTTTAGATCAAGCAATTCATCTAATTCCTGACCTACAAATCCTTCCATTGGTGTGCAATCCACTTTCAATTCAGCAGCCTCAGCTATGGATAACCCCAAACCAATATAAGCTTGTCTTGCTGTGTGCACAAAATTTTCTTCAGCTGTTTGTGATAAATAAAGAGCTCTCAGTTTATCTGTATATGACTTAAAACGTCCTCTTGGTAAACCTCTTTCGTCTGTAGTATAATCGTATATTTTATTTATACGTTCTTCTGTGTAACGGTCCCAAGCTGCAAATACCAGCAAATGAGAGCAATCGGCAACAATTTGTTGATCCATTGCAATTGGTACTATCTTATCTTTTAGTTCCTGATTAGTTATTACTATCACTCTGAATTGCTGTAATCCTGAAGATGTAGGTGCCATACGGGCTGCTTCTATTATTTTATCAACATCTTCTTGTGCTACCTTCCTGGTAGTATCATACTTCTTAGTGGCATATCGCCATTGTAAATTTTCTAATAATGACATATTTCTACTTTTTTATTTTATGATAACAAGACAAATATTATTGCAAAAACTGCTGGTAATGCCTGAATAAAAAATATTTTCCGGGAAGAGGTTATTGCCCCATATAAACCGGCAATCAGTACACAACCTAAGAAAAACAACTGCACATTAACTGACCAACTCCGATCTGAAATAAAGAAAGACCAGAATAACCCTGCAGACAAAAAGCCATTATACAAACCTTGATTGGAAGCTAACTTCTTTGTAGGCTGGAATAACTCTTCAGGTATTGTTTTAAACACTCTTTTGCCAACCGTATCCCAAGCAAACATTTCTATCCAAAGAATCAACAAATGTTCCAAAGCAATTAATACGACCAATATTTGAGCAGTTAGAGTTATCACATTTCTATGGTTTTACTTATTACAGTTATTGTTTAAATACTATATAATTAAATATGCATACATTTGTTCAATATTTTAAGAACTATTTCTTTTAATTATAGTAGTTCATCTCAATAGCAGCAATAAACTGCTAAGAAATTTTATATTTTCAATGTCTGAATCAGCATTTATTCAATCCTCACAATTAACAATTGCACAAATATAGCAACAAATTAAATTGCACACAATTTAATTTGCAATTATTAGCAAATAAAATAACATTACTGAAGGAATATAATGGAAATAGAACGAAAAATTATTGGTGAATAATTAAAATTCATTCACCAATAAATATATAATTCGCCTATAAATTTAAGACCAAGGCTAATAAATTCAAAGACAATAAAAATACCTGCCAGATAAAAAGCGAAAGGTATAAAAACATAAATAATTTGAAGTGACAATAAATCACTAAGAAAAAACATTATTATTCCGAAGTCATTGCTTTATTCAGCTCTTTAATAAACTTATAATTTTCAATCACTTCACTAACATCTTTTCGCTTTGAGTAGGCCGCCGGCTTTGCATATCCTATGCGCATAAGTATCATCGGATATTCGTGATTGATTGGGAACTCAGAACGTATTTCTGATTGCAGATTCGGAATCTCACAAGGCTGATTTATGTAAGCATTCGCAATTCCGGCTTTTGTTGTTTCAAGCAGGAAATGTTCCATGCAACGACCTGTATTAATCCACCCCTGAATAGTATTTCCCTTAGAGGCTATCAGCACAAGATGTGAAGACGAATTAATCTTTGCCATATCTGCATTATTCTGTTTCTTGCTGTTGAGGAATGAATTCATTATCGGTTTGGAAATAAACGATGGCATATTGGGTGCACCAAAAGTAGCATAACTCAGTCCGTCGTTTGCTTTTTCTGATTGTCTTTTGTTAAAGCGAATCCATGACTTCAGTTCCGTAGTGAAAAGGGTATCACCCATTTGCAGAATATTTCCCTCTTTCACATACTCTTTCAAAGAATCAAAAGGTGCGGTATTCTTTTTCCAGGAATAGATGGATGCTTCACCTGTGCCACACTTTTCAATAATGCTTTTTAAAGTGACATCAGCTACCTCTTTTCCGTTATATTTTGAACGATTCGTTTGTCTTTTTGTTATTTCCTCAAATAGCGTTTCATCCTCAAGTGTCGGCTCTTTTACCAACTCAACGGTAATTGCTCCTTCATTGCTTACAGAAACAGCAGGCAAATACTTCATGTGACGGGCTGCTATGCAAAGGTTTTCTGTTGCACAACCCAGACTGATAAACAGTTCCCGGTGATTGCTGTCAACTACCGGCAAAGCTCTGTCAAAATTAGGGTATATAATGATTCTGTTACTTTCTATCTTAAATTTCCAGGGTTGAGTATTGTGTCCTGAAGGTGCTTTGATTGCTTGTTCTACCAGAAATATAAAATCCTTGTTTTGAGCATACATATTGTTCATACCAATCACTCCTAAAATTATTATTATAAAAATCCTTTTCATTGCTTTAAGTTGTTTATCCATAAATCTATAATTGTATCGATCCCTTTTGCTAACTGCTCCCAACCAGCATCACTTTGTATGGATATACCATTGTACACCGGGCACAACTCTTCAAGCATCGCCAGATAACTTATAGATGCCGATAATACACTTGCCAGAGCAGCCACCTCATCCTGTGGAACAGCAGTCAGTTTACTCATTACCTCCACCAGTCGGGATCCATTTTTCTCTCTCTGCTCCCGAAGACCTGCAGTAACCGGATTGTCTGTTGAGAGTTCCCATCTGCACAATCTTCTTAGTGCCACATCTTTACGCAACTGGTTAATTTGTTGCCTAAACAGCTCTTTCAAAAAATCGCCCAGATTATTAATCTCAGGAATAGCATCAGTAGGAATATTTATCCAGTAATCATATTTAAGTATGTACTGCATAATAAGCTCGTCAATAGAACCAAAGTAACGGTAAATCAACATTTTTGAAATATTAGCCCGTTGCGCAACCGCATTTATGCCTACCTTTTCAAATCCACATTCAGTGATTATCTCCCCTACCGCATCCAGAATCTTCTTTTCCGTCAGATCTCTGTTTTTAACCAGTGTCTCAGTTTTATCCATAAAAAATATCAGTTGTTACTAATCGGTAACAAATATATGTTACTAATTGGTAACAACAAAATATTATCGCAACTTATTAAGGAATTTTAGCTGTTTTATCATTAATAAACAATTAAATATTATTTGTAAGTTCCCACCAGAACCCAATATCAGTTTCTTTGTATTTTTTCATTCCACACTTCTGTAAAACCCTCTGTGAAGCATAGTTGTCTTTTTCAGTCTCAGCTATTACACGCTTCACATCTTGCTGGCCAAAAGCCCATTTACACATTGCTTCTACAGTTTCCGTCATATACCCCATTCCTTCGTAATCAGGATTTATGCCATAACCTATCTCAACATCACCACTCTCACCGGGAAGGTTTTTAAAATCAGCACTTCCAATGGCCTTGTTCTCCGACTTCAGAATTATCTGCCAGTTAGTTAACCACATATATTCATTGGGATGTCTTTGTGCCTCAACATAAAGACTTTCCATAGCTTGCTGAGTGTTCTCATCAAGAGGAACCTTTGAAGGCACAAGTCCTAATTCTTTTTCCACTTCATCAATACCCTCCAACAACAATTTAAACTGGTAAAGAGTCAGAGGTGTTATACACAATCGCTTAGTTTCCAGATTCATATTTACTTTTTAATACAAAATTAGTCATAAGAATAGGATAAAAATCACAAGAAGCGACCAGTTCTAACCACATTTATTTTGTATATAAAGATTTTTTATACCTTTTGAGTTCATGAATATCTCGCAAATACTCTAAATTTGGGCAAAATATAAAAGATGAAAGAAAGAAAAAATAATAATTCCGGTTTATTTGCTCTACTAAAACCTTACGCAAAGATGAATAGCTGGATGCTCTTATTCGCTTTGCTAAGCAATGTTATCAATTTAGTACTACCCAAGATTATATCATACACTATTGATAGTTTGTCAAAAGGAAACATAAATTTTAAACTGATAGCAGCAACATTTCTTGGAGCAGCATTACTTATCAGCATATTTACATTGCTGCAAAATGTTGTTCAGACATATACTTCTGAAAAGGTGGCGAAAGACACCCGGCAGAAGTTATCGGACAAGATTCTGCGACAGAGCTATGCGTACATACAACAAGCCAATCCATCGAAGTTACTCACCAACCTGACTTCGGACATAGATTCCATCAAGCAGTTTGTTGCTCAGGCTGTGGTATCCATTGTATCCTCCGTATTTATTATTATCGGCGTTATCGTACTGTTATTCATCATCAACTGGCAGCTGACTCTGGCTATTCTGGTCATCATTCCTGCCATATCGGGTTCCTTCTATTTTACTATGCGCAAGGCAAAGCCAAAGTTCAAGAAAAGCAGAGAGGCCATTGACAAACTGAATCTGGTTATCAATGAAAGCATTCTGGGATCAATGCTTATACGCATAATGAATGCACAGCAAAAGGAATATAATAAGTTTATCAGTACCAACGGTGAAGCCAGAAATATAGGACTTTCAATTGTAGCTTTATTTTCTACCCTTATTCCTATTATTTCATTCATTGCAGATGCGTCCATACTTATAACAGTCCTATTGGGAGGACATTTTGTAATAAGCAGCAACATGACTTTAGGTGATTTTGCTGCATTCAACAGTTATCTGTCAATCCTCTTCTTTCCTATTATGGTGATAGGATTTATGAGTAATATTATTTCTCAGGCCAGCGTGTCATACAAAAGAGTAAAAGAAGTGCTCGAAGCTCCCGAAACTGTTGAAGAAGGTAAGATTACAAATAATATAATCGGAAACATTGAAGTAGAAGATATTTCGGTGATATATAATGGCAAACCTGCTTTAAAGGATATTTCTTTTTCGGTAGAGGCAGGCAGCCGCACTGCTATAATTGGTCCAACCGCTGCAGGAAAAAGTCAGTTACTCTACGCACTGACAGGATTGATTACCCCGAATTTCGGAAATATTAGTTTTGACGGAAATATTGTAGGTCAATACAATGCAGAGACATTTCACAGTCAGGTGGGATTTGTTTTTCAGGACAGCATTATTTTCAATATGAGCATTCGTGAAAACATTGCTTTCAGTAATCTGGTTACAGAAGAATCATTGGAAAAAGCTATTGATACAGCCGAGCTGAGAGACTTTATCAACACACTTTCAGACAAGCTTGACACAATGGCAAGTGAACGGGGAACAAGTCTTTCCGGCGGACAGAAACAGCGAATTATGCTGGCACGTGCTTTGGCTCTTAACCCCAAAGTATTGCTTTTAGATGATTTCACTGCCAGAGTTGATAATAAGACGGAGAAGAAAATATTAAAAAATATTGAGCGAAATTATCCTGGAATTACACTTATATCTGTCACGCAAAAGATTTCGTCTATCAAAGATTTCGATCAGATTATTCTTATTATGGAAAGTGAGATGATTGCCAAAGGAACACATCAGGAACTAATAACTAACTGTCCTGAATATATTCAGATATACAATTCGCAGAAAAGTACCAGCTATTATGAACTATAAATTATCAAATACAGAAGAGCAGAAAAGCATCACCCAATTTAACTACAAAAAGTTCTGGGAGTTGCTGAAAGATGAAAAAAGAAGTCTCATCATCTGCACTATTAATATTCTTATTAACGCCGTGCTTAATATGATTGCCCCTTTTTTGATAGGTATTGCAGTAAATGAATACATGCAGACCAAACAGTTTAACGGGGTTCTTACCATTTCATGTTACCTGCTGCTAATATATCTCGGAGTGCTAGCCACCGGAGCTATTCAGGGCAAAGTGATGGGTGGCGTGGGGCAAAGAATGCTATTTAAAATCCGTAACCGTCTTTTCTGGAAGTTACAAGAGCTGCCTGTCGACTTCTTCTACCAGAATAAATCGGGTGATCTGATTTCAAGGATAAACAACGATACCGACAAACTAAACTTATTCTTCTCGCAATCACTTATTCAGTTTATGAACAGTGTCTTTTTCATCGCGGGTGCTGCGGTAGCATTGCTATGCATCAACTTTAAACTGGGGGCTACGGCTCTGGTTCCTGCCATTGTCCTTTGGGGATTTACCAAAGCTTCTTCCAAATGGGTAAAAAAGAAGAATGAAATAAGTATGAGAACGATGGGCGATTTAAGTGCTGAGGTACAGGAGAATCTTACCAATTTTAAAGTGATTACAGCATTCAACAGACGCGATTACTTTAAAAATAAATTTGATGAAAGCAATGAGAAAAATTATCAGGCTTCAGTAAAAGCCGGACTAGCTAATACTCTATTTTTGCCTATCTACGGGTTTTGTTCCAACATCGGACAATTCATCGTGCTTGCCTTTGGAATTTATCTTATCATGCAAGGACAATTTACAGTCGGTTTCCTTATCAGTTTCCTTACTTACATAAATTACTTCTATGATCCATTGAGACGTATTGCCGCATTATGGACAAGTTTTCAGATTGCACTCGCTGCATGGGACCGTATATCACATATACTTTCAATGGAGAGCAATCTGCCAATTATAGAATGCAAAAAGTGTAAATCTGATATTTCGCTCTTATCTTTCAAAGACGTAACATTCAGTTATCCGAATGGAAATGAAGTACTGAAACACATTAGTTTCAATCTCGAAGCGGGTAAAACATACGCATTTGTAGGTCCTACCGGTGGAGGAAAAACAACTACTGCCTCACTGATAGCCCGACTTTACGACCCTACAAAAGGAACTATATTCTTTGAGGGGAAAGATATTCGTTGTTATCACTCCGAAGAGAGAGCCAGAAACATCGGATTTATTCTGCAAGACCCATTCCTATTCTCCGGAACGGTGCTCGATAATATTATATACGGAAATGAAGAATTCAGCCAGCTATCAGAAAAGGAATCTATTCAAAAAGTAGAAGATGCTGGATTGCATGAACTGATAGATAAATTCGATGATGGACTAAAAACTACTATTAACCTGAACAGTGAGGATTTAAGTCTGGGACAAAAGCAGCTTATCGCCTTTATGCGGGCAGTCCTGAGAAAGCCAAAGTTGCTAATATTAGATGAAGCAACTGCAAACATAGACACAGTAAGTGAGCAATTGCTTGAAGAGATTTTGCAAAGACTGCCTGGCAGCACAACGAAAGTTATCATCGCTCACCGTCTGAACACAATAGCAAATGCTGACGAGATTTATTTTGTAAACTCAGGAACTGTAGTCAAAGCCGGTTCACCGCAGGATGCTGTTAATCTGTTACTTCACGGTAAAAGAGAAAGCTAGAAGGATACTATATGGAACCAAGAATAGAACTTTTAGCTGAGAAAAAGCTGGTGGGTAAAAGGCTAAATATGACTTTATCAAATGACAGGACATTTGAACTGTGGCACAGTTTTATGCCTCACAGAAAAGAGATAAAAAACAATGTTGGCACTTATTTATTTTGTTTACAAGTATACGACAAGAATCTAGATTTTAAAGATTTCAATCCGCAGACTGAATTCGAAAAGTGGGCAGCCATAGAAGTTACCAACTTTAATGACATTCCGGATAATATGGAAGCCTACACCTTAGAAGGCGGCCTTTATGCCGTTTTTATTCACAAAGGTGCTCCAAGTTCTTTCCCAAAAACGTTTCAATTCATATTCAATGAATGGTTACCTAAATCAGAATATAAGCTTGATAACAGAGAACATTTTGATTTGATGGGTGAGAAATACAAGAACGATGATTCAAACTCAGAAGAAGAGATATGGGTACCAATTAAGCTTAAAGGAAATTAGCATATAGTCAATTGATTAAGATGTAAAAATCCGTCTCAATTAGTACAATTGAGACGGATTTTCTATTAATTATTGATTTTAAAATACTGATTTAAAGAAACATTAAAATCAATTTTCAAACATTACAGAATTAATAATAAGCTTTTGATCCGTGTTCAAATACATCAATACCACCTTCACCTGTTTCACCGTGAGGTTCGATACGTAATTTCCATGGATATGGTAATTTGGCAACAATCAGCATCACTACCATTGCAACAGCGAATGTGACTATCGTTACAATAGCACTACCTACCGCTTGTGCTTCGAGTACACTTAATCCTCCGCCATAAAACAGACCTGTTACAGGAGCTGTATTATCGGCTCCCGTCGCTCCGGTTGCGCCAAATTGCCCCGTTGCAAATAAGCCAAGAGATAATGTTCCCCAAATACCGTTTAAACCATGAACTGAAACAGCACCAACAGGATCATCAATACGAAGATATTCTAAAAGATAAATGCCTCCGAATACTACAAAACCAGCTACAAGCCCAATTATTGCTGAACCAAATGGTGAAACCCAATAGCAAGGACATGTAATTGCAACCAATCCACCAAGTAATCCGTTCACCGAGAAACTTGTATCAAACTTACCTTTTGTAAGTCCAAAAAAGTAAGCTAATATCATGGCACCAAAGGTACCTGTACAAGCTGCAATTGTTGTGTTGGCAGCAACTCGGCCAATTCCATCATAATCCATTGCTGAAAGTGTGCTTCCCGGGTTAAAACCGTACCAGCCAAACCAAAGTAAAAATGCTCCGAGTGTTGCTAATGGCAAACTGTGAGGAGCTGGCAATCCACCTTTATCTTTATCATCGCGCAAAAACACACGACCGATACGGGGACCAAGAACAATTGCACCGGCTAATGAAATAACGCCACCAATTGTATGAACTACTGTTGAACCGGCAAAGTCACGGAAACATTGTCCTAAAGTAGGTAAGAAATGACCAGGAGTTCCCATCAATGCTAAGAATCCGTCAGGTCCCCAAGCCCAGTGACCAATAACAGGATAAATGAAACCGGTAACACAAATACTGTAGAGAATATCACCTTTGAAACTGGTACGTCCGATCATTGCACCAGAAGTAATGGTTGATGCGGTGTCGGCAAAAGCAAATTGGAAAATCCAGTGTGCTAAAATTGCAATACCTGTTGTTCCATAAGTAGCAGGCATTCCTTGCAGGAAGAACCAGTGGTATCCGATAAACCCGTTACCGCTACTAAACATAAACGCATATCCGATAGCCCAGAAAAAGACTCCACAAATAGCTGTATCCAAAATACATTCAATTAAAACATTGACTGTTTCTCTTTTTCTGGCAAAACCAGCTTCCAACATAACAAAACCTGCTTGCATACCAAATACCAGTGCTGCTGCAACGAGCACCCAAGCCGTATTTAAAGAGTTTATTACGGCAGTTTCATGTGCAGTATAAACTTCAGCAGCATTGGCTGATAATCCGATTAATCCAGGAAGCATTATCATGGCTGCTATTACCATACCCATACCAATTATTTTCCCTGAGAAAACAGCAAAAAACAGTTTCGTCTTTTCAGACCGACTCATTGTCACTCTTGGACTAAATGAAGTCTCTTTTCTAAGTATTTTACTTAATATCATAGTTCATTTTTTAATTAATAGAATTTTGTCGCTAAATGAATTTTTTAGATCTTTTACTTTGAGTATAATGATTCATCTCCACTTTCGCGTGTACGGATTCTCCAGGATTCGTCGACAGGTGAAACAAAGATTTTACCATCTCCTATTTGTCCCGTATAAGCAACATCGAGTAAACA
Organism: uncultured Bacteroides sp.; assembly: GCF_963678845.1. NCBI lineage: Bacteria > Pseudomonadati > Bacteroidota > Bacteroidia > Bacteroidales > Bacteroidaceae > Bacteroides > uncultured Bacteroides sp. Next base: position 683,270 of record NZ_OY787464.1, read on the forward strand.
ATCTACTGTTTTTCTGACATTTTCATCACGAACCACGATCGTTAATAATCTGCGGGGGATTAATGCAGTGCTGCCATGTTCTCCACGATAAGTACGCTGGAGATTCTTTTCATTTCCAACACCTGTAGCTTCCCAAAACGAGAAAAATTCAATTCCAATTTTGTTAAGAGCATCCTTTACTTCTTCAAATTTTGAAGTACGAATAATTGCTTCAATCTTTTTCATATTATGTCATTTTTAAAAACTTATACCAAATACCATGTAAGCTTTTTGTGATTCTGGGTTAACTGCTATTTTTGCGAAAGCAGGGAAACTAAATGAGTCCGTCACTTTTACAGTTTTTTTTGCTGTCAATCCTATGTTCACTATTGCTAATTTATCTGTTTTTGTAGTGTATGCACCATCCCAGGGGGTACAACCTATTTCTGCTTTCATATCTAAACCACCCAAAGTGAAAGGTGCTGTAGCCTCAATGTAAGAAGAATAAGCTCGTTTTCCGTCTTTCTTTTTATAGTAATCCTGTCCGGCAAAATTAGTGTACCAATTAACAGCAAATGGACCGAAATTATATCCAATATTTCCTTCGAAAACATGTGAACTTTCAGCTGAATGTGCTCCATAACTGAAATATTTTGCATTTGCTTCACTGCTTCCTGGAGTCTTATTGAAAGAATAGTCAGTAATTCCGATATTTAATTTTCCAATAGTGTAAGCAGCAGTAAGGTCAAACTCTTTCGTATCCTTTCCTTCCAGTCCCACATTACCCCATGCCGATAGCGTAAAATTACCCTTGGTAATACCTAAACTCGGTTGTACACTAATTCCTCCAAGATCTTCACCTCTCCAGTAATAACCACTTACTACATCTGCCCCGACTGTTACTTTTGTGTCATTTTGTGCATTTATTCCTGCAGGAAATAAAAGTATAACACAACTTACAATCATCAATAAACTTTTCTTTCGTTTTTCCATTGTTCATTTAGTATTTATAGTTTGTAATATAATATATTGTCATTTTAAATATTACATTTTGATATTCATTTAACTAAATAATTATCATATTTATTTTTATTTATGCAAAGTAAGATCTTTTTGATATTACAAACAAGCTTTTATATTACAAATTAATACTTCAATATACTAAATATTAATTTTGATTTAAAATAGGCTTTTATTGTATCAAATAGCTATATATTTAACTATATAAACAACGATATGAAAGTTTAGATATAAATAAAACAGAATTAAGATAAAACTATCGAGAAAAAAAACGGATATTATAGTATAAATAGATCTATTTATTGGTATATTATGTGAATCAGTGGTTGAACTGAACCGCCAAGTTAGTAATCATGCACGGCACACCACAAAAAAAAAGATCTTGTAGCACTTAATACAAGATCCTTTTTACAATTACTTACCAGCATTCTCTATGAAATTGCAAAGTAACTTTTTAGCTACATTCGGCGGTGATTCTTTTGAATTCAGATTTCCACAAATATCCAGTGTAGAAAATATAATCTTACCTTTACCGCAAGGAATAACTCCCACAGCTGTTCCCAATTTAAGCGGATAACAATGATAGGCTCCGGCAACCAGTTCTTCACCTTCCACTTCAAGACCATAACTTTCGGAACCATTCTTCACCACTGCCTGATATGGCCAATTCATACTATCATTGGTTGGCAGACCATTGAACAGCGGATGCTGTTTCACGAAATGAACACCTCCAAGCCAGGCTGTGCCCACCTGAAATTTACCGGAATAGGTTACTTTGGTATTTTTAGTAATCAGGTCCATCCATGTGTCGGCATTATCAACCAGAATAAGCGTTGTTCCTTCTTTTGCCACCCGGTCTATTAGCTTTTGCGGATCAGCCGCATTCGTTTCCGGTGCCGACCATTGCAAACGACATAAGCCTGGTATGTTTTTCACCTGAACAAGATCAATACTCAGATTAAATGGTTTTCCTTTTGTGAAGTTTACCAACACCTTATCGCGTCCGCCACTATTTTTCGTTATCTCTATAATAGTAGCACCGTTTATTGTTAGTTGACTAGCTCCACTTGTCTGCAATTCAAGGTAATATGCACCACTCACGGCAGGAATTATTTGTGTTTCCCAGCGGGCATTATACCTTTCCGTACTTGTTACAGAAGGATCAGGTGTAGCCCCCATTGCTACATTGAAATTAATATCCCGGTCTGTCCGCTGTGATATCTTGTCCTGAAATTTATTGTCTCTGTAAAATGATACAGTTACACCCTGTTTTCCATCAGCAGTAAGAAGCTGATCCGTTGGAACAACACTCAGGTTACCTCCCATTGGCGGACGTGATACCACTACCCAGTCAAGATGTTTGGCATTATCTGAGTAATCCGTTACTGAAAGCTTTTTATCGTTATTCAAAAAGTTCTTCAGAACACCGTTGTGTTCCCATACAGCTCCGTTACCATTAAGTTTAGCTGAACGCCAGTCAACTGCCAGAAACTGATCACTTCCTGAAGCATTACTATTACCTTCATTATCAGAAAGGATTACATCTATGCGATGCATTCCAGCGATAGCAGAAGTCGGAATCTCAATACCCTCAGCTATAAGTTGTCCGTAAACATCGCCTCCGGCAATTGTTGCTTCAACGTCCTTACTAAAAATCACTTTACCTTCAGGGTCTTTCACGGAAATTGAAAGTTTGTGAGCTCCTTTAAGATTCTTTTCGTTGATGATATAAAAATCAGTAATCACTTTATCATTCAGTTCAACTATCTGCTTACGTACTTTCACGGCAACATAAAGCGGTTGGTTGTACCGTGCAATAAGCGCAGTATCGCCTTTCAGGTTCCGGAAACAATCCACAACCCCTGAATGGTTCTCAATAGTCTGCGCCTCCCATCCATTAATAGCATAACCGTCTGTATAATTGTCCAGACGGATAGTCTCTATCTTACGTCCCTGATGTTCAATGGAAATATTTCCCATTGCCACGGTAAATGCATCAACAGTTGGAAATGCCGGACGAAGATTTTTCCGGGTAAGGAAATTATCAAAAGTCTTGTACCAATCCAGATACATAGCACCATCCCACCCCATATTAGGAGACACCTCAAGCACACTCTTTATCTTTTCCAAACGTGGAGGAGTAGATATAGCTCCCTCTTCTCCCCAGAAAACAATGTCCTTTTTATTTGCAGTATAGTTGTAATAATCGGTTGGACTCTTATAAAAGCTCTGGTTCCATACCTGTGGACCACCGGCATGATGAAAATCATACCAGCCTTTCCAATAAACTGTTGTATCGTTAGGACGAAGATGGATTCGCGCCTGTTCATTCTCTTCGGCACGACACCATGCAGAAGTTCGGGTAATAGTGCGTGTAGGGTCCAGTTTATGGGCCTCCAGCATATCACTGATATTCAGTTTCAATATATCGTCACTTACCGGTCCGGCTTCATTGATCATGTTAATCATAACCAGACTTGGGTGACTACGATCACGCTTCACCATCCGCATCACTTTCTCATGCATCAGAGTATGCCCAAACGGATTATCGGGATTCTGACCACTGCGGTAGTTTCCCGGTTCCTCATAATAAAGCAATCCCAGTTCGTCCGCTTTCTCCAGCACAACAGGAGCACCAATACATCTGTGAAAATTGAGCATATTTAGTCCCATTGCCTTAGCAATACGTATCTGTTTCTCGGCCAATTCTTCCGTTGGGTAGATACCATTTATAGGCCAGAATCCCCAGCTGATGGCAGTACGCAGCACAATTCGCTTTCCATTGAGACGAAACATAGCATCCGAGCCTTGTCCTACAGGTTCAAACCAACGGAACCCGAATACTTTATTATCCTCATCTATGGCATTCTTTCCATCAACTATAGAAACCTTGCAAACATACAGATTCGGATTTTCTGTGTCCCATAACTTTGCATCGGGTGCAGTTATTTTTGCAGTAACCAGATTATCTCCCGGTTTCAATTTCACATTCTTTATTTCCTGACTAGAAATTTCAATGCCGGGATTTTTCTTATCAACAACACGAATTACGATATTCCGAACAATCTCTTTTGCAGTACTATTCGTAATAGTTATTTTCGGATGTACTTCCGTAATGGCAGGAGTATTCTGAACATAAATATCATCCACATAAACCTGAGCACATGCAACCAATTTCACACGCCCGGTAATTCCACCAAAAGCATGGCTTCCCGGCACCATATATTTTCCCCAGTTAACTACATCGCCATCCCTCCAATCATAATTTCCACCCGGATCGGTAACACGCAATGCTAATTGCACAGTTTCTCCGGGTTTTGCAAAATTGGTAATATCAACCTCGAAAGGAGTATTTCCTGTTAAATCATAACCCGTAAGTTTCTGGTTGATGAATACCTCTGAACGATAGCGCGCCGCTTCAAAACGGAGCAATAACCTACTTCCTTTTGCAGCAGCCGGAATACTAACGGTACGAAACCACCAGCTAACACCCTTAATATCCCCTTCCGGTCCCGGTTTAACCTGCAGGTATTCTTCCACCGTACCAGGAACACTTACCTCTTTCGCTCCCTGAAGTGAGTTCCATCCACCGGTTGGCAAAGCAGCAGGAATTGATTTAATATCTGTAGAAGGAAGAAATAATGGATCATTTTTCCACGAAGCATTCTTGTCATACCAAAGTTTCCACCCTTTCCCCGACAAGTCCGTTTCAATCCTGTTTTGAGAATGTAACAGGAAAACTGGTGCACAGCACAACAGTAATAAAAGTTTCAGTGATTTTTGCATAATATCATTGCTTAATTATTCATAGTCTCAGGTTCAAAATCTATGCAATATTAAGGTTTTTATTACTATTTGATGTGTACTTTTTATTGTAAAAAGGGGATTATTTGTGTAAGCCTTGTATTAAATGCACCAGATAGAAGAGATTCTGGAACAAATCAAATTGTTATTAACCTGTTACTTCTCTCAAAAAGAAAAAAAACAGTTACAATAGGAATAAATCCTATATATTTGTAATCTTAATAGCCATTACGGTAACTAAAATAATGCTTTCATATAAAACAAAATATTTATAAGGTTCTATAATCGTAAAACAAAGTTATCTACAACTACTTAGAATTCGAAAAAACTCATTATCGTTTTCTGGTTTAATACTCGCCCTACGTCTTTTTCGTAAAGGCGATCACTTAGAGGATAAGATTTTTTAAGTAATTGTTAAAAGCACGCGCAAATAACCCTCACAAAACAAAAGATGCAAAAAAAACGTCTGTTTGTAGATGTGAAAAACTTTAATCGTTATTTTCTAATTCCTCAATTGCTTTATTTATAAATCCAACCTTGTCTTTTTTCACCTCTCTCAACATTGCTTTTATATCTTCCGGAATAGGAAAATATTTTTCAGACCACAAATCGATTTCAATCAATATGGGAAGTAGGTCAATCCCCCTTGGGGTTAACTTATATAATCCTTTTGCTTTGCTTTCCGGATCTTCTGATTTTTCAATAATCTTGTTTTCTTCCAACGTCTGCAATCTAGTGGCTAAAATATTGGTAGCTATTCCTTCCGATGATTTTAAAAAATCGCTATATCTGCACTTTTTGGAAAACATCAAATCTCTGATAATCAACAAGGACCACTTATCTCCCCAAATATCTAGAGAACAACTAATTGGACAATCTGATCTTTTTTTAATCTTTTTCATAAAAATATTTTTATCCACTTGCAAATTGCAAGTTATTCATTATCTTTGCACTTGCAATTTGCAAGCAAAGATAATGAATTATATCATAACCACAAGAAAGGAAAGAAAAAATGAACAAGGTATTTGAGCCAATTAATTTGGCAGGAATAATATTTCCAAACAGAATTATCAGATCGGCAACCTATGAAGGAATGAGTGATGAGAGAGGTAACCCTACACCACAGTTGCTTAAAAAGTACGAAGCATTAGCAAAAGGAGGTGTAGGTGGAATTATAACCGGCTTTATTGGAGTAAATCAGCAAGGAAAGAGTACAGGCTATAATATGTCTATGATAAATGAAGCCGAACATATTAATGCTTACAAATGTTTAACTACAAAAATGCATGAGCTGGGAACTCCTATTATTGCTCAACTTAATCATTGTGGTGGCCAAACAAAAGAAGAAGCTACTGGCATGCCAGTTATTGCACCTTCAAAAATAGCAGACTATAAGGCTAAAGAAATGACTAAAGCTGATATCTTAGAAGTAATAGAAGCGTTTGTTAAGGGAATAAAGAATGCAAAAGAGGCAGGCTTTGATGGTGTGCAAATTCATGTAGCACATGGATATTTACTTTCAGAATTTGTATCGCCCAGAATGAACAAAAGAACAGATGAGTGGGGAGGAAGTACTGAAAATAGATTTAGAATTATTAAAACAATATTTGAAAAAGCCAGAAAGGAAGTGGGCAATTATACAATGATTGTAAAAATGAACGGCTATGAAACCTTGAAAAACGGACTTACAATTGAAGAATCTGTAAAAATAGCCAAACTATTAGAACAGGCAGGATGCGATGGAATTGAAGTTTCAAATGGAACTGTAAAAGCCGGACTGGCAACAATGCGAGGACAAGTACCATGGGAAATTATGGTGGCACAAAATAATAAGTTGAATAAAATGCCAAAATTTATAAAAGGAATTATCGGTGCTGTTGCAGAAAAGACATTCCCACAACCTCAGCCCAAAAGCTTATATAATTTGAATGCAGCATTATCAATCAAGAAAGCTGTGAATATTCCTGTGATTGTTGTAGGCGGTATTACGAACTTAGAGGAAATAGAAGATATTATTGATAATGATAAATGCGATATGGTTTCCATGTCAAGGCCATTTATACTCGAATCGGATTTAGTTAATAAGTTCAAAGCCGGGAAGCAGACACACGCAAAGTGTATTCAATGTAATTTCTGTATAATCAGTTCGGAAAGTGGACCTCTCAGGTGTTATTATGGGAAAGTTCCGGCAAGCCTGTCTTAGCACTTACCGGATAATTATTTTTAAAAATCTTCATCTAAAATAGAAAAAAATGGAATTAGAAGGAAAAACAGTGCTAATTACAGGTGGCACAGCTGGTATCGGTCTGGAAGCAACAAAGCAATTTCTGGCAAACGGTGCAAAAGTTATAATTACTGGAAGGAATCAGGACAAACTGGATGCTGCAAAAAAAATGTATCCTGCTGTTGTAGCAATAAAGAGTGATGCAGCAAATGAAAGTGATGCACAATCATTGTTTAACAAAATAAAGGAATTGGGAGGAATTGATATTCTCTATAATAATGCCGGTGTGGTAAGTCCTCCACTAAATTTGGGTATTGCAAATAATAAACATGTCGAAGGTGCTACATACGAAATAAATGTCAATTACCTCGGCGTTATCCGGTTGAATAATCTTTTTATGGAGATGTTGAAGGCTAGAAAAGAAGGGGCAATCATCAATACTACTTCTATTTTGAGTTTAGTTCCTTCGGTGATTGAGCCTACCTATTCGGCCTCCAAAGTAGCATTGCATTTTTATACTGAATCGCTCAGAAAACATTTACATATTTTAAAGAGTAACGTAAAAGTATTTGAATTACTACCTCCTGTAGTTGCCACCGAGATGACTGCTGATAGAGAAAACAAGAAAATGAGCCCGGAGAATTTGGTAAAAGAATTAATTTTGGGACTGAAGAAAGATAAATATATCATTCGGGTAGGTGATTCAAAATTACTTTATTTCATCAACCGACTTTCCCCAAAAATTGCTTTTGGCTTAGTAAATCAAAATAGAACTATAAGTTAATAACACATGAAAGCATTTATAATTAATCAGTACAGCAAACAAAGTGGTTTAGAATTAACCACAATGCCAGAACCAATAGTAGAAAAAAAAGATGTATTGGTTCAGGTATATGCCGCAGGTGTTAATCTGTTGGATTCAAAAATAAAATCAGGAGAATTTAAACTTATTTTACCTTACAAGACTCCGTTTATAATTGGGCACGATGTGGCAGGAATTGTAGTTAAGATCGGCGATGAAGTACAAAATTTTAAAGTCGGCGATGAAGTCTATGCACGGCCATCTGACTATAGAATCGGAACTTTCGCCGAATTCATTTCAATAGACGAAAAGGATGTGGCTATTAAGCCTCAAAAACTTTCAATGGAAGAAGCCGCTTCGATACCTTTGGTAGGCTTAACTGCTTGGCAAGCATTAATCGAAAAAGCAAATCTTCAGAAAGGTCAGAAAGTTTTTATTCAAGCAGGCTCAGGTGGTGTTGGTACATTTGCCATTCAACTAGCGAAATACTTGGGTGCTACCGTGGCCACCACAACCAGTGCTGCCAATTTTGATTTGGTCAAGAGCCTTGGTGCTGATATTGTTATTGATTATAAAAAAGATGATTTTGAAACAATACTTAAAAATTACGATATTGTTTTAAATAGTCAGGACACAAAAACATTGGAAAAATCACTAAAAATATTAAAGCCCGGAGGAAAAATTATATCCATTTCCGGACCACCCGATCCTGATTTTGCCAAAGAAATAGGATTAAGTTGGATGATGAAATTGATTCTGTCTCTTTTGAGCTATAAAGTTCGAAAAAAGGCAAAGCAGCATCGCGTCAGCTATTCTTTTCTTTTCATGAGAGCAAACGGTAATCAGTTAAGCCAGATCACTTCACTTATTGATAGCGGTATTATACGTCCGGTTATGGACAAGATATTTCCATTCGAAGCTACTAATGAGGCTTTAACTTATGTGGAAACAGGACGAGCAAAGGGAAAGGTAGTCGTCAAGCTAAAATAATCTTATCAAAACAGTATAAGAAAAATAATCAGTACCTATTTTGTTAATAAAATAATTAAAACACAATGAATAAAGAAATATTATTTGAATCCTTTGATTTAAAAGGATTACAGTTGAAAAATCGGGTTGTTATGGCTCCTATGACCCGTAGTCGTTCAGATAACCCTGGTAATGTAGCAACCGAATTGACAGCTCTATATTATAAGCAACGGAGTTCAGCAGGTTTAATCATCACAGAAGGAACTTATGTTAGCCGTGATGCTGTTGGAGCTATTAATGTACCAGCCATTTATACTGACGAACAAGTTGAAGGCTGGAAATTGGTCACCAATGCAGTTCATCAGCAAGGCGGAAAAATTTTCGCACAATTATGGCACGTCGGTAGATTGTCTCACCCCGACTTACTCAACGGAGAACTCCCGTTGGCACCTTCTGCTCTAAACCCAATGGCTCAGGTATTCACCTTTGAAGGTTTTAAAGATACAGTGAAAGCTCGCAAGATGACGTTAGAAGATATTCAAAAGACGATAAGCGACTTTAAGAACGCTGCCATAAACGCAATGAAAGCCGGATTTGATGGAGTCGAATTGCATGCAGCCAATGGTTATCTGTTGCACCAGTTTTTTAACCTATATTCAAATACACGTCAGGATCAGTACGGCGGTTCAATAGAAAACCGGGCCCGTATATTATTCGACATACTAGATGAGCTGCAAACCATAATGGATATTAAACAGGTTGGGGTACGGTTAAATCCTTCACTACATGGTATACAAGGAATGATGTTGGATGAAGAAAGTATTGCTGTACATAACTATATTGTTGATAAATTGAATGACTACGACCTGGCTTATTTGCATTTGACAGAGCCTTTCACCGATATCTCCGGGAATCCTTTGGCCATTCAAAAGGTTGCTAAACATTTCCGCCCCATATATAAAGGTACGCTGATCATTAACCGTGGGTTTAACAAGGAAACAGCCAATCAAGTGCTGAATGACGGTGACGCCGATCTGGTAGCTTTTGGTACTCCTTATATAGCCAATCCGGACTTGGTGGAACGTTTTAAAGTTGATGCTCCGCTCAATCAACCGGATTCATCCACCTTCTACACTCCAGGTGAAAAAGGATATACCGATTATCCAAGCTTGCCCGAAAAGTCTGTTTCAATCCTATAATGCATCTATTTATTACCTCTATTATTTATGCTATTATATAAAAATAAATCCTGTATATCTTGTAATCGTAATGGCCATTACGGTAATAGCCATTACGATTACTAACATAAATCCATTAATCCACATCAATAATCACTCTTCTATAAGACACAAGATTGAAGGCACAATCATCATGCACTTCGCAAACAAAATGGATCGATTTTCCCGCAGCATCCCGAGGTACAGGAATATTGATGGAAGAGGATCTATTATTGCTGATTGCTATATTAGATTTATAACTACCTGCTTCCGGCTGTTGCCACCAAAGGAATGAAAGATTATCGCCCTCTGAGTCTGTTGATTTTGAAGCATCAAGGTGGAATGATGTTTGCGATGAGCACGCCTTCAAATTTTGAACATCCTTTGCAAATGCAAATTTATAGCGGTAACATTAGATATAGAACAGGATGTTTCCGGAATAAGAAATCTAGCTAGTTTCGGATATATAAATTATAGTTCAGAGTCGTTATGGTTTGAATTTATAAATGGCTAATCCCTCTGCAGTTAACAAATACTTTTGCCTAGGGTGTCTTGGATTGTTTGGATATAGCATCACAACAAATTCTTCATTCATGGCAGGCGACAAGTAATTATCCATAAAATTTCCACGATCCTTTAAGTTCATAACTGCCAGCATTTCTTTAATGGATAATTGCTGTTCACCTAAGGTCTTAATCAGACTTAGAATTGCAGGCGAACTTGTTGGAAGCTTGTAGGGTACTTGTAGGGTGCTTGTAGGGTTTTGTTCTGAAATCCATTCTTGAGGAGCATCAATTACCATATAGCGATTCTTTAACTCATTCTGTTCACCCATCATTAAGTTTCGGAAGAAACTGATCAAGAAACTCATATCCGGCTCAATGCCCTTCCGTACATTTCGGTAATTGGCACGAACCAGCGCATTTCGGAAATACCAAGAATTATCGGCAAACAAATCATTGTTCACATCAAATCCAATGCTGCGTAGATACTTGATTGTAAAAACGGCCGTAGTGCGAGTGTTACCTTCACCAAATGGATGGATTTGCCAGATGCCAGAGACAAACTTAGCAATGTGATTGACTACTTCGTCCATGGAAAGCCCTTTATACGAAAAGTTTTTTTCCTGTTCCAAATCATATTCCAAGGCTTCTTTTAAGTCTTCTGCATTAGCATATAGCACCGTGTCGCTACGAAGTACCCATTCCTTTTTCGTAATATCGTAATCACGGATTTTTCCAGCAAATTTAAAGATACCTTCAAACAATCTGCGATGAATGGAAATGAAACCGGCAACTGAGAAAGCAAACGACTGTTCATTCAAGATTCTTGCAATGCTGGCAGATACCTTGTCCGCCTCTTCCATTTCTTCATCTTCCGGTGTACGTGCAGTCTTCGATTGGTAATATCCATTGATCAGTTTTTTCACTTCATCAATGCTTATATCGCCCTCAATATGTTTGCGTGCAGTATCCTTTAGATAGTCTGACGTCTGTAAACCATCTACAGCTTGCAGACCAATGGCTGTTTTCCAGGCAGAAGCTTTCTCTTGCTTATCGGGCTCAACACCACGAATATATGATTCAAAGTCGATATCCATATCGTTATTAAATAAACATTACTCAATATATGGTGCAAATTAATCAAAAAACAATTAACCAAAAGAATATTTTAGCTAAAATCAAGATTTTAAATGCTAAATAACTTATTAACAAAAACTGTTGCGTAATTATGAGATAAAATATAAAGGTTTGTCTATGGAAGATATATAAGCTATAAAGAATCGTTTAAATGGCCATTTTTTATGCAAACATCGCAATTATCGATATTATACCAACAGTCAAAAAAAGTATAGTTATCCCGTAAAGTCCATCCAAAAGAGGAGGATGAGGTTCAATTATGGGTTCTCTATTAAATTTCCGAATAAAAAATAGTCTCACTGGCTTCTGTATGATTAAATATAGAACAGGAAAATAAAATCCATAGTAGAGAAAAGAATCCTCTTCTGATAAATACTTTCTAATAAAATGCCCGTAAGCCAAATGTAAAAGTGCAATAATGATGCTATAGCTATAGTACTTGTCTATTCTAAGCATTTTATAATCCCAATCAAACCAAAGAGCTACAAAGAAAACAAGTATATAAGTTGTAATTGAACTAATATCATTATTTGGATATATAAATAGAAAAAAACTATTAATAGCAGCTATAATAATTACTAGTGCAAGAATAATTCTAAATCTATTCTTTATACTTTTCTTCGATTTTTCGTTTTCAACTTCAGTAATTTCCAGTTTGGTTAATGCTATTCTTTCAGGTTTCTGAAGTAAATTTGTGTCAATATCCGGAATTCTAAATGTTCTGGATTCATAAACTCTTGACACTTTACCGCCAAAATCGATTTTATAAGTTTCATTATCTTCTGTTGTCACAAATACATTGTCGAATTCTTTATCGTTGTCAGGCACATAAACTAGAATATTTTTATGCAATAGATTTTGGGGATATATTTTTCCGTCACTTACTGTTGCATAACCCTCAATACTAATGTTATATTCAATTCCTTCCGGATAGCGTAGGTAATTTATCAGATAATTAAATTTCTCGTTATTTAGTCTTTTATCAGCAACAATTAAATATCTTTCTAGTCCGAGTATGTATAATTCTAACTTTATGTTACTCACTAAATCTTTTGAATAAAGCGTAATCCACTGTTGCAGTGCTTTTTTTATGTCGTTGCATAAACCACCTTTTATTATTATAAAATTGTCAATATTCACTTTGTCATTTTCTTTATTTATAAATTGGTACTCAACAATCAATATTATCTTTTTTAGCAGTTGTTATTTCTAGTTTTTGACATAATAAAAATAGAATTCGATTAGGTTTATTTTGCATAAATAAATTCAATCATTTTTTTTAATTGTAACAGTCAGAACTTCTTTCTCGTAGAGAATAATTAAATCAGCTAAGGTGGCATTTAACGTTTCTTGAAAATCAATAAATTTATTCATTACATCATTTATATATTTTGTAAAGAACACACATTTAAATTTCAACACATTTTCTTTCGTGTCAGCCCTATTAATTAATAAAGCAAATTTTTGCCTTTCATCAGATGATAAATTGTCAAGAAATGATTGATCAATTTTAATATCATCATCTTTAAATGATACTCCTTGATGAATTAACATGTTTCTAAATTCATATGTATCATCAAAAACTTTAAAGTAAAGCTTAATAACCATCTCCTTAGTTTTTTTATTTAGAATATCTTCATCAGCTAATAATTTTATAAATATTTTTGACCTTTCTCTTATTCGGAAAAACTCACCAAAGAAAGTCCGAATTAGTAATTCACTTCTAATAATAGAACTGCCTTTAAATGAATTCAAATTTTCACATAAATCAAACAAATCTGTTAATATAATATTAATGCCATCAATGATAGTATTCAAGTCTCCGATCCAAAGAAAAAAATTTGCTCTGATTTTTCCAGGAAAACTATTATTGAAAATTTCAGTTATCTCTTTTTCTGAGAATTTAACCCCTCTTTCATCACACTTACGTTTGACTTCATTTGCAAAGTCCAGAAATCCAGGCATCAAATGTTTTGGGGGCTGAATACATCTTATTATTACTTCTTCTTCCATCTTATTTTATACTGAAGCGATATTAGCAAAGTGGCTAAAAGCTTATTAGCAAGTAAGAAATCATACACTTATATAATTTTTTACTTGTTATTTTTCGACAAAATTATCTGGAACATCCTCCCAAGTGTTACATTTTCTATAAATATTTCTCTTAAAAGTGCGAAATAGTTCTCTTCTGTCAAATGACTTATCCGGAAAATGCATTTTTATTGTTTCTTCTAAAGCACACATAAATTCACTATCTAAGTGATCTACTACATCTTCAATCTTAACTTTTGCCATATATTTACACCCTTTACATTTATAAGTATGTCACATTATTTAAATAGATTCAAATATAGCAATATCATTTTATTTGCAATATCAATTATTCTTTTTTTATCTATTAAAACGTATTCAATTAAAAAATAGAAAAACCACTTCTTCATAAAATTAGAAAGCCCAAAATTGATCTAGCAATCTAGCACACACACCTAATCACTTATAAATAAACAAAATAACACCGCTAGATCAATTAAATTTGATCTAGCGGTGATCTAGCGATCTAGCGCTTTGGTTCGTTTATTTTATCTCTACTATCTGGTACACTATTCCGCGGTGTGCAAGGCGATTGCCGAATTTATTCTTCAGTGTTCGTCCAAAAACCTTAGCGGCGGTGTTAGTATATTTAAATCCGGGATCTCGTTGTTGTATTCGTTTCAATATCTCGCCACAAGTCAGTTCCTCGGCTGGTTCATCGCCTACCGGGGAACGGAAATAGATGTCGGCAACTTCCTCTTCGGGCATCACTTGCTGAAAACGGCGATTGCTCTTGGTGATGTACGCCTCTTCTTCGTGAGTAAACCAGTAGCGTTCGTCGTTGCGAAGAGCCTCAACGGCTTGGGCATAGAGTTGTTTGTAGTCAATGGGCGATTTATAATCAATCACTCCCAATATAGCTATGCAGATGTAACGACGGCTTCCGGTTGGGTCGTTCAGCAAGTCGAAGCTATTGCTTGTGGCTATAAATGTGGCGTACCTGCGCATCTGTTGGGTGACGCTGGCGTGGGGCAAGCGGGCCTGAACGACTGCTTTTTGCAGAATATGCTTCACAAATCCCTGATAAGAGGGACTAATGGAGTCGAACTCATCCATATTTATCAGCGCAAAGCGGGTTAATGCCAGCTGAACATCACTGCGTTTGCTGAAGTCGATGCTGTCCGTATAGTATTCACGCAGTTCGGGTGGCAAAAGGTTCATGCAATAAGTGGATTTACCGGATCCCTGATCGCCTACCAGCAAGGGCAATGTGCTGTTTGCATGGTTGCGGTCAAGTTGTTGCCAATGGGCTACCATTGAGAGGAACCAGATGTAAAACAGGTCTCTCCATTGCGGATTGTCGCACGGCACCCTATCCGCCAGTTCACGAATGCGGTCTTTCCCGTCCCATTTTCCTACATTGAGAAGATAATCTTCAATAGGATTATAAGAGGGCACACGGTTTGACTCCACATAACGCTTAATATCAACATCCCATGATGGAAGTCCTTCTGCCAATGCATCGAGACAAATCGTGTTGAGCGCTTGTTTATTGACAGGACGGAAATCGAAATAGAAAGATTTCAGTTCCCTGTATTCCACCAACCCTTTCAACATGTTTCTTCTGAGTTGGTAGCGTCGTTTCATAAACTCTTCCATCTGTGCCACCAGTGTCATGGAAGACGGGATGCAAGGTTTATCGCCAAACTTATTTGATAGGGAATATATATTGCGGAAGTTTGTACGCACTTCAAGCTCGTACTTATTCAGGTCATTATACATCAACGTCCACTTTACTGCATCTTCTTCCGGAATGCCCGAACGATAGCAGTTTTCCGCCAGTTTAATAAGAAACGGAAGCACCTCGCCACTCTCCCAGTCTACTTTGCCCACCGTGTCGATTGCATTCCACATGGACGTATTGAACAAGGTAGAGATGGCATGATTCCGTTCGTATCCCGGCAACAAGCGTTGCAACGGATCACTAATCGCCTGGCGTTCTTCCTCAAAAGTGGGCTCGGCAGGCATACGTACCGGCTGTTCTATACGAATAGGTGCGGCATCCGGATTGTGATACAACGAAGGATCAAAACTCATGCAGCATCCATGTTCCAGCAAAGGTTCTTTAAGCTCTATTTCGCGTTTCAGCTGAGGCTGATACCATTTCACTGCTTCGCGATAAGCCTGTGCGTGAAACATTTCAGCGTGTTTGCGGTTCTGAGGCAATGTACTGTCGGGCAATGTGAAAGGAACCACAATCTTCACGCTTCTGTCGCTGGAACCAATAAAGGCCAGTAGAGTTTGCGGCAGGCGGGATGCAATTTCGCGTATCTGCGCTGCTTCATTATTATTAGCCAGATTATTTACCTCAATGGTTACACAACCATTGTATGACGACATTATCTGCTGACTGCCATCCTTACGGAAGACTCCTCCAAAGATCAGTCGTGGAAGCTTCTTCGCCTCCGGAAAATTCTGACCGGGCGTTGCGTACTGAAGCACATGCCTCAGGCTGGTTACCGGTAGGCTACCGGTTTCGGTTCTCATTGCTTCAACAGCAGTTTCTAACTCAAGGGTGCGTTGTGTCTGTGTTTTACCGTTGTTACGGTACTGTGTTATCTTCATAAATTCAATTAAGGTAACTATTTACTTTTTTGTAGCTTCTCTGTAAGTGCGCTGATACTTTATCAAAGGAAGTGCACTACGCATTTCTTTGTCAGCCTTAAAGCAGACACGCTGTGCCGTTACTTTTGACGGAGTGCATTCATCGGGTATTTCAAAGCCTTCACTTCCTGCTGATATGGAAAACATACCGATATTCTTCAGATGAACCGTGTTTCCTTTCATCAGATAGGTCTGCATCACATCTCCCAATGCAATAACTGCCGCATGCACATCCGATTCATGAAGCGAACAGCGTCCGCTGATATCTTTTGCCAACTCATCTATCCCAATCTGTCCGGAACTAACCGGAACACCGTGATAGCGAACCTTTTCTTCCTCCCCGCTCTTATCTACTTTTTGACGAACAACATATAAAGCCATACTTATTTGTTTAATTTATTTATAACTAGTTTATTTCTCGTACACCCGGGTATACCCGCCCCTTACACCCGGATCTAAAAACAAACTCCACCCGGGTGTACAGGCGATATACACCCGGGTGGAGCATTATTTTTATTTCTACAAATATAATAAATAATTATGTAAAATCCAAATATTCAGAAGGGTATATACGAGCTAAAAAGAACTTATTTTGTAACAAAAGAGGATTGTAAAAGCAACCATAAGAACAGGTGCTAGATCGCTAGATCAGTGCTTGATCAAATTTTATTGATCTAGCGGTGCTATACTATTTATTTATAAGAAGTTAAGTAGCAAGCGCTAGATCGCTAGATCAATTTTGCATTTTCATTTTTTATGAGAGAGAGAGGAGTCTTTATATGCATTTGCAATTAATCAGACATAAGAGAATTTATTCTCCCATATCTTTCAAATGCAACTCCAATGCTTTGACAGAGATGTAAATCTCATATATAGATATAGTGAGCGAGATAATAAGCAGTATCAGTGCCAGACCAAAGATGTAGACAGACGCAAGGTGTAATTCTATATACATAAAGAACATACTGATCACGCAAAGCAGCAAACTCCCGATACCTGTTACCTGCATGGCACGCGTCAGGTAAAGTCTCTTCTTCAGGTTAGCAATCTGTGCTGCTCTAACCGAGGAGGGATTTGCTACATATTGCTCTTTTAAAGTACGCACCAGTTGGGCATACGATAAAAACCGGTTGGTATACGCCAGCATTATCAATGATATAGCTGAGAATAGTAGAGCCGGAGTGGTTAAATCTATTTCCATAATATTTCTGTTATTAAGTTACGCGAGTTCAATAAATCATGCAAATATATCAAAGATATTCAGGCATGGAACTATTTTATTCTATAACTTCTCTTATTATGAATAAACAAATATGTTTGTATCATTAATAACACAAAAAGAACCAGACTATTTTGAGATTTTTAATTTTTATGAGCGAGTATCTACAGGCTATTTAGAAACCATATATATGGCTACAATAACCAAAAATGTAGCGAATACTTTTCGGAATACATTCGAAGGTAATTTCATTCCGAGCTTTGACCCGAAGAATGCACCAATAAAAATGCCAAGAGCTATAAATGCAGCAAAAAGAATATTTAAGTGACCGCTATTTGCATAAACAACCACACTTGGTAGCCCAACCGGTAATTGCAATGCAGCCAGCGAGGTTGCCACAGCACTTTTAGAATCGTAATTAAAAAGACCTATCAATAATGGAACAATGATAATGCCACCACCTTTACCGAAAAGTCCGGCAAATATACCGGCAGCAATTCCCACTAAAATATAAGTCCAAAAGGGTCTTTGCTGGTCGGTATCCAGATCGGCCAGTTTTACATCTTTATTTTTTTTGAAGTAAGAAAGAACGTCGAAATAGCCGATAGCTATGTAAAGTAAGATTGCAGCATACAGCTTTACCAGAAGACTTTCATTTATATTCACCGCCAATTCTCCTCCAACAAACGAACCAAGAAATAAACCACCGGAAATCCACAAGGAATCTTTAATATTAATCAGTCCGGCTTTGTGATAAGACAATACACCCAATATACCAACCGGAAGTAACATTGCAGCTAACGACGTAGCATTAGCATCTAGTATATTCATATTGAAAATCATCAATAGTGAAGGGACCATAACAATGCCTCCGCCGATGCCAAACAATCCTGATAAAATTCCAGCAACGACACCAAGGATTAAATAACCGATTTCTACCATTTTTTATTAAATTAAAGAATAAATGCTCTGTTGAGGCACAAAAGTAATCTGAAAAGCAGAGCAATGCCGCTTCAATTTATATAAAAAAATTAAATTCCGTAAGATTATTATATAAATTCACTCTTAATTATTCTTTCCAAATATTTGATTACTGATCAATCTTTAATCATTTTCCCCAAAGAGATTTCTCCTTTTTCTCCTTTTATGAGCAAGAGATAATATCCTTTATCCAAAAAGGAAACATTTATACTAGGCACATAATTTGAATCTATAATCTTTCTTCCATTTAAATTATAAATTGTCACATGATTGAAATGATTATCACCAAAATAAATACTTTGTTTCACCGGGTTCGGATAAAACCAATTCGTTTTATTAAGGTTTACTCCTGAGATTCCTGTAGCTGAAGCTGACTGATATTCAAATGCTCCCAGATCAGGAGCTGTTCCTGAAAATGGAAAGCCTAGATTCATTCCTTTATCAATCAGATTGCTTCCTTCTTTGAGTTTAAGGAATCCTATATCGGGTAAACTTCCGTCTGCCTGACGGTCGGCCACCAACAATGACTCATCGGTACTAACAAAATCAGAGGCATCTACCGTCACACCTGAATTGGGAGAAAAAGAGTTGTACGTATCCACACTGGTTCCCAGATTTGCTGTTTCGGCATAAGCGGAGTATCTGAAAGATATATTGTTATGCAACACATGGTTGATCCCCTGGCAGTCTAGTGTAGTATCGTTTCCGGTTATAGCACTTTTGGTAATCTGTTGACTCAGCATGTTGAAATTGGTAGCATTCCGGAATGCCGTATTGTTGTAAAAAGAACTACCGGTTACTACATGATGGTTGGAATAAAAACCGTTGGCTTTATTCCGGTAAGACATGCAAAAACGAACAGTATGGGCAGGGATAGGACTTGGCAACTTTGCAACCACTGGTGCCTGACCGTATCCACCAGCTTTAAAACCATTCCCATCGCCTTCGCTGACAAAGGAAGTATTGTAGCCGTTATAAAATGACCAACTGTTTTCAAAAATCACAGATTCATATGCATTGATGCAATCATAACCATCATCGCTATTAAACCATGAACGGCAACCTCGGAAAATATTACCGGAGCCTCCCTTGGCGGGATGGCATCCAAATCCATCAGTATTGCCACCACGCCCATTTTCCGAATAGTAATCCCAATTACGGTAAGCATCGCAGTTAAGAATCAGATTATTCGCACCTTTGGTCAGGTAAAATCCGATAGCCATGCCATCATGCATTTTCAGTTGCTCAAAAATATTATTACTTCCTTCGTTTCGGAAACATTCCGACTGAGTATGTGTAGAAATAGTAACCTGAGTACCGATAACTTCTAAGCCTTTAATATGTAACCACGAACCTGTAGTATAGAAAACTGTATTTCGATAACCTGCGGGTTTTACCATTGACATATCAAAAACAGGATGTTCTCCCCGATAAGCCCAATAACATATACGTTTTGATGCAGAAGTTCCGCTTTTATCAAGACAATGCATGCAAGCATAAGGTCCTAAAGTGAATTTTTGACTAATTTGTGATTCAGTCATCACATATGTTCCTCCACGAACAAAAACCGTATCCCCAGGTACAACATATTGTTGCGCCTTTATAATAGAAGCATAAGGGTCATTGATTGAACCCGTTCCTGTTATATCATTTCCATTCGTAGCCACGTAATAGTTTTTAGCATGAATGGCAAATGCAAAGAGTGAAAACACCGATAGAAGTAATAGCCACTTTTTCATTGATGTAAATTATTTAAATTCTCTTTTTTAATAACTTAAAGCACTTATCATTTTTTTCTCTTATAAAAGAAACGACAAATATATAGTTACATCACATTATTTGTGACATACAAAATGACAGAAATAATAGAGAATTGTACACAACGAATAATGAAAATCCTTAAAGCAGGCTTAATTCAGAAGTTACTACAGCCATATCAAAAAACAGAATAAAAAATCAGACACGCAAATCTTCTAAAAACCAATGAATTAAAACAATTTAGCCCGATATTCAGACTCTTTTTTGTGTATTTTTTATTTTTTTAGAAAGTAGAAAAATAATTGTGATTATTGTTTAGAGGCGGAGTTAATCCTTTTAAGTACATTTCTGATACAGTTTTTTACACCGATAGAGAAATATTCCGTTTCAGCATTTTCGAGATACAAACGAATTTCGAAAAGTAACTCCGGTTCTTTCAAGGCTATTTTATAAGCCAGTTTCACACTAAGTGCCTGAATGGCTATTGCTTCATCGAGGGAAAGCATTTTCTCCAGACAGAAATTATAAAGTTCAACAGGGAATTGGGAAGGCACCGGCAGATTATATAAAATGGAAAGAAACAAACGCTTAGTTCCGCTATGTTTCGTGGAAAAAGTAAGTTGGGTTATCTCCTTATATTTAGAAATAAACCACTCCGGATTAGACTCGCTAAGCTTTTCGCAAGCCCATGCTGCCCGCCATGATATCCTTGTATCCTGACTTTTAATTAAATTATATAGTTGTCCAAAATCTTCCGGATAGTTTTGCACAGATACAACAATTGCATCAACAAAATTCCGGGATAATTTGGACGACAATCTTTCCTCAAAGTTTGTTATTCTTTCCATTACCAATTCTTTATCAACAAGTTATCTACAATTTTGATAGCATCATCCCATTCAGGAGAGTTATTTATGAAGCAAAATTTTCTCACTAATTAATACTGCACTACGAACGTACTCTGAACAATGCGTTCTGAAAAGATTCAGTTCACGTACTTTGGCATATCCTTCAGGAGTGCTCATATCAATGCCATCAAGTAAATCTTTGCAGCAAATAGTTCCATGCTTTTTCCTAAATTCTGTTATAAAATGAGTAGTTAAATCATAAGTGAATGATTTTTGATCAGTATTGCCATACTCATCCATACCATACTTCAGACCAATAGCCATCAGTGCACCTGTTACAGCACCACACATTTCCTGACGGAAGGCAACTCCTGAGCCAAAGGGGGTTGCTATCTTGAAACAATCACTTTTACTAATATTCAGTTCTTCAGAAAAGACTGATAGAACAGACTGTGCACAGTTATACTTTTTACTAAAGGTTTCTACGGCTTCTGTTGATTTATCCATTTCCATAATTCAAATCTTTATGTAAAAGTAGTAAACATTTATATTTAAAATCAAAATTGAAGTACAAATAATAACATAGAACAGGTATTTTAAAAAAGAAATCAGGAAGAATGTTGTATATTCTCCCTGATTTCATTAACCAGCACATTATAATCTGAGTGTTTAAGAATCAATTAGAAATATTATAACTTAACCAGATTCAGTAAGTAAACATCGTTTTCACGAAGATCCATTTCTTTTGTAAATGTAATGCCAGCCTTCACTTTTACAATCTCTTTTGAGACTGGTGAACCATCATTGAGTTTCTTTATCTGCTCAACCTGTTGTTTTGTTAGCTGAGTAGGCTTACCCATATCAAGATAAGTGGTATATGCATCGTTGGTGCGGTATCCTACTTTATACAGTTCAAGTACATAATCGCCTTCGGGAACATTGGATACGGCTATTTTCACCTTTCCTTTTGACTTTGCAGACAGATCGCGTACATAATACCCCTGATTATTTACAGAATCTCCGGGATGAGTATTGGTAAAGTCCCATAAAAGCACTTGAATATTACCTTTGGCATCTTTGCATACCCATGAACAGGAATCTTTATTAACGAGTTCCGTATTACCAAGCTTATTGATAAATTTGAAAGAATAAAAAGCTGGTTTATTGATGCCCTGAGTGTTCAGCAAGCCAAATCCGCCATGAAAAGGTGTGAAACGCGGACCAGCTTCTTCAAAAATATCTGTGAAAACCCAATATGACATTGAAGTGGCTGCTGTTCCTACTTTCTTAAGTCTATCAAGTATATAAGCTGCCTGATGATAGCTGTCGTGAATAGGATCGGCCGGTGTATAAGAAGAACTCCATTCTGTATAGTGTAATTCCAGTCCGGGCATGGCAGATTGTGATATCTGCTTACGGGAATTAAGAACGTCACCGCTGACCGACATCGGATCTTTACTAAGAACAGTTCCGGAATTCCCAAATTCATCTAAAAAGCCTTGCTTTACACCATAGGCATGAGTACTGATAAAGTCGAGTGGAAGACTGTTCTCATTGCAGAAACTAATCATCTCGGGCACCCATGCAGCACCGGCAGTAGCCGGTCCACCAACCCTATATTCTTTATTTACTGACTTTATCGCATTTACGCTGTAAGTATATAATTTGAAATATTCAGCTTGTGTGCCAGCCCAGAAGCCATTCAGGTTTGGCTCATTCCAGACTTCAAAATACCAGCTTTTAACCTCTTCTATTCCGTAACGTTGGGTAAAATGGAGTGTTAGATTGCGGATAAGCTCTGCCCACTTATTATAATCCTTAGGTGGGGTAACATTTCCTCTCCACCAGAAAATAGTCTGGTTGCCACTGGCTAATGCAGATGGCATAAAGCCCAGTTCCACAAAAGGTTTTATTCCTATACTTAGCAAGTAGTCATATAAAGCATCTATATACTGGAAATTATATTCTGGATTTCCGTTTTTATCTTCTTTGTAAACAGCCATATCGTCAGAAAGCAAGCCATGCATACGGATATATTTAAAATCACATGCTTTCTTTACGTAAGCAAGCTGTTGCTGCCAGTCGGCACGCAATCCTTCATTGGCACGCCCTGCTCCAATACATTCCAGTGGCATCCTGTTGAAAGATCCTTTCTCTTTGGAAAAATCAACGACCAATTCTCTGGCATTTAATTTGGCTGTCTGTTTCTTTTTTACAGGAAGCGCTGAATAAGAATTTTGTGAAACAGATAAAATAATGAGTAGCAATAAAAACTTTAATAGATTTTGTTTTACTGAATAGAATTTAGGCATAAGATTTTTAAGTTTAATGTTTTTCATAGTACAAACATACACCAATTATGATAAACAAAGGTACTGAAATGTTTCAAATAAGTAGCAATAATGTATTTGCACTACAGTATTAGTTTAAATTATCAAGCGCGGGCAATTTTATCTAACAAAAAAAGATATCATTGCCCGCGCATAAATTTTTAATTAATCTAAATTCATTGTTTACACATTGATGGTTTTTATTTTTCCATCTTCTGTATATTCCAGTTCACAAACCTTCAGACTGCGAAGCCATGTTTGCCCTCCCGAAGGAACACAATCATGATGGAACAAATACCATTTGCCCTTGTATTCAGCTATTGCATGATGAGTAGTCCAGCCCACCACCGGAGGCAATATCACTCCCTGATATACAAAAGGGCCATAAGGATTGTCACCAATAGCATAGCATAACAAATGAGTGTCACCTGTAGAATAAGAGAAATAGTATTTCCCGTTATACTTATGCACCCACGAAGCTTCAAAGAACCTGCGGTTGTTATCGCCTGCTGTCAACGGTTTACCAGCTTCATCAAGAACGATAACAGGCTTGGGCTCTTCAGCAAACTCGAGCATATCCTTACTCAATTTTACTACACGTGAAGGAATAGCTGATTCACCATCGGCCGGAAAAGAAGCACTTTCCAAGGCTTTATTATCACGATAACGCTGAAGCTGTCCGCCCCAAAGACCACCAAAGTACATATAATAATTCCCATCGCCATCATCTAATATGGCAGGATCAATGCTGTAGCTACCTTTTATAGGATCTGGTTGAGGAATAAAAGGACCTTCTGGACAATCACTCACAGCTACACCGATGTGAAAAACATCATTCTTATCTTTCAACGGAAAGTACATATAATATTTCCCATCTTTACATGCCACATCACAGTCCCAAAGCTGGCGTCCGGCCCATGCTATATCGTCTACTTTCAGCACTATTCCATGATCTTTAATCTCTCCGTTCATCACATCGTCTGTAGAGAATACATGATAATCTCTCATATCAAAATGATCACCATTATCATTCTCCGGAATTCCTGATTCCCAGTCGTGAGAAGGATATATGTACAACCTACCGTTAAACACATGTACGGCAGGATCTGCCATATAATCATTTTCTACTAAATATCTTACTGTCTTCATCGCTATTTATTTTGAGCTTTTTAAAATCTTATTTATAAATGGTTTAGGGTTATAATTGCGGTCAAACAACAATGGATAATCGGTTCTTCCTCTTACCGGAAATCCATTTTTCCATGAATCACCGTCTGTTACTCCCCATGCAGTTACACGAGAGATAACATCTGAATGCTTGATAAACAGATTAAAAAACTTCTCCATACGATTATTCCATGCCAATGAAACAGAATCGGGCAGTCCGTTTGGATAAGGGTTCAGTTCCTTCTTATAAGCCGACACATCAGCAATATTAGCTCCGGTATATGCAGAAGGCAGAGCACTCATATCCCACTCTGTAATCATAACCTTCACGCCAGTACTAGCAAAGCTATTGATACTTTCTTCAAAATCTTCATAACGAGGATAATCCATACCCATGTGTCCCTGCATACCCACAGCATCAATACGAAGTCCTTTTTCCTTCAGTTTCTTTACCATCTCTACAACCTTGTCGCGTTTTCCTTTTGCATCCATACCATAATCATTATAATGCAATTCTGCATCTGGATCAGCTTCATGTGCATATTGAAAAGCCAAAGGAATATATTCCTCACCTAAAATCTCATAAAATTTAGTCTTACGCCAGGAACCATCTGATTCAATTGCTTCATTAACCACATCCCAACCTTTTATCCTACCTTTATAACGGCCTACAATTGTGTGAATATGATTTTTCATGCGTTCTTTCAGCACTTCCGGAGATACATTATTTCCATCTTTATCTACACAAAACCAGCGAGATAATTGCGAATGCCATATCAGACAATGTCCTATAACTTTCATTCCATTTTCTTCTCCAAACTTCACCAATGCATCAGCATCTGTGAAATTATAAGTATCTTCTGTAGGATGAATCACTTCAGATTTCATGCAATTTTCGGCAACAATAGAATTGAAATGCTTTTTAATAAGTCGCAAAGCTTTTACATCCTGACCGGCAACCTGCCTGGTACTGACCGCAGCTCCAATAAGGAAATATTTACCTACAACATTTTTTAAAGCTGAATCTGAATAGGTAGCCGGCTCAGAGCCTTTGCAACTTATTGAAACAGCTGCAATAAAAAATAAAAATGTCAGAAATTTTATTTTCATAATATTAAGTTATAAATTAATCTTTATATCGACTTCTGGTTGATTGTAATTCCAGCTGCATTTTCTCATTGTACTTCTTTGTAATGGGGTAAAAATAAAGCGATAAAACAGCTACAAAGAATGTACATGCAGGGATAAGACTTGATGAAAGGACTATTCCATTTATTGCTGTGTTGCTTTGATTAACACCAGCTCCCGATACATACCCAAATCCGGAAAGCAGAAAGCCCAATATAGCTCCACCAATACCTAATCCGGCTTTGAGAGCAAACACAACACCTGCAAAAACCAATCCCGTAGCACGGCGGTTATTTACATATTCAGAATAATCGGCAACATCAGCAATCATTGCCCACAACAAAGGTACAGTTGGAGCATATGCCAGACTCTTTAAAAAGTTCAGTAAAAACATAGTTCCTACATCTGCTTTTCCAGGGAAGTAGAAAAGAGCTGTGAACAAGGTTGTTAAACCCAGACAAACAATAAATACACTCTTTTTTCCGTAGCGGTTAGATAAAAAGCCTGACAGGAAAATAACGCCAAAGAACTGTACTAATGCTCCAAGCATATTAAATACTCCAAAACCTACCTCATACGCTTTATCCGGGCTACTAACTATAAGTCCGAAAGCATTCAGAATAGTATGCCAAACACCATGAGAAGAAGTAGATGCCACTAGCCCCATTTTACCAAGAAAATCATAAAGAGCATTTGCATCCACATAATTTTCAAAGTAGTAATTCATTGCACTACCCCACATTGCCAAAGTTATGAAAAGGAATAGAGTAAGAATGAACATGGCACGCCACGGAAGACTGGCCACAACATCTTTAAGGTCTTGTCTGATGTTCGTTTTCTGGCTGGCTGGAGGCGTAATGCGTTCACGGGCGGAGAAGAAAGTTATAACTAAAAAGACAAAGCCGATAACAGCAAACAAACTAATGGTACAGAACCATCCATGGGCGATATCTCCTCCTTCAGAGAATTTTCTTACAAGCGGAAGTGTTAATCCCTGCACAACAAACTGTGCAATGGTAGCTGCAACAAAACGAATAGATGTTATACTTGTACGTTCCTTTATGTTGCTTGTCATAACCCCTCCCAATGAAGAATAAGGAGTATTATTAAATGAGTAGACAGACATCAGCAAGGTGTAAGAGATTGTTGCATAAAGTGCTACTAAGCCTTTATCATGAATTCCCGGATTGGTGAAGGCAAGAATATAGAATACCATAAAAGGTAATGCAGTCCACAACACCCACGGACGGAATTTCCCAAAACGGGTCTTTGTCCGATCTGACAAGATTCCTACCGTTGGGTCAACAAAGGCATCGGCAATGCGGGCAACCAACATTACTGTTCCGGCAACAGCACCTTCAAGACCAAATACATCCGTGTAAAATTTGGTCTGATAAATCATCATCATTTGGAACACTAGATTGGCAGAACAGTCTCCCAAACTATAGCCGATCTTTTCGAGCATCGACACTTTTTGAAATTGCGTATTCATAACAGTTTTTATATTTAAAATTTCTAATAAGGCTATTATCTCTTTGTACAAAGATACCTCACTATTAAATTTTAAATGCCAACATTATAATACACACTCTTTGTTATACATTACATTCTTTGTTTCAATATAACAAATTCTTTTCTCTACGTTACATTACGTCTATTTACTGCATAAAATCTGGAATTATTGCCTGCCTACGATCTTCAAATTACAATTTAATAAATATGATTTCCAACAGCAACTTTTAGTTTCAGCACACTGATAAGATTATCTAATCTGGACTTTAATAACTGAAGGCGGCTTTCAGAAACTGCTGTTTCTGAATCCAGCAAATCAAGATTAGTTATGACGCCATTCTTGAAACTGGTCTTAGCTAATTCGAAAGCTTGCAAGGCGTGAGCAAGCTGCATTTCAAACTGAGTCACTTTCTTTTTGGAAGCATCTATGTCAGATTGTGCCCCTACTACTTCATTTACTATCTTGCGACGTACTATCTCTGTTTCATACTGGGAACTAATTAAGTTGGATTTAGATGCCTGCAAATTATACTTAGTTCTTTTAGCATCAAAAAGGGGCACCTTCACTCCCACTCCAACCACGAAATTGCCTTTCATCTGATTCAAATCAGGAGAATAACCATTCTTAAATCCGGCAGAACCAAATGCGTTTATTACAGGATTATTGGCCGATTTAATTGCCGAAAAGTTCAAGTTTTCCAATTCGGTTTTCTCTTTTGCCATTTTCATTTCCTCACGATGCTCTATTGCATAGGCCACAGATGCATCTTCTGCAGAAGCCATTTCCATAGATGAAACAGTCATCACTCTGTGAGGAGTATCTTCCGGAAATCCCAATAAAGTATTTAGCACAGCCAACTGAGTGCGAAGAGCCGCTTCGAGGTCATACTTCTGACTCTCTATTGAAGAGAGCTTTACCTGGGTGGTGAGTATTTCATACTTAGTAGCCGAACCGGTAATGTTCTTTTTCTCAATTGATTCCAAATGACTCTGCAGGTTTCTCAACTCTTCATTCTTAATGTCTATAGCACTCTGAAGATACACCAAAGTATAATAATTATTAGTTACCAACAGAGAGAGTGACTGCTTTATCTGATCAATAGTTATCACATTAAGTTGCTTTTTCTTATTCTCCACATCCACTGCCTTCGCGGTTTTACCAAAGTCATAGATTGTTTGATTCACATTAACTCCTGCTGTATAATTATCATAAGGGTTAAACTGGAATGTACCTAATCCGGGAAAAGCAACTTTAGAGACTGGTCCTAACCGTGTATATGAAGCATTCAAATCAACTGTTGGCAAATAAGCCGATTTTGCTAATTCAATTTTGGCTGTAGCTCCATTAAGAGTCTCTTGTGCTTCTTTTACAGAAGGGTGACTTTGTATAACTTGAGTCATTACCTGTTCAAAAGATAAGGAATCGGCTTTTTGTTGAGCTAGAACAGGCATTACAGAAAACCCGGTTAGCACAAGCAGCATAAAAACTATTTTAAATGTTTGTTTCATCATAATCTGATATTTTATTCATTGTTCTTTTTCCTATGCAACAAAAGCACAGGAGCACTACCCAATAGTGTAATAATGGCTACTAATAAGAAATCATCATCTACACCTTGAATATAAGCTTGCTTATTAATATTCGAGATTAGCAGCACCTGTCCTTGCTGAGCTGCAACAGAAGGTGAACTTCCCGCCTGGCTTTGAGCAAAACCTTGCAATCCGCTTTTAACCTGCATATATTCCGGAGCATTAGGCTGAATTGCTTCACTATAAAGCTCGGAGTGATAGGTTACACGTGTGGTAAGCACTGTAGTCAATATTGCAACTCCCAAGCTACCTCCGATTTGACGAATAGTATTTGACACACCGGATGCCTGAGCCATTTTCTCACGAGGTATTTGCGACAAAGAAAGAGTGCTAAGAGGCGTAAAAATTATACCCAACGCAAACCCACGAATATAAAGCCCCATCATAATATAAGGTCTTTCAGTGAGAAACGAAAGGGAAGAATTCATATAAAAACTGATAGTCAATAAAATGATTCCCGTTATAATAATCCATTTAGGATTTATCTTATTCCCAAGAAATCCAGAAGTAGGAGACATTGCACCCTGAATGATACCTACAGGAAGAAATACCGCTCCGGATTGCAAAGCTGTATACCCCAATGAATTCTGAAGATAGAGAGGCAATAGAAAAGTACTGCCAAACATCCCGATACTAAACATTAGCATAATAAGGGAACAAATTCCAAAATTCCTGTTTTTGAGCAGACGCAAATCCAGTAACGGTTCATCAACAGTAAGCTCTGCAGTAATGAATGTAACCATAGCTATCAAAGAGACCGCCAGACAAACCAGAATGTATGGTGCACCCCATCCATCAGAGTTAGTTGCTGCATTTCCTTGAGAAAGAGCATAAAGAAGCAGGGGCAGAAATATCACTGCAGAAAAGAATCCTATACTATCAAATTTACGTACCCGCTTATTTTTATATTCACTTTGTATAATCACCGTTGCTGCCATACCTATAACCCCGATAGGGACATTAACGTCAAAAATTAATTGCCAGCTAAAATTATCTACCAGATATCCTCCGATAAGCGGACCAAATGAGACAGAAGCTGCTGCCGCAATAGCCCAGAAGCCCAAAGCAAGTCCTCTTTGCTGAGGAGGGAACTCTCTGGAAATAATAGCCATACCTAAAGGTTGAATTGCTCCTGCTCCAAAGCCCTGAATAACCCGGGAAAATATCAGCATATCTTCATTGCCGGACATACCGCAAAGCAAAGACCCAAAGGTAAACAGCAATAGCCCGAGAAAGTACATACGCTTGTAGCCAAACTTATCGGCCATCCAGCCCGAAGTAGGCAACATCACTGCCATAGCAAGCATGTAAGCTGTAGACACCCATTGAATTTTATCAATCCCCACACCAAAAGAAGTCATAATTTTGGGCAATGCCACATTCACAATGGTTGAGTCGAGCACAGCCATGAATGTTCCAATCATAATATTACCCAACAACCACCACTTATACTCTTTGTGTTGAGGATGAAAAACCGAATTCCGGTTTCTCACCTTTTTTCTAAATCGGTGAGCTAGTGTAACGTCCTTCATTGCTAATCCTTAATGATTTTTACAACAACAGACATTCCTGCCAAAAGATTATATTTAGCTAACGAAGCATTGTCTTCTGTTCCATCAATAGATATTTTTAAAGGAATACGTTGCGTTACCTTTGTAAAGTTACCCGATGCATTATTAGGTGGAATCAATGAGAACTGAGAAGCTGTATTTGAGCTAAACTCAATAATTTTGCCGGTAAATTTAACATCCGGATAAGCATCTATTGCCAACTTAGCTTTTTGATTAAGGTGTAATCCAGCCATCTTAGTCTCTTCCAGATAAACTATCACCCATAATTTGTGAGAGTTAGTAACTGTAAGGATTGTTTGTCCGGGTTGTGTTACACTACCCTCTAACAACCATTTTTTAGCTACTGTTCCATCAATCTGTGCATACAAATGCGTATTATTGAGTTGAGTGGAAATTACTCCGATCTGAGCTTTTGTTGTTTCAATGGCAGCAACTGAAGAGCCTACTTGTGCGCGGGATACCGACAGTTGTGTTTTTGACGCATCAAGTTGTGCTTTGGCTGTTTCCCAAGCTTTCTTTGCATGATCATATTGCTCTTTGGTGATTACATCACCTTTATACTGTTCTTTTGCACGTGAATAATCTTCT
Source organism: uncultured Bacteroides sp. (assembly GCF_963678845.1). Classification (NCBI taxonomy): domain Bacteria; kingdom Pseudomonadati; phylum Bacteroidota; class Bacteroidia; order Bacteroidales; family Bacteroidaceae; genus Bacteroides; species uncultured Bacteroides sp. The sequence goes on from NZ_OY787464.1 coordinate 714,312, forward strand.
TGTGCTTTAGCTAATCCTACCTGAAATACTTTAATGTTATCCTGATCATATTTTAGCTTAGCTTCAGACTGTAGCTGTGCCGCTTTTGATTGATCAAGATTTGCAATAGCCTGCAATTTTTGTGCATGCAATTCAGTGCTGTCTAGTTCGGCAAGTAATGTGCCTTTCTTAACTGTGTCTCCTTCTTCAAAATAAATATGGTTGATGCGTCCCAATATTTTAGAGCTTATTGCATAGTTATCCGAGTCAATATGCGCATCATCAGTAGATACATATTTTGTGTATTCACTATACCAATACCAACCACCACCTAAAACAACTGCAATTACCACAATCAATGGGATATACATCTTTATCCCTTTTTTCTTTTTCTCTTTCTTCATACCTTTTAATAAAATAAACCTCTTAACAATTAACGCTATTCAGTGATTGATTTATAAATAAAAAAACTAATTTTACCTTTATATCCTTATTTTCTTAATGATTTCACAAACATTTCCACAAACAAATTGATCATTCTAAGCAATCTGTCGTATTCATGAGCTTCCAGATAGAAAATGTCTTTATTTCTAAGTGCTGACATAGATAGTCCTTTCATTGCATCAAGAAGTAATTCTGTATATTCATCTATATTACAAGGTTCAAACTGCCCTTTGGCTATACCTACATTCAGAATATTAGTTATCATATCCTCTTCCTGAGTTCTGAATTCGGCCCATAAGCCGTGCATTAAAGAATGTAATTCGTGAGCATAATCATGTCGTAGTCTGCTTAAATTAAGTAACTTTTCCCAATATGATACTCTGATATTCACATACTCCCTGATCATTTCAGATGCATCAGTAAGTGTAACCATCTTTTCACGAACCAATTCAACAAAGAAATCATGTTCTTTCTTAACCACAGCAATATACAAATGTTCTTTATCCGGGAAATAGTAATATAAAGATCCTTTGCACATGTTAAGATCTGAAGCTATTTCATTCATTGTCGTTTTTTCAAAACCATATTGTCCAAAGCGCTTTTGAGCAACTGTTACAATTTGTTCTGTCTTATTCTGACTTTCTCCTAAACGTTTACTAACTGCCATTATTCTTATTCTGTTTTTGTAATTTAGTCTATTTGACTTTTTTGTTCGAATGGTCAAAATTAGATATATATTTAGTACGATTACATCTTTTTTCTAAAAAAAACTTATGAGAACAATTATTAACAAGCAGATAAAAACCCTTAAAAGGACCTATTTTATTACGAAAGTAAGGCTATGTATCAAATAGTATATATAAAAATACTCGGGCTTTTATTGTTAATCTATTTAACAATAAAAGCCCGAGTAAATAAAAAAATGAATTATGCCGAGTTACGGTCAATTAAAAAATCAAATCACAATTTCGTTCAATATCATCAATTATAGCGCCTAAATTCTTATAAAATGCAATAGCCGGTTCATTCCAACTGGAAACCTGCCAACGTAATTTATGGCAATCTTCTTTCTTTGCAAAATCAATAACTGCGTTAATTAAAGAACGGCCAACTCCTTTTCCACGGTACTCTTCTTTAACATATAAATCATCCATATAGAGTGATTTGCCAAACCATGTATAATATGCAAAGAAGTAAACTACATATCCAATTATTTCTTTTGAATGTGTTTCAGCAACAAAGCAATTAATATATTCTTTCTCTTTCTGCATTTGTTCTAATGAGTTTGCTAACCTATCAGAGCAATTTTCAAAGGCAGCAAAATCCCTGATCATCGAAAAGATTACAGGGTAGTCGTGTTCATCTGCTTTTCTAATTCTTATTTCCATTAACGACAAAAATCTTTTTTAATTAAACTATATACCTCTATATCTGTAAATTGATTATCAACCAATAATTCTCCATCACGTTCTATTCCTTCAAATTTAAATCCTAATTTTCGCGGAATATTTCTGCTTAGAGTATTTCCTACCGCACATTTAATTTGAACACGATTTATTCCGAGCTCATCAAAAGCAAAGTGAAATAATACTTTTACCGATTCAGTAATTATGCCTTTCTTCTGATAGCTTTCAGAAAGCCAATAACCTATTTCTGTTTTCTTATTTAATTTATCGGTATCCTTAAAACCTATTAATCCGGCAAAAACTCCATCGTAATGAATAACGAAGACATATTCCTTATTTTCTTCAGAAGCATTTATCACTGATGATACAAATGACTGACTATTCTTCAATTCTTTCGTAAAATCAACAAAAGGAAGCCATTTTCTTAAATATTCCCTTTGACTGTTTATCGTATTAAAAATATCTATAGCGTCTTCCAGCTCAATCTGTTTAAGAACAAGATTCTCTCTTACCTTTATTTTTTTTATTTCTCTCATAATAATATACTCATTTAACAAATAAGCTTTTTCTATTCAAATCTATTTCATCATCCTTTATCAATATCAATAATTCTTCAACTGCTGCAAAAATGGCCATTCCCAACAAAACAATAATATAACAATTACTCATCTTAAACATAAGGCACGGAACTGCAATAAACAATAGCATCCCTGTAATTTTATTGGCAATAGTATGTAGAAACATAATCTTGCCAAACTTAATCTTTGAAACTATGACTGATAAAAGTTTTATTCCAATTACTATTATAAACAGAAGCAGATTATCACTTAACACCCATCGATATTTCATGTATATCACACTCAATATCGCTATATTAAAAACAATATCAGCTATAGAATCGAGCTTAGCTCCTGCTACTGTAGTCATATTAAATCTTCTGGCAATATAACCATCTGCAACATCTGATAGTCCTGCAATAAAAAAAATACTAAGGAAAAGCGGTATTGAATCTATTACTGTCAACAAAACAATAGAAAGAATGATTCGCGAAATTGTTATCAGATTCGGAATATTCATAATGCTTTCTTCATGCAGATACTATTCTGATTTCCAACATACTGACCAAAGTTATCTGTTATTACATATCCTTTTTTCTGATATAGGCTTATTGCTTCATGTTGCTTCACACCTGTTTCAAGAATTGAATATAAAAAACCTTTTTCTTTTGCCCATCTTTCAAGTTCCTCAAGTATGGCTGATGCAAATCCTTTACCTCTATAATCTGATTGTACAAAAACTCTTTTCATTTCAACAGACTGATCATCTAATTTTTTAAAACATCCACAGCCTACAGACTTTTCTTCATCATAAGCAACAACAACAGTTTCCAGGTATTCTATCTGATTATATTGATTATATTCTTTTTGCAAAGTTCCGTATCGGGTATCAAGTTCTGTATCCAGCAATCTAATTAGTTCTCTGAAATCTTTATTTTCGCTACTACATCTTTGTATATTTATTTTCTGCATAACAATATTGATTTGATCATTTTACAAAAATAATTATTAATATCTCAAGGTTTCAGCATTTTCTTCTTTTTTGTTTCAAAATACAGCTATTACATTCATATTTGTTTAAAGAAGGTCTAATTCATAGCATTTATTTACAAGGCTATAAAAGGTAATGCAGTAATACAAGGAAGCATAGTCTATTAATAATAATACCGTATGACCTTTAGGGTAGTCATACGGTATTATTTTATTGGTAAATGTGCAAAACTTTAATGTAAACAGCACCCAATTATATAATTATCTCAATAAATAAAGGATGCCTCCTAAACACAATGTTTAGAAGACATCCTTTATCTATACTACTGATAAAACTTACAAAATTTAATTAAAACATTACAATGAAACACATTAATCAGTAGCTGATTCTTTAATCCATTCCATTACATTTGCTGGAGGGCGTTCATTCATAAGTTCCTTTTTCATAAAATCCATATATGGCGCAACATGTTTAAAGAACTTTTGATAACCTTTACATAAATAATTTAAGCCGGATTCACCTGTAGCAGTAAAAACAAAACGGTTTTTGGGACATTCACCGTTACAAGCAAACAGAAACTGGCACTCTTTACACTGTGTGGGCAGAGTTTTGGATTTAGCTTCGCCAAATTTTGTTTGCTTCTCGCTATACATCATCTCAACCAGAGTATTGGTATATAAATTACCTAATTTATACTCCGGAAAGACAAAATGGTCGCAGGAATAAACGTCACCATTATATTCCATAACGCCAGCATGACCACAATTCTTTGCCATACTGCATACTCCGGGTTGTTCGCCAATCCAGTTGGCTAAAGTGGCATCAAAAAACTGAATATAATAATTGCCAACATCCTCTCGTACCCATTCATCAAAGATAGTGCAAAGGAAATAGCCCCATTGTTCCGGAGAAATACTAAAGTCGGTCAATTCTGCTTTTTCATCTTGAACAGGAGACGATAAAGATAAACCATCAACGCGATTAGAAAGTCTTTCAACTACGGGAGTAAACTGTATATAATGGCAATCTATTTCTTTGAAGAAGTGATAAAAATCTAATGGATAATCTGCATTGAAATCATTTACAACAGCCATTGCATTATACTCAACATGGTGTTTCTTTAACAGTTCAATGCCTTTCATAACTTTTGTAAAAGATGGTCTGCCTTGTTTATTCTTTCGATATTCATCATGAAACTCTTGTGGTCCGTCAATAGAGACTCCAACCAGAAAATTATTATCTTTAAAGAATTTACACCACTCATCAGTTATCAATGTTCCATTTGTCTGGATACAATTATCTATTGATCTTCCCCGAGCATATTTTTTCTGTAGTTCAATTGCTTTCTTATAAAAACTTATCGGCCTCATCAATGGTTCACCGCCATGCCAGGTAAACAACACTTCCAGCATTGTTTGCGACTGAATATACTCTTCAATGAATCTTTCCAAAAGTTCTTCACTCATTACATGATTCTTGGTCTCTTGGTACAATCCGGATTTTTCCAGATAATAACAATAATCACAGGATAGATTACAAACAGAGCCTACAGGCTTCAACATCACATAAAGAGGCCTCGCAAAAGGCATTATATTTTTATTACTCATACAAATAATCTCATTTGTTTCTTTATTATAATTATGAGAACGCAGTTTTTATCTGTGATGTTCCTAATTATTTAAACTGCAATATTACTAAAATTGATAGAGCATTAAGCTACTTTCTCTAAAAATATATCCATTGCTCTTATTTAATGAAAAATTCATTAGAGGAATAAAACCATCAAAAATACGATGCTTTATTATCGCTATTTCTATTAGCCACCCAGCAAGATCGTTCCTATTTTGTTTAGCCTCAAACAAAAAGAATTATATCTTTGTTTAAAGGTTATTCTTAATTCATTCGTATTTGATTAATTTAATAGATATGAAAAACCTCAATTATGGAGCTGTAGGCAATTGCCGTACAGCAGCATTGATTTCGAGTGAAGGAAGCATTGACTGGTTTTGTTTTCCAGACTTTGATTCTCCTTCTGTATTTGCTAAAATTCTGGACAAAGATAGAGGAGGTTGTCTTAGTTTTATCGTAAGTAATCAATATGAAATCTCTCAGAAATATATTGAGCACACCAATATTTTATCCACTACTTTTGAATCTGACGAAGGAGGATTTGAAGTTCTTGATTTTATGCCAAGATATAAAACAGGTGAGTCTAACGGATATTATATGCCTCCTGAAATTTATCGTTTGATACGGTATAAACATGGAAAGCCACGCTTCAGAGTAAACTATTATCCTGTTCTGGACTATGCACGAGGAGAGGCGGCGCATAAAAGCGGGCCGGTATACGTAAAAACATACTCTAAGCTAAATGATAAAGATACAATATATCTATATTCCAGTCTGGATTTTACTCAAATCTTAAATCAAGATACTTTTGAGATTGAACAAGATCAATATGTAATGGTTTCATATAATCAGAAACTAATTAAGATTGACCAAGATAGAGTAGAAATGGAGTATGAGAGGACTAAAGTCTACTGGCTTAACTGGACCAATCGTTCAAAAAAATACACCCAGTTCAACGAATACATAGAGCGAAGCATACTAGTATTAAAACTAATGTCTTATTATCGTTCAGGAGCTGTACTTGCTGCTCTGACAACCAGTATTCCCGAATCAATAGGAAGTATTAGAAACTGGGACTATCGTTTTTGCTGGCTTAGAGATGCTTCCATGTCTATTGAAACTCTTATAAAAAGCGGTCATAAAGGCACAGCGCAAAGGTTCATCACTTTTATTCTCAATATTATCAAAACAAAGTACGACACCTTTCAGATAATGTATGGAATAAGAGGAGAACGTGTTTTGACAGAAGAAGAATTACCCCATCTAAGTGGATATAAAGGCTCTCGCCCTGTAAGAATAGGCAACGATGCATACCATCAGAAACAGAATGACTCGTTTGGTTATTTAATGGATGTAATTTATCAGTATTATCGTTATTTTCCAGGCTCGCTGGACGAAGTTGAAAGCATGTTTGTTGTGGTGAAGAATATTGCAAGAACTGTAATGGAAGATTGGAGAAAACCAGACAAAGGCATTTGGGAGATACGAGGAAAAGAGAAGCACTTTGTGTTTTCTAAAGTGATGTGCTGGGTAGCTTTGGACAGAGCTGAAAAAATAGCACAGCTACTTAATGATGAAATATACGCTACAAGATGGAAAAGAGAGGCAGACACCATCAAAGATGATGTATTAGCTAATGGATGGAAAGAAGAGATTCAGAGTTTCTCACAGACTTATTGCAACACGGATTTGGATGCGTCACTATTATTAATGGAAACTTATGGGTTTATTAGTGCAGAAAACAAAAAATACAAAAAGACAGTAGAAGCGATTTACCAAAATCTGAGCCACAATGGTTTAATGTATCGCTATAAAAACAAAGATGACTTTGGTAAACCAACTTCGGCTTTCACCATCTGCACATTCTGGATGATTCACGCTTTATATGTAACAGGCAAAGAAAGAGAAGCTTATGATATGTTTAATGACTTGATTCATTGTTCTAATCATTTAGGGTTGTTTAGTGAAGATCTCGACTTTGAAACAAAGAGTCAGTTAGGGAATTTTCCGCAGGCATATTCACATCTGGCATTGATAAATACTGCACTCCTTTTTGCCGATGAGGTTAAACTATCGAAATTTATAAAACCATAGCATTTATTTGCTTATAAGTAGTTTTAAGAAAGGAAGTGCTTCCGATTGTGAAAGTAAACTAAAGCGAGCTACTTCGGAAATCTTTCCTATTTTTATGGTAAAAGCATCATTAGGCAGTTCACGGAACGTGTCTTCATCAGTAATGTCATCTCCCATAGCCAGAACAAAGCCAAACTTATCATTCTGCAATATTCTGCGTGCTTCTGAACCTTTTGTGTAAAGAGGCGATTTTATCTCTACAATCTTATCTCCACGCATAATCTGAAGATGCTGCCTGGCACATGGACCTATCAATGCGTTAATCAATTGTTGTTCACGCAAGTCCCCCAACCATGTATCTACATTACGATAGTGCCATACCAGTGCGGTTTCTTTTTCTTCCAGTTTTGAATGAGGAGTCTTATCAATAAACGACTGAAGAATAGAAAGTATCTCATCATCCCACTGATCCGTCAGAACATTCTCATGCCACATTCCCTCTTCCTTATAAAAAGCTCCATGTTCAGCAGCAAGATCAATTGGTAGATGACTAAACCACCTGTCCAATGTCTGATGATCCCTTCCACTGCTAATTACCACCTTATTCTTTTCATCTCCACAAAGTTGCTTTAGTATTTCCATTAATTCAGTTGTAGGAAACGCATCTTCCGGGTTACTTTTGAATGCACAGAGCGTTCCATCATAGTCCAATATCAGCAGTCTTTTCTCAGCTTCCCGATATTTTAATTGTATTTGCTTAAAAATAAGGCCTTCTATTCTTTTTCTGTTTAAAACTTCATTCAGTGATTTGATTCTTTTTATCTCATGCACAAAATCCATAGCCCATTTATCTACCGTCTGCCTGGAAATATCCATCTGCATTAAACTAAGTTTTCTCAGTTGCTCATCAACTGGCATTTCAAGAGCCTGAAGAATTGAATGCTCTATTTCTCCAACATCATTTGGGTTAACAATAATTGCTTCTCTCAATTCTATTGCAGCTCCTGCCATTTCACTAAGAATCAAAACACCGGGATTATCTCTTTTAGCAGCTATATATTCCTTTGCCACCAGATTCATTCCATCTCTGAGCGGAGTAACCAAAGCAATATCTGCAATGTGATACATAGCAACAAGCTCTTCAAAATCAAATCCATGATAGAAATAATAAACCGGAGTCCAGTTTATGGTAGAATATTTGCCATTAATGGAGCCTATTGATTCATCTATTTTTGTTTTCAAATCGGCGTACCTGTCAACCGTGCCACGAGAAGGAACAATAATCATGGCCAGTGATACCCGTTCTTTATATTCCGGGTGTCTTTCCAGGAAAAGAGCGAACCCTCTCAGACGGTGAAGGATTCCTTTACTGTAATCTAACCTATCCACTGAAAGTATTAACTTATGAGTTCCATAGCTCTTTTTTAGTTCAATGGCTTTTTGTTGTACTACAGGATTGAGAATAGCATCATGATACAAGGAATAGTTTATACCCATAGGAAAAGCATCTACACAAGCTATACGGTTATCAAGCAATATCTGATCTAGTTGAAATCTCAAATCCAGTACCCGTTCAGCTGCACTAACAAAGTGTCTCATATAATCGTGGGTATGGAAGCCAATCAGGTCGGCCCCCAATAATCCATTCAGAAGATCTGCTCTTTCAGGAAGCACTCTAAACATTTCATAAGACGGAAAGGGAATGTGATGAAAATATCCAATACTTACATTTTTCGTTGAATCTCTAAGTAACCGGGGAAGAAGCATTAAGTGATAGTCCTGAACCCAGACAATATCTCCCGGTTCCAATAGCGAAGCAGCAACCTTACAGAAAAGCTCATTTACTTGTTTATAAGATTCCCAGTACTTATTTTCATATACTATAAAAGCAAAGAAGTAGTGACAAAGGGGCCAAAGAGTACTATTACTATATCCCTCATAATAATTTTCTATTTGTTCCGGAGAAAGAAATACGGGATGATAATTATACGGCTTTAGATAACTGATTATTTTTTTCTTCTCTTCTTCTGACTCTGTATATAAACCGGGCCAACCTATCCAATGCTTCTCCACATCCATAGTCAATGATCCCAGCCCGGTAGCCAGTCCTCCTTCACTACGAGTAAATTCAAAATCATTAGAATCTGTCCTACTGGCTTTCAAAGGAAGCCTGTTAGAAATAATAAAAAGCTTCATAAGCAATGTTTATGTGGTTGCGGGATGAGCCTCTATTACAAAGAACACAGTTATCTATTTTTTTGTTTATAGAATTAAAGAAATAAGACTTTTATTAAGATATAGGGATCCTATAAGACTTTTTAATGTGTGGCGGATAAAATCTCTTTTGATGTACATCAAATCCATATTATGATATACATCTAACAGATACGATGATATACATCAAACTTTAACTTTGATGTATATCAAAACAAAGAACTGTAACCAGTTATTAAGAAAATTACTTTAATGCATAAACAGGAGAGCTTTCATTATACATACGTTGGCTCGTTTGATATAGAGAACTTCCCATATAAAACAAAAAAGAGAATGCAAGAACTGCCATCAATACTCCTATGGCAACAAAACGATCACTTTGTATCGGCATTATTTGTTTCATTTCACTTATTATTAGTGGGTTATATTTCTGAGCATAAAGATACTTATGATATATTTCAACTCTTTTACAATAAGATGAAAGTTGGTTAACAGTTTTATTTCAACGAAGTTTCTTTATCCATTGAGGAATGATGCATACACCTGCAATGAGATAAAAGTAGTAGGTGATTATTCGCCAAAGAAAAGCCGCAATTATAGCAACCCCCGAAACAGCAAAAAACTCCGAATAATATTCTTTAAACATAAATTCCCCTAATCCACTACCTCCAGGCGTGGGGCTAACGGCCATAATAATCCATAGGATCAACTGGCGTGCAAAGGCTATCAAGTGGTTTCCCAATGGAGTAAAAGCCATAAGCAAAGCATTCACAACCAGATAGCGACAGGACCAGGAAAAGGCAGTGGCAAAGAATGATTTGAACCAAAAAGAGAATGGCTTACGGCTAAATTCATGCGAACAGTTTTCCAGACTATTTGTAAATTGGGTAATCTTCTTTCTTCTGGAACGCAAAAGCCTAAGGCTAAAAATGCCGAAAAAGAGTTTCTTCACCCAGTCGGGACGTTTAAAAAGGGCTATAAAGAGAAGAAATGTCCAAAAAGCAATAAGTCCATTAACCAAAAAGAATAATGCCTGAACACCCGTTGAAAGTGCTGTTGAATGGCCAAACAAATCCTGAAGCGGTATAATGCAGAAGAACAACACACAGGCAAGTACAAAAAACAATTCATCGAGAAAGAGACAAGAGATCATTATGGCTGCGCTTCTCCCAGCATTGAGTCCTTCTTTGTTAAGGAAGAGCACCACCAGACTACTCCCTCCTACTGCCAATGGAGTTACGGCTGAAGTAAACTCACAAAGTATATTCACATTAAAGACTTGTCTCCAGGTCAACTCTTTTTCCGTCATCAAACGATAACGCCACATTAATCCCCAGTCACGTCCCAGCATTAACACACAAGCTAGAAAAATAAAAAAAATCATTCGCCCACTGACAGTAATAGATGAAAATACAGAAGCATTCATTTCATTATAAAACAACCAGCCAACAACAGATAACCCGATAATAACCGGAATCAGAATATATCCTGTTTTAAATACTTTCAAATCGCTTCCCATAGAAAAGGATTTTGAGTTCCAGAATATCTTCTTACCAAACACATGTATCTGTCATACACCTCATCTACAACTTCCTCCCACGAACGGGCAATGCTTTGAGCAGCCTTATCACCTGCCATTCGCATCAGAAAAGGAGAAGATGTCAGTTCACGAATCTTTTGCGCATAATCACCAGTAAAATGGTTGGTTAAAAAGCCATTAACCGAATCTGTTACTATTTCGGCCGAAGTAGAACCGGCAATCAACACGGAAGGAGTATGCAATGCTGCGGCTTCCCTAACCACCAAAGGAGCATTGTCATATAATGAAGGAAACAAAAATAGGTCTGCCGCGGCATAATAGCTCTTCAATTTTTCCCTATCGGTAACCGTCCCTTTAAAAAAGACTTTCGAGGAAAGGTTTAGTTTTTCCGACAATTGTTTTAGTTCCTGAGCTGCATAGCCCGATCCAATAAAGAACATCTTAAACGGAATATCCCTGATCAGAGATAATGATTCCAATAGAAATACCAGATTCTTTTCTAAAATATGCTGACCCACAAAGAGAAATACAAATTCCCGTTCATTCAATCCAAGTTCTTCCCGAGCCATTTCCCGCAAAGAATAAATAGAAGCGTTATCTGAAAAGTCATTCCCATTGTCAACTACCTCAACTTTTCCTTTGTAACCGTACTCACGAAGTGTTTCTTCCACTGAGGCCTGAGGTATCCACACTTCATCAGCCGATTCATAGAAACGAATCACATCTTTTATGAGGTAATCCACTATTCTCTTATTGGGAATAGCTCGTTCAAAATCGGCTTTATATTTGGAATGAAAAGTGGCTACTATTGGAATATTCTGTGCTTTAGCTATCCTCATAGCCAATGTACCCGATGAGAAAGGACAATGCGCATGGACTAATTCGAACGATAAACGGTTTATCTTTTCGTGAAAAGGCCAGTCTATACGTGGAAATCCTAACCGGTATGGCTTTCGCATAGGAATGGGAATAGAAGAATAGCGATAAATTGGATATTCCTCCTGATCTTTTACATTAGGTGACTTAGGGGTAACTACGCAAACATTCCCGGTTTTCTTATTCAGCCAGTAAGCATAATTTTGTGTAGTCAGGGAAACTCCATCCATTATAGGAGGAAAACAATCATTAAAAAGGCCTATCATTGCCAATCGGTATTATTTTTGTTAATCGATTAGCAAAGTAAGCCTTATAATGTTACAAACTCTTATAGATAAGATTACAAAACTGTGTTTATCAGATTTTCATTCCGCTAAACATACTGAAAAGAATAATACTCAGTACAATAAAAGTGATTACAACATACATTCTGTCTCTTTCCAGTCCAAAAGAAAAGAGAGAACAGAAAACACGCATTATAGGAGTCATAATAAGCACAACAACTCCCAGTTGCATAATAGAACGGGCATCTAGAGAGAGTACTCCACTGATAATTCCCGAAAGATGAGTATAGATAGGTGCTTCATTGTGGAATCGGCCATAATCGGGCATTGTTTCCATGCCATGAACAAACAGATAAATCACCCCTCCTATCAAGGCAATTATGCTTGCAGTGACCACTCCTATGCGAAGCAATGTTCCAATAATTCTCTGAAGATCACGGTCTCCCAATATTTTGTTTGAAAAATCCTTTATCATCGTCTTAGAATTTATGATTAAAACCGTTATACATCATGTTAAGTGCAACGATGGTTATTGCTATGCTAAATATAATCCTCAGAACTTTTACATTCATTCGCTGAAGAAGCTTTGCACCTGTAGTAGCACCAACTAATACTCCGATAATAACCGGAAAAGCAATTCCCGGATCAATATATCCTCTTTGCAAATAAACTACCGCACTGGCTGCAGCAGTTACCCCAATCATAAAATTACTAGTTGTGGTACTTACCTTAAAAGGCACACGCATAACCGAATCCATTGCCAACACCTTCAGAGCTCCGGAACCGATACCCAACAAACCAGAAAGGACTCCGGCAAGCGACATAATAGAGAAACCACCCATTATGTTTGTCAGTTCGTATTCAACCTGTCCGTCTTTTGTAGGATAAGATCCATTCAATTTTAACTTCTCAGCAGTCATACTTCCTTTAACTACGGAGTGGTCATACTTCTTTCTCAATGTCATAGCAGCAGAAAAGATTAATACCGTACCAAAGATCACAGCTATTACATTTGTAGGCATATAAATTGCTATAGCCGCACCAAGAACTGCACCCACAGTGGTTGCTATCTCAAGAAACATGCCCAATCGCATATTCGTTATTCCTTCTTTTACGTAGGCACTTGCCGAGCCTGAGGAGGTAGCAATGGAAGCAACAAGAGCAGCACCAATGGCATAACGAATATCTATATTAAAACATAAAGTAAGTAATGGAATAACCACAACTCCTCCACCCAATCCAGTCAGCGAGCCCGCTAATCCAGCAAGAAAGGCCCCTAACAAGAGAATCAATGTAAATGTAAGAATTGACATAATATAAATCGAGTATTTATTTTTATAATGGCGCAAAGGTAATTCTTTTCCCAATGAGGTTCTGCTAATATCCATTATAATTTCCTAATTTTGCAACTTAAACAAAATGAATATACTTAATGCAAGGAATTAAAAACCTCACAGAAGGCCGTATTTTTAAACAGCTTTTTAATCTGGCAATGCCAATTATGGCAACATCTTTCATACAAATGGCCTATAGTCTTATTAATATGGCCTGGGTAGGAAGAATTGGCAGTGAAGCTGTTGCTGCAATTGGTACTGTAGGTATTCTATCCTGGATGTCGGCCTCTATCTCTTTACTAAATAAGGTAGGTTCTGAAGTAAGTGTTGGTCAGGCTATCGGAGCAAAAGATGAAGCCGCAGCTAAAAAATTTGCAGCACACAATATAACTATTGCACTTATTATATCCCTCTGTTGGGGAACTTTGCTGTTTATATTCGCCCACCCTATTATCGGTATTTATGAACTAAACAGTGACATATCGGCTAATGCTGTGGTTTATTTGCGGATTATTGCTGCAGCTATGCCTTTCATTTTTCTTTCCACGGCCTTTACTGGTATATACAATGCAGCGGGAAGAAGTAAGATACCTTTTTATATTACTGGTAGCGGTCTGATAATTAATATGATTCTTGATCCGGTTTTTATCTTCGTTTTCAAATGGGGAACAACAGGTGCTGCTTTAGCCACATGGATATCACAGGCTGTTGTTTTCGCCCTGTTTATCTATCAGCTAAAAGGTAAAAAAGACATATTAGGCGGATTTACTCTTTTTACGAAATTGCAAAGAAGCTATACAAAACGTATCTTCAAATTAGGGCTTCCGGCAGCAACTCTCAATACCCTCTTCGCATTCGTTAATATGTACCTTTGCAGACTAGCATCCGAACAAGGCGGACATATTGGATTAATGACGCTAACTATGGGAGGGCAAATTGAGGCTATTACATGGAATACTTCACAAGGATTTTCGAGTGCACTTGGAGCATTCATCTCACAAAATTATGCTGCCGGAAGGCACGACAGGGTGCTGAGATCTTATAAAGCCACTTTATGGATGACTTCCATTTTCGGTTCTTTCTGCACATTACTATTTATATTCTTCGGACAAGAGATCTTTTCCGTATTCGTTCCTGAGTTACCCGCAATACTAGCCGGAGGAATTTATTTACGTATTTCGGGATATTCCCAGCTCTTTATGATGATGGAAATTACAACACAAGGATTATTCTACGGAACCGGGCGAACGTTGCCACCGGCTATATTAAGTATTACCTGCAATTATTTGCGTATTCCATTAGCTATCATATTTACAAGTATGGGAATGGGTGTTGTGGGTATTTGGTGGGCAATAAGCAGTACCAGCATTGCCAAAGGAATATTCGCATCCATGTGGTTTGCAGTAATAAAGAAAAGAATATTAAAAACACAGAATATATAATTTAAAATTGATATTATATAAATAATTCCGGAGCAACATTTAATCTCTATGGCAAACAATTAAATATTAATTATGTTTCTTAATATAGATACTTTCCTACTATGCAAATTTCACATAAAAGGGACTGATTTAAAAAAGAAATCCTTACCTTTGCAACGAGTTTATTACAAATAAACGTATAAATTTAAAACGATTAATGTATGAAGAAAGTTAAATTTTTATCAGTTTTACTAAGCTTCTCTCTAATGTTTGGGGGATGTGGAATGTCAAATACGGCTAAAGGTGGTCTTATAGGTGCAGGTTCAGGCGCTACTTTAGGTGCCATTATAGGTCAAATTGCAGGACATGGTAAAGGTGCTGCTATTGGTGCTGCCATAGGAACAGCCGTTGGAGCTGGTGCCGGCGTTATTATTGGTAAAAAGATGGATAAAGCTGCTGAAAAAGCAAAGGCTATTGAAGATGCTAAGGTTCAACAAATAACTGATGCAAATGGTCTTGCTGCCGTGAAGGTTACTTTTGACGGAGGAATATTATTTGCAACTAATTCAAGCAAATTAAATGCTACTTCTAAAACTTCATTAGCAAAATTGGCTAAAGTCCTTTCTGAAGATCAAACAATGGATATTGCTGTATACGGACATACTGATAATACAGGAGCACTGGCTTTCAACCAAAAGCTTTCAGGTGACCGTGCTAATTCAGTTGCTAGTTTCCTAAAAAGCAATGGAGTTGCTTCAAATCAGTTTAAATATGTAGCTGGTAAAGATTTTCAGGAACCTATTGCTAGCAATGAAACTGTAGAAGGAAGAGCACAAAACCGTCGCGTTGAGGTATATATGTATGCCAGCGAACAAATGATTAAAGACGCAAGTAAATAACAATTTGTTTAACAAATAAAAAATCGTGTAAGTTGTAATAGCATACTTACACGATTTCTTTTTATAAATTCCTCTCAAATATCTGACCTATGGTAAGAAAGAAAATATTCCACATTATAAGAAATCTTATTATCGTATTCTTTGGATCATCTATATTAATGACATTAATCTACCGTTTTGTACCTGTATATATAACACCTTTAATGGTAATCCGATGTGGGCAACAGATTATGACCGGTGAAGATCTCACTTTAAAACACACATGGGTTCCTTTTGAACAAATATCAAAACATCTCCCCATGGCAGTTATCGCTTCAGAAGATAACAAATTTGCCACACATAACGGATTTGACTTTCAAGCAATTCAGCAAGCAGTAGAAGATAAAGAGGAAGGAAAAAAGCAAAGAGGTGCAAGTACAATCAGCCAGCAAACGGCAAAAAACGTATTCTTATGGCCGGAATCATCGTGGGTAAGAAAAGGCTTTGAGGTTTATTTCACGGTTTTAATCGAAGCGTTATGGTCTAAAGAACGCATCATGGAAGTATATCTTAATTCCATTGAAATGGGAAGGGGAATTTATGGAGCCGAAGCTACAGCAAGAAATAAGTTTCACACAACAGCAAAGGAACTCAGCCGGGGGCAATGCGCTTTGATTGCAGCTACATTACCTAATCCGCTGAGATTTGATTCTGCTAACCCTTCAAGATATATTCTCAGACGTCAGGGACGTATATTAAGATTAATGCAATTAGTACCCAAGTTTCCTCCTACAAAAAGAGGAAAATAGGTTTATATAACCCACCACTATGAAAAAATGGCTGATTTTATGTGTATTGCAAATTATTACCCTTTCAGTAAAGGCGCAAAAGAATGAAGTTTTCTCACCTAATATCCAAAGTTTATTGGTAAAGGTGAATGATAACTGGCTGGCACCTCCTGTAATTAGCCTAAATTCAAGTGATATTATAGAAATCTCTTTTGATGAGTTATCACATGAATATCAACGTTTTCAATATGTAATTTTACATTGCAATGCAGACTGGACTCCTTCCGGATTAAGCGATATAGACTTTCTTGAAGGTTTTAACAATAGTCCAATTGAAGACTATCAAAATTCGGTCAATACAACAGTATTATACACACATTACCGCATATCTTTCCCAAATGAACAAGTCAAATTTAAAGTCTCGGGAAACTATATTATAACAATATATAATGATAATTCAAAACCTGTATGCAAAGTTTGCTTCTCCGTTATAGAAAAGAAAGTGGCTATTTTGGCAAGCGTAAGCAGTAATACAGATATAGACAATAACAAGTCACATCAGCAAGTTTCTTTCAACATAAATTATGCCGGATATAACATTCGGAATCCTCAAAGTGAACTTAAAATAAAAGTTATGCAAAACCTTCGTGAGGATAATTGCGTAGCAAATATTCTACCATCTTACGTCGGTTCAAATGAGCTGAAATATGAATATAACAGAAACTTAATCTTTGATGCAGGAAACGAATACAGGCGCTTTGAAATGGTGAGCGTTAGATATGCAGCACAAGGAATACAAAATATTCATTTTTTTAATCCCTATTATCACGTAACATTATTCCCGGACGAGCCTAGAATAAAAAACTATAGCTTTGATAAAGACCAAAACGGGCGTTATTTAGTCCGATATGACCAAGCTACCAACAATGACACTGAAGCTGATTATCTTTTAGTACACTTTTCACTTCCATGGAAAGAAACATTGCCTAACGGAGACTTTTATCTGCAAGGTGCATTTACTAATGATCATTTCACCAAGAACTATCGTCTGAAATACAATCCAGAGACACAAGCATTTGAGACTGTACAATTGCTTAAACAGGGAGCCTATAATTATCAATATTTATTTTTACCTGCCGATAGTGAAAAAGCAACAGGAACACTTACAGAAGGAAATTATTATGAGACTGAAAATGAATACCTGATATTGGTATATCATCGCATATTTGGAGAAAGATATGATCGATTAATTGGAATGCAACAAGTGTATTTCAAATAGAGAACATTGCCTCTCTTATAATAATAATCATAAGATTAGCAGTATAACTAATCTAAAATAAAAAGAACAGCGATAGGTTCTTTATTAGAAACACCTACCGCTGTCATATTTTTAAGAAAATTAAGCTACAACATCTATTCGTTCAATATAAGCCAAAGTGTCACCTTTGTTGACATGAGCACCTTGTTTTACACAAACTTCAATGATACGGCCGGAAAAATTAGCTGGTATCTTATCAAACGTACCCCATAACGTTCCTATATAGCAGAATGTTTCATCTGGAGTAAATCTCTGACCAACAGCAGGAGGTGTAGATCCGGATCCAACACCAACTTCCCAAAAGATTTGTCCTTTTTCAAGAGCAGTAATCGGTTCTGCTTTTGCCCGTTTCATTTTTCTTATATCCTCTTCATTAAATCCCTGCTTTTGCATTTCTATATCTTTAGCTCTTTGAAGTTCATCCTGGAAACGCTTCTTTGCAATGCCTGAACGATAATCACGATATTGACGATCATGCATAGCCAGCTCAAATAATTCTTCATCATCAGGTCCGTATTCCCAACCATTATCATCCATTTCTTTACGGAACTGATCTAAGACATCCGGGAAGTTATCCTGAGGGTTTTCATTAGAGAATTCATATCCTTTAGCTTTGGCTAGCTCAATAATTTCAGGAGCCAGTTCTCCGGGCAAATTACCACTCTTACCTAAAATCATATCCCAGGTATGAGAATCAATCATTGTCCAGCGCTCTTCTCCTTTAATCAATTGCATTACATTCATCAAAGCTACATTCTTCACATACTGGCTAAATGGAGTAACCAATGGTGGATAGCCAAGCTTAGGCCATACATAAGCCACCTCATCAAAAAGCATTACCACTAAATCATCAAGACCAACGGCTGGTTGGTTTTTGCTTTTCAGGAACATATTGATTCCAGCTTGTACTCCTTTGAGGTCGGCCATCATTGATCCCATCATTCCACCTGGAAGTCCGCAACCTAAAAGCAGAGAAGAGGTATGTTTATTAGTCTGGTCAATGAAAAAGCCCAGGAAGTCATCAATAAATTCCTGAGTCAGGCTTCTAGCCTTCATATAAGCTTTCATGTTAATCTCAGGTACCTTGAAGCCTGCATCTTTCAACATTGCCTGCACAGATATTACGTCTGGATGAACTTTACCCCAGGATAATGGTTCCATGGCAACATCAATAATATCGGCACCATTCTCACACACTTCAAGAATAGAGGCCATTGATAGTCCCGGACCTGAATGTCCATGATACTGAATGATCACATCGGGATGCTTATCTTTTATTGCTTTTGTAAGCTTTCCAAGCATTACCGGACGGCCTACACCAGCCATATCTTTTAAGCAAATCTCGGGAGCTCCGGCAGCTATAAGTTTGTCAGCAATATCAGTATAGTATTCTACTGTATGTACTGGAGAGAATGTAATACAAAGAGTAGCCTGAGGAATCATTCCAGCATCCAAAGCGTAGGTTATGGAAGGTATGATATTTCTGATATCATTTAAGCCGCAAAAAATACGAGTAATATCAACGCCCTGGGCCTTCTTTACTTTATACATCAATTTACGTACATCAGCTGGAACCGGAAACATTCGTAGCCCGTTTAAACCACGATCAAGCATATGAGTTTGAATGCCTACATCATTAAAAGGTTTTGTGAAAGTTCGAACTGCATTATTAGGATTCTCACCATATAATAAGTTTACTTGTTCAAAAGCTCCACCATTGGTTTCCACACGAGCAAAACATCCCATTTCAATAATTACCGGAGCAATTCTTTCCAGTTGATCAGCCCTAGGTTGATACTTTCCGGAAGACTGCCACATATCCCGGTAAAGGAGGCTAAATTTAATTTCTTTTTTCATTGTGATTAGTAATATATAAGAATACAAAGTTTGTTTAAATGCTATGGCAAAGATAATAAATGAATTGTCATTATGTCAAAAAAACAAATAAATTCGCCTTGCAATAAATATGTTTAATATCATATTTACACCTCACTAATACAAAAAAAAGGGAGTAATTCAATTTTTTTTAGAATTACCCCCTATATATAAACAAAATTAATGCTCTATTCTTATAGTAGACTAAACAAAATCCTTCAATTGTTGTTGTAATCTTTGTCGGGTGAAGAAAATTCGGCTCTTGACAGTTCCAAGTGGCAATTCAAGTTTATCAGCAATTTCACGATACTTAAATCCTGAAACATGCATAGAAAATGGTATCTTATATTCTTTGGGCAACGAATTAACTACCCGATGAATCTCTTTAATATCATAAGCTCCTTCAGTGCTGTCAAATCCTGAATCCTGAGATTGATTGAGATGATACATATTCTCTGTCTGATCTACGAATGTTTGATCTCTCATTACCTTACGATAATTATTAATAAATATATTACGCATGATGGTATACATCCATCCTTTGAAATTAGTATCAGGGGTATATTTCTCTTCGTTGTCTAATGCCTTTAACGATGTTTCCTGCAACAAATCGTTTGCTTCTTCACGATTGGAGGTCAATTTATACGCAAAGCGAAGTAGTTCGTCTTGTACTCCGAGTAGATCTTTTTTAAAATTTAAACTTTTCATACCTTGCTTATTTGTGTTAATAATGCTTTTTCGTTATTGCAATATTACATTAAATAAGTTCAATTGACAGCCCAAATTCTATCATTAATTAGGAGAAAATCTATTAATAACAGTTTTCAGACCGTTAAATAATAGTTTTTAGGCTATTCTCCTTTTAGCTTCGGCAAACAAATATTATATTTTACCGCCAGAATCCGAACAAGGAAAACACTACCTCCACTTACGCACTGAGTCATCATACTATTAAATTCCATATAAGAACAAAAACAGAACACTAAACCACCAACAATACATGCAATAGCATAAATTTCTTTTCTGAAAATAAGAGGAATTTCATTGATAAAGATGTCGCGGATCACTCCACCAGCAGCTCCGGTAATGCTACCCATTACAATAGCAACCCAAAAAGGATAATTAAGTTCTATGGTTTTCTGCACTCCAACAACTGTAAACAGAGCCAGACCTATTGAGTCAAAAATAAAAAAGGTATTATGCAGATGCACTAACTGTTTACCAAAAACGATGACCCAGAACAAAGCCAGGGCCGAGCAAATTAAATAAATGGGGTTTGTCATCCAAAAAGGAGTGACATCGAGCAGTAGATCACGAATTGTTCCGCCACCTATAGCAGTGACCAGTCCAACGACATAAGCACCAAACCAATCAAACTGTTTTGCTGAGGCTAAACGTATGCCACTAATAGCAAAAGCGAATGTACCAATAAACTCTATAATCTGAACAAATGTAGGCATATTACTTATTTTTTTCGCAAAGAAACAAATAAAGTGTCAGATAATAAAAAAGTGGAGAGATTTATAACTTGTTTTCTGAAAGAAAGTGTAATTTTGCTGCCGTAAAGAACAACATATATTTTAGACATGAAAATTACTATTGTAGCAGGGGCTCGTCCCAATTTTATGAAGATTGCTCCCATTACACATGCCATTGACAATGCAAGGGAACAAGGTAAAGAAATCTCTTACAGATTAATATATACTGGAGAGTCAAATGACAGCAGTCTCGAGCCTTCTCTTTTTGTTGATTTAGATATAAAGAAACCGGTTGCATATCTTGGTGTAGGTTTTGAAGATCTGACCCAACGTGCCGGAGGAATTATGATTGCCTTCGAAAAAGAGCTGAAAGAGAATCCAACTAATGTTGTGTTAGTTGTTGATGATCTTACCTCTACTATGGCATGTGCCATTGTGGCCAAGAAGCAAAACATCAAGGTAGCTCATCTTGTTGCAGGAACACGTTCTTTTGATATGAGCATGCCCAAAGAAGTAAACCGTATGATTACCGATGGTCTTTCCGATTTCTTGTTTACTGCAGGAATGGGTGCTAATCGTAACCTGAATCAAACAGGTACAGGTAATGAACAGGTATTCTTTGTTGGAAACATTCTGATGGACTCTTTAAGATATAACCGCAACAGGTTTATCAAACCAATTACATTCGATATTTTAGGTCTGAAAGAAAAAGCATATATTCTTCTTACAATCAATCGTCATGCATTATTGGAAAACAAAGAAAACTTCAAATTATTAATTGAAAGTTTAATTGCCGAATCAAAAGGCACACCAATTGTAGCTCCGCTTCATAATTATGTGCGTGATGTTATAAATGAACTGAATATTAAAGCTCCAAATCTACATGTTCTTCCTTCACAAAGCTATCTTTCTTTCGGATACCTTACAAGTAAGGCGAAAGCTATTATTACTGATTCAGGAAACATTGCTGAGGAAGCTACATTCCTTGGCATTCCATGTGTAACACTGAATAGTTATGTGGAACATCCGGAAACATGTTCAATAGGAACAAATGAACTTGTAGGTGAAGATGCTGAGCAACTAGGCAATGCAATGGCAAAAATATTAAGAGGCGAATGGAAACAAGGCGGACTTCCTGAAAGATGGGACGGAAGAACTGCCGACAGAATTGTACAAACACTTCTTCAGCAAGTATAAACAGCGGAACAAAAACATAATAAATTGAATAACCGGCAGTCAAGGAAATAATTGATTACCGGTTATTTTTATTTTCAGACCGTGAGTATAAAAAACAAAGCCGGAGTTTATGAAATGATTGGGCAATGGTTGCAGATTATTGGCGAATAATCAGTAAGCTGTTCTCCAATAAAATCAGAAAAAAAATAAAAAGTTACTGCCACCTACCACTAAATTCGCATTAAACAATTACTTTACAGCAACTTAGGTTCGCAAAAATAAAATTCATCTGCTACTAAATTTACATTTATCTGCTACAAAACAGAGTCATCTACCACTAGATTTTGTGTTCATTGACACAGATCGAATATAAAAAGTTGGTAGTGGCAGATGATAGATTTTAGTAGCAGTCCCTATGTTTGTAATTAATATGCAGACGAACAAAGCATAAGCCAAGAGTATTAATATATTTGAGGTACCAAACTTAAACAATTAAAAACTCAAAGCTTATGCGTACACAAAGTAACAAACTAAATTTTGAAGGAGAAAATATTTATGTTGGAATTGATGTTCATTTGAAAAGTTGGAATGTGACAATTTACACAGAATACCTGCATCATAAAACATTCAACCAACCTCCTGTTCCTTCAATTTTACGAGACTATCTGAATACTAATTTTCCTGGTGGAACTTATTATTCAGCCTATGAAGCCGGATTCTGTGGATTTAATATTCATTTTGAACTTAAGAAACTAAATATAAATAATATTGTGGTTAATCCTGCTGATATACCAACTAGCCAGAAAGAACAGATACTTAAAAACGATTCCCGTGATAGTATGAAAATTGCCCGTTCTTTAAGAGCTAATGAACTCATTGGCATACATGTCCCATTCATTGAGACATTGGAAAACCGCACATTGATACGCACTCGAGACACAATGGTGAAGGATATGACTAGATTTAAACAGCGCATAAAAGCTTTGCTTTATTTTTATGGTATATCTTACCCTCCAGAATTTGAGAAATCAACCAGTCATTGGTCCAGACGTTTTCTTAAATGGTTAAAAGAGGAGGTATCACTTAATACAACGAATGGTAATGACGCCTTGTCATTACTCGTCAGGGAAGTAGAGCAACAAAGAGTTCTTTTATTGGAAATCAATAGAAAAATTCATAGTCTTGCTGTTTCTGAGAAATATGTGAAGGAGATAGAGTTAATAAGAAGCATTCCGGGAATTGGTTTAATTACAGGGCTTACTTTTTTGTCGGAGATAGAAGATATTGAACGATTCCACAATACAGACAAGTTAGCCGGTTTTGTAGGAATAATACCCACCTGTCATTCAAGTGGAGAGATTGAGAATTATGGAGAGATGACATTTAGAAAGAAAACGATTTTAAGAAAGTGTCTGATTGAAAGTTCCTGGATTGCAGTAAGAATAGATCCGGCATTGACAAGGTGTTTTTTACAACTCTGTAAAAGGATGGAGCCCAATAAAGCTATAATACGAATCGCAAGAAAACTATTAAACAGAATGTATTATGTTTTAAAAAAGAGACAAAAATATGAATGTGGAGTGGTTTAATGATAATGCCTATATAACTATCTTTCAAAATAAGAGTGATCGCTTAGTTTATCTTGCAGCTTAGCCTGCTTTAGCAGTTTGCGGCCTCTTCCTATTGAACTGAAAAAGGAAAATGTAGAAAACTGATAGTAATATCAGTTTAAACTACTGATAGAAGGTTGTTTATATAGGAGTTATTAATAAATAGAAAGTAAGGAAACAATCAATAGAGGTTTTCTTAGCCATATAGCGATATCTGTAACATGAAAGGGGAAACCATACAAGCCTCCCCTCCCAAAAAAAATAATGTTACAGTGTAACGCAGGAAATTTATTGCTGACAAGTTGCTCCTCAGCAGAGCTTGTTTCCTCTTCAACTCCCTGATTACAAAGCTAATAAAAAGTATAATAAATATTAATAATACTCTTATTATTTGGATTACAACATAGAAGATAAACTGTAATACTTATTTATCTGCTACCAAACTAAAACACTCATTATAAGCGTATAACATCAGGATTAGTAGCAGGTGGGGGATAAATGCTCAAAAAAAGTAATTTGTTCACTCCTCGTCACATTTTCCTAAGACCGGAATCAGCACTTCAGGTAAAGTCAGCCCCTTGCATTTTATCTGAGACAGTTTTTTCTTTCCTTCTTTATTCAGACAAAAATACATCTGCCGTTTGTCACTTTCTCCAAGGCTACGTTCTATCAATAGCTTTTGCTCAATAGATCTTATAACTTTAGAACAATGAGAGTTTGTCATTCCTGTTTTTTCTGCTATCTCAGTGGCAGATAAGCGGCCGTCAGACAGACAACAAAGAGCCATGGCCTCGTTAAGTCCTATGCCATATTTCTCATTCAACTGCATTTCAAGATTATTCATAGCCACATTAATATCCCGCAACTGACAGATCAACTTTATCATATATCCTTTAGATTGATTAAATAAATAAATTTATATTGGATTTATCCGCGCGTTCCATGTAAGTGGCCACACCTCCAATAGTTACTTCATCGAGCAGTTCTTCAGCTTTTACTCCCATTACATCCATAGACATCTGGCAGGCAATAAATTCCACACCATTATCTAATGCTTGTTGGCGCAAAGACTCCAGTGAATCAATACCTCTCTTTTTCATAATGAATCTCATCATTTTACTGCCAATGCCCATCATGTGCATTTTAGAAAGTTTCAGTGCCATGGTATCAGAAGGAAGCATCATTGAAAACATCTTCCCAAAGATATCTTTCTGTACTTTTGGCTTTTTTGTCTTCTTTATTGCATTCAATCCCCAGAATGTAAAGAAGATAGTTACCTTTTCTCCTGTAGAAACTGCTCCGTTTGCGAGTACAAAAGTAGCTAAAGCTTTGTCTAAATCATCACTAAACATAATAAAAGTTTTCCCTTTACCACTACATTCTACTGGAGTTTCACTAAACGAAGAGGCCGCTTTCTTTTTCTCGGTCTTTTCAATGATGGATACAAACTTACCAGAATCGGCCGATTGTGAGACCATTTTATGTCCTGTCATATTACACCAGGCCTGAGCATCGCGCTTAAATCCGGGATCTGTAGCCACAATCTCCAAACGATCGCCCACGTTAACTTCTTCAATACTCTTTTTCAATTTCATAATAGGTCCCGGACACTGTAAACCGCAAGCATCTATCTTTATTGTTTCCATTACTGATTCTTTACTTCCATTATCAATAGCCAGTCCTGATGAACAAGCATTCATATCTTTCTCATCTAAAACCATCGGAGTGGTAGCCGACTGATAAAGTTTATACCCTCCCGATAAGTTAAACACATTAGTAAATCCATTCTGCATCAGGACTCTTGCTGCAAGATATCCTCTAAGTCCTACCGCACAATAGATATAAATATTTTTATCTTTTGGAATTTCATTTAAATGATCTCTTATTCCATCCACAGGGATATTAATTGCTCCGGGTATAGCTCCTAAAGAAAACTCAATTGGTGTGCGAACGTCCAGAATAACTCCATCCTTTACCTGTTGTATCTCTCTCCATGTTACTATATTCACTCTTTTAAGAAGAATGTTTTCTGCAACATATCCTGCAATAGCTACAGGATCTTTTGCTGATGAATAAGGGGGAGCATAAGCATGCTCTAGTTGCATCAGGTCATAAATAGTGCCTTGTTGTTTAATGAGTAGGGCTATCTGGTCAATTCGTTTATCTACTCCGTCACATCCTACAATCTGAGCGCCGTAAAGTTTTCCATCCACCGGACTAAACGTAATTTTAATGCTCATCTGCAAAGAGTTTGGATAATATCCTGCGTGAGAACCTGAACTAGTAACCGAAGAAAGATAAGGCATCTCATTCTTTTTAAGTTGCTTGGCAGCCAGTCCCGTTGAAGCAACAGTCATATCAAAAACTTTTGCAATGGCTGTTCCGATAGAGCCTTCGTATTTTGCTTTATTTCCAAGTAACATATTATCGGCACATATGCGACCTTGCCTATTGGCGGGACCAGCCAAATAGTTCAGCCAGGGTTTTCCGGTTATGGGGTGTTTAAATTCAATAGCATCTCCTACAGCATAAATATTCTCGTCGGAAGTTTGCAGATAATCATTAACCACAATTCCTCCGGTCTCTCCTATTGCAAGACCAGCCTTTTTTGCCAGTGTTGTTTCAGGACGTACTCCAATGGAAAGAATAACAATATCGGCCATTATGCATTTGCCGTTTTTAAAGACAACTTCAATAGAGTTGCCCTTCTTTGTAAATGCACTTACGGCATGCTCCAGATAAAGATTTACTCCTTTATCCTGCAAGTGTTGATGAACAAGTGAGGCCATTGAATAATCAATAGGCGGCATCACTTGGTTCAGCATTTCAACAACAGAGACCTTTGCCCCCGCATGCTGAAGATTTTCTGCCATTTCCAAACCAATAAAACCGGCACCAACCACTACTGCTCTCTTTACCTGATGGGTATTCATATAGTTTTTAATGGCATCGGTATCATTTACATTACGTAAAGTAAAGATTCCATCGGTATCGATTCCGGGAAAAGGAGGACGAACCGGGTATGCTCCGGGAGAGAGTAAAAGCTTATCATACTTTTCTGTATACTCTTCTCCGTTACGCTTGCGAACAACAACTTCTTTCTTATCCTTATCAATGTTCACTACTTCCGAACGGACTCTTACATCAATATTGAAACGTAAACCAAACGATTCGGGAGTTTGCACAAACAGTTTATTCCTATCCTCTATTACATTACCTATATAATAAGGTAGTCCGCAATTAGCATAGGAGATATAATCTCCTTTTTCGAACAAGATCACTTCGACCCCTTCATTCATTCGTCTGATACGGGCAGCCGTTGTTGCACCACCAGCTACACCTCCAATAATAATGTACTTCTCTTTACTCATTTTATATTCTTTTTTAAAGCCTATTTCTTTATTAAAATTCCAATATTAATATTTTCCATTGGAATTATTATGCAAATATACTTCTATTTTCCTATAAAACAAGTTTCCAAAAGAAAATATTTAAAAGAAAGAAAGGTTGTTACTATTTATTAAGTAACAACCTTTCCTATATCTATCTAAAACAAAATTACGTACTGATTATTTTGCTACGTTATTAGTTGGTTTACCAGCCATGAAAGCTTTAATGTTTTCAACCAAAATACTCATTAATCTCATACGAGAAGCTTTGGTAGCCCATGCAATATGAGGAGTAATATAACAGTTTTTAGCGGTAAGCAATGGATTATCAGCGCGAGGAGGTTCAGATGTAAGTACATCCAGTCCGGCAGCATAAATAACACCATTATTCAATGCATCGGCAAGGTCTTGCTCATTGATAAGTGAACCACGGCCTGTATTAATCAAAATTGATGTTGGCTTCATGGTTGCCAAACGTTTTGCATCAACAATTTCACGGGTTTCTTCAGTAAGCGGACAGTGAAGACTTACAATATCACACTCGGTAAAGATCTCCTCTTTAGTCATCATCTTAATTTCGGGAGGTAACTGAAGTTGCGACTTTGAAGTATATGCACAAACATTCATACCAAATCCGAAAGCAACACGAGCAGTTGCCATACCGGTATGTCCCAGTCCCACGATACCAAGTTTAAGTCCGCTCAGTTCTGTTAGCGGAGTATCCCAGAAACAGAAATCAGCATTGTTTGTCCAACGTCCCTTTTTTACTTCTTCAGAATGATGAGCAACTTGCTGAGTTATATTCAGAATATGTGCAAAAGCCATCTGTGCTACTGATATGGTACTGTAAGCAGGAGTGTTGGTTACAACAATTCCACGTTCTTTAGCAGCAGCAATATCAACCACATTATAGCCGGTTGCCATTACACCAATATATTTTAGTTCCGGAAGAGCTGCGATAACCTCGGCAGTGATCTCTGTCTTATTTGTCAATATTACCTCTGCGTCTTTGGCACGAGCCACTACATCGGCAGCAGAAGTGCGATCATATACAGTAAACTCACCTAATGCTTTGAGTTCATCCCAGGATAGATCACCTGGATTTGCTCCATAACCGTCTAATACTACAATTTTCATATTCAATTAATTTAAAAATTTATTCATTATAACGATCTCCCCAAAGTCGCTTCATATAATCTTTCAGTTTAGCCTCAGCAGCATTATCCTGCGGATGCCAGATTGATTTGGTATTCAACTCATTAGGGAGGAATTGTTGTTTCACAAAGTTATCTTTGTAATTATGGGCATACTTATAGTCATTGCCATAGCCCAGCTGTTTCATCAACTTTGTAGGGGCATTGCGTAAGTGCAAAGGAACAGGAAGATTACCTGTATTCTGCACTAATTCCAAAGCATCATTAATGGCAAGGTAAGCCGAATTACTTTTTGGACTGGTAGCCAGATAAATGGTGGTTTCTGCCAAAGGGATTCTTCCTTCGGGCCATCCAATCTTCATCAGTGTATCAAAACAGGCATTGGCCAGTAACAGGGCATTTGGATTTGCCAAACCAATATCTTCTGAAGCTGAGATTACCAGTCGGCGGGCAATAAAGGCAGGATCTTCCCCACCCTCAACCATACGGGCCAGCCAATAAATGGCTCCATCGGGATCACTTCCACGAATACTTTTAATAAAGGCTGAGATTATGTCGTAATGCATTTCTCCATCTTTATCGTATGCCAGCGGATTCTGTTGAAGTCTTTCAGTAACCTTTTCATCGGTAATCACAATTGGATCTTCACTATCCGATTCAACTACAAGTTCCAGTATATTGAGCAGTTTACGTGCATCACCGCCCGAATACCGAAGCATGGCATCGGTTTCACGAAGCTCTATATTTTTACTTTTAAGAATTGAGTCTTCTGTAAGCGCACGTTGCAACAGTTCCAGTAAGTCTTCCTTTTCAAGCGACTTAAGAACATAGAGCTGACAGCGGGAAAGTAGCGGTCGAATCACTTCAAACGAAGGATTCTCGGTGGTTGCTCCAATAAGTGTTACTGTTCCATGCTCCACAGCACCCAGTAGGGAATCTTGCTGCGACTTACTAAACCGGTGAATTTCATCAATAAAAAGGATGGGACTTGCTTGTGAGAAGAAACGGGTACTTTTTGCTTTCTCAATTACCTCGCGAACATCTTTAACGCCAGAGCTGACTGCACTTAATGTATAAAAAGGAGTTTCAAGTTTATTTGCTATAATCTGAGCAAGAGTTGTTTTCCCCACTCCGGGAGGTCCCCAAAGAATGAATGACGAAATGCGTCCTGCGTCTATCATCTTACGCAAGATTGCTCCTTCTCCCACTAAATGTTTCTGACCAATATAATCGTCGAGCGACTTTGGCCGAAGTCTTTCTGCTAATGGTTGTGCCATTTCATTCTTTTTATATCGGAACAAAATTACATATTATTATTTGAAATGGGAATTCTTTGGATAAGATTTTAAATCATTGGTGGAAACTTAAAAACATCCTGTACAAAAGATTGTTTTCTTCTGTACAAAAGAAAGATTTGTTTTGTACAAAAGAATGCCATCTCTTGTACAAAACAATAAAAGTATAATTAGATTAAATAAGAATATAATCTTAGAAGTTGAGCATCATTGCGATACGGATACCGTCTTTATTGATTCCCGGATGATCAAGATAATTCAAACGGCGGGTATACTCTACATGAAGTATTTTAAATATATTATAAATACCCACACTAAATTCCATATAAGGATCTTTGCCCATAGCAAAGCTAGTTGTTTGTCCGTTACGGGTTGGGAAAAGGTACAATCCTTCACTCTTATCGGGATTATTCTTATCACTCAGACTTCCGTATAATGTTTTAAACTTAAACACCTCTCTCCATTTAAACCGTTTGATTAACGGTATACGATTAAAGATCCTTCCGTTCATATCATAAGTAAGATCAAGCGAAGCGTACTTATCGTTCAGGAATTCCATGTTGTTGATCAAGTTAAATGTCTCCCTTTGTGTGATATAAGAAAGATTGGCAGCAGGCATAATCAGTAAAGGGAAAGGAACCTTATCCCATTGTTTTCCTGCTTTTACAAAAGCATCTAGTCTTCCCCAGGAAGAGAGCCAGAATCTTTTATAAATTCCAGCTTCTGTAAAGTTGAATTTATAATCTCCACCCAATACATCTTTTATACCCATGGTATGGGAAAGAGTAAAAATAGGTGCATCAAAGTTAATTGGCATTCTCCTTTCTTTTGTATTAATAAAGGTTTCACCAGGTGCATATCTCAACTGTAATGAAGCCTCAGTTGTTGTCATATCATGAACATTCGTATGGAGTGCATCATTCTTTATATAAAAAAGATTACCGGCAGGTTGGTCATTTCTATTCTTCACAGACATTGCAACTGAAAAACCTGACATTGTTTCTCTCTCATATTTAGCAGAAATATCACGCACGTACGACATCTGATCTACAGTTGTGGTTTTTAGTCCCACAAACATATTGTCCTTATCCGTCTTCAGGAATTTATCCATTGGTGACATCACATCATACATATAAGAGAAAGAAACTGAGTGTTTCGGAAACTCTCTTGCCAGAAATTCTTTCTTATCAAATGTATATTCTACCGTTCCTTTATATTTTGATTTGTTATCTTTAAATCCATAAGCATAATATCCACTAAAGAAAAGCTGTGGGAATAGTTTGGCAGTGGTCTGTCCACTAAGTCTCAAACGAAGTCCTTCTATAGAGTTACTACCAATAATGGTATTCATCGGTCCAAAATCAAATTTACTAGGATGATCCTTGCTTCCAGTTTCAACAAAATTCTCAACCAAGGCTTTCAAGCCAATAATGGCGTACTTAAACCCTGGCATTTCTTCAAGGTGTTTGATAAACATATCCATTCCATTTTCCTTATCTGTAAGTGGAACCGGCCTGATATCTTTCCAAAAAGTTTCATCTTTCATCATAGCATCTACATCTTTAACAACAGGCCCCTTTAGTTTAAACACTTTCGGGGAGACTTCTTTAAAGGTGTAATTGCTATACCTTGTTGTTCGCCTGACCTGAATCTGACCTTTGACCACAGTAAGTTCCACAATCATATCATCATCTTTTAGCACCCACTGCCCATTTGGAAGTTGCTCATAAGACTGGATTATATCAAGATTATCAACGAAATTGACTCCCGTTTTCTTCGGAAGGTTCATTGTACATTTTTTCACGGCATAAGTAGAGTCCTTCAAAATATACAGATGACCAGTAAAGCCAAAGTCCTGTGAGTTATTAGGAACAAATGTAAGATGAATACAAGAGTCTCTGTCAACCTTAATTGTATCCATTATATAATATTTATAGAAAGAGATTGCTGATTTTGAAGATATTGGACTTATAAAGCGACTTGTTAACAGGCGAATATCATCATCGTAGATATTCACGTCTGCAAAAACATCCTTAAGAATTGCTCCCATCGCATCTCCTGTTGAGAAAAGCTCACTTATCCCAGATGAATTCATACCCTTTATCAAAGTTTTTTCATCCTTAGGATTCTTACGAAATACTTTCTGAGAAGCAGTTTCTTCAACAGAAAAAGGAAGAATAAGCTTATTTGTTTCTATGCATGGTTCTACCTGATTAACCAAGAAAGGCATCTTCTTATAAATTCCCTTATCAAAGTTATCCGGATTCACATTGTTAAGCGAGGTTGTCATCTTCTGGTATTTATCATACTGATAAAAATCATTTTCCTCCAATCTTTGATTCGACTTATTAGCTATTACTTTGCGCATAAGTTCCACAGCAGGATTATTTTTACGAGAATATTTCTCTTTTTTAGGCTTAACTACAATTTCTTTCAATTGTACATCACTAGGCTGTAACTTCACATTAAGTTTTTGGGTAACTCCAGGAACAAACTTTATAGTTTTCTTTCTATATCCCACGGCGGTAAAGGTAACTTCACTCCAACCTTTACGGGTAGTTATACGATAAGCTCCATTAAGATCTGAAATACTTCCCACACCTTTACCTTCATAAGAAATTGAAGCATAAGGTATTGGTTCATTGGTCAAAGAATCTCGAACAACTCCTGTTAAAGATGATGAAATATCAGCAGAAACACTATGTTCACTCCCAGTAAAATGTGCTGAGGCAGTAAGAGAAACGGCAATAAAAATTAATCCGAAAACGAATTTGATATATCGTTGTTTCATATGTTATCAATAAAAATTGGTCACAAAGGTACTACTTTCCTTTAATTTACATCTTCCAATTAAGGTAAATGAGTAATATTTATATTACATTTGCGACAAATAGAACAATAAAGATGTTATCAATTCTCATTCCTACTTATAATTATGATTGTTTAGGGCTGGTTGAAGAACTTCATCGCCACGCACAAACACTATTATTCCCTATCGAAATTCTCGTAGCCGATGATGCTTCTAATGAAGATATGAAGCGCAATAACAGAAAGATAAACAAACTAAGTAACTGTATGTTCATCGAACTCAAAGAAAATGTAGGACGTGCCAGAATTCGTAACTTACTCTCGGAAAAAGCTCGTTACGACCTTCTTTTATTTATAGATAGCGATGCAGGACTTATCAGCAGCACTTTTTTGCAAAATTATGTTTCAGCAATACAAAACAGTGACGTGGTGTGCGGAGGACTATTATACGACAGCACTTTACCCTCGGTTATATTCAGTTTACGTTACTGTTATGGCATTTCTACTGAAGAACGTTCAGCAAAAGAACGTAGTCTTCATCCTTATGATCAATTTTCATCTTTCAACTTTTTGATCAGAAAAAAAACATTCCGACAGATTCTATTTGATGAATCATTCTCAGGGTATGGCCACGAAGATACTGCTTTCGGTATTGAATTAGAAAAACGTGGGGTAAAAATAAAACATATTAATAATCCTCTTTACCACTTAGGATTAGAAAGGAATGAAGACTTCCTAAGAAAAACTGAAACAAGTATAGAAAATCTTTACCGCTATTCCGACAAATTGGCTGAGCATGTCCGTTTACTACAAACTTACAAAAAAGTGAGAAAATATAAATTCCAGAAACCGATTGCATTTCTTTTCAGAAAAACCAGAGGAATTCTGAAAAAAGATCTATTAGCACACCACCCTAATATGAAACTTTTTGCTTTCTATAAATTAGGTTATCTGTGTAATATTAAATAGTTCTACAAGCTTTAAAAATCATTTCAAATCTCCCCTCTTGCCATTGCTTCAAGACGAAGCATGGTTTGCATTCTCAAGGAAGGAACAAAAGACCGCACCGGATAAAGGATTGATACTACAAGTCTCAACAATGGTGCGTAAGAAAGAGAAAGTCCGGAATATGCTTTCCGAAAGCAAAACTTGGAAAGCATAAAACTCTGTATGTTGCTATGTTCAGTAGCTGATCGTGTACCAAGCAACACATAGTCTAAATTGCACGTATCAAGATAATATTCATTCATTTTATAAAATAAGCCATAAAAAGGATAATATCCTCCTGATAAATATTTAGTCCGGGCTTTTAGCATAAAATAATCGCACATATCTTCTTTGCAGTGATTCTCTGCATAAGCAGCTAATGTTCCATCCGTTTTATCTATTACCCCCCAAAATTCCCGCCCTTCTTTATTGTTTCCTAGCTCTGTAAGAAATGAAAAACGTGTAGCAACAACATCGGTAGTATTGGAATAGCGATTGAATGAATCACGATAAACATCATAGCCTTGCTCATACATCAAGTCTACAGAAATTCTTTCTATATCAAAAAAAGTCAAAGCATGACGGACTTTATTACGAGTTCGCCGTTTTAATTCCTTCATTCCACCAAACGTATCTTTTATTACAAACCAGAATGAAGTAGATTTGGATGAGTCAAAATCATAAGTATTCCTTATAAACCAAACGTTATGTTCATTTATTAAATCCAAGCGTGTTTTTTCTGACAGTTGCACTTCTTTATGGGGTGCTTTATTAAAAATAATCCCTTTTTTATAATATACGTAATCTTCTTTTTTCATTTTATCTATAGTATAGCTAAGTCACATCACCAATCATACCATTAAATACAGATCAGTAATATCGTGTTACAAATTGGGCGGCAAAGATAATTTATTTTAAATTAGATAGCATAATAATAGTTATAATTTTTATCTTTGTTCAAAATATTAACAAACGAAATGACTTGCATATGAATAAGAAAGTAATTGGATGCTTAGTGCTTGTGGGTATGGGATTTTTCTCATGCAAAAACATAAAAAAAGCAGATGTTCAGGTTATACCTTTAAGTGGCCCTGCTAAAGTAATCTCAGACAGCTTGCGCTTTTGTGAAGCAACCTGCTGGAATGGAGAATCATTGTACATCAGTAACTTTGGCGGAGATACAATTAACCCGCTTAATAAAGCTGGTAAGGGATATATTATGGAAGTAAGTTCCAAAAAGACATCTATATTAATTCCGGCAGATGGAAGATTAAATGCCCCTAAAGGAATGTGCATAGTAGGTAATTATCTTTTTGTAGCTGATGTTAATGCAGTAGTTGCATTTAATCTTAAAGATGTAAGCAAAAGCCAGAAGATAGATTTTCCTACAAAAGATTCTTATGTAAACGACATTGCAGCAAACGGAACAAATCTATATGTTACCGTTACTAACACTGGTAATATTTATAAATTAGATATTTCGGATCCTGAGAAAGTAAATAGCCAAACTCCCAAACTTTTTGCAACCGTTCCTGGGGCAAATGGAATTGTTGCAACTGATAGCGTTATTTATGTTGCTTCATACCCTATTGATGGAAATACAGCTGCAGCAAACGTTATTTATACTATAAAGAACTTTGATAAGCCCGTTGTTGAAAAGCTTTTTGACCGCATGAGCCAATATGACGGATTAGCACTTTCCGAAGATGGCAAATCGTTATATTTCACAACCTGGGTAAATGGAAATGTAGGAAAGATTAACCTGAAAGATTTGAAGGTTGAGAATCTTGTTCTTCCTTTACAGCTAACCGGACCAGCCGATCTATCTATAC
Organism: uncultured Bacteroides sp.; assembly: GCF_963678845.1. NCBI lineage: Bacteria > Pseudomonadati > Bacteroidota > Bacteroidia > Bacteroidales > Bacteroidaceae > Bacteroides > uncultured Bacteroides sp. Next base: position 749,648 of record NZ_OY787464.1, read on the forward strand.
ACAAAGGAAAGCTCTATATTCCTGATTTGCCAAACAGCAAAGTCTTGGTTTATTGATGCAATAAGTAAAATACAGACAGTATAGAGAGAAGCGGAAAGTAAAAACATATAGGTGTTTTTTACTTTCCGCTTCTCTCTATTGGACAAATTACAAACTTATTCTATAAATTAAGACTCAATCTTTGGCATCTTCGGATATATTTTACGAATACTCCATAATTAGCCTATTCTGAGATTCTTTGCAAACGGCTTTTACCTTAAAAACATTGCTTTATGTTGTATACAATCAAAAAGCGGGACTTTTCACAAAGTCCCGCTTTTCAGTTTTCAATAGGTATTAGTTTTTTTTAAGGTAAAAAGATTGTTTTCAGGATAACGGTTGCAAAGATGCAAGATATTTTAATACTAAACAAACAAAATTATATGTCATACAACATATTTTTTGCGATTTAACTTTTCACTTTTACTTTACTAATACCAAATTTCTTCATTTTTCAAATTTGCGAAAGATATCCTTCATCTGTTTTGCCCTGATGTTTCAATACTTTTGCATCAATATAGAAAACAATTTCTTCAGCCAGGTTGTTAATGTGATCTCCTGATCGTTCTAGTTTACGAAACACGCCAATTAAGTTTAAGCAAAGTAGCATACTTTCAGGATTCTTAGTTATATAATCTGCCAGTTTCACAGACACTTCCGAATTAATCTCATCAACCAGATTATCTTTAGCAAAGACAGATGTTGCCAATTCAAGACTTTCTTCATTCAGAGCCTTCTTTGCTGTTTCAAGCATTGATAAAACCTGTGCAAACATTTCTTCGAGACGGAGTTCTTTTAAAAGTTCCGGATCAAGAGCCGGTTCATTGCATTTAACCACAAAACGAGCAATGCCCTCAGCAAAGTCACCAAGACGTTCCAAATCTGTGTTTATTTTCAACATAGCAAGAACAAAACGCAAATCTACTGCTACTGGATTGTAAAGAGCTATTATATCCTCTACATCGCTATCTATTTTAAGTTCGAAGGCATTTACTCTTTTCTCTCTAACGATAACTTGCTGTGCCAGTTCTTTATTGAGAGTAAGAACCGCTTCTGAGGCTCTATCTAACTGATTATAGACTAACGTCCACATTTCGTCCACTTCTTTTTTCAGTTGCACGAGTTCTGATTCTATAAACTTTACCATATCGCTATTCTTTTATTAAGATTACAAATATAAAATAAAAAGGTTATCCGAAACGTCCGGTGATATAATTCTGCGTGGAAATCTGAGCCGGATTGGTAAAAATCTTCTTTGTTTCATCAAATTCAATCATCTCTCCCAGATAAAAATAAGCAGTTTTATCACTAACACGAGCAGCTTGCTGCATATTGTGAGTAACTATAACAATTGTATAATCTTTCTTTAACTCGTGAATTAGTTCTTCTACTTTAGCCGTTGAAATAGGATCAAGAGCAGAAGCGGGTTCATCCATAAGCAAAATAGATGGAGATACGGCCATAGCACGGGCAATACAAAGTCTTTGTTGCTGTCCACCAGAAAGAGCGAATGCAGATTCTTTCAATTTATCTTTTACTTCATCCCAAAGTGCTGCACCTTTCAAGGTCTCTTCCACCCTATGACGGATAAGCTCATTGTCTTTTATGCCGTTAACCCGAAGACCATAAGCTACATTTTCGAAAATAGTTTTAGGAAAAGGATTAGGACGCTGAAATACCATTCCTACATTCTTTCTTAATTCATCTACAGGAACTCCTTTAGCATAAATATCCTCATTATCAATAAGGATTTGTCCCTCCATTCGAATATTGGGTATCAAATCGTTCATTCGGTTAAAAAGGCGAAGAAAGGTAGACTTACCACAACCGGAAGGTCCGATAAAGGCAACTACAGACTTTTCTTTTATCTGCATACTGACTCCTTTCAGCGCATGAAAATCGCCATAATAGAAATTTACGTCATTTACATCAATTTTATTCATTCTATTTTACTTTAATTCATTTTTACTTTATTAGAGAAATATTTTCTTAGAGCATTAGCAATTAGATTCACTATTAAAATAATGACGATCAAAACTAATGCAGTACCATACGCAATAGGCAACTGTGCTTCCATATTTGTTCCGCTAGTAGATATTACGTAAAGATGGTAAGGCAAGGCCATACATTGATCTAGTGCACTGGAAGGAAGTTTGGGAAGAAAATATGCCGCGCAAGTGAAAAGGATTGGTGCGGTTTCTCCGGAAACACGCCCAAGCGCCAAAATCAATCCTGTAATAATATTAGGTGTGGCAATAGGAAGAATCACTCGTCGGATAGTTTGAAGCTTAGTGGCTCCTAGCGCACGACTACCTTCACGAAATGTATCTGGAATAGCTTTTAAAGCTTCTTCCGTTGTTCTGATTACCAACGGCACACAAAGTAGTCCAAGAGTAAGTGAACCCGCCAGAATACTATCACCAAATCCTAGGTAATTAACAAAAAGTGTCATACCAAAGAGACCGAATACAATAGATGGGATTCCGCTAAGGTTGTTAGTCATCACTCTTATAAAACGAACAACTTTACCTTTCGGAGCATATTCATTCATGTAGATTCCACTCATTACTCCAATGGGAAATGCAAAAATCGCACTACCAAACATCAGATAGAATGTTCCCACAATGGCTGGCCAGATTCCTCCAGATGTCATTCCTTCTGTAGGTTCTGTGGTTAGGAAATCCCAGTTAATAACGCCTATACCTTTATATACTATAAAACCCAGGATTGCAAAGAGTATTGCAACAATGCTGTAGCTAAATAAAGAGAAAATGCCAAAGGCTATTTTCTGAGAACGACGTTTGCGTCGTTCGTAGGATTCGGGAAATTTATTCTTTTCCATTATTTTTGTCTGCTGCTTATGTATTCTACACTAAAGTTGATGATAAGTGTGATGAAGAACAACACAACTCCTAATAAGAACAACGCTTGATAGTGCGCTCCTCCTGCTGGTGCTTCACCTAGTTCGGCGGCAATGGTTGCAGGGATGGTTCGAAGGGGTTCTAGAATTGAATGAGGAATCACTGCTGCATTACCTGTTACCATAAGCACAGCCATTGTTTCACCAATAGCGCGTCCTATTCCTAAAACAATTCCTGAGGTTATTCCCGAAATTGAGTAAGGTATAACTACCTTATAAATAGTCTGCCATTTAGATGCTCCCAAAGCAAGACTTGCTTCTCTCATTGCCCGTGGACAGTTTCTCATTGCATCCTCACTTACTGTAATAATTGTTGGCAATGCCATAATGGCAAGAACAATACTACCAGCAAGTCCAGATTCTCCAACCGGAAGGTGAAATATTTTTTGAATCAAGGGAACGATAACAATCAATCCGAAGAAACCATAAACGACAGAAGGTATTCCACTTAATAGTTCGATTACTGGTTTCAATATATCTCTTACACGGTGGCTGGAAACCTCACTCATATATATCGATACAGATAAGCCAAACGGGAGAGCAAACAGAATGGCAAAGAAGCTAACCCAAAGAGTACCGGTTATCAAGGGAAGAATTCCGAACTGAGGCGCCGGAGTTGCTGTAGGGAACCATTCAGTTCCTCCAATAACATCTTTAATTGAGATCGTTTTATCCTTAATTACATGCCCTTGAAAGCTCTTATGAAGATAATTATTAGGAATAAATCCAATCATTCCTGGATTCTTATTAATCAGTTCAGCAATCTTGGCTCCTGCAAATGCGTAATCAGGGCCAAGCTCTTCTTCTGAGTAATAATCTGTAAGATTTTCCAAGCGGAAAATAGTTATTGGAGCATTTGTTCCTCCAACTTGTGACCAATTGGTTACCTCTCCATCAAACATTTTTTTAATCTCAGCTGGAGTAAGATCCGTAACTTTATTTTCTTTGTTAAGAGCAAGTACATATCCATCCTCAATGGCTTTATTACCAAACAGTCCGAATGCCTCACTGAAAAGAAAAACAATAATGAGCAGAATCGTAATACTTGTCACGAAACCACTGCAAGTAAGCAGCCCTTCAATTATTCGTTCAAAAAACTTTTTCATATTTCATATTTTTCTGATGCAAAGGAACGAAACAGATATTAAGAAGTTGTGACTATGATTTGAAGGAAATATTTCAATTGTATTACATTTATGTTACATGATTCAAAACAAAAGGCTAAGTAAAAATGTTTAAGAAGCTTAGGCGGTTATTGCTGGAACAATATCATTAACATGTACACCTTATCTATTTATAGTCTAGCATTAAAAATAAAAAGCCCTACAGTAAAAATAATTATAGTGTATACCTTTAAATAAACATAACTTGTTTCAATGCGTTAAATATAACTAGGAGTCCTGTTGTTACAAGTAAGTAACACAGATGTAATTGTTTTGTAATATGAATTTTATTGTTTTGCAACATATTAATTAAATAAGGAGAAAAGAAATGAAAAAAGGAACTATTCTATTATTGATTTCGTTATTGCTGAGCGTTACATCTTTACATGCACAACGAATTAAAGGTAGCGATACTGTACTTCCAGTGTCACAACAAGCAGCTGAAAGCTATATGAACAAAAAGCACGGAGCTAACGTCACTGTTACTGGCGGCGGAAGCGGTGTTGGATTCTCGGCATTGATAGATGGAACTTGTGACATTGCTATGGCCTCTCGTTCAATCAAGTTTGGCGAGAAGATGAAACTTAAAGCAAAAAAACAAGATATTACAGAAGTAAAGATTGCATATGATGCATTAGCAGTGGTTATCAATCCATCAAACACCGTTAGCAAGCTCACTCGTGAACAATTAGCAGGTATTTTCACTGGCTCAATCACAAACTGGAAACAAGTGGGTGGGAAAGATATGAAAATAGTGGCATACTCTCGCGAAACATCTTCGGGAACATACGAGTTTTTCAAGGAACATGTTTTAAAGAATAAAAATTATAAAAAGGACATCCTTTCCATGCCTGCAACAGGAGCCATTATCCAATCAGTAAGTCAGACTAAGGGTGCAATTGGATATGTGGGACTTGCTTATGTAAGCAACAAAGTAAAAACTATAGCTGTTTCATATGATGGAAAAAAATTTGCAACTCCAAGTTTAGAAAATGCCTCAAAGAAACTTTACCCTATTGTAAGACCACTATTTTATTATTATAATAACAAAGACAAAAATAAAGTATCACCATTTATTCAGTATGTTTTATCTGCAGAAGGTCAGAATTTAATAAAAAAGGGTGGATATATTCCAATTAGATTAATGTAATACGAAAAAGAATAACTATTTTTGCAGCCTTAACTGTGTAACAACGTATCACTATGACAGATATTAAAACGGAAGAAGGAGGCGAAAAGAAAAGTTTGAACTTTATTGAGATCGCCGTAGAGAACGATTTGAAAGAAGGTAAAAACGGAGGAAGAATACAAACACGTTTCCCACCAGAGCCCAATGGTTACCTGCACATAGGTCATGCAAAAGCAATTTGTATGGACTTTGGCATTGCTAAAAAGTATAATGGTGTTTGTAATCTTCGCTTCGATGATACCAATCCCGTAAAAGAAGATGTAGAATATGTAGATGCCATCAAAGAAGATATAGAGTGGCTTGGCTACAAGTGGGGAAACATATACTACGCCTCTGATTACTTCCAGCAGTTATGGGATTTTGCCATAAAACTGATTAAAGAAGGCAAGGCATATGTAGACGAACAATCTGCCGAGGAAATTGCAAAGCAGAAAGGAACTCCTACCCAGGCAGGAACAAACAGTCCCTTCCGCGACCGTCCTCTAGAGGAAAATCTGGAACTTTTCCAAAAGATGAATTCCGGAGAATTGCCCGAAGGTGCAATGGTTCTTCGTGCCAAGATTGATATGGCAAACTCAAACATGCACTTCCGTGATCCGATAATGTACCGCATTATCCATCATCCACATCATCGTACAGGAACAACCTGGAAAGCATACCCAATGTATGACTTTGCTCATGGACAGTCCGATTACTTTGAAGGTGTAACCCACTCCCTTTGTACACTAGAATTTGAAGTTCACCGTCCACTATATAATTATTATATAGACCTATTGAAGGAAAGCGAGAATTATAATCCTCGCCAGATGGAATTCAACCGTTTGAATCTTACTTATACAGTAATGAGCAAGCGTAAACTTCTCACTTTGGTTAAAGAAAAATTAGTGAACGGATGGGATGACCCACGAATGCCTACCCTATGTGGTTATCGCCGCCGCGGTTACTCACCTGAAGCCATTCATAATTTCATCGATAAAATTGGTTATACAAAGTATGATGGTATTATTGACGTTTCACTTCTTGAATCGGTAGTAAGGGAAGATCTTAACGCGCGCTCCACTCGTGTGGCTGCCGTTATCAATCCTGTGAAGTGTATCATCACTAACTATCCTGAAGGACAAGTGGAAAAAATGGAAGCAATCAATAATGCTGAAGATCCAAATTCCGCTTCACACATTATAGAATTCAGTCGCGAGCTGTTTATCGAACGAGAAGACTTCATGGAAGATGCTCCAAAGAAGTATTTCCGAATGACTCCCGGTCAGGAAGTTCGCCTGAAGAACGCCTATATTGTAAAATGTACAGGCTGTAAAAAGAATGCAGATGGAGATATTGAAGAAGTATACTGCGAATTTGATCCAAACACAAAGAGTGGTATGCCGGATAGCAACCGAAAAGTGAAAGGAACTCTTCACTGGGTAAGTGCTGCACACAGTCTTCCTGCTGAAGTTCGCCTTTACGATCGTTTGTTTAAGGTAGAAAATCCTGCTTTGGAAGAGAAAGACGGAGACTTCCGCGACCTTCTGAATCCAGATTCATTAAAGGTACTTACAAACTGTAGAGTAGAGAAGTTCCTGGCAGAAATGAAGCCTCTAGATTATTTACAGTTCCAACGTATCGGCTATTTCAATGTAGACAAAGATTCTACTTCTGAAAAACTGATATTTAACCGTACTGTTGGACTAAAAGATACCTGGAGCAAAATTAATAAATAATATATATGACAATTAATTCCTCCTTTCTGGAGGAATTAATTGTTTTACACTATAAATAAAGAATATGAGCAATTATTCTTCTTCGGATTTTGAGCAAGATAAAGAGTTTAAGCAAGCACTTGCCCAATATGAAGAAATGAAAGCAGCAAAAAGAACTGGTTATTTTGACGCAGATCAATTAGCCGATTTTGCCGAATATTACGCATCATTGCAGCAATACGACGAAGCTTTCGAAGTAATTGACTATGCCCTATCCATTCATCCTGCAAACACAGAAGTTCTTGTTATCAAAGCGCATATCCTCATTGATCTGGAAAAAATAGAAGAAGCTAAAGAAATAGCCTTATCTATTTCGGAAAGTTATGATCGGGATGTTAAAATGCTTAAAGCAGAACTCTTGATCATGGAAAAGAAATTGGAAGAAGCCGACACACTTATTCAGGAAATGGTTAGTCAGGATGAAAACAATGAAGAAGATAACTGGCTTGATATTGCATTCCTTTACACTGATTCCGATCTTCCCGAGAAAGCTTTGCCTTGGTTTGAAAAAGCATTTGAAGCCGATCCTGAAAACGACGAAATTCGCATGAATTTAGCCGAATGTTACGGCCAATCCAAACAGATTGATAAAGGAGCCGATCTCTATAATAAATTGCTGGATAAAGACCCTTATTCAGTTCAATATTGGTTTGACCTTGGACGATTCTATTATGTTGCAAAAGAATTCAATAAAGCGCTGGAAGCATATGAATTTGCTCTCACCATAGAAGCAGACCATCCTGGATCTATACTGATGACAGCTCACTGTTATTATCAGTTGGAGAACTACGAAAAATCTTGTGAATTCTATGAGAGATATGAAGAAACAGAACCAAAATCGGGTATGACTGTGTTTTTCATCGGATTGTGCCACTATAGTCTCAAGAATTATGAGAAATGTATTCTGAAATTTAAAGAAGCATTAGGGATTAATCAGGGGCTTTCACCAGATACTATTGATATATATACTTATATCGCTTTAAGTTATAGCGAGCTTAAATTACTTGAAGAAGCCATTCATTATATTGATTTGGCAATAAACGAAGATGCTTCATGCGCTGATTCTTATCTTAATAAGGGAAAGATATACCTAGGCTTCGAAGATCGGAAAAATGCCAGCATTAGCTTTGGAGAAGCCATTAAGTTAAATCCTGAAAATCCAAAAACTTTCTCAGAGATGGGAACTATCTATTTTGAGAATAAAATGTACGATCGGGCTTTAAAGTGCTTTGAAACAGTAGAGTTCTATTCTCCAGGATATGATAATAACTACTTATTACTGGCTTATGCAAACGGAGCATTGGGAAATATAGAAGATTTTAATTACTATTTCATCCAGGCAACCAAGCAAAATCCTGAGAATATTCTGCAGAGTCTGGATTATTTGCCTGAAGAAGAAACTGAATTAAAACAATTAATTATCGATCTGAGAAAAGCTATTGAAGAAGATGAGAATTTGAATACCCGCAAATCAAAATTCAACTAATTCGTTTTTCAAGACTTTTTAAGCAATAAGATCTCAATATTAAGATCACATCAGCTAATATAAGGATAAGAGAAAATATTGTTGAATATGAACTAATAAAGCCGGACTAAGATATTCTTAATCCGGCTTTATTAGTTCATATTTAAATGGAATTATTTTAGCAAATTGATTACTGCATCATAATTAGGTTCTGTGGTAATCTCAGTAACAATCTCTGTATGGATCACTTTCCCTTCCGGATTAATTACAACGACCGCCCTAGCCAATAATCCTCTCAGAGGACCATCTTCCATCAATAAACCATATTCCTGGGCAAATTCAGGTGAACGAAAATCTGATAAAGCAATTACATTATCGATGCCTTCGGTGGTGCAAAAACGTCCTTGAGCAAATGGCAAATCTTTTGATATGGCTAAAACAATTGTATTTGGCAATTGAGATGCAATTTTATTGAAGTGCCTAACCGACGTTGCACAAACACTTGTATCCAAACTTGGAAATATATTTAACACTACATTTTTGCCTTTAGCATAATCTAAATAATAATCACTTAAATCATTCTTTACCAGATGAAAATTTGGTGCAAAATCATTTATCTGAATAAACTCTCCGAACAATTTTACTACTTGTCCTTTAAACTTTGTATGTGCCATACTTTATTCTCTTTTTAGTTTTTTGTTCAATATAAACAATTAAATTGTAAATGAGTTCATTAATACTCTCTTTTTATTTATCTAAATCATAAAAATTAATGCCAGCATTCAATTAACAAATGGGCTATAAAGCCGAATATAGCCATTTAAGTCTATCGATATTCAGCACCTCATAATAAATTAATAGTGAAATTTTGAGATATAATTATGAAATAGATATTAAAGAAAAACAGCTTTGCTGAATTAGCAAAGCTGTTTTATAATTAAACCTGTTTATTTAAAAATGAGCCGCAACCCGGACTTGAACCGGGGACCTCTTCATTACGAGTGAAACGCTCTACCAACTGAGCTAATGCGGCATTTCTTTCGGTTTATGTAGTGCAAATTTACACCATTATTCTAATATATAAAGAGTTTTTGGCATTTTTTTTCTAAAAATCAAAGTCGGGCATCCACAATTGCTAACGGATAGATTCCTTTTACATCATATACAACACCCTCTTTTTTCACTAACGACCGAACATTCAAAGAGATAAATTCTTTATGAGCCACAGCTGCTATCACAGCATCATATTCTTCGGAAGGAAGCTCCGAAGCTATTTCAAGTCCATATTCTCGCTTCACGTCTTCGCGAGATGCTATCGGATCATAAACTGTTACATCAATATCATAATTCTGAAGTTCATGAACCACATCAATAACCTTTGTATTGCGCACGTCGGGACAGTTTTCCTTAAATGTAAAGCCAAGAATTAATACCCGACTATGCTTTATCAGCATCTCTTTCTTTATCATACATCGCACTACTTCCTGAGCAACATACTCTCCCATCCCATCATTCATCCGCCTTCCCGACAATATTATTTCCGGACGAAATCCGTATTCTCTAGCTCTTTGTGCCAAATAATACGGATCAACGCCGATGCAATGACCGCCCACCAATCCGGGATAGAAAGGTAGAAAGTTCCATTTTGTGGCTGCTGCCTGAAGCACACTGCGGGTATCTATTCCCATACGATTAAATATCTTTGCCAGTTCATTGATAAAGGCTATATTTATATCCCGTTGGGAGTTCTCTATAATTTTTGCTGCTTCGGCCACCCGGATAGAAGGAGCTAGATAAGTTCCAGCGGTAATAACTGAACGATACAGTTCATCGACCAATTGTGCAACTTCAGGAGTTGAACCGGACGTAATCTTCAGAATAGTTTCCACCGTATGTAGTTTATCACCTGGATTTATACGTTCGGGAGAATATCCGGCAAAGAAATCTTTATTAAACGAAAGACCTGACACTTTTTCAACGATGGGAATGCAAACATCCTCTGTAATTCCGGGAGAAACTGTAGATTCGTAGATCACAATATCATTCTTATTAATAGCCCTCCCCACTGTTCCGCTGGCGGAAAACAAAGGATGCAAATCTGGATGATTACTCTTGTCCACGGGTGTAGGAACTGTAATGATATAGTAGTTGCACTTTTGAAGAAACTCAGCATTCGATGTGCAAAATAAACCGGAAGCGGAAAACGGTTGAGCGGTAATCACTTTCTGTAGCTCTTCATTAGACACCTCCAACGTGGAATCATTACTATTATTTAGTTCTTCAATGCGATTTTTATTTATGTCAAATCCAACAACCGGGTATTTTGCTGCAAAAAGCCTAGCCAAAGGTAAGCCTACATAACCAAGTCCGATAACTGCTATTTGTATATTCTTCATAAAACAAAAGTAACTTTTTAAAATGACAAAATCATTGATAACATAACGCAAAAGGAAAAAACTTAGTATGTTTGCAGCAATTAAAAGAATAACAACAACATGGCAAAAAGAAAGAAAAAGAACCAGCAGAGTAACATATTCAGGATATTATTATTGATTGTAGTAATATCGTTGGGGGCAGTCCTTTTATATGAGCACTTCCGCAGCCCAATTTTACATGCAGCTAATGATGTAAAATATAAAACCGAGGCCACTATGGCTCCGGAGAAGAAAGAAATTTCGGGTGATCTGGAGCGTCCACAACTCATCACCTCACGCCCTGAGCAAATCATTAATCATGCAGGATACACTGTGTCATATAATCCGGAATGGCGCGTACCAAACTGGGTTTCTTATGAATTAACTGAATATGAAATAACGGGAAAGCTGAAGCGTTCGGATAAATTTGTTGTAGATCCCGAAGTGAATGGTATTTGTGCAACGAATGAAGATTACGCTCATTCAGGATATGACCGCGGACATATGGCTCCGGCGGCAGATATGAAATGGAACACGAGAGTGATGAAAGAATGTTTTTATTTTAGTAACATGTGCCCTCAGAAACACTCACTGAATGCCGGACGATGGAAAACTCTGGAAGAGAAAGTACGTGACTGGGCACAGGAAGACAGTGCCATTATAATTGTATGCGGTCCCATTGTAGATAAAGGATACAAGACAATTGGAAGCGACCGGGTAGCCGTTCCACAACGATTTTTCAAGGTGATACTGGCTCCGTACCTCAAATCTCCGAAGGCCATAGGCTTTATCATGAAAAATGATGAAGAAGCATTACCATTGAGCAGCTATGCCGTTTCAGTAGATAATGTAGAAAAGCTCACAGGAATGGACTTCTTTTCTGCTTTACCGGATGAGTTTGAGAATCGTATAGAGAGTTCTAACTCAACTACCGATTGGGGTTTATAGATTTCTTCCTGAATGCTTTTTCAAAAGGTCTACGTCTTTTTAAAATAGAGCCTAGACTATTATATAAATGAGTGTAGACCTAATTTAAAAGTAGTGTAATATAAAAAAATAAGGTAAATAAATAGGAATGACTAAGTATACCGTAAAAGATTAATAACTATCTTTGCGGCGAAAATTAATCACAAAGTATTTCACATCACATTATGAACAATAAATTAAAGAATAAATGGGTTATCGCAGCAATCTGCGCTGGCGCAATCATTTTCTTTGCCGGAATTTTCGTATACTATAATCTATTTGCTGCTCAGTTCCAGACTGAGAAAAAAGCATATGTCTATATTGACCGTGACGATACGCCCGACTCTATCTCTGTTAAAGTAGAACGTGCAGGTATGCCACGCAGTATGAAAACCTTTAATTGGTTAATGAATCACTTCAGTGATGCCAAGAACATCCACACCGGACGTTATGTCATCAAACCGGGAGACGGTAATTATCTGGTTTTTCGCAGACTGACGCGAGGACAACAAGCTCCGCTGAATTTTTCAATCAATGATGTGCGTACTGTAGGACAATTGGCTCAAAAGATAGGTAATCAACTTATGGTTGATTCTGCAGAAGTTGCCATTCGTTTAAATGATTCTACTTTCTGTTCCAAACTAGGTTTCAAAAAGCAGACTATCGTTTGCCTTTTCATCCCCAATACGTATGAACTTTACTGGAATATCTCTACTGCCGATCTATTTAAAAAGATGAAAAAAGAGTATAACTCCTTCTGGACAAATGAACGTTTAAGCAAAGCAAAATCAATCGGGTTTACTCCTTCGGAAGTGTACACTATTGCTTCAATCGTAGAAGAAGAGACCAACAACAATGAAGAAAAGTCTATGGTTGCAGGCCTTTATATTAACCGTTTGCACAAAGGAATGAAACTTCAGGCAGACCCAACTGTGAAGTTCGCTGTACAGGATTTCACTATAAAAAGAGTAACAGGAATACACCTTCGTTCTGATTCTCCCTACAATACTTACAAGTTCCTAGGATTGCCTCCCGGACCAATTCGTATTCCTTCCATCAAAGGAGTTGATGCCGTACTTAATTACACAAGACACAACTTTATATATATGTGCGCAAAAGAAGATTTCTCTGGTACGCACAACTTCGCAGCAACCTGGGAAGAGCATATGGTAAATGCCAAGAAATACCAGGCAGAGCTGAACAAACGAAAGATTTTCTAAAGATTTTCTATTAAAATAGCACTTTATTACCTATCTTTGTAATCAAACAATAACTAAAAGTAATCACTTTTAAGATACAAAGATATGAGCAAACAACTCTTATTGGGCGATGAAGCCATTGCACAAGCAGCAATAGACGCCGGACTTTCCGGCGTTTATGCGTACCCGGGTACCCCATCAACAGAAATAACAGAGTATATTCAACAATCACCACTGGCGAAAGATAGAAAAATTCATAGCCGCTGGAGCACAAATGAAAAAACAGCTATGGAATCTGCTTTGGGATTATCCTTTGCTGGCAAACGTACTTTAGTTTGTATGAAACACGTGGGTATGAATGTTGCAGCAGATTGTTTTATCAATTCAGCCATGACGGGAGTAAACGGAGGACTAATTGTAGTAGCAGCCGATGACCCTAGCATGCATTCTTCGCAAAACGAGCAAGACAGTCGCTTCTATGGCGATTTTGCTTTAATACCAATGTTTGAACCATCTAATCAGCAGGAAGCTTATGACATGGTTTACAATGGCTACGAATTTTCTGAGAAAATAGGTGAACCTATCCTTGTGAGAATGGTTACCCGCCTGGCTCACTCTCGCTCAGGTGTAGAAAACCAACCGGTGAAACCTCAGAATGAAATTTCTTTCAGCGAAGATCCACGTCAATTCATTCTCCTTCCAGGAAATGCACGTCGTCGTTACAAAACATTAATAACAAAACAAGAAGAATTTATTAAGGCATCCGAAGAATCACCATACAATAAATACATCGACGGACCAAATAAGAAACTTGGAATTGTGGCTTGCGGTATAGGATTCAACTATTTGATGGAGAATTACTCCGAAGGATGTGAATATCCTGTATTGAAAATTGGTCAATATCCTCTTCCTAAAAAACAACTATTAAAGCTAGCTTCTGAATGCCAAGAAATTTTAGTATTGGAAGACGGGCAGCCTTTTGTTGAAAATATGCTTAAAGGCTATCTTGGAATCGGCATTAAAGTAAAAGGTCGTATGGACGGAACCCTTTCACGTGATGGTGAATTGAATCCTGATAACGTAGCTAAAGCTATCGGAAAAGAGAATAAATCGGCATTTACCATCCCAAGTGTTGTAGAAATGCGCCCCCCCGCTCTTTGCGAAGGCTGTGGACACCGTGATATGTATACTACATTAACCGAAGTACTGAAAGAGAATTATCCTACTCATAAAGTATTCAGTGACATTGGCTGTTATACCTTAGGTGCCGGAGCACCATTCAATGCAATCAATTCATGCGTAGATATGGGAGCATCAATAACAATGGCAAAAGGCGCTGCTGATGCAGGGCTTTTCCCTTCTGTGGCAGTTATCGGTGATTCAACCTTTACTCACTCTGGAATGACAGGTTTACTTGATTGCGTAAACGAAAACTCAAATGTAACAATCGTTATCTCGGACAATGAAACAACAGCCATGACAGGCGGACAGGATTCAGCTGGCACAGGAAAGATAGAAGCTATATGTCTAGGACTAGGAGTAGCTCCAGATCACGTTCGCGTTTTTGTTCCTTTGAAAAAGAATTATGAGGAAATGAAACAGATAATACACGAAGAAATTGAGTATCGCGGTGTATCTGTTATTATTCCTCGCAGAGAGTGTATCCAAACATTAGCAAGAAAGAAAAGAAGTAGCAAATAAGATGAAAAAAGATATTATATTATCAGGTGTAGGCGGTCAGGGAATTCTTTCTATCGCTACCGTAATTGGCAAAGCCGCTTTAAAAGAAGGTCTCTACATGAAGCAGGCAGAAGTTCACGGAATGAGTCAGAGAGGTGGAGATGTGCAATCAAATCTTCGCATCAGCGATAAACCTATTGCTTCAGATTTAATACCAACAGGAAAGTGCGACCTGATTATCTCACTGGAACCAATGGAAAGCTTGCGTTACCTCCCCTACCTCAGCAATGATGGTTGGTTAGTAACCAACGAAACTCCATTCATCAACATTCCTAATTATCCTGCTGAGGAAGATGTTATGAGCGAGATAAACAAGCTTCCCCATAAGATCATTTTAAACGTTGACGAGGTTGCCAAGGATTTAGGTTCAACCCGCGTAGCAAACATTGTATTGCTTGGTGCCACAATTCCTTTCTTAGGAATCGATTACGCCAAAATACAGGAAAGTATCCGCGACATCTTTGAACGTAAAGGAGAAGCCATCGTAGAACTAAACTTAAAAGCTCTGGCTGCAGGAAAAGAGATTGCAGAAAAAATGATGTAAGACCAGAAATACAAGCACCTTACAAATACGAAAAGCCATGAATCAATTTTGGGAAGAAGAAATAGAAACAATGAGCAGGGAGAAGTTGAACGAACTTCAGCTTCAAAAGCTTAGAAAGACAATCCAAATCGCTTCCAATTCACCTTATTATAAAAAGGTATTCACTAAAAACGGCATTACAGCAAATACAATTCAGTCTCTGGAAGATATCAAAAAGATTCCTTTCACAACGAAAGCAGATATGCGTGCAAACTATCCTTTCGGATTAGTAGCCGGAGATATGAAAAATGCGGTTAGAGTTCATTCTTCAAGTGGAACTACAGGCAATCCTACCGTAATTGTCCATTCCCAACACGATCTTGATTCATGGGCTAATCTGGTTGCCCGATGTCTATTCATGGTTGGTCTGAGAAACACTGATGTTTTTCAAAATAGTTCTGGCTATGGAATGTTTACAGGAGGGCTAGGATTTCAATATGGCGCCGAAAAGCTTGGAGCGCTTACTGTTCCTGCAGCTGCAGGAAACAGTAAAAGACAAATCAAGTTTATTACAGACTTTGGAACTACAGCCCTTCATGCCATACCTAGTTATGCCATTCGTTTGGCTGAAGTCTTTCAGGAGGAAGGCATAGATCCTAGAAACACCAAACTAAAAACATTGGTTATAGGGGCTGAACCACATACAAATGAGCAACGAAGAAAGATAGAGAAACTATTGGGCGTTAAAGCATATAATAGTTTTGGCATGACAGAAATGAATGGTCCTGGCGTAGCTTTTGAGTGTCTGGAACAAAACGGAATGCATTTCTGGGAGGATTGCTACTTAGTAGAAGTTATTGACCCCAAAACCGGAGAACACCTTCCTGATGGAGAAATAGGAGAATTAGTGCTCACAACACTAGATCGTGAACAAATGCCTCTCCTACGCTATCGCACGCACGATCTAACACGAATATTACCCGGAAAATGTCCCTGCGGACGCACACATATCCGAATAGATCGTATCAAAGGTCGAAGTGACGATATGTTTATCATCAAAGGGGTTAACATATTCCCAATGCAGATTGAAAAAATTTTAGTTCGTTTTCCACAATTAGGTAGCAATTACTTAATTACATTAGACACAAAGAACAATCAGGATGAGATAATTGTTGAAGTAGAATTAAGTGATCTTTCTACAGATAACTATATTGAATTACAAAGTCTGGCAAAAGAAATTACCCATCAGCTTAAGGATGAAATACTGGTTACACCAAAACTAATATTGGTACAGAAAGGAACCCTGCCTCAAAGCGAAGGCAAAGCTGTTAGAGTAAAAGATCTGAGAGACAATAAATAAACCGGTTTTAAAATGAAATTATTGAAAAAGCGAATTCTTCAAGACGGGAAATGTTATGAAGGTGGAATCCTAAAAGTAGATAGCTTTATTAATCACCAGTTAGACCCAACGTTAATGAAAAGCATTGGGATTGAATTTGTACGTCGGTTTGCAACAACAAATGTCAATAAGATTATGACAATTGAGGCCAGCGGCATAGCCCCAGCTATAATGACCGGATACCTAATGGATTTACCTGTTGTATTTGCAAAGAAAAAACTTCCAAATACAATGAGGAATTACCTTTCCACAACAGTCCATTCTTTCACAAAAGACCGCGATTATGAAGTAGTTATTAGTTCTGAATTTATCGGTCCTGAAGATAATATCCTTTTTATTGACGATTTTTTAGCTTATGGAAACGCAGCACTTGGCATACTCAATTTAATTGAACAGGCTGGAGCTAATCTTGTTGGGATGGGATTTATCATTGAAAAAGAATTTCAAAACGGTCGTCTATTATTAGAATCAAAGGGAATCAAAGTTGAATCTCTGGCAATTATTGAAAGCTTATCAAACCGGATAATTAAAATTAAAGAATAAAGCATTTATAAGACAAAAGCAAAAGCGTCTATAATCGATATTGATTATAGACGCTTTTTTATAGAAAGCCACATCAGTGATGCGATGAAACTCCGTATGACATGATTTGAGTGCTCGCCCTCTTTGTAATCCACTGGCATAAATGCTACCCATAAGGTTGTGGCCCGCCATCAAGTATCGAAGCCTGTCTCGGTTTTCAGATTAATTTGATGAGTTTCCCAATCAAACTAATGTGGCTAAGACTTACTATTTTTCTATTGCAAATATAATGTATTTGCATTAATGAAACAAACGAATTTGAATATTTGTTTTGCTAAAAAAGAAAATAATCATTTACATAGAAAAGAAAAGCGTTAATATCGGGTTAAACCGAATATTAACGCTTAAAAATTTCTTAACCTTAAATTAAGCAGCTTTTGCTTTCGCAACAACAGCTTTAAAAGCTTCTGGATGATTCATTGCTAAATCAGCCAAAACCTTACGGTTTATTTCAATGCCAGCTTTGTGTAAGCCGCCCATCAACTTAGAATAAGACATTCCTTCTAGACGAGCTGCAGCGTTAATACGCTGTATCCAAAGAGCACGGAAATTTCTTTTCTTATTTCTACGATCACGGAACGCATAAGTCAACCCTTTTTCCCAGGTATTCTTAGCTACGGTCCAAACATTTTTTCTTGCACCAAAATAACCTTTGGTCAGATTCAAAATTTTCTTTCTTCTTGCTTTTGAAGCAACATGATTTACTGATCTTGGCATAGTTTTAATCTTTTTGAATGTTAGCGTCGCAACTTCATGTAACGAACTTAAAGCTAATGCATTCGGTTAATACTTAATAATACGATTGTACGCTTTTGATTACTTCATTGCTAAAAGAGACTTAACTTGGCTTACATTCGTTGCATCAACGGTTGTAGAATAACACAAGTTTCTTTTTCTCTTTTTGCTCTTTTTAGTCAAAATGTGACTGTGGAAAGCGTGCTTTCTTTTGATTTTACCTGTTCCGGTAAGGGTAAACCTTTTTTTAGAACCGGAGTTAGTCTTCATCTTTGGCATCTTAATTATTTTTTAATTATTAATATATGGTAACGCACTATACCTGCGCGTTATACATTCTTACTTTCTTTGTCTTTCAACAATTTATTCTGCATCAGCAGTATTATCCTCTTCAACCTTTTCAGTCTTAGGTTTTAATGCTTTTACTTCTTTGGGCGTTGCAGGTTTCTTCACAATATCTTTCTTTTTAGGAGATAAGAAAATAATCATTCTCTTACCTTCAAGAGCCGGCATCTGTTCAACTTTTGCATAATCTTCAAGATCATTAGCAAAACGAAGCAACAATACTTCTCCTTGTTCTTTGAAAAGAATTGAACGTCCCTTGAAAAATACGTAAGCCTTTACTTTATCACCATCTTCCAGAAATCCTTTTGCATGCTTCAACTTAAAGTTGTAATCGTGATCATCTGTTTGAGGTCCGAAACGTATTTCCTTAACGTTTACTTTTATCTGCTTAGCCTTCTGCTCCTTTTGACGTTTCTTTAATTGATAAAGAAACTTCGAATAATCGATAATTCTACAAACAGGCGGAACTGCATTAGGGGAGATCTCTACAAGATCTAGTTCCTTTTCCTCCGCCATCTTTAAAGCTTGAAAGATAGGATAAACCTTTGATTCTAAATTTTCATCACCTACTATGCGTACTTCCTTGGCACGAATCTGTTCATTGATTCTGTGTTGCCCTTTTAAACCATCATTCTTCATTCAATAACTATTAGTTCCTGTTTGTTTTTTTCTTTTATTATCAGTTAGCGGGTGCAAAGTTACCACTTATTTATCATATTCTGAACTTCTTCAGTCAAAATATTTGCAAATTCTTCAAATTTCATTGTTCCCTTGTCGCCTTCGCTCTGTTTACGGACAGCTACTTCTCCATTTTCAGCTTCTTTTTCACCAACAATTAGCATATAAGGAATACGTTTCATTTCATTATCACGGATCTTACGACCTATTTTTTCGTTTCTATCATCAACGATAGCACGAATATCGTTCATATCCAAATACTGTTTTACTTTTTCCGCGTATTCATTAAATTTCTCACTAATAGGAAGGATTGCAACCTGATCTGGTGTAAGCCACAATGGAAATTTACCACCTGTGTGTTCAATCAGAACAGCTACAAAGCGTTCCATTGAACCGAAAGGTGCACGGTGAATCATCACCGGACGATGTTTTTGGTTATCATCTCCGGTATATTCCAGATTAAATCTTTCAGGCAAGTTATAATCCACCTGAATAGTACCAAGCTGCCATTTACGGCCAATTGCGTCACGGACCATGAAGTCAAGCTTAGGACCATAGAAAGCAGCCTCTCCTAGTTCAACCTTAGCCTTCAATCCTTTTTCTTCACAAGCTTCTATAATTGCACGTTCAGAACGTTCCCAGTTATCATCACTTCCAATATATTTTTCGCGATTATTAGGATCACGAAGAGATATCTGAGCTTCAAAGTTTTCAAAGTTTAGTGCTTTAAATATAATGAAAATAATATCCATTACCTTTAAAAACTCATCCTTAACCTGATCAGGTCTACAGAAAATATGCGCATCATCCTGAGTAAAACTACGTACACGAGTCAGCCCGTGAAGTTCTCCACTTTGCTCATAGCGATATACAGTACCAAATTCAGCCAATCTTAATGGAAGATCCTTATATGAACGAGGTTTCCATTTATATATTTCACAGTGGTGAGGACAATTCATTGGTTTCAATAAATATTCCTCTCCTTCTTCCGGGGTATGGATTGGTTGGAAAGAATCCTTTCCGTATTTAGCATAGTGACCGGAAGTAACATATAATTGCTTATTTCCAATATGTGGAGTCATTACCTGTTGGTAACCAAAACGGCGTTGAATTTTCTTCAAGAAGTCTTCTAAACGAAGTCGAAGTGCAGTTCCTTTCGGTAACCACATAGGAAGTCCTTTTCCAACCATTTCAGAGAACATGAACAATTCCATCTCTTTACCAATTTTACGATGGTCGCGTTTTTTTGCTTCTTCAAGTAAAACAAGATATTCATCAAGTAATTTCTTCTTTGGGAAAGTGATTCCGTATATACGAGTCAGCATCTTTTGATCTTCTCTTCCTCTCCAGTAAGCGCCTGCTACAGATGTTAATTTTATAGCTTTGATATTACCGGTATTCATTAAGTGAGGACCACGGCACAGATCAGTAAAAGCACCTTGAGTATATGTGGTAATAGTTCCATCTTCAAGTTCAGAAATAAGTTCACATTTATATGTTTCACCTCTTTCACCGAACATCTTTAAAGCATCTTCTTTCTTTATATCTGTTCTTACTACAGCTTCTTTCTTTGCTACAAGTTCTGCCATTTTTGCTTCAATTGCAGGAAGATCGCTTTCTTTAATAACAGCTTCTCCGGGATCCACATCATAATAGAATCCGTTTTCAATGGCAGGACCTATTCCGAATTGAATACCCGGATATAATTCCTGCAAAGCTTCAGCCAGCAAGTGAGCACTGGTATGCCAAAATGCATGTTTTCCTTCTGCATCATCCCACTTATAAAGAACTACAGATGCATCTGTATTTATTGAACGAGCTAAATCATAAGTTTCGCCATTTACACCACAGGCAATAACATCCTGCGCCAATCGGCTACTAATACTTTCTGCTATTTGCAGACCATTCACTCCTTCGTTATATTCACGAACGGAGCCATCTGGAAATGTTATCTTTATCATATTGGTTTATATATTTTCCTTTTTGACTTACAAAAGTAGCTATTTCTTTTAAATTATGCTTATTTTCAAATAAAAATGTTACTGTTTTTGTTCTGTAAAACGCTTAATTACATTATAAGCAGAAACAATTCCGAGTTCACCAGCCTTACTAAGGTCAGAAATACCCTTTTTATTATTTCCTGAAAAAATATTCGTAAGCCCTCTATTAAAATATGCTTCTGCAAAATTCGGATCAAGAGAAATAGCCTTATCATAATCAGCTATCGCAGAACGATAATCTTTCAACGCACAGAGCACATTTCCACGATTATAATAAGCATAAACAAAATCGGGAGCTAGCTGAATAACCTTATCCAAATCTGATTTAACTATATTATATTCCGGTACCCGTATATCTATTTTATTTGATCCGCTCTTTGCTTCAGTAGCCTCATTCTGTTCTTCAGATTTTTCATATTCCAATTGTTTCCATCTTATTAATGAACGATTAAAATAAGCTGGAAAGAATGATGCATTGCAATTTATAGCCTGCGTTAAGTCTTCAATAGAATTAGTAAAGTCTTGCACTAAATAAAAGTCAAGCGAACGAGCAAAGCGTTTTGTAGCATCATTGGGATGTTTTACAATTTCCGATGTACGTTCGTCGATGGATGCAAAATGAGCTTTAGCCTGTTTTTCGGAAAGTGGAGCTTCCATATTGGTTATCAGCAATCGTTTAGGCACAGCTCCCGAATTGCTTAAATCATCTATATATTTATGATATTTCAGATCACGCTTTATCTCACTCGACTTCTCGTAATATGTTAATGCAAACATCGGTTCCAGTCTTATTTCCACATTCTTATCCTGTACTTTTCCACGATATTCACTTTTATACTTCTGTTCAGCTTCTGAATCGTCGGCAACGACAATCTTGCCATAATTTTCCATGTCCTTATCAGACTTTTTACGTGTTTTATCAGATTTAGTTTTTTTCTTACCCTTATCCAAACCAAACCTTTTATCAAGTTGAGCTTTCATAACTTTAAATTCATCCAGATCGGCCCCCTTAATATCCCCTATTTTTCGTTTTGCCTCAGCACGATTATAATATCCCGCAAGGAAATTAGGATGTTGTTTAATTACTGCCGTATAATCTTTAATGGCACCACGATAATCCCCTGTCTGACTACGAAGAATCCCCCGATTAAAGATTGCCAACAAATTGTCGGGCTCCATTTTTATAACAAAATTAAAATCATCTATAGCCCGATTATTATCTCCAACCTGAGCACGTAAAAGCCCACGATTATAGTGGCCAATAAAATTATTAGGATCAACATCCAGTGCTACATCATAATCCTCCATCGCCCCCTGCAGTTTATTCTGATGAAAACGAGCCAATGCTCTGTTTATGTAGTTACCTGAATTCTTTGTATTAAGATAGGTAGCTTGGTCATAATCGGCTTCAGCATCTTTATATTTGCCTTGTTGCAGCTTAATAGAAGCCCGTGAAGACCACACATCAGCATCATATTTATCTACAGTTAATGCTAAATCATAATCTTTCATAGCTCTGATTGTATCCTTCTGTTTCAAAGAAACTTCCGCCCTCATCAAATAAGCTTTAGTATACTGAGGTGAAAGAGCAATCAGCTTTGATAAATCATGTTCTGCTCCGGTATAGTCATTTTTAGAAATCTTACAAAGAGCCAGATTGTGCCAAACACCCACGTTTTCGGGATCATAACTCAGTGCTTTAGTATAATCTTCAATAGCACCGTCATATTTATTTTGCTTAATGCGGGATAGTCCTCTGATTTGGTACGCATTAACAACAAACGGATTTCGGTCTATTGCAGCCGAACAATCTACTTCTGCTCCCTGATAATCATCCAGATTTATTTTGGCAAGAGCGCGAAAAAAGTAGGGTTCATACAAGTAAGGTTTTGCGCTTACAACCTGATTAAAGTATTGAATAGAAAGAACATAGTCTTCAAAATACAGTGCATTTCGACCTATAGCCATTACTCGTTCTGTGTTGATTTGAGCAGAAACAACAGCCGGAAATAACAAAAGGTAAATTATAAATCTCTTTATCATCTTTTATTTAATATAAGGGCGGAGCAAAAGTAATGATTTCGATTGAAGAAACAACGCTTACATTTCTTTTTTCAAGGGAAAAATAGTTTATAATTATTAAATAATATTTCTGAATGATAAGCCAATATAGCCTCTGGCATTTTAATTTAAGCTAAACAAGAAAAAAAGTTTTGACCCGCCAAAAAACAGAAAGGCTTACTCTTTGATTTAAACACATAGAGTAAGCCTTTCCAAAAAGACTATTTTAAAGATTATAAAATATCTACTTAACAGTTTTAACTTTGTACGAACATCTTGCTTTTCCTTTTAGCATAGCATTTAATTTCCCCTTAATCATTTGTTTACGTAGAGGAGAAAGGTTATCAATAAACAGTCCTCCTTCTAAGTGTTCAAATTCGTGCTGCATTACACGAGCAAGATAGCCTTCAACATATTCGTCATGCTCCACAAAGTTCTCATCCATATATTTCACATGAATTTTATTCGATCTATTTACAGCCTCATGAATACCTGGTAAACTTAGGCAACCTTCTTCCATAGAAACCATTTCACCCTCATTTTCAAGAATGTGTGCATTAATATATGCTTTACTGAAATCTTTATATTCAGGGATATCTTCCGAAAGAACATCCAGATTAATCACAACAACACGGATAGAAAGTCCAATCTGAGGAGCAGCTAATCCCACGCCTTCGGCTCTATCCATTGTATCAAACATATTTTCAATCAGCTCTTTTAAGTTTGGGTACTCAGGGGTAATATCCTCTGCTACTTTTCTTAAAACCGGCTGTCCATATACATAAATCGGTAAAATCATTATTATACTATATTACTTTGATAAATTATTCTTTTTAAATTTTACTATCTTCTGCTCTCCATATAAGATTGCAGAATAATCGTTGCACTAACTTCATCAACAAGTTCTTTACTTTGTCTATCCTTTTTCTTTAGACCCGCCTCTAACATTGTGCGATGTGCCAATACCGAAGTAAAGCGTTCGTCAACATACTCCACCGGTATATCAGGTAGGATCTTCTTTAAACGCTGCACAAACGGTTTTATATAATTCATGCTTTCGGACAATTCATTATTTAGCTGCTTCGGAAGTCCTATCAATATTAAATCAACCGGTTCTTTAGCCACATATTGAACCAAAAAATCAGGCAAAGTATGACTGGGAACAGTAGTTAAACCGTTTGCAATAATTTGCAAAATATCAGTCACAGCTATACCGGTCCGCTTTCTTCCATAATCAAGTGCAAGTATTCTTCCCATATTTAGAGTGCAAAAATACAACTTAAATTATTATATAAGCAATTACTAAACAAAAAACGATAAAAAAGTGTTGTAATTATGTATAAAAACAATATAAATTAAATAATAAAAGCATCCACTAAAATTAATTATAGTTCTAAAATACAAATTATAATAGAATCTTGAGTGTCAACCTTTAAAATGAATAATATGAAAAAGTTTATTTTATTAATAGTAGCTACATTAATTGCTGCTATTTGCTACTCCCAGGAACATGAAAAAGCCTTAAAACAATATGGATTCTGGGATAATTGGTTTTTGCAAGGACAAGCTGGCGTTTCTTACACTTTCAGTGAGTGCCAAAGAGAAACATCAGTATTTGATTTGCTTGCTCCACATCTGGCAATATCTGTAGGAAAATACTTTAATCCGGAAACCGGAGCACGTATACAATTAAGTGGTTGGCAATCTAAAACATACCTTCCCAATGGTGACTACGTATATAACGTTAATTATTTATCAGCAAACCTGGATGGATTACTCAACATGACTAATGTTTTTCTAGGTTACAAAGAAAATAGAACATTTAATTTATATGGAATCCTTGGACTTGGATATTCTCACACTTACAAAAACAGTGATGAAAATATATCGAAATCCTACTATCTTGTTCCCCGAACTGGTTTGTTGGCCGATTTCCGTATAAATAAGGCTTTAAGCTTTAACCTTGAAACAAATGTAGATATATATGATGATGACTTTAACGGAATAAGATATGGTAACAAATACGATTGCAATCTAAATATTCTGGCAGGTCTTACTTACAAATTTAAAGAAAGAGGTTTTGCGTTAGTTGACGTTGCCGATCCAGCATTGATCCAATCATTGAACGATCAAATCAATGCACAAAGAGAAGAAATAGCCAAGTATAAAGACTGTTGCGAGAAAAAGCAAGTAATACCAGAACCTGTTATTAAAGAAATTATTAAAGAAGTGCCATGGAATGCAATTATTCTATTCCGTTTTGATAAATCTGTTATTGACTCGAGTCAGGAGCTGAATTTATATTATGTAGCTCAATATCTAAAAGAACATCCGGATGCAAGAATAACAATTGCTAGCTACTGCGACGCAAAGACTGGCAGCCCTGAATATAATCAAAAATTATCTGAAAGGCGTTCAGCAGCTGTCGCAAAAGCATTAACTGAAAAATATGGAATATCATCTGATCGTTTCAACATTATGAATAACGGAGATAAAGTACAACCATTCCCTAATAATAATCCATGGAATCGTGTAGTTATTTTCAGATCCAATTAAAATAAAATATAACGGTGATTTATATAAAAAGAGGAATGAGATATGTAGATTCATTCCTCTTTTTCTTTGAAAAAACATGCAATACGGATAACAACAAAACAAAATATGTGCTAATTTTGCCAGCATAAAAGGAAGATTGCCAGAGTGAACGATCGGGGCGGACTCGAAATCCGTTGAACCTTTTTAAGGTTCCGGGGGTTTGAATCCCTCATCTTCCGCAAAAAGAGCTTTAAACAGCTATTAATAAAGAAATTAATTCCATATAATTCAACACACTACAGAATTCTTTATTAATTTCAACCATACAATTTTGTATACACATTAGTCTTACCCAGACTAGCCTTTATTGCAGTCTTCACATCTCATAAAAAAATTAGCGAACAACAATAAACACAAAAGGCAAGAACTTCACAGTTCCTGCCTTCAAACGTAGAATTAATGCTTCTACGTATATTAAAAAGATTTATCAAAATACTCTATGAAGAATCCAGGCTCCCTGGAAATCTTTTCTATTTGGGTACTTAGCCTTAAATGCATCTCTTGCTTCTGCTGCAGAATTTCTATCAGCAAAAGTACTGATAATAACACGATACATATTTGTATCTGGGTTAAGAGCAATAACAGATTTATAACCAGCGCTGATCATATCTTCCTGTAAAGCTTCTGCATTAGCTTTTGTCTGGAAGCTACCACATACAACACTATAGTCCAATAAAGTACCGTTACCCTGAACTGTAACTCTTTCCTGACGTACACCATTGTTTGCTGATGCTGTTGTTGTTGATTTCTTCACAATTGGAACATCAGCAACAGGAGCTACTTCTACAGGTTCTGTTACTTTTGGCTCAGCAAGTTCTTGTTGTTTTGCCTTTTCATACGCTTTTTTGTAAGCACTTTCACCTGATTTACATGAAGTAAACGCAAGAACGATACATAAACCCGTTCCTAATACTGCTAATTTTTTCATAATTTATTTTCTGTTTTAATTAATAATTTCAGGTTAATATTTTCTGAATATTGATTTTTCTCCGTTATAATTTAATTGTAAAACCGAGGATGAGAGTTCGTCCACATGAAACACCCTTTTGCCATCTTTCCAATTCAGATAACGTTCATAAACCGGACCAGTTGTCGATTCCGGCAGAACTGTTATCACCAATTCACTTTCATTAAAGGAATAATTTCCAAAAATAGTTGTATAACTCCCATCCGAAAGTAAACAGATTGCCGAGTATGAGCCTTTCATAAAATTATAGAACACACTATCTTCACGCTGCACTGTACCATCCACATGTTCAAACCGCCGTAGTTGCCATTTGTTTTCCAGAAGAGACTCTTCATCTGAACAAGAAGATGTCAAAGTAATCAACAGAGCAAAGAACAATATGTTCAAAGCCTTTCTCATGCTTCAGTTTTTTTATAAGAAATAGTTCCTGTTGCCTGATTTGTAGGCATAATAAGAACTTCAGCTATCTGAATATGTTCAGGTGCAGAGGCTGCAAAATAAATTGTCTCAGCAATATCCGCTCCTGTCAGAGGTTTTATTCCTTTATAGAAATTATCGGCCTTCACCTTATCTCCACGAAAACGAACAACCGAGAAATTAGTTTCTACCATACCCGGCTTTATATTTGTTACTCTTAAAGGAGTATCAACAAGATCAATACGCAATCCGTCGGACAATGCTTTTACCGCAGCTTTTGTAGCACAATAAACGCTTCCTCCCGGATAAGCTGCATCACCAGCTATTGACCCTATATTAATAATGTGACCTTTACCTCGTTTCACCATTCCCGGAGTAACCATTCTGGTTATTGACAGTAATGCTCTGATATTGGTATCAATCATAACATCCCATTCGTCAAGATCACCCTGATATTCTTTATCCACACCAAAAACAAGTCCGGCATTATTAATAAGAACATCAATATTCTGCCATTTTCCAGTTAAAGAAGCCAATGCTTCGGCTGCAGCATTTCGGTCGCGAACATCAAAAACCAGAGGAAGAACTTCAATTCCATATTTCTTCTCTAATTCATCCTTTAGCTGAAGAAGTTTACTTTCATTGCGTCCGTTAAGAATAAGATCAGATCCTTTAGATGCAAATTTACGTGCACATCCCTCACCTATTCCGCTTGTTGATCCTGTTATAAAGATAATCTTATTTTCCATTTCTTTTATAAATTAATTACTTCTTTCCAGAAACCCTTTCAAACTTAGACGTCTTCATTGTTGTCTTAAGTCTTACAGAAGGCCGAAAATTTATATTTTTCACTTTAACCGACTGCCCACGAATCTCTTCACTATCTTGAACAGTACGTGATTCGGCCGAAACAGAAAAAGTTCCCAGCTCGTCAATGCTAACATTATAACCATCCTGAAGTTTATCTTCAATGGTTTGCGCAAGCGCCTCAATAGCCGCTTTCATATCGGCAACATTCAGAGAGCACTTCTCAGAAATTGCCTTACACAATTCACGGGTATCAATTGTGCCTTTAGTAACCACTTGTGCATAAAATCCTTGTTTAGGATTCTCACTAATGTTGTCGCGCATGGGCGTTAATCTGTATTGAATACTCATATATCTAAATATTTAAGTTATTACTTCATAGGATATAGACAAAAAGGTCTAGACCAATTTATAAGAAAGTATAGAGTATTTTTAAATAAAATCTAGAGACTTTCAAAAATAGGTGTAGAGCAAAGATATTATATAATTAAATATACAGAGTTAAGTTTTTAGTTAAATAACCTTAACTATTCAAGATTTTTCCCAATCACCCACTACTTTGGCGTATCTTTGCACAATTAATATATACCAGCCGCGAGGCTACTTCAATTATTTTAAATGACATTTGAACAATTAAACCTTATAAATCCTATTTTAAAGGCTTTACAAGAAGAGGGTTACACCTCACCAACTCCCATTCAAGAACAATCAATTCCTATCGTATTAAATGGCAAAGATTTATTAGGCTGCGCACAAACCGGAACAGGAAAAACAGCAGCATTCTCAATCCCAATCCTACAAAAGTTATATAAATCGGAGAAAAACAAGGGAATCAAGGCACTTGTGCTTACCCCTACCCGTGAACTAGCAATACAGATTGATGATAGTTTTAAAGCTTACGGACGTTTCACAGGAATACATCATACTGTAATTTTCGGGGGTGTTCCTCAAAAGCCTCAAACCGATACCCTAAGAAGAGGTGTTGATATTTTGATTGCAACTCCAGGAAGACTCCTCGACTTAATTAATCAAGGATTTATTTCACTGAAAACGCTGGAGTTTTTTGTACTCGACGAAGCAGACCGTATGCTTGATATGGGATTCATTCACGACATCAAGCGTATACTTCCCATGCTTCCAAAAAAGCGTCAGACATTATTTTTCTCGGCTACCATGCCACCAGAGATTGCAAAACTGGCAAATACGATTCTTTTTCAGCCCGAAAAGGTTGAAGTGGCTCCAGTCTCTTCTACTGTAGACGCCATTGAACAGAGCGTTTACTTTGTAGACAAAAACGGAAAGAAAGATTTACTTCGTTTTTTATTGAAAGATCCAAAGATAGAATCAGTACTTGTTTTTACAAGGACCAAACATGGTGCAGATAAACTAGCCAAATTACTGGAGAAAGATGGCATTGAAGCTGCGGCTATTCACGGAAACAAATCCCAGAATGCCCGCCAACGAGCACTTACCAGTTTTAAGGATCACACACTCAGAGTACTTATTGCAACAGATATTGCTGCCCGTGGTATTGATGTAGACCAGCTTTCTCACGTAATTAATTATGAGCTGCCCAACGTTCCCGAAACCTATGTTCACCGCATCGGAAGAACCGGTCGTGCAGGTCACGAAGGTGTAGCTATCGCCTTTTGTGAATCAGAAGAGCTACCTTACTTAAAGGATATTCAAAAACTAATTGGAATAAAAATTCCTGTAGTAGAGAACCATCCGTTTATCTCCAGCGAAGTAACCAGCGCTATTGAAGAGAAGAAAGTAGTGATGAAAGTTCAGGCAAAAGAGAACAAAGCATATCGTGGCAGTAAAAGTAACGGAGATTTTTGGCGCAGGCAGAAAACAACTCAGAATAAGGACAAAAAATAATTTTTATGATTTAAGAACCTTCTAAGAGAAAAAATTGTTTTAAAAATAGAACAACTAATCTAATTAATTATTAGATTTGTAATAAATATATTAAAAAGCAATATCTATGAAGAATCTTAATGTTTTTGCCGCCCTGCTAGGTGGCGTAGCCATCGGTGCTGCACTAGGTGTATTGTTTGCCCCGGAAAAAGGAGAAGACACAAGAAACAAAATTGCTGAAATCCTTCGTAAAAAAGGAATTAAGCTGAGTCGAAGCGAGATGAATGATCTTGTTAGTGAAATTGCTTCAGAAATGGGTCCTGAAGGAGCTGAATGAAATTAAAATAAAGCCACCATGTCCACAGATAATAGTACAATAGATAATATCAAACAACTTATCGCTGAGATAAAGGAGTATGCGATATTACAAAAGGATTACGCTAAGTTACAGTTTGTAGAAAAATTAACAATTTTACTTTCCATGCTTATCATGACCTTTATCTTGATTATTCTGGGTATGGTGACTTTATTCTATCTTCTCTACTCCCTTGCCTATATTCTTGAACCTCTGGTAGGTGGATTAACCATAAGCTTCTGCATCATTTCCCTCATCAGCATTTTGATTATGGTATGCATGATTATATTCCGTAAAAATCTAATAACCAACCCATTGGTACGATTTTTAACGAATCTATTCTTAAAGGATTCAAATAAATAGCATATGAAAATCGCACATACTACATCCACTTCAAACGACATGACACTAGTTGATATTGTCAAGAAAAGAATAGAGTTAAAGCATAAAATAACCCTGCAAAAAGAGAAAATTGCTAATACTTCAACAGAACTATTTGCCCCACTTTCATCCTTCAATTCAGGAAAACCGTATCTGAATTATTTTAAAAACAGTATAAATATTCTGAACGGAGCAATTCTTGGATACAAATTAATGAAAAAATTTCGCCATTTCTTCCACAAAAAAGGATAACTTTGTCTTAGCATATGCTTAGGGCATATAATACAATTTTTTATTAAACGTACTTTTATAAAAAGACAAAGAATGAAACCAAAATTTTATCTTTTGGCATTCATCCTGTTTACCGGATTCTTATTTGGTCAGACAGATGTATATGCTCAAACAAAAACCGCCAAGTATGTATTTTACTTTATTGGTGACGGAATGGGAGTTAATCAGGTAAACGGCACCGAAATGTATCTTGCCGAACAAGAAGGAAGAATTGGAATAAAGCCTCTTACTTTTACACAATTCCCTTTCAGTACATTTGCTACTACCTACTCTACTTCTAATTCAATAACAGATTCAGCTGCTGCAGGAACAGCGCTTGCCACCGGGTCTAAAACCAAAAACGAAACAATAGGAATGGACAGTCTTTGCAAGACTCCTTTATATAGTGTAGCTGTTAAAGCTAAAAAGGCAGGCAAGAAAGTAGGAATCACTACCAGTGTAAGCATTGACCATGCCACTCCGGCTACTTTCTATGCTCACCAACCAGACAGAGATATGTATTATGAAATTGCGACAGATCTTCCTAAAGCAGGTTTTGATTTCTACGCAGGAAGCGGATTTCTTATACCAGACAGTAAGTCTGACAAGAATGCACCAAATATTTATACCCTGTTTAAGAACGCCAACTACACTGTAGCCAAAGGCTATGATGATTATAAGGTTAAAAAGAATAAAGCCTCTAAAATGATTCTTATGCAAAAGGATAACACCGATGCACATTCTATTCCTTATGCTATAGATCGTAAAACAGGTGATTTAACTCTCTGCCAGATTACAGAAAGTGCAATTAACTTTCTGAATAAAGATAATAAGAACGGCTTTTTCCTGATGGTTGAAGGCGGTAAAATTGACTGGGCTTGCCACAGTAATGATGCAGCAACAACATTCAATGAAGTTATTGATATGGACAATGCTGTAAAAATTGCCTATGAATTTTACAAAAAGCATCCAAATGAAACCCTTATCGTTATCACTGCCGACCACGAAACAGGCGGAATAGCATTGGGAACTGGTAAGTATGAATTAAACTTAAAGGTATTGGGTAACCAAAAGGTTTCTGAAACAGAACTATCTGCTAAGATTAATCAGTTACGCAAAGACAAGCAGAACGACGTAACCTGGAATGACATCAAAAATCTTCTAAGTGAAAATATGGGTTTCTGGAAGAGTGTGAAGCTGACTGATAAACAAGAACAGCTTTTAAAAGAAGAGTATGTTCGCTCTTTCCTTGGCAAAGAAGTTAAACTGTCTGAAAGCCTATACTCAAAAGACGAACCAATGGCAGCACTTGCCAAAAAGACTCTTGACGACATTGCTATGGTAAGCTGGGCAAGCGGTAGCCACTCAGCCGGATTTGTTCCAGTATTTGCAATAGGAGCCGGAGCCGAACTGTTCCACGGAAAGTTAGAGAACACGGATATTCCTAAGAAGATAGCTGAAGCAGCTAAATATTAATAATAAGTACAAAAACAAAGAGAGGAATCAGATAACTGGTTCCTCTCTTTGTTTTTGTACTTATTATGTATAAATTACACGTATGTTTCTAGTAACTTAGCCGAACCTTCGGGTATAATAGTAATATCCATTGTTGATGCAGGCAGCAAAACTGTTTCACCCGCTTTAAGCTGAACTTCATTGCCTTCGTTATCAACCACCTTACAAGAACCTTCCAAGCCAATCAGCACAACAAAAGAATCTAATTCAGAGTAATCACACGTAATAGTCTCTGTCATGTCATAAAGTGAAGTTGTGAAATAAGGGCAAGCAACCAGTTCCACCGGTTCATCCTTTACAGCCTCATATTCCGTTCTGTAATCATCAAGCACCTCATAGTCAATAGCATCCTTTGCAAGTTCGGTATGCAACTCACGTGAGTTTCCATTGGCATCTTTTCTATCAAAATCGAAAATACGATAGGTTACATCTGAGGTTTGCTGAATTTCTGCAATAAAAGAACCTGCTCCAATGCTATGAATACGACCTGCCGGAAGAAAAAACACATCACCTTTATTTATGGAATATTCCTGTAACACTTCAGTAATGGTAGAGTTCATCACTCTTTCTTTATACTCTTTAGGAGTTATTTCCTGAGAAAACCCTGATCGAAGTTTTGCACCCGGAGCTGCATCTACTACATACCACATTTCTGTTTTCCCCATTGAATTGTGGCGCCTCTTTGCCAATGAATCAGAAGGATGAACCTGAATAGACAAATCCTGCTGAGCATCAATAAACTTTATTAATAATGGAAATGTAGAATTAAAACGTGCATAGTTGCTTTCGCCTACTAATTCTTCACGAAATCTTCTTACTAACTGATCCAAGGTCATACCTTTAAATTCTCCGTTAGCGACTTCCGATTCATTACCCGGCACACCGGACAGTTCCCAACTTTCACCAACATTTGGCATATCTTCTGAAAGATTCTTGAAAGGAATAATTTTAGCACCACCCCACAATGTTTGTTTAAGGATGGGTTTAAATTTTAATGGATACATTTTTATGATATATAAATGGTTTACAGGAGACAAACATACATAAAAATATTAATTTAACACCAATTAAAGACCAACAAATTCACAAAAAAAGAGAAAATTCACTGTGAATTACAGTAACATACAATTCGTACTTATCACAAAAAAACAAAAAGTTACTGCCACCTCCCACTAAAAATCCTAAAAGTGCTTACCAATAAGCATTGCAGCGGTAGCAGATAAAAATTCTCACCATTTCATCTGCTACTAAATGGCTTCATCTGCCACTAAAATTCAAATTGATTTACAACTTTACACCATAAAAACGCCCATCATAATTCATTAGAATCATCTTTAAGAAAATTCATTGGCAGGCATATATAATAAAACATCCGCTAACATATATGCACATTTTACTTAAAGGATAAGTAAGTTCACAGCTGAGAACCCATGGGTTCACGGATGAGGGCTCATGGGTTCTCAGATGAAGTCCCATGAGTTCACAGATGAGAACTCACCAAATATAAAAGAAACAACGACTTATCATCAAGCAGTTACAATCCTAATTTTACCATTAAAACTCTAAATATCAATACATTAATTATCTAAGAAGAGCCATACTACATAACGTTAAAAAAGAAAAGTCATAATCGGTGAGAATGATACGTTTTGGAAAGAGAAACAAAACCAGTGGCAGATAACAGAATTTAGTAGCAGATAAATTGTAAAATAAAAGTATCTACTACCAAATTATATCATTATATATCAACACATTAAACACTATTTAGTAGCAGGTAGCAAATCAATCTGCATTTTTTAATAACCAAGAGAGATTAAAACGATAATGCAGCCTGCTGCTTACCAGATGAATCACATTGTCCGGTGTCTGTGTAGCAGCCAGATAGCCTCGCGGCTCAGCATGAATGGCATCCATTTCAAAGAACTGTGTCCATGCACCACCATTCAGATAACGAGAAGTACCATCTGTGAGCAGTTTCTTCACAGGCCATGTTTTGCCTTCATCAAAAGACAAGGCTGCATACATTCCATATCCCCGAAACTCCTTCCCATTTTTATCCTTGAAAATCATTCCACGCTCAGAAGGAACTGTACGCAAAGGATGATCCGTAAAGGAAACAAGTAAGATAGGTCCCTCATTCAGTCGTCTTAAAACCAATCGCTGCTGCCCCTCAATAGGCGGAAATTCAGAAGCGGAATATGTCCACGTTTTACCCATATCGCTTGAAATACTCATTGGCATACGCTGTCTGCCTGTTGAATCGGCAATACTATTATTACGTCCGAAAGCCATCAGCCTTCCATCCTTCAGCTGTACCACGCCCGCATGAATTCCGGCAATAGTACCTCCGGTATCCATCCAGGTATGCCCGCCATCTTTGCTGATATGCACAGCCGTACTATCCTTTCCCCCCGGTCCTGCATCGCAAAGCTGAATAAACCAACCCTCTTTTGTTTTTATTGTCCCGGCAATTACCTGATGACGCTTTGCATGTTCGGGCTCTATTATTCGCGCAGAAGTCCATGTCTTTCCATTATCGCGGCTTGTTCTTTGAATCATCATTAAGTTTTGCCAGTCGCCCGCTGCCTCTACTCCATTAATATGATAAAGCGTACCGTTACCATCGTTCATCAAAGCCGATCCGGTCATATTCCTGTCGGGTACCTTAAAGAAAGGCGAAGCCTGATCCCATTTCTTAGCTCCAGCACGCAATCGGGAAGCAAGCACAGTAACCTCACGCCCGTTTTCATGCTCGGCCGAGAACCAGATAGCAAGTAAGTCACCATTATCACACCAGGTAATAGCCGGCTGATGATTATGCTGATAGAAAGGAGTTTTTGAAGAACAATCGGGCTTTACAACGAAAGGAATAGGAGCCATAAACAACGGCTCTTTATCTTGTTTCTTCCAGACAGCCTTTGCCTGCGATACCTGTTCACTATTCAAAGCAGTCTCAATGGTAGTAAGCGGTTTACTTGCAGAATACTCAGCCTGTACAATACGAAAACCGGTCAAAGCATGTTTATCTTCAGGAATCATTGCCATACGGTTCGAACTACGCAAAAAAGTTTCAGGTGTGCTGAGGCTTCCTCCACGTGTAACTCTGAACTCGCCCCTACTCTGCCCCACAGGATCAGTCTGCACCTCTGAAGCATAAGGACCA
Source organism: uncultured Bacteroides sp. (assembly GCF_963678845.1). NCBI lineage: Bacteria > Pseudomonadati > Bacteroidota > Bacteroidia > Bacteroidales > Bacteroidaceae > Bacteroides > uncultured Bacteroides sp. The sequence continues at coordinate 785,150 of NZ_OY787464.1, forward strand.
TACCAGTCGTTACACCACTCTTCTACATTTCCATGCATATCATAAATGCCGAATGCATTGCCAGGTGTTTGTCCTACCTTTAATGAAACAGGCTGATAATCTCTCACTATTCTCTGATCTTTCAGAAAGGCAGCCGGCAATCCGTCGCCCATACTAAAAGGATAACAACTACCCGCACGGCAAGCATACTCCCACTCAGCCTCAGTAGGCAAACGATAAGTCTTTCCTTCTTTCTTGCTCAGCCACTTACAAAAAGCCATTGCTTCGTTATAGCTGACAAAGATCACCGCTTCATCATCTGCTTTCGAAAGTCCATTCTTCCCACGAAGTTCCTTATGTTCGGGACAGAACTCTTCATACTGTGCATTTGTGATTTCTGTTTTTCCAATTCGGAAAGGATGGGAGATAATCACTTTGTGTACCGGAGCTTCATCAAAGTTCTCCCCAATACCTGTTCCTCCCATATAAAAACTCCCGGCTGGGATGTTTACCATTGGGATAAGCTCTTTTACTTGTGCATTTACAGCAATAGAAAATAATGAGAACCCCATTGCTGTAAAAATTATCTTTTGTAAGTTTTTCATTGTTCCTTAATTTGATGCCTGCAAAGATAAGTTTTACTTTAAAAGTGAGATAAGAAAAGTTCTGGAATTTAATTGTGAATATCCATCCACAAGAAATATAAAAAGAGAAAGATAATATTCAGGCAAATTTATTCAATAGATATAAACTCCTAAATAAATGATTATAAAACGATAACTTTAAACTAGTATTATGCACATATCATTCCAAAAAGACCTTTGCCAAGAACCTTATTAACAAAAACTGTTTAGATTTAAAGAAATAGTTTGTAACTTTGGGGTTGATAAAAGTAAACAATAAATAGAAGGAAATCAATAATATGTCATTAGAAGTTCAGATTAAAGACAACAAGATATTTGCTCCTTTGAAGGACAAATGGTTGGTGATGAAGCCCGAAGAGAAAGTTCGTCAGGAATACATTTGCCGATTGGTGAAGAACTACGGCTTTTCATTAAACCAAATGGATCAGGAAATACAGGTGAGCAACTCGCAACGCGGTCAAGGAAGTGCACGTGCCGATATTGTTATCTGGAGAAATGTAAATGACAAACAGGAAAGCAAGAGTCCTATCATTGTGGTGGAATGCAAAGCGGAGCATATTACCGTACGCGAAGAAGATTATTTTCAGGGTTATAATTATGCTTCGTGGGCAGGGGCAGATTTCTTTGTGACTACTAACCTGAAAGAAACACGTATTTTCAGAGTATTGAAAGGCACACTGCCTAAAAAGCTAGACGAAATTGTAGATATACCCAATGCTCAGATTGCTAATAACAGCAAAAAGGTTGAAGAGTTACTGAAACAAACCAAAGCGTTTACCCGCGACGAATTTTCAAAATTGCTGTTTAAATGCCATAACATTATCCGTAACAACGACAAACTGTCTCCGGAAGCAGCTTTTGACGAAATCAGTAAAATTCTGTTTATCAAAATACGGTACGAAAGAGAAAATACTGAAAGTCAGATTTTCTCTAAAGAAAGATTTGAAATTAATAGAAAAAGTTACGAAAACTTGAACAAAGAAATGGGGGTTAAAGATGCCATCCCATTCTATCAGAACCTATTTGAAAAAACAAAAATTGATTTCAAGGATGATGATTTATTCGAACCAAATGAAATTCTTCGAATTAGAGAAAATAGTTTTGAAGCTATTGTGAAAGAGCTTCAGATTTACAACCTTTCTACTACTTCCGACGATGTAAAAGGGATAGCCTTTGAGCAATTTTTGGGAAAAACATTCCGTGGTGAATTAGGCCAGTTCTTCACACCACGTACCATTGTGGATTTTATGGTGGATGTACTCGACCCAATGGAAGGCGAAACCATTTGTGACCCTTGCTGTGGTAGTGGTGGATTTCTGATTAAAACCTTTGAATATGTACGTGCCAAAATAGAAGCTGAAATACATACCGCCAAAGAGAAAATCAAAGCAGAATACTATAATGACGAGTATCTTAAAATGTCGGAAAAACAAAAAGCCGACATTGATGAAAAGGTTACTGATTTGTTTAATAAACTAAATTATGAGCTTGATATTAACAACAATAATAGTCGTCTGCGTACTCTCTCCTACGACTGTATATTCGGAACAGATGCCAATCCACGTATGAGCCGTACAGCCAAGATGAACATGATTATGCACGGCGACGGACATGGAGGTGTACATCACAACGATGGATTACTGAATGTAAACGGTATATTTGAAAACCGTTTTGATTTGATATTGACCAACCCACCTTTCGGCTCACGAGTAGAAAAAAGTCTAAAGATTACCGAAGCTGATAAATATACCGATGAAGCTCGTATAGCCAAATACCGCGAGCGTTACGGAGAGGCTTATGATAAGGCTTTAAAGCAAGTAAACGACAATATCGGAAAGTCATTACTTAGTCTTTATAAAACAGGCGATATGAGTTCCCTTACAGAAGTACTGTTTATAGAACGCTGCTTAAATCTGCTGAAACCCGGTGGACGTATGGGTATAGTATTGCCTGAAGGTGTATTGAATAATACCAACCTACAAAAGGTACGTGATTTTGTGGAAAGTAAAGCCAAAATACTGTTAATTACTTCCATACCACAAGATGTATTCATAGCCAGTGGTGCTACAGTAAAACCAAGTTTATTGTTCTTTAAAAAGTTCTCTGAAGCAGAGAAAGCAGAATATGCACGGATTACTAGAAAAGCAGAAAAAGAAATTGTCACTAAGTACATTGAGCAGATCAAAGCCATCAAAGAAAAATTAGCAGACAAAACGCTTACTGCTAAAGATAAAAAACCTTGGAAGGCTGAACAAAAACAGCTGGAAGAAAGAATGACTGCTGACATAAAAGCCACCATTAAGCGTGACTTTGATTACGAGATACCGATAGCCGAAGTAGAAAAAGCAGGGATTAGCAGTACGGGAGCCGAAATAGAAAATGAATTAAAACCTCTGGCTGAAGAATTTAAAGCTTATGCATCTACCAAACAACTATGGAAAAATAAGTTTGAAACAGTAAGCTATGATGTTACTTCAGATAATCAGATTTACAGAATGGTAGCAGGAGAGCCACAGGAATTTTATGGAAAGCAAGATGAGTGAATTGACAAAGCCATTTACTACAACAGTAAAATATATTGATTTATTAAGTTGGGATGTAAAGAATTACATGCCTCAATCAAGCGAGTTTAACAAAAAACATCCTTTTGTTTTGTTTGGTTCTTTTTTAAAGAAAGCTAATATTTCTAAAGTAAAAATTGAAGATAAAGTTGAATACAAAATTTTAGGCGTTCGTTCTTATGGAAAAGGAGCTTATGTCAATAGAGTTGTAATGGGTAAGTCTCTTAAGATGAGAGAATATCAACAAGCAAAAAGTGATCATTTATTTTGGTGCAAAGTTGATACAAAAAATGGTGCCTTTGGAATAATTACTAAAGATTTAGCTGATGGAGTTGCATCGAGTAATATGACTTTTGCCGAAATTGACACACAAAAAGTCGATAGAAAGTTTTTGCAAATACTTTTTACGAATAAAGGTGTTATGCAATATTTAGACAGCTTTGTAACTGGAACAACCAATAGAAAATATATTAGACCGGATCAACTTTTAAATGAGATTAAAATCCCTCTTCCTTCAATCAAAGAGCAAAGACGGATAGTGAATGCTTATAATGAGAAGATCGAACTAGCAAAAAAGTTAGAAGAAAAGGTAGAATATTTAGATTCGGAAATTGAAAAGTATTTGTTTGAAGAATTAGGACTAGAACAAAATAAAGCTGAAACTAAAAACAAAGGATTGCAGTTTATTCCTTTTAATGAGATTTCGGAATGGGGTATTGATAAAATCAAAACAATAGGAAAAAACAGTATATCAATATTCAAGAGCAATCCAGTTTCAAAATTTTCAATTGATGTATTTAGAGGTAAAAGCCCTATTTATAAAGAATATTCTCCATCATTCATGCTTAATCAGAAATGTAATAGGTGGAATTTTTTAGATCTGACATTTGCCAAAAATGTCGATAATAAATGGTTTGAATCTATTGAAGAGAAGTTCTTTACCCGTGAAGGAGATATTCTGATTAATTCTACAGGTGAAGGAACTATTGGTAGAGCTACTTATATAAAAAACGAATATCAGCGACTTTTATATGATAGTCATATGCTACTATTGCGTATAAATAAGAACATCCTGAATCCTGAACTTTTTGTTGAGCTGTTTAATAGCAGTTATGGACAGAATCAGGTAAACGATATTAAATCAGCACAAGCAACCAAGCAGACTGAATTAGGTGTAAATAACCTACTTAGAATTATGATGCCTATTCCTGATTCTTTGAGTTTTCAAGATGAATTGGTCAATAAAATAAGATATCACAGATTAAGGTTATCAGACATAAAGAAACAAGCAGAGATTAATAGAGCTACTGCAGAACAAGAGTTTGAAAAAGAAATATTTGGAGTATGAAAATTAAAAGAATTAAAATTGGAGAATACAAAAACATTGAGAATCTCAATATTGATTGTTCCAAGCACAATGGTATAACGGTTCTAATTGGTAACAATGGAAGCGGAAAAAGTAATTTTATAGAAGCTATAAGTAATATATTCTACTCAAAGTATACTCTTAGCAAAAGCTTGGTGAAAGATTATGAAATAGAATATATCAACAGCAGCAAAGAGCAAATTAATATCCTTGCATCAAACACTACTAAACTACCACAAAGAGTTGTTGCTATCTATAGTGGCGAAGAGGATAGAATGTGGCAAAATATATATTCTATTTTATATAAAAAGTATATAGATGAAATAGTGGCAGGAAATGCAATAGAATATCCTAAAATGCTTTACTTAAACAAGTTTTATTGGCACATTTCTTTATTATGCTTACTCGTATCCGACGCCGATGATGTAAAAAAATTCATAAATGAGAACATTGGAATTCAAACAGTTGATTCAATTGAATTCATAAAAGACAATCCTGATTTTAAAAATAGTACTGTAAAAGCATTTGTAGATAAAATTAAAAATAAATACACCGATTTAAAGCTGCTTAAAGCAGATATTAGCGACGAGTCAGATCTGTTTGCAAAATTTTACATTGCTTTTACTAACGCAAACAAGAAACTAATTAAAGATATTATAATCAAATTCAATGATGGTAGAGTGATTGAAGATTTAAGTGAAGGCCAAAAGAAACAAATACTAATAAAAGCTGCTCTCGAATTTGCAGGTCAAGAAGACTCTTTATTTCTCCTTGATGAACCTGATGCTCATATACATGTTTCAAATAAGAAAATTATTTTTAATATTATAGAGCCTTACAAAATCAATAGGCATATTATATTAACTACACATTCTCCTACACTTTGCAAATACGCAGATAAGGACAGTCTTGTCCTATTAGAGGATGGCAAATATAATCCGATTGATGACCAGTTTGAAGCAGCTAAACTATTAGTGGATGATAACGATGTCTTCAAATTGCTGTTTTCAGTCAAGCACATAATTATAACGGAGGGAAAAACTGATGTTCAATATATTTCAAAAGCACTTCGCTTTTTTGAAACAGATTATTCAGAGTTGCAAGATATTGAATTCTTAGTTTTAGGGGGAACAGATGGTGATATTGCAAAAGAATTACTCTTAAAAATAAGAAACATCGACACAAGAAAAGTAATCTTATTGGTTGATAGAGATGATGCTGGTTTAAAGTGTTCGAAAAAGATTTTGGAAAAAAAAGATTTTAATAAATCTGATTTGGATTATAGACGAATTTCAACAACAAGAAATGATTACTTGCTAATGCTACCATCCATTAATGCAAATCAAAAAGATTTTTTAATAGAAGATTACTTTAAACAGGAAAAAATGGCAGAGTTAACAAAAAATGAAATAGACACAAAATTTGATAATTCAAAAAATTTCAAAGAGTTTCCTCCTGTAAAAGACAATTTAAAAAACACTTTATTGCCTAATTTCTGTAAAAATGATGCAACTGCTGATGATATGGTTGAATTTAAAATACTATTGGACAAGTTGAAACAAATAATAGCACTGTAAATATGCCCGTTCCTATAACTAAAAAAAAGTATTTAGAACTATTTAATGAAAAAAGAGATGAAGCTCTAAAAACAGCGTTGGATACTCGCAAATTTGAAATTGAGATGTATTGGAAAAGAGCAACTTATTTTTGGGCATTTATTGCTACTACTGTTGCAGGATATTTCGCATTAATTAGTTCTGATAATATTGATTCCTATAAGGGATTTACAATTTTAATATCTTCCGTCGGATTTTTCTTTTCATTGGGCTGGTATTTTGTAAACAGAGGTTCAAAATTCTGGCAAGAGAATTGGGAAAAACATGTTTCACTTTTAGAAGATGATATTCAAGGGCCTCTTTTCGGAACAATTAAAATCCCAAAAGATAAATTTAAAAATCTAAATGGCCATTATCCATTTTCTGTATCAAAAGTAAATCAGATATTGAGCTTGATAGTAGTTGCGTTTTGGACAATTACTTTTATTTTCTCGATTTTATACAGTTTTGACTGCCTGTATTATATTGGAAAGCTAGAGTGGCATTTAGTAATGATAATTTCAGTCATATTGATTGTAATTATCATTTTATTAGCAATTTATTTCAAAAACAAATCACATTCATTTCTTAAAGGGCCAGATTATATAAATGCTACAAAAAAAGATGGAGATATTTTTTATTTAAATAAAGATATAGAGATGAATAATAATATCACAATGGGTAACGATGAGTTTATCCTCTACATTCGCAAATGGCATCCTAACTGTAAAACTTCTACACCTCAACTAGGTAAATCAATTTGGATTTGGTTACGAGGCAGAGGTGCAGTAAAACTAAAAGAACAACCACAACACACCTACTGGGTAAAAGCTGAAAAAGTGGAAATTGAGATGTTGCCAGAACATGCAACTCAGTTTGAATTTAAAAGAAGTTTATTACCGAAATTATACACTTATTTAGATGAATTAGGGGAAAAATAATCAAAATACTATCCATGACCGTACAAAAAAACCAATCAAGGCTTCTTTTATTGAATTATGATTTTATAAATTATCACATATTCCGTAAATTCAGGGAACTAAAATAATGAAGGAATATATAGAGAGAGAAATTAACAAGAATCAATTTTGGGAATAATAATAACAAAGAATAAAAAAGAGAAGCTCCGAAAACTTAGTTTCCGGAGCTTCTCTTTGGCGGTGCGTACGAGACTCGAACTCGTGACCCCATGCGTGACAGGCATGTATTCTAACCAACTGAACTAACGCACCAATATTTAAAAGACTATTTAAAACATAAATTTCGGCGGTGCGTACGAGACTCGAACTCGTGACCCCATGCGTGACAGGCATGTATTCTAACCAACTGAACTAACGCACCAGTATTTATGTTTTGCTATCATTTCTGATTGCGGATGCAAAGGTAGATATTTATTTCAAATCTGCAAGTATTTGGATAAAAAAAACTCATTTTTATTCCAAGTTTATTAGTTTAAAAGAGACCTTGAGCTGTTCTAATTGACAATCAATAACATTTAATACAAACTTCTTGCTATAATAATTTATTCTTTGGCAATAATTCGTTATTTTTGCAAGCTCATAATGATAACTAATGATAAATAAGATGCAAGCTAACAAAAATACAGCAAAGTTATTGCTCCACTGCCCAGACAAGCCAGGAATTATTTCCGCAGTAACGGATTTTATTACTATAAACAAAGGAAACATTGTTTATCTGGATCAGTACGTTGATCATATTGAAAACATATTCTTTATGAGAATTGAATGGGAACTAAGCGATTTCCTTATTCCAAGAGAAAAAATAGAAGATTACTTTGAAACGTTATATGCTCAGAAGTATGAAATGAGCTTCCGTCTCTACTTCTCGGATATCAAACCGCGGATGGCTATCTTTGTTTCTAAAATGTCTCATTGCTTGTTTGATATGCTTGCCCGTTATGCAAATGGTGAATGGAACGTGGAAATTCCTTTAATTATAAGTAATCACCCTAATTTGCAACATGTGGCCGAAAAATTTGGTATTCCTTTCTATCTTTTCCCTATTACTAAGGAGACTAAGGCTGAACAGGAAGCTAAAGAGATGGAGCTGCTGGCTAAACATAAAGTAAACTTTATTGTATTGGCTCGTTACATGCAGGTAATCTCTGAAAACATGATTAACTCTTATCCAAACAGGATTATCAATATTCACCACTCTTTCCTTCCTGCATTTGTTGGGGCTAAACCTTACCACGCGGCTTTTGAAAGAGGTGTAAAAATCATTGGCGCTACTAGCCACTATGTTACCACTGAACTGGATGCTGGCCCTATTCTTGAACAAGATGTTGTTCGTATCACTCATAAAGATACAGTGGAGGATTTGGTAAATAAAGGAAAGGATCTTGAAAAGATTGTTCTTTCTCGTGCGGTTCAGAAACATATTGAACGTAAAGTATTGGCTTATAAGAACAAAACGGTAATCTTTAGTTAAAGAGGAATGAATATAGCTATCGTAAAATATAACGCAGGAAATATCTATTCAGTAGATCACGCTTTAAGGCGTCTTGGTGTAAATGCTATAGTAACAGCGGACAAAGAACTTTTATCAAAAGCAGATAAGGTGATTTTTCCGGGAGTGGGTGAAGCTACTACCACCATGCAGCATTTAAAGAGCACTGGATTAGATAGACTAATTGTCGACCTAAAGCAACCGGTATTGGGTATCTGCCTTGGAATGCAACTTATGTGTAGTCATTCTGAAGAAGGTGATGTGGATTGCTTAAACATATTCCCTACTGAAGTGAAACGATTCTACCCTACAAAGCATGAAGACAAGGTTCCGCACATGGGATGGAACACTATCGGCGACTTGAAAGGAGATCTTTATAAGGGTTTCACAAAAGAAGAGTTTGTTTATTTTGTGCATAGCTTTTATGTTCCTACTAACGAATTTACCGTAGCTACAACAGATTACATACTTCCGTTTAGCGCGTCATTACAAAAGGACAACTACTATGCTACCCAATTTCACCCTGAAAAAAGTGGAAAAGTGGGCGAACGTATATTAGAAAACTTCATTAACTTACCTCTATAATAAAAGTATGATTGAAATTATTCCTGCCATAGATATAATTGACGGAAAATGTGTTCGTCTGTCCAAAGGCGATTATGATAGTAAGAAAGTATATAATGAGAACCCGGTAGAGGTTGCTAAGGAATTTGAAGCAAACGGTATAAGTCGGCTTCATGTAGTTGACCTTGACGGAGCGGCTTCTCATCATATAGTTAATTATCACATTCTGGAAAGAGTTGCCTCACAGACTTCCTTAATTATTGATTTTGGCGGTGGAATAAAAAGTGATGAAGATTTAAGAATTGCTTTCGAGAGTGGCGCAAAGATGATTACCGGAGGTAGCATTGCTGTAAAAGAGCCTGAATTATTTACTCAATGGATCAATAAATACGGAAGCGATAAGATTATCCTTGGTGCTGATGTGAAAAATAAAAAGATTGCTGTAAATGGCTGGAAAGAGGGAACTGAACTGGAGCTGATGACTTTCCTTGGAGAGTATATTGAAAAGGGAATTCAGAAAGTGATTTGCACGGATATTGATTGCGACGGTATGTTACAAGGTCCTTCGACTGCTCTGTATGATGAAATTCTGGAAAAATTTCCGTCCACTTACTTAATAGCCAGTGGAGGTGTGAGCTGTATTGATGATATAATCAAGCTGGAAGAGGCTAAAGTTCCCGCTGTAATTTTCGGCAAAGCGCTTTATGAAGGAAAGATCCAACTAAAGGACTTAAAGATATTTATATAAACTGATAAATATGTTAGCAAAAAGAATTATACCTTGCCTGGATATTAAAAACGGAACAACCGTAAAAGGTACAAACTTTGTCAATCTGCGCGAAGCTGGTGACCCAGTAGAACTGGGACGTGCTTACAGCGAACAGGGAGCCGACGAGTTGGTATTTCTTGATATTACAGCAAGCCACGAAGGACGAAAAACTTTTACTGACCTGGTAAAGCGTGTTGCAGCAAACATCAGCATTCCTTTCACTGTTGGTGGAGGAATCAATGAACTGCAAGATGTTGACCGCCTACTAAATGCCGGCGCTGATAAAGTTTCTATAAATTCTTCAGCCATTCGCAACCCACAACTAATAAGCAATATTGCAAAACATTTTGGTTCACAGGTTTGTGTAGTGGCTATTGATGCTAAAGAACAAAACAATCTTTGGAAATGTTATCTGAACGGAGGACGGATTGAGACTGACAAGGAACTGATTTCATGGGCGAAAGAGGCTGCTGATCGTGGAGCAGGAGAAATTCTTTTTACCAGTATGAATCATGACGGCGTTAAAACCGGATATGCAAATGATACTCTGGCTCTTTTATCAGACTCTTTACCTATACCGATTATTGCATCGGGTGGAGCCGGCACAATGGAACATTTCAAAGATACTTTTACTTTAGGGAAAGCAGATGCCGCTTTGGCTGCCAGTGTTTTTCATTTCGGAGAAATTAAAATTTCCGAATTAAAAGATTATCTTTGTGCACAAGGAATAACTGTCAGAAAGTAACAAATCAAATAATGAATTATTAATTATATTACATCATGGATTTAGATTTTAATAAAATGGATGGATTAATTCCGGCTATCATACAAGATAATCTCACCTCAAAAGTATTGATGCTTGGTTTCATGAACAAAGAAGCTTATGAAAAAACCGTAGCAACAGCACAGGTGACATTCTTTAGCCGTACAAAGAACAGACTTTGGACTAAAGGAGAAGAAAGCGGAAATTTCCTGAATGTTGTATCCATCAAAGAAGACTGTGATAAAGACACCTTATTGATTAAGGTAAATCCTGTTGGTCCTGTTTGCCATACCGGCTCAGACACTTGCTGGGATGAAGAAAACACAGAAGACATAATGTTTCTAAAGTATTTGCAGGATTTTATCTGCAAACGCCATGAGGAAATGCCTGAAAAATCATATACTACTTCTTTATTTAATTCCGGCGTAAACCGAATGGCTCAAAAGGTAGGTGAAGAGGCTGTAGAAACTGTAATTGAAGCTACTAACGGAACAAATGACCGTTTAATATATGAAGCATCAGATTTGATTTATCACCTGATTGTTCTTCTCACTTCTAAGGGCTATCGAATTGAAGACCTGGCCCGCGAACTTAAAAAAAGACATAAAGAATAAAAGCAAAATAATATGAGCGAACCACTCATTAACTATCAGAATGTAGAAATTGCCCAACAGGATAACTGGTTGCTGAACAATGTGAATATGCGACTCAATGCTGGCGATTTTTTATATATAATAGGGAAAGTAGGCTCTGGAAAAACGAGTCTGCTTAAAACTATTTATGGAGAATTGAGTATCGTTTCAGGAGAAGCTGAGGTTTTAGGCAATAATCTGCGAACCATTAAACGAAAAAACATTCCGCAACTAAGACGAAAGTTAGGAATAGTGTTTCAGGATTTTCAGCTACTCACAGATCGCACTGTAAACGACAATCTGGAGTTTGTATTGCGTGCTACCGGTTGGAAAAACAAACAGGAAATAAAAGATCGGATTGCAGAGGTTTTAGAACAGGTGGGAATGGCTGATAAAGGGAATAAAATACCCAATGAGCTTTCCGGTGGAGAGCAACAGCGCATTGTTATTGCCAGAGCTATACTAAACTCTCCCTCTATTATCCTGGCCGACGAACCAACAGGTAATCTGGATTCAGAAACAGGAAGAAAAATAGTAGAGCTACTTCATGAAATTAGCCGCAATGGATCTTCTGTGATTATGACAACGCATAATATTCAATTGCTAAAAGAGTTTCCGGGATTAGTTCTCAGATGTAAAAACAATGAATTACTGGATGTAACTCAGGAGTTTTATGAAGAGACAATAGTTCAGGAAACTACAGAACAAGAAAAGCAAGAGAATAAAGAACCGATCTTAGAAACGACTTGCTCGCAAGCCGAATTTGTAAGTGAAGAGGATACGGATAAAGAATAAATATTAATTTAATAGTGTAAAGAAGATGAAAGTTTTAAAGTTTGGAGGTACTTCCGTTGGTTCTGCCGAACGGATGAAAGAGGTAGCCAAATTAATAACCGATGGTGAAAAGAAGATTGTAGTGCTTTCTGCAATGTCAGGCACAACAAATACTTTAGTTGAAATTTCGGATTACTTATATAAAAAGAATCCTGAAGGTGCTAATGAAATTATCAATAAGTTGGAAAAGAAATATAAACAACATGTTGATGAGCTCTATTCTACAGCAGAATATAAACAAAAAGGACTTGAGATTATAAAATCCCATTTTGACTATATTCGTTCTTACACCAAAGATCTATTTACACTTTTTGAAGAAAAAGTGGTTCTTGCACAAGGTGAATTGATTTCCACTGCAATGGTAACTAATTATCTTTGCGAATGTGGAGTGAAATCTGTTTTACTTCCTGCTTTGGAATTTATGCGTACAGATAAAAACGCTGAACCAGATCCTACATATATTAAAGAGAAACTTCAAATACAATTAGAACTTTTCCCGGACGCTGAAATTTATATCACTCAAGGCTTCATTTGCCGCAATGCTTATGGCGAAATTGATAACTTGCAGCGCGGAGGTAGTGACTATACCGCTTCACTAATTGGTGCAGCAGTTAAAGCTTCTGAAATTCAGATATGGACAGATATTGACGGTCTTCACAACAATGATCCTCGCGTTGTTGATAAAACAACTCCTGTACGTCAGTTACACTTTGAAGAAGCTGCTGAATTAGCTTACTTCGGAGCGAAGATTCTTCATCCCACTTGTGTGCAACCTGCTAAATATGGAAATATTCCGGTCCGTTTATTAAATACTATGGAACCTACTGCTCCTGGTACATTAATATCTAACGAAACTGAGAAGAGCAAGATTAAAGCTGTTGCTGCAAAAGATAATATCACTGCGATCAAAATCAAGTCAAGCCGTATGCTACTTGCGCACGGATTCCTTCGCAAGGTATTTGAGATCTTTGAAAGCTACCAGACTTCAATTGACATGGTTTGTACATCGGAAGTTGGTGTTTCGGTTTCAGTAGACAATACAAAACACTTGCCTGAGATTCTTGATGATCTGAAGAAATACGGTACTGTTACTGTTGACAAAGATATGTGTATTGTTTGCGTTGTTGGTGATTTAGAATGGGAAAATGTAGGATTCGAAGCCACAGCTCTTGATGCTATGCGCAACATTCCGGTTCGTATGATTTCTTTTGGAGGAAGTAATTACAATATTTCATTCCTTATCCGGGAATCTGATAAAAAAGAAGCATTACAATCTCTCAGCAATGTGCTGTTCAATAAAAAATAAATGGATATGAAAGGGACCTTCCCAATAAATAAATTCCGTGAATTAGAAACTCCATTCTATTTTTACGATACTAAAATATTACGGGATACACTTGATTGTGTAAACAATGAAGCAAAAAAGTATGGTAATTACATTGTTCACTATGCTGTAAAGGCTAATGCTAACTCAAAAGTTCTTTCTATTATCAGAGAGAACTATTTAGGAGCCGACTGTGTTAGCGGCGGAGAGATTCGTGCCTCAATAAAAGCTGGTTTCCCTGCTTCAAAGATTGTATTTGCAGGGGTAGGAAAAGCCGACTGGGAAATTAATCTTGGATTAGATTACGGCATTTTCTGCTTTAATGTAGAATCCATCCCGGAACTTGAGGTTATTAATGAACTTGCTGGTGCAAAAGGCAAGATTGCCTCAATTGCTTTACGCATTAATCCCAATGTAGGTGCACATACTCATGCCAATATTACTACCGGACTGAAAGAAAATAAGTTTGGTATTAATATGGAAGATATGGACGATGTACTTGATAAGGTAAATGAACTTTCTAATGTAAAATTATTAGGCCTGCATTTCCATATCGGTTCACAAATCCTTGATATGGGAGATTTCGTAGGACTTTGTAATCGTATAAACGAAATACAGGAACACATGTACAAACGCCGCATTATTGTGGAACATATTAATGTAGGTGGTGGATTAGGCATTGATTACCAACATCCAAACAGACAGCCTATTCCTGATTTTGCAGCATACTTCGCTACATTCCATAAACATTTGAAATTGAGTCCATCACAAACATTGCATTTTGAGTTGGGACGATCAATTGTGGGCCAGTGCGGAAGTTTAATCAGCAAAGTATTATACATCAAACAAGGAGCAAATAAACAATTTGCAATTCTTGATGGTGGAATGACAGACCTTATTCGTCCGGCATTATATCAGGCTTATCATAAGATAGAAAATATCACTTCTGAAGAACCTATAGAAAAATATGATGTAGTTGGACCAATATGTGAATCTTCGGATGTATTTGGTAAAGCGTTCGACATGAACAAAGCTAAAAGAGGAGATTTATTTGCTCTTCGTTCTGCCGGTGCATACGGTGAGATTATGGCTTCGGGATATAATTGCAGAGCACTTCCTAAAGGATATACCTCAGATGAGCTGATGTAACTTAAAAGAGAAAAAGATGAAGGGATGAACCAAAAGTTTATCCCTTTTTTATTATCTGTCAAGCATTAGCTAATACAAAATATTATGTTGCAAAAAACGAATACTATAGATATTAATTCCAATATTTAGTTTAATTTTGCATCAACAAAAAAACAGAAAATACGCAATGAACTTATTTACCTTCAATATAGTTGAGATTATATTACTAGTCTCACTTGGTTTGTTTCTGATCATACAGATTATCTACTATTTCAGCTTATACAATCAATTACATGCACATAACAAGACTGCTAATAATGGAGATTTGATTTATGAGACAGAACTCCCTCCTATATCAGTAATTATTAGCGCACGTAATGAATCGGAAAATCTGCAAAAGTATTTGCCTTCTGTTCTTGAGCAAGATTACCCGGAGTTTGAAGTTATTGTTATCAATGATGGATCTACAGATGAAAGTGAAGATGTTCTTTCAGCATTTGAAGAAAAATACACTAATCTTTATCACACTTTTACCCCTGATGGAGCACGCTACATCAGTAGTAAAAAGTTAGCACTCACTCTGGGTATTAAAGCCAGCAAACATAACTGGTTAGTCTTTACGGAAGCAGATTGTCGTCCGGCCAGTAAGGACTGGTTAAAGCTGATGGCCAGAAACTTTTCTCCCCGTACAGATATTGTTTTAGGTTATAGCGGATATGAGCAAGAGAATGGATGGTTTCAACGTAAAGTTGCTTTCAGTAATCTTTTTATGTCAATGCGCTACCTGGGATTTGCTCTGATTAATAAAACGTATATGGGTATTGGTCGCAACATGGCCTACCGCAAAGAATTATTCTTCAAGAATAAAGGATTCTCTTCTCACCTTAATCTGCAACGTGGTGATGATGATTTATTTATTAATCAGGTGGCAACACCATTCAACACAAGAGTGGAAACATCACCAGGAGCAGTTATCAGAATGGAACCTCCCTACGGATTTAAAAGCTGGAAAGAAGAAAAAGTGAGCTATCTGGCTACATCACACTATTATCATGGTATGCAAAGGTATTTATTAGGTTTTGAAACAACATCACGCTTACTATTCTTAGCAATAACCATTGCAACTATAGCATTTGGTATCATTGACAAACAATGGGTGGTACTTGGTATTGCTATTCTGGCATATATTCTCCGTTACATTATGCAGGTAATAATTGTAAACCAGACAGCAACGGATTTTGAAGAAAAGAAATACTACTTCACTCTGCCTATCTTTGATGTGACAGAACCTCTTGATGTACTGCAATTTAAATTATTCAGAAAGATTCGTGGAAAAGCTGATTACATGAAAAGGTAACAGAAAACTTAGTATACTTATTTAATTCAGAAACGATATCAATCTTACCTCCATATATGGAGAATATCTTAAAAGATAAACTCAGGCCTATTCCATTTCCGGAATAGGCTCTTGTATTTGTAGCCCGATAAAAAGACTGAAAAATCTTTTTTATTTCGTTTTCAGGAATACCTATACCATAATCTTCTACTTCAACAACAATCTTCTCATCAGCCATAAAAAGCCTTATATCCACTTTATCCTTTGAATATTTACAAGCATTCGTAATAATATTCTGGAATGCAATTTTCAGCAAATAAGGGTTGGCTTTTAATATAAATAAATTATTAGGTATCTTCTCTGAAATAAAATTTACCCTACTTACATCATCAGCTAATTGACGTAAAATATCATCTAAAGAAACAGACTCTATTGAGTTTTTAAGAAACTCTTCATCCTGGTGTGAAAGAAATAATAAATTCCTTGTCAATTGGGATATTCGTTTACTTTCAGCAAATATACGTTCCAGTGCCTTTTGATATTCAGCAACAGAACGTTCCTTTAGCAAAGTGATTTCACATTCTCCCTGAATGGCAGTTATGGGATTGTTCAATTCATGAGAAGCATTGGATATAAATGACTTCTCAGACTGAAAAGCAGAATCAAGCCTGTCAAGCATTTCATTCAGCGTGCAGGTAAGCTGATCCAGCTCATCTTTATTAGAGGATGTTTTTAAACGAATTTTCAGATTATTACCACGAATTCTTTTCAGTTCGTCAAGTATCTGATGTAACGGTGCAATTATTCTACTGGAATATACGCGGCCGGTTATGTATATCAACACAGAACTAAAAAGCAAAAGCAGAATCATCAATACAAGCATGTGCTGATGAATTCTTTCTCCATAAGTATTCTGTGACAGAACGATAGCAATAAAATCGCCCTGATTGTCGGGATAATACAACGCAACTCCTAACTGATTGTCATTTTTGAAATGAATCAATGAACCAGCCAGTAAACTAGCAACCTGTTTCCGGGTAAGATAAGTATATAACGTACCTTTTGAAAATGAAAGACTATCAGTATTAAAGAGAATTTCTTCTGCATTAGGCAATAGTTCATCATACTTTTGTTCTATTATTTTATAAGTACGAGAATCTACTTCATCTTTTTCCCAATGCTTCTGTGCTGTAAGATTTACTTTCTCGACCAATAATGAATCAAAGATTTTATCTATGTAATGAGATGTAAAGAAATAAAAGATAATTATGACTAAGGTTATAATACAGACTGTAACCGTAGTATAAAACATGGCTATTTTATGCCCTAACTTCATAATCTTCTATATTAATGTGCTTCCATTATATATCCCATTCCTACAACCGTATGAATAAGTTTATCATCAAAGTTCTTATCAATTTTTGCACGTAGGTAGTTTACATAAACATCCACAACATTTGTGTTTGTATCAAAATTCTTGTCCCAAACATCTTTAAGGAGAATGGAGCGAGTAAGCATGCACCCCTGATGTGTCATAAAACACTCCAGCAAACGGTATTCTTTAACTGTTAAATCAATTTCAAGGCCATTACGTTCGGCTCTCCTTGTAATACAATTCAAAGTCAAGTCACCACAAGTAAGCATACCGGTAAGTCCCTCTTCATTTCCTCTGCGAAGCAGGGCTTTTATTCTTGCCTCCAACTCCTGAAAGCTAAAAGGCTTAACAAGATAATCATCAGCTCCCGCATCCAATCCATTTACTATATCTTCTGTGGTACCTAAAGCTGTAAGCATAATTACCGGAGATTGAAATCCATAGTTCTGCCGATAAAGTTTACATAGTTCAAGCCCACCCATCCGAGGCATGATAATGTCAAAGATAAGCAACTGAAATGTTTCTTTACGAATCAGTTCCCAAGCCTCAACACCATCATAGGCCACACTAACCTCATGTCCAAACTCACTCAATCCACGTTCTATAAACGAGGCTATGTTGATTTCATCTTCTACCAATATAATTTTTGCCATATCGATCTATTAGATTGTATAATTACAAAGATAATTATTATAATTTCTTTTGATGCAAATTGCCATGTTTATCATATAACATCTTTCTATATATAATTTCTACAATAAGTGGAAAGACGAATAGAGTAAAGAAAGTAGCTCCTACAAGTCCGCCAATAATTACAATAGCAAGTGGGCGCTGCGATTCCGATCCAATTCCATGGCTCATTGCTGCCGGCATTAATCCGATAGCAGCCATAGCAGCAGTCATTACCACAGGTCGTACCCGGGAATGCATACTCCTCTTTATTGAATCTTCTAAAGAGAGTTTCTTCTTTAAATTCTCCTTAATATCTGAAATCATAATTACTCCATTCTGAATACAGATACCAAACAGCGCAATAAAACCAATGCCCGCTGAAATTGAAAAATTGAAATGCGTTATGATCAGGGCCACTATACCACCCACAGCAGCAAAAGGAACATTGAGCAGCACCAGTCCGGCGTCACGGGCATTAGAGAACAATACAAAAAGAATGATAAAGATTATCGCAATACTAATAGGTACAACCTGCCCAAGCCTGTTGGATGCTCGTTGCTGATTTTCAAAATCGCCGGTCCACTTAAGTGAATACCCCTCCGGAAGATGGACTGAAGCATTTACTTTTTTCTGTGCCTCGGCTACAGCTGTTCCCATATCTCTTCCACGTACCGAGAACTTCACAGCACAAAAACGGGAATGATCATCACGGAAAATAATTAAAGGTCCGGTTATTGTTTTAATCTCTGCCAACTCTTTAATAGGAATCATTGATCCATCCATTGCCGGAACCAGAATCTTACCTATTTCATCTTCTGTTTTCCTAAATTCAGGGCTGTATCGAACAACAATATTAAACTTTCGTTCATCCTCATAAAGCAATGAAGCCGATTTACCACCAATTGCCATTTCAATGATAGATTGCACATCTTCTTTAGCAACACCATAGCGGGCAAGCATCTTCTCATTTAATTCTATACGGAGTTCCGGCTGACCGATATTACGAATAATACCCAAATCTTCAATACCTTTCACTTTCGATAGAATCTTGTTGATTTCAACAGCTTTCTTTTCCGATTTATATAAATCCTTTCCAAAAACCTTCACGGCAATGGAACCTTTAACACCACTGGCAGCTTCCTCCACATTGTCCGTGATAGGTTGCGAGAAATTAAAATCAATGCCTGGATAGACGGAAAGCCGATTCTGCATTTTTTCAATAAGCTGCGCTTTGGTTAGACCACTCTTCCAATCCTTTTCCGCATAAATGTCTACAAAGAATTCTATATTATAAAATCCTGTAGCATCTGTTCCATCATTAGGACGGCCTGTTTGTGAAAGAACTTGTTTTACTTCCGGAAAAGAAGTCAGTTCTTTCCGCATTTTATTGGCCAGAGCAACAGACTCATTCAACGAAATACTTTGAGGAAGAGTTGCCCGGACATAAATAGATCCTTCGTTGAGCTGAGGCAAGAATTCCGAACCCAGCAAAGAAAATGAAGCTAACCCTGCTACAGCAATAGCTGTTGCCACTAAGATTGTTATTTTCTTATGCGAATAACATCGTTCAAAGAAAGCTGCGAATTTATCATTGATATACTTCACGAAATGATTATCCTTCTCACGCACATTCTTTTTCAGCAACATGGAAGATAAAACAGGAACTAAAGTCAAAGTAAAAATCAGTGCACCAAGCAAGGCAAATCCAAGTGTAAATGCCAATGGTGAGAACATCTTACCTTCAACCTTTTGAAAAGAAAAAATAGGAAGAAGTGCTGTGATAATAATCAATTTAGAGAAAAATACCGCTTTTCCTTTTTCTTTTGCCGTATTTCTGATTAATCCCATTTTTGACATGCGATTAAAGGTAGGCATTCCCACTTCCCGGGCTCGTGCATCTAATGCTACAAATAATCCTTCTACCATTACCACTGCTCCATCGGTTATTATACCAAAGTCAATGGCTCCCATAGAAAGCAGATTAGCAGACATACCCATTATATTTAAGCAGATAAAGGCGAACAACAGTGCTAATGGAATTACTATGGAAACTATTACCGTTGTCCGCCAATCTGCCATAAAAATAAGTACTATAAAGGTTACGAGTAATATTCCTTCAATCAGATTATGTGTTACCGTATCAACCGCCAGATTCACTAAATTCTCCCTGTCATAGAAAGGTACAATCTCTACATCTTTAGGCAATACATTTTTATTAATATCGGTTATTTTTGCTTTCAAATCGGCTATCACAGCACCAGGATTTTCTCCCTTACGCATAAGTACTATACCCTCTACCACATCATTATCTGCCATACGCCCAACTTGTCCTAATCTGGGCAATGCAGATTCGTGAACGTTGGCCAGATGTCTTACTAAAACAGGTGTGCCTTTGATGTTCTTTACAACAATATTTCTGATTTCATCCAGATCATTGATAAGACCAATTCCCCTTACCACATAGGCCTGCGAACTCTTGGTTATAACATCTCCTCCTACGTTTATATTACTTTTGGCAATGGCATTATACAATTCCAGTGAGCTGATTCCGTAATTTCTGAGCTGATTGGGGTTTACGCTTACTTCAAAAGTTTTCACCTCACCACCAAAGCTAACAATATCTGCCACGCCGGGCACAGAGCGCAAATTACGTTCAATAGTCCAGTCCTGAATAGTTTTGAGTTCCCGGGCGCTTCTATTTTTACTCCGAAGTGTATAACGGAAAATCTCTCCTGTAGGACCTGAAATTGGCTGCACATTCGGTTTAACACCATCCGGAAGATCGGCATCACCTAATAAATTATAGACCTGCTGACGTGCAAAAGAGTCGTCAACATGATCATCAAACATGACATTAATTACCGAAAGTCCAAACAACGTTGTACTACGAATATCCGTTTTCTTTTGAACCGAGTTCATTGAAATTTCAATAGGAATCGTAATAAACTTCTCAACTTCCTCTGCGCTTCTTCCCGGCCACTGAGTAATGATCGTCACTTTGGTATTTGACACATCGGGAAAAGCATCAATAGGCGTATTCTTAAATGACACTATTCCCGCTATTACTGCAATTGTTGTACAGAAAAAAATAAAGAATTTATTTTTGAGCGAGAAAGCTATTATTCTATCTATAAATTTATGCATTGTTCAAACTGTATTTAATCAACATTCAAAGCGTTATAAACCAATAGCGCATTCTGCCCAACGAGAATATCTCCTTCTTTAATTCCAGAACTTATATAGGAGTATTTACCCTGCTGATTATCAACCACCACTTCGCAAACCTTCAATTCTTTATTCTGTTGTACCACCACTACATATTGCTTTCCGCCATCGAAAATAAGATCTTTAGTCTGAATGCAAAGCATTGATTTTCCAGATGACTGACATTGAACGAAAACATTTGCAAACATTCCTGGTTTCAATAAATAGTGCTCATTCTTAAGCCTTACACGGGCACTCATTGTTTTGCTTTCATCATCAAGCATATTATAAACCTTGTCTATCACTCCTGTAAATTCTTTATCGGGATAAGCCAGAGTAGTGATTCGCACAGGAGCTCCTTCCCTCACCTTACTAATGTCGCTTTCGTATACATCAGCCATAACCCACACATTGTCCAGACCGGAGATAGTAAATAGTTCTTCATTCTGATCTGAACGAATCTGCATATCCTTGTTCACTTTTCTGTCAACTACAAATCCTGAAACCGGAGCCTTTATACGATATCCTGAATTACCAGATATGTGATAGATGTTATAGACCTCTTTTACACGCTTTTGTTCTGATCTGGCATTAGCCATTTCTTGTTTTGCCTGCAATAGTTCTCTATCGGAAGCCATCCCCGAACGAGACATATCTTCTGCTGTCTGCAAATTACGTTTGGCTACCAAAGAATGCTGATTGGCATTGTTTAACTGCTTCTGATAATCGGCTACTTCGCCACTTCTTATAACGGCAAGCACTTGCCCTTTCTTTACATAATCACCAATCTCAGCATAAACATCTGTTACGTTTCCTCCAAAAATGGAATATACCTTCGCTACCTTTTCCTGATTAAAGGTTACACGTCCGTTAAGCATCATTTCATTAGCAGCAGTTCTCATGTTCACTGTATCAAGTGTCACTACTTTCTTCAGACTATCCGTCATTGACAACGGTTTTATTTTGTCATCCTGTTGTTTCGCAGAACGTGAACAGGCACCCAGACAGATCATTACTGCGGGCAACAAAAACAGATTTCTATTCATATAGCTATTGTTTTATTTTAATAGGAAAAAAGAGTACGGCCGGTTACTGTGTTCAGATTCTCCATAGCCAGAAGAACATTTTTGCGGGTTTCGTTGAGTTGCAGGCAAACGTTCTTATAACTCTCATAATAATCAATAAATTCGGGCATGCTGATGTTCCGTTTCCGGAAGTTATCGTTTACACCTGTAATAAGGTGTTCAAAGTCGTGTTCTAATGCTTCATTTGACTGTTTATATAGCTCCAGTGATTTCTGCAAGCGGGTATACGCCATGTAAAGTTCCGCCTTTGCTTTTTCCTGAGTCATACTTTTCTCTGCGTTATTTTGCTCTGTTTCTAAGCGGGCAGACTTTATGTTTCCTTGATTTCTGTTAAATACAGGAACAGAGACACTGAATCCCAAACCAAAATAATTGTTCATAAAACTACCGGATTTATCATACGCCCCCTTGAGAGATACAGAAGGATAAGCCAACGCCTTTTGCAATTTCAGATTTACCTGCGAAGCTTCCATCTGAGCATTTGCCAGTTTTATATCCGGGCGTTCCAACAAATGACTTTCAAGGGCTGATAAAGAGAGAGAAGAAATATCTATCTGTTTGAATATTCCTTCATCAAACAACAGTTTTACTTCCTGCTGTGGAGGAAGTGATAACAATATATTCAATTCTCCCCGCAAAGAATGAAGAGCATCTTCGGCTTCAGTTTTTTCTTTTCTTAAAGAAAACAATAGAGCTTCGATTCTGGCACTTTCCAACATGGATACATTACCCTTACTTTGCTGTTCTTTCATAACCCGAAGCAACTGTTCAAGGGAAGATATTTCCTTGTCATAAATATCCAGTGACTTAGATGAAAAATAAACCTGAGCAAACGTACTGTTCAATTCGCTGTGTAATGTTCGCAATACTTCTTCAAACTGATATTCCGATGTCTTTTGATTTGCTTTCTCCAGTCTGATACGCTGATTCCGCTGTCCGGCAATACTGATAACCTGCTCTATACTTGCATTCCAATCACCCTGCTTTCCAAAGTCAAAATACCTACCATTCAAACCATTGTAGACATTCTGTTCGAAAGAAATCACAGGATTTTCAAACAGCTTTGCCTGCATAACCTGTGCACGGGCCATATCTATATTATAATGTTCGGCAATCAAAGATAGATTATGCTCCTGAAAGCGCTTCTCGGCATCCTTTAAATTAAGTGACATTGATTCCTGTTGAGCAGCTAGCCGGAAAGAAAGTAGTAGAAAAAAGAAAATAAAGATTCGCCTGTTCATTGGTCTAGTATTTTTTGACAAAAGTACAGCCACTTCACTAAACAGCAGAATAAAAGCAATTATAATCTCCTAAGACAGGATTAGAAAAGAGTTAGAAAATAATGTGCGCGGGCAACTATTCTATTTCTTTGTTTTAACATATAAAAGTCATCGCAACAGATTTCTATCGTTCATAAAAAGAGTACAGGTTGCTTTACACACCAAAACAAAGCCGTATACCTGCAAACTAAACAGGTTATACTGGTTGGTTTATCTGGTTGTTTTTTTATTTATTGGCGGAAGCTTTTTGGATAGAGCCATTCGTTCCGCCCGCAAAAGAACAAGACTATTCAAACTGTATTGATTTGGCTGGGTGAATCTTGGAAATCAGATAAGAAGGGCCTACCAGCATCAATACCGAAGCAATAAATGTTCCCGCATTAATAAGAAGAAATAGCCATATATTGAACTCCACAGGCACATGGTCAATATAATATGTATCAGGGTCCAACTTGAATAGCTGGAATTTTGACTGAACAAAACAGAATAACAAACCTACCACATTTCCCCAGAACATTCCTTTCCCAATTAAGAACACAGAGAAATAAAGGAATATTTCACGGATACTGTAATTCTTTGCACCTAGAGCTTTAAGAATGCCAATCATATTGGTTCTTTCAAGGATGATTATTAATAGCCCTGATATCATAGTAAATCCGGCTACACCAACCATCAGAATAAGGATAACCCAGACATTCATATCGAGCAGACTAAGCCATGCAAAGACTGCCGGATTTAGTTGCTTCACTGTCTGTACATAATAAACTCCTCCGTATTTATCTACTTCCTTATCTACATGTTTATATACACTATAAGCTACTTTATCCAAATCATCATAATTATTAATCTGAAGTTCCATTCCGGTTGACTGCTCCGGCTCCCACTGATTCAAACGATTCACAGTATGAATATCAGTCAGCAGAAACAGATTATCAAACTCAGAGAAGTTAGTCTGATATATTCCCTTAATAGTAAGTCGGCGGGCCCGGACCTCTTCCTGAATAAAATAGGTATAAATCTTATCTTCCAACTTTAAACGCAGTTTATTTGCCAAAGCCTTGGAAATAAGTACTTCGTTTGAAGAAGATGAGTCGTTAAATTTTGGCACTTCCCCTTCAACTAAATGCTGGCGAAAGAAGGTAGGATCAAACTCCTGCCCTACTCCTTTTAAGACCATTCCCTGAAATGCATTGTCAGTCTTTATCATTCCCGGTTTTGTAGAGAAACGCTGCACATGCTTTATTCCGGGAATAGAAGATATAACTTTTACCACACTATCATTCGTAACTACCGGGCGTGTTTCATAAGAAAGTGAAGAATCAAAGTTGCTCACTTGTATATGAGAACCAAATCCAATAACCTTACTTTTAATTTCATCCTTAAAACCTATAACCACTGCCACTGAGACAATCATCACTGCCAATCCGATAGCAATACCAAACATAGCAATACGCACAGCCGGCTTTGATACTTGTTTACCAACTTCTTTTCCGGAATATATTCTTCGAGCTATAAAAAGCGAAAGATTCATTTTATTTTCCTCCCATTAAAAAGGTTAATGACTTATTTTTATGTATAACATATTTTGTCAGCAGCACCGGAACCACAAGTCCCGTAATAACTGCTACAACTAAGGCGACGCCATAAGTCAGTGGAGTCAACAAACCTATTTTCTCATATACAATTCTTACAAAATAAACTCCTGCCATGTGAAGCAGATAAATAGATGCACTGTATTGTCCTAAAGACATGAGCCATTTATTCTCTTTATGAAAGAATAAATAAGCAATGCAAATAATCATGTAACTACCTGCAAGACCGCAAATCAAGTTAAGACATGACTTCACATATTCAATGGAAAAACATTCTTTTCCACAATAGGCCAGAACGAATAAAAACATCGCACCAAGAGTCTGAGCAAAAGAGATGCGGAGTTTTTGGCTGTCTGTGAGTAAAAACAGAACCATTCCTCCCCAGAAATATAGAATAAACGAATGAACAAACGATAAATAGAACAGCTGTGGCAGAGGTATAAAATAGAGAACTGCCGAAAGAATTCCCATAATAATAATTCCGCCTTTAATCCGCATACAGAGAACTGAAATAAGGAATATCACAAAAAGGGTATAGATAAACCAAAGAAAAACAGCCGATCCTCCAACATTTGTATAAAAGATTTCAAGAAGATAATGCCAGTCTACCATTCGCTTTACCGGCATAAAAAAACCTAGAACAAAATTGAGCAAGGCAATAGCTGCCGAGATAAAGAAATAAGGAACCATTAAACGCAGAAACTTCTTCTTTAAGAAAGGAAGCAAAGAAATTTTGCCCGGCTTACGGCACAAAGACATCTGAAACAGGAAACCGGACAAAACCATAAATAAGGGCATATGAAACGAAAAAATAAGATTTTTCATCTCAATATAGTATGCGGGCATATATACCGTGGAAGTAAAATGACCGACAACGACCAATATAATTCCAAGAGCTTTAGAAAGCGTTATGTAATCATACTGCTTCATAAAAATCATTAATCAACTCTTCCCGGATAAGCTTCAAGCGCTTTACTCAGAATAAAAAGTGCACGGGTAAGATCTTTTTTCTTTAGCACATAAGCAATACGTACTTCATTGTATCCTGCTCCCGGAGTGGTATAAAAGCCCGAAGCCGGAGCCATAAATACAGTTTCTCCTTCATATTGAAAATCAGAAAGACACCATGCACAGAACTTATCGGAATCATCGACAGGGAGTTTAGCCACAGTATAGAAAGCTCCCATTGGAATTGGAGAATAAACTCCCGGTATTTTATTCAATCCGTCAATTAAACACTTACGGCGTTCCACATATTCGTCATATACCTCTCTGCTATATTCTTCCGGAGCGTCTAAAGAAGCCTCAGCAGCAATCTGTCCTATTAAAGGTGGACTAAGACGAGCCTGACAGAATTTCATAACGGCATTGCGAACTTCTTTATTCTTAGTGATTAAGGCACCAATGCGGATACCGCACTCAGAATATCTTTTAGATACTGAATCAATCAACACAACATTGTTTTCAATTCCTTCAAGGTGACATGCTGAAATATATGGCGAACCGGTGTAAATAAACTCACGGTAAACCTCATCAGAGAACAAAAACAGGTCATATTTCTTAACCATGTCTCTGATTTGATTCATCTCTTTGCGAGTATATAAATAACCGGTAGGGTTGTTTGGATTACAAATAAGAATACCCTTAGTACGCTCATTGATCAGTTCCTCAAACTTTTCAACCTTTGGAAGAGAGAAACCCTCTTCAATAGTAGTTGCCACAGTACGAATCACAGCTCCGGCAGAAATAGCAAACGCCATATAATTGGCATAAGCTGGTTCAGGAACAATAATCTCATCGCCTGGGTTAAGGCAAGACATAAATGCAAAAAGCACCGCTTCAGATCCACCTGTAGTAATGATAATATCGTCCGCTGTCAGATTTATATTAAATTTCGCGTAATAATGGGTAAGTTTCTCACGATAACTTCTGTAACCGTCACTAGGACTATATTCCAAAATAGTACGATCAATATTGCGGATTGCATCAATAGCAGCTTGAGGTGTAGGAAGATCGGGCTGACCGATATTCAGGTGAAACACGTGAATTCCTTTTTGTTTAGCTGCATCAGCTAGCGGAGCAAGCTTTCTGATTGGTGAAGCTGGCATTTCATTTCCACGAATGGATATAGTTGGCATACTTTTAAGTATTAAAATATATTTTCAATTGAGCTGCAAAGATAGAACTTCAAAAGTAACCAAGCAAACAAATTGTTAACAAAAACATAGTTTAGTTTTCTTTAAAATAAGATTTTGTTATAAAGATGTATTAATTCAAATAAAATATGTAAGTTTGTGTAACCTTAATATGGATGCTGTCATGATTACCATTCATCTCATTACCTTTACGTCTGCTTTACAGAAACAGACATCTATCTATAAGATGCATGAAATACTTCTCAGTGAACTAGAGAAGTTTTACACCATAAAAATAGTAGATTACAAGGATTTATATACACTGACCGAAGATGACTTTAAGCTTGTTTTCATAGCAACAGGTGGTACAGAAAAGTTTGTAGTCCGATGCTTTGAATCGCTTCCTCAACCAATGATTATGCTTACCAATGGAATGCAGAACTCTCTTTCCGCATCATTGGAAATCTCTTATTGGTTGCAATGCAAGGGACTCAAGTCTGAGATTCTTCATGGAGATACAAGAACAATTATACAGAGAATCCTGGTTCATTATAATAATTTTGAAGCTCAAAAAGCTATCAAAGGAAGAAGGATTGGAGTAATAGGCACTCCATCCTCATGGTTAATAGCAAGCAGCGTGGATTATTTGCTGACTAAACGCCGTTGGGGAATAGAATTTGTGA
Organism: uncultured Bacteroides sp.; assembly: GCF_963678845.1. NCBI lineage: Bacteria > Pseudomonadati > Bacteroidota > Bacteroidia > Bacteroidales > Bacteroidaceae > Bacteroides > uncultured Bacteroides sp. The sequence continues at coordinate 813,140 of NZ_OY787464.1, forward strand.
ATATTCCCATTGAAAATGTAACAAACAGGTATGGGCTTATCAGTGATGATGAAGTTGGAGAGCAAGCGGCTATTATAGCAGGAAAAGCATTGGCATGCAGGGAAGCATCTCCAGAAGATATGATAAAAGCAATGCGCGTTTACAGAGCGATTAAACAAATTTGTGAAAAAGAGAAGTTATCAGCTATAACATTAAGCTGCTATAAACTGATTAACCTGCTGGGAACCACCGGATGCCTGGCTCTTTCTTTACTCAATGATGAAGGAATACTTGCGGGGTGTGAAGGAGATTTACAATCAATCTTCACATTTCTGGCTATTAAAACTGTAACCGGTAATACTCCATTCATGGCAAATCCCATACAGATTAATCTCAAAAACAATGAAATGGTATTTGCTCATTGCAGTGTAAGCACAAAACTAACCGAACAATATATTCTTAGAAGTCATTTTGAAAGCAATACAGGCGTGTCTATTCAGGGAATTTTGCCAACGGGAGACATCACAATTGTGAAGTGTGGCGGTGAATGTCTGGATGAATATTTTGTTTCTTCCGGAAGGTTACTTGAAAATACAAATTACGTAAATGTATGCCGCACACAGATTCGTGTCAAATTAGACAATCCGGTAGATTATTTTCTACGGAATCCTATAGGAAACCATCATCTGGTGGTTTTAGGTAATTATGAGAAGCAACTAGATGCATTCTTTACATCCAATAACTGCAAGCGGGCAGAATAGAAATGCTAGATAAAGATGGGCATTTCCTTCCATTTACCCGCTACAAGTTCCATCACTGTATTTATTCCTGCAGCCTTTAATGCCTGAAGTGCTTCAGCACGTCCATCATTTACAAGTTCAGGATAATGAGAATCTGAATTTACCAACACAGGAATATGCAAATCTTTGATTAGAGAGAAATTAGGCACATCCGGATAAAAAACTCCCAATTTATGATATGCTTTCGTATTTATCTCCATCATACATCCTTTCTCGGAAATAAGTGCAAGTAGTCCTTTCATCGCTTTCTGATACCAGACTTCTTCTGTAACTCCTGGCTGACAAAAAGAGGCATTGTATGCTATCTTATCTGCATGTCCTACAATATCGAAGCCACCAAGTTCAACCATAGACATTAATTTGCTGTAATATGTCAGAACCGTTGCTTTTAAATCATTATTAAAATGAATCTCCAGCTTTTCCTTAAAGTTCTCTTTACTGCAATCAATATCTACAATTTCTCCTTTATCATCATTCAACAAATGCACAGAACCAATTCGATAATCCAACGGAAGATTCTGGAAATAGTCTGCAGAAGGGTTATTATATTCATCCAGATAATCAATTTCCAGACTTATATACAGTTCTATCTTATCCTTATATTCATTCTTTAAGTTCTTGAACTCCTCAAGATAGGCAGCTACATCTTCTTTTTCCATTGTCCAGTGCGTAGGAAAAGGAAGCGGTGCATGAGAAGAGATACCGTAAGAAGTAAATCCCTGTCTTACGGCCTCTTTAACAAAATCTTCCATCGGAGCACGTCCATCGCAGAAAGAAGTGTGACTATGATAGTTTGTCAGATTCATAATTTAGCCTTCAATTTCACTCAGTTCCATCCAACGCATTGTCTTTTCATCTATAAAACCAATGATCTCAGCAATTCGTTTTGACTTCTCCACCAACAACTCTGAAGGAAGTGATCCACTGCAAAGATCTGATTCCAATGTGGCTTTTTCCTGTTCCAGCTCCTCCATATCTTTTTCTATTTGCGCTAATTCCATCTTTTCTTTATAAGACATCTTACGCTTATCATTCTCACGTACCCGGGCGGTCTTTTCTTCTTTTGGCTTTTCTGCTTCTTTCTCCTTTTGTTTTCTTGCTTCACTCCAATCGCGGTAATCAGAATAGTTACCAGGGAAATCACGAATGTCACCCTGACCGTTGAACACAAGTAAATGGTCTACAACCTTATCCATGAAATAACGGTCGTGAGAAACTACAATCACACAGCCCTTAAAATTAACCAGATAATCTTCAAGAACATTAAGCGTTATAATATCAAGGTCGTTAGTTGGTTCATCAAGCACAAGAAAATTAGGATTTCGCATCAATATCGTACAAAGATAAAGTCGCCTCCTCTCTCCACCACTCAATTTGTAAACATAGCTATGCTGTGTTTCAGGGGTGAAAAGGAAATGTTGCAGAAACTGAGAAGCAGTAAGCTTTTTACCATCGCCCAGTTCTATTACTTCAGCAATATCCTGCACCACGTCAATAACCTTCATCTGATCATCAAACTGCAATCCATCCTGAGAATAGTAGCCAAAGCGGATTGTCTCACCAATTTCAATGGTTCCTTTATCGGGCATTGCCTGCCCCATGAGTATTTTAATAAAAGTGGATTTCCCGGTTCCGTTATTACCCACAATACCCATCTTTTCATATCGTGCAAAAATATACGAGAAATCATCTAATATTTTCAGGTCGCCAAAGCTCTTATATAAATGATCGGCTTCAAATATCTTTGAACCAATGTATGCAGACTTAACTTCCAGCTTAACATTATCATTATTGAAACGCTGCTTGGCTACCTTCTCAATCTCATAAAAAGCATCTTGTCTGTATTTCGCCTTATGCGCACGTGCTTGCGGCATACGGCGCATCCAGTCTAGCTCTGTGCGATAAAGATTATTAGCGCGTTCAATTTCAATATTGGATGAATCAATTCGTTCTTGTCTTTTCTCTAGATAGTAGCTATAATTACCCTTATATTGATAAATTTGTTTATTGTCAATTTCAATAATTTCGGAACAAACCCTATCAAGGAAATAGCGGTCATGCGTTACCATCAGCAAACTGATGTTTGTGCGTCTCAGATATTCTTCAAGCCACTCCGTCATATCCAGATCAAGGTGGTTGGTTGGCTCATCGAGAATCAACAATTCCGGTTCGGTGATTAACGTGTTGGCAAGAGCCACCCGTTTTAATTGTCCTCCGGAAAGAGATTTAACCTGCTGATCAAGGTTCCGTATTTTTAATTGCGAAAGAATCTGTTTAGCTTTTCGTTCATAATCCCATGCTTTCTCATGATCCATTCTAATCAATAAATCCTGTAAGCCGGGATGATCTTCTGTTTCCATACATGCCTCATACTCTTTAAGTAACTGTACGGTATCATTGTTTGAATGGAAACAAGCTTCCAGCACTGTCAGTTCTTCGGGATAATGAGGATCCTGTTCCAGATATGCCACACGCAAATCCCGTCTGAAAACAATATTTCCCGCATCATACCCTTCTTTTCCAGCTATAATATTTAATAAGGTAGTCTTTCCACTACCATTTTTAGCAATCAGACCAATTCTTTGCCCGTCTGCAATTCCAAATGATATTTCATTAAACAGGACCAAATCTCCAAAAGATTTAGTTAGCCCGTCTATCTGCATATAACTCGCCATCTCTTTATCTACTAATTTTTAGTTCAATTCTTTTTCTACCTTCTGCTTAATATCCTCAAAGATGGCATTCAAATCACAATTTTGTTCTGAGCGTACAGAATTCCACACCAGTTGGGAAGGATAAATAAGCAATTCACTTTCCTTAAAACGTAGTGCCGGAATCTCTTGCTTGCCCTTAATTACAGTTATCCACTCCATTCCGTCTATTTGATTTTCCAAGATTGTACCAAAAGCAATTCCAAATGATTCCCACACCTCTCTTTGCTGAGGTTTAAAAGTTCCACTTTCAATTAATTGCTGAATCTTGGCTATATCTTCCTCCACAGAAGTAAAATCCTTCTTTAACTGCTTTTTTATTGTATTGGAAGTCCATTCAAAAGCCTCATTAACAGCATTTATCTCTAACACTCGGATTGGAATAATCTCAAGAACCGGCAGTGTACCTTTGGGATAAGTTTTCAAAGTAGAAATAATTTCTTCAGCCTCCTCTATGCTGTTACCGCGGGGAACTGTAAATGTACATTCAAAAGCCACATTATCAAAACCTGTAATCCATACATGAGTCACATAATAGGCTCCTTCTTCCTGAAACATCTCTTTACTGTAGGCACAAATCATTTCTCCCAACTTTACCTGTGAGGCATTCTTGTTTTCCTTTAATTCATAATCTACAGATTCTTTTCCATATTCATTATTTATATCATCCCGATATGCAGAAATACGAAAATTTCCGGTCCATTTATTGGGATTGTAAAATAGGAAGCTATCTTCCGCATCCTCAAACTCATTCCAGGATGATGGGTAAATTAAAGAGAACCAAACTCCGGGAGAAATAAACTTTTTTCCTTGTACACTCATATATATTTATTCTTAACTTTATCTATTATCTTTTTATTTGCCTATAGGCTGAATATTACGTCGTACTTCCTTAGAGATTTCAAGATACATATAAAAACGTTGATGAGTTTTTATACCTCTAAGATTCTTTTTAAACAATTTAGTGGCATATTCTTTCGACTTCTCAAAGGTAAAGCGTGACATTTCATTCTGTGATTTACCCACCATAGTTGAATCTAAGCGTTCATCTGGGAAGAACTCATCCAGATTTACATCACCAATCATTGTTGTTTCCATAAACTCTTTTCTTTTATGCGCTTTATCCAGGTAGTACCCCACAAACATGTGCCCGGGTATCCTTACCAAGATGGGATCAATATTGATTGCTCTTAAAAGAGATGCGAACAGCACACTTCCATCTACGCAATTTACCTGTGATGATTCCAGTGCATCATCAAGGGTTCTTACCCGTTGAGAGAACACAACATTGGAAGAAAGGCTGGATGTTGAAACGGAACTATATTTAAAATTGCGTTTTTGCAATACATTCCACAAAGCATACACTTGCTTTTCTACCGAACCCGGGTTACTGGATTGGTAACCTACAAAGCGGTTAACAAGACGAGTATTTAAAGCTTCCCGCAGAAGTTTATCAATCATGGGATGTTCTTCATTCACGTATGCAGCAAAGAAAATTCCGGTATCATGAAATCTTTGCTTACTATCCAGATAGGCCAATAAACATTCATTAACACTTCTTACCGAATAAGTGCGTACCTTTTTCCCCAGACTGGCTCCATTCATTTCAACTTCTACAGAAACACTGACCGGAGCAGCCTGATTGTTATTTTTTAATGCTTCGTAATTCCAAATTACATCAGGAAATATCTGATATACCGTATTTGATTCCTCTAATACAAATTCAGAAACAGATTCTTCAAAGAATGGTGTTTTACTGAGTGTAATTCGAACCTTACTATTTGCTCTTGCTGACTTAATCCGTATAATAAATCCTGATTTGGGGTTTCCTAAATAATGGTTTTCTGCGGGTTTAACTACTACTGCATCTGTTGTGGCAATTGAAAGAATTGCAGAGGGGAATATATTACCGCCTAAATCATCCGTTAATTGATAGTCGTGCCTAAAGAGATCATTCCTGTATAGATAGATTCCACTCAAGCTCACAATTAATGCCAACAAAGTAATTGTCAGAGCCTTCCATATATTTATCTTTTTCATCTTCAGTACTTAATAATGAAACAAATATAGTTATAAGTTTTGGTACATAAAAGCATTGTCACTACTTTGTAACACATATTTCATTCATACGTAACATAAAAGTGACATCTTTGCAAATAATTAATAAGAATGTATATATTTGTACTATATCATAAATAAAAGCAGTTATGAACACTAATCGCATTTTAGTAGTAGACGATGAAGAAGATCTTTGTGAGATCTTAAAATTTAATCTTGAGAACGAAGGTTACGAAGTTGATACAGCAAATTCAGCTGAAGAAGCTCTGAAACTAAACATTAATAGTTATAACCTCTTGTTACTGGATGTAATGATGGGTGAAATCTCGGGATTTAAGATGGCTAGCATTCTCAGAAAAGATAAAAAGACTGCTAATATTCCAATTGTCTTTATTACTGCAAAAGACACGGAGAACGATACAATCACAGGATTCAATCTTGGAGCAGATGATTATATATCCAAACCATTTTCTATACGTGAAGTAATATCAAGGGTAAAAGCCATTATCCGCCGCACGGCAAACACAACACCCCAAGACAATACGGAGCAGATAAGTTTCAATTCTTTAGTGATTGATACTATAAAGAAGAGAGCCAGCATTGACGGTAACGAAGTTTCACTTACGAAAAAGGAATTTGAAATTTTACTTCTTTTATTGCAAAACAAGGGAAGAGTATTTTCAAGAGAAGATATCCTTTCTAAAATATGGAGCGATGAAGTATATGTGCTCGACCGCACCATTGATGTGAATATTACCCGCCTAAGAAAGAAGATTGGCGATTATGGAAAGTACATAGTAACCCGCCTTGGTTATGGGTATTGCTTTGAATATGAATAGGCCTATTTTAAAAATTATATAGTTATGTCTCCTGCAAAGAAACCTTTTATGTCTCTTAACCGTAAATTATTACTTTCGGTTATCCTCTTATTTGCTGCCTTTTCTTTATGCTTCATCGGTTTTCAATATAATAGGGAAAAAGAATTTAAAGTAGAACTCTTAAATACAAAGTTACAGGATTATAATGCTCGTTTATATGAGGAAATTAGTGACTCGGCTAATATTGAAAACATACTAGACAAATACACCAAACGGCACACACTGAAAGATCTGCGGGTAACGATTATTGATTTAGATGGAAAGGTTATCTATGATAATTTAAAGAAGGATTACAATCATATTGAAAATCACTTAAACAGACCCGAAGTTAAACTGGCTATAAACAAGGGTAATGGTTATGATTTAAGAAGAATATCGGGAACAACCGGAATCACCTATTTTTATTCCGCTACCCTTTATGATAAATATATTATCCGAAGCGCCTTACCTTATAATATTGATCTGATTATAAAGTTAAAGGCCGACCAGCATTTTATCTGGTTCACCTTAATTATCACATTGATACTTGCCGTTATTTTCTCAAGATTCACTAAAAGAATAGGAACGGCAATCTCTCAGTTAAGAGAATTTACCATACGTGCCGACCGTAATGAACCGTTGAATTTAGAAATGGAAACGGCTTTTCCGCATAATGAGCTGGGAGATATTTCCCAGCATATCATTCGAATTTACAACCGTTTGCGTGAAACAAAAGAAGACCTTTACATAGAACGGGAAAAACTTATTACCCATTTACAGATATCACATGAAGGACTGGGAATATTTACCGCAGAGAAAAAAGAGATTCTGGTCAACAATCTGTTTACACAATACAGTAACCTGATATCGGATGTAAATCTTCAAAGTGCAGAAGGGGTATTCTCCATTCCTGAACTACAAAAGATTACTGAATATATAAACAAAACCCCACAAAAGACAGCCGAAAACAAAGAGCGTCGAATGTCTATTAATTTAGATAAGAACGGGCGGATATTTATTGTGGAATGCATTATTTTTCAGGATAATAGCTTTGAAATATCAATCAATGACATTACGCAGGAAGAGGAACAGGTAAGAATGAAAAGGCAATTAACACAAAACATTGCACATGAACTGAAAACCCCGGTCAGCAGTATTCAAGGATATTTAGAGACTATTGTAAACAATGAATCTCTGCCAAAGGATAAATTAAAGACATTCATAGAACGTTGTTACGCCCAAAGCAACAGACTAACCCGCCTTTTAAGGGATATTTCTGTGCTTACCCGAATGGACGAGGCAAGCAATATGATTGACATGGAAAAAGTTGAAATCAACTCTTTGGTCCGTAATATCATTAATGAAGTAGCATTAGAATTAGAACAGAAAAATATTATTGTTCATAATTTATTGAATAAAGAACTTATTATAAGGGGAAATGCGTCCCTTATCTATTCTATTTTCCGTAATCTAATGGACAATGCCATCTCCTATGCAGGGACTGAGGTTTCCATTAATATTAAATGCTTTAGGGAAGATGAATTATACTACTATTTCAGCTTCTCTGATACAGGAGTTGGTGTAGCACCAGAACATTTAAATCGCCTTTTCGAACGCTTTTACCGGGTAGACAAAGGACGATCACGCAAGATTGGCGGCACCGGACTGGGGCTTGCCATAGTTAAGAATTCTGTTATTATTCATGGTGGAAATATATCTGCCAAGAATAATCAGGGAGGCGGACTGGAATTCATTTTCACTCTTGCCAAGAGCTGAAAGAGATTATTAAAAAAATAAATTATCTCTTTCAACGCAGATTTTTCTTAATTATTTTTACCTTTGCCTTCGCATTGGTTCTCATGCCTCATTTAAGGCAAGAGATTAAAAGGGAATCAGGTGAAAAACCCGAACAGTCCCGCTGCTGTAAGTTTTAACAAAACGTTGTAAGCAAACACTCTATACCACTGAACATATTTGTTCGGGAAGGTGCTTACCAACGAAAACAAGTCAGAAAACCTGCCATGCCTGTTTTTCAATAGCTTTCGAGGATAGAGCTTTGAACCATATAACCGCTTGAACAATCAAGTAGGTTATCTTGTTACCTATTTTAAACTTAATACTACAAGAAAGGACAGGAATAATTATATCCCGTTCTTAACTATTTTAGACTTTGTGACAAATAGTATATATATCATTAAACTCTGCCAAGTTTATTGAAAAGCGCCCGGTCGAAGTGATTCGCCCGGGTTTGTTTTATCTATTCAAAAAGAATTTATTCGCTAAACTTCTCAAAGCCGGCGGCATTAATTCTTTTCTTTGCCTGACGGTTGGCATTGAACACAACATTCTTTAATTCCACTGATTCGGCTCTAAAGTCTGTATCTTCTTTCCCTTCTTTTATTTGCACTGTGAGCTGAAATGTGCCATAGCCATCAATGGTAACATTGTGACCATCCTTGAGTTTTTGCTCTATACAAGCGGCAATTCGTGTAAATGCGCTCAACAGCTCTCCTTTCTTTGCTGCAGAACCTCCGCTCAGTTCATCAGCTATATCTTCTGTACGGTAATTATCTCTGCTCTTCGCACTCACCCAATTAGATTTTTTTACCTCTCCCGTTTTACTATTCTTAAGCGTATAGGTATTAACTTTATAACGAATTGCCATTCTTCTCTTTTTATATTAACTGATTACTCTAATTATACTAACTTCTTTCTCTTTATTATTTACTATTATGGTCGCGACCATAAACGACTAAGGTCACGAGGCTAAGAATACAGAGTCATGACCCTGATTAAATATGGTCACGACCACAATATTAATATCCGTAGACAAAGATAATAATTTTTCTGCAATAACAGAATAATAGCCCCTTAACATTTCCTTAAAAGACGAGTTCTCTTCTGATCTATATTATCTAAAGAAAACAAATGTCTGAAAATACAAAATTACATACATTACATGTTACTATATTATTAAAGCTTCAGATATACAATTCATCTATTTAAAACATAAAGCAAAAACAATCAAACAGTTATCTTACTTTCTTCAATTAATCAATCTCATCTTAAAAAAACAGGTTTATTGCAGCAATAAATGGAGGGGGTAACAGAGCCTCTCCTTCTGAAACACCTTGATAGCCGCGGTGCTAAATTTTAGCACGGGACATATAAAAGATGTTTTATTCAAAGTTTGTCACCACCTTTGAAATATATATACACACAACTTCTTACAACAAAAGAATTGTGGTGAAATTATGAGAAGAATATTGCGTTTATGGATTTTCTTTCTAACTTTGCCACGCATTGGTTCACTATATCTCCCTTTCGGAGAGGTGATTAAAAGGGAATCAGGTGGAAATCCTGAACAGTCCCGCTGCTGTAAGTTTCAACAAAACGTTGTAAGCAAGCACTCAACACCACTGAACAAACATAGTTCGGGAAGGCGCTTACCAAACGGAAACGAGTCAGAAGACCTGCCTTGCATTTACAAGTATAAAGCTTACGAGGAATGAGCTTAGCACTAGAAAATCATTTTTATTATTTAATTTTATAAAGACATAGACAAGATGAAAAAGATCTATTCTCTATTACTGCTTACCGTGGTAATACTTTGCAGCTGTGATAGCAATGACGACAATTCTTCTGTTATTGACAGCTCAACCGTAGTCCTCAACTTACAAGGAAAACTCAGCGCTCCCGAAAGTGAATTTATCGGAGTATATAAAGGAGATCCTGCTGTTACATACAGTTATAAGAACCCATTTGTAGACCAAACAGGTTATTTCGTTTTTGATAACTATACATCAAACTATTTATCTTTTGGAGGTGGATTTACTTACATTAATAAAACAGATAAAACAACTGCCGGATACACTAACAACAGTGCAATAACAGGTACAGGAAAACTAAGCGCAACTTATATGACTGTAAATCCAAGCGCATATTCTACTGATAAATTCCATTTTGCAGGAAACCAGAGCCACACAGTAAAAGGTATGTATGTAACAAACAGCACTTATGCATATCTATCTATGCAGAATGGTGATACTTCTGCCAAGAAGTTTGTTACTGGCGACTGGTTTAAACTGACTGTTACCGGCCTAGATGAAAAAGGTAACGCCACCGGTACAGTAGATTTCTATCTGGCCGACTACCGCGATGGGAAAAAGATTATGGTAGACCAGTGGACCTGGCTTGATCTTTCTGCTCTTGGTAAAGTTGCCGAAGTTAAATTCAGTATGTCTTCTACAGATACTGGTAAGTGGGGTATGAATACTCCTGCATACTTCTGTATGGATGGATTCACCATCGAGCTATAATATAAAATACAATGTCAAACACTCGAAACATAATTCTCTCTTTACTCATTTGGCTCTGCGTCTGTCTGCTTGTTCAGGCGCAGAAACCAGACTCTTTACGTGTTCACACACTGAAAGAAGTAGTGGTAAAAGAGAATAAAAAGGAAAAGGAATTCCGTTCCACCACTCCACTTCAAGTGCTTGACGCCAATCAGTTAAAGCAGGCCGGTTCGCTTCAGGTATCGGATGCTGTAAAATTCTTCAGCGGTGTAGTTGTAAAAGACTACGGAGGCATCGGCGGATTAAAAACTATCTCGGTACGCAGTCTGGGGGCTAACCATACGGCTGTGGTTTATGATGGAATTACAATCACCGATTCTCAGACCGGACAAATTGATTTAGGGAAACTTACTCTTGATAATATTGAGGAGATCAGTCTCAGTAACGGTCAGAGCGATAATATATTTCAGTCGGCCCGGCTTTTCTCAGCCGCAAGCATCCTGAACATAAAGAGTCCGGCTCCCACGCTTAACAAAAAGAATATGAATGCCAGCGCTACCTTCAAAGGGGGTAGCTTTGGCTTTTATAATCCCAGCCTTCATCTTGATAACCGGTGGAGTAACATCTTTTCATCTTCCGTTCATCTTGATTACATGCATGCCGACGGAGACTATCCTTACACGCAGCTTAACGGCACTGCAACAGAAAGAGTTCGCCGTTACAACTCGGATATTGAAACTATAAAGACCGAAGCCAATCTGTTTGCTCACCTCAGCGACCGTCAGAAAGCCAGTGTGAAAGCATATTATTACTCATCAGACAGAGGTTTGCCTTCCAACAAATTATATTATTCGCGAGCTACGGAACGCTTAAAGGATAAAAATATCTTTGCCCAGACTAATTATGAAAATAATTTTTCTGACCAATGGAGTCTTATGGTAAATGGAAAGTTCAACTGGGGATATAATCAGTACAACAATCCGGATAATGCAACGTATAATGCTGCCACAGAAAATAATTACTACCAGAATGAGTACTATCTTTCGGGCACAGTAATGTATCGCCCGTTCTCATCTCTCTCCTTTTCTTTGGCTAATGATGGTAGCATCAATACCATGAGAGCCGATATGGCAAACTTTGTATTCCCCACCCGCCTCACTTTGCTTAACGCATTAGCCGCCAAGTTTGTAAATAATCGCTTTACAGCTACGGCGCATATTCTTTCTACATTAACCAAAGAATCAGTAAAAACCGGAACGGCAGCCGATAACCGCAACCGGCTTTCTCCTTCAGTGAGTCTCTCTTATCAGCTATTTAAAGAAGAGAATCTACGTGTAAGATTACTCTATAAAGATATTTTCCGTCTGCCCACGTTCAATGATTTATATTACGGAACCATAGGCACACGAACTTTAAAGCCTGAACAGGCAAGCGAATACAATGCCGGACTGAGCTGGATAAAGAGCATCAACCATTTGATTCCTTTTATTTCTCTATCTGTTGACGGCTTTTATAATAAAGTGAGCAACAAGATTGTTGCCGTACCTACCAAGAACCTGTTTGTATGGAGTATGCGCAACATCGGGCGGGTTGACATTCGTGGTTGTGAAGCTAATCTTGAAACGGCTGTCCTTTTCAGCAAGAAAGTAAAGCTCACTGCTACAGGCAACTATACTTATCAGCGGGCAATGGATAAGACTGATAAATACAACATGCCCGATAAGGTGACGTATAATCACCAGATACCTTACACTCCCCGTCACTCAGGATCAACACGTTTAGGACTTGAGATGCCGTGGATAAACTTTTCCTATACTGTAATGGCTTCGGGCGAACGATATTCAAACCAGTATAATGCACCGGAATACAGGTTGGAAGGTTATACCGAACATTCTGTTTCGGCATGGCACACCTTCAAACTAAAGAAGTTTAGCGTTTCTGCTCAGGCAGAGGTCCTCAATCTCTTTGATAAGGAATATGAAATAGTACAGAATTACCCTATGCCGGGAAGACAATACCGGGGTAGCATCCGAATTATTTATTGATATGAAAAACAGAATATTATATATAATCTTTTTAATGCTCCCTGTAATCAGTGGTTGCAACGACACTATCACCTTGCAGGAATCGGGAGATACCCCAACCACAACTGAGGTTAAAGGAATGTATATTCTTTGCGAGGGATTGTTTAATATGAACAACAGCTCACTCTCCTACTATGACTTCAGTAAAGGTGAAATGTCATCTTTTCAGGATGCAGATAAGGGTGGAAGCAATAAGACCAGCTATGATTACTTTAAGATGAAGAACGGCAGAAAGCTTGGTGATACGGCAAATGATCTTCAGTGCTACGGTTCAAAGCTTTATTGTGCGGTGAATGTATCGAGCCAGATTGAGGTATTAAATGCTTCAACAGGTGTTTCAGTAAAACAGATTCCTTTATCAAATGAAAACGGAGTGGCCCGTCAGCCACGCTATTTTGCATTTTACAAAAACAAGGCTTATGTATGCAACTATGACGGTACGGTGGCCCGCATTGACACAACAACACTAACTGTTGACGGAATAGTAAAAGTGGGCCGTAATCCCGATGGAATATGTGTGGCCAATGGAAAGTTATATGTGGCCAATTCCGGCGGACTGGATGAAACAAACCTGGATAATACTGTCTCTGTAATTGACACAAAAACCTTTACCGAAACAAAGAAGATCACGGTTCGCAAAAACTTAGGAAGCATTCATGCCGATGATGCAGGAAATGTATATGTAGTATCCCGCGAAGCATACAACAATGCAACCGGAGATTACGATTGTAAATTGCACCGCATTGACAGCGGAACAGACGAACTGATTAAAACCTATGATTTACCGGTTGTAAACTTTACCATATACGGTCATCTGGCATACATGTACAGTTACAGTGCAAATAAGGAAGCTGTTCAGGTAATGGATACCCGTACCGGAGAAATACTTGACAATGATTTCATCAAAGACGGAACAAAGATTACCCGTACCTACAACATTAAAGTGAATCCCGAAAATGGAGATGTCTATATCTGCGACGCTCAGAATTATGTTATCAATGGCAGCATTGTTTGCTTCACAAAAGCTGGCGTACATCGGTTTACCATTGATGCGAAAGGTATAAATCCAAACTCTATTGCGTTTATAAACAGTAATGGTTCGGGGCAATCATCAGATCCAATAGAAACACAAACCAACTCATACGTCACAAAAGTGCTTGAATATATACCAGCTCCGGGACAGTTCGTGAATGTAATTCCGGAATATACAAGTGGAGATAAAGCAGCATCTATGTGTGCCAAGTGTCTGGAGTATTTCAATAAAGAGTATGCCGTTTCACTTGGTGCTTACGGTGGTTACATAACCGTGGGATTTGATCACACCATCGCCAATGTAGCAGGAGAATATGATATAAAAGTGCTGGGCAATGCTTTTGACGGCAGTGCAGAACCGGGCATTGTTCTTGTTTCTGCAGATACCAATAACGATGGTTTACCTAATGATGAATGGTATGAACTGAAAGGTTCTGAATATAACAACGCAGCAACCATTCACAATTACGAAATTACTTATTATAAGCCAACAAACTCAACAGATAATATCCGCTGGACAGACAATCAAAACAAAGAAGGAAACGTGTTGCATAATTCTTATCATACCCAGGCCTACTATCCGCAATGGATTAGTGCAGGAACTATGACTTTTAAAGGTAGCCGTCTTCCGGATAACGGGGTGTATAATTCAGCTCAAAGTAAATGGGTTATGTCGTCTTACAGTTATGGATATGCTGACAACCAACCAAATACATCTGATGGATGTAAGCTAAAATTTGATTGGGCCGTAGATAAGAATGGCAATAGTGTAACGGTGAAAGGTGTGGATTTTATAAGAATATACAGTGCCGTAAATCAATCTTTGGACTATACCGTAGGAGAAATCTCAACGGAAGTATCAGGAGTAGCCGATCTTCATCCCACACAAAAAGGTGAATCATCTATCTTAACCAAAAGTCATTAGGTTACTGGGGTTCAGAAATAAATTGCTGCTACCAAAAGCTTATTAATAAAAAGCAATATCCATACTAAATTGGTGGGGTACTGTCCACAAAGTATACTTGTTTATCAAAGTAAAGAACGATTCAGGAGTAGTGATCACGAAGTACTGTCCACAAAGTATGCTTATTTATCTCTATTGAATTACAAAGAAAGACGGATTAACACCAGGTAATCACAAAATCCGGGTGAGTCTGGTAATGAATAAGGAAGTTCTGCTGCTCTGAGGTTCGTAATTCACGGGCTGCAAAAGTACCTTTCTCCTCTGGATGAAAAGGACTTATCAGCAAATGTTCCTTAAACTCCACTTCCTGCTCGCCAAGAAGCTTGAACATAGTCTCTTTTCCCGACCAATAAAGCAGCAGATGATACACTTCTTTTTCAGGACTAATAGTATTTATCTCCTGTTCACTCAGAAATTTAGTGCGAAGTTTAAGAATCCGTTCGCCATATTGCTCTATATCTATTCCCACTTTCTTTTGCGAACTCAAAATAACAGCCACATAGCCGCGGGTATGAGATATACTTATATGATAAGAATTATCTGATAAATAAGGCATGCCGCTGGGGAAATACTCAATCTGCTTCTCCTCACCGCAAAGATTCTTTAAAAGAGCACGAACGGAAAGCCATTCCAAACGTCGGCATTGAGCCGTTAGATGCTGCATTTGGCCTAATTGTTGTTCGGGATTAGAAAAAAGAGACAGCAATTCCTCAATAGACTCATCCATTTTCCAGATTCCCCATCTGCAATCGGTTTCAATATGTTTTTCTAGAATTGCCATGTTTATTTGGATTTTACTTTAAATGAACAAACCATCTTTACCTACAGGAATAATAAGTAGACTAATGCCAACTAACAGATTATAAATCTGACACTTCATTATTAATGGTGAATTTAACTTTAAGTATACGTCGTTCATCCATATTCAGGACTTCAAAATCATAATCTTTATAGCTTAAGACCTCATGCAAAGCAGGGAACTCTCCTTTTATTTCCAATAATAAACCAGCCAGAGTATCAGCATCTCCTGCTACATGCTCAAATGTTTCATTATCAATATTGGTTATTTTATAGAAATCGGTCAACAATGTTTTCGCTTCAAAAATATAACTATTCTCATTCAGCTTAACAAAAGTACGTTCCTCGTCATCATACTCATCACGTATTTCACCAACAATTTCTTCTATAATATCTTCCATGGTTACAATACCGGAAGTTCCTCCAAACTCATCAACCACAATAGCAATGTGAATCTTATTTGCCTGAAAGTCTCTCAGCAAATCATCAATCATCTTTGTTTCCGGAACAAAATAAGCCGGACGTATAAGCGACTGCCAACGAAAACTATCTGCCTTATTCAAATGCGGCAACAGGTCTTTTATATATAAAATGCCTTTAATATTGTCACGTGAACCCGAATATACCGGTATTCGTGAATAAGCATTCTCAATAACACATTGCAATACGTCCTTATAGGATGCTTTTATATTCAAGTCGACCATATCTATCCGGGAAGTCATCACTTCTTTTGCAGTCTCACCTCCAAAGCGGATTATACCTTCTAGAATTTGTTTCTCATCAGTCAGCTCCTCTTTATCTGTAAGTTCCAAAGCATGAGACAACTCATCAACAGAAAGACTATGGCTTTTTCTTACTAAATGTCTGTTTACAATAGTGGTGGAACCAACCATTACCGAGACAATCGGCAAAAAGATAAATTCCAGAACTTTGATTATAGGAGCTGCAAAACGACAAAAAGAAAGCGTGCGCTGTGCAGAATAAATCTTTGGCATAATTTCACCAAAAAGCAACAGCAGGGGAGTCAGAACAACAGTTAGAATAAGGACTTTTACAATAGTAGAATGTCCAAAATCAAAGACGTCCAGAAAGAAAGCATTACATAGCATAATAATCGCTACATTAACAAACATATTGGTAACAAGGATTGTAGCCAATAAACGTTCTGATTTTTCCAGGAGAGAACTAATCTTCCCATCTGAAGGATGATTACGCTGTTCTATACTATTCAGGTCGGATTGCGAAAGAGAGAAAAAGGCAATCTCTGAAGCTGAGGCAAACCCCGAAACAAACAACAACAGAAGAGCTGATATTAAGGCTACATCTGCAAAAAGAGAAGGAGTATTTACGGTTATACCGCTAAAAAAAATAGCCAACGGGCATAAAAACAAGTCTAAGTCCAAAGATTCTGATTTTAGTTAAACATATTGTTTGAATTATGAATAAATACTATGGGATATGAACCAAACAAAGTTGTTATCTGATTCATATTCCATAATTCACAATTCATTAATTAAAAAGGCAAATCATCGGTTGGATTTTCCTGTGAAACCGGTTGTTGAGATTGTGCCTGATTGTTCTGAGGTTGTGCCTGAGAAGCTCCGGCATTAGCCTGATTACTTCTTGGAGTCAACATTTCCATGCTATCTGCAAATATCTCAGTAATATATCGCTTTGCACCATTAGGATCATCATAAGAACGAGTTCTTATTTTCCCTTCAATGTATAATTTATCTCCTTTATGAACATATTTCTCGGCTATTTCTGCCAATCCTCTCCATAAAACAATATTATGCCATTCTGTTCTTTCAGGAACCTGTGTGCCATTTGCTAATGTATATGCTTTATCAGAAGTTGCCAACGTAAAGTTTGCTACTGCCACGCCACTATCCAGATATCTAACATCAGGATCTTTCCCTACATTTCCTATCAATATCACTTTATTTACAGACATAAAATTAGTTTTTTAATTATAGAACTTACTTTTGACGTCAAAAATAATCAGAAATACAACATCAAGCAAGGATAAAGTAATTAATTTATAAATATTTCTCAAAGAAACTATGTATCAAACGGGGTACTGCATAGCGGTCAATATCCGCAACTTCAACCTTTTGAAACAAAGAAAAAGAAGCAGAATTTTCAGATAAAACAATCTCATAAAAATTAGTGTAAATCACCCTGTGAGATAATACATGTTTTACATTTCTACATAAGCAGCGAATGTCTGGTTCTTCACCGGCAGCAAATAATTGCTGAAACTCAGATAAAGCAAACAGTTCTTCATCATTAAGTGGTCTATCAGTTTCAATCAGTGGTAATTCAAAAAGATTCCTCCAAATATCATTTCCACTACGCTTATTTAAAAAGGTATACGCACCCATGCGTACATATATATAATTGAAATATCTGTTTATAGTTTTGGTCTTATGTTGCTTTACAGGAAGACTACTTATCAAACCCTTCGATAAAGCCACACAAGTATCTGATAAAGGACACAAAGAACAATCCGGCGACGAAGGTGTGCATTGTAATGCTCCAAAATCCATTATTGCCTGATTATATATTGCCGGTTTTGATTTATCCAGAAGCTCATTTGCCAGCGAAGCAAACATCTTTTTCCCTTCAGAAGAATCAATCGGTGTTTGGATACCCAGATATCGGGATAAAACACGATATACATTTCCGTCTACTACAGCATAAGGTAAATTATAAGCAAATGAACATATTGCCGCAGCAGTATATTCCCCAACTCCTTTTAAAGACAAAACATCATTATATGTTTTAGGGAAATCACCTTTAATACTTTTTGCGGCAACATGCAAATTGCGGGCACGTGAATAGTAGCCCAACCCTTGCCAATACTTTAAGACTTCATCTTCATCAGCTTCTGCTAATAATTTAACTGAAGGAAATCTATCTATAAACCGAAGAAAATAATCATACCCTTGCGCAACCCGTGTCTGTTGCAATATAATTTCAGATATCCAAATTAAATAAGGATCTGTTATTTCCCGCCAAGGCAAACTCCGTTTATTAAAGTTGTACCAATCTATAATTCTATCACCAAATTCATTCATTTTATGCCCTAAATAACATCATTGACGCAAAAGTAAGGCAATAAACGGGAACCAAGTTACTTTTTTATAAAAATCTTAAGGATATATTTTTTTGGGAACCTAAAAAGCTATATATTTGCATTCCAAAAAATTAGAAGTACGTATAACATAGATTATTTTTAAAAATGACAAAAGCAGATATTGTAAACGAGGTTGCCAAAAACACAGGTATTGATAAAACTACAGTGCTTACAACAATAGAAGCATTCATGGATTCTGTAAAAGACTCCTTATCAAATGATGATAACGTTTATTTGCGTGGCTTTGGTAGTTTTGTAGTTAAGAAAAGAGCACAAAAAACGGCTCGTAATATTTCTAAAAACACTACTATCATTATTCCAGAACATAACATACCGTCGTTTAAACCTGCGAAGACTTTTACTATAGCGGTAAAGAAATAATTAACAAGAGTATTAACCATAAAATTTTGAAGCTATGCCAAGCGGAAAGAAGAAAAAAAGACATAAGATGTCAACTCACAAGCGTAAGAAGAGACTAAGAAAGAACAGACATAAAAGCAAGAAATAATTTTTAGTCTGCATGACAGAAGATAAAGAACAAACTTGTAAAGACAAATGTCTTGTAAGTTTGTTCTTTGTGTAAATGAGGTACTTTAATGAACAATAGATATAGTTTTACTGTTCATCACTTAAATTAATAAAGAAAAATATTGTGACAAGCGAACTGGTAGTAGACGTACAACCCAAAGAGATCTCCATTGCACTACTTGAGGACAAGAGTTTAGTGGAACTTCAAAGTGAAGGAAGAAATATTTCCTTCTCTGTGGGAAATATGTATTTAGGCCGCGTTAAGAAATTGATGCCCGGTTTAAATGCTTGCTTCGTGGATGTGGGTTACGAAAAAGATGCTTTTCTTCATTATTTAGATTTAGGTCCTCAATTTAATTCTCTACAAAAGTATGTAAAACAAACGCTAAGCGACAGAAAGAAGCTTAATCCCATTACAAAAGCAACTATCCTTCCTGATATTGAAAAAGAAGGAACTATTTCCAATACACTAAAAGTAGGACAGGAAGTTGTTGTACAAATTGTAAAGGAACCAATTTCAACTAAAGGGCCAAGATTGACAGCCGAGATATCCTTCGCAGGAAGATATTTAGTGCTTATCCCCTTTAACGACAAGGTTTCTGTATCACAAAAAATTAAATCAAGTGAGGAACGTGCACGACTGAAGCAGCTTCTGCAAAGCATTAAGCCAAAAAACTTTGGCGTTATTGTTCGCACAGTAGCAGAAGGTAAAAGGGTTGCTGAACTTGATGGAGAACTGAAAGTTCTTTTAAAACATTGGGAAGAAAGTATTACTAAAGTTCAAAAGGTAACCAAGTATCCAACACTTGTATATGAAGAAACCAGCCGAACAGTTGCTTTATTGCGTGATTTGTTTAATCCTTCTTACGAAAACATATACATAAATAATGAGCATGTATATGAAGAAGTTAAGGATTATGTTACCCTCATTGCTCCTGAAAGAGCAGAAATCGTAAAGTTATACAAAGGACAGCTTCCTATCTATGACAACTTCGGCATCACTAAACAAATAAAGTCTTCATTTGGAAAGACAATATCCTACAAGAGTGGTGCATACCTGATTATTGAGCATACCGAAGCCTTACACGTGGTCGATGTCAATAGTGGCAATCGCGCAAAAGGGACAAACAGTCAGGAAGGAAATGCTTTAGAAGTTAATATGGGTGCTGCCGATGAATTAGCAAGACAACTTCGTCTCAGAGATATGGGAGGAATTATTGTTATCGACTTTATCGATATGAATGAGGCTGAGAACAGACAAAAACTTTACGAAAGAATGTGTGCTAACATGCAACTGGACAGAGCCAAACACAACATTTTGCCGCTAAGCAAATTCGGGTTAATGCAAATTACCCGTCAGCGTGTTCGTCCGGCAATGGATGTTAATACAAGTGAAGCTTGTCCTACCTGCTTTGGCAAAGGAACTATTAAGCCGTCCATTCTTTTTACAGATACTTTAGAGAATAAAATTGATTACCTTGTAAACAAACTAAAGGTAAAGAAATTCACACTTCACATTCACCCGTATATTGATGCTTATGTAAATCAAGGATTAATTTCTTTGAAACGTAAGTGGCAAGTAAAATACGGATTTGGTATTAAGATTATTCCTAATCAAAAGCTCGCCTTCCTGGAATATATATTCTATGATTCAAATGGCGAAGAGATTGATATGAAAGAAGAAATCGAAATTAAATAAAAGAAAAAGGCTGCTTATTAAAAGCAGCCTTTCTTTTTGGTTATTGCCTGGCATTTGAGAAGACAAATGAGTTACCAAGAAAATATAACAAGTTACTAATTGCTGAGTAGTTAGTCAATTAGTTACCTGTTTCCAGAATATAAATCAATAAACGAACGTAATCTCCTGAATATAACTATATTTAAACTATATAATCGCATCTTTCCAATAAAAAGGACTACATTTGTTAATGTTGAATTTTAAATAAAATTGAAATGAAAGGTAAAGACAAAATGCGTGAGACTAAAAAAGAGAAACAAGCAACGACTACTGTTAAAGAGAAATCTGAGTATCAAAAAGAGAAATCAAGAAGTAGCTCCGTTGAGACTGTAACAATTGGGACTAAGAAGAAATAAAAGTTTTTCTTTCTCTGAAGCAATGACTACAACTAAGTATTGGTCACTGTCTTTTAATGATAAGTATTTGTAGAGACAAGGTGACAAAACCAAAGACAATTATTTAAAGAGAATACGAAAGCGGGTTAAGCCATCCTCGTAAGTACGCAATGAGAATGTACAACCATGTTTTTGAAGTACTTCGCGAATAAAAATCAACCCTATTCCCTGCCCTGTTGGTTTGGTGGAGAAGAATGGGCTAAAAAGTTTTGTTGCTGCCTCTTTACTAATACCCTTGCCTGTATCGGCAATTTCCAGACAAACAGGATTTATAGTGGTACGAATATAAATTTCTCCGTTTGTTTCAATACTTTCTGCTGCATTCTTTATGATATTAACCATCACTTGTTCAAATAAGGATGGATCAACATTTACCACATCCAGCTCCTCACAAAGATTAAGGTTTATTGAGATGTTACGATTCTGACAGATTGTTTCCATAAAACGCTTACAGGAAGCCACTAATTCATTCAGATTCATTCTGCAAAGCCGCGGTTCGGGAATCTTAACCACATCTGCAAAGTTTGTTATGAAACGACTCATACTAAAGCATCGGTCAATACAAATACGCATCACCTCACGGATGTCTTCCGTATTTTCAACTTCGGCTAAGGTCATTTCTACTGTATCAAGCGTGGATGTTATGCCGGCTGTAGTATTATTCACTTCGTGGGCAATCATACGAATTACTTTTTCATACGCCTTTTTCTCGGCCTTCATCACCTCATCGGTCAGACTTTCCAATAATATGAATGGATGCTGAAAGCCTTGATCTACAAAGGAAGAGTAAGTACATCTATAAATATTCGCATCATTTAGCTGCACAGTGCGGGTGTCATTAAGAGATAAAGCGGCAAGCTCTTCGGCTAATGGAGAATCCAGATCCGAAAGTCTTTTGTCTATGACTTCTTCTTCAGAGTAAATGCCAAGTACTTTTATTGCGGCAGGATTAAGAGACGTTATTCTTTCATCATAGTTGAGAATAATCACCCCCATGGGCGAAGCATTAATCAGCAAATCAAGAAAAGAGTTCTGTTCCCTAAGCCGGAGTCGTTCATTTTTCAGCTGTTCCATCATCCGGTTAAAAACGTTCACCACCCGGTCTGCTTCATATTGTCCCACCTTGCTGAGCCGCGAACTAAAGTCCTGCTCTTTGAGTAATTCCATTCCGTTTCCAATGGTATGCAGAGGCTTTACTATTTTCCGATAAAAAATGATAAGAAGCAAGGCTGTAATCGCTATAAGCCCTTCGAGGAGAAAGAACATCCACGAACTTTTCTGCATAACAAAATAAGTCAGCATAGAAAGTATTACCAATAGCAAAGAAGTGAATATCCAAAAGAGGCTTTTTAGTTTCATATTTCAGCTAATAATTTATTCCATATTTCTCTAGTCGGCGGTAAAGGGCTGCCCTGCTAATCCCTAGCGATAGAGCTACTTGAGACAGATTTCCATTCTGCAATTCCAGTGTATGAAGTATGGTTTGCCGCTCAATCTCGTCGAGCGTCATTCCGGGCCGAATTACAGACTGAGGTTCATCCCTTCGTTGATACTGACTTTCAAAGTCGGATGCTTCGAGAGTATCTTTTCCACTCACCAGGATAGTCCGCTCCACCAGATTCTTAAGCTCACGGATATTACCCGGATAAGGCAAAGATTGCAAAAACATTATGGCATCCTGAGAAAACTTAACCGGAGAAAGCGCATTCAGTTTTGTTTGATGATCGGCAAAATGGCGTGCCAATAGAGGTATATCCTCTTTCCTTTCCCTTAACGAAGGCAAGTGAATGGTGATAAGATTAATACGATAGAAAAGGTCTTCACGGAAAGTCCGTTCATTGACCATGTTTCGCAGATCACAATTGGTGGCACTCACCACACGGACATCCACTTTTCGCGGACGGCTATCGCCAAGGACCTCAAATGTCTGGTCTTGCAATACCCTAAGTAGCTTCACCTGACAAGAAAGATCCAGGTCGCCGATTTCATCCAAGAAGATTGTTCCTTTATTTGCTAGTTCAAATCGTCCGGTCCTATCGGAAGAGGCATCTGTAAATGCTCCTTTCTTGTGCCCAAACATTTCGCTTTCAAACAGACTTTGTGAGATCCCTCCCAAGTTTACCTTGACAAACGATTCTTTCATTCGCCCACTATTCACGTGTATAGCCTCAGCAATGAGTTCTTTTCCCGTGCCACTTTCACCCGTAATAAGCACAGATGCATTGGTGCGGGCAATGCGCCCCACGGTATTAAGCACTGCCATCAGGGCAGCCGATTTTCCTACAATTTTATAAAAGTGGAATTTACCGTCCACTTCTGTACGGTTCATCTCCTTAGGCATTTCTTCTTTCTGTTCAGTAAGGTCAATTGCCGTACGGATGGACTTCAGTAACTGCTCATTGTTCCATGGTTTGGTTACAAAATCGAATGCTCCAGTCTGCATTCCTTGCACAGCAAGTGCTATAGAGCCCCAGGCAGTCATTAGAATAACGGGAACATCTGGGCAAAAGATCTTTACCTGTTTCAATAAGATGAGCCCTTCCTCACCCGAAGTAGTAAGCGAAAAATTCATATCCATCAGAATTAACTGAGGAACAACAGAACGAACCACTTCAATCGCCGCTTTTGGATTAGAAACAGCTTCAGCCTCATATCCTACCCGCTTTAGCAGAAAAGTTAAAGAGGAACGTACCGCCTGATCATCGTCTATTATTAGAATCATAATTGAATGAATTTCTGCAAATATAGTTATTATTTTTTCACAATAGCCTCAAATTCGGCATCGAGTGTTGTATTCTTTTGAAAATCATAAAGTGTTAGGCTGCGAATCTGATAATAATAGTACCAGTACTTATAAAGTTCTGAAATGTGCTTTTGCCTGGCATCATCCTTACTAGTCTGTGCATCATTTAAATCCAGCGTATTTATTTTCCCTATAAGAAACGTTTCAATGGATGTTTTATACCGTTGCCGGGCAATATCATCGGCTTCAGTGGCAATATTAAGCTGCATGGCCTGATTATTAAACTGCTCTACCAGTAAGAAAATATCCTGATTAAAATCCATCTGTTCCTGTTTTATTTTTGAAACAACGACTGCCCTGTTACTTTCTGCCACTTTTACTTTACCACGACGTTTCCCCCAATCAAGAATAGGAATCTTCATGCCCACCTGTACAATCTGGTTATCCATCAAGTTATGGTAGGTAGAACTAAAATCCTTATCCTGCCCTGTATAGCCTACTGAGGCAAAAAGATCAATGCTTCGCAGAGCACCTTTGGCCGAAGCCACGTTATAATCGGCTTCCAACTGACGGCGACGAATGTTTTGAGCAAAGGAATTATTTTCGTGCGCCTTACCCAGCACCGTTTGATAGTCTACATTCAACAGAGGAACCGTAGCCGGAACTTGGGGTTCAAGATTTTCCTGTTCGCTTAATCCCAAAAAAGAACGGAGCTTAAACATCTTAGCGTTGAGATTACTTTGCATTTCCGTAACGCTCCCCTTTGCCTTAAGTGCAGCAAGTTTTAATTGCAGCACCTCATTCTCGGAAATCTGTCCCATCTTTCTTTTTGCCAAGGCAACCTCATAAAGTCTGTCGGCATTCTGTAAATTTTGACGGGCAATGTTCAGGTTCTCTTTTGCCAGCAAGAGCTCAAAGAAATCAGTAATTGCCTTCATTGTCACCTTCTCCGTGCTCTCTACATAAGCAGCTTTGGCCTCAGCATATCGCACCGGTTCAATCTTCCGTTGCCACTTCAGGTTGTTCACATTAAATATAGGTTGAGTGAGTGTAAGCCCCACGGGCACGCTCATAAATTGACGTGTGCCACCTGCACCAAGCTGTTCCAGATAATCGAGCGAAGAAGTGAGAGATAACTTACCACCCGTTACCCAAATATTCTGATCAATGGAAAGCTGTCCGGAAAGTCCCAGAGAGTTATTGCGCACAAAAGTATATGATCCGTCACTTTGCTGATAGGAACTATAGCTTTTATTATAGGAAGGCAATGTTCCCTTAAAGCTAACCTCGGGAAGCATATCGGCACGATGAGTGCGATACTCCCAATAAGCGGTTTTCAATTCATTGAGTGCCACAGCAGCATCCACGCTCTGCACGCGCGCCAATGTTATGGTTTCATCCAGTGAAAGTTGTCTTTGTGCGTTTGCCTCACAGGAAAATGCGGAAAGAATAATGACTAATAATATAACTATAACCATATATTTAATTTATTAAACCAGACTTCATTGTATCCTTGTACAAAAGAATGCAATCTTTTGTACAGAAGAATGATTTGTTTTGTACAAAAGAATACAATCTTCTGTACAAAAGAATTAAAACCATTCCTTTTATATTTAAAATCTTTCTCCAGCCATTTATTGTTCATGAAGAACTTCTGCCGGCTGTATCTTCATTGCCTGACGAGCCGGATACCAGATGCCCAGAATAATCATGCCGATCATCAACAAATAGGTTATCGCAATTCCTATAAGGAAACGCATAAACGTAAAATCCATCCGGTCAACATCAACCAAATCAGCATGGCCAATATTAAAACTCACCACCGCTGCCGGAATAATAGCCAAAGTAAGTAACACCAATCCTTCAGCAATCAACAATCCACGTAGACTTGTACGTGTAGAGCCAAGGGCAATTCGCAATCCCATCTCTCCTCTACGGTAAGCCGTGCGAAACCAAAATGTTCCAATAATACCAAGGAAGATATTTACCATAAGGAAAAACACTACTGCCAAATGGCTCTTCAAGTCATTGATATCTCCGGTCATTTTAAGATAAGAATTGCGTATATCGGCAAATGATTGCACATCGAGCAAAAAGATGTTGCCCACTCTTAATTGGTGAGTCATGTCTTTCCGAAAATGGGTAATAAAATCATGATCGACATCTGGAGTAACACGAATACAGATTTCTAAATGCGAATAGAAAGAAGTAGTATCTTTTGCAATATCTGATTCCTTTATCCCTAAAAAGCAGCAAGGATATGTTTTATTAAAATCGCTGCGACGCATAAAGGTCGTAACTCCACCTACCCGATATTTCGTAGAGTCTTTGGCTATACTAGTTAAAGTTTTACCTATAGCAGAACGGTTATTGCCCATAAACTCAGTTTCAGCATCTTTAGAAATAACAATAGATTTCTCCTGAGCGATGGCAGAGACCAATGGTTCTATATCCCCTTGAGGAGTAGTAACTTTAAATACACGGAAGAAATCAGGAGTGACCCTTCTTACCTGCATATTCACTGATGCTGTATCTTTTAGAAAATTATTATCCGATTCACTCCCATCATAGGGATATGCAGCATGAGATAAACTAACAGCCTCAACTCCGGCATAGTTGCGAATACGGTTAATTGCTGTCATAAAGGCCTCACTGGAAGATGCTTTATCTTTGTTCAGCGAAATATATTCATTGCTTTCTGAAGGCAATTCATCTAAACGAATTTTGTAAGTATGCTCAATATTGAAACCGGTAGGAGTATAAAATGTATTTGCAGTAACAAACAAATAGTCTACAATATACCAAATAAATATAGTCACCAGAAATAACTCTCCCCATAACAATGCATTAACTGCACGTTGCGTCCAAATTTGTTTTAAAATATGTTTTATCATCTTATTTATCATTTAGAGCATTTACAATATTAGTTCGAGAAGCCTTCCAGGCTGGAATTCCGGCACTAAGCATATTTAGTAAAAAACAGAATAAAAATGCATATAAAAAGATGGAAGAAGGATATGTTTTATTAAAATCGCTGCGACGCATAAAGGTCGTAACTCCACCTACCCGATATTTCGTAGAGTCTTTGGCTATACTAGTTAAAGTTTTACCTATAGCAGAACGGTTATTGCCCATAAACTCAGTTTCAGCATCTTTAGAAATAACAATAGATTTCTCCTGAGCGATGGCAGAGACCAATGGTTCTATATCCCCTTGAGGAGTAGTAACTTTAAATACACGGAAGAAATCAGGAGTGACCCTTCTTACCTGCATATTCACTGATGCTGTATCTTTTAGAAAATTATTATCCGATTCACTCCCATCATAGGGATATGCAGCATGAGATAAACTAACAGCCTCAACTCCGGCATAGTTGCGAATACGGTTAATTGCTGTCATAAAGGCCTCACTGGAAGATGCTTTATCTTTGTTCAGCGAAATATATTCATTGCTTTCTGAAGGCAATTCATCTAAACGAATTTTGTAAGTATGCTCAATATTGAAACCGGTAGGAGTATAAAATGTATTTGCAGTAACAAACAAATAGTCTACAATATACCAAATAAATATAGTCACCAGAAATAACTCTCCCCATAACAATGCATTAACTGCACGTTGCGTCCAAATTTGTTTTAAAATATGTTTTATCATCTTATTTATCATTTAGAGCATTTACAATATTAGTTCGAGAAGCCTTCCAGGCTGGAATTCCGGCACTAAGCATATTTAGTAAAAAACAGAATAAAAATGCATATAAAAAGATGGAAGGTTGAAACAACATTTTCATACTAAGTGAAGAAGCTCTACCAAGGAAACCATCTATCAGATTACTTAGCAACCATTCCTTCATAAAAAATACAGAAATGAAAGATAAAAGAAGTCCTATAACCCCTCCCAAAAGAGTTAATACAAAGTTCTCATACAAAATCTGCCCCAATAGCTCTTTTCGATTGGCACCAAAAGCCTTTCGAACACCTATCTCAGACATACGCTTTCTCATACGTGAATGTGTCATTCCCGATAAATTGATGGCAGGAATTAGCAATAGGATAACAAAAACAATTGTATATTTAATAATAGTTTCTTTCTCCTTAGAATTTTGATTAGCCCATTGACGAGTCATCTGTACAAACTGTGTATCTGGCTGACCACGTAAAGTAAGATACTGATCCTTTTGACCAGAATTAAGAATTGCCACGTTCCGGTCTACTTCTTTATGAATTGCATCAAAATCAGAACTATTATGGGCCAAAATAAAACATCTGAAGTCACCCAATAAATCTCCATTCCAATCATCAGAAAGAGATCCTTTTAGAACAGTATAAGGCACCCATATATCAGCATGAGCAGCTTCGGCCATGGTTGATACATCCTTTACAACACCACAAATAGTATAATCCACATAACTCAAACGAATTGTTTTGCCAACCACTTTTATATTACCATATAAACTCCGTGCTATACTCTCTGATACAACAATTTTCTTTATTCCACTTTCAAATTCCTCCTTATTAAATGGTTTACCTTCCAAAAAAGAAAACTCAAAAACTTTCCAAAAAGAATTATCTGTATAACTAACATCACATTTTATGTCTGCTGTTCCACCTGGAATATTAGCTAGTTTCTGTTCAAAAGGCATAACTCCGGTAACAGCCTCTGCACTTTTTAATGGATAAAAACACTCTTTTACTACTTTCAATGAAATCATTGAATTAGATTGCCAGTCGGGATGTTTTTTATCAATTGCTCCTCCCCACTTCACTGTTAACATTCTGTCACGATGGGTTTCCGGTTCATAATTAGCAGTCTTTACTTCATAGACAATCACAATTACCATTATCATTGATATGGCCAGCGCTGTTCCTATTATAGAGATTGCACTGAGCAGTTTATTCTCTTTCAGCAAGTGCAATGTCTGACTTAGATATTGTTTATACATTCTATAATCTGTTATTCATTAATACTATTCATTCAGCTATACAGAAACAAGCTTTCATTTATTGTATTTGTCGTCCGTCAAAGAACCGAATGGTACGAGCAGTTTGCTTTGCCTGACGTTCATCGTGTGTTACCATTACAATGGTGCGTCCGTCTTCTTTATTCAGTTTGTGCAGAATATCCATAACCTCTGCTCCCATCTTTGAATCCAGATTACCGGTTGGCTCATCGGCAAGAATTATATCTGGATTACCTATTATGGCACGGGCAATGGCCACACGCTGACACTGACCTCCTGATAGCTGAGTAGGAAAATGGCGCATACGGTGGCTCAATCCTACTTTTTCTAATACCTCTTGCGCTCTTTTTCTTCTTTCTGAAGAAGATACTTTACGGTAAAGCAAAGGAAGCTCCACATTATCAATCACGTTGAGTGAATTAATCAAATGGAAACTCTGAAACACGAACCCTAACTTCTGATTACGGAATTGAGCCAGCTCTTTGTCTTTCATCTTAATAGTTTGAGTACCATTTATTTCAATTGTACCCGAAGTTGGTGCATCAAGTAATCCCATGATATTAAGTAAAGTAGATTTTCCACAACCGGATGGCCCCATAATACTTAAAAACTCGCCTTTCTGCACTTCTAAATTCACATTTTCTAAAGCAACTGTTTCAATTTCATCGGTACGATAAATCTTGTTTAATTCTGTTAGCTTAATCATAATTGTAAGTATTTTAATTTTTTAAATTTCTATTTATATTATTCGTCTCTTAATACATCAACAGGAGATACTTTACATGCAGCTGAAACAGGTAGCCATGTAGCTAGCAATACAGTAACCAGCAACAACACATAAACAATGATACTAACTGCAGTAAAATGAAGAAAAGCATTATTAACCCACGGAATACCAGCTTCATTATTTTGCTCCGACTGGTAAAATCCATTTAAATAGACAAACTGAAGATTGATAATTATTCCTATTATAAATGCCAAAGTGGTGAGCAGCCAGCCTTCAGTTATAAAGAACTTATGCAGCTCTTTGCGGGTACTGCCCAATGCCATTCGCAAACCTATTTCATCACGGCGTGCTCTGCACTTTAACCAGAAAGTTCCAACAACACCGAGTAAGATGTTTACCAGAAAGAATATACATAAACCTGTTTTTATACGAAGTATATTGGTTATCCCACGAGAATATTCATAATCAGTTTTAATTTTATTATAAGAATTAATCTCTGACAAATAATAGTTACCTATAGATAAATCGCTAAACATTTGTTTTTTGAATGCTTCCAGAAAAGGTTTCTCAGCAGTTCCTTTTTTCATTCTGATAAAAATCTTCACTTCATTTATTGATGATGTCTGATTCATTTTCATTTCAGGAGAAATTATAATTGGTTGAGGTTGTTCTGAACTAATTAGCTTCACATAATCCAAAACACCAACTACCGTATATACACTGGTAGAATCACCATCGGTGAGTTTCTTTCCCAATGCCGACTTATTACCAAACATTTTCTTCTCAAAATCTTTTGTGATGAATACATCCTTTGCGTTAATTTTAATCTTAGCCAAACTTTGCCAGCTATGATCAGCAGCTGAAGTATAGCGAAATACCTGAAAATAATCGCCAGCACTATAATATCCCATGTTACATGCATTTGCTTCGATAGATTTATTATGATAAGAACTGCTCCTATTACTGTCAGAAAATGGATAATAATAGCGAATTACCACTGAAGCTTCAACTCTGGGATACTGTTTAATCTTATCTATTATTCTATTGAAATTAGCCAAAGCATTGACAGAGTCAGATTCTTCCGCTTTATAAGCCGGAGATTTTTTAGGCAATTCCCCTAAAGTAATACGGTAAACATCTGTACAATCAAATCCTTGTGGAATAGTTTGATTGCAACGAATAACATACAAAGGATCTATTACCCACCAAATAGCAGCTGTAACAACTATCAATTCAAGTAATATCCATGAATTAGAGCGACGTTGCGCCCACAATTGTTTTAGTATCTGTTTGAACATAACCTTAATTCTTAGCATTCAATGAGTCTATAATATTTTTACGTAATGATATCCATGCCGGCAAAATAGCTGACAGCAAATTCAGTACCAGACAAACTATAAAAGTTATCACAAATACTGTGGGATTTATAAGCATTGAAGGGGAGAACTCAACATCTACCCCTTCAGGTAATGGAGAAGTCCAGGCGTCAAATATGTTCAATAACCAGTTATGTCCCAGCAGAATAAGTATATATGAGAACAATAATCCAGCTATTCCTCCAAGGCATGTCAAAATCAAGTTCTCGAATAATATCTGATTTAGTAATGAATGTCCTGGCGCTCCGAATGCTTTACGCACTCCTATCTCAGAAGCCCGTTCATTCATGCGTGAAGATATCATGCTTGAAAGGTTTATAGCAGGTACCATTAAAAACAGCATAAGTAAAAGAAAGTAACTCTTTATGATCTCTTTCCAATCCTGAGCTACATTTGACCAAGTGCGAAATATACTTTTCCAGTATAACTCAGGCTGACCTGTAAGTTCAATACAAACTTTCTTTTGACTATTCGTATATCTCTGAAATTTATCTGAAACTTCCTTTGAAATTTTATAAGCCTCGGAAGATGAATGACACAAAATATAAACTTTCATGCCGCCCAGTAATCCACTGATACCATTGAATCCTGATTTATAATCATCTCTGCAAGTATATGGAACCCATGCCTGAGCAAAAGTTTCAGGTGTGGCATAAGATGCATCGCGTACCACTCCGGAAATACGATATTCAGTAAAATCCATAGTTAATATTTTACCTATAGCATTGGCCGATCCAAAAATATTTTTAGCCATTGATTCTGATATCACCATAGTATGAATACCAGAAATGAAATCGGACTGAGAATAAGGTTTTCCATCAACAAAAGAGAAATTAAAGACTTTCCAATAAGCATTATCCGTATACTGAACTTGAACAGGAATCCGTGTTTTATTATCTGAAAGCTGAATATAAGGAACTGAACCATATGCAGTAAAAACGGCTGTTACAGCTTCTGCCGATTTTAGCGAATAAAAATATTCTTTCACAGCACTATATGAGAAAGAAGAACTATTAGTAAAAGAGGAATTACTTTTACTCCTTTCACTTAATGACTTCGCAACCAACATTCTATCGCGATTAGTCTCCGGATAAATATTGGCAATCTTAATATAATAGACAATTGCCATGATCATTACCATTGAAATAGCCAATCCGGTTCCTATAATATAGATGCTGCTAAACAATTTGTTTTGTTTTAGCAACTGCCACGCCTGTTTCAGATATTGCTTATACATAACCTTATTTAATCTTTAGTTTAGATTTATTCTTGTAATTACTCATATCACTAACCACCACCTGATCGCCGGACTTTAATCCTGAAAGAACCTCCACATATTCAAAATTGCTGTCACCCAATTGAACTTTTCTTTTCACTAATTCATTGCCATTCTGAACAAACAGCTCATATTCTCCCGTACCTGTATAATAGGAACCATTGGCAATACGCAGAACATTTTCTTTCACAGCATTCATAATGTAAACATCCGTTTTCAATCCGGAACGCAAACGTGGATTGTGATCATTTTTTAATTGTACGGTGAAGGATATCACTCCGTTCTTGGAAAGAGGCGTAACACTGCTCACTGTTCCTTCCATTTTCTCACTGCCAATCTTTACTATAGCTTTACTTCCCGCACTAATCCGATCGCTATAGGTATCGGCAATTTCCCCTTCCACCTTGAAATGAGAAAGATCAGAGATAATAGCCACTTGTCCGCCCTGTGGAACTTGTGCTCCCACCTGATTATTAATAAAAGTAAGAATGGCTTTTCGAGGAGAACGTATACGCGCATCATCAAGAGTGCGCTTTGTCTCTGCTAGTGATTTACGGAATATATTAAAATCTAACTGCTGAACTTTCAATTCTGCAGCAGCAATCTGACACTCGTTATTATATTGTTGCTTCTGTTGTTCGTGCTCCAGCTTGGCTACATTATAGCTAAGTTCAGCTTGCCTTACTTTATCAGTGGTTCCTGCACCAAGACTATCGAGATAATGTTCATTACGAAGTTCCACCTTCATCCTACTCAACTTCATGGCAGAGACTTTTATCTGCATATTCATATCGCTGAGTTTGGTTTTATTGTTCACCTTCAACTGTTCCAGCTTATACTTACGCATCTGCTCTTCGTCCAGAAGTTTCTTATAATCAGTCTCGGCACTCTGAAGATCAAGTTTCAGAATGGGGGTTCCCATATCTACCGAATCACCGCCTTTTCTGTATACTTCAAGAATTCGGGAATTGATCGGGGAATTGATGATCTCCTCAAATGCAGGCATAACCTTGCCCGAAGCGCTTACCGAAACTTCTATTGTTCCTTTATCAACTGTAGAAAAAACGAGTTCTTTCCTGTCTACTCCGGCACGCATAAAAGAGATTAAACCAACAATAAGAATTATTGCAACGATTCCTATTAAGGAAATCCTGATTATTTTCTTTCTACGCTCTTTTACTTGAACCTCTTTTGGAATTTCTCTATCCATATAATATAATGTTTATATTTTATATAACATATTATTCAAAGTGCATGCCAAAAGCATAACACACTAATAATGAGTGTATATAACAAAAAATAGAGTGTCCGATAATGAACACTTTGTTCGTTTATAAGGAAAATACAAGCCTGTTTCAAGTATGACTTTTCAGTTATCCTGAACTAAAAAAGAATTTGCTCACTTATAAATATCTGGCTAAACCGTCATTAGAGCGTCATTACATTGTAATCTTATTGTAGCTGTCACATAATGTAAGAACCCTTATTTTGCAGCTTAATTTTATTAATCATTAAATATGAAAAGGAATTTACTCACGTACGTATTCTTATCTATTGTTGCATATAGTAGCATACAGGCCAAAACGTTAATCACCGTAGAAAACATAACGGGGAAAACAATAGTAGGAATCAATGAAACAACAAATTACAAGGTTCCTGCAACAGAAGGAGTCAAAGCATATTTATGGAAGGCTCCAATAGGATGTCGAATTATAGCCGGTCAGGGAAGTGGAGAGATAAGCTTGGCTACATCTTTTATTTGGTTCATCCGACAAATGCGTAGTTCTTCTCATGCATTGCCAAAATTTTAAGTTCAAAGAATCTTTGATCTCTATATCCATATGCTTGTCTTTTCATTGTTTTGATTTTGTTATTAATACCTTCCAATTTTCCTGTTGATATATGATAATCATACCATGCTAAGACTCCCCACTTATGAGCTTTTAGTGTATTTGCAAAGGTTGTAAGTTTGGGGATTTTGGATTGATATGCCAGTTCTATCCAAGCGTCCAATTCTTTGATAGCCTGCTCTTTATTTACTTGTGTCCATATTTCTTTCAAACTTTCTTTCAGATAGTATGCTTTCATCAAGGGCTCATTCAGCTTCAAGGCATTGTCAAGTCTGGACTTGAATTGGTTATCAAAGATATCTTTGCCATTGCATAGTAATAGCCATCTAGTTCCTTTAAACACTTTTCGTTTATTCAGATCCTTTTCCTCTCTGTAAACACTTCTACGTATTTCATCCAAAGCATCATTCATGAGTTTGACTACATGAAAGTGATCAAATACCAGAGTTGCTTCAGGTATATTCGTCATGACAGCTGAAACAAAAGCTGGAGATAGATCTGTAGCAACGGCCTTGATGACAGCATCGGATTTCTTTAGTTTCTTCCAAAAAACATCCAGAGAATCAGCACCTTTTCCATCGCCTATATATACGACTTGTCCTGTAAGAAGGTTTACTACGATTGTTTTGTAGACATGACCTTTTGCAACTGCGAACTCATCAATGCCAATATATTCAAGTTCGCTCAGGTCAGGGCATCCATAATGTCGCTGTAGATAACGTTTCTGGATATCCTTTACCGTATCCCAGGAAAGATGAAGGAAATGAGCAACATCCTTTATAGTACCTAAACGGGAGAGTTCAACTACAAGGCGAGCCAGGCGATTCGTATAAGAACGCTTGCCTGTAATAAAATGAATATTCTCCTGACGAATGCAATGACAATCTTTGCATTCTAAACGCTGAACTTTCATTTCTAAAAATACAGGTTTATGTCCTATGGGTACTCCGCGAAAACGACGAATAGTACTACCGGAGCGAATAAAGTGCCGACTCTTACAACAAGGACAACGAAGTTTTTCGGAACGGGTTTGGACTTCAAAGATAATACTCTTATCTTCGTAGCGTACGCGGGAGCATTCTTGCTCACAAACGCCAAAGGCGTGGTACAGAAAGCTGGTATTCATAATATTTTGGATTGGACTCTACAATATAATGATTTACCAGCTTATTTTTATATAGCAACTACGCATTTGTCGGATGAACCTAATTTTAGTTGGCTACTCCAGTACAAGATTGCGCCCAGTCTTGTACATGTTTACTTTCAATCTTGTACATGTTTGGATTGAGAAGATTAGAATAAATTATTAGTTTGCTGCTTTTGTTTTTACTACTTTGCACTGCAGCAAGACTTAACTAAATGCAAATCTTATATTATCTCAACCAAATTAAATCACCAACCTGAGGAATGTATTCTCCTGATTTAACATTCAGCTTATAAAGGTTTTTAAGTCTGATGCCATAAAGCTGAGAAATACTGTGCATAGAATCGTCTTCACGAACCACGTGAACAGTATGTTTTTCAGAGGCATGCTTCTTCTTTTCGTGCAGATAAACAATATCTCCTTCTGCTAAAGTATAGTCTTTATTGAGATCATTGTATTTTATCAACTTTCTGGCTGAGGTATTGTACTCGTCGGCTATGCTTTCAAAGGTATCTCCACGACGTGCAATAACATAAAGCAGATCATTTGCAATATATGCCTTATGAGGAACAATAGACTTCTTTTCCTTTCTATCATGGACATTTCTCTTATTAGAAAGTCCTTCCCGGTCATATTTATAAAGCTCATAATCTTCAATAATAGTAATCAGACGATTAGCATAAGAAGGGTCTGTAGCATATCCTGCTTGCTTAAGTCCTTTTGCCCAACCTTTATAATCAGTAATGTCAAGACGGAAAAGAAAAGCATAACGTGAACCGGAAGTAAGAAACTTGGAATGATCTTCATAAGAGGCACTCGGATTGTTATATGCCCGGAAACATTCGTTAGGAGCATCGTCATTATGAAAAACAGTTGGTCCGTTCCAACGCATGCCACACTTAATCCCAAAATGATTATTTGATTCTTTTGCCAAAGAACTGAAACCGGCACCAGATTCAAGTAATCCTTGAGAAAGAGTTATGCTGGCTGGAATTTTGTACTCTTTCATCTGTTCCACAGCCAAATCACTGTACTGCTTCACATACGCCACATATTTAGGATTTCTATATTGAGCTTGCGCCATGCCTGTGCAAATGAACAACAAAGCAAAGACAAAAATCAATCGGGGAAATTTCATACTTTTTATTTTATTCAGTTTGGTATCACAAAAGTCATAAAAATAATCGACTTTACCAATCTCTTTTATTAACTTTGTTTGTAAAACCTATAAAAACAGTATAGTTATGAAAGATCTTACGATCAAATCCATTATTAAAGTATGTCAATACGATGAACTTTCAGATGAAGATAAAAAATTAATTGACCAATCAATAGAAGCAACCAAACGTAGTTATGCCCCTTATTCAAAGTTTTCGGTAGGAGCCGCTGCTTTGCTGGACAATGGCATTACCGTGACAGGGACTAATCAGGAGAATGCGGCCTACCCTTCCGGACTTTGCGCTGAACGTACTGCTTTGTTCTATGCAAATTCCCAATATCCGGACTCTGCAGTAAAGACTCTCGCCATTGCTGCCCGCACGGAACGCGATTTTATTGAAACACCAATACCTCCCTGTGGTGCTTGCCGACAGGTTATTCTGGAAACAGAGAAACGATATGGCAATTCCATCCGCATTTTGCTTTATGGAAAAAGCTGCATCTATCTGGTAGAAGGAATCGGCAGTTTGCTTCCTCTCTCTTTTGATGCTTCGGCTATGGAATAATGGTTGGTCTACAACCTTATATATTAATATAAAACGAAGGTATAAAATGAAAAAAATCTGTTTACTTCTATTAGTTTCTTTATCACTATCCAGTTGTATAACTACACAGACAGAGAATAAAGGTTCATTCGTTTCAAAAGATTATACGAAAAGTATGTTTGTAATTAGTGATAAGGTAAAACCCGGTATGAGCAAAGCTGACTTTATCTCTCTTTTCGGGAAACCTTATAAGACTGGTTTCTATTTCGATAAGGATAAGGTTTTGCACGAAGACCTGTATTACAAAGAGCAGTTGTATATACAAACATGGTATATGATAAATACAGTATTTCATTTTGAGAATTCCATATTGGTATCTCAGGAACAGGGAGATGAAAACCGAACTTTTAGTGAATGCAATTGCAGTAGCAAAAAATAACTTTTTGAAAAGTATTTATAATAAAAAAGCTGTCTCAATAATGGAGGGCACTGAAAAACTGGCTCTTTAGGTTTTTCGGCAATTAAATTACTCAGCACATATCCATTAAAAGATTGGGATATGTGCTGTTTTTTTTATACCTTTATAAGTATAAATCAATCCGATATGCTTCCATTGCAACAAGCCATACCGTTCAGTAATTACACAGATCTATACGATTTGCTTATTCCACAGGACAATCTATTGCGTCAAATAAACGACCTGATAGACTTCTCTTTCGTCCATAAGGAACTCCTGGACAAATACTGCCTGAATAACGGTTGTACGGCCGAGTGCCCGATCAGGATGTTCAAATATCTTTTGTTAAAGACAATCTTTGATATTTCGGACGTGGACGTTGTTGAACGCTCGCGATATGATCTTTCATTCAAATACTTTTTGGATCTGGCTCCCGAGGAAACCGAATTGATCTCTCCAAGTTCTTTGTGTAAGTTTCGCCGACTCCGTTTGAAGGACAAGGATTTGTTGAATCTGCTTATAGGAACGACAGTGTCTATTGCAATAGACAAGGGAATCATCAAGTCAAAGACCATTATTGTTGATTCCACACACACCGGTTCACGGAGCAACCCGTATTCGCCTGTCGAGATTTTGCGACTTCGTTCAAAGCAGTTGCGCAAGAGCCTTTATGATGTGGAGGAGTCAATAAAAGAAGGTTTGCCCCTGAAGAATGAAGATGACGATCTGGAGCATGAGCTTGATTATACCAAAGCGTTGTTTGAAGTCGTATCCGACAACGAGACATTGGTCAATGTTCCCAAAGTCAGAGAGCGTCTGAACATGCTCAAGGAAACGCTTTCAGATATCGAGGATCATTATGTCAGCTCCACAGATGAAGATGCACGGGTTGGACACAAAAGCCAGGACAAGTCGTTCTTTGGCTATAAGACACACATCGCCATGAGTGACGAACGTATAATCACTGCCGCCACAGTCACTTCCGAGGAGAAGGGTGACGGTCCCCAATTACCCGAACTTGTTGAACAGAGCAGAAATAACGGCATGGAAGTTGAAACAGTCATTGGAGACACCGCTTATTCGGGAAAGAACAACATTCAGCTCGCTCAAGATGAGCAAAAAGGATTTGAACTGGTGGCAAAACTTAATCCTGCCATAAGCCAAGGCTCCCGACGGGCGGAGCAAAGTTTTGAATTCAATAAGGATGCGGGTATGTTCGTATGCCCTGCAGGGCATATGGCGATACGGCGTGCCAAGCAGGGTAAAAAGAATCAAGGAAAGAATCAGTTTATCGTATACTTCTTCAATACTGACAAATGTCGGATATGTGGCAGGCGGCAAGGATGTTACAAAGAGAGTGCAAAAACGAAAACCTACTCGGTCAGGATTAAATCTGACGAACATAAACACCAGATGGATTTTCAAGAAACAGATGAATTTAGGGCCAAATCTCGATCACGATACAAGATAGAAGCTAAAAATGCGGAACTTAAGAATGTCTTCGGGTATGATAGGGCATTGTCATACGGCCTGACATGCATGCAACTTCAAGGCGCCATGGCCATTTTTGCTGCAAATATCAAGAGAATTCTCAAATTAATCTAAGAAGGCGTATTTTCCCTGTAAATCAACTGAAAAATGCTCATGTAGCAATGTTTACGACTATCCGCCCCCTTTCAAGTTTGTTTTTCAGGAAATATAGAAAAATAGCCAAATCCTATTTCCGGGCTTGGCTATTTTGAATTTTATCGACTCGTGAACGATAATCTGAAAAATTGAAAGACTTTTTCAGTGCCCTCCATTATTGAAACAGCTTTTTTACGATGAGATATAATTTTTTTTAGATTCCCAGAGAA
Source organism: uncultured Bacteroides sp. (assembly GCF_963678845.1). Classification (NCBI taxonomy): domain Bacteria; kingdom Pseudomonadati; phylum Bacteroidota; class Bacteroidia; order Bacteroidales; family Bacteroidaceae; genus Bacteroides; species uncultured Bacteroides sp. The sequence goes on from NZ_OY787464.1 coordinate 852,610, forward strand.
GTCATTACAGATTTAATTTTTTCATCAGCGGCAGCATTTGCTTTATCATAGTCTGCACGTGATTTTACTTCACCTTTTACTTCAATATAGAATTTAATCTTTGGTTCTGTTCCTGAAGGGCGGATAGAAACTTTACTTCCATCTTCTGTAAAATATTGCAATACATTAGAGGATTCAGGCATATCCAAAACAGTTTTCTCGCCAGTAACAGTATTGGTTTGTTGTAATGTCTGGAAGTCTTTATAAAGAACAATCTTAGATCCAGCCATTTCTTTAGGAGGATTGTTACGGAAATCAGTCATCATTTGCTTGATTTCTTCTGCTCCGCTCTTACCTTGTTTTACAACAGAAACACCTTTTTCCTTAGAGAATCCGTATTCTACATAAATATCCTGTAACAGTTCATATAATGTTTTGCCATTATCTTTTGCCCAGGCAGCAACCTCAGCAATTAAACAGCAAGCAGAAACTGCATCTTTATCGCGGCAGAAATCTTCAGCAAGGAATCCGTAGCTTTCTTCTCCACCACCAATGTATTTCTTCTTTCCTTCCAATAGACGAATTTCACGTGCAATCCATTTGAATCCGGTGTAGCAGTCAAGCAATTCAATCTTATTACGGTCTGCAATAGTCTTCACAAGTTCTGTGGTAACAATAGTCTTCACTACAAATTCATCACCTTTAATCTTGTCCAGTGCTTTATACTGAGTGATGATGTAATATAGATACATCAGACAAGTTTGGTTTCCGTTGATTAATACCCATTCACCTTTATCGTCCTTGCAGGAAATACCTACACGGTCGGCATCAGGATCAGAAGCCATCACTAAATCTGCATCTGTAGCTTTTGCTTTCTCAATAGCCATTGACAATGCAGCTGGTTCTTCAGGGTTAGGAGACTTTACTGTAGGAAAATCACCACTGATTACATTCTGTTCTGGCACAGGGATGACATTAGTAAAGCCCCACATTTTGAGTGAACGAGGAATAATATGAACTCCTGTTCCGTGGATTGGAGTATATACAATCTTCAAATCTTTATGACGGGCAATAACTTCCGGGTCAATAGATACTGTCTTTACTTTATCCAGATATGCTTTGTCTATCTCTTCTCCGATAATTTCAATCAAAGCAGAATTACCTTCAAACTTAATGTCGGCAGCAGAAGCTACATTATTCACTTCATCAATAATTCCGGAATCGTGAGGTGCAAGTACCTGAGCGCCATCATCCCAATATGCTTTATATCCGTTATATTCTTTCGGGTTATGTGAAGCAGTAAGGATTATACCGCTTTGGCAACCCAATTGACGGATAGTGAAAGACATCTCAGGAGTAGGGCGAAGATCTTCAAATAAATAGACCTTTATTCCATTAGCAGAAAATATATTGGCAGAAATTTCGGCAAACTTACGACTATTGTTACGGCTATCATGACCAATAACAACAGAAATCTGCTTTAATTCCTTGAAAGACTTATTGAGGTAGTTAGACAAACCTTGAGTTGCAGCTCCAACAGTGTAAATATTCATACGATTGCTACCAACTCCCATAATACCGCGCAAACCACCTGTTCCGAATTCCAGATCTTTGTAAAATGATTCAATCAGTTCTGATTTATCTTCATTCTCCAACATTCTTTTAACTTCAGACTGTGTTTCTGCATCATAAGCGGGTGTAAGCCATTTATTAGCCTTCTCGGTTACGAATTTTATTAATTCTACATTGTCCATACGATTGTTTATTTAAATTGTTACTGTATTCATACTATTAAAATCGGTACAAAAGTAAAAAATATAATTTACATGTTCGGTCTCATTAAGTAACCTTTTTGTCCGTAAAAAGATTTATTTGGTCACTTTATAGCGATCTCCCGTAGCTTTAACTAATTCTTCAAGAAAATCCTGAGGATATCCCGGGCGAATTACTGGAGCTGGCTGACCAATATCATTGCGTTCAAATTTTCCATCTTTCATGCGCTTAACCACACCATCATTGTATTTCACAATAAGGAATTCTCCAAGGTGTTTCCATGTATCAAAAGCAGTCTGAGCAGTCATATTTGTATAATTAGCCAAGAAAGCTTTTGCTTTGGTAGGATCTGTTTCCAACATTTTTGCGGCAGTAGCCTCTATTGCATCCTGAGACATATTAAATCCGCTTTCTAACTCTTTCTGACTTGAACGTACATCATCAATCATCAAGCTATAACGAGGATAAACCATATTGGCTACCCAGTTGAAAATCCAGAAAGAAGATTCCCATGAAAAAGTGATATAATCACCTTTTCCCTGAGCGTAGCAATCGGGCACTTTATCTGTACAGCAATAAACCGGTGTATAAACAGTCATATTTGCATCATCCATTCCAAACCATAACACACCACCAATTGCATCGGGCTTGTCTGCTCTCATTTGTGCAACAAATGTAAAGCCTGTTTGTTGAGTAGAAATTGGACGCTCATTGAAATACTGCTGATCACCAACTTTGTATGTTAATGGAGAAAGACGATACGGACTTTTAAATGGACCGGCTCCAGGATCTTTTGTCAAATCAAGAGGTGTACCTTCATAATGGTCGCGCATAGCATTCTTTACATCCTGTACAGATACTTTCTTTACAGGTTTAATATAAAGAGGCATCGGTTCATTGCTGGTTCCCTGAATATAACTCAAATATGAATTCATCTCAGGATTAAACATCCGGAAATAGCTCCATACTCTGGCCTCACAGAAACGACGAGCTTCAAAATCAAGCGGAGCATAGGCGTCTGCAAAACTAAAATCTTTGTTCACTCCATTGAAATATTTCTTTTCACGGGCAAATGAAACCACATCTGAAGAGTACATGCAATTTTCTTTATCAGACATATCAAACTGACGAATACGAGATTGATTGGCATGAGCAGAGATACAGTCATCGGGAATGCGTACTGCTACCCATACAGCACCTCTGATGCCAGGACCCTTTCCAACCATTTCCATAATCCATACCTCATTAGGATCTGCAATGGTAAAAGACTCACCTTCACTGCAATATCCATATTCCTGAACCAACTTATCCATGGTTTGAATTGCTTCCCGGGCAGTATGTGAACGTTGAAGTGCTATATAGATTAAGCTTCCATAATCAATAATACCAGTTGAATCGGCCAACTCGGGGCGACCACCAAAAGTAGTTTCTCCAATGGTAACCTGAAACTCATTCATATTACCAATCACATTATATGTTTTTTTAGCTTGCTCAATCTGTCCTAAATATTTGCCCGAATCCCAGTCGTGTATGTTCATCATAGTTCCCTTTACATACGTTCCTGCAGAATAATGACATAAATAGCCAAACATTCCATAAGAATCGGCAGAGTATGAAACAATGGTTGAACCATCCGTTGAGGCATTTTTACCCACAATGAGATTTGTGCAGGCAAAAGTTTCGGTTAGCATTGCAAACAACATAAATGCAACAGTTAAGAGTTTTTTATTCATATATTCTATTTTATTTTTACCACTTAAATGAATCACGATAAATAGAAGTATTGCCACAATTGTCTATTAGCAGTAATTCTACGTTGTGCAAAATTCCTTTCTGAACCTTTCTGGAGTCAAGCCTACAGCTCAAACGGGAACTCATCAACCTAAAATGAAAGAGAGCAAACTTTCCGTCTATTTTTCCCTTATAGTATTTAATACCTGTTTCATTATCATAAATTGAAAAAGATATGATTCCGGCTTTTGTCCAGTAGCTCTTTCCAACCGGAGCTATCCTCGGACGAATTGTATCTACTTTCACTGTATATGTGCCGAGCTCTTTTATATCAGCACAAACATATCCGTTAGAAAACACCCCTCCAACAGATTTAAATCTATTACCTATTTTCTGAGCAATATAATATTTCTTTGTATCTGATGTAACCATCTTTTTAACACCAATCTGCAATTCACAGGATGCAAGAAGAGGCAACGCAACATTATGCAGTTTACAATCTAATGAAATTGCTCCGGGAACATCAAAAGTTTCAAAGTTAACCGGCTCATCCTGATACACCATCCCAGCAGGAACTATCAGCTGAACGCCCGGTTTCTTGAGAACATTCAATTCATTCCACTTCAAAACATCCTTGCTCTTAGGGTCCCATTCAGGAATATCATGTTTGCGTCCGCGAACCGTAAATTCACAACGCGACATATTTCCATAGACATCCTTCAACACATACAGAAACTTATAATCACGCTCTTCATTTATATTTATAATTCCACGATTGTCTCCGGTATGTAAGAATCGCAGCGTATTTCCGGGATCACGAAAAGATTTCAGATATCCGGCATAGGTCCATGAATATACCATTCTATTCTCATAAGAAGAAAAATGATCCATATCACTGCAGCAAACTTGTTTTCCATCTACATACAATGTTATGGCATGAACACCATAATGACGTTGGATATTATCCATATAGTCATGCGCTCTGATTCCAACGCCAATTTCTCCCCAGGCTTCAATCATCTGTTTCCCATAAGAAGGAAAAGATTGATTAGATTGTTTACCATTTACCACACCTTTTCCTCTTTGCGGAAATAACATGATAGATTCTGCTCTGGGAGCCTTAGTATCTTTAATCAGATTAATATAGAACTGAAGAGGATCTACATTATCTCCTGACTCTGTATCAAGGATATCCATGTGCAAGTGCGGACCGAAAGAATAACCTTCATTACCACTCCACCCTATTTGCTGACCTGCTTTTACAGGAAAATCATCCGGAGAAAGATCTATGCTCACTTCATCCAACTCATGAGCATACTGGTACTTTTCAGTATAATCGGCAATTGTACGCACAAAACCAAGCATGTGACGGTAAATAGAGGTGTAACCATTCTTATGTCTCACATGAAGCATGTATCCTGACCCAATAGATACATCTATTTTAGAGATGTATCCGTCTGCAATACTATAAACAGGCAATCCCGTTTTTCCTTGTGTTCTGAAATCAAGCCCTCCGTGAAAATGATTAGGCCTCAACTCTCCAAAATTACCACTAAGTATAAGTGAAGTGTTTAACGGCGTCACAAATTCAGCCTTCTTTATCTCCTGAGCTGAAAGCGAAAATTCGCCTAAAAGCATCAGAGCAATTATATATCTTTTCATTAAAACTAATACTATTTTCAAGAACTGCAAACTTACTGATTTTTATTCAAAGTGCATAATCATTATAAATATTAATAACAAAGATTCAACTTTATGCTATCTTTATCTGTTATTAAAATAAAAGGTAAAACTGAATGTTATTATGAAAGTAGCAATTACAGGAAGTACAGGATTTATAGGAAAACACCTTACCACTTTCTTAATAGATAAAGGTGTAGAAGTTCACGCCATAAAGAGAGAGCATTTTCTTCCAGATCAGAAGTTGAAGCTAGCTTCTCTTTTGAGTGGCTGTGATGCAGTAATCAATTTGGCCGGCGCTTCTATAAATTGCCGCTGGACAAAAGCTAATAAACAGGAAATAAGGGATAGCCGGGTTAAGATAACCCGAATTTTAGTACAAACAATCAATGAACTTGCTACTAAGCCGGAAGTTCTTCTTTCTATTTCAGCTGTTGGCATATACACAAACAAGGAGGTTTGGAGCGAAAGATCTGGGGCTTACGACAAAGGCTTCCTGGCAAGTGTTTGTCTGGATTGGGAAGCTGAAGCAAAAAAAGTTTCACCAGATGTACGTTTAGTAATTCCACGACTTGGGGTTGTGCTAGGCAAAGACGGTGGCGCCTTCCCTAAAATGTTTCTCCCATTCCGCTTTTATGCAGGAGGAAGAATTGCATCTGGAAATCAAGGCTTCTCATGGATACATATAGACGACCTGCTAGATATTTTCTGGACAATAATCAATACCAAAAAAATCAAAGGTATTATTCATTGCACTGCTCCTCAAATGTGTGACAACCTTATATTTACATACACACTAGCAAAAGTAAGCCACCGACCGGTTTTCTTGCATATACCTTCTTTCATATTCAGAATTATTTATGGAGAAAGCGCCTCTCTGATAACTAAAGGGCCAAAAGTTTTTCCATATAAGTTATTGAATTATGGATATTTATTTCAATATCCGGAGATAAAATCTGCTCTGAAGAATCTTTGTAATTAGTTATTCATCAACCATCAATCCAAGAGAAATTAAGATATGATTTTAAAACATAGCCGATAAATAAAGAAGAAATAACGAATAAAGCAAAAAAACAAATAGAATAAAAGGAATTATCCTGTACAAAAGAATAAATTGTTCTGTACAGGATAATTATTTGTTTTGTACAAAAGATATTATTCTTTTGTACAAGAATTCACAAGCCTATCACGAGGAAATAAAAAGCAACTATTTCTCTTCCATTTTTTCAAGTTCTAAATATTCAGCCAGTTCTCTTTCTCCAAAACGTATTCCATAAGATTCATCATGCTGACTGATATCAAGACCAATATGCTCACTCTTAACAGAGACACGCATTGGTATCATTCTATCTGTAATCCAGTAAAGGGCATAAGTTACTACAAAGGTATACACACACACAATAGCCACTGCTAGTATATGTATAAGAAAGATATGTATATTTCCGGCAACCAAACCATTAACAAAGACACCAGTAAGAATAGTTCCGGTAATACCTCCTACACCATGAATAGGGAATACATCCAATGCATCATCTACTGAATTATAATTTTTCCAGTGTACTGCCACATTACAAACTATTGTTGTTATTAAAGCAATAAACATGCTTTGACCTACAGTTACGTAACCAGCAGAAGGAGTAATGGCAACCATGCCAACTACTGCTCCAATTGCAGCTCCCATTGCTGAAGGTTTACGTCCACGAAGACAGTCGAAAAATACCCATGCAAGCATTGCTGTAGCCGAAGCTGTATTTGTATTTAAGAATGCCTTTACAGCTATCCCGTTAGCTGCAAGTGAAGATCCAGCATTGAAACCAAACCATCCTAACCAAAGCATTGATGCACCCAAAATAACTAATGCAATATTGGCCGGAGTCTTATCTCCTCCCTGGTCGCAACGTTTTCCTAAGAATAAAGCACCTGTTAATGCAGCAACACCAGAAGAAGCATGCACCACAATACCACCAGCAAAATCGACTACTCCTAATTGGCGCAAAAAGCCGTCAGGATGCCATGTCCAGTGTGCCAATGGACAATATACAAATATGCAGAACAAAATCATAAATACCATGTATGCCGAAAAACGTACCCGTTCAGCAAATGATCCAGTTATTAATGAAGGAGTTATGATTGCAAATTTCATTTGAAACAAAGCATACAAAGCCAATGGTATTGTAGGAGATAAAAGTGCATTTGTTTTTGCTCCAACTCCATTAAACATAAAGAAAGTAGCTGGATTGCCAACAAAACCACCAATATCATCACCAAAAGCAAGACTAAATCCAAAAACAACCCAAAGAACACTAATCACTCCCATCGCAATAAAACTCTGAAGGATAGTGGATATAACATTTTTCTGACGCACCATGCCACCATAAAAGAATGATAGTCCTGGAGTCATCATTAAAACAAAAATAGTTGCTGTGAGCATCCATGCAACATCAGTAAAATTGACTTTTGCGTCGGGCTCCCAAAGTCCAGCTGTTTCAGGAGTAAATACTCCGATAATACAAAAGATGACCAGAACAGCCATCATAATAACCCATCTCTTTTTCATTTATCCCTATTTTCCTATTAACCAATTATATAATTAATCTATCAAACCAACTATTGCAAATTCAATTAGAATCAAAATCCTACAAAAATGTATCTTTTTAAAATATTTTGCGCAAAGATACTAAACATTTTGCAAGTACAAACAATTACAAAGAAACTTTTTGCCATTTGCACCCATTGTAAACCAAAATAGAAAACTAATAAAAAAGGCACAAACAATAACACTTTATCAAAAAATAGTGTATCTTTCGGCATGTTTAACTTAAAAGTCTATCATTATGATTATCGGAATCCCAAAAGAGATAAAAAGCAATGAGAACAGAGTCTCACTTACACCCGGCGGTGCTAAGGAGTTGACAAAAAGAGGTCATTCTGTTTATGTGCAACACAATGCTGGTATCAACAGCGGTTTTGAAGATGAAGCTTATGTAGCGGCTGGAGCAAATATTCTGTCTACTATAGAAAAGGTTTATGAAATAGCCGAAATGATTGTCAAAGTGAAAGAACCTATTGAATCAGAATACAAATTAATAAAACCAAATCAAGTAGTATTTACCTACTTCCACTTTGCATCAGAAAAAGAGCTGACTTATGCTATGCTAGAAACCGGAGCAATCTGCATTGCTTACGAAACAGTAGAAAAAGAAGATAGAACGCTACCTTTGCTTATTCCAATGTCGGAAGTAGCAGGAAGAATGTCAATACAGGAAGGAGCACGTTTTCTTGAACAGCCGCAGGGAGGAAAGGGTCTGCTAATGAGTGGAGTTCCCGGAGTTAAGCCGGCAAAGGTATTAATCCTCGGAGGGGGTATTGTTGGAACAAATGCAGCTTTAATGGCTGCCGGAATGGGAGCTGATGTAGTAATCACAGATATTTCACTTCCACGTCTGCGTTATTTAAGTGAGATTATGCCTCCAAACGTAAAGACACTCTACTCTTCAACACACAATATAGAAGATGAACTACCTACAACTGATCTTGTTATTGGAGCAGTATTAATCCCTGGAGCAAAGACACCTCATCTAATCACTCGTGATATGTTGAAATTTCTCAGAAAAGGTAGCCTAATGGTTGATGTTGCCATTGACCAGGGCGGATGTTTTGAAACGTCTCATCCCACCACACATACTAACCCTCAATACATTGTAGACGGAGTAGTACATTATTGCGTGGCTAATATTCCTGGAGCAGTGCCATTTACTTCTACCCTTGCTCTTACAAATGCAACATTCCCTTATGTTTTATCATTAGCAAGCAAAGGTTGGGAACAAGCATGTAAGGAAGATAAAAGTCTGACTTTAGGACTTAATATAGTAAAAGGGAAGGTTACTTACCCTGCTGTAGCTGAAACATTTGGATTAAATTATGAACCTGTAAATCTATAAAACTAATTTTAGAAACAACCTTAAGTCTACTATAAATAAAAAAACAAAGCAAGATTGTCCAAGTTTAATGTATTTACATTAGCTTGGGCAATTCTTATATAAAAAAAGGGCATAGTTACCCGCACATTTTAAGTCGTACTATGTTTTATTTAAAAAGAAGGAAATTCAGTAACCGCTTGTCGACAAGTGTTGAAATCGTCAATAATTTCTTTTATAACCTCAGCAACAGGTTTTAATTCATGAAGCAATGAAGACACCTGACCAATCTCCAGTTCTCCCTCTTCCAGATTTCCTTCAAAGATTCCCTTCTTTGCACGGCTTTTACCCAACAATTCACGCATCTCTTCCACAGATGCGCCACGAGCCTCAGCTTCTTCTACTTCTGAGAAGAATTTACCTTTAGCCAATCGGGCTGGAGCAAGTTTCTTTAAAAGAAGTTTAGTATCGCCTTCACCAAGAGTCAGACAGTATTCTTTAAAAGTATCGTGAGCTGAACTTTCTTTTGTAAGCGCAAAACGTGTTCCCATCTGAACTCCTTCTGCTCCCAGGGCCATTACTGCCAGCATTCCTGTACCTGTAGCAATTCCACCTGCAGAAATCAAAGGTAGAGTGGTTGCTTTCCGAACTGAAGGAATAAGGCAAAGAGTTGTTGTCTCCTCTCTTCCGTTGTGCCCACCTGCTTCAAAGCCTTCAGCTACAATCGCATCAACTCCTGCAGATTCACACTTCTCAGCAAACCTGGCGCTGGAAACCACATGAACCACAGTTATTCCGTTTTGCTTCAGAAAAGATGTCCATGTTTTGGGATTGCCAGCCGAGGTAAAAACAATCTTTACCCTTTCTTCCACCACTATCTTCATTATTTCTTCAATCTGAGGATACATAAGCGGGATATTTACTCCGAAAGGTTTATCTGTTGCCTGCTTACATTTTTGGATATGCTCGCGAAGAACTTCGGGATGCATGGATCCAGCTCCGATTAAACCTAATCCCCCTGCATTACTTACTGCGGAAGCTAGGCGCCATCCGCTGCACCACACCATTCCTCCCTGTACAATAGGATATTGAATTCCAAAAAGATTGCATATTCTGTTCATATACTTTTTTTATTTTCAAAAGTACATGAAAAAAATAATATTACCATATGGATACATCACATTGTTTCTCCCTCAGTAAAAATCCAGAAAAATACTTTTTTTCAGAACCGATGTCCCACCTGCCACTAAAAATACATAAAAAGCCCTAAAAATAGGGCTTTACAATGGTGGCAGATAAAAAAAGTTTATTAATAAAATCCATTTATCTGCTACTAATTCGACCTATCTTCCACTAAAATAAACACAAAAGAAGCAATAACACATACTAATCACAGGATGTTTATTATTCGAAAGCCTAACAGAGCATTTAAAGAAAAAGAATTATGGCAGCAATTTTAACTCATCTAATTTCTTAGACATGCTTGTGTCACAGGCAAGCAAGGAGATTGCCTCATTGTTCTGGTCGAGCATAAGAATCAAACTTTCTTTGTGCCTTCCACTCATTACATATACCGGACTAAAGTAAGCTACTTTTTTTAGATATTTCGCTATACAGGAAACATCATCATTCTTTTTGCCCGAAACAGGAAATAAGTCAAATTTTTCTTTATTGCTGGCAACGTACTTAGCTATCTCTGGGAAATTAGCTTTTGAGTAGTCAGCATCGTCACAAAACAAATAGACGATTTTGTATTTCTTCTGAGAAGTTTTTATTAAAGAATCCATCATTGACACACTGGCCATACGAATTCTCACAAGACTATCGGGCAATTCTGTTTCAATGCTTAGGCTTTTAGACAAGTCACCATAATGAGTCCACAAATCGGGAGGATTTCTCCAGAAGATAGATCTAAGAATATCCTCAGCGCTAAAGGATAATAGTGGATTAGAAGACGGGCCAAACATGGTTGCTATCTTATTCGAAGCAAGATAGCGGGGAGCCATGGCTGCTTTACTGAGTTCCATTCCACGCCTTGTCGATATATTCAGAGAACCAAATCCCATAGGATCAACTTTCAACTTCTGTCCATGTTTAGGATTCTCATAAAAAGAGGCAAAGCAAGACATGCCAAGCATGATTTTACCCTCTCTGGGGTCTTGAAGATTTTTCTTTTTACCAAGAATTTCATTCGTTAAATCCTTTACATCAGTAGGACTCATAAAAGAAGAAGAGGGAGAAGACACACGTGGAGAGCCCAGATTAATAGCTTTTAGTGCCTCTGGATTAATTATGATTTCCTTTTCCTTAGAAACTTCTCCTATTGGAGTTAACGAATGTCTTTTTAATGTATCCTGACTTTCATAAGCATTAGCTACGAAGACGCCAGCTACAAAGAACAATATAAATAGATAATTTCTTTTTGTCATTTAATTCCAACGATAATTTGTACCCGCTAAAGGATCTTCTAAAAAAGAATCCTTCAAACTATATTCTGGTTGGTTCATCACCTTATTCCACCATTTTACATATAAATCGGCAACCCCCTTAACTTCTTTATCCGAAAGAAAAGCATATTGCATATGTTCATTTACATCTGTATGAATAAGCTTACATCCTAAAGACGCATAACGGCCTACCCTAATTGATTCTATTGTCCACATAATACATTCTCCCAACCTATAATTGGCATTAGGCCCGTATGAAGTCACCATATTGGCCGGGAAGAAAGGGATTGTAGACATATCTTTAACATGAGTTATTAACTCAGGAATATCTTTCTTAGCAAAGATAGGAACTTCCACAAATCCATAAGGACTTTTTGTATCATACGTACCTGCCTTTATTTGTTCTACAAAAGCTACGGGATCAGGATTATTAAAATCAACATCCTCACCGTTACAGCTCGTAAAAAGTAAAATGCCTACCAATAATGACCATATATAATTTTTCATAATATAGATTCATTTAGGAGTTTATTAATATGTAATCAATACATCACTTTTACTCCGCAGCGCAGATTAAAATTCAAAGGTCGTTCTCTTCTTATTGTAGAAGCCAGCGTATGATCATCAAAGTAATAGGCTAAACCAGGTTCAGCAAACAATGCCAGATGTTCGGATGTGTTATATTGTAATCCAACAGATGAGGCCAAAGAGCATTGCAGTCCGTTTATGGAAAGAGGTTGTTCATCACTACCACCGGAGCCACAACTTGTTTTAGGAGAGATGCATTCTTCAAGCATCCCACCAACAGACAGATAAAGATTTAGTTTCTTACGTTTAAGGAAAGTCCAGTTAGCCTTGAGAGGAATTCCCAGGAAGTGGATTTTCCGATTATTAATTTCTGCTCCACTTGCGTCTTTCGAATCAGAACATAAAAAAGTATAATTCAAGCCACTTTCCAAAGACAGATTATCTGTAATTCTTTTACTGATGGATAATCCTATGGAAATTGGAGATTTATGATTTATGGTAATCGGTTGAAGATTATCTCCGATTGAAGAGATTGTTTTGCCTTTTTCTACAGAGACATTCAATCCCACTGTCCATTCATTTGGAATATAGATTTCCGGAGCTGCATTTTCATTCTCTGCCAAAACATCCATCTGCTTTATATCTGTTGCCAGAATAGTTTTTTCAGGTTGGTTATCAGACTCTGCTTCTTCAGCTACAGAATCAACAGGATTCTGTTCAGCAGAGCTTTGAATAACGTCCTGCTGTTTGAGCAAAGCTACTTGTTCTTCACTCTTTTCTGCAGGTAGTTCACTGAGAATAGCTTTTTCAACTTTGGCAATTGCTGCATGTTTTTCTATTACAGGAGCCGAAACTTTGCATAATGATGAAGATGTTTCTTTTTGAGGGGCAAACATCCATACTGCAGCCGAGCAGGCAAGCAATATCAGAAAAATAGCGGCAGCAGCTATAAAGCATGCAGTGTATAGCTTTCTGGGAGAAGGTTTGGATAGTTCTTTTTCCAGATCCTCCCACATGTCCTCTTTCAATGGAATCTCATATTGCTTCAGCCTTGAGCGAAACAATTCGGTTAATTCATCTTCATTTTTCTTCATTGCGGATATATTCTTTAATTCTCTTTGCTAACATACTTTTTGCTCTGTGAAGTTGTGAAGTGGATGAGTGTTCATTGATGTGAAGCATAGTAGCGATTTCTTTATGTGTCTTTTCTTCGAACACATATAAATTGAATACTGTGCGATACCCCATCGGTAATTCTGTAACAAAAAGCATTAACTGTGCATCAGAAATCCCTTCGTACAATTCCTTTTCGGGCAATTCAACCACATCCGGCAGTTCTTCTTCCTGAACTATTACTTCCTGCATTTTTTTTCTTTGCTGCAAGTAGTCCAATGAAAGATTAGCCATTACACGATTCATCCACAATTCCAAAGAGCCTTCACCACGATAGTTGAATTTTGAAATGGACTTATATATCTTTATAAAGCCATCGTGAAGAAGATCGTGAGCAACATCAACATCGCCTGTATAACGATAGCAAACGGCAAGTAACCGCTTGGAGTAAAGAGTGTAAAGACTCTTCCGAGCAACATTATCGCCTGCCCGGCATCCTTTTGCCAATTCTAACTCATCTTCCAATTTTACTCTCGTTTTGTATAGACGAAATTTTGTGTGTCTATATGTATAACTCCGTGAATTTATAAATGCTGCATGAGAAAAGAAGAAAATTTCTCCTAAACCATCTTTTTTATAACAAACAAAGATAAAAGAAGTTTCTGAATCCACCTAATAAGCTAGACGAATACATATAATAAGCTGACGAATATATCTAATAAGCCAGACTAATTCATTTAGTAATCTAACCAAAACTTAAAGGATTAGCATAAATAAAGACCTGCACCTTATTTTAAAAAACTCTAGACTTTACTATAAAATAAAGTACGGGTTAATTCAATAAGGAGTAGGTCTAAAAAATAAAAACATCCCGTTAGATTGATTAACCTAACGGGATGTTTTTATCTAAATTATAAGAGTCCTTATTTAAGGATCAGCATGCTTTGAAACTCATATCAAGTCCTTTCACTGAATGAGTGAGCGCGCCTACAGAAATATAGTCAACGCCACATTCTGCATAATCACGAAGAGTCTTGAAGGTAATACCGCCCGAAGATTCAGTTTCGAATCTGCCTGCAATCATTTCTACAGCTTTACGGGTATTATCAGTATTGAAATTATCGAGCATAATGCGGTCTACCCCACCAAGATCAAGTACTTGTTTAAGTTCATCAAAGTTACGCACTTCAATTTCAATCTTCAAATCTTTCCCTTTTGCTTTGCAGTATTCCTTTGCACGAGTAATGGCTTTATCAATTCCACCGGCAAAGTCCACATGATTATCTTTCAGCAAAATCATATCAAACAGTCCGATGCGGTGATTTACACCACCACCTATTTTTACAGCCTCTTTTTCCAGCATACGCATGCCCGGAGTTGTTTTACGTGTATCGAGCACTCTGGTATTTGTTCCTTCCAAAGCCTTCACATATTTGCGAGTTGTGGTTGCAATTCCGCTCATACGCTGCATCACGTTCAGCATTAACCGTTCTGTTTGCAACAAAGATTGTACTTTTCCTTCCACAATCATTGCCACATCTCCCGGTTTTACTTCCGCACCATCGTTAATAAATACCTCAACCTTCAGTTCAGGATCAAAACGATTAAAAATTTCTTTTGCTATTTCTATTCCTGCAAGTACACCTTCTTCTTTGATAAGAAGTTTGGATTTCCCCATAGCAGTAGCAGGGATACAGGAAAGAGTTGTATGGTCGCCATCGCCTATATCTTCGGCAAAAGCCAGATCTATTAGTCTGTCAATTAAATCATTCATTTGTTTTAACTATTCTAATTTGATGAATTAAAGCTGAATCGTTGCCGCTCTTCTTAAAAAAACAATTTACCCTGAATGAGCCGTTTGCAGTACTTAAAGTACCGATAATAAAGCCCGACTGGTTTCTGTCTCCCTGATGGTTTACTGTAAATCCGGTAACCTTATTTGCAGAAAAAAAGCCGGCCATAGCCTTCTGAGTTTCTGATTTACTAAAAGTTTGTGTGTTATCCCGAATAATTACTACTACCTGATTACCCAGGAACGGGGCTAAATCCTGTGCACTTCCGTTTTTAAAGGCCGTTGTCAACCCGGAAGGTATATTTTGCGTTTGAGCAAAAGCTACACAAAATATAAAAGCCGTAAACATTAAAAGGATTCGTTTTTTCATATCAATGAGCATTAATATGTGACAAAGGTATTGAATATTTCTGGAAAACAACATGTAATTCCACGAATTCAAAAGAAAAGCTTTATTTTTGCACCCTAAAATTCTCTCAAAAAAGAAATTATCTGATGAAAATAGCACTAATTGTTGTAGGAAGAACTGTAGAAAAACATTATATCACTGCAATAAATGATTATATTGAGCGCACAAAACACTTCATCTCTTTTGATATGGAGGTAATTCCAGAACTGAAAAACACCAAGAGCCTGACTATGGATCAGCAGAAAGAAAAAGAAGGCGAGCTGATTTTAAAGGCATTTCAGCCCGGCGATGTTATTGTTCTGCTCGATGAATTTGGCAAGGAGTTCCGTTCTGTGGACTTTGCTAATTGGATTGAAAAGAAAATGGCTAATGTCAATAAGCGATTGGTTTTCGTTATTGGCGGACCTTATGGCTTTTCTCAGAAGGTATATGAGGCAGCTCACGAAAAGATTTCTCTCTCCAAAATGACATTTTCTCATCAAATGGTGCGGCTAATCTTTGTAGAACAGCTTTATCGGGCCATGACTATACTGAATAACGGCCCCTATCACCACGAATAAAAAACTGCTTCCGATAAGAGTCTGTTAAGATTTTACCAGGAGCAGAACCAACATAACAATCTGACCTGCTATTTTATGAAATTTTAAATTCAAAAATAGTATATTACATCGCAACACAACAGCTGACACTAAATAAAAGAAGGAAAAAATAATGCAAACATTAGCATTATTCGGGCAAAGTAAAATCCAAAAACACAGGGAGATGATCACTAAATCCACCCTGATATTTCATTCCATAATAGGTCCGAAAAGGTTTAACTCCGGAATACTTCTCATCCTTTTCCAGAAGAAATGGCTGATTACAAATACCGGCTTGCTTTTCGGATGTGGAAAGTCCGTCTTTGCGGTTCAGCAAAAATCCGGAAACAATCAGTTGGTCGAGAATATTCCACTCTCCCTGATATTTATAGCTGCCAAAAGATTTATCTTTCTCCCTTTCTGCCAGGAGATTATATAACATTTTATTGTCAGGTACAGAAGAAGGCGCTTTGGCTCCCAGAATTTGCGAGATGGATTTATTGTGCGGATAATCATTAAAATCACCCATGATAAGGATATTGGGATGGGTGCGGACGGAAAAAAGACTGTCGGCATAGTGTTTCAGACAGCTAGCGGCAAAGATTCGGTTGGGCTCGCTCTCTTTTTCTCCGCCGGTTCTTGATGGGAAATGGCAGACAAATACATCAAGGCTATCGCCATTAATAACCTGTCCCACAACATGAAGAATATCTCGTGTAGGTCTTTTATTCTTATCAGGAAAATTTATGCGAATAGAATCGTGAGCTATTAACCGAAAGCTGCCTCGCTGGTAAAGCAAAGCCACATCAATGCCGCGTTCATCCCGTGAATGTGTCATTACATAACGGTATCCTTGCGTTTTTAAAGGCGAATATTTCACCAGACCGGTGAGCACGCTATCGTTTTCAACCTCACAGAGCCCCACAAGTACCGGAGGATTCCACTCTCCTACAGCAATTATTACCTTACTAATATGGTTAAGCTTCTGTTTATATCGTCCGTAATGCCAGGCTCTCATGGAGTTTGGAAGGAATTCATAATCATTCTTCAGCGTGTCGTGCTTACAATCAAAAAGATTCTCCGTATTATAAAACATCACCCGAAAGCTAGTCTGCGAGAAAGACTCTCCACTGCAAAGTAGAAGGACTAAGATAAATAAGCATGCAGTAAGCGGTTGTCGACTATGAATCATCACTGGTTTCTGATTATTTATCTCCCTGTATCCATTCATAACAACCGGCGTCAGGCTTACCATCCTGCAATCGATCCCGACCATTCAAATCGTACGGATAATTGCGGGCTATCTCAACGTTACCTATATTTTTGGCTTTGCAAAGAGAATCCGGACGGAAGTCATACTTATAATCTGCCTTACCTAAGTATAAGAAGCTTTTCTCCTTTGTCCAAGTGATACTTATCAGACGATCACTGGCTGCTGCTTCTTTTGAATTAATCAATGAATGAGAGAAATAGTAATCAAAAGCGATTGCTTTATTATCCGACTGGCTCCCTCCCACTTCATCAGACGAAGACCCCGTAATCAAACAGTTATAAAAGGATGTCTTAAGTGGATAAGTTGCCTTACCTTTATAATTAGCATAAGCCAAAGCAACCCCGGAACGGATATCCCACGCAAAGAAATTGGCAAGGGTGCAATGAGTAAATATATAATCCCCTCCCAACAGATTCACACAATTCTTCCCCGCATTTGTAATCTGACAATTAGCAAATTCAGCTTTACAGGAGGTCATGCTCAGTGCATCTCCTTCCACATTATGCAAAATAGAATTTGTGAGCCAAAGCTTTTCTTTATCTACAGCAGAAGAATCGCAAAGAATACCATATTCACCACTATGAATATCTACATAATCAAGTTTGTTCTGGTAACTGGAAGAATAAAAACGTACTCCGCCCCACTGTCCAGGCACCCTGTCATAAGGAAGATTGGTAAACAGATTGTCCAATCTATCGCCCCGAAACAATACCGGCGCACCAAGTGTACCTTGAGCCTCAACAGTACCATGCACCAACATAGATGCTTTATCGTGAAAATAGAGTCGGGTTCCGGCTTCACATTGCAGTTTTACGCCTTCATTTATCCGCAGACTATCATAAATAAGTATCGGCCTTTTAGATGTAAAGAGTGTATCTTTCTGAAGGGTTTTACCTTTAAGAATTAACACATCCTGTCCATAGGCCATCAACTTAATATCTTGCTGAACTCCGTTGGTAGTAAACACCAATGAATCTTTCATCAATATAGGATTATCTCTATTCTGAGGATTAATTTTCACCTCAACAAAAATATGCATACTATCTTCTCCCTGTATCTCTATATCAGAGAAGTGCGTTCCTTTTTCTCCATCCACATTTACTTTAAAGCCGGAATTAGCAGCATTTGCCAGAACAATAGAAGAAATTTTCAGTGCTTGCTTATTGGGATTATAAACTTTAATCTGTGCAGTGGCTGAGCCAATGGAAGTAAAAACAGTATCAAACGAAAGAGTATCCTGCGAGAAAGCCAACAGATGAGAAGAGTCAGTAGAGAAAGTCTCATCATTACACGAAGAGAAAAAGAAGCTTATTCCTGTCAGCAGAAAACAGAACTGTATGATTAAAAGAATTTTCTTCATTAGTTTACAGATAAATATAGGGGTAACTTTTGGCTACCCCTATATAGAAACGCAGAAAGTGCGTAAATATTATTTCTTTGCAGGAATATTTACCAATACTTCAAGCAAGTGTTTCCAGAATTTATCGACAGTTGGGATCAGCATACGTTCATCTGGAGAGTGAACTCCACGAAGAGTTGGTCCGAATGATACCATATCCAGTGAAGGATATTTCTCTAAAAACAGTCCGCATTCCAGACCGGCGTGAATGGCTTTCACTTTAGGCTCTACACCAAACAAGCGAACATAAGCTTCTTCAGCCACTTTCAGAATAGGCGATGCCGGATTTGGTTTCCATCCCGGATAACCGTCGCCAACAGAAACTTTTGCACCACCCAGTTCGAAAGCAGCTTTTACAGCGGCAGACACATCTTTACGTGATGAAAGAGTAGAACTACGTTGGCTGGTTTCTACACGAATAATGTTTTCTCCCGGCATTTTAATGGAAGCAAGATTGGAAGATGTTTCCACAAATCCCGGAATTTCCTGACTCATTGCAAAAACGCCATGGAAAACGGTATATAGAGATTTTATCAGACTAGCTGTTGTATCACGGTCTATTGCTGTAGAAACAGGAGATTCTGACTGAAGTACCCATTTCATATTAGGTTCAGTAACAGCAAACTCAGCTTCCACTTCTGATGCAAAGATGTTCAGGTCTACACGAACTGATTCTTTATTTGCCATTGGAACAGCGCAAACTGCATGTGCTTCACGAGGAATTGCATTGTGCAGGTTACCTCCTTTGATCTCACAAAGATAAAAATCATACTTTTCAGTCAGCAATGACAAGAAACGCACCAATTGCTTATTAGCATTGGCTCTGTTCTTATTAATATCATCACCTGAGTGTCCACCTGTTAACCCTTGAACACCTACCTGAAAATAAAAATAATCCTGAGGAGCAGGAATTGGCTGATAAGTATATTCCGCAATAGTATTTGCACCACCTGCACAACCTATAAAAAGTTCACCTTCATCTTCCGAATCAAGATTAATAAGGACATCTCCGCTCATGAAACCTTCTTTCAAAGCAAAAGCTCCGGTAAGTCCGGTTTCCTCATCAACTGTAAACAAACACTCAATAGGCCCGTGTTCTATATCATTGGAAGCAAGAATAGCCAGTTCTGTAGCAACTCCTATCCCATTATCAGCTCCAAGAGTTGTTCCTTTAGCTTTGAGCCATTCTCCATCAACCACGGTCTGAATAGGATCAGTGAGGAAATCATGTTCCACATTGCTGTTCTTTTCGCAAACCATATCAATGTGCGACTGAAGTACTACAGTCTGAAGCCTCTCTTTTCCTTTAGTAGCCGGTTTCTTTATTAAAATATTACCTACTTCATCAACCTTTGTTTCCAACTGATGTTTTTCTCCAAAGTTCTTTAAAAACTCAATTATCTTCTCTTCTTTTTTAGAAGGGCGCGGCACCTTGCAAATCTCTTCAAAGTAATGAAATACAAGAGCTGGTTTTAGTTCTACTTTATTCATATGTTATTATCTGTTTATACTTAGTATATTTATTATGTAATTACTAAATATGGTTAAATTGGTTACTTTAAACGAACTATACTTATACTTTTTATCAGAAAAGAGAGCGTATAATCCATTCAAAAGTCTATATTTGCAGCACAAAAATAATAGAAATGCTTGACACTATTCTTATAACACTGTTAATAGTTGCTATTTTGAATATTATAATCATACATAAAGCTATTATTATAAAAGATTGTAACCTTATTTATAGTTTACATCTTTGAATTTGAAAAACACAATATGAAAAAATAACTATTTAGAAACTATATTCAAACGAATTATGAAGAGAATTAATTACCTTGCAAAAGGAATCTTAGCGGCGGTTGTGATTGTTATGTTTGCACAATGTAACGGTAAAAAGGCAGAAACTGAAGAATCTGTAGACACCAATGCTAAAGGAGCAATGCCAAGCAATCTAAAAGTTGCATATGTTGAGATAGATACATTGCTTACAAAATACAACTTCTGGAATGATCTGAATGAAATGATGATGAAGAAAGAAGAAAATATTCGCGCTACTCTTAACCAGAAAGCCCACGAACTTGATGCAGAAGGAAAAGAATTCCAACGTAAGGTTCAGAACAATGCTTTTGTTAGCCGCGAAAGAGCTGAACAGGAAAATGCACGTTTGGTTAAAAAGCAACAGGATTTGCAGGAGCTACAAACCAGACTTCAAAATGAACTACAATCAGAAAACCAAAAGAATAGCATCCAATTGCGCGATTCAATTAATGCATTCTTGAAAATCTACAATAAGAAGCATAAATATAGCATGATATTCAGTAACACCGGATTTGACAACTTGCTCTATGCTGATAAAGGCTATAATATCACTAAAGATATTATTGATGGTTTGAACGAAAGATACGCTCCTTCTAAGAAAAAATAAAAATATTCTTATCATAAAAAAAAATGCCGATTGAATTCAAGAGGGCACTGAAAAAGTCTTTCAATTTTTCAGATTATCGTTCACGAGTCGATAAAATTCAAAATAGCCAAGCCCGGAAATAGGATTTGGCTATTTTTCTATATTTCCTGAAAAACAAACTTGAAAGGGGGCGGATAGTCGTAAACATTGCTACATGAGCATTTTTCAGTTGATTTACAGAGAAAACACGCCTTCTTAGATTAATTTGAGAATTCTCTTGATATTTGCAGCAAAAATGGCCATGGCGCCTTGAAGTTGCATGCATGTCAGGCCGTATGACAATGCCCTATCATACCCGAAGACATTCTTAAGTTCCGCATTTTTAGCTTCTATCTTGTATCGTGATCGAGATTTGGCCCTAAATTCATCTGTTTCTTGAAAATCCATCTGGTGTTTATGTTCGTCAGATTTAATCCTGACCGAGTAGGTTTTCGTTTTTGCACTCTCTTTGTAACATCCTTGCCGCCTGCCACATATCCGACATTTGTCAGTATTGAAGAAGTATACGATAAACTGATTCTTTCCTTGATTCTTTTTACCCTGCTTGGCACGCCGTATCGCCATATGCCCTGCAGGGCATACGAACATACCCGCATCCTTATTGAATTCAAAACTTTGCTCCGCACGTCGGGAGCCTTGGCTTATGGCAGGATTAAGTTTTGCCACCAGTTCAAATCCTTTTTGCTCATCTTGAGCGAGCTGAATGTTGTTCTTTCCCGAATAAGCGGTGTCTCCAATGACTGTTTCAACTTCCATGCCGTTATTTCTGCTCTGTTCAACAAGTTCGGGTAATTGGGGACCGTCACCCTTCTCCCCGGAAGTGACTGTGGCGGCAGTGATTATACGTTCGTCACTCATGGCGATGTGTGTCTTATAGCCAAAGAACGACTTGTCCTGGCTTTTGTGTCCAACCCGTGCATCTTCATCTGTGGAGCTGACATAATGATCCTCGATATCTGAAAGCGTTTCCTTGAGCATGTTCAGACGCTCTCTGACTTTGGGAACATTGACCAATGTCTCGTTGTCGGATACGACTTCAAACAACGCTTTGGTATAATCAAGCTCATGCTCCAGATCGTCATCTTCATTCTTCAGGGGCAAACCTTCTTTTATTGACTCCTCCACATCATAAAGGCTCTTGCGCAACTGCTTTGAACGAAGTCGCAAAATCTCGACAGGCGAATACGGGTTGCTCCGTGAACCGGTGTGTGTGGAATCAACAATAATGGTCTTTGACTTGATGATTCCCTTGTCTATTGCAATAGACACTGTCGTTCCTATAAGCAGATTCAACAAATCCTTGTCCTTCAAACGGAGTCGGCGAAACTTACACAAAGAACTTGGAGAGATCAATTCGGTTTCCTCGGGAGCCAGATCCAAAAAGTATTTGAATGAAAGATCATATCGCGAGCGTTCAACAACGTCCACGTCCGAAATATCAAAGATTGTCTTTAACAAAAGATATTTGAACATCCTGATCGGGCACTCGGCCGTACGACCGTTATTCAGGCAGTATTTGTCCAGGAGTTCCTTATGGACGAAAGAGAAGTCTATCAGGTCGTTTATTTGACGCAATAGATTGTCCTGTGGAATAAGCAAATCGTATAGATCTGTGTAATTACTGAACGGTATGGCTTGTTGCAATGGAAGCATATCGGATTGATTTATACTTATAAAGGTATAAAAAAAACAGCACATATCCCAATCTTTTAATGGATATGTGCTGAGTAATTTAATTGCCGAAAAACCTAAAGAGCCAGTTTTTCAGTGCCCTCCAATTCAATCGGCATTTTTTTTTATGATGCATTATATAAGTCAACTCAAAGTCGACCTTCTGTAATTCAGTGGTGATATACCTGTATGCTTTTTAAAATATTTACCAAAGAAAGACTGATTAGGGAAATTTAGCTGCTGAGATATTTCCTGAATAGTATAAGAAGAATTAAGCAACACTTTACTCTCCAGTATTATACAATAATCTATGCAATCTTTAGCTGGTTTGCCAACTATTTGTTTTATTAAAGAAGAAAGATATTTAGGAGAGACACATAGTTTATCCGCATAAAAAGATACATCTTTAGCCTCTTTGTAATGTTCAAATAACAAAGAAAAAAAAGATCCAACTATTTCCTCTTTCCGTGACATAGGAGTTGCCTTTTCTTTATCCTTATTCCCATAACAGTGAAGATTTATAAGCAGCGAAGATAAGAGATGCTTTACAATGTCTTTTCTATAATCATTCTGAACATTTTTCACAACCCCCCACATAAGATTATAATATTCCATAAGCTGATTCATTTCTACTTCATTTAACACAACTGACGGAAACTTTTGTTTAAAAAGAAAATGAATCGGATATTTACGTAAATCATTAAATAGTTCGCCTTTAAAATCATCTGTAAAAGCCAAAAAGACAGAACGAAAATCATCACTTATTTTATGATTGAATACAATATGATTTTTTGCTATAAAGATTACTTCATTCTTCTTTATCGTATGCTTCACAAGATTAACTTCTACTTCAGCACTTCCATCCAGACAAAAGCCTACATATATCCTATCACTATGCACAGGATATTTAAGAGCAAAAGAATTAACCAAACCGGAACACAAGACAAAATCATTGTCAATTGATACTGACTCTTCAAAGAAATTTAAAAAGCTATTAGACATCGTTTATTCTATTTTAGACCACAAATATAGGTTATATTTATAAATACATCAATATAATAAAGAAAAATGGAACAATTATAATGAACTTTGGAACTTTCTTGTTGTTTACATTATTACGAACTTTGCAGCTATTATTTTAGATAAAAAGTATATTAACCAATATGTTGTGTTTTATGATTAATAAAAAAGGTAGATTGTTTACTGCTTCGATATCAATTGTCGGAGCGTTATTAGTATGTTTGTCCTTCTATTCTTGTAACAAGAAAGAACAAAAAGGAGGAGATATGGTACAAGAATATGCTGTTACCACATTAAACAGTTCTAATGTTGAATTGAAAAGTTCTTATCCTGCTGTTATTAAAGGAAAACAGGATATTGAAATTCGTCCTCAGATTTCAGGTACTATAACTCGTTTGTGTGTAGACGAAGGTTCTGTTGTACACAAAGGTCAGACTCTGTTTATTATTGACCCTGTACAATATCAGGAAGCTGTTAATGCTGCTCAAGCTGCTGTTAATGTTGCTAAATCAAATGTAGCTACAGCACAACTGACTGCTGAAAACAAACGTGAACTAGCAAAAAACAACATTATAGGTTCATATGATCTGCAGATGGCAGAAAATTCTTTGTTATCAAGTAAAGCTACACTGGCACAAACTAAAGCTCAGTTGATAAGCGCCAAAAAGAATTTATCATTTACCCGTGTATCAAGTCCGTCAAACGGAGTTGTTGGAAGCATACCTTTCCGTGTAGGAAGTTTAGCTAGTCCAGGTACAGTTACACCACTTACTACTGTTTCTGATATCTCTGATATGTATGCCTATTTTTCAATGACAGAAAGACAACTGTTAAGCCTTACTTCAGAAGGTAATTCTTCTAAAGAAATACTTAAAAAAATGTCAAATGTAGAATTACAGATGATAGATGGGAGTATATATGGTGAAACAGGGAAAGTAGAAACTATGAGTGGAGTTATCGACCAAAGTACAGGTTCCGTAAGTATACGTGCAAAGTTCTCTAATAAAAATAGAATTTTAAGAAGTGGCGGTACAGGTTCTGTTCTGATTCCTTATAAAATGGACAACTGTATTTTGATTCCTCAAAAAGCTACTTATGAAATACAAGATAAAAAATACGTATACATCGTTGATAGCAAATCTACTGTAAAAAGTATTCCTATTGAAGTCTTTTCTTTAGATGATGGACAAAACTATGTTGTTACATCTGGTTTGAAAGTTGGTGATAAAATTGTAGCAGAAGGTGTTGGAACCCTTAAAGATGGAATGCAAATAAAGGAAATAACTCCGGAACAGGCAGCTGCAAAAAAAGCTCAGGCACAACAATCTGCTGACAAACCTTCTAAGTAATACACGTATATTAAAATAGAAGAAATATGAAATTAGATAGATTTATAAACCGTCCGGTACTCTCAACAGTAATATCAATATTTGTTGTTGTTTTGGGTATAATTGGGCTTGTATCATTACCTGTAGAACAATATCCCAATATTGCCCCCCCTACTATTCAGGTTAGTACAACATATACAGGTGCCAATGCTCAAACTGTAATGAACAGTGTTATAGCTCCTCTTGAAGAATCAATTAACGGTGTGGAGAATATGACATATATGACCTCTACTGCCTCAAATAATGGAATGGCAACGGTTAATGTATACTTTAAGCAGGGAAGTGATCCTGATATGGCAGCTGTAAATGTACAAAATCGTGTAACAAAAGCACAAGGATTGTTACCGGCAGAAGTTACTAAGGTAGGTGTCATTACCAGTAAACGTCAGACAAGTATGTTGATGGTATTTTCTATATATAGTTCTGATAACAAGTACGACCAAACATTCTTGCAGAACTATGCAAAGATAAATATCATACCACAAATTATGCGTGTGCCTGGCGTAGGTGATGCTAATGTTATGGGGGCACGTGAATACTCTATGCGTATATGGCTTAAGCCTGAAGTTATGGCTCAATACAAGCTAATGCCGAGCGATGTATCTGCTGCACTGGCTGAACAGAACATTGAAGCTGCACCAGGACAATTTGGTGAAGATGGAAATCAATCTTTCCAATATGTGATGAAGACAAAAGGTCGCCTGCAGAAAACAGAAGAATTTGAAAATATTGTTATCAAAGCCTCTGCAGACGGAAATATACTAAGACTTAAGGATGTTGCACGTATAGAATTAGGAGCTCAGTCAAACAGTATAAATAGTTATACGAACGGACACAACGGAGTAACTTGTATTATATATCAAACTCCCGGTTCTAATGCTACTGAAATTATCAAGAACGTAACTTCATTGATGAAGGATACAGAGAAGTCTTTACCTACAGGAGTAAAATACAATATCATGATGAACACCAATGACTTCTTGTTTGCTTCAATTTATGAGGTACTCAAAACGTTATTGGAAGCCTTTATACTTGTAGTTTTAGTAGTGTATATTTTCTTACAGGATTTCCGTTCCACACTTATACCAGCAATTGCCATACCGGTAGCTTTGATTGGAACCTTCTTAATGCTGAAGTTATTTGGGTTTAGTATCAATTTATTAACCCTGAGTGCTCTGGTACTAGCCATAGCCATAGTGGTGGATGATGCGATAGTGGTGGTTGAGGCGGTCCACGCCAAAATAGATCAAGGATATAAATCACCAAAACTAGCTTCCATTGATGCTATGAGTGAAATATCAGGTGCTATCCTGTCAATCACCCTGGTTATGATGTCTGTGTTTGTTCCTGTAAGTTTCATGGGAGGAACTGCTGGTGTATTCTATCGTCAGTTCGGTGTTACAATGGCCGTTGCAATTGGTTTCTCTGCTTTAAACGCATTAACCCTTAGTCCGGCATTATGTGCTATGTTCCTGAAACCTCATAATAAAGAGGGAGATGATCATAAAACAAGTTTTATGGAACGTTTCCATATCGCTTTCAATACAACATATGATAAGTTACTGGAAAAATATAAAGGTAGTATATCACGAATTATCAAACATAAATGGATCTCATTTGGTTTGGTCATTATAAGTTTCGTTTTGCTTGTATTATTAATGAAATTTACTCCATCCGGAATGGTACCAAATGAAGATACCGGAATCTTCATGATGTCAGTAAACATGGCACCAGGAACATCATTGGAACGTACCGAAGGAACAATGAGAAAAGTTAACGAGATTCTGAAATCTAATCCTTTGATTGAAACCAACATGTTGATTGGTGGTTATGGACTTTTATCGGGTGCAGGTAGTTCTTATGGTAGTTTTTTCTGCAAACTCCGTAACTGGGATGAACGTAAAGATAAAGGACAAGATGTAAATAGTGTTATTGGTATGCTATACCAGCAAACGGCAAGTATAAAAGACGCACAAATACTTATTTTTGCTCCTCCAATGATTTCGGGTTACAGTATGACTAATGGTTTTGAAATGAATCTTCAGGATAAAACGGGTGGTAGTCTGGATAACTTCAGTCAGGTGTCACAGAACTTCCTGGCTGCTTTAAATCAGCGACCTGAAATAGCAAGAGCCATGACTTCATTTAATCCAAACTTCCCTCAATATCAAGTGGATGTAGATGCTGCTAAATGTAAACAGGCAGGCATAAGTCCAAATGCTATTCTTGAAACTCTTCAGGGATATTACGGTGGTATGTATGTATCTAACTTCAACCGTTTTGGTAAATTATACAGGGTATACGTTCAGGCTGATGCAAAATACCGTATCAGTCCTGAAACATTAAACAGTATTTTTGTTCGCAATGGTACTGAGATGGCTCCTATTAATCAGTTTATGACAATTAAGAGAGTTTATGGCCCTGATGTAATCAGCAGATTCAACATGTTTACCTCAATGGCTATAAACGGGGCTCCGAAACCCGGCTATGCTTCAGGTGAAGCTATTAAAGCTATTGAAGAGGTTGCTGCTAAAACTCTGCCTACGGGATATGGATATGAGTTCTCAGGTATGACACGTGAAGAGCAAAGTACCGGAGGAAGTACCACTGCAATTGTATTTGTTCTTTGTCTTGTTTTCGTTTACTTATTGCTTAGTGCACAATATGAAAGTTATATATTACCACTCGTAGTAATATTGTCCATACCATTCGGTTTGGCAGGAGCATTCATATTTGCTAAGTTCATGGGAACCCAGAACGATATTTATCTCCAGATTGCGCTAATTATGTTGATTGGATTGTTAGCTAAAAATGCTATTCTGATCACAGAGTTTGCTCTTCAAAGAAGGCATTCAGGAATGAGTGTAACCTATTCTGCTATACTTGGTGCAACAGCTCGTTTACGTCCTATCCTGATGACATCTCTGGCTATGATTATTGGTCTGTTGCCACTTATGTTTGCCAGCGGTGTTGGTGCTAACGGTAACAGAACTCTTGGAGGTGGTGCTGTAGGTGGTATGTTAATAGGTGTGATATGTCAGATATTTGTAGTACCGGGATTATTCGTTGCTTTTGAATATCTGCAGGAAAAGATCAAACCTATACAAAAGACAGGAATGGATGTCAGTGAAGCAATTCCTGAACTTGAACAATATAGTAACATTGATAATGAATAACGGAATGAAAAAACAAATAATAGGAATGATGTGTGCAACTGCTTTATTAAGCAGTTGCAACATCTACAAAACATACGAAAGACCACAGGTTGAGACTTCGGGTATGTACCGGGACACTACTTCGGTGAATAAAACCTTAGCTTCCGATACAACTAATATGGGAAATCTTCCATGGAAAGAAGTTTTCAAAGATCCAAAACTTCAGGCTCTGATAGAAACAGGACTTTCCAGAAATGTAGATTTACAGACAGCCATGCTACGCGTTGAAGAAGTGAAAGCAGCTTTACTTACTGCCCGCTTAGCCTTTCTACCATCGTTATCTCTTTCTCCTCAAGGTACTATAAGTAGCTTTGATGGAAATGCAGCTACTAAAACATATCAACTTCCGGTTACGGCTAGTTGGGAATTAGACATATTCGGTAATATGTTGAATGTTAAACGAGAAGCTCAGGCATCTCTTTTACAAAGCAAGGCTTACCATCAGGCTGTGCAAACACAGGTAATTGCCAATATTGCCAATTGTTATTATACCCTGCTGATGCTTGATAAACAACTCGAAATTACAGAGAAGACAGCTCAGAACTGGGGTGAGAATGTAAATACGATGAAAATAATGAAAAAGGCTGGTATGACTAATGAAGCTGCTGTATCTCAGAGCGAAGCTACTTATTATACAGTCAACGCCACTTTGCCGGACCTGAAAAAGCAAATCCGTGAGACAGAGAATTCGCTTTCACTGATTCTTGGACAGGCACCGCAAAATATTGAACGTGGTACATTGGCCGAACAACAAATGCCGGAGAAACTGTCTGTAGGTATACCTTTGCAGATGCTTTCAAACCGTCCTGATGTAAAGCAGGCAGAAATGGCTCTTGCCGGTAGTTTCTATTACACAAACCAGGCTCGTTCAGCTTTCTATCCTAAAATAATAATAAACGGATCGGCCGGATGGACAAACAGTGCCGGAGGTGCTATCGTTAATCCGGGAAAGATCATTGCTTCAGCTGTTGGTTCACTTACACAACCAATATTTGACAGAGGTGTAAACGTAGCTAAACTTAAGATTGCAAAAGCTCAGCAACAGGAAGCTTTACTAGCTTTTCAACAAAAGATCTTAAATGCAGGCACAGAAGTAAGCAATGCTCTTTATAAGTATCAGTCGTCTAATGAGAAATGTGTTCAGCGCAAACAGCAGATTCAGTCTTTGAATAGTAGCGTTGACAAAACTCAGCAGTTAATGAAACTTGGTTCTTCTACATACCTAGAGGTTCTTACTGCTCAGCAATCTTTATTGAGTGCGCAGCTGTCAGACGTTCAGGATAGTTTTGAACGCATTCAGTCAGTAATTAGTTTGTATCAGGCCTTAGGTGGTGGAAGATAATATAATTAACTCTAAATATAAATGCATATGAACACGATTAGCCCGTTGGCTTATGTCAATCCGGAAGCAAAAATTGGAGAAGGAGTAGTTATACATCCTTTTGCATATATTGATAAGAATGTTGTAATTGGAAACAATTGCATTATTATGCCTAATGCCAGCATTTTAAATGGCACACGTTTAGGTGATAATAATCAGGTTTTTCAGGGGGCTGTTCTTGGTGCAACTCCACAAGACTTCTCTTATCACGGTGGAGATACTGTACTGGAAATAGGAAATAATAATGTTTTCCGTGAAAATGTTGTTGTAAGCCGTTCTTCAAGCAGCACCGGAAAATCAGTTATTGGTGATAAGAATTTCTTTATGGATGGCGTTCATATCTGCCATGATTGCAATATTGCAGACCATTGTGTAATTGGAATAAAATCTATTATTGCAGGAAACTGTGTTGTTGGTTCTCATGTGATATTCAGTTCTATGGTTAGTATGTTTCAAGATACTAGTGTTGGTGCATGGAGCTTAGTACAAGGAGGATGTCGCTTAAAGAAAGACGTTCCTCCGTATATTGTCACCACAACAAATCCTACCAGCTATTATGGTGTGAATGTTGAAATCCTTAAGCATCATAATATACCTGAAAAAATAATTCAGCATATAGCTCAGGCTTATGGTTTAATATTTCATGCAAAAGTAAGTATAGCCGATGCTCTTATCAGAGTAGAACAGGAAGTTCCTATAAGTGATGAAATACAGAATATTATTGATTTTATAAAAGATTCAAAAAAGGGACTAATCTAAAAACTGATCATTTACCATATCAGGTATTATATAAAAAAGCCGTAAACCAGAACAAATTAGTTGGTTTACGGCTTTTTATTTTTATACCATAGAGCAAATTCTCAAATTACTCATCTCCCCATATAATGGACTTTTAGAACAGATATAGTCCTAAATACACCTTTAAAGTGAACGCCTGGAATAGTAACTTTGCATTATAAACAAGATGAAACATGGTAAGAACAAAAGCTCACCTTCTAATACTATTCTTTACTCTATTTTTTTATTCCTGTGATTTATTTGAGTATCAGCCTTACGATGGCCACATCAGCGGAGAAACAGGAATTAATGCCAAAAACACAAAACGTATAAAACAAAACACCGAAGGAAAAACCACCATTCGCTTTGCTATGATGGGTGATTCACAGCGTTTTTATGATGAAACGAAAGATTTTGTAAATCACCTGAACAAACGTAACGATATTGATTTTGTAATTCATGGAGGCGATCAAACCGACTTTGGTGCTACAAAAGAATTTATGTGGATGCGCGATATCATGAATTCTCTTAAAGTTCCTTATGTTGCTTTGTTGGGCAATCATGATTGCTTAGGCAACGGTGAGAATATTTTTGAAAAGATATATGGCGAAGAAAACTTTTCATTTATGGCCGGAAATATAAAATTTGTCTGCCTCAATACCAATGCACTCGAATACGACTATTCACATCCGGTTCCTGATTTCAGTTTTATGAAAAAAGAAATTCAGAACATTGAACCGGGACAGGAAAAGACTGTAATAGCAATGCACGTAAAACCGTATACTGAGCAGTTTAATAATAATGTAGTTGAGCTTTTTGAATACTACATAAATAAATT
Source organism: uncultured Bacteroides sp. (assembly GCF_963678845.1). Taxonomy (NCBI): domain Bacteria; kingdom Pseudomonadati; phylum Bacteroidota; class Bacteroidia; order Bacteroidales; family Bacteroidaceae; genus Bacteroides; species uncultured Bacteroides sp. The sequence goes on from NZ_OY787464.1 coordinate 883,983, forward strand.
CCCTAAAGTTCAGTTTTGTGTAAACGCTCATGATCACAGATTAGAGGTCGACGAAATCTTTAAAGATGGAATTACCTATTATGGTAGCGATGATATGAAAGGCAGGAATTATTTACTCTTTACTATAACCCCTGAAGGATATAATTATGAAGTGGTGTACTATTAAAAAGGCCTTATATATAGGAGGACTGCTCCTGATGATACCATTCTTTGTAAATGCTAAAAGAAAGTATGAAGAAAAAACAGAAAAGTATAAAACCCATTGGCAAAAACTTATTCCAACTTATTCGAAGTTACAGTTTGCCGGTTCTATGGGATTACTATCTTCCGGGATTGGTTGGGATTATGGAAAACGTAATCAATGGGAAACAGATTTATTAATTGGTTATATTCCACGCTATTCTTCCAGCGCCAAGGCGACATTTACTCTTAAACAGAATTACATGCCATGGAAGTTCAATCTGGGAAAGAATATTTCAATGGAACCTTTGGCTTGTGGGCTCTATCTAAACACAGTTATGGATGAGGACTTCTGGGTAAAAGAGCCTGATCGATATCCGAAGGGATATTACAATTTTTCTACAAAAATACGTTCTAATATATTTGCCGGTCAGCGATTTACTTATAACATGAACTCTGATAAATATAGTTTTGCAAAAGCTGTTACGCTATTCTATGAATTAAGTTCCAGCGATCTTTATATAATAAGTGCATTTGGGAATAGCTATCTGAAACCAAAAGACTATATCCACCTCTCTCTTGGAGTAAAGCTACAGATTCTGTAATCATTCACCATTAAATAAAATCCATTGGTGAATGGTTGAAAATCATTGGCGAATAACCGAGCAAACTCCCGCCTGCTTTCAAAAAAAGCAGGCGGGATGTTTTTTACTTTGTATTTTTGCAAATTCTACAAAAATACGAAAACCATCCCTCACTCCATCACTGTTTTATATAAGAACCTGAATATCTATATTTTAGCCAGTGATGGTAGCATTTTCAACCATCACTTTTGCCTCACTTTTCAAGCCTACCCTAACGATTTCGCATCATTTATTGCAATTTCGCGCACTCCTGCCAGCTAAAAAAGTTATCTACTTTATATGCTGCTAAAGCAAAATTTTGCATCAAGAAATAGTTAAGATGTGTTATTATAGCACGAAAAAGTGAGGGTAGACACCTTTTTGTGAGGTTTTCGTGAGGGATAGAATCCATCCATCACGGTGTAATCAAATACTATTTAGCCGGTTACATTAAATAGTGAGGGAGTGAGGGATAAAAATATTTTTTCCCGCTCCGTAGACTAAAATAACGTTTATTTATAAATCTCTTTTGCTTTCACCTTTACAATCTTTCCAAAAGTTGCAAGCTTCTTCATATCAATCTTCTTAGCATTACCAACCACCACATAAGAGATTGGTTGCCCTTTTATATTTTGGTTGTAAAATCCCACTATTTCTTTTATGTCCATATTGGCAACGCCTTCAATTAGCTCTTTATTGGGATCTGACATATATCCCTCTTCCATTAAGGATGCTATTTTGGAAGATCGCTCACGTAAAGACGGATATTCATTATTTGCTTCGTTTACCACATTTTGTCTGGCAGTTGCAACTCTTTCTGCTTGTACAGGCATTTGCTTAATCAAAGATTCCAGCACCCCCATTGCATCTGTTGTTTTGTCACACTGAGTGGAAAGTATTGACAAAAACTGTCCCTTTTTATCCTTATATTTATACGGAGAAAGCTTGTAGGTGGCCTGAACACGATATGCTAAAGAGCGAAATTCTCTAATCTGCTGAAAAAGAATAGAACTCATGCTCCCACCAAAGTAATTATTAAATAAAGCAGAAGCATATCTGGAAGAGGTATCTTGATTAACTCCTCCCTGAATATAACCTTCAACAATACTTTGAGAAGATTTAGGAGCATCAATAAAATAAACCGTTGGTACATTATATGCCTTAGTTTCCCTATAAACAGGGGAATTTGATGCAATGGCAATTTTTTCCATGTCAATGTTCTTTATTATTTGGACAGCTACAACTCTGGCAGGCAAATTACCACAATAATGAATATCGCATTCTACCTTTTGGATTGCACCGAATTCTGCAATCAAATCTTCACCCTTTAAATTTTTAATTTCAGGGACCGATAAACGATTCAAATATTCGGATTTATCACCATAACGAACTTTACTTAGTAGCGCATTAGCCAGATCATCGGGAGATCTTTTTATCGCTTTATATCTTAATTTTGCTTCATCAACTACTTGCTTCATCTTTTTGGGATCGGCTTTAACATGTTTCAAGAAGTTACCAGTCAAAGAAAGAGTTTCATTAAAGTTCTTATCAAAACCTGATATCTGAACAATAAACTTATCTTTCTCTGCCTCAAAAGACAAAGTACTTCCCAAGTTTTGTAACTTGTCTCTAAATTGATTAAACGAAAGAGAGTCCGTGCCCAAAAGATGAAGATATGTTGCCATGGGAGACAATAGCTTAGATTCTAAAGTTCCTTTTCCATATTCTAAATTTAGAGTAAAGATATCATTCACCGGATTAGCCACAGCATAAAGAACAGCTTTTGGAGCTATCTGAATTACTTTCGCATCATTATTGAAATCCAGAAAACGAGGGTGAGCATCTAGCGTTCTCATCTTCTCAATCTTTTTAGCATAATCAGATTTTGCTTCTGTGTTTTTAGGAACTATAGGTGCAAAATTAGGTTTGGTAAGATTGTTTTTCGGATAATTTCCTGTTTTTTTGGTGATCTGAAGATAATTTTCGGTAAAATATTTATTTGCTACCTTAACCACATCTTCTTTGGTAAGAGCATCAATCTCTTTAACTTCATTAAGATAATCATTCCAGCTTTTACCTTCAGAGAATAGAGATAGCATTTTCTGAGCCCGGGAATCAATATCTTCAAGCTCTTTTTCATAATTTCTCATTTGCTCTAGTTTCAGGCTATTAAAAGATTCATCCGAGAAATCACCTATTTTCACTCTTTCTATTTCGTGCATTACTAATCTCTTGGCTTTCCCATAAGACTGAAATAGTATTTTAGGTACAGCCAGGACTCCAACTATTCCAGCTTCGTTCAAGCTTTTGCTTATAGCCATGGCTTCCATCAGCTTTCCTTCAACAGTCAGTTTATTAAGATATCCTGTACCATTATCATTATTTAAAAGACTGACAACAATTCGAAGAGCTACCTCATCCTTATGATTAGCAGGAATGCCACGCCAACCCAGGACTAACAGTTTGATAACAGGAATGGGAAGTTTTACTTTAAACTCCTCTTTTCCTTTAAAAGGTGCTGGTTCAATAATCTCTCTTTGAGGAGCATTTCCTTTTCTTATACGAGAAAAGGTTTTCTCAAGAACAGGAAGAATTTCATCTGCATTAAAATCACCACTTAAAATCAATCCCATATTACCTGCAACGTAATAATCTTCAAAGAACTTTCTCATTTCTGAAAGCTTTGGATTCTTAAGATTTTCAGTACTACCTACAATTGGGAAAGCATAAGGATGCGGTGCAGCAAAACGTTCTATAGCTTTCTCAAAAGCCTGATAACCCATTGCGTCATTATACATGTTTTTTTCTTCGTAAACTGTTTCCAATTCACTTTGGAAAAGACGAAAAACCGGATTAATTAAACGTTCACTATTTATTTCAGCCCATTGATTAATGTACTGAGGAGAAAAAACATTATGATAGATGGTGCAGTCATAAGAAGTACCTGCATTCAGTTTGCTACCACCATATTTGGAAATAAGACTATTAAATTCATTAGGAATTGCATACTCAGCCGAACAAATAGTTAGTGCATTTATCTCTTTTTGAATTTGTTCGCGCTTCTCTTTATCCTTTGTTGCTGCCAGTTCATCATATTTCTGTGCAATCGAGTCTAACAAAACTTTCTCGGCCTTGTAATCCGTTGTACCTATTTTATCAGTGCCTTTGAACATCATGTGTTCAAAATAATGAGCAATACCTGTATTCGGGCAATCTTTTGATCCGGCTTTTACTACCACTGCCCCAAAAACCTTTGGTTGAGAATGATCCTCATTGAGCCAAACGGAAAGACCATTACTCAATTTGTACTCTATTACATTAAGAGATTCCGGAAGTTGAGCATGTGACAAACCACTCAACAAACCACAAAGAATTGCTGATACCACCTTTTTTTTCATTTTATTATATTTTTTCTACTTGCTTCCTTCTTCCTGAGGCAAACGGAAAGCTGTATATAGCTCCAGTACGGCAGCAATAGTGAGAGTAAGCATCCACTCATTACCATGAGGAAGAGTAAACATCAACACTCCTGTAATCACAAGAAAAAGAGCACCAAATATTTGCTGACGGTAAAGGCGCTTTATTATAAGATCTTTCCCCTGATACCTGTTAAGGATTTGGACAACTGCCACAGCCAAAGCTCCAGCACTATATAGATAAGGAGAAAGATTCCAGTGGGTAATGTATGATGCAGCTCCTGTAAGTAAAAGCACTGCTCCTATTATAAAAATTAATGACTGATATTTTTTCATTTTTGAGGTTCCTCTTCTGTCTTTTCATCTTGAATGACATAAATGTCTTCGTTGGGTTTCTTCATTAAATACTTTTCCCGTGCCACTTTTTCAATAGAACGTGGATTAGTTGTCAGTTCGTTTAGTCGTTTTGTGTTTTTGTTATAATCCGTCTGATATTCTTTTATACTCTCGTGAAGCTTGTTTATCTTCCGGATATTTGAAACACGACGCACCATACTGTTCTCATCAAGAAAACCAATGATAGTCACAAAGATAAGTACTGTGATCCAGTATTTATGCTTCCTGATAAAGTTCCAGATAGTAAGAAGTTTAATCATTTTACATTAAGTTGAATATGGTTACAAAGATAGAAATATTTCTTAACCTACGTTTTAATAATCGATAATTTAATGTACATTTGCAGAGATTGAAAAAGAAAGTATCCGGAGAATATGGAAAATTATATCGTATCGGCTCGTAAATATCGTCCATCAACATTTGAATCTGTTGTGGGGCAAAAGTCATTAACTACAACATTAAAGAATGCCATTGCCACTCAAAAGCTGGCACATGCATATTTATTTTGTGGTCCTCGTGGTGTGGGAAAAACTACTTGCGCCCGTATTTTTGCAAAAACCATCAATTGTTTGAACCTGACAGCCGAAGGTGAAGCTTGCAATGAATGTGAATCATGTAAAGCTTTCAATGAACAGCGATCTTATAATATTCATGAACTGGATGCGGCCTCAAATAATAGTGTGGACGACATCAGACTTCTTATCGAGCAAGTGCGCATCCCGCCACAGATTGGTAAATACAAAGTATACATTATTGATGAGGTTCATATGCTGTCAACAGCAGCATTCAATGCATTCCTTAAAACATTGGAAGAACCTCCCAAACATGCAATTTTTATTCTTGCCACAACTGAAAAGCATAAACTTTTGCCAACAATTCTTTCTCGTTGTCAGATTTATGATTTCAACAGAATCAGTGTGCAGGATACGGTTAATCACCTTACTTATGTAGCTCAAAAAGAAGGAATCAACGCAGAACCTGATGCATTAAATGTAATAGCACAGAAAGCTGACGGTGGTATGCGTGATGCTTTATCAATATTTGATCAGGTTGTAAGTTTTACCGGGGGAAATGTACAATATAAAAGTGTTATTGAGAACCTGAATGTTCTTGATTATGAATATTATTTCCGACTAACCGACAAGTTTATTGAAAATAATGTAAGTGACACACTGCTTATCTTTAATGATATTCTGAACAAAGGATTCGAAGGCAGTCACTTTATTACCGGACTAGCTTCTCATTTCAGAGATCTATTGGTGAGCAGGGATAATGAAACTCTTCAACTGCTGGAAGTTGGAGCCAGCATTCGTGAACGTTACAAAGAGCAGGCAGCCAAATGCAATCCTAAATTCCTCTATAAGGCGATGAAAATCTCTAACGAGTGCGATTTAAATTATCGTGTAAGCAAGAATAAACGTTTTTTGGTAGAGCTAACATTGATTCAGCTTGCACAATTGACTGCGGAACCTGATGATGAAAGCCATGGGCGTAGCCCTAAACAATCTATAAAACCAGTCTTCACACAGCAAAATAATGCTACGGTACAGCAACAAGTAGCTGCACCAGTTTCTCAGAATGGACAAACATTCTCTTCTCAGAATGTTGCTTCAAATGCCCAACATGGTGTTCCGCCACAAATTCATAATAATCCGGTACCTAATATTAGTATAAGGAAGGAAGAAAAGAAAGTTCCTGTTATAAAAGCAGGAAGTTTAGGAATATCCATAAAGAATCCATACCAGAGCGAGCAGAATAAAAAGGAAAAAGTATCAGAAAAGACTCCATCCATAAATAAGAACGAGGATGATTTTGCTTTCAACGATAGAGATCTGACTCATTATTGGTTGGAATTTGCTAATGCTTTACCCATTGAACAAAGAGGCATCATGATGCGAATGAAAAATTCCTCTCCAAAATTATTATCTGCCACTTCTTTTGAAATGGTAGTAGATAATGAAATTGTTGCTAAAGACGTTACAACTATGATTCCTCAAATTCAGAATTATCTGCGTACGCAATTGCACAATAGCAAAATCACAATGAATGTTCGTGTTAGCGAAGCTCTGGAAACAGTTCGTGCCTATAGCCGAGTAGAGCGTTTTCAAATGATGGCGCAAAAGAATTCTGATCTGATGAAGTTAAAAAAAGCTTTCGGATTAGAACTTTCATAGTTTACTCTCTCAATTAAATAGAGAAATAAAACAATTCTGAAATTTATTCTCCAAAAAAAAATCATTCACCAATAAAAAATATTGGCGAATGATTTAGAAAGTATAATGAATGGTTAGGGAAACATAAGGAATTACTTTCTATTCATAAGTCGGTAATTTGCTATTTCTTCATATTTTGTTCCGGAACGTCCATAGTTGCAATAAGGATAAATAGAGATTCCTCCGCGAGGAGTAAAAATTCCTGTTACTTCTATATATTTTGGATCCATTAAGCGGATTAAATCTTTCATTATTATATTCACACAATCTTCATGAAAAGCCCCATGATTTCTGAAACTGAACATATATAGTTTCAGACTCTTACTCTCCACCATCTTTACATCAGGAATATATGAAATACGGATTTCCGCAAAATCGGGTTGTCCGGTTATAGGACAAAGACTCGTAAACTCCGGACAGTTAAACTGTACCCAGTAATCATTCCCCGGATGTTTATTATCAAATGCTTCCAATACTTCAGGAGCATAGTCATTTTTATATTCTGTCTTCCCCCCCAAAAGAGAAAGCTGTTCTTTTAACTCTGTCATAAATCCTATATTTACATTATTTTTTAAAGCTTTTTCTTTTAAGATATTCTTGCAAACCGTGATTTCTCAACTTACAAGACGGACAATGTCCACATCCATCTGCCGGAATTCCGTTATAACAAGTCAATGTTTCATTGCGAACAAGATCAAATACCCCAAGTTCATCAGCCAAAGCCCATGTATCTGTTTTATCAATCCACATCAATGGAGTATGAATCACAAATTGTTCATCCATAGCCAGATTGATTGTTACGTTCAATGATTTGATAAACGAATCACGGCAATCGGGATAGCCACTAAAATCTGTCTGTGAAACCCCTGTTACTAAGTGGCGAACACCATGCTCACGAGCAAAAACAGCAGCGATACTTAAAAAAAATAAATTTCTTCCCGGTACAAATGTATTAGGGAATGAATCGGCAGGTTTTTCCTGATCCATTTCTATGGAGCTGTCAGTTAATGAATTTGCACCTAGCTTACCTATAAAGGAAGCATCTATCTGATGAAATTCCACCTCTGCTTTTTCAGCAATATTGCGTGCAATCTCCACTTCATTCTGATGCTTCTGCCCATAAAGAAAACTCAGAGCATATACTTTCTTAAATTGTTTTTTAGCCCAAAAGAGGCAAGTAGTTGAGTCTTGTCCACCACTAAACAAAACTACAGCCGATTCATTAGTTATTTTCATTAAATATCTTTTATTTTAATCACACTGTATGAGATATCTTCATCATAAACATCAGTTCCTTCTACCCGTTTCACGTAATTCACAACTCTGCGGGTAATTGGAAGAACCAATATCTCAAACATTATTTTAGCAACTGTTTCTACCATAATAATCTGAAAAACTACATTTAGAGGAATCACAAAAAGGAAACCAACAGTAGTAAAGACAAGAGTATCGGCTAGTTCTCCTACAACTGTAGAAGCAATAGCTCTCTGTCCAAACTTCTTTCCCTTGTGCATTATCTTCATTCGGCTCATCACATAAGCATTCAGAAAAGAACCTACAAGAAAAGCGAGTAAGCTGGCAAGTGCAATACGAGGTGTTTGTGCAAGAACTGAAGCATAAGAATCCTGCATCATCCAATGAGATGCCGGAGGAAGAATTATCGAAATCTGGAACAGCAGTATTGCCAGAAAATTCACAGCAAAAGCAGTCCAGATGATAAGTCTTGCTTTACGAAAGCCCCAAACTTCTGTAATGCAATCATTTATAACATAGGAAATTGGGAAAATAATCAATCCTGCAGTAGAAGGAAAACCAAAAATTTGAAATTGCTTAACTGCAAGAATGTTAGAAAGAACAAGGCATATACTAAAGAGTATGCCCATAAGCATAAAAGAGACAGTAACTTTACTTTTCATTTTTCTTGTTTTTTACGTGGTTTATCAAGCACACGACCTTTATTCAAGGCTTCGTATTTTTTATTTCGGGCACAAAGGTAAGTATTTTATTATAGAAAATGAAAGCAAAGATCGTTAAAAGTAAAAAAAATGAAGATGAATCGCATAAGAAACAGAATAACATTTTGTATAACCAATCTCCTGAATAGAGCTAGAAACAGGAAGGAAAAAGGGCACTCAATTTGCATTGAGTGCCCTAATCTCTCTTTTTGTTAGTTATCTTTAGAAAGTATAATCTACCCCCACACCAAATACTTTATTTGTACGGGTGAAAACATCTGTTCCTGCAAGACCTGTTCCATTATAGCCTGTACTCTTAGAATCTTCAGCAGTCGACTTAGAGACTTTAGTATATTTATCATAGTTAGTGAAGAAATATGCCACATTCACCTTTAAGCTCTTTGTCAGCTTGAATGCTGCTCCCATACCTACAGAATAAGAGCTAGTAGTAAAACTCATATCAGACATATAACCATCCTGCAAATCATAATTTGTACTTTGGTAACCACCGCTCACAAGAATACGATCTGTAACATCCCATTCAGCACCGGCAAGATATTCATCTGTTCCTCCACTTAAATATTTCTGCTTGTTATTTGCCATTTTAGCATCTTTATCATAATAATGGTTCAATCCCAATGAAGCACGTACAGTAGGAAGAATTGAATACTGAGCGCCAATAGTAAACATAGCTGGAATATCATTAGGAGTATTTACTCCATGATCATAAGCAAGTACACCTGTAGAGTTTATTTTGGTTTTATTCTCTATATTAAGATTTGTTCTGAATTCGTATTTAGCACCTATATTCAGTTTTCCAATTTTATAGTCCAGACCAATAATCGGAGTAATTCCCCATCCGCTTTGATCACAATCTAATTCTTTATCTGTTGAACCTGCAGATACTGCTGAAATTGCATTTGCCGCAGAGGTATATTGAGTAGCTGCAGCTGTATATTGAGCGGCAGCACTAGCATTTCCGGCAGCAGTAGCAGCAGCGGCGGCAGCAGTAGCAGCAGCGGCATTTGTTGTGTATTGATCCTTAGCACCTTGCAATTGTGCCTTTACTGTAGGATCATTCAGATTAACCATATCACCACCTTTAAAGTTTGCACTTATATTTCTTAAGTAACCAAAATAGCTGTTGCTTACATAATTCATACGTCCGCCACCAAATACTGCAAGATTATCGTTTAATTTATAAGTAGCTCCTAGCTGTAAACCAAAGATATACTGACGACCTTCCATAAAACTACTTACAGCATATTGATTTGTCCCAGCAAATCCTACTTTTGAAAGAATTACTGGAATCATTGCAACTTTTGATTCAAAAGAAGCCAACCCGTCATTAAAAGTGGCTTTACCACCACCACCTGTTACAGCAAAGCTTCCTGAAAAAGTCCAGTTTTTCTTCTTATAAGCTGCCTGAAAGCTCGGAATGAAAGGAGCTGAAGCTTCACCCTTAAATTCTTTAGTTGCAGATCCTCCGTTTCCTACGAATGGAGCAAAAGTAGAATTAATGGTTCTTGTTTGGAAAGCACTCTGTCCATTAAAAGACAAATGAAAACCATCATTCAGGAAAGCAACACCCGCTGGATTAGAATAAACAGCATCAATTTCGGTTGACGCACCACGGGCAATATTACGAAGAAAAGCAACGTTCTGATTTGTATTTGTTAAAAGCCCCCCTGCAAAAGTTGGAACTGAAACGATTAATAGCATAATGCTAATCAGGGATAATTTTTTCATATTATTCTTTTTTAAATATTTTGCGCGCAAAGGTAGCATAAATTAGCACACTACAAACACATTTGTGCTATTATTTCTCTTTCCTTGTCAATAATTAGCAAAACTAGAAATCAAAAGAAACTGTTTCAATAGAAACAAATATTCTTTTTACTTTCTTTCATTACTTCCGCATAACCTGAAATGCATTCTATCAGTCACAAAAAAAGAATAGGTTATCCATCTTGGGTAACCTATTCTTCATTACTAATCAATCTTTCAAACTAATTCAAAACGAACTCTACTGCTGATCTTATATCTGTAGAAGATGAACCAATATAAACTTTAAACGTTCCCGGTTCTGCCACCCAACTATGAGCCGTTTCGCTAAAGAATTTAAGAGCATCTTGTCCAATCTTAAATGAAACAGTTTGTTCCTCTCCCGGAGCAAGTTCTATCTTTTGAAAAGCCTTCAACTCCTTCACTGGACGAAGTACACTACATTTTTCATCACCAATATAAAGCTGAACAACTTCTTTGCCTTTCACCTTTCCAATATTCTTCACCGGAATAGTAATAGTTAACTCCTCTGAACCCGAAATATTCTTTTTATCGGCAACAGCTTTTCCATATTTAAACTGAGTATAACTCAATCCGTGACCAAATGGGAAAAGAGCCGGAATCTTTTTAGTGTCGTGCCAACGGTAACCTACCAGAATATCTTCTTTGTATACTTCTTTAACGCCATCTCCCGGATAAGATATAGCACCAAATGAGTGTGCAGCATTATCGGCTAATTTTACAGGGAATGAGAATGGCAGCTTTCCGCTTGGATTAACATCTCCACTAAGTACATCGGCAATGGCATTTCCTGATTCAGAACCCAGATACCATGCCTGCAAAATGCTTGGAATACTCTTTATCCAAGGCATCTCAACAGCATTTCCACTTAAAAGAACCATAACGATATTCTTGTTTACTTTCAGCATATCGTTTATTAATTCGTTTTGTCCGAAAGGAAGAGCCAACGATTTACGGTCGGCATTCTCGCAATCCTGAAAATTATTCTTATTTAATCCACCTACAAAAATAATCAGATCAGCTTCGGCTGCCTGCCTTACAGCTTCCCGACGAAGTGAATCTGTATCGAAACCCGGTTTAATTTCACGATCATACACTGGTTTGCCCGATGCATATCCCATTGTATATTTTATCTTATCGCCAAATTTAGCTTGTAGTCCGGCCAATGGAGAAACTTCTTTCTTCACCTTCAGGACAGAAGACCCTCCACCTTCAGTCAAACGACGGATTGCGTTCTCTCCTACCACCAGAATTGAGCGGTATTTTCTGGCATCCAACGGAAGAATAGCGCCCTTTTTCTTATCTGTTTCATTCTTTAAAAGAACAATTCCTTCCTGAGCCACAGTACGTGCAACAGTATAATGTTCTTCATTAGTAAAAGATCCCCAAGGGCGATCACTATTCATAGCTGTACGGAAAATCAACCTAAGAATACGACTTGCTTTATCTTCAATAGTACTCATTGGATAAGTGCCATCTTTTAATCCTTTCAGGTAAGCTGATGCTAAATAGTAATCATCATACGCAAACTTCTTGCCCGAACTAAGGCCATTGGTATACGATCCCATTTCAATATCCAGTCCGTTAAGAACAGCTTCCTTTGTATCATGCGCCCCACCCCAGTCGGTAATTACACATCCGTCGAATTTCCATTCCCCTTTCAGGATTTTATTCAATAATAGATCGTTGTGACAAGCGTGTTCTCCGCGCACCTTATTATATGAGCCCATTATGCTCCAGCTTCCGCCATCAACAATTGCAGCCTTAAATGCGGGAAGATAGATCTCATTAAGCGCACGATCACTTAACTCTACATCAATATTTCCACGCCAAACTTCCTGATTATTTAATGCATAATGTTTCACACAAGCTGAAACACCATTAGATTGTACTCCTTTTACATAAGGAACTACCATGATGGAGGCGAGATATGGATCTTCGCCCATATATTCAAAATTACGACCGTTTAGCGGAGTACGGTAAATATTTACACCAGGCCCCAACAATACATCTTTTCTACGATAACGCGCCTCTTCACCAACAGCTTTACCATAAATAGCCGACATCTTAGGGTTCCAGGTAGCAGCCAGACAAATTAGTGCAGGAAAAGCAGTACAGGAATCGTTCGTCCATTCGGCATTTCCCCAACTATCCCAAAGAATTTCTTCGCGAACACCGTGAGGACCATCGCTCATCCATATCTCAGGAATTCCCAAACGAGGCACACCGTGACTGCTAAACTTGGACTGCGCTGAGCAAAGTTTTACTTTCTCTTCCAGTGTCATACGTGAAAGCGCATCTTTTACCCGCACTTCAATAGGTTGTTTCTGGTCGAGATACGCAGGCACTTGCTGAGCCTTTAACGAAGCAGCACCCATTGTCAGTGCCATTGCTGCATAAATTAATTTCAGTTTCATATTAGATTCGTTATGTTATTTTGTTGTATTAATAAGTAATTCATTACTTCTCAGTTTACCCGAAGTTGCCTTCAGAGTGATATTTCCATTATTTTCAGTTGATTGAATCACAACAAGGCATTTTCCATAGAAAGCCTTACGGAAATTAGTCTTGAAGCTTTCACCGCTTATCGAACTACCGTTATCAACTCCTACAATAGTTCCGGCTCCTTTCAGATCAAAATTAATCAGATTATCTGCATTAGGACAAAGATTTCCATCTTTATCTCTTACTTCTGCAGTTACAAAACTAAGATCTTTACCATTGGCAGTAATCCGTTTTCTATCGGCAGTCATAACAATCTGCGCAGGAGCACCAGCTGTTTTTATCTCTTTGGTGAGAACTACCTTACCGGCTTTACGGGAGACAACCTTTATTGTTCCGGGAGTAAACTTCAGACGCCACATCACATGAAAGTCATCTTTGCCTTTTGTCTTAACCCCTTGTGATTTTCCATTGAGAAAGAGTTCAACTTCATCGGCATGATTATAGTAAGCCCACACATCAACTGTTTCACCCAGCTTCCAGTTCCAATGAGGAAAGACATGAAGTACATCTTTATTTGTCCATTCGGACTGATACATATAATATATATCCTTCGGAAATCCGGCCAAATCTACAATACCAAAGTAGGAACTTCGTGCAGGCCAATCGTAAGGAGTAGGTTCTCCAAGGTAATCAAATCCTGTCCAGATAAACATTCCGCTGATAAAATCATTGTTCTTCACCAATCTCCAGGTATCTTCGTGAGTAGATCCCCACGGAGCATGACAATTGTCATACGAAGAACAGGAATAAGAATCATCATGAAAAGGAATATCCCAACGGACTGGCCAGATATACATACTATCACTTGGCATACGGTAATAACCACGAGTCATCAATGCAGATATGGATTCCGTTACAATAAAAGGCTTACCGGGGAAATTCTTGTACACATCTTTAAAGTACGATTCATGATAATTAAAACCAATAATATCCAAAGCATTAGAACGGAAAAGGTGATTATTAGGATCTGGCTCATTACAACCGGATGTAATTGGGCGGGTTGGATCAAGTGTTTTAACCATATCGGCCAACTTTAAGGTAAGCAATGAGTTTATACTCATCGAGTCTCCCTTTTGTGCCAGCATTTTTGGATCACGTTTAAAGTTAAGCAATAAATTGGCAGCCTGAAGATCCAGAGTATCTGCATTAGCATCAGTCCACTGTTCCAGTACTTCATTGCCAATGCTCCACATAAAAATGGAAGGATGATTACGGTCACGAAGAATATGATCTGTTAAATCGCGCTCATGCCACTCATTAAAGTAACGGGAATAGTCGTGTGATGTTTTTTTCTTGCGCCACATATCAAATGATTCGTCCATCACAATAAAACCCATACGGTCACATAGATTTAGTAGTTCAGGAGCAGGAGGATTGTGCGAACAGCGAATGCCATTACAACCCATATTTTTCAGGATCTCCAACTGACGCTGGATAGCACGGGTATTAACTGCCGAACCCAGACAGCCCAAATCGTGATGCATACACACTCCATTTATTTTAGTAGGAACACCATTCAGGATAAATCCTTTTTTTTCATCAAATATAAAGTTACGAATTCCAAAAGGAGTTTCATACTGATCAACCACTTTTCCGCCTACACTTATTTGAGATACTACTTTATATAAATAAGGATTCTGCAGTGTCCATAATTCTGGTCTGGATAGTTCAAGGTTTTGTTTCACCTCCTGCGCTTTACCTGCTGCAACTTTCACAGTGGAAACACTTCTCTTCAGTTCCGCACCTTTATTATCGAGAATCAGTGAACGAAGTTCAGCAGTAACTTCAGCCTTTGAATCATTTTTTATTTGAGTGGCAATGGCAATGGATGCTTCATCTTTAGAAACTTTCGGAGTAGTAACGTATGTTCCCCACTGATCAACATGCACGGGATCTGCAACAGTAAACCACACATTCCGGTAAATTCCGCAACCAGAATACCAACGAGAGTTGGGTTGCTCACTATTATCCACTCGAACTGCAATCACATTTTTCTGTCCAAACTTGAGGTAAGGAGTCAGGTCATACCGGAAAGAGATATAACCATAAGGACGTTTTCCCAGCTTAGTGCCGTTAATCCACACTTCGGCATCCATATATACACCATCAAAATCAACAAACACTTTTTTTCCTTTATTTACTGGATCCAAAGTAAAGGTCTTCCGGTACCAGCCTACTCCACCAGGCAAAGCTCCACCACCACAACCGGAAGGATTGTCTTTGCTAAACTCTCCTTCAATCGCCCAATCGTGAGGAAGGTTCAGCTTCCGCCACGAATTATCTTTGTAACCAGGCGAGAAAGCCTCGGGGATTTCGCCTAAATGGAAGGTCCAGTTTTTATTAAAGTCTGATATAACACGGGATGTCATACCGTAGCCAGAAACAGATAAAAGCATTAATAATGCAAAAACTGCGGAAAAATTTAAGATGTGTTTCTTCATAATTTATAAAGTTACGAGAATTCTTTTTATTTCCTTGTACAAAACAATTCATTCTTCTGTAGAAAAGAATGAATTGTTTTGTACAGAAGAATACAATCTTTTGTACAAGGATTTATTTACCACTCAGGTTATAATTTAATAACTTGCTTTAAGCCATTATATTTTACCGCCTTACCTTTAATTTTTAAATCGAACGGTTTCGGAGTAGATTTGTTCACATATACCACATTGAACGAACGTTCTTTAGGCATTCCTTTGAATTCACCTTTACGATCACCAATAGTCAGAGACTTAGAGACTTCATCATAAGAGAATTCAATAGTAGCATATTTACCTTTCTCATAATTATAATTATCACCCTCGTCTTCATACAGTGTAAATGAGCCATTTTGTCCACCATATATATATAAGGTAATATGATCTGCCGGTTTTTCACTTGTATATTGAATATTTGGACCGTAAGGAATAATAGCTCCTTCGTGAGCATAAAGAGGCATTTTCTCGTAAGGAGCATCAACTTTCAAAGTTTGTCCGCCACGAACATATTTTCCGGTATAGAAATCATACCATCCCGTTGTCTCAGGGAAATATACTTCACGGGTACGAGCTCCGTATTGATACACCGGACAAACCATGAGCGAAGGACCAAACATATACTGATCACCTATATTATTTACTTTAGTATCCTTTTCAAAATCCATCACCAAGGCACGCATAATTGTGTAATCCTTGAAATAAGTCATTCCAGCAAGTGAATAAATGTATGGCATCATGCTATAACGCAGTTTTGTATAATATACTATTGACTGATAAGCAGGATGATTATCAGGGGCTATATTATATACTTCGCGGTAAGGAAACTGACCATGAGCCCGGAACAAAGGAGCAAATGAACCAAACTGATACCAGCGGGTGTTGAGTTCACGCCACTCTTTCAGGTCGGCATTCTCATCTCCGGTCTTATCAAACACACGTTGACCTCTTTCATACCTTTTTTCCACACAGAATCCACCAATATCCATAGTCCAGTAAGGTATACCAGCCATCGAGAAATTAAGTCCGGCAGAAATTTGTGCCTTCATATCTTCCCATCGGGTCCCAATATCTCCACTCCATGTTGCAGTAGAATAACGTTGCAATCCTGCAAATCCTGAACGGGTTAAAAGGAATACACGCTTGTCAGGGTCAACGCCTCTTTGTCCTTCATAGATTGCCTGAGCATTCATCAAGGCATAAGTATTGAAATATTTAGTTGAAGGGCCCAAAGCTGTAGGGCCACACAGTTTCTTTCGGTATTCCATATCCGTACAGTCGCGTACATTAGGTTCAGAAGCATCCATCCACCATGCATCAAAACCTTTTTTATAGAGCTTATCCTGCATTTGTTTCCAGAAGAGTTTACGTGCCCCTTCAGAATAAGCGTCATAGAATGAGCCTACATATCCTTTACCTACCCAATCCTTAATACTGTCCTTGACTGCTTGCTGATACATCCATCCATTTTTGTCGAACGCCTTATAATTATCCGTGGTTACATAGAACTTCGGCCAAACAGAAATCATGATTTTTGCATTCATTTGGTGAACAGAATCAACCATCGCTTTTGCATCCGAGAAACGTGCCAAATCAAAATCATGGCTACCCCATGCATTTTCGGGCCAGTAGTTCCAGTCGAGAACAATATTATCAATTGGAATTTCACGTTTACGGAATTCTTTCAATGTGCCCAACAATTCATTCTGCGTTTTGTAACGTTCACGACTTTGCCAGTAACCCATCGCCCATTTGGGCATAACCTGAGATTTACCAGTCAGTTTGCGGTACCCGCTGATTACCTCATCCATATTTTTGCCTTTGATGAAATAGTAATTTATCTCATTGCCCATTTCACTATAAAGAGCCAGTTTGTTTTGTTGGCTATCAGGAACAGGACTCAAAGCCTTCAGTGCAAGGTAAGAAACTCCGCCATCAGGCTTCCATTCAATCCGGATTGGAACACGTTTGCCTTTTTCCAGATGAACAGTAAACTTATAATTATTAGGATTCCAGGCTGTACGCCAGCGTTCCTGCACCACCTTAACATTATTAATATAGACCTCTGTATAACCGGCATAGTATAACCAAAAACGATAAACTCCACTTTGATCAGCTTCCAATTCACCAGAGTAAGTTACATTGGCGCCATCAAACGGAAAATTATCCGGAAGATTCTTAATTGTTTTAATATCCTCATAATCAACAGTAGATTCGGTACGGGTCACAGTTGCTTTCCCTGATCTCGAATCCGGAACATAAGTAGCAGTCAATCCTCCCTCTTTGCCGTTTGCATCGAAAAGCTTAAACTGATTCAATTGAGCATAATCACGATCATCACCAAATTTACTCAAAGAATAGTTATCCCATAAAATTCCATAGTTCTTGTTTGAGAGAACAAAAGGCACAGACACTTTCGTGTTATACTGAAAAAGAGATTCATTCTTACCTTTATAATTAAATTCATCAGACTGGTGTTGACCTAATCCGTAGAAAGCTTCATCATCAGGAGATTCAAAAACCTGGCGCATAGTGTAACCCTTGGTTCCCTCTACTTCAATCGGAGTAAAGGATTTACCACCACCTTTATTTTCTCTGAGAATTGAGTTGCCTTTTATATCAGCAAAGTTAACCTCACCAGTCTTCAGATTAACAAAAGCTTTTAGGTTTTTTGTGGAAAGAACTACAGTCCCATTTTTATTTTCCAGTAGGAAAGAAGGTGTTTTACCCGTTTGAGGAAGAATGATAAGACTCTTCTCTTCAGAAAATTTATCTTCGGGAGTTGCTGATACATGAATTGTTTTATCATTTATCACTTGCAACCGAACCATCTTCAGATCATTACTTTGTTTTTGTTCCAGCTTTACAATAACCCCATCTGCTGTTTTCTCATATTCAGGTTTAACACAAGACATAAACAGTAATCCTGCTAATAAATAAATAGACGTATTTCTCATCATTCACTAAATATTTTTATTCATTTCTATCAATGTTGTAAAATTACAATATTTTAAAATAACCTACCCTATGCATTTGTTTTCTTAGCGTATGCTTTTTGATAGTCAAGGGTATTTATATGTTTCTTCATGGGGTACCATTTGTTACATACCTAAACAAAGGACTAAACTTTCTTAATTTCACTATCAGTTTTACAGAAATATATTTGGGTATACCGAAGAATTTGACTTTATTTGCAATGACAATATAAAATTAAAACGAATTATGACAAACACTTCTATGCCTCACAATAACCTATCAGGGCTTAAGCGTGAGGACTTCCAAAAAACAATCGATGGTAAATCAACCGATTTATTCATTCTCAAAAATAATAAAGGTGTAGAAATAGCAGTAACAAACTATGGTGCAGTGACACTTGCAATAATGACTCCTGATAAAAACGGGAACTATTCAAATGTTATTTTGGGACATGACACTATTGATAAAGTTATAAATAGTCCGGAACCTTTTCTAAGCACCACTATCGGACGATATGGCAATAGAATTGCTAAAGGAAAATTCACTTTATGTGGCAAAGAATATACACTTGCTACAAATAACGGACCTAACTCTCTGCATGGAGGACCAAAAGGTTTTCACGCTGTAGTATGGGATGCCAAACAAATTAACGAGCAAACACTTGAACTGAAATATACAGCACAAGATGGCGAAGAAGGATTCCCGGGAAAGCTGGATGTGGTAATGACTTATTCATTAACTGATGCAAATGAGTTTTTAATAAACTATAAAGCTAAAACAGACAAAACCACAATCGTTAACTTAACCAATCACGGTTTCTTCAATCTTGCCGGCATAGCCAATCCCACCCCTACCGTTCTCAACAATATTCTTACTATTAACGCTGATCACTATACTCCTATTGATGCTGTATGTATCCCATTTGGTGAAATAGCCAAAGTAGAAGGAACACCTCTGGACTTCAGAACTCCTCATGTTGTAGGTGAACGTATCAACGATAAACATCAGCAAATCGAAAACGGAGCAGGATATGATCATTGCTTTGTACTAAACAAAAAAGAAGCAGGCGAACTTAGCTTTGCAGTGAAATGTGTTGAACCAAACAGCGGACGTTTCATGGAAGTATATACAACAGAACCAGGTGTACAACTTTACTCCGGCAATTGGCTAAATGGTTTCAGTGGAGCACATGGAGCTACTTTCCCAGCAAGAAGTGCTATATGTTTCGAAGCACAACTTTTCCCTGATACTCCTAATAATCCTCATTTCCCATCTGCAGTTCTTAATCCGGGAGAGGAATACACACAAACAACTATTTATAAGTTCGGAGTAGAACAATAATAAATAGCACATTAAACAAACCTAATTTATAAAAAACAATTTAAATTTAATCACCATGTCTGAAAAAGAGCAACAAAGCTATCTAGGACCATTTATAACACTGGTCTTCTTATTCTTTATCGTCGGATTTCTAACGACAGCAAACGGTCAGTTTCAAGGACCTTTGAAAGCAGCATTTTTAAGTAACGCAGGAGACCTGAAAAATACTTTTGCTACACTTATTTCATTTTCTTGGTTTTTAGCATACCCACTTACAGGAGGAATCGGTTCTTCATGGGTTACAAAATATGGATATAAAGGTACACTGGTTCGTGCATTATTAGTAATGATCATTGGTTTGGGTATCTTTTTCTCATCATCCTGGTACACTGTACAGTTCCCTGGATCAAGCATACAGATTGCATCTGCAAATGTTCCAATGGGATACTTCATTTTCTTACTGGGCTCATTTGTTGTAGGTTCTGCCGCAACAATCCTGCAGGTGGTAATCAATCCTTATTTAACAGCATGTTATGTAAAAGGCACACAAGCCGTTCAACGTTTAAATATTGGTGGTTCATCTAACTCTATCGGTACTACTTTTGCCCCATTCTTCGTAACAGGTATTGTTTTTGGTGGTTTATCAATGGAAGAAGTTCAGCCAAGCCAGTTAATGGTACCATTTGTAGCATTAATGGTAGTAATTGCTGTTATCGTGGGTGTTCTTACAAAACTTTCTTTACCAGACATCCAGGGAACAAAGACAGAAGTCGGCGAAAAACTAGAAAAGAGCGTATGGTCATTCAGCCATTTAACATTAGGCGTTATTGCTATCTTCTTCTACGTTGGAGTTGAAGTAGCTATTGGTGCTAATATCAATCTTTATGCAATTGAAACACAAGGAAAAGCTGGATTATCATTCTTTGGAATGGATTCAGTTGGAATCTTTGGTATTAAATTTGCAATTCCTGCCCTAATGGCAACATTATACTGGGGAGGTATGCTTATAGGTCGTTTGGTTTCAAGTTCATTGAGCAATGTATCTCCACGAGCTCAGCTTGCTGTTACTTCTGTTCTTGCAGCATGTTTTGCCATAGCTTCAATGATTACCGATAATCCTTGGTTACTTGCAGCTGTTGGTTTATTCCACTCTGTAATGTGGGGAGCTATCTTTACTTTATCAGTTGACAAACTTGGCAAATACACATCAAAAGCATCAGGTGTTTTCATGATTGGTGTTGTTGGTGGAGCTATCATACCACTTTTACAAGGTATGCTTGCTGACGCATTAGGCGGATGGAGAATGACTTGGTTTGTGGTTATTTTAGGAGAATTATTTATCCTATATTACGCTTTACTTGGATCTAAAGTTAAGCAATCAGCAGAATAATATAAATATAATGATCTAAGCCTCTTCTTCACAGAAGAGACTTAGATCATGTTACTTTAAATAAAAACACGAATTATGGATATTGAATATGTAAGAAGTCGCTTTGCAAAGCACTTTGACGGAGCAGTAGGCTCTGTATATGCGTCTCCAGGACGTATCAATCTTATCGGAGAACACACAGACTACAATGGTGGATTTGTATTTCCAGGAGCTATCGACAAAGGAATGATGGCCGAAATCAAGATTAATGGTACAGATAAAGTCAGAGCTTATTCTATTGATTTAAAAGATTATACCGAATTTGGATTGAACGAAGAAGATGCTCCACACGCAAGCTGGGCAAGATATATTTTCGGAGTATGCCGTGAAATCATCAAAAGAGGTGGCAAGATTCAAGGATTCGATACTGTTTTTGCAGGTGATGTGCCTCTGGGTGCAGGAATGTCTTCATCAGCAGCATTGGAAAGCACTTACGCTTTTGCATTGAACGAAATGTTCAACTGCGGTATCGATAAGTTTGAACTGGCAAAGATTGGTCAGGCTACAGAACATAACTACTGTGGTGTTAATTGTGGTATTATGGACCAGTTTGCTTCAGTATTTGGTAAAGCAGGTAGCTTAATCCGTTTAGACTGCCGTTCTTTGGAATACAAATACTATCCATTCAACCCAACAGGATACAAAGTCGTATTATTAGACTCAGTTGTTAAGCATGAACTTGCTTCATCTGCATATAACAAACGCCGTCAGTCCTGCGAAACAGTTGTGGCTGCTATCAAAAAGAACCACCCATCAGTTGAATTCCTTCGCGATTGCACTATGGAAATGCTTCAGGCAGTGAAAGCTGACGTAACTGAAGAAGACTACATGCGTGCTGAATATGTTATTGAAGAAATACAACGTGTACTTGATGTTTGCGACGCTTTGGAAAAAGGAGATTATGAAACTGTAGGTGAAAAGATGTATGGCACACACCACGGTATGAGTAAGCTTTACGAAGTAAGCTGTGAAGAACTAGATTTCTTGAATGACTGCGCTAAGAAAAACGGTGTGACTGGCTCACGCGTTATGGGTGGCGGATTTGGTGGATGTACCATCAATTTAGTAAAAGAAGAACTTTATGACGCATTTATTGCTGATGCAAAAGAATCTTTCAAAGCTAAATTTGGCAGAAGTCCTAAAGTATATGATGTGGTTATCAGTGACGGTTCCCGCAAATTAGCTTAAAAATAAGTATTTCCTTATTATATAAGGTGTATCATTCTTTGTTGAATGATACACCTTTTTTTGTGCTATGTTAAACACCTTATTTCCTCAATTTTATTTTCATTTTCTGCTATATAACATACTATAAACTATATAATCATATCAAATTAAGTGTTACTTTTACACTCAATAAATATTACCTTAAAACCATAGAGAAATGAAGAAATTTTGGTTAACACTAAGCATTGCCGCAGCTATACTGACATCCTGCGCCAATAAATCTCAGCAAGGAGCTACACTTTCTGGACTAAAAGCAGAAAACTTCAAGTCAGAAGTAAAAGGGAAACAGACAAATCTGTACATCCTCAAGAACAAAGCCGGAATGGAAGTATGCATTACAAACTTCGGCGGAAGAATTGTTTCTATTATGGTACCTGATAAAAAAGGTAAAATGCAGGATGTTGTACTTGGTTTTGACAGCATTACAAATTATATCCATACCCCAAGTGACTTTGGAGCATCTATAGGAAGATACGCAAATCGTATTAATCAAGGTAAATTTGTACTTGATAAAGATACAATCCAATTACCTAAAAATAACTTCGGACACTGTCTGCACGGAGGACCGGAAGGATGGCAATATCAGGTGTATGATGCTAAGCAACTTAATGACAGTTGCATTGAGCTTACCCGCATTTCTCCAGACAAAGATTCTAATTTCCCTGGAAAAGTTGTAGCTAAAGTTACCTACAAGCTTACTTCAGACAATGCTATAGATATTAGCTATGAAGCTACAACTGATAAGAAAACAATTATAAATATGACTAACCACTCATATTTCAACTTATCAGGAGATCCAAAAAATATTATCACAGATAATACACTTTACGTTAATGCGGATAAATTCACTCCAGTAGACAGTACCTTTATGACTACCGGTGAAATTCTTCCGGTTAAAAACACTCCAATGGATTTCACAACTCCAAAAATTGTAAGTAAAGATATTGATAAGTACGATTATGTACAACTAAAGAACGGAAATGGTTATGATCATAACTGGGTATTGAATACTGCAGGAGATATGACTAAGTTAGCAGCCAAGCTTTCCTCTCCTATCAGTGGTATCACTCTGGAAGTATATACAAACGAACCGGGAATACAGGTTTACACAGGAAACTTCCTTGACGGAAAAGTAAAAGGTAAACGCGGTATTGTATATAACAAACGTGTTGGTATCTGCCTTGAAACGCAACATTACCCTGACAGCCCTAATAAAAAAGACTGGCCATCTGTTATCCTTGAACCAGGACAAACATATAAGAGCCACTGTATTTTTAAATTCTCTGTTGAAAAATAAAAAAAAGACAGAACTATTCTATAAAGCATGAATTATTATAGTCACGAGAAACAATTCTATGTAGCTGTCGACTGTATCATTTTTGGATTTAACCAAGGAGAATTAAGCCTCCTGTTACTAAAACGTAACTTTGAGCCGGCCATGGGAGAATGGTCACTTATGGGTGGATTTGTCCAGGAAAAAGAGAGCGTTGATAATGCAGCCAAAAGAGTATTGAATCAGCTAACAGGATTGGAAGAAGTGTATATGGAACAAGTCGGAATATTCGGAGATATTAATCGTGATCCGGGAGAACGTGTTGTCTCTGCAGCATATTATGCCATGATCAATATTAACGAATATGACCGCGAACTAGTGCAGAAACATAATGCCTACTGGATAAACATCAATGAAGTGCCGCCACTTATCTTTGACCATAAGTTAATGGTAGAAAAAGCACGGGATGTGATGAAGCAGAAAGCCAGTAACGAACCAATAGGATTCAATCTTCTGCCAAAGTTGTTCACACTCACTCAGCTACAAAGTCTCTATGAAGCAATATATGGAGAAGTCATTGACAAGCGGAATTTCCGCAAACGAGTAGCAGAAATGGACTATATAGAGAAAACCGATAAAATAGATAAATCAGGATCAAAGCGTGGAGCTTACTTATACAAATTCAATAATAAGATTTACAAAAAAGATCCGAAATTTAAGTTATAATAAAATAAGTATGTTAGAGACTTTAAAAGAAAAAGTAT
This sequence comes from uncultured Bacteroides sp., assembly GCF_963678845.1. Taxonomy (NCBI): domain Bacteria; kingdom Pseudomonadati; phylum Bacteroidota; class Bacteroidia; order Bacteroidales; family Bacteroidaceae; genus Bacteroides; species uncultured Bacteroides sp. The sequence continues at coordinate 908,540 of NZ_OY787464.1, forward strand.
TCCGTGAGAACCTGGAACTGGTAAAACACGGACTGGTAATCTTCACATGGGGAAACGTTTCGGCTATTGACCGTGCAAGCGGACTTGTAGTTATTAAACCCAGTGGAGTATCTTATGACGATATGAAAGCAGAAGATATGGTTGTGGTTGACCTTGACGGCAATGTGGTTGAAGGCAAACTGAAACCATCATCAGACACTCCTACCCATGTAGCGCTTTATAAAGCTTTTTCAGAAATAGGCGGAGTAGTTCATACACATTCCACTTATGCAACAGCGTGGGCTCAGGCTGGGATTGATTTACCAAACATTGGTACTACCCATGCAGATTATTTCCATGACGCCATTCCCTGTACTGCCGATATGACAAAGGAAGAAGTAGAAGGAGCCTATGAACTGGAAACCGGTAATGTAATTATTAAGAGATTCGAAGGCATAAACCCTGTTCATACTCCGGGCGTACTTGTAAAGAACCACGGACCTTTCTCCTGGGGAAAAGATGCTGCTGATGCAGTACATAACGCTGTAGTGATGGAGCAAGTTGCAAAAATGGCTTCTATTGCTTACACAGTAAATCCGGCACTGACAATGAACCCTTTGCTGGTAGAAAAACATTTCAATCGTAAACACGGTCCCGGAGCTTATTACGGACAAAAGTAATAGGTCAATCAGGAAAAAATAATCAGAGTTATTAGATTTTAGAATAATATTAAAATTAGAAAATTATGGCATTTCAAGATTTCGAAGTATGGTTTGTAACCGGAGCACAGCTCCTTTACGGAGGCGATGCAGTTATCGCTGTTGATGCACACTCTAACGAGATAGTAAAAGGACTTAATCAATCAGGTAATCTTCCTGTAAAAGTTGTATATAAAGGAACTGTAAACTCTGCAGCAGAAGTAACAGCTACTATGAGAGCAGCAAACAATGAAAGCAAATGTATCGGTATCATTACCTGGATGCACACTTTCTCTCCTGCTAAAATGTGGATTCACGGATTGCAGGAATTGAAGAAACCACTTCTTCACTTCCACACACAGTTCAACAAAGAAATTCCATGGAACGAAATGGATATGGACTTCATGAACCTGAACCAGTCAGCTCACGGAGACCGCGAATTTGGTCACATGGTTACTCGTCTTCGCAAAAACCGCAAAGTAGTTGTTGGTCACTGGCAGGATCCTAAAGCTCACGCTAAGATCGCAGTTTGGATGCGTGTAGCTGCTGCATGGGCTGATGCTCAGGATATGCTTATCATCCGTTTCGGTGACAACATGAACAATGTAGCTGTAACCGATGGTGATAAAGTAGAAGCAGAAATGCGTCTTGGTTATCACGTTGATTACTATCCAATTGGCGACCTTGTAGCAGTTCAGGATACAGTAACAGATGCAGAAATTGCTGAATTGGTAAAAGTATACGAAAGCGAATATACATTGGCTCCTAACGCCAAAGAAGGTGGAAAAGACCGCAAACAAGTTGTTGAAGCAGCTCGTGGAGAACTAGCTCTTCGCAAATTCTTAAAAGCAAAAGGTGCTAAAGGATTTACAACAAACTTTGATGCATTACACGGAATAGACCAACTTCCAGGGCTTGCTTCTCAACGTTTGATGGCCGAAGGTTACGGTTTCGGAGCTGAAGGCGACTGGAAAACTGCTGCTTTGTACCGCACAATGTGGTTCATGGGCCAAGGATTAGAAGGTGGTGCTTCCTTCCTTGAAGATTACACATTGAACTTTGACGGAGCAAACAGCGCTATTCTTCAGGCACACATGCTGGAAGTTTGTCCACTTATCGCTGATGCAAAACCAAAATTAGAAGTTCACCCATTAGGTATTGGTGGGAAGAACGATCCTGCTCGTTTGGTATTTACAACTCACGAAGGAACCGGAGTTGCTGCTACAGTAGTAGATATGGGTAACCGTTTCCGCATGATTGTAAACCAGGTAGACGTTATCAAATCTAAACCACTTCCTAAATTGCCAGTTGCTTCTGCACTTTGGATTCCACAACCAAGCTTCGAAGTAGGCGCTCACGCATGGATCCTTGCAGGTGGAACACACCACACAAGCTTCTCTTTCGCATTGACTCAGGAATATCTTGAAGACTATGCTGAAATGGCAGGTATCGAAATGGTTGTTATCGACAAAGACACAACTATCAGCAACTTCAAAAAAGAATTGCGTACAAATGAAATTTATTACCTGTTAAACAAAGCTTTATCTTAATAAGCCAGTATGGAAAAGAAATATGTTATAGGATTAGATTACGGCAGTGATTCTGCTCGTGCCATCATCGTTGATGCACTGACCGGGGAAGAATTAGCTACAGCCGTAAAATACTATCCTCGCTGGACAGAAGGTAAATATTGCAATCCTGCAAACAATCAATATCGTCAGCATCCGCTTGATTATATTGAAGTACTGGAAGCTACTGTTAAGGAATCATTGGCTAAATGTCCTGCAGGTACTGCAGAACAGGTTGTTGGTATTGCTTTCGATACAACCGGTAGTACTCCTGTATTCACAAATGAAGCAGGTACTCCCCTATCTTTACTTCCTGAATTTGCAGAGAACCCAAATGCGATGTTCGTACTTTGGAAAGATCACACAGCAGTAAAAGAAGCTGCTGAGATCAACAAACTTTGTAAAGAATGGAAGATTGACTATTCTGCTTATGAAGGAGGAATTTACTCTTCTGAATGGTTCTGGGCTAAAGCATTGCACGTACTTCGTGAAGATGAAGCTGTTCGTAAGAGCGCTTACTCAATCGTTGAACACTGCGAGTGGCTTCCAGCTATTCTTACAGGTGTAACAAAATCAAAAGATATAGTAAGAAGTCGTTGTGCCGAAGGTCATAAAGCTATGTGGCATGAGAAATGGGGCGGACTTCCCGCTGAAGACTTCCTTGTAGCACTTGATCCTGTTTTAGCTGGTTTGCGTGATCGTCTCTTCACAGAAACTAAAACTGCTGATGAAGTAGTTGGTCACCTTACAGAAGAATGGGCAAAACGCCTTGGCCTTACAACTAAAGTTGTTGTTGCCGGCGGAGCATTCGACTGTCACATGGGAGCTGTAGGATCAGGTGTAACACCTCGCACACTTGTACGTATTATCGGTACTTCAACTTGTGATATCATGGTTTCTTCTTACGAGGAAATGGGTGATAAACTGATCAAGGGTATCTGCGGACAGGTTGACGGTTCAGTAATCCCAGGCTATGTAGGTCTGGAAGCTGGTCAGTCTGCTTTCGGTGACATCTACGCATGGTTCAAACGAGTTCTTGAATTCCCAATCAAACAGATTGTTGGCAACAGCAAACTGATTGACGAAGCAACAAAAGCTAAGTTGGTTGACGAAGCATGTAGCCAGATTATCCCTGCATTAACAAAAGAAGCTGAACTGATTCCTATCAGCGAAAGCACAGTTATTGCAACAGACTGGATGAACGGTCGCCGTACTCCTGATGCTAACCAGATGTTGAAAGGAACAATCACCGGACTTACTTTGGGCAGCTCAGCTCCACGTATCTTCCGCGCATTGGTTGAAGCAACAGCATTTGGTTCTAAAGCCATTGTTGACCGTTTCCGCAGTGAAGGCGTACAAATTGATGCTGTAATTGGTATCGGAGGTATTTCTCTGAAATCACCATTCGTAATGCAAACACTGTCTGACGTTCTTAACATGCCAATCAAAGTATGTAAAACAGAACAAGCTTGTGCATTAGGTGCTGCCATGTTTGCCGCTACCGCTGCCGGTGTTTACGGCAAAGTGGAAGAAGCACAAAAGGCAATGGGCTCAGGATTTGCTAACGAATACCATCCAAATGCTGAAAACGCAAAAGCATACGAAGCTATATATGAACAATATATTAAAGTAGGACAATTGACAGAAAAAGAATTGTTCAGCTAACAAATCTTCATAAACGAGGCAGGAAAAGGAAGTAGTCGACTTAACGTCTTTCAGGCAAATTACTTATTGTATTTTACCTTATAAACTTCCCTTCCTGCCTCGTTTCTTACCGTTTTAACCAGATTAAAAAAACACTCTTTCCTAACAGATTATTAGTCACAAACCATTATCTTTGCAGGAAACTTAATGAATTAATATTTATGAACGATAGTAAACTAATGAATCGCGCAGCCGATAATGTGCGTATTTTAGCAGCTTCAATGGTAGAAAAAGCAAACTCGGGTCATCCGGGTGGTGCCATGGGAGGTGCAGACTTCGTGAACGTCCTTTTCTCCGAATTTCTTGAATACGATCCCGAAAATCCACGTTGGGAAGGTCGTGATCGCTTTTTTCTTGACCCAGGACACATGTCTCCCATGTTGTATTCTATTTTAGCTCTTACGGGCAAATATACACTGGATGAACTGTCACAGTTCCGTCAATGGGGAAGCCCCACTCCAGGCCATCCTGAAGTAGACGTAATGCGTGGTGTTGAGAATACATCAGGTCCACTCGGACAAGGTCATACTTACGCAGTAGGTGCTGCTATCGCTGCAAAATTCCTCAAAGCCCGTTTCAACGAGGTAATGGGACAAACTATCTATACTTTCATTTCCGACGGAGGTGTTCAGGAAGAAATTTCTCAGGGAGCAGGTCGTTTGGCCGGACACCTTGGACTTGACAACCTGATTATGTTCTATGACTCAAATGACATTCAGCTTTCTACAGGAACCAATGCCGTAACCAGCGAAGACGCTGCTAAGAAATACGAAGCATGGAACTGGAATGTTATTAAAATCAATGGTAATGATCCTGATGAAATTCGTAAGGCTCTTACTGCTGCTAAAGCAGAAAAAGAACGTCCTACAATCATCATTGGTAAAACCATTATGGGTAAAGGCGCCGTTACAGCCGAACACGATAGTTTTGAACGCAAATGCTCTACTCATGGTCAGCCATTGAGTGCCAGCGGTGCTTCTTACGACGAAACAATCAAAAACTTAGGAGGTGATCCTAAAGATGCTTTCAAAATATTCCCTGAAGTTGCAGAGCTTTATGCAAAACGCGCTGCCGAACTGAAAAAGATCGTAGCTGCCAAATATGCTGCTAAAGCAGAATGGGCGAAAGCAAACCCTGAACTAGCTACCAAACTGGAACTATTCTTCTCTGGCAAAGCTCCTAAAGTAGACTGGGCTGGTATCAAGCAAAAAGCAAATGACGCTACACGTGGTGCTTCTGCTACTGTTCTTGGTGCATTGGCTACTCAGGTAGAAAACATGATCTGTGCATCTGCCGACTTATCCAACTCTGATAAGACTGACGGATTCTTAAAGAAAACTCACGCTTTTACCAAAGATGATTTCAGCGGTTCCTTCTTACAAGCAGGTGTAGCTGAATTAACTATGGCATGCGTTTGTATCGGTATGTCACTTCATGGTGGTGTTATCCCGGCATGTGGAACATTCTTTGTATTCTCTGACTACATGAAACCAGCTGTACGTATGGCAGCCTTGATGGAAGTTCCAGTGAAGTTTATCTGGACACATGATGCTTTCCGTGTTGGTGAAGACGGACCTACTCACGAACCAGTAGAACAAGAAGCTCAGATTCGTTTGATGGAGAAACTTAAAAACCACAGCGGACACAATTCAATGTTGGTACTTCGTCCGGCTGATGCTGAAGAAACTACAGAAGCATGGAAACTTGCAATGGAAAATACTTCAACCCCAACAGGATTGATATTCTCTCGTCAGAACATCGTTAATCTTCCTGCAGGAACAAACTACACTGACGCAGCGAAAGGTGCATATATTGTTGCCGGAGCCGATGAAAACCCAGATGTAGTTCTTATCGCTTCAGGATCTGAAGTTGCTACACTTGTTGCCGGAGCAGAATTGCTTCGCAAGGATGGTGTAAAACTTCGCATTGTATCTGTTCCATCTGAAGGACTGTTCCGCAGCCAGAGCAAGGAATATCAGGAATCAATCATCCCAACCGCAGCCAAAGTATTTGGTCTTACAGCAGGTCTTCCAGTAAACCTTGAAGGTTTGGCCGGAGCCAACGGTAAGGTATTTGGTCTGGAATCATTCGGATTCTCTGCTTCTTACAAAGTTCTTGACGAAAAACTTGGTTTCACTGCACAGAACGTGTACAACCAGGTAAAGGCAATGTTATAATCGTAACATAAACTGTAAACAGATAAAAATGAAAACTATTGGTATTTGCTCTGATCACGCAGGTTTTGAATTGAAACAGTTCGTTAAGAGCTGGCTTGAAGCCAAAGGTTGGGCATACAAAGACTTTGGAACGTACACAACAGACAGTTGCGACTATGCAGATTTTGCTCATCCGCTGGCATCAGCCGTTGAAGACGGTGAATGTTATCCGGGTATTGCTATCTGCGGTAGCGGAAATGGCATTAACATGACGCTCAACAAGCATCAGGGAATTCGTGCAGCTCTTTGCTGGACTCCAGAGATTTCGCATCTTGCCCGCCAGCACAACAACGCCAATATTCTGGTTATGCCGGGGCGCTTTATCGACACTGCAACTGCCGACCAGATCATGACAGAATTCTTTTCAACTAATTTTGAAGGCGGTCGCCATCAAAATAGAATAGAGAAGATTCCGGTTAAGTAAGAACGTTCTTATCAAAATAAAAACTCCCGCCTATGAAAACAAGCGGGAGTTTTTTATTTTAAGCATAAAGTATTATAGATCAAAGCCATAGACAACAAATAGAAATCGCACCCCGAAAAAGATCTAAATAATTTACAAATAATTAATAGTGGAAATAAAAAACATACTTATATTTGTAATTATTTTAATCAAAAAAAATCACAATGAAACTTATAAAGTTAAACACTAAACTGTGTATTCTACTTATTTTAGCAACAATATTTCTGTTATCTTCCTGCCAAAAAGATGAAGAAGACAATTCGTTAACAGGTACAGTATGGGTCTCTCAATATAAAGCAGAAGAACATATGACAAATGGAATTTCCGCAAAGGCTCTTGTTTTTGGAAAAGACAATGTTGAGGTTTACTATCTTGATGCAAATAATAAAATTATAAATCTAATAACGACTTATAATTATAAAAAAGAAGACCAAGCTCTTGTTATTGGTAATTCAAGAGAACAGATCGGCGACAATTATCTTTATCTAAATTACAGAATGTTCTACTATACTGATAAGAAGTTCAGTGATCTTCTGAACTAAATCCATCAGAAATAATATCTGAAACCGGTAAGCAAAGTATATCGTACTACTCCGTTTGTATCACAGCTATACGAAGAATAAGCATGTCCTCTGTTATCTTTCATATTCCCAACAGAACCCGACAAAAGCCCAGCACTCATCCCCAATCCAAAATGAGGAGTCACCATATATTCCAATCCCAAATCCAGATTGAGTCCTGTCCCATCGGCCCATAAATGATATCCGTTACCGGCATTCTCGTCATGTCTGTAATAACCAATTCCGAATTCTCCCTTCATAATCAATTTATCAGCAACCTTCCATCGTCCACTCAACACAGGTGCAATGTAATTTTCAAGAAAAGTATCTTCTGTACCAAACACCCATCCCGAAGAACGAAATCCGGAATAAAGAATGCCTATTCCCAGCCCACTTGAAAAAGTATGATCATACTGCAAACGCCAATCCACTCCATTGCGCTGAGGTATTCCATTCAGGGAATTACCGTCTGCAACATATATATCGCTAAAGATATGACCATAACCAATATTAGCAGAGAAAGTGTTTCCGGCAACTGAATGCCTTCGTATAACCTCATCTTGTTCTGCAGCCTGATTTTTAAACACAGCGTCAGCCAAAGAGTCATGCTTCACCGCACCTTGATTAAGAAGCAATATGCTCCCTGCAATCTGATGGCAATTACTTCCACCAGAGGAAGGCAAGGAATGACTAGTAATCATCAACCCATTTCCACCCGCTTTGGCTGCTTCTGCTTTCGCCAGACGAAGAACATCGGAATAAGTGCATCTAGCAGCAATACTTCCTTTTCCCACACTCACCCGTCCAATAGTTCTGGCAGAGGCCGGAACATGCTGACCTACCCCAAAAACAATAACAGAATCGGGTACAACAATAGGTGGATATGTTTTTACTATGTCAGTAACCACCCTTGGGTTACAAGACGCCAAAACAACCATTAATAACAGAGATAAAAAAAGATTTCGTTTCATCGGGTCTTATATAATCATGAATTACTATTTATAATCAATTTTCAGGCTCAAAGGTAATACATTTTTAAAAATACAATTTTAATCTAATCATTAATTCTATTTAAATTAGTGTTATTCAATTGCAAATAATCACTTCTACCCATTGTTAAGAATTTAATAATATATGGCACGATTATTGTTAGTATATAATCTTTGCGCTTACAAAAATATTAAAATCACAATACTATGAATGTATCCTTATACAACGGTGGGAACAAAGGGCGTCCCACGTTTGTAGAAAACCTCTCTGTAGAAACAGTTCTCAACTCGTTCAAAACACTGAAGTACGCAACGCTTGTTGATAGTATCCGCAATGAAAGCAGCGATTCTGCCAAAGCTTGGGAACAACTCCCCTCCTTTACCTTCGCCGCATCCTTCAAGGGCGGACGAACAAAAACAAATATGGAACAGTACAACGGAGTGATTCAGTTAAACAGCGGAAAACTGGAACCCGAACAAGCCATTCGCCTACGGGATAAGGCAGCACAAGAGCCCAATACGTTGGCAGCATTTGTTACCACAGAAGGAACTGGAGTTGTAATCTTATCCGTCATTTCCAGTCCGGACGGCTCTATACCCGATAGTAATGAGGAGATTAGCAAATTTCACGCTCATGCCTTTTCCGTTGTCAGCTTATATTATGAATCGTGTCTATATATTGACTTCAAGAAAAACGAACATTCCTTATTGCAGTTAACCTCAGCCACTTACGACCCTGAACTATTTTTTAATCCCGAAGCAGAAGTATTCCTGATAGCCACCAAGAAGGATTTCGAGAAGAAAACAACGAAGCTACTCCGAAACATGGAGGGAGAGCCTGTCTCCTTTTCACATCTGCCGGTAGGCGAACAGCGGGATCTCGAAATAAAAAGGGCTTTCGACCGCGCTTACTCAAACGCACTCAATGTGGAGTCATTCAAGGAAGATAACCGGTCACAGTTTGTGTACGGTTTGGCATACTTTTGCTGCGTGGCAGGTATTCCGGAAGGTGAAACCGCCAAACTGGCACTCCAACGCTGCACCACCGAACATTTTACCGCCGATGATCTTCGTCTCACCATCCGCATTAAGTACAAGGAGTACGAAGATGCCGCCGGAGCTGACAGCGGACTGACAAAAGTGGAGAAAGAGACACGCATGCTCGAACGATTTATCAAGCGCAACTTTATGCTTCGCCGTAATGTGATTCTGGAAGGTATTGAATTCCGTTATGCCGATCAGTCGAGCCATGAATGGACAGAACTTCGTGATCATCACCTCAACACCATTTATATCCGAGCACATAAAGAAGGAATAAACTGTACCCTGAATGATGTCAAAGCAATGGTCGATTCCGAGATCACTCCCTCCCATCACCCTTTCAAGGATTATATCTTTGTTCCTTTCACCGAATGGGACGGGCACGACTATATTGCCGATGTGGCAGCCACCGTGCCCACCAAAGATCCCGAGTATTTTGAATGGTGTTTCCGCAAATGGTTTGTGGCTTTAGTGGCAACTTTAATAAACGACCGTGTGATCAATCACCAGATTCTGGTATTGATAGGTGGCAAACACGGTATGGGAAAATCCACCTGGCCGGAGCGGTTATTGCCTCCCGAATGGCGAAAAAGTCATTTCGATGCCAACGTATTTTCCAATAATCCCAATGCCACCCGCATGAAGCTGAGCACGGGCGCCATTCTGAATATTGATGAGTTGGACACCGTTCAGCGGTACGATCAGGAGACAGTGAAAGAGCTATTCACCACGTTCAACATCAATATCCGCACTTCGCCCGACCGTCCTCCACGGAATTTCGTGCGTCATGCGTCATTCTTCGGCACAACCAATCATTTGGACATTCTGAGAGATTACACCGGTAGCCGTCGATATTTGTGCCACGAAGTAACCGGCCCCATTAATTTTGATTTCAGCATAGATTACAAACAACTCTACGCCCAGGCATGGAACCTGATTCTGAAAGGGTTCCGTTATTATTTCAACACGGAGGAGAACGACATTGTAGAAAAACACAATCAGCACTACATGGAAACGGATGCAGATATGGAATTGTTCTATGAATACTATCGTAAACCGGAAGGTGAAGAGGAAGGGATCTACCTTTCTGCTGCGAAATTGGCGGATTATATTAAGAAAAAGACGGGGATTGCTACTAGTAAGAAGATGATAAACAAACTAGGTAAAAACCTGAAATCACTTGATTTTCAATGGAAAAGGATAAACGGATACACAGTTTATCATATCTGTTTAAAAGAGTAAACTGATTATTTGGTGGCAGATCCTATGTTTGCAATAAATATGCTGAAGTGAAAAAATAAGAAGCATAAGCTAAGAGTATTTTTTATATTTGAGGTACCAAACTTAAACATTCAAATATTCAAAGCTTATGCGTACACAAAGTAACAAAGTAAATTTCAATGGAGAAAATATTTATGTTGGAATTGATGTTCATCTAAAGAGTTGGGCAGTGACAATCTACACAGAACATTTGCATCATAAGACTTTTAGTCAGCCACCGGTTCCCATATTATTATGGAAATATCTGGATGAAAATTTTCCTGGTGGTAATTACTATTCTGCTTATGAAGCCGGATTCTGTGGATTTCATATTCACTTTGAACTGGAAAAGTTGAATATAAAAAATATAGTAGTCAATCCCGCTGACATACCGACCAGTCAAAAGGAACATGTGCATAAGAATGATTCTTGCGATAGCAAGAAAATAGCCCGTTCTCTGAGAGCTAAAGAACTCACCGGAATACATATTCCATTGATTGAGACCTTAGAAAATCGTTCTTTAGTTCGTTCTCGAGAAATCTTGGTCAAGGATCTGGTTCGTTTCAAACAGCGAATAAAGTCTTTTCTTTATTTTTATGGGATAGCCTATCCTCCTGAATTTGAAAAGTCATCTTGTCATTGGTCAAAACGCTTTCTTAAATGGTTAAAAGAAATATCCCTAAATACGCAAAATGGAAATGAAGCATTATCCCTATTAATAAGAGAAGTAGAACAACAGCGCCTTCTTTTATTAGAAGTGAATAAGAAAATTCATAGCTTGGCTATTTCTGATAAATATATTAAAGAGATGGAATTAATAAGAAGTGTCCCCGGAATAGGCTTGATTACAGGACTTACTTTTCTATTGGAAATAGAAAATATAGAGCGTTTTTCTAACACGGACAAGCTAGCCTGTTTTGTAGGAATAATACCGACTTGTCATTCGAGTGGAGAAACTAGTAACAATGGAGAAATGACCTTTAGAGGGCAAATCCATTTAAAGAAAGGTCTGATTGAAAGTGCTTGGGTTGCTTCAAGAATAGATCCAGCTCTAACACATAGCTTTATTAAGCTTTGCAAAAGAATGGAACCCAATAAGGCAATCATACGAATTGCGAGAAAGTTGTTAAACAGAATATATTATACTCTAAAAAAGGAACATAAATACGAATATGGAATGGTTAAATAATAATACCCATATAAAATCTGTATAAAGAGTGACCGCTAGCCACTTCTTGCAGCTTTGCCTGCTTTGGCAGATTGCGGCCTCTTTCCTATTGAACTGAAAAGGATTATGTAGAAACTGAAAGAATCAGTTAGAACTACTTATAGAAGGTTGTTTTATATAGGAATTTACTAATTATTATTGAGACTAGAGAAACATGTATAATAGGTTTTTCTAGCCATATAGCGATATCTGTAACATAAAAAGAGGGGAAAATCATACAGACTGTCCCCTTAAAATGATGTTACAGCGTAACGCAGGAAGTTTATTGCTGGCAAGTTGCTCCTCAGCAGAGCTTGTTTCCTTTTCAACTTCCTGATTACAAAGCTAATAAAAAGTATAATAAATATTAATAATACTCTTATAATTTGGATTACAACATAGAAGCAGTGGTAGGAGTGGCAGGAAAAATAACCTTTTTACCGTTCTGAAAATTAAATTTTTAAAATTCTGCAAATTGCGGAATTCTCAAAAAAATATTTTTGAAACAGGAAAATACTCTTTTTTCCTGCCACTCCTGCCATCAATAGACACACCATCATTATCTAACAAACTATAGTTCAAATATATAGAGATATTAGAGAAGACAACTAAACGAATTAGTAAAAACAAAACGAGACATCAACCCAATCATGTACATGATTACTTTTAAACATGTACATGATTGAATCCAAACATCTAGATGTTTGCAGAAACCATAAACCAATAAAACATTAATTACCATGGGCATTCCATATAAATTCAAGGAGATAAACGATAATTTAAGTAAAGGCGTAAAGAAAAAAGGCGGCGTTCACCCCATAGTGAAAAGTCGGGAACAACTAGACACCAAGGCACTTGCCGAATACATCGCCGGAAGCAATATGCCGCAAAGGTCTGAAATAGAACAGGCTATTGTCCAAACATTCAATGCTATTGAAAAAGCTTTAAGTAATGGTTACACTGTTTCTATTTCTGATTATGGTTCTTTTCAGCTTTCTGCACAGTTTCGGGAGGATTTTAATCCTGAAGAGCCTCATCGTGCAGAGAGTATTGAGGTAAAGAGTGTTAATTTCCGGGCTTCTACAAAGATGAAGAAGAGGATTGGGGTTAGTGGGTTTGAGAAGAGTGAGAGGTAAAAGAATCAATAAATAATTAATCTAAACAGTTTAAAAGTCTTATATTTGTAAGTCTTCGAATAAAATGGAACAATCAAATAAATTCTAAAGGGTTTATTTTAATTAGTAAAAGAACAAACAAAGAATGGCAAAGACTAATAATCTAACAGTGAAAGATACCGCTATAAAAACAATGTCTGCCAATGGCATTGATTATATTAGCATCACAGATATAGCAAAACAAAAAAATCCAATCGAGCCCAAAGATGTAGTAAAAAACTGGATGCGTTCAAAAAACACTCTTGAATATCTTGGATTATGGGAACGCTTAAACAATCCCAATTTTAAAGGGGTCGAATTCGACCCCCTTTTAGCAGAAGCAGGAAGCAATTCTTTTACTCTGAGTCCTTCTCGTTGGATTGAAAAAACAGGAGCAATTGGTATTATTACAAAAAATGGAGCTTCCGGTGGTACGTATGCCCAGAAAGACATCGCATTCAAATTTGCAAGTTGGGTGTCTGTTGAATTTGAACTTTATTTAGTAAAAGAATTCCAACGTTTAAAAGAAGAGGAACAAAAGCAGATAGGTTGGTCAGTTAAGCGTGAATTATCTAAGATAAATTATCATATCCATACAGATGCCATTAAACAGAACCTTATCCCAGACGAATTAACGGTGCAACAAATTAGCATCATTTATGCCAACGAAGCAGATGTTCTTAACATGGCTCTTTGGGGACTTACAGCTAAAGAATGGCGTGATAAGAATCCTAAACTGAAAGGGAATATGAGAGATTATGCTAGTATTAATGAACTAATTTGTCTTTCAAATTTAGAGAATATTAATTCCGTATTAATTAATGAAAGTGTGCTACAGTCTGAAAGATTACTTAAACTCAATAAAATAGCAATTCAACAAATGATAATATTGAATGATATTGAGAATAAAAAATATCTAAAATAAAATGAACCTGGGGAAATAAACTTTTATTAATAGGTGGCTCAAATGTAGTATTTAAATTAATGATATTTCATGATTATATTAAGCCTTCTAACAATTCTTTCTCTTCTGAAAAACATGACGAGTTATTGACTGATTTAATCAAAACAATGAGAGAAGATTTATTCTTATCTTCAAAAATCAATAAGGATTATCCTATTATACATTTGACAGGAAAAAATAGAACTAAAAATAAATATGGACGAAAGCAGCAGAAACGCTTGAAGATCTGCGTTCGCTTCCAGCAGCTAATTGCCACGAACTAAGGAGTGATAGAAAAAGAAAAGTTGGCAGTAGATATTTCAGTTAATTACAGACTAATTTTTGACTCTGCCAAAATCTCATTTCTCATAAAGAAGATAGTTAGTGGACTAAAATGGATTTTAATAACAGAGATCGAAATTATTACTATTGAAGACTATCATTAATAAAATATAATTATGAATGCAAATTTAATTTTGGCTAAAGAGTTGTTATCTCCTCCGGGAGACACAATTCAAGAGACTATTGATGCAATGGGAATGCGCCAAAACGAACTGGCTGAACGCATGGGTAAAACAGAAAGTAAGATTAATGATATTATTAAAGGAAAAGAGCCCATTTCTGTAGATACTGCATTAAAATTAGAACTAGTTTTAGGTATCCCAGCTAAATTCTGGCTTACCAGAGAAACGAATTATCGGGAAGAACTGGCACGCATTGAGTAACAGGAATAGACATTCACCCTTCTTTTGTAGTAGAATTATCTCATCACTGTTGAGACAATTACAATAATATGATGTCACCAAAGAATACTCCGTTTTAAAACGACTTATTCCAAAGAGGCAATCGCCCATAAATATCATAATGCCTCTGCAATAAAATAGCTTCCACAAATGCCGGCAGATCAGGGTGTTTTTTATCAAAGGTTACATACCAGTATATATCAAGCGCATCAGCACCAAGTTTAGTAATCATGCTCTTAAAGAATGAATCTCTTTTAATCCCTTCTTTTTTATAGTTGATGCACTGGTTTAGCATTGGGCCATTAAAAGTTCCATCTTGTTCAAGCTTACCCGACTTACCAATATAAACCAGCTCTATATGCCCCCTCACTAAAGCATAAACACAATAAACACCTGGTTCATCAGGAATATCCTTTGCCACCTCTTCCATACTATTTCCTTTCATAAAGAAAAAATGTCCGTTGTTCTGATATTTTTCTAATTGGTCAAACATAAAATCTGATTTTAGATATAACAAAAAAATTATTGGTAATTTGCTTACTATCCTAAAAGCTTCTTTGTAACAGTAAGGATCAAGAGAACGAAATACTCTAACCTCTTTCACTTTTCCTTCTTCAGAAACGCTAAAACAAATATATACCTTCCCTTCTGCATGGGATTCTTTAGGGTATACCAGTTTTTTATAGATAAACTCGTTTAAAGCGAATTCTCCTCCCGGATATTCTGGCATTTTATCAATAAAAATAACCCAAGTAGTATCATTTACTTGTTTGATCTCATTTAGCTGTGAACAAGATGTATTTGCTCCTGCACCAGTGATGCAAATTGATAAGAATGTTAGAGTTAACAAGTATTTCTCATAGAATTCTAATATCTGTTTTACGAGAATGGATGAGTACTAAGCTTGCAATCAATCTTCAATTCTTTTTGCTCAATCGCTTTCTTGAATATTTCTACACCTTCTGTTTTTGGAGCGAAAAAGATTTTTTTTACATATTTTGTAATAGGCTGATATTCTATGAACATTTGTGCATAATCAGGTGTAAATTTTATCTCATTAGATTTATCTTTCAAATCTTTTATATCAAAGATCCGGCATTCTTGTTCTTCTTTATATGCTACATGTTTAACTAAATAACGCAATGGTAGGAGCAATTCACAAATAATATTTTTATCTAAATCCTTACCAGTCTTAATACTCTTATCTAATTTATTAAGTTGATTAGTTACCTTACTTTTTATTTTATTTATTTCTTTATTATATGTACTAATTTCATCTGATGAAACACCAATATTTTCTCTATAGAATGAGTATTCTTCTTTATGCCCTAATGAGATAACTTTATGTGTTTTTGGATCAACATAAATGCATCGATATAACGCATATTTTTGAGTTCGCTCATCCTTAACGTTTGCATTTTCTTTATCATTGTCTTTTAAAAAACAATTAGACAATAGGCCAATATCCATTTTTTCGTTAAAGAAGTCTTTATTTAAGACTAAACTGATGCCAGTTGCCTCTTTATCTGATTCCTTACCGTAAAGTCTGAATTGATTTAAACTTTCATGGTTAAATGTAAAACAACCAATAAAGGCTTGATAATCATGTTTAGGCTCTCCCCTTTGAGACTCTTCTTTTTTATGTTTTTCTGATTCTTCTAGCTTAAAATATTTAAGAAGCGTTTCACCTTCTTGTGGATCATTAGCTGTTATTGTTGAATTAAGTCTAAATTTAGAACTCTTGAAAAGTAACTGTGCTGCAGTTGCTTTTTTGGTATAGTGCGAAGCCGTAGTTTCATTTTTTACATATAATAATGCTATTGACTTTAAAATATTGATATATATTTTTTTATACTCGTTCTTTTCTTTTACAAAATTTGTTGTTTCTTTAAAGAAGGGATCAAAATTGATTATGTAAGAAAATACATTTTCACTTTTTTTTACTTCATTAAATTTTGTCAAAAAATCTAAGGCGCTCGTTTTTCCCTTCATAAAAGAAATAGCAGAGTCTGCCCATTTTTCTAGTAAACAATAGGCTAAACCTCTATTATTATAAGCATTTGTATTCTGAGAATCTAATTTAATGGCTTTATTGTAATCATTAATAGCTTCATTGTATTTACTTAGATTATAAAATGTATTTCCTCTATTATTGTAAGCAACTGAGTGATCTGGTTTAATTTTAATTATTCTGTTGTAATCTAATATAGCTAATTCAGGCTTGTTTATTAAATTATATATGTTACCTCTGTTGTTGTATGCTGAAACATTATCAGGTTCAAATTTCACAACTTTGTCTAAATCCTTTATTCCTTTTTCATATTGTTCTGTATATGCATACAAAATACTTCTATTATTGTAAGCACTAATATATTCTGGATTTATTTCAATAGTCCTGCTATAATCTTCAATTGCATTTTTATACTGCTTTAATTTATGAAAAAGGCATCCTCTATTGTAATATGCTTTTTCAGAATTAGGGTTTAGCTTTATAACTTTATTAAAATCCTGAATAGCTTTATCATATTCTTCTATTCGATAAAAGGCAAGCCCTCTATTAAGATAAGCTTCAGGGATATCTGGATCAATTTCTATTGCTCTAATAAAATCTGGTATTGCTTTGTGGGGGTCATTTAACAAAGTTAGCCCTCTATTGATAAAGGCATTTGAATAATGAGGATTTATTTTTATAGCCTCAGCATAATCTAATAAAGCTTTATCATATTGATTGCTTTCTCTATAAATGTTGCCTCTATTAAAATACGCTTTAAAATTATCAGGATTTAATTCTATAGATTTTGTATAATCCAAAACCGCTCTATCATATTGCTTTAATTTATAAAACGAACAACCTTTGCTATAATAAGCATCTGCATAATCTGGCTCTAATTCAATTGCTTTATTGAAATCTTTAACAGCTTTATCATATTCCTGTATCTCATGAAAAGTATTTCCTCTATTACAATATGCTTTTACATAATCTGGCTCTAATTCAATTGCTTTGGTGTAATCCAGAATTGCTTTATCATATAGCTTTTGATAATAAAAAACATTACCTCTATTATTATATGCAGGAGCTAAATTAGGCTCTAATTCTATAACTTTATTATAATTTGTAATTACTTTATCATATCTTTCTAACGTTAAATAAATATTTCCTCTATCAAAATAAGCATCTGCATCCTCTGGATTCTTCTCAATAATTTTCGATAACCTCTCAATTTTCTCTTCAAGTTTTAATTCTTCTTCCATATCTTAATGTGTGTTCTGCGTTACTTTTAAATGAATGCCGGAGCATCCAACTCTTCCTTACCAATTATCCCCGTTAACAAGCCCTTAATCAAATCTATTTTTTCTCTACTTAGTCCAAGATCAGTAACCGAAATCTTAAAATCACCATTCTTTATATGATTCTTTAATAGCCTGATAACGGCTGCATATTCGACTTTTTCGCCGGATTTTGCACCTTGTTGCCCAACAGCCACTAATTGAAATAACGTGTTCGCTCTTAAAGCTTCACTTGTCAAATGCCCTAAACGATCTGAGATAGCAATTAATTCATCTTTAATCAGTAAGTTTTCCATAATAGCAGCGTTTTTTATTAATATCCAATATTGATTAGCCTTATTGTACAGGTAAAAGTTTAATTCTCTCTATAGCCAACTAGCAACTCCACCATGATGCGAGCATGTTCCTCTTCGGCTTTGGCTAAAGCTATATGATCCATCTCGGCATAAGGCTGTTGCCCCTGCAGGTGAAGATTCATAACGAGTAGGAGACTGAATCCTATTTCCTCTGGAATTAGTATAATGCTTAACATAAGTCCTCGCTGTGTTGCCTGAATAACTAATTTTATGCTTTGTGAGGTATTTGGTAGATACATATCCGATTTTCCCATCGTAACGGATTGGAATCCATTTACAGTTGCAATCCTCATCAATGGTGACGGAAGTACCTTGAGGAATAACCATTATAACATGAGAAGCCTTATTGGGAGCTGTGCGTAAATTAAGGTCTACAGTGGCATATTTTACGCTACTTTGAGCATTTATAGTTAATACAAAAACAAGCTGGATAAATAAAAATACAATTTTCTTCATCTATTTAGATTTTATTAATTGAATGGTAATGAGGGCGCTTAACGAACCTTTTCATTAGCGGTTTATTATTTTATTTTTTCAAAATATTCTGTTTTTAATATTCCGTTTTCTTCATCTTTATATCTCACTAACATTCTTCCATTATAAATTAATATTTTGTTTGTTCCAAGCTGTTGATAAACTAAGTCCTTGAAGTTTGAATCAATTTTTATGCTTATTAGTGTAGATATTTTTTCTTTCTTTGGAATAACCTTTATTGTACGGCCTTTTATTGGAAAGAAGATGCTATCGGCTATTTGTCCCTTGTATTGAAATTCTCCAATTGAGTCAGATACAAAACTGCTTTTAATTCCATTTTGAAAAATGTCAACTTGAAGTCCTGAAATGCCTTTAAAATATTCCTCTATGCTAATTAAATTATCAGAACTCTTTTTATTTATATACTCAAAGACGTTTGTAACTTTAATTGTGTCAGGGATAAAGTCAGGTGTTAAAACCAAATAATTAGGTTCGATTTTCCACTTTCCCTTTGTTGACATTTTCTCTGTGTCATCAACATATTCAAATGTATATGTGCTATCCGGCCTCAATTCTATCAGGTTTTGGAAATGACATCTCCAATACATATCATAACAAAGCCGATATTTACCAAAGTCAAGTTGCTGGCTATATATCGCTGTTGTCGAAAGCAAGGTTGCTATAAAATATAATATTCGCTTCTTCATTTTCTTTGATACCCCCTAAAATATATCCTTCATATCAGTAAATACCTGCATCCTTCTGAGTGGTATTTTGAACCTGTCCTTGTTACATAAACAGTCTGAGCTATTATGCTTACAGTAGTAAGGATGAAGGCTAGAAATATGATTGACGTCTTTTTCATAGTATTTAGATTTGATTTATTTAGATTCTTTTATCCCTCTTGTGGTTCATTCTCTTCTGTTTGCATTGTATTATATATTTCTAGAACCTTAGTCACTATTCTCTTACGCTCAGTTTCAATGGTTTCTAAGTATTCAAATCTAGTTAGTAAAAGTCCATATTCTGGTAATGTTTTCCAACTATCAATTCGGGCTTTTATATTTATATTTCTAGATGGAATCATTTCGCATTCGAATTTTTCCAAAAGTTCATTTTTATGTTCTGTATCAGTGCAAACCCTTAATTTCTCTAAAGAAGTATTCATCTGATTTACGCAAACATTTAGATCTTCTAATGTTACAGTAAATTCTCCTCTATGCCGAAATCTAAGGTAAGTATCAATTGCTTCAATAAAGTTGAAATAAGCTGTTGTTAATTGCTTATCGCTTAGTGCATATCCTTTTATATGCCGTGTTCTTGCTATTCCAAGAGCTTCTTGTTCTTCCACTGTCAAATTTATTTGCTCAATATTACCTTTTAGTCCGTTTAATATATTATCGCTATCATTAACTTTCCCTTCTAATTCTTCAATAAGATTTTGAGCATCCTTTAACTCATTTCGTACTTGCATAGAATTAAATATCTGAAATCCAACAATGAACGTAGCACATACTCCTATAAACGTAGCTATTGTACCAATAAAAGAATCATTTGAGAATTCGAACGGTTCAAGTCTAAGCCAAAATAAGAAAAATGTAACAATTGAAATTAATAAGGCTCCACCAGCTATCGAATACAGGCATTTATGAGAATGCTTTTCTTTCATTTTTAAGTGCTTTAATAAGTGCTTCTATAAATTCATTTCAGAAACAAAGTATGCTATAAGTAAAATTGTAATAATGAGTAAAATCGCAATTTTAGTGATAAATAATTTGAAAACGATTTTCTCTATTTTTTCATTTGTAATAAAATAATTACGTTCAATTTTTTCTTGCTTTTCTTTATTGTTTTCATCTCTATAATGCGTTCTATATGATTTTTCGATTTTTCTAGTTTGTATTGCTGAATAGGAGTATTGAGATATATCCACACAGAAATATATAATAATGAGAATTATTGATATAGAAGGCAATATTATAAAGGTTGCCTTCTTGTCTGTGTTGCTATAAATTATCCCCCAAGATATAGCACCTAAAGCAAATACTATCTGCCTGCATACATTTGAACACGCAACAGACTGTTTTTCAATAATATCTTTGTTACTCACCTTTTTTTGATGATTTTTATTCCTTCTTCTAGTATATCGTGGATTCTTCTATTATTCGTATTAAAGCCAATACAATCGCCAAAGACAACCCCACTTTGATTTAAATCAGACAGCGAATGAAGAGGTAAATCTTTTATATAACACATAGGGTTATTACATTCATACTCTTCTGATAAAGAGTTGTATTTCATTGGCCTTTTGCATTTTATGCATAATGGAATATCCTTTTTTGAATTTTGCTTATCCATAGTTTATTTTCGATTTAATGAATTATTCTCTCTATCCTCTAAAAATCATTTCCCTAATTTTCTCTACAGTATCATATTTTTCAAAGCCAATAGAGTATTCACCTTTAAGTGTATCAAGTCTCTTTTTGTAAATTTCAACCAGTTTTGCGTATTCTGCAGGATAGTCAAATTGCATTGCTCTGGTTGCACTATTATATAATTCGTATACGTCGTTAATGAAGCATCTGAAATAGATTTCGTATGCTTTATCATAATAGCCTGCTAAAGTTTCAAGTTTAGCTGTATTCCAATCTTGGTTATCAATGCCATTGATAGACCTTTTAATCTTCTTTACGTCATTTGTCATTCCCCAAACTTTAAAGAAGAGGATTATTTGGAGTATTCCAACAATTAACATTAATGTTGGTAAGAATTGGTACAGAATCATTCTGCTGTATGTTTTATTTTCTAAACAAAAGTAATTAATCTTTTGATAAGAAAGAACAATCAGGTAATATTTATTTAATATCATTAATTTATCCTATCAAGATCAATCACATGAAAATTTTCTATCTGAGTAATGTAAGAAAGGATGTTAATTAGTTCAAAAGCAAGCAATAAAAAAATCTTGTAGAAAACTAGAGAAAGAGTAAGTTGTTACTGACTGATATAGTACTCTGTTGTGTATCCGCATTATTTTGTATCAGAAAAGTAGTAGTTGTTGTTAGTATGCATTAAATAGAACAATCTAAAAATGTATAGATAAAGTCTTTTAATGAGATTTATTCAAAGCTTCTCAATCCTTTCATAGAAACGCTTTTTGTATAAATCTCCAACAGGAATACACTTACCAGAGATATTAATGCGATTTCGTTCAATGGATTCAATTTTGGATAGAGCCACAACATAGGATTTATGAACTTGAATAAATTGATCTTCAGGAAGTTGTTCTAACATGGATTTTATGCTTTGCTTGGTCAAGATCTTTTTTCCGGGGAGATATATCTTTAAATATCCCTGCATTCCTTCGATATACAGAATATCGTCAATATGTACATTTTCACGACGATATTCTGTTTTAATGAAGATTTGTGATCCGCTGTTCTCACTATTAAGGGCTCTCTTCAATTTTAAATCATCAAAGACTTTATTAACCGCTGCCAGAAACCTTTCAAAAGAATAGGGTTTGAGCAAATAATCAAAGACACTTAACTCATACCCTTTTAAGGCATAGTCTGAATAAGCAGAGGTAATGACTACATAAGGTTTTGAAGAAAGATTTTCAAGCAACTGAATACCGGTAATCTTTTCCATCTGAATATCAAGAAAAAGTAAATCTACGGTGCGTGTGTTTAGAAATTGTAATCCCTCTAAAGCATTATCAAAACTGCCTTCCAGCTTAAGCAGGGGTATTTGCGCTATAAAGCTTTCCAGTTTTTCTGCTGCCAAGGGTTCATCTTCTACGATAATGCAAGATAAAGTCATAACTTAATGATTAATTGAATCTTAAAGGTATTTGATTTTTTAATTATTTGCAAGTCATGTTTCCCCGGATACAGCAAAGCAAGACGTCTTTTTACATTTTCCAATCCAACGCCTGATTGAACATCTGGCTTTAGCATTCTTTCCGTATCAAAGTAGTTTACACAAGTGAATTCCAATACGTTTCCATCCAAACGAATACTTGTATCAATTACCGGCATTGGCTCTGCATAACATGAATGTTTAAATGCATTTTCCACAAAAGGGATAAACAACATCGGAGCTACTTGTATGTTACTAACATCGGGCTCCGGAAAAGAGAACCTGATATAATCGCTGTTTTTAAATCGCAATTGCTGAAGTTGTATATAACTTGTGAGGTAATCAATTTCCCTTTGTAAAGGCACAGCATCTGTTTTGGTCTCGTAAATCATATACCTAAGCATCCCGGACAAAGTGATAAGCATTTTCGAAGCATCCTTTGGTGATTTAATGATCAGGGAATCAATGTTATTCAACGTATTGAATAGGAAATGAGGATTGACCTGTGATTTGAGCAACTCTAGTTCGTTTTTCAGATTCTTGTTCTCAATCTCTGATTTCACCTGAATATTGGAGAACCATTTTTCAAAGCCTCTCACCAGACATCCACACTGAGCAATAATGAACGAGCCAACCATTGGTGGCAAAAAGATATGGTAATCAAACAAATTGAAATCAGAAAAGAAAAACTTTATAAACACAAAAAAAATGGCTGAAACCATTACACTTAGAGTAATGGACAGAATGAGATACTTTACAAGCTGACTTTTCTCAAAGTAACGTATCAGGCAATAATAGGATGTATAAAAAATCACAGCAGCCCAAACAAAATTGATATAAAATTGGGGAGTTAAATCCTGCAATGCAACAAAGACTTCTCCCCTTGGCATTACTTCCATTAACAGGTAAAACAATACGTAAACCACCCAGAAAAGAGAATGAATAAGTATTTTCAGAATATATCTCATAGTTTCATTTAATCTACAAAGCTATTAAAAAAGTTATATATGCAAAGGAATAGCATAAAATATCATTGGAACCAGACACATTATCAATATAACCAGACTACTGGAACGAACACCTTAAAAAGTAAATTCTGCCACAATACAAATCAGATAGAAAAATGACAAAACTAAAAATACCATATTTGACAGAAACTATCTAGTATAAATGTAAAATATATATTATTTATCGTGTTTATTATAATTTAAATAATCATATTTGCAAATGATAATTTTTATTTATTATCTAGTTGTATAAGAATAATGTCGACATTATTATAAATAGTTTTATTTTTAAAGTTAAAACGTGTAAAAATAAAAAAGATTATGTTCATTTGTGCAATGATGTTTATATCTGCACAAGCAATAAATGCTGCCGAAAAGACAGCAAGTGATGAAACTGCCTCTCAAGCAAGTAAAGAATGTGTTTCTGAAAAGGCAGAAGCTCCTTCTCCAGAGGCTCCCCAAAAACCAGATTATACTGTAGTTCTGTCTAGTTGTGGAATCCAAGCAATAGTTAGAGGTGACCAAAGTAAAGCTGCAATATGTAGAGTTATGGACAATTTAGAAAAGCAATGTGAGAAGCTTGGTTAAAATTTAATTATAGGCTTAGTGTACTTATATATGCTAAGCCTATACAAATATCAACAAGATGAAATCTATTTATTTATTTATTTATTGTTTTGTTCAAACAATTATTTGTTTTGGTCAAGAACAAAAAGATAGCGCTTATTTGCAAGTGACTTATTTGGAAAATTATCACCAAGATGCTAATTTACTACAAAAAATAAGATATGACGAGTTTGCCCTTTACATTGGATTAAAAAGCAGTGTCTTCGAAAGCGTAAGAGAGGCTAGAATAAAAGAGATTAGAGACAGCGTAGACGCTCGCGGTGGATCGATTTATGAAATGTCTGCTTTAACTGCCAACTGCATTCGTAGTTTTCAGTACTATAGAATATATAAAGGTTATCCATCAGAGGGAAAGCTAACCTATATTGACAACTGTAGCATATGGTACAAGTACGAAGAAAATATTCCTAAGCAGAACTGGGCTATTTGTCCTAATAAAAAAGAGATTTTAGGTTATAAATGTCAAAAAGCAGAGACAACATTTAGAGGTCGTACATGGCAGGTATGGTACACAACAGATATTCCTATTAGCGAAGGACCTTGGAAGTTGAGTGGCTTGCCTGGCTTAATACTCGATGCTCAAGATAAAGATTCCGTTTTTCATTTCTATTGTGCTGGAGTAAAAGTACTTCAAAAGAAACGTCCGATATCTCTAATGAAAGGGGTATATATAAATTGTAATAGGCAAGAACTCTTTAATGCTTGTTGGGAGATGGCAAATGACCAAGCTGCTTACGATAAAAAAGTATGTGGTGATACTGAGGTTGAACTCTTTGATGCTACTGGAAAACCTTATAAGTATCCGAGCTATAAGTATGTGGGGATAGAGACTGATTTAGAGTATAAAAAGTGATTTTTGGGGGAAGATCACTCATAGTGATAGAGATGTTTTCTTCGTATAAATGCTTTAATATGAAGGCAAACAACTAAAAACAAAGACATGAGAACACGACTATTAATAGTATATTGGGGCTGCTGTTTACTAACGATTACTGCCCAAACGTTTAAAGGCAGGGTAATAAACGATGCTACAAAGAAGCCTATTGAAATGGTATCTGTAAATTTGATGCAGGCCGACAGTATGACTGTTGCTTTCTCTATGACAGAACGTGATGGTCGTTTCTCAACAGCAATTCCAGCAGGTAAAAAGGTTCGTTACCTCTGTTTTACTTGCATGGGCTTTGCTAGTACATGGGTGCCTACTCAGGGATTTATGGAGGAATCGGATATCTATTTGCAGTCAAAAGCAATTATGATTAAAGAGGTAAAGTATGTCTCTAAGCGGTTAAAGCAGGAAGGAGATACGCTAAAATATTCTGTAAGCGGATTTCGTATGCCGCAAGATAGATGTATAGGCGATGTTATAAAAAAGCTACCCGGTATTGAGGTATCAAAAGAGGGTGAAATAAAGTATCAAGGTAAACCTATTAACTCTTTCTATATTGAAGGACTAAACTTGCTCGAAGGGAAGTATAGTCTGGCTACCAACAATCTATCCGCTAAGGCTGTGAAAGAGGTTCAGGTATTGGAAAACCATCAGAAGATTGCTGCTCTTCGTGGTAAGAGTTTTACCGACAATGCTGCACTCAATCTTGTGCTCGAGGATAAAGCAAAGTCGCGAATATTGGGAACGATAGATGTGGGATTGGGAGCGGAAGATAAAACCAAAGAGATACTATGGAGTAATCGCCTGCTAGGCATGCTCTTTAATGGGAAGATGCAAAATTTGTCTATGTATAAAAATGACAATACAGGGGTAGACGTGGCTTCTGAACTCAATGTTCTTACTTACGAACAGTTTCAAAGTGGAGGTGTTTTTCAAGAGCCTTTTACTCTTTCGCCTATTACTGTGGCAAACCCCGATCTTGATCAACAACGTTATTACTTTAATAAGACGCATCTTTTCACTGTTAATAATCTTTGGAAATTAACAAAAGATAAAAACATTCGCTTTCAAGGTAGTTATCTGCATGATGAACAAGCAGAGAACGGTAGTTTAGTGAGTACCTACTTTTTACCCAATCAGACGGTGACTATTGACGAAAACATAAGAGCTGCTCATACCAAAGATATGATTGATGGCGAACTGGCTTATTATCTCAATTCTAAAAAATATTATCTAAAGAACTCCATCAAGTTTCAAGGTACTTGGGGACATAATAATGGTTGGATGCAAACCAATGGCAATGCTACCAATCAGGCAACAAATACTGATAAACAGATAATAACTGAGGAGTTTCAACTTATTAAAAACATGAAGAAGAACACCTTCCGACTTGCAAGTATCAATAAATATAGCAACCTACCTCAACACTTAACAGTTACTCCGGGTCAGTATGCCGATTTACTCAATAATGGCTATGCATACGAATCGATGCAACAAGACCTGCTACTACGTTCATTTTCCTCACATACCTACACCTCGTTTCAACATAAATTGTTGGGTATGTATGTGGAATACAGAGCAGGACTAAAAATAAAAGCCCAATCATTGCAGTCTGCCTTAGCCACATCAGACAATACATTTCCACAAGCAGTGCGGGACTCATTCCTCAATCGCTCCAATTTTACGGAAACAGATGTTTATCTAACTCCCTCGATAAGTTATCAGAACTACAAGTTTAAAGGGGAGTTTTCCGTCTCGGCCACATTAGCTAATCTCTATCAACATAATAAGACCGTAAATAACTACAAAGGAAGTGAAGCTCATTTACTTTTTGAGCCCAATCTTCATATTCGATACTCTTTATCGGCACTTTTAGAAATTCTTGGGAGTGCATCCTATTCTCATAGTTACTCGGATATTTATAATCTCTATCCAGGATATATCTTTACCGATTATCGTTCTGCTTCGGCATGTGGTGGCGAACTTGCTTTTAGAAAGTCTGCAAATCTATATGGTGGAATCCAATTCAAGAATCCCATAAAGGGATTCTTCTTTAGTCTCTCAGGGTTCTACTTACCAGAGCATCGTAACATGTTGACTTCCTCACGTTTTAATGGAATATTGCAACAGACAATTAATGTCTTGCAAGGAGTAAATAGTGATACGTACAACTTAGATGCACGATATAATCAATCATTCTCTTTTTGGAAAACATTGGTAAAAACAGCTCTTGATTATACCACCAATAATGACACGCGTCTTTGGAGTGAGGTTTTAACAAAGTATCGTATCAATACTGCAACAGCATCTGTAGGATTCTTAATGCAGCCATGCAAACTCCTAAATTGGGAGGAAAAATCGACCTATACGAATAGTATAATGGAAACCATCGAACCAGTTTTTTTTTCATATCCTTCGATACAGCGTTTTCAACATAAGTTTACGCTCAACGTTATCCCTTCGGATAAGTTCCAACTTCAATGGGTAAATGAATTCTATCACAGTACTGATAAAGGTATTGATAATAAATACTTTTCGGATGTGTCTTTCTCGTATATTTTTGGGCACAACGAACTGAAGTTGTCGACAAACAATATATTTAATACCAATGCCTACGAACGAATAAATATTGGTTCATTGAGCCAGTCTGTTAGTATGTGTACATTACGTCCCCGGCAATTTCTTGTGAAGTACTTATTTGATTTCTAAATAGAGCAGCATGGTATATCAGAAGTATTCCCCCAATTAAACATTGGATAAAAGAGTAAGTGGAAAACAACAAACAGCAAGCTAATACAACCAGCAACACGTAGTAAAAGAGTCTGAGTTTTCATTTTTTTATTTCTATTTAGTATTTACACATTCTGATTAATGCATCTCTGATAATCAGATAATGAAAGGGCTTGATTGTGTAGAAATAAATCTTCCCCATCAGATTGTGAAACATAACAACAGTTACTATCTTTACTGTGTGCTTATCTTTATCTGTTTCATATTGCAGGGAAAACCAGCCTTCAAGATGTTTATCATTTGCATTCAACAGAATTTCTGTTTCACTTCTTTCAAGGACATCGAAGAAACCAAGCTTCTCACCTTTCCCTGGGTTGTTGTTAGTAACTTCATCTGTAGAAGTATCCAAATTGAAAGGTTTTACTAATATATTGCGTAACTTAAAAAGAAAATCAACCCACTTTGGCCGTAACGAAAATGATGATAAACATGATTCCAATGTTACTGATTTTTTGTTTGTAGCCATTTGATAACACTCTGAATAATCTGCATTCAAAGAAAATCCATAAATAAATGATTGTTCTGCAATATTTGCTTTTTCCATATCTAATAACATTTTTTTGTCACAAAGATGACTTAAGCTAAGGGCAAAAACAAATTTAGTTTATCAAACGACATATTTTGGTTACGAAACGAATAAATATTCAATATCGCATATTGTTTTTTGCTTTCCAAATATTATCTTTGCAAAAAAAACAAACAGACATTAGAGCTATGAGAATTAAGCTATTACTTATTTTTATGTGCCTACTTCTGGCATGCCAAAAGCAGGAAGACAACATCACTCAACCTATAGACAGTTCTATGCTTGGAATAGATCATATTACAATTAACAATAAAGATTATGCTATAGCTAATAGTTTGATGATTGATAAAAGTGCTCCATTAGTTTGCACAGGATTATTGAATTCATCAAGCAAGATTGAGTTTAATTATACATGGAATGCTCTTGCAGAAGATTTATCGTCTGTTTCTATAACTAGCACAAAAGCACAGGTTGAAGTGAATTATACAGGAAACACAACCACAAAGACATACACAATAAGGGTATATAATACCAATCCGAAAGCAGAAGTTAAGTATGTTATTTCAGCTTTAACAAAATAGATTAAATATCATTCCCCAATATTTTCCTGTCGGAACTTCGATTGGTGTAAAAGGATTCATTACCATGAGTATTATAACAGTGATGGCCTTATGTATTTCAAGTTCAATTGTTGTTATTGAGATAACATTCTTCTGCCTCTTATTCTTCTTAGGTATGATTTTACCAACATCGACAACATTGGCTCTGGATATGGAAAAGCAGAATTCAGGAAATGCTTCTGCTATAATTGGATTCCTTACTTTTGTATCGGGTGGAATTATTTCACCACTAACAGGCATGGGAAATATACTATATTCAACAAGTATAATTATAATACTTTGTTGCGTCTCTATTTTATTATGTATCAGAAAAGTATTAAAGCCTGCTGTAGAAGTTAATAAATAAAAAGATACCTGATTAATTTTCTTTATAAGTCAACTTCAAATTAGGATAAACCATCCTATTCTTACAAACGAACTGAGTAGAAAGGATAAAATGATTAAAGAAATCTGCATGCAGGAAAAAGAAGTCAGGGATAAAGCGTGAACGATTATCCGGATGAGAGTTTACTTCCGCCAGATCTGCCATTAGCATATAATTGAGATGTGGAGACATGCGGGTAATGCACTCATTATACGGACTATCAAACTTAAGGGTATTATATTTATCCATTTGGGTGATATATGAAAGTATGCTAACAGGATCAGGAGCAAGCAACAAAAGGTTCTTGTAGAATACGGCATAAGAGTTGAGATCTGCATCTTTGATTCCGGAAAGCTGGGCAAAGATAGTATTCTTGGGTAGTGAATAGAGTTGGTAACTCTTTACTCCTGCATACAATAATTGAGCTTTACCTCCTGATTGCATCTTTTCCTGTATAAACTGCTGCAAATCTTTTTCTGCTTTGATGGAATCTTTCATTGGGATATACAACAAAGAAAGTGGCCGGCGAATTGAGTCTTCGGGATAAAAAGAGATGCTTGTTAAACGGTTGGCTGCATATCCTTTCAGAAAACGCACCAGATGGATATCCACTGCTTTTACTTTATCCGGATAGGATGCAAGGACATATTCCTGTTGCGAGGTATTTACCGCAATATATTCAAGTTTGGAAATACCCATCTCATTTACATAATAAGTGTAACGGGGAAGTTCTCTTTTTGATAACAGTTCAATGGAAGATTGCTCCTTGAGCGCATTGACAAACGAGGAACTTGTATCTGCATCTATACTGGTTCCCGAAAGACGGATTACATCACGAGCAAACTTGATATTTAATTCGCTCCACCCCATTTGTTTCATCTTTAAATGCAAAGAGGCTATGCTATTAAAGTTTTTATAGTCCTGCGAGAGCCTGAACACTGGATCGGCGAGAACTGATTTCCCACCAACATGGGTATCAATAACTTGCTTGATCAGTCGTTCTGAATAGCTTGCAGCAATAAAGCCGGCCGACTTGTAATAACAGAGAAACGAATCTCCTCCCATGGGGCATATTTTTATATTCTTGCCTCTATAAGAAACTGTTTTAATAGGAAAATCCATAGGACGGTTTTTCTTTATTTGCTGTTCAATCCAGTCATCATTCTGAGGAGTTGTACTAAAATAAACTACCTGGTCTGTTTCTGTTCCGAGAGAATGAAAGCTAATTAGCATTCTGTTCATTCCAGAACTAACTCCATGAGGTGCAGAGATTACCCATGAGTCAAAATGTACCATCAAATCATTCGCAATACGGGAAAGCTTAAGGGATGGAAGTTCTTTTATATAACCTGTGCTTTTTATTTCTTTGATCAGCGAAGTCAGGTCATTGGTTTCAAACACGGCATTGCAACCTGAAGGGACAAGTGAATAAAGATTGACCTCGGTAATTCTTTCACGAAAACTTATCCCCGTGTAGAAGAATGTTCCTACTCCTATAAGAAAGAGCAGAAAAAGCGAAATGATCAATGTTTTTATCCTCAATTTCCGATCCATAGCTATGCGCGTTCAATACAATATAAATATCTTTGTGTGGTTATTTATTTCAGGTAACACACAAAAGTAACAAAAATCCCGAAATATAATGAAATATTTGATTAGAAAAGAGATAGCAGGATTCTTTAGCTCTGCAATGGGATATGTGATACTCTTTGTCTGATTATTAGCTGTATCTTTTATGCTATGATTTTTTGCCTGTGAATACAATTTACCGGACGGAGGTTACGCTACTCTGCATCCATTCTTTTCACTGGCTCCTACCCTGCTTTTAGTTGTCGGTTTTGCATATTTAAAATACAGAAAAAGAAAAAAATAAAATTACGAGTATCAATTATTGCACTATTTATGCCAAATACTCCTCGTTTTTTCGATTCCGGTTTTAGTATCTTTGCAGTAAATAACTAATAACAATAAAAGAAACGACACTATGAGAAAAGTATTCGGAATGATTTCCTTGCTTTTGCTTACTCTGTATGCCAATGCTAATCCAATAGACAAAGCCTGGGAAGAGTGTGCAAAGATTGAAAAACAAATAAAAAGAACATCATTTCCCCAACGTACATTCGTAATTACTGATTTTGGTGCAAAAGCCGGAAATGAAACAGAACCTTGCCACGATGCTATCAATCTGGCAATAGTTACCTGCAATCAGGCAGGCGGTGGAACAGTAGTGATACCAAAAGGAGTATTCTACACCGGACCAATTACATTAAAGAGTAATGTAAATCTTCATTTTGAAGATGGAGCAACACTTAAATTTTCTACAAATCAGAAACTATATTTTCCTGCAGTTCTTACCCGCTGGGAAGGAATTGACTGTTGGAACGCTCATCCAATGATTTATGCCTATGGCGAAACTAACATTGCCATTACTGGTAAAGGTACTATTGATGCTCAGGGAGCCAATGAAAACTGGTGGAGAATGAGTGGTGCCAAACAATTTGGATGGAAAGAAGGAATTGTTGCTCAAAAGAATGGCGGACGTGAACGTTTGCTGATGTACGGTGAAACAGGCATGCCTGTTTACAAGCGCATAATGACTCCTGAAGATGGTATGCGTCCTCAATTAATTAATTTTTATTCCTGCAATACTATCCTGATTGAAGATGTAAACTTGCGCAATTCTCCATTCTGGGTAATTCATCCTCTGTTTTGTGAAAGCATGATTGTACGTGGAGTGAACATCCTGAGCCATGGACCAAACAACGATGGTTGCGACCCTGAATCGAGTAAAAATGTATTAATTGAAAATTGCATATTCAACACCGGAGACGATTGTATTGCCATTAAATCAGGACGTAACGGCGACGGACGCAAATGGAATGTGCCAAGTGAGAACATTATTGTGCGTGGATGCACCATGAAAGACGGGCACGGAGGTGTTGTTGTAGGTAGCGAAATCTCTGGAGGATACAAAAACCTGTTTGTTGAAAACTGTAAAATGGACAGTCCAAATCTGGATCGTGTAATCCGAATTAAATCAAGTACTTGCCGTGGAGGTTTGATAGAAAATGTATTTGTTAGGAATATTACTGTTGGCCAATGTCGTGAAGCAGTGCTTCATATCAACCTTCAATACGAAAGCCGTGAGAAATGTAACCGTGGATTTGATCCTACAGTACGTAATGTATATCTTCAGAATGTAACCTGCGAAAAAAGTAAGTTTGGTGTTAGTGTTGTTGGATTAGAGGATAACGACCATGTATATAATATAAATGTGGAAGATTGTCACTTTAACAATGTAGCCGATGGAAATTCAGTAACCGGAGCAAAAGATATTAACTATAAAGGATTGTATATAAACGGAACTGAAGTCAAAAAATAAAAAAAATATTTTTGCAGCTCATATTATAACAATATGATATTTTTAATATCATATACAATAATTTAAACAAAATAATTCAAAAGAGGCTATTCTTACAAAGATAGCCTCTTTCTTTTTGTATACGTTTTAATCTTTAAAATAATTTATAGAAACTGCCTGCAATAAACAATCTATTACTTAGAATGATTTAGTATCATAAAGACAGTAATACTTTTTCTTAAAATTATCTCTTTTCTTTATTTCAAGCATCTCTTTTTTTCTTTTTTCATTCATCCCAATACATAAATCAAAAAATAAAAAGTATCTTTGCATGTCTAAAGCATTGGAAATTCAAAAGATGGAAGAACTTAACGCTATAAAAGGACTCATAGAAAAAGGTGAAGTGGAAACTGCTATTTACACATTGGATCAATTTATTGAAAGCAATCCAACGTGTGATGAGGCATATTATCTTCGCGGAAATGCTTACCGTAAACAAGGAAACTGGCAAGTGGCAATAAACAATTACCTCTCTGCTATAGAACTTAACCCCAAAAGCCCCGCCCTTCAAGCAAAAAAAATGATGATGGACATCCTGAATTTCTACAATAAGGATATGTACAACCAATAAATTCTTAAATTATGGCTAAAATTTTAGGAGCAATAGTAGTAGACACCGAACGTTGCAAAGGATGTAATCTTTGCGTGGTAGCCTGCCCGCTAAATGTGTTGTCTCTGACAAAAAAAGAAGTAAACATAAAGGGATACAATTTTGCAGAGCAAGTATTAGAAGACACTTGTAATGGATGCTCTTCATGTGCAACTGTATGTCCCGATGGATGTATTACAGTTTACAAGGTAAAACTTTAAGTAATCAACAGTAAAGAACTCAAAAAAACTTGAATATATGGAAGAAGAAGTTGTTTTAATGAAAGGTAACGAAGCCATCTCTCATGCAGCTATTCGCTACGGAGCTGATGGATATTTCGGTTATCCTATCACTCCTCAATCTGAAGTATTAGAAACGCTTGCTGATCTGAAGCCATGGGAAACAACCGGTATGGTTGTGTTACAGGCTGAAAGTGAAGTGGCAGCTATAAATATGGTATACGGTGGTGCCGGTTCCGGTAAAATGGTATTGACTTCATCATCAAGCCCCGGTGTTAGTTTAAAGCAAGAAGGCATATCTTATATTGCCGGTGCTGAACTTCCTTGTTTAATTGTAAATGTAATGCGTGGTGGTCCCGGACTGGGAACTATCCAGCCAAGTCAGGCCGACTATTTCCAGACTGTAAAAGGTGGTGGTCACGGTGACTACAGACTTATTGCCCTGGCTCCTGCTTCCGTACAGGAAATGGCCGATTTTGTAGGACTAGGTTTTGAACTGGCTTTCAAATATAGAAACCCTGCTATCATCCTTGCTGATGGTGTGATTGGCCAAATGATGGAGAAAGTTGTACTTCCTGCACAAAGAAAACGCCGCACCGACGAAGAGGTTATTGCTCAATGTCCTTGGGCTACTACCGGAAAAGCGAATGGTCGCAAGCCTAACATCATCACTTCTTTAGAGCTTGACCCGGCTGTAATGGAACAAAACAATATTCGTTTTCAGGCTAAATATAAAGAGATAGAGGAAAACGAGGTACGATATGAAGAAATAAACTGTGAAGATGCAGATTATTTAATCGTAGCGTTTGGATCTAGTGCCCGTATTTGTCAAAAGTCTATTGAGCTGGCTCGTGCCGAAGGTATTAAAGTGGGGCTTCTTCGTCCTATCACTCTATGGCCTTTCCCAACTAAGATAATTGCTAAGTACGCAGAGAAAGTAAAAGGTATGATCTCTGTAGAACTTAATGCAGGCCAAATGGTAGAAGACATTCGTCTAGCTGTTAATGGTCGTGTGAAAGTTGAACATTTCGGACGTCTTGGAGGTATTGTTCCTGATCCTGATGAGGTTGTTGAAGCAATCAAAGAAAAACTAATTAAATAAAAAGACGCATGTTGAATCTCGATAAGATCAGATTGATTCTGAACATCATCTTTATGATTGGAGCATTAAGTACCATTGTAGTCTACTTTACTGTAGAGAATCAGATGGTGATGTTTATGGTCTGCTGCTTTACCATTTTTGTTAAATTTATAGAATACGCATTGCGATTCACTCAAAATAGCCTGAATCGTAATAAGAGGAGGAAAGACAATGACTAAAGAAGATATAATTAAACCCGAAAACTTAGTTTATAAGAAACCAAAACTAATGAACAACAACCCGATGCATTATTGCCCGGGATGTAGTCATGGTGTAGTACATAAATTAGTAGCTGAAGTAATTGAAGAAATGGGTCTGGAAGACAATGCTATTGGAATTTCTCCTGTAGGTTGCGCTGTATTTATCTACAATTACATTGACATTGACTGGCAGGAAGCAGCTCACGGACGTGCTCCGGCTGTAGCTTCTGCAATTAAACGTCTGTGGCCTTCAAAACTGGTATTTACATATCAGGGAGATGGTGACTTGGCTTGTATCGGTACGGCCGAAACTATTCATGCTTTGAACCGAGGCGAGAATATTACAATTATCTTTATCAATAATGCTATTTACGGTATGACCGGAGGTCAGATGGCTCCTACTACTCTTGTTGGTATGAAAACTGCAACCAGCCCATACGGTCGTGATGTAGCAATACATGGCTATCCGTTAAAGATGACTGAAATTGCTGCCACACTAGAAGGTACTGCTTATGTAACCCGTCAGTCTGTTCAGACAACTGCTGCAATCCGTAAAACGAAAAAAGCAATCCGCAAAGCGTTTGAAAATTCAATGAACGGAAAAGGATCAAACTTAGTGGAAGTTGTTTCAACTTGTAGTTCGGGTTGGAAAAAGAGTCCGGAAGCATCTAACAAATGGATGGAAGAGAACATGTTCCCATATTATCCGTTAGGCGATTTAAAAGATAAAGAATAAATCTAAAAATCAGAGCAATGAAAGAAGAAATAATCATAGCTGGATTTGGTGGACAAGGTGTATTGTCTATGGGTAAAATCCTTGCCTATTCCGGCTTAATGGAAAATAAAGAAGTGTCCTGGATGCCAGCTTATGGGCCAGAGCAAAGAGGAGGTACAGCTAATGTAACAGTTATTGTTAGTGATGAGAAAATTTCCTCTCCTATCTTAAGCAAATATGATACTGCGATCATTTTAAACCAACCTTCTCTGGAGAAATTCGAGAATAAGGTAAAACCTGGTGGCATATTGATTTATGATGGATATGGTATTGTAGTTCCACCTACACGTACAGATATTGAAATTTACCGCATAGACGCTATGGATGCTGCCAACGAGATGAACAATGCTAAAGCATTCAACATGATTGTATTAGGAGGATTATTAAAACTTCGTCCTATTGTAACCATAGAAAGTGTTATTAAGGGATTGAAAAAGACTCTTCCGGAACGTCATCATCACTTGATTCCGATGAATGAAGCCGCTATTCAAAAAGGAATGGAATTAATTAAGAAAATATGATAGCTAAAATCAAGCAACTACTTGAAGAAGTTGAAACATTAAAAGCTGCTAATGCAGAAGAGTTAGAAGCTCTCCGCATTAAGTATTTAAGTAAAAAGGGAGCAATCAATGATTTGATGACTGATTTCCGTAACGTAGCAGCTGAACAGAAAAAGGAAGTTGGAATGAGACTGAATGAGCTTAAAACAAAAGCTCAGGAACGTATCAATGTTCTGAAAGAATCTTTTGAAAGTCAGGACAATAGTGCTTGCGATTTAGATTTAACCCGTTCTGCTTATCCTGTAGATTTGGGAACCCGCCATCCATTGTCTATTGTCAAGAATGAAATCATTGATATTTTTGGCCGTCTGGGATTCAGTATTGCAGAGGGACCAGAGATTGAAGATGACTGGCATGTATTCTCTGCACTGAACTTTGCAGAAGACCATCCGGCCAGAGACATGCAGGATACGTTCTTCATTGAATCTCATCCTGATATTATTCTGCGTACACATACTTCATCTGTACAAAGCCGTGTAATGGAAGTTACACAACCTCCTATCCGCATTATTTGTCCGGGACGTGTATACCGTAACGAAGCAATTAGCTACCGTGCACACTGTTTCTTCCATCAGGTAGAAGCTCTTTATATTGATAAAGATGTATCTTTCACTGATCTGAAACAAGTTCTTCTGCTTTTTGCAAAAGAGATGTTTGGTGCAGATACAAAGATTCGTCTCCGTCCAAGTTATTTCCCATTTACTGAGCCTAGTGCCGAAATGGATATCAGCTGTAACATCTGTGGCGGTAAAGGTTGTCCTTTCTGTAAACACACCGGATGGGTGGAAATCCTTGGTTGCGGAATGGTTGATCCTAACGTTCTTGAAAGCAACGGAATAGACAGTAAGGTTTACTCTGGTTATGCTTTAGGAATGGGTATTGAACGAATCACCAATCTAAAATATCAGGTAAAAGACCTTCGAATGTTCTCAGAGAACGATACACGATTCCTGAAAGAGTTCGAAGCGGCAAACTAACTTAATATAGGTAATTAATATGGGGATAATGAATAGCTCAAGAAACTGAATTATTCATTATCCCTGTTTATTATCTCCCTTTAATAATCATCTTATGGCAAAAGACAAACTGGTTACCCGCAGTTATATCTTTATCCTTGCGGCGAATTTTCTATTGTACTTTGGCTTTTATCTACTACTACCCATACTTCCTTTTTATCTCACGGAAGTTTTTCATTCAAGTAATGCTACTATAGGACTTATTCTGTCCTGCTATACCATCGCGGCACTTTGTATACGTCCCTTTTCGGGATATCTGCTTGATACATTTGCCAGAAAACCGCTCTATCTATTTGCCTATTTCATCTTTACCGGAATATTTGCAGGCTATCTGTTTGCAGGCGCGCTCACATTATTCACTATTCTGAGAATTTTTCACGGCTTTGCTTTCGGCACAGTAACGGTAGGTGGAAATACTATTGTGATAGATATTATGCCTTCTTCCAGAAGAGGTGAAGGATTAGGCTATTATGGCATGATGAACAATACCGCCATGAGTATAGGCCCTATGGTTGGATTGTTTTTACACGAAGTTTACTCGTTTGAGGTAATCTTCACCTGTGCTTTTATTTCCTGTAGCATTGGTCTTTTGATGGCCCTTCTGGTAAAAACACCGGCAAAACAGCCGGTAAAACGGGAAGCTATCTCATTGGACAGATTTATTCTGATAAAAGGAATTCCGGCAGGGATAGACTTAATGCTGCTTTCTGTTCCTTATGGCATGACCACGACCTACGTAGCGATATATGCAAAAGATATGGGGATAACCAGCGGAACTGGTTTGTTCTTCACCTTTATGGCAATTGGCATGGCTGTTTCACGCCTGTTTTCGGGAAGACAAGTTGACAAAGGACGAATATTGGCAGTGATTTCCTGGGGAATGTATCTGGTTTGCTTCTGTTACTTTTTACTCGCGGCCTGCAACATATTAATGGAATATAATAGTTTGATTACTACCGGAATATTCTTTGCCATAGCACTTTTATTAGGTATTGGCTTTGGAACCATGTTTCCTGCATTCAATACCCTTTTTGTAAATCTGGCTCCAAACGCTCAACGGGGAACTGCCACTTCCACCTACCTTACTTCATGGGATATGGGTATTGGAACCGGAGTGCTCGCTGGAGGTTATATAGGGCAAATAGCGACCTTTGACAAAGCTTTTTTCTTTGGAGCATGCCTCACTGTATTTTCCGTAATCTATTTCAAGGTAAAGGTTGCCCCTCACTTTGAGAAAAACAAATTAAGATAAAATGAGAAAGAAAGAGCTATACAACAAAGTAATAGAGTGGTTCAAAGAGAATATGCCTGTGGCCGAAACTGAATTGAATTATAAAAGTCCTTATGAACTGTTGGTTGCAGTAATTCTTTCTGCACAGTGCACAGATAAACGGGTAAATTTAATTACTCCCAAACTATTTCAGGACTTTCCTACTTCCGAAGCAATGGCTGTAAGCTCGCCGGAAGTTATCTTTGAATACATAAGAAGTGTTTCTTATCCGAACAACAAAGCCAAGCATCTGGTAGGGATGGCCAGAATGCTGCATAATGATTTCCATGATGAAGTGCCATCCGATCTTGATTTATTGGAAAAGATGCCTGGAGTAGGGAGAAAGACAGCCAACGTGATTCGTGCAGTTATTTTCAACAAAGAGGCAATGCCGGTAGACACACATGTGTTCAGGGTATCAAACCGCATTGGTCTGACTACAGATTCCAAAACACCACTTTCCACGGAAAAAGAATTAGTAAAATACATACCTGGTGAATTACTTCCCATTGCTCATCACTGGCTTATTCTTCACGGAAGATATGTTTGCACGGCAAGAAATCCTAAATGTGACATCTGCGGATTAAAATTGCTATGTAAGTATTACAAAAGTGAATATTATGTGATAAATTGAAAGATAAAAGGCATAAAAACAGGAAATAATTGAATAATATTTAATTGATAAGCAGGAAATAATTAATACCTTTGCATTCGCATTTAAGAAAATCAGAATTTAAATAATAAGAGAATTATGCAAACAATTGAAAAATTCAACTTTGCCGGCAAAAAGGCATTTGTTAGAGTGGACTTTAATGTTCCATTGGATGAAAACTTCAACATCACAGACGACAATCGTATCCGTGCCGCCCTTCCTACATTAAAGAAGATTATCGCTGACGGCGGTAGCCTTATTATTGGTTCTCACCTCGGACGTCCGAAAGGAGCAACTGACAAATTCTCATTAAAACATATTATAAGCCGCGTTTCTGAGTTACTTGGCGTAGAAGTACAATTTGCCAGTGACTGCATGGGCGACGAGCCAGCTGCTAAAGCTGCTGCTTTGAAACCAGGTGAAGCATTGTTGCTTGAAAACCTTCGTTTCTATGCAGAAGAAGAAGGCAAACCAAGAGGTCTTGCTGATGATGCAACTGACGAAGAAAAAGCTGCAGCTAAGAAAGCTGTAAAAGAAAGTCAGAAGAACTTTACCAAAGCTCTTGCTTCTTACGCTGATTGCTATGTAAACGACGCTTTCGGTACTGCTCACCGTGCACACGCTTCTACAGCGCTTATCGCTAAATATTTTGACACTGACAATAAGATGTTCGGTTTCTTAATGAACAAAGAAGTTGTAGCTGTAGAAAAAGTAATGAAAGACATTAATCGTCCTTTCACTGCTATCATGGGTGGTTCTAAAGTTTCTTCCAAAATTGAAATTATTGAAAACCTACTTTCTAAAGTTGACAACCTGATCATTGCAGGTGGTATGACTTATACTTTCACTAAAGCAATGGGTGGCAAGATTGGTATCTCTCTTTGCGAAGATGACAAACTTGATCTGGCTCTTGAATTAGTTGAAAAAGCAAAGGCTAACAACGTGAACCTTGTATTGGCTGTAGATGCTAAAATTGCAGACAGCTTCTCAAACGATGCTAACACTCAGTTTGTTCCAGTAGGTGAAATTCCTGACGGATGGGAAGGTCTTGATATCGGTCCTAAGACTGAAGCTATATTTGCTGACGTTATCAAGAATTCTAAAACTATTCTTTGGAATGGTCCTACAGGTGTATTTGAATTTGAAAACTTTACTTCAGGTTCTCGTGCTGTAGGTGAAGCAATTGTTGAAGCAACTAAAAACGGAGCATTCTCTCTTGTTGGCGGTGGCGACTCTGTAGCTTGTGTAAACAAGTTCGGTTTAGCTGATGGCGTATCATATGTATCAACTGGTGGTGGTGCATTATTGGAAGCTATCGAAGGAAAAATTCTTCCGGGAATCGCTGCTATTCAAGAAGCATAATTACTCCTAAGAGAGCAAATATATCATTAAAAGAGAGTGCTTCAAAAGTTGAAACGAATTCAGCAATGGATTCGGAAAACTTTTGAGACGCTCTCTTTTTCTTTTTTTTATAGGTTTACATTATGAGGAATTATATATTCATGAAAAAACACATCATTGTCATTTCAATTATCTTTGCTGCACTAATTTTCACTTCCTGCAAAGGGAAAGAGAGGATTGCCGAAAAGAATGAATTACAAGAAATAAATCTTGGCGTAATGCCTTCAATGGATTATATTCCTTTCGCAGTAGCTCAGAAGATGGGTATCTACGATTCATTAGGATTAAGCGTTAATTTTGTTCGTTACCTCTCACCCAATGACCGCGACGATGATTTGAAATGGGGAAAGTTAGATGGGGCTATAACCGATTTAACAAGAGCAATATCAATGCAGGCTAACGGTTTGGGACTAAAAATCATTATGAAAAATGATGGAATCCTTTATTTAATAGTAGGGAAAGAATCGGGAATAAAAAATCTTTCTGATTTGAGACAGACAAATATTGGCATTTCAGAAAACACAGTTACTGAGTTCTCTACAGATATGGTTTTACAATTAGCTAATATTTTAACCGTGAATGTAAACAAACCGAATATAACAAAAATGCCAGTCCGCCTTGAAATGCTTCAAAATGGGCAGATCGATGCTTCATTCTTCCCCGACCCTTACGCAACGGCTGCTAAAAGCAACGGGCATAAATCATTAATTTCGACAAAAGACTTAGGAATCAATGCAACAGAAACTGTTTTTACCGAAAGAGCAATAAAGGATAAAAAAGAAGAAATTAAAGTATTGGTAATAGGATATAATCTTGGAGTAAATTTCATCAAAACGCATCCTTTAAAAGAGTGGAGCGATATACTGAAAGAAGATACTGATTTGCCTCAATCGATAATTAAGAAAATACCTTTGCCCAACTACCAGCAGGCTGAACTTCCAAAAGAAAAAGACATTAAAGCAAGCATTGGCTGGCTAAAGATAAAACAATTGATTCCGGAGAGCTATAGCGAGAAAAAAATAATTGATAGTACATTCGTTAAAAAGCCCTTGCCTTAAGTTTAGAAAACTTCAAGTTACGTTCTTGGATTATTGTACAAAATAAAACAATCTTTTGTACAGAAGAATTAATTGTCTTGTACAGAAGAATGCATTCTTTTGTACAAGGCTATTTTATTTATTGGAATTAAAACTGCCATTGTAAGGAGATAAAAAAAACAAATTACCGCTCTTACTCCCAAACAACAGACTTTCTGTATTTGAAGTATGGAAAGTCATAAACATATTCCAATAGATAGAATGCAGAAAAAGCTTACCTTAATAAGGTATAAAGATTAGGATAAATTAAGTCGGCTAATCTGAATATTTTTTTATCTTTGTTTGTTATAAAGATAACTAATAGTACAAAACAATGAACGAAGCAGCCATAAACGAAGAATATGAACGGATTGTCCATTTTCTGGACATGAAAAGATTATCTGAAGCATTAAATCGCATGGAGGTCTTTACTCAGGATTTGTCCGACTGGGCTTTAAAGAACTCCCTGGAAGAATTACAAACTTCTTACAGATACATGTTACAGTATATGCAACAAGGTATTACTGACCCGGAACGCAATAACCTATACAGAAAGTTACTGGCCACAGCATATAAGATAACAGACAAAGCGCGTATCATTAAACTAACTCCGAGTTCATCAGAGTATTATTACGACCGGAGAAGATATCATAAGTTTGTGCCACTTCGTTCGCTCCCTGCTGTGCAAATGGAGCTGGAAAGTTACACCGAGGACATGGCTGTAGGCAAATTACTTAACTATACAGAAAAGCAGGCAGCAGATCTGGCAGCCATCCGCAAACGTCATGAAACTGCAGTATCCGAACTTTTCTATATTCTTTGGCTATCAGAACATTGGGAAGCACAGGATGAAGAAGAGGCACGCAATTTTCTGCAATCATCACTGGTTCAAATCAATGATCTTTCTTTATTTGTGAGCGCACTGACACTCAGTTTAATGGGATTTTTCGACATCCGCAAATTGATGATACTGTTTGATGCTTACCAACATACCTCAAATGATATTAATCAGCGGGCAATTGTGGGACTGGCACTTATCATTTACCGTTACGATAAACGTTTGGCTCTTTATCCGGAAGTAGCGGCACGTTTGAAATTACTGAACGAAGATACTATATTTGCCAATAACCTGAACTGCATACAGATTCAGCTTCTGCGTTGCCGGGAAACAGAAAAAATTGATAAAAAGATGCGTGAAGAGATTCTTCCCGAACTAATGAAGAATCCAAATTTAAAGAACGTTAAGTTCAACCATGACGCTCCCGACGAGGAAAGCGGACAAAACGATAAAAACCCCGATTGGGAAGACTGGATGGACCAATCCGGTCTGAGCGACAAGCTAAAAGAGATGAACGACCTTCAGATGGAAGGAGCTGATGTATATATGAGTACGTTTGCCCAACTGAAAACCTACCCTT
Source organism: uncultured Bacteroides sp. (assembly GCF_963678845.1). Classification (NCBI taxonomy): domain Bacteria; kingdom Pseudomonadati; phylum Bacteroidota; class Bacteroidia; order Bacteroidales; family Bacteroidaceae; genus Bacteroides; species uncultured Bacteroides sp. The sequence continues at coordinate 951,622 of NZ_OY787464.1, forward strand.
TCTTCCGGGAAATGGCCAATTGGTTTTATCCGTTTGACATACAGCACTCCTCTGTTGTACAAACATTCTCAATCACTCCCTTAAAACGGGATGTGTTACTGGATACAATTTATCAGTCGGGGTTCTTCTGTAACAGCGACAAGTATTCATTCTGCTTCACCATGATGCAGGTGCCCGAAGCTCAACGGGAAATGATGGCACAGCAATTTGAAGCCCAGAACGAAGCAATCAATGAAGAGAAAAATTACGATAAAATTCTGGCTTTCGCTCAACATGCTGATACCATTAGCAATCAGTACATTCATGACCTATATAGATTCTTCAGAATTCACCCACGCAGACATGAGTTTAAAGATCCGTTCATGGAATCGCTTAACCTGCAACATTGCGTCACATTGAAAGATACTGTTTGTGACAGAACCAATCAGCTGACTCTTGCAGGATACTTCTTCCATAAGAACTATTTGATCGAGGCATGGTTGCTCTACGAGGAAATAGTAAAGGATAACAAAGGCGATGCGGAAATATTCCAGAAGATGGGTTATTGCATGCAAAAGAATAAAGGTTATGAAAAAGCAATTGAAGCATATCTTCAGGCTGATATTCTGAAACCAGACAGTATATGGACCAATCGTCATCTGGCTATGTGCTACCGTCAATTAAATCAGCTGGACAAAGCTTTGACTTTTTATCAAAGAGTTGAAGCCGCGCAACCGGATAATTTAAATGTTCTGTCACAAATAGGACACTGTTTGGTAGGACTAAAACGATATGACGAAGCATTAAACTATTTCTTCAAGGTAGAATACCTCGATTCTGAATTGCCAAAGATATGGCGTGCTATTGCCTGGTGCTCTTTTGTTATTGGCAAACATGAACAGGCTATGAAGTACTATACTAAATTACTGGAGAAAGAAACACAATTGCTGGATTACCTAAATGCCGGACACGTTGCATGGACTTTGGGTCAACTGGAAAAAGCCGTAAAAATGTATGCCACAAGTCTGGCTATGAGCGATAATCAGGAGAATTTCCTTGAATTATTTAATAAGGATAAAGAATACCTGATTAAACAAGGAATTAAAGAAGACGACATTCCTCTGATGCTCGACCTGCTAAGATATTACCGATAATTATATAAAAACAGAAAGAGGCCTTCAAGATAGAAAGTCTCTTTTTGTTTTTATTGAGATAAATTATTTGTACTTCTTAAAGAACTGATTTCATATTCATTTTTATGCCATCCCAAGAGAAAAGAATGCTAAACAATAGATTGTCAACAAGTTAAGCCCCAATTTATTTTTAATCAGTTTTACTTTCCAAAAACAGATTTATTGCTAGAATAAATTCAGGGGGTAACAAGGGGGTACCTTCTGAAACGCTTTGATAGCCGCGGTGCTAAATTTTAGCACGGGACATATAAAAGAAGTTATTTTCAGAATTTGTCACCAATGGCAAAAAATACATACAAAGTAAACTGAACGAATAAAGACAATCCGGCCCATCGCTTTATTAGAGCATAGACCTGATTTCTTTTTATTATTTGATTATAAGTTCCCAGTAGGCAACATCAATCCATTGATCAAACTTTCTTCCGGTTTCTTCAAAGTGGGCAACCTTTTTAAAACCTGCACTTTCGTGAAGCTTAATACTTGGTTCATTAGGTAGCGCAATACCCGCAGTAATTGCATGAAGCGAAGTCTTCTTTAATTCAGGCAGTAATGTACTGTAAAGACTACGGCCTATGCCTTTTCCTGTGCAGTTTTTGCTTAAATAGACAGATGCTTCGGCAGTACTGCTGTAGGCACATCTGTTTTTCCAGGTATTTACATAGCAATAGCCCACTACCTGAGAATTTTCTTCATACACCAAATACGGATATTTACTGGATATTTCCCGAATTCGATTACCCATTTCTTCAACTGATACTGCTTCTGTTTCAAATGTAATTGCAGTATTTAATACATAATGATTGTAGATGTTGCATATAGCTTCAGCATCTTCCACTTTTACGTTTCTTATCATAGCTTCTAATAAAATTATAAAGTTTTTAGTTCACGGTATAGGCGCTGAATAGGCAAACCCATCACATTAAAGTATGAACCCGATATTTTCTCAACGCCAACAAAACCAATCCACTCCTGAACACCATACGCACCAGCTTTATCTAAAGGATGGTAGTGACCAACATAGTAATCAATTTCTTCATCACTAAGTTTGGCAAATGTAACCTCACTAACGGATGAAAAACTCTTCTGAAATGTTTTTGTTGTGAGACAAACTCCCGTAATCACCTGATGTGTTTTACCGGAAAGGCAGCGAAGCATCTTTTTTGCTTCATCATCATCTTGTGGCTTTCCCAACACATCACCATCCAGCCACACAATTGTATCGGCAGTAATAATAAGTTGATCGGGTTTAATCAGATGCATATAGGCATCCGCTTTTCCTTTAGCAATATGAACAGGTATTTCTTCGGCAGCAAGGCCATCAGGAAACGACTCTTCTATATCGGGCAACGTTTTTACAGTATACTTCACTCCCAGCCCCGTCATCAGTTCTCTTCTTCTTGGAGAATTAGAGGCAAGCACAATCTTATATTTTTCTAAGTTATCCAGCATTTTCAAAATCTTATCATTTACCAGCCAAAAGCTTCTCCATTCATCCACTTACCTTGGGCCTTCAATACTTGTTCCACAACATCCCGACCACAACCATAACCTCCATTTTTATGAGATATATAAAGTGAAGCGGCCTTTACTTCAGGAACAGCATCTGAAGGACAACAAGAGAGTCCGCAACTCTGAAGTACTTCCAGGTCAGGAATATCATCTCCCATAAATAAAATCTCGTCGTCTTTCAGATTATATTTTTCTTTAAAGTGTTTGTAATCATTAATTTTAATGCACGATCCCATGTAGATATCCTTTATTCCCAGGCCTTCAAAACGAATACGTACAGCATTTGTCCGTCCACCGGTAATAATTGCTATGTGAAGACCGTGCTTCACAGCCAATTGCAGAGCATAGCCATCTTTAATGTTCACGCCTCTCATTGGTTCACCACTTGGATGCAAAGGAATTGTCTCAGGGCTCAGGACTCCATCCACATCAAAAGCCATTGCTTTTATTTTCTTTAAATCGTAATTTATTGTACTCATAGTTTATGTATGCTCTTGCTAATTAATTGATAAATTTCCTGCATCTCGGGTTCGTTCGACAATAACTCCAAATGTTTGTTAATAACCTTTTCATCATAACGAACAGCAGGACCCGTTTGGGCCTCCCGTGGAGAAAGGACATGTGCCTTCTTTTCTGTTTCCTCTATCAAAGGAAGCATATAACTAAAGGGCATGTCGTATTGTTTCAGTAACTTCTCGGCAAGTGCATACATGTGGTTAGTAAAATTACAAGCAAAAACAGCTGCTAAATGGATTTGTCTGCGCTTTTCTGATGAAAGCTCACTAACCTCATTCGTTACACTACTTGCTAATTTTTCAAGAAGTAAATAGTCGGCAGAATTGTTACTTTCAATGAAAGTATGAATGTTCCGAAAATCAACTATCCTTTGTTTACTGAATGTTTGAAGTGGATAAAAAACGCCCTTACGTTTTATTGAATCCGGCCATATATCTAAAGGTAGACTACCGGAAGTATGAGCCATTAAAGCATTCTCCTTTCCGGCAATAATCCGGGGCATCAGGTCTATTAAAGCATCGTCTTTTAATGATACAATATAAATATCAGCATCATTTATAACATCTTCCAGAGTAGTGGTATAATCAGTCTTCACTGCTTCAGCCAGAGACCTTGCCGAATCTTCCGTGCGGCTATATATCTGAGAGATCTTTATATGCTTATCATAGAAAGCTTTTGCCAGATTAGTAGCCAGATTCCCGGCGCCAATAAAAACAATTTTATTCTCCTCCATATTTATTGATATGTATCTTTTCCCATTGCAAATGGTCTTCATTAAATGGTTTACGTTCCATTCCCTTGTGTCCGATAGCAATAACAGAAAGCACTTGTAGTTGCAACGGAATATCCAGTATTCCATGCACATATTCATCAGAAGACATTCCGGTGGCCGTAAATCGTTCACGAACTTGCACCCAGCAGCTTCCCAAGCCCAAATCTTCGGCTTGTAGTTGAATCATAATAGAGGCAATAGAAGCATCTTCTATCCATACATCGCTTGTCAAAGGATCTGCAATCACAACAATAGCCAATGCCGCATCTGTAATAAAGCTTGAACTGTTTTCTTTGCAATGAGCCAGTTTATCCAACGTCTCTTTATCATCCACAACAACAAATTGCCAGGGGTTTGATCTTTTGGACGAAGGAGACATTAAAGCAGCTTTCAGCAAACTTACCACCTCTTCCTGGTTAATCTCTTCAGAAGTAAATTTTCTGATGCTGCGTCTATTCTTTATCAATTCACTGAACTGTTCCATAATTATATTCTACATATTCGTTAATCACCTACAAATATACGACTAGGAATTTGAATTCTTGGTAAGAAATTATAAATTTGCAGTTGTATGTTATTAAAACTCATTACATATTACCATGCGAATGATATTCCGGATTTGCCCGGAACTAACATTTTCTACTCAAAAGAGATATTTCATGTTTATGAAGCAACTCCCGGGTATACTCCTATTCTCATTGTTGCTTATGACGGAATAATACCCATTGCCAAAATACTTACTGTTGTTAGAAAGTGTATCCGCTTTGTACCTCCCAGTCTTATCAATCAATACGAAATATACGGGACAGGTGAATTCTTTGATGAAAAGATTGATGCGGAAGAGGTATTTGGTTATATGCTGGAATATATAACCAGCATAGGTGCTCAAGAATCTTTTCTGATAGAATTTAGAAATCTGGAGAATTCTTTGTTCGGGTATAAAGCGTTCCGTGAAAATGAATATTTCCCTGTCAATTGGCTACGGGTAAGAAACTCTTTTCACAATACTTCTGATTTACTGAATAAAGTCAGCGTATCAAGAAGAAGACAAATAAAGAAGGGATATGCTAACGGAGCACAGGTCAGTGTAGTAGACAAACTGGAAGATATACGTTCTTTTTCACAAATGCTTAAAACAAACTATTCGTATAATATACGCAAGCATTTTCCATGTCTTGAATTCTTTGAGTATTTAGACGAAAAGGCAATACACAGTAAAATAATTAAAGTCTTTATTGTGAAATACAAAGAAAATATTATCGGTGGCTCTGTTATTATCTTTTCAGGAAAAAATGCCTACCTGCTATTTTCCGGAGGAATAAGGAAAACGCACAAGAAACTCTACCCCGGTGTGCTAGCAATATGGGAAGCATTAAAGTTTGCACAAAATGAAGGCTATGAGCACTTGGAATATATGGATGTGGGATTACCTTTCAGGAAACATGGATTCAGAGATTTTGTTCTTCGTTTTGGTGGGAAACAACAAAGCTCACGACGATGGTTCCACCTTAAATGGTCTTTTTTAAATAATTTCCTTATCAGAATATACACATAATCCTTTTTTTACGTTATTACCCATAAAGAAAGTGCAGACCATCCTGTGCAAAAAAGAACACGTTAGTTATGAAGTATTGTGCACTCTTGGCACTTATTATTATATTCTTTCCTATGACAATTATGGCTCAGGGAACTACGAAAGTATCCGGAATTGTAATGGATCAGGATAATAATCCGATTGAAATAGCCAATGTAAGAATTCAAGGAAAACTAACAGGTACAGTTACTGACTTAAAAGGACATTATTCACTTACTATTTCATCCAGAGACAGCGTGGTCATCATTTTCTCCCGATTGGGGTATAATACAAAGAAACGAGTTCTCAGAAATTCTCATGGAAATATCACTCTTAACGTTGTGTTACTTAATTCCGGTTACGAACTAGGAGAAGTTACAGTTACCGATACTAAACGGCAAACAGGGATGACCGAAAAAATTAAAGCAAAAAACGCAAAACTAATGCCGGATGCTTCAGGAGGAAATATTGAATCATTAATAGCAACACAGGCTGGAGTTAGTTCTCATAATGAGTTAAGTTCTCAGTATAATGTGCGTGGAGGAAGCTTTGATGAAAACATTGTTTATGTAAATGGCGTGGAAATTTATCGGCCTTTACTCATTCGTTCTGGTCAGCAAGAAGGTCTAAGCTTTATAAACCCGGATATGGTACAGGATATAGGATTCTCATCCGGAGGTTATGAATCAAAATATGGAGACAAGATGTCTTCAGTACTGGATATCACTTACAAAAAACCAGAGCGCTTGGAAGGATCTTTCTCAGGCAGTTTGCTGGGAGCAAGTGCTTACATTGGTTTTGCTACAAAACATTTCTCCATGACTCATGGCATTCGTTATAAAACCAACCGATATCTCTTGGGAAGTCTGGAAACAAAAGGAGAATATGATCCAAGCTTTCTTGATTATCAGACTTATCTTAGCTGGACACCAAACAAACGTTGGGAATTTGGATTTATAGGCAATATATCACAAAATAGATATAACTTTATCCCTAAAGACCGTACAACTAAATTCGGGACAATCTCGTCCGTTGAAGAATTTAAAGTATATTTTGGAGGGCAGGAACGAGATTTATTTCAATCTTATTTTGGTTCGGGCAACATAACGTATCATCTAAATCCTTATAATGATATAGCTTTCATTGCATCTGCTTTCCACACAAAAGAACAAGAGACTTATGATATTACAGGGCAATATTGGTTAAGCTCACTAGATGGAAGCTCATCCGGAGAAACAGCTGGTGAAGATCAGACTGTTGGCGTGGGAACATATATGGAGCATGCCCGTAATTACTTAAATGCCGACGTACAGAGCTACTCCATCACCGGCAATCATAAAGTAAAAAGTAATAATATCAAGTGGGGATTGGAACTCAAAAAAGAATTCATAAAAGACAAACTTCGCGAGTGGGAAATGAGAGATTCGGCAGGTTATTCTCTTCCTCATACCAGTAATGATGTGGAACTTATTTACAGTTTAGCCTCCAAGAATGAAATAAGAAGTGACCGGTTCTCATTCTACGCACAAGATACTTATAAATTCTCCACAAACTTAGGACTTTATACAATCAATGCAGGAATTAGGGGAAGTTACTGGAACTGGAATAAAGAATTCATTTTCAGTCCTCGTGTTTCTGTAGCTCTGATTCCTCAGTTTAATGAAGACTTTACCTTTCGTGTTGCTACAGGAGTATATTATCAGGCTCCTTTTTACAAAGAGTTTCGTGATACTACAACAGTGAATGGAAATACATTTGTGACACTTAATAAAGATATTAAATCTCAGCGTTCCATCCATTTTGTTCTGGCCAGTGATTACAAATTTCGTACTCTTGGAAGACCATTTAAATTCACCACAGAACTTTATTATAAAAAATTAAGCGATCTGGTTCCATACAATATCAATAATGTGCGTGTAAGCTATTATGGGAAAAATATGGCTAGCGGATATGCTACAGGACTTGATATGAAACTCTTTGGTGAGTTTGTTCAGGGAACAGATTCCTGGCTTTGCCTTTCATTGATGCAAACGGAAGAAAAAATTAATGAAAAATGGATTCCCCGTCCAACGGACCAAAGATATAACATATCATTCTACTTCAGTGACTACTTTCCGGGAAATAAAAAATGGAAAATGAATCTGAAAACCACTTGGGCAGATGGACTTCCATTTGGTCCTCCTCATTCTGGAAGAGAAGAAATTGCATTTCGTACTGCCCCTTACCGAAGAGTAGACATAGGTATGTCAAGACAGCTTATTGACAATGAAAACGGAGACTATCACGGACGTATCAGTCGCCATATACGTAACATGTGGCTTGGAATAGATATTTTCAATTTGCTTGGAATAAGCAACGTAAACTCCTATTATTGGGTCACCGACGTATATAATAACCAGTATGCAGTGCCAAATTACCTTACATCTCGTCAAATTAATATCCGCTTACTTTTAGAGTTTTAACTGCATAACAGCCTAAATAAATTGCAGAAATATTTCTTTATTAAGAAGTAATTGACTTTCTTTGTATTGTTTATCTAATCAAGGATAATTAATATACTAACGAAAAATAGAATAGTCATGAAGATTTCTCACATTGAACATTTAGGTATTGCTGTAAAGAGTATCGAAGAAGCTTTACCCTACTATGAAAATGTATTAGGTTTAAAATGCTACAACATAGAAGTAGTTGAGGACCAAAAAGTTAGAACTGCTTTTCTAAAAGTAGGTGATACAAAAATAGAGCTATTGGAACCTACAAGTCCTGAAAGTACTATTGCCAAATTTATCGAAAATAAGGGTGCAGGCGTTCACCATGTGGCGTTTGCTGTTGAAGACGGAGTTGCTAATGCTTTGGCAGAAGTAGAAGCAAAAGAAGTCCGGACAATAGACAAGGCACCTCGCAAGGGAGCAGAAGGATTGCAAATAGCATTTCTTCACCCAAAATCAACTCTCGGTGTACTAACCGAACTCTGCGAACACTAAATTTATTAACTTTAATATCATAAATTCATGAGTAACCAACTTGAAAAAGTAAAAGAGCTTATTGAACTACGTACTCAAGCTCGCTTAGGTGGTGGTGAAAAAGCGATTGAAAAACAACACGCGAAAGGAAAATACACTGCACGTGAGCGTATTGCTCAATTATTAGACGATGGTAGTTTTGAAGAATTCGATATGTTTGTTAAACATAGATGTACAAACTTCGGACAAGAAAAGAAATCATATTTAGGCGACGGCGTTGTTACCGGATACGGAACCATTGAAGGTAGATTAGTATATGTTTTTGCACAAGATTTCACCGTTTTTGGAGGCTCATTGTCTGAAACAATGGCGCTAAAGATATGTAAGGTAATGGATCAGGCTATGAAAGTAGGTGCTCCGGTTATTGGAATCAATGACTCAGGTGGTGCACGTATTCAGGAAGGGATCAATGCATTGGGTGGTTATGCTGAAATATTCCAACGTAATATCCTTGCATCTGGAGTTATTCCTCAAATTTCAGGAATCTTTGGCCCTTGCGCTGGTGGTGCTGTATATTCTCCTGCATTAACAGACTTTACTTTAATGATGGAAGGCACTTCTTATATGTTCCTTACAGGACCTAAAGTTGTAAAAACTGTAACTGGTGAAGATGTTACTCAGGAAGAACTGGGAGGTGCAAGTGTTCACTCTTCAAAATCAGGCGTAACTCACTTTACCGCTAAAACAGAAGAAGAAGGTTTAAGCATTATTCGCAAATTACTTAGCTTTATTCCACAAAACAACCTAGAAGAAGCCCCACTTGTAAAATGCGAAGACCCAATTGATCGCTTGGAAGATTCATTAAATGAAATTATTCCGGATAGTCCAAACAAACCTTACGACATGTATGAAGTTATCGGTGCAATCATTGATAACGGAGAATTCCTTGAGGTTCAAAAAGATTATGCTAAAAATATCATTATAGGATTTGCCCGCTTCAATGGACAGTCTGTAGGTGTTGTTGCTAACCAACCTAAATATCTGGCAGGTGTACTTGATAGTAATGCTTCTCGTAAAGCCGGACGTTTTGTTCGTTTCTGCGATGCATTCAATATTCCTATAGTTACTTTGGTTGATGTTCCCGGATTCTTACCAGGTACTGGCCAGGAATACAACGGAGTAATTCTTCACGGAGCGAAATTGCTTTATGCTTATGGTGAAGCAACCGTACCAAAAGTAACTGTAACATTAAGAAAGTCATACGGTGGTTCACATATTGTAATGAGTTGTAAACAACTACGTGGCGATATGAACTATGCATGGCCAACATCAGAAATTGCCGTAATGGGTGGTGCTGGTGCAGTAGAAGTATTATATGCTAAAGAAGCAAAAGATGCCGAAGATCCAATCGCATTTATGGCACAGAAAGAAGCTGAATATACCAAGTTGTTTGCTAATCCATATAATGCAGCAAAATACGGTTACATTGATGATGTAATTGAACCTAGAAACACTCGTTTCCGTATTATTCGCGCATTGCAGCAATTACAGACTAAGAAATTAACGAACCCTGCTAAGAAGCATGGTAATATTCCATTATAAGTAACTGTAAAACTAAAAGTTATGAATAAAATAAATAAAGGGGTATTAATCATCATGTTACTGGCAGTTAGTATAGGCGCAAATGCTCAGAATACCAATCAAGGTGATTCTGCAGGCATAGGCATGGCCATTATTGCAATGATTGCTATTTTTGTCGGTCTAATTCTTTTTTCATTGGTATTCAAAATTATTGCCAACATTTCAATTCAGATGACGAAAAGAAATGCAATGAAAGTTCATGGAATAACTGATATGAAAATTGCAAAAGAAAAATCTATCGGTTCAGAATCCGGAGATATATTGGCTGCTATAGCTATGGCATTACATGAATATCAGGACAATGTACATGATGTTGAAGACACCGTATTAACCATTGATAAAGTTAAACGTAACTATTCTCCATGGAGTTCTAAGATTTATACTTTAACTGAAACCCCGCGTAGACGTTAAAAGCAATTCAATATTAATTCTTTAATTTAATAAACGATGAAACAATATAAATATAAAATCAATGGAAACCTCTATAAAGTTACGGTTAATGACATTGATGAAAACAATATCGCTACAGTTGAAGTAAATGGCACACCTTATAAGGTGGAGATTGACAAGCCTGTAGTTCCTAAACCAGTGACTCGTCCGGCGGCTGCTCCTAAAACAGAGAGTGGAGCTCCGGTTGTTACCCGCAAACCAGCAGCTTCAAATAAGAGTGCTGTTAAATCTCCGCTCCCAGGTATCATTCTTGACATCAAAGTAAAAATTGGAGATGCTGTAAAGAAAGGACAAACTGTTCTTATTCTGGAAGCAATGAAGATGGAAAACAATATCCATGCGGATAAAGATGGAAAAGTTACTGCTATTAATGTAAACAATGGAGATTCTGTTCTTGAAGGTACAGATCTGATCATAATCGAATAATAGTATGGGAGAACTTGGAACATTTCTAACAAATAACTTAGCTGACTTCTGGAGTTATACTGGATTTGCAAACGCTACGCCGGGCGAGCTTATCATGCTGCTTGTCGGAATGTTTTTTATCTATCTGGCAGTCAAAAAAGACTTTGAACCGATGTTACTGATCCCTATAGGTTTCGGCATTCTTATCGGTAATATTCTTCCTTTTAGAATAGATGAAGCTGGATTCTATGAAGAAGGATCAGTACTCAACATCTTATACCAAGGTGTACAAAGCGGATGGTATCTTCCATTAATGCTTTTAGGCATTGGTGCTATAACAGACTTTTCTGCTCTGATATCCAATCCCAAATTAATGTTGGTAGGAGCTGCAGCGCAGTTTGGTATCTTTGGTGCATATATACTAGCTATAGTTTTAGGGCTTGATCCAAATCATGCAGCCGGTATTGGTACTATTGGTAGCGCTAGCGGTCCTATTGCTATCTTCCTTGCAACTAAGCTGTCTCCTGAATTAATTGGTATAATTGCTATATCTGTTTATTCTTATATCGCTCTGATTCCGGTGATACAACCTCCAATTATGCGATTATTAACTAATGACAGCGACAGAACTATCAAAATGAAACCTGCACGTCAGGTATCGCATACAGAAAAAGTTATGTTCCCAATCATTGGATTGTTACTAACTTGCCTATTGGTTCCTTCTGCTCTGCCATTGCTGGGAATGCTATTCTTTGGTAATCTACTTAAAGAAAGCGGTGTTACACGTCGTTTAGCAGAAACTGCTAGTGGAGCTTTGCTCGACATAGTAACTATTCTGTTAGGATTAACCGTGGGTATTACTCTTACTGCAAGTAACTTCTTTACTGCAGATACAGTGTACACCATTATCCTTGGTTTCTTAGCTATAGTTATTGCCACTGCCTCGGGAATATTGTTTATTAAGTTATTTAATCTGTTTCTTAAAAATGGGAATAAGATTAACCCGCTTATTGGTAATGCTGGAATATCTGCACCTGTGTCTGCACGTATCTCTGAAGAAGTTGCGCTGGAATATGATTCCACAAACTACTTATCAGTTCATGCAATGGGTCCTTGTGTAGCAGGTATTATTGGTTCTGCAATAGCAGCCGGTATTCTTTTAGGATTCTTAATGTAAAATAGATTTCTGATATATTAAAGCGTCTGTACTCCAAAGGAATGCAGACGCTTTTTTTGTATTACCTATCTTATGAAAACGTTTGCACAAACTCTGGCTAAGAGAACAAAAGTATATCTTGACAAAGCACGATTATTTTACGTATATTCGCCTCTATATAATTTTTTATTAATTAAGACCATGAGAAAAACACTTTTAACTTTCATCTTGTTTATAATAACAGTTAGTATGAATGCAGCTGGGAAAATAGATAAGATAGAACCATCGTTCTGGTATGTTGGAATGAAGAATCCGGAATTACAACTGATGGTGTACGGTGAAGATATTGCTTCGTCAGATGTATCTGTACACTATCCTGGAGTATATTTAAGCAGTGTAGTTAAGCTGGAAAGTCCCAATTACTTACTGGTATACCTCACACTTGACAAAGACGTAAAGGCTGGGAAGCTTGAATTGACTTTCTCACAAGGAAAGAAGAAAAACATTCAGTACTATGAACTTAAGCAACGCTCAATGAAGGGGTGTGAACGAATTGGTTTTGATGCATCTGATGTACTGTATATGTTAATGCCCGATCGTTTTGCCAATGCCAATCAAGCAAATGATAATGATAAAACATTATCCCCTTCCACTGCAAACCGTGAAGATCCAAATGCCCGTCATGGAGGTGATCTGGCCGGAATACAAAATCATCTGGATTACTTTGCTGATTTGGGTATTACCGCATTGTGGTTTACTCCTGTTCTTGAGAATAGTATGACAGGCGGATCATACCACGGATATGCTACTACAAATTACTATAAAGTAGATCCTCGCCTGGGAACAAATGATGAATATAAAAGTCTGATTGATAAAGCTCATGGCAAGAAACTTAAAATTGTAATGGACATGATTTTCAACCATTGTGGTTCTGAACATCCCTGGTTAAAGGACATGCCATCACGTGACTGGTTTAATTCTCCTGATTATGAAAAGAATTTTGTTCAGACTAATTTTAAATTAACTCCACACGTAGACCCTTATGCATCGAAATATGATTTTAAAACAATGAATGATGGATGGTTTGTGCGCTCCATGCCCGATTTAAACCAACGCAATCCACATGTTCTTCGTTATCTTATCCAAAATAGTTTCTGGTGGATTGAATTTGCAGGGATTGATGGTATTCGTATGGATACATATCCTTACGCTGACTTTGATTCAATGGCACAATGGATGAAAGAGTTGAATGAGGAATACCCTAATTTTAATGTAGTTGGCGAATCATGGGTTACTGAACCAGCGTATACTGCTTACTGGCAAAAAGATTCTAAGCTGGCAGCTCCACGTAACTCCAACCTGAAAACTGTAATGGATTTCAGTTTATACGATAAAATAAATCAGGCAAAGAACGAAGAGAGCAATGAAGATGGCAAAGGGCTGAACCGTATCTATAACAATTTTGTGTACGATTTCCTCTACCCTAACCCATTGTCTGTGATGGCTTTCATTGAGAATCATGATACCGACCGTTTTCTGGGAGATGGGAATGATATTGCAGGACTAAAGCAAGCAATTACATTGTTACTTACCACCCGACGTATTCCTCAACTATATTACGGCACAGAAATAATGATGAACGGTAGAAAGAATGTTAGCGATGGTTACGTGCGCAAAGACTTCCCCGGAGGCTGGAAAGAAGACACAGAAAATGCCTTTACTAAAGAAGGACGCACTCAACTTCAGAATGAAGCCTTCAACTATATCAGCAAAATTCTGCATTGGAGAAAAGATAATGCTGTTATCTCGGAAGGAACAATGAAACATTTCCTCCCTCAAAACGGCATTTATGTTTATGCACGTTGTTTTGAAGGAAAAACAGATTTAGTTATTCTTAACGGGACAAGAAAAGAACAAATACTTCCTATTAAGTCTTATAAGGAAGTAATAAAAGAAGCAACAACCGGCAAAGATATTATAAGTGATGAGACCGTAGATCTAACCAAAGATCTGAACCTCTCACCCAAACAATCAATGATTATTGAGTTATAAGGTAAAAATAGATTTGAAGGGTAACAAAAAGTGGCTGCATCAATTAAGATACAGCCACTTCCTTTTTTATCCTTTTAGCTATTAACTTACAGGCACTGGAACCGGATTAGGTACAAGTTCTTTCTTTTCAACGCTTTCATTTGTATTTGATTTGCCATTAAGCAAAATCTCATTATGATCACATCCCGGATTAATGGCATTTACATCTACATTTCCATGGATGCCTTCAACCTTTCCCTTACGGGTAAATTGCCATATATGCCAGCTATTTCCATCCTTTAATTCGGGATTACCGTCACCATACTGAGCAATAAATATTTTATAATTTTTATAACGATCTATCAGATAACTATTATAAAAAGCACTGAAGGTATATATCACAGGCTTCTTTCCATAATAGGCCTCAATTTCATTTAAGAAAACCTGAAGATTCTTATGAAAAACATCCGGAGTCCAGTATTTACATTCTTCAATATCAACTACCGGAATAAGATCCTGATGCTCTTTTTCTGCAGTTTGCTTAAAGTTTTCAAACTGTTCTTCAGCAGTCGACTTGGAAGTAAAATAATGATAGCTGCCTACTAAAAGACCTTTTCCTTTAGCCAGACTAATATTTCTTTGATAATAATCATCTTTAATAGTACTTCCTTCCGTAGCCTTTACATACACAAATTTTATGGGGTTATTTTCATAACAAGACACCCTATCCCAGTCAATACTTCCCTGATAATGAGAAACATCAATTCCACAGATCCCTTCTACAATTCTTGGAGCAACAGGGATCCTTTCAACAATCCGTATATGCTTCTTTGTTATACGGCGATGATGATGTTTCCTCTTTCTTGCATCTACGTTAGATGAAAACAACAGGAATAAAAGAGATAAGATAATCGATAAATACTTCTTCATTTTACACAATAAATTAACAGTGTGCTAAGGTAAGGATTTTATTTGGAGATAGAATACTTTAAAATATTCTTTATAATAGATTTGTTTTCTTTTATAATTAATAATTTATTAAGCATTAGTTAGGCTATTATTCAGGTATTATTCATTAAAAGGTGTACATCAAATAGTTATTCACTCTACACTATGCATCAATTAAAGGTACACTATTTGAACAAAATTCCCTGAATAAAAGTTCTAAGTATAAAAAAAAGAAATCTAATATCTTTTTAATATTATATAATCCAATAATGCTAACTCATATAAACTCTTTTGTCTATATTTGCGGACAATTTGAGATTATGTAAAATTTGCACAATATAATAGAGTAAAATATGGGTAAACAGATTTTCCAAACAGAAAGCACTTTAAGGTGGAGGAAGTTTAAATGGAGCATGAGATTTGTGTTTTTTATTGCCGCTATTCTTATAGCAGCTTTAATTATCATGCTAATCATTGACAGAAGTCCTTCACTTCCGTTCAGACAAGATTATAGAAGTGTTGTAACAGCCTCTAAGCCATTTATGCAGGAAACAAAATTATCAAAAGAGTATAAGGGCTTTAGAGATTATATTTCTGATAAAAAGTTGCATACCAATTATGAAAAAGAAAGGGATGCTACTTTAAACAGATATAGAAGATATCAAAGTAGTAATAACGATACAAGTAAAAGCAAGATAATAGGCAGCTGGGGTAAATTTCCTGCAGGAATTCGCTCTGCGTTCTATGTTGCATGGGACCCTCAATCATACTTTTCATTAAAGAGAAACATCCGCAACCTTAACTTAATAATGCCGGAATGGTTCTTCATTGATCCTAAGACAGATGAATTAAAAACAAATGTCGATCCACAAGGATTTAATCTAATGAAGAAAAGCGGGGTTCCTATCATGCCAATGTTAAGTAATAACTTTGACCGTGAATTTAGGCCAGAGGCTATTGGACGAATCCTGCACAGTCAAAAGAAAAGGAAGAGGATGATATTCCAAGTATTAGCTCAATGTCTTAGGAATAAATTTGTGGGAATTAACATTGACTTTGAAGGATTAAATGAAAGCAGCGATCAATACTTAATTCAGTTCGTTAAAGAGATATCAACAGCTTTTCACTCAAAAGGATTGCTGGTTACGCAAGACATCATGCCTTTTAATAATGACTATAATATTAAAGAATTAGCCAAATACAACGACTATTTGTTTTTAATGGCTTATGATGAATACTCTTCTGACGGTGATGCAGGTCCTATCAGTTCGCAAAAATGGATTGAGGCTACAGTTGACGATTTAGCTAAGAAAGCGCCGGCAGGAAAAATTATTCTTGGTCTTGGTGCCTTTGGTTATGACTGGTCAGCAACAGCCAATTCAAATTCTAACCTTACTTACCAACAGGCTCTGTCAAAAGCATCAGCTAGTGGATCAAGAATCAACTTTGATAATGATACTTACAATCTTAATTATGCTTATAAGGATGATAAAAACACTATCCACCAAGTATATTTTACAGATGCTGCAACTCATTTCAATACTATGAGATTTGGAGCCGAATATGGTTTGGCTGGCTTTGGTTTATGGCGTTTAGGTAGTGAAGATAGCAGAGTTTGGAAATTTTATAATAAAGATATTCAGAAGAGTGCTGTAGCAAAAATAAGCAAAAGAGATCTTGAGGATGTAAAAATGGTCAATGACGTAGACTATATAGGTGATGGCGAAGTTCTCGACGTATTAAACACACCACATCCGGGAAAGATCAAAACAGAAATGGACAGCACTGATATGCTTATCTCTGAGGAAAATTATATAAAAATACCAAGTACCTATCAGATAAGAAAATATGGTGAAGCTGGTCCAAAACAGTTATTGCTTACATTCGATGACGGACCTGATGAGACATATACTCCTCAGATTCTGGATATTCTTACAAAATATCGAATCCCCGCAGCATTCTTTGTTGTTGGTTTACAAGCAGAAAAGAATCTTCCATTAATTAAAAGGATCTATGATGAAGGACACCTATTAGGGAATCACACTTTTACTCATAGAAATGTGGCAAACAATACTCCTGAACGAACTTTCATTGAGCTTAAACTTACCCGTTTGTTAATTGAATGTATAACCGGACACAGCACAATCCTCTTTAGAGCGCCATACAATGCTGATAGTGAACCGGCCAGTATGGAAGAAATTGTTCCTGTTGCATGGGCAAGAGAACAAAATTATCTTGATGTAGGTGAAACCATCGACCCTGAAGACTGGCAAGTTGGCATAAAAGCAAATACAATTTTTGTTAGAGTAGTTAAAGCTATTGAACAAGGTAAAGGGCACATTATTTTATTGCATGACGCCGGAGGTGAAACTCGTGCTGAAACAGTTAAAGCTTTACCTATGATTATTGAATACTTCCAGAAAAAAGGATATACATTCACCACCCTTTCCTCTATTCTTGAAAAGAACAAACAAGAATTAATGCCTGAGGTTCCAAAAGGAAATGGTTACTACGTTATGCAAGCCAATCTGGCTTTGGCAGCTCTTACTTATGGTATAACCAATTTTCTGACAGCACTATTCATTATATTTATAATCATGGGAATTTGCAGATTAGTTTTCATGATGGTGCTGACAGTGAGAGAAAAACATAAAAACCGAAATATTGTATATGATTATAAGTCACTGAAAGATGCACCATTAGTCTCTATTATAGTTCCTGCTTATAATGAGGAAGTAAATGCAGTATCTTCACTTAACAACCTTTTAAAACAAGACTATCCGAACTTTAATATCATCTTTGTTGACGATGGTAGTAAGGATGAAACCTACAAAAGAGTTTGCGAAGCCTTGTCTGAAAACGAGAAGATGAAAATCTTCACTAAGCCAAACGGCGGTAAAGCTTCTGCATTGAATTTCGGTATTCAGCACACAGATGCAGAGTATGTGGTATGTATTGATGCCGACACCAAGCTTTATTCAAATGCTGTTTCATTAATGATGTTACATTTTCTGGATAATAAAAACAACAAAATAGGTGCGGTGGCCGGAAATGTGAAAGTGGGTAATCAAATCAACCTCCTTACTAAATGGCAGGCTATAGAATATATAACCAGCCAGAACTTTGACCGCCTGGCTTTTGCAAATATCAATGCAATAACAGTAGTTCCCGGTGCTATTGGAGCATTTAAGAAAGCAGCTATTGATGAAGCCGGAGGACTCACAACCGATACATTGGCAGAAGATTGTGACTTGACAATCCGTATCTTAAAGGCCGGATATACAATAGAGAACGAGAACAATGCCATAGCAATGACAGAAGCTCCAGAAAAGATCAAGCAGTTTATTAAACAGAGAACCAGATGGAGCTTCGGAGTTATGCAGACTTTCTGGAAACATAGAGACACCTTGCTGGATAAAAAATACAAAGGTCTGGGAATCTGGGCTATGCCAAATATTCTTATATTCCAGTTCATCATTCCGTTCTTCTCTCCTTTGGCGGATATCTTTATGCTTTTCGGTATTTTCACTGGTAATGCAGAAAGGATAGGATTCTATTACCTTATATTTATGCTCGTTGATATAAGCATTTCTGTGGTAGCCTTTATATTTGAGAAAGAAAGGATAACAAAACTAATTTGGATCATTCCTCAAAGATTCTGTTATCGCTGGATAATGTATGTAGTACTCTTCAAAAGTTTTAGAAAAGCTATAAAAGGAGAACTTCAGACATGGGGGGTATTAAAGAGATCAGGAAATGTAGCCGATTTGTAAACTGATAAGCAAAAAGAGAAAGGACGTTGATAAATATCAACGTCCTTTCTCTTTTTATACATATCTGATTGAATAAAAATCTGAGCAATAGAATTATCTCATTTCTGATTTATATATCAACCTACTTTAAAACTTTAAAACTTTAAAAGTATTTAATGTTCCATCACCTAATTGAACACGCACTAAATAACAACCAGAAGATAAACCAGAAGCATTAACAAACACATTGTTATCCACGTTCTTTACTAATATCCCATTGATTGAATAAACCTTTATATTCTTAACGTCCTTATCAGTTAAAACTCTAATATCAGAGGTGGAATTATCATAATAAGCCTTTACTTCTACATAATTTTCAACATTTTCGATACCAACAGAAGGAAATGTTGTTTGACGATCAATATAATACAAAAATCGATGAGCAGGAATAGTAATGCTTGTTGTAGCTGAAGTTACATTTAACTGTTCTCCAGTCATCAGATCATACCAGATACCCGTTTTAGGAAAAGTAACTGCAGAAGTAATAACCATATCTTTTAAATTGGAAACTTCCACTACATTCAAATCATTGTGTGAGATTGTTACTCTCTTCCCATTATCCCAATCACTCGATGACAAATTTCGGGTAACTGTTCCCTGACTAAAGGCATTTGGATATTTTTGACGCAGATTAAGCACACGGCTATATGTTTTATATAAGTTCAGACGTTCAGGAATATCCAGAAAATCCCATCGAACAGGTTTAACAGCCATCCGGTCTCCTCCTTCATAAATAGAATAATCATATCCCAGTTCACCAAATTGCCAAATCATTTTAGGTCCAGGTACAGTAAAGAAAAGTGCTGCTTCTGATGATAATTGTTCCATTGTTGATGCCACATCATTTTTTGTCACACCATTAGCCATTGCTTCATACCCTACTCTTTCTTCATCATGGCTTTCCATATAAGCAACCTGTGTGCGGGTAGATACATTCATAGAACTCAGGTCGGCATTCGTACCTTTTGCTATCGTTTTTCCTGCATCATTCATCTTATTCCATAAAATCATTCCATTATCCGAAAGCACTTTTTCTTCTGATTCTGCACAAAAATGTTCTAGAATAAATAAGACATCAGATTTCACGCTCTTTGCTGCATTATAATATTCAGTAATATTATCAATTCGTGTCTGATCATAATTCCCGGCTGTAGCTTCAGTAGAAGAATTATCAGTTAACCCTTTTGATAAGTCAAGACGATATCCATCCACATGAAACTCCTGAATCCAGTATTTCATTACTCGTTTAAAGTAATCTTTAGTTCCTGTATATCCGTGCTTAAAATCATTGAACACACTATAAGGATGAGGGGCATTCACGTTAAACCAGGGATTAGCATCTAAAGTCTTGCTAGTTGTACTATTCCAATAAAGTTTAGCCATTGGATTATTTCCTGTGGCGTGATTAAGAACCATATCCAAAATAACAGCGATACCGCGCTTATGACACTCATCAACAAAAAGCTTATAATTTGACTCTGCACCATAAGCCTTATCTGGAGCAAAGTAGAAACATGGATTATATCCCCAACTGTTATTCCCATCAAATTCGGTAATAGGCATCAATTCGATAGCATTTACGCCTAAATCTTTTAAATAATCAAGCTTGCTAATAGCAGCTGAGAGACTCTTCCCTTCTGTAAAATCTCGTAATAGTAACTCATATACAACCATATTATTTTTTGCAGGAGTAGTAAAATTAGTTGCTTGCCAGTTATAGGCAGCTTTTCCCGGTTGCAAAACAGACACAATATCGCTGGTCTTATCTTCTGGATAAGTGGCTAATCCCGGATAGATTTCACTATATTGATTAATCCATTTATCATTCCAGGGATCTTGTATCTTTTGACAATAAGGATCTGCTATTCGTTTTACCTCACCATTTTTATACGAAACCAGATATTGAAAACCATATTCTTTGCCAGGTTCTAGATTTGGGATAGTAATCCACCAAGAGTCATCACTTCTGGAAACTTCAGTACTACGATACATCATATATTCAGCCATCGGTGTCCAGTTATTGAAATCACCAATTACATAAATATCACTTACCTTGTTTGATGTGTCAGTGCTAGGATAAGGTGTGTAAAATATCAATGTTGCGCTTTTGCCATCAGCTGCATAGTTAATTCCTTTGTCAACTCCTGCAGGTAATGGACTGTATACCACTGAACCTTTATAGGTAATTAAACGATTAGCTGTAACCGTTTTCCCGCCAGCAGTAGCTTCAGCCTTTATTGTATAACTACCTGGAGAAGAAACTGTATACGAAGAAGTAAGAGCAGTAACATCACTTTGAGATGCAATTACTGAATTATTCACATAAAACTTTAAATCGGCCGATTCTGATGTAACAGCCTTTAAATTATAGGTTTTAGATATTTTAATCAATTCATCACCAGTTGGTTCTGTAATAAGAAGCTGCAGTCCATCTTCATAAACCGGACAGAAAATATCAGTTCCTCCATCACCCTTTCCTTCAGGACTTCCTGTTGAGGAACGAAAAACAAAGGCTAGTTTAAGTATTTTCTCACCAGAAGGCACACCATAATATGTTCTGATATTAGGAATAGTTAGCGTGTATATGTTATTTCCCAAAGGAGTCATTTTACAATCAGGTATATTTACGTCCCATGCGGACTTAACATAAACCCATCCTCCATTGCTCTGATCAGTAACAACACCCGTATGAGCATAAACATCACCTGCATAATCTTTTAATCCTGCAGTTCCTTTGGACGCATCAAAAGTAATTGTTACAGATTTCCCTTCGGTTGGAAATAACGGATTAGTTGTAACCACCTGTCCATTCAATAAAACAGGAAATAATAATAAGAATATAAGTATTAGTTTTTTCATGGTATAACAAGTATTTGGATTTAAACTCAGTCCACAAAACAAAGATAAAAATTAATAACTATCTTTATTATAATATAAAAATAATTGAAGATACTTTAAATTGCAAACGATTGCATAGTTGCATAAAAAAAGCACCCGTAGAATTCGAGGGCACTGAAAAACTGGCTCTTTAGGTTTTTCGGCAATTAAATTACTCAGCACATATCCATTAAAAGATTGGGATATGTGCTGTTTTTTTTATACCTTTATAAGTATAAATCAATCCGATATGCTTCCATTGCAACAAGCCATACCGTTCAGTAATTACACAGATCTATACGATTTGCTTATTCCACAGGACAATCTATTGCGTCAAATAAACGACCTGATAGACTTCTCTTTCGTCCATAAGGAACTCCTGGACAAATACTGCCTGAATAACGGTTGTACGGCCGAGTGCCCGATCAGGATGTTCAAATATCTTTTGTTAAAGACAATCTTTGATATTTCGGACGTGGACGTTGTTGAACGCTCGCGATATGATCTTTCATTCAAATACTTTTTGGATCTGGCTCCCGAGGAAACCGAATTGATCTCTCCAAGTTCTTTGTGTAAGTTTCGCCGACTCCGTTTGAAGGACAAGGATTTGTTGAATCTGCTTATAGGAACGACAGTGTCTATTGCAATAGACAAGGGAATCATCAAGTCAAAGACCATTATTGTTGATTCCACACACACCGGTTCACGGAGCAACCCGTATTCGCCTGTCGAGATTTTGCGACTTCGTTCAAAGCAGTTGCGCAAGAGCCTTTATGATGTGGAGGAGTCAATAAAAGAAGGTTTGCCCCTGAAGAATGAAGATGACGATCTGGAGCATGAGCTTGATTATACCAAAGCGTTGTTTGAAGTCGTATCCGACAACGAGACATTGGTCAATGTTCCCAAAGTCAGAGAGCGTCTGAACATGCTCAAGGAAACGCTTTCAGATATCGAGGATCATTATGTGAGCTCCACAGATGAAGATGCACGGGTTGGACACAAAAGCCAGGACAAGTCGTTCTTTGGCTATAAGACACACATCGCCATGAGTGACGAACGTATAATCACTGCCGCCACAGTCACTTCCGGGGAGAAGGGTGACGGTCCCCAATTACCCGAGCTTGTTGAACAGAGCAGAAATAACGGCATGGAAGTTGAAACAGTCATTGGAGACACCGCTTATTCGGGAAAGGACAACATTAAGCTCGCTCAAGATGAGCAAAGAGGATTTGAACTGGTGGCAAAACTTAATCCTGCCATAAGCCAAGGCTCCCGACGGGCGGAGCAAAGTTTTGAATTCAATAAGGATGCGGGTATGTTCGTATGCCCTGCAGGGCATATGGCGATACGGCGTGCCAAGCAGGGTAAAAAGAATCAAGGAAAGAACCAGTTTATCGTATACTTCTTCAATACTGACAAATGTCGGATATGTGGCAGGCGGCAAGGATGTTACAAAGAGAGTGCAAAAACGAAAACCTACTCGGTCAGGATTAAATCTGACGAACATAAACACCAGATGGATTTTCAAGAAACAGATGAATTTAGGGCCAAATCTCGATCACGATACAAGATAGAAGCTAAAAATGCGGAACTTAAGAATGTCTTCGGGTATGATAGGGCATTGTCATACGGCCTGACATGCATGCAACTTCAAGGCGCCATGGCCATTTTTGCTGCAAATATCAAGAGAATTCTCAAATTAATCTAAGAAGGCGTGTTTTCTCTGTAAATCAACTGAAAAATGCTCATGTAGCAATGTTTACGACTATCCGCCCCCTTTCAAGTTTGTTTTTCAGGAAATATAGAAAAATAGCCAAATCCGATTTCCGGGCTTGGCTATTTTGAATTTTATCGACTCGTGAACGATAATCTGAAAAATTGAAAGACTTTTTCAGTGCCCTCTAGAATGTACGAGTGCTTTTTTATAGTTAATTATTCTCACTAAATAATTATGGCATTTTTTCTAGTCTGACAAGTATATAATGATTAGTTAAATCATTAAATGAAACAAAGTAATCACCTGATTTTTCAATAGTTATGTTACCTCCAGCAGTACTAGCAATACCAAATGGCAAGAAATAAGTACTTGGAGTACCTGTTCCCCAAGCTACATCCCAAGCGTTGTTTGCTCTAAATTTAACAGTCTTACCAGCAGTCAATTGAATTTTTTGAAGACTCCAAACATGTGGAATATTTTGTTCCAAAGCTGTATCACTATCCCAACCCGTTGGAGTTGCATCACCTATCAAACCAATTTTAGTATAGGTAGTTGCAGTAGATCCTGTATATGGAACCATTGAATAAGAAAGAGTAGTTAAATTAACTGTAAGAGTATAATAACCTGCAGTAGCTGGAGCAGGAAAATTGCCACCTGCATTATTTGCTCCGATTTTACCATCACTTGCATAAGCATAACTATGATCCCAGTCGCCGGCTTTGATTATTAATTTAAATCCACCCGAAGCTTTAAAGTATCCTGTATAAGTATAGATTTTCTCACCTGGAAGGCTATTGCCGGCAAACATAACCTGAAGTCCTTTACCGAAATTAGTATTATTATTATCCCAGCTATATAGCGCATCACCTACAATATAAAGAGGATCCTTTACTGGAATTTCTGCAATATACGGAGTAAAGGTAATAGTTTGTACATTTGAATAAACTGTTGAAATAGCTGCATTACCACTACTTGAAGAGACAACAGTTTTCAAGCGTATATCTATTGTGAGCGGCTTTGAATCTATCGTAAAGTTCGCAGCAGCAGAGTTAAGCATAGCAGCTGTAATAACTGCAGACGTAGTTGTAGACGAAGCCAGTTCTATCGGTTTTTCAAAGGTACCTCCATGAGCATCTGCCTGGATAGTATAATTTGCAGCAGCGGCATAACCATAATCAGCTGCTTCCCATTGCCACTTTCCAACCTTGTTTGTTAAATCAGTTGTTTCGGTAATCACAAGATTCTCTGGCAAGAGTTGCTCCAGCACAGGAGAAATGATTGTGTCGCTCATCATTACCTTATCTTCTTCTTCGCAAGCAAAAAAGCAAGTGCAGCAAAGAGCGATCAGAAATATATTTAATTTTTTCATATTATAATTCATTTATAAATTTTGAAAATAATCATTAATATCCAGAATTCTGGACTAAATTAGTATTAGCACCCATATCATCTGCCGGAATTGGGAATACATTATATATATCCGAAATAGATTTACCTGCAGCTACGCCACCTTTCCAAGGCCATACATAAGAAGAACCAGAATATTTACCAAAACGAACTAAGTCTGTGCGACGTTGAGCTTCAAAGAAGAATTCACGTCCTCTTTCTTCTAATATAAAGTCTAGAGTCAATTCACTCGTTGCTATTGGCGCTTCATCTATATCTGAATAGGCACGTGCCCGAAGATCATTTACATATTTCAAAGCAGTAGTTTTGTCACCACCAGTTCCTCCTCTTAATACTGCTTCAGCATAATTCAGATAGATTTCACCTAAACGGAACAATGGGAAGTCTGTATAAGCAATGTTACTAGCTGGAAGTGAGCCATCTTTATTAACATTGTAATATTTAACTACAGGAATACCATTATTTGTATACAATCCAGGACTAGCAATCTCAATATTTGTAGTCAACTCTGTATGGAGCATCGATTTTCTTGTATCAAAATTATATCCATTTTCCTTTTCAAATGTTTTTAGCATAGAAGAACGACCACGATTACCTTGCCATGCACCAACTGCATTAACCGCAGATTGCATACTTGAAGGTTCGCCGCTACAAAGTAGAAAAGTCATACCACCCCATGTCTGAGTATTTACACCTTCATAACGAATTGGAAGAATCATTTCTTTAGAGTGATCATTATCTGCCTTAAACATATTAGCATAAACAGGTTCCAAAGTATAACCGGCAGTAATTACTTTATTGCAATAAGTAATACATTCAGTATATTTATCAGTACCAATATAAGTCTTTGCATTCAAATACAAGCGTGATAATAATGACCAGGCAGCAGCTTTGTTTGCATGTCCATAACTGGCATTATAACCTACAGTAGGATCTTGCATATCAGAAACGCATTCAGTAAGTTCTTTTTCAACATAAGCAAACAAGTCATTCGCCATAATTTGCTGAGGCAATGTTGTACCAACAGTACTTGTTTCTGTTACGAAAGGAACGTTTCTAAACATATCAAGAAGGTAATAATATGCAAGTGCACGCATAAAACGAGCTTCTGCACGATATGTTTTCACTTGAGTCTTAACTGTTTCGTCAGCACCACGAGAAGCTAACTTTTCATCAGTTGTTTCACGAAGGAAAGCATTTGCCAGATTTACCTGATAATAAAGACGATAATAAAGGCCTTTGATAAATACATTAGATGAACTCCATGAATTATTATTAAAATCAGGCATACCAACATCATTCCAGCAGCAATGAGCCTCATCTGTAGTAAGTTCCTGTAAATTCCAAAGTCCTCGTAAGAAAGAAGCCTGGCTACCACCATCAACTCCGGCAACGTCTGAATCTCCATCTCCACCGGCATTACCACTCATAGCAAGTCCTGCATAAATTTTTGCCAGACTTTGCTGATATGCATCAATTGTATTACTGAATACAAGCTCCGATACTACATCTTGCGGGTCCAAAGGCACCGTGTTCAAGTCATTAGTACAAGATGAGGTTCCCATTATCATACTAATGAATAATGCGGAGGCCAAAGATTTATATTTTAATGTTTTCATATATATTACAGATTAAAAGTTAAGACTCAAGCCAACCATATATACACGTGGGTGAGGATAAATGTTATTATCAATACCATCATTATTGAATTCAGGGTCAATTCCTTTATATTTAGTTATAACGAAAGGATTTTGAACTGTACAATAAATACGTGCTGTCTGATTGCTATTAAACAATTTATTAAATGTATATCCTAAAGAGATATTATCCATTCTCAGGAAAGATGCATTTTGAATATAGTAGCTTGACTGATAACGTGGATCTACAAAATTAGTAGTTAATGCACTATTCATTCGATTCTTTAAGAAACCAGATGGGTCAAATGCTGTTGATGATGATTCACGGTTAGACTGCACATTATTATATGCATAATTACCTAAATTAGCACGTAATGCAAATTGAAAATCCCAGTTTTTATATGATAATTGTGAAGATAATCCCATAAATACATCTGGAGCAGCTTTCTTATAGCGAATTAAGTCTTTCTCATTGATTTGTCCATCACCGTTCTGATCAACATATGCACCTTCTACTGGAGAACCATCCTGTTTGTACACTTGTTCATAAACATAGAATGAGTTATATGAATGATTTACACTATGAATCATTATTTTATTACCAGTACCACCATCAATTCCTCCATGAATAACACCAACATAGTTAGGATCATCATTAATAGTCAACTTAGTAATTTTATTCTTATTGTATGATACATTGTATCCAACAGTCCAATTCCAATCTTTAGTAGTAACAGGATGAGCGTTAACGGTAAATTCAATACCCTTATTTTCCAATTCACCCATATTAGTAAGTAATTCATTACTAAAGTTAGTACCTGCTGCAATAGAAACTGTATTCAACAAATCTTTTGTCTTTCTGTAATATAGATCAAGAGATCCAGTGATTTTGTTATGAAGTAATCCGTAATCAAGACCAACATTATAAGTTGTAGTTTCTTCCCATTTCAAATTTGAATCATAAGCTTCTGGACGAATTAAACCAACCATGGTATCTCCAAAATAGTAGTTCGCTCCGGCTTTACTATAAGTATATCTGGCCATGTATGGATAATCACCTTGTCCAAGGTTTTGCTGACCTGTTATACCGTAACCTAAACGAAGTTTCAAATCAGAGATTACTTTAGAATCCTTTAAGAATGCTTCTTCATTAATTTTCCATGCAAAAGCCGCAGATGGGAACAATCCCCAACGATTATCTGGATTAAAACGAGAAGAACCATCATCTCTCAAAGTAAATGTTAGTAAATAACGATTTAACAATGAATAATTTAAACGACCAAAGAAAGATACCAAATAACTCTCAGAAGAATAATCATCGCCATCTTTATAAGTGGCTACACCTGCAGATTTTGCCTTAGATTCTGAATATGGATATTCATTATATGATGTATTATAAAAATGTTGCCAGGAATATCCAGCCATTGCATCAACACTATGAATTCCTATTTCTTTTTTATAGTTCAAATAGAAATCAAGTAAAGTATTACGTTTTAGCTGATAATAATGTTTATTATCTCCCCAACCTGACTTATAATTTCCCTGAACATAACTCATTGGAGAATTATCATCTATAATTACATCACCTTCACCCTTGGACACATCGTAACCTACATTAAGATTCGCACGTAAATCAGGTAAAAAATGCATTTTATAATCAAATTGAGCATTACCAATACTTCTATAGACAGTAGATTCATCATGTTTTTGATTAAGTACTGCAACTGGATTAGCTAAACCGATGTCAATAGGTTTGCCATCAGAAGCTTTTAATGACATATAATATCCATTACCATAAGGAGTATCAGCATAAACTGGTTGAGTTGGATCAAACTGTGTTGCAGAGCCAATAGCACCTTGATCGGCAAATCTATTGGTATTATATATACCTTTTACATTCAACTGAATATTAAGTTTCTTATCAAACAAGCTTGGGCTCAAGCTAATGGAACCAGTGGCACGTTCCATATTTGATGTTTTCAAGATACCATTTTCGTTGGTATAAGAAGCAGAAACACGGTAAGGCATATTAGGAACAGAACCTGAGACACTTACGTTATGGTCTGTACTTAAAGCTGTTCTGAATATTTCTTTCTGCCAGTCTGTAGAAGCAGTACCAAGAGCTTTAGCCTGATCACTGGTAGCACCAAAAGTACTTGTTATATAGTTAGTAAATGTGGCTGCATCCATCATATCTACAGTCTTTGTTTTAGTACTTACTGAGAAATTACCATCATAAGTTACTTTAACTTTTCCGGCTTTACCCTTCTTTGTTGTAATAATAATTACACCGTTAGATGCTCTAGATCCATAAATAGCTGTAGATGACGCATCTTTTAAAATAGTGAAACTTTCAATATCATTAGGATGAATTGTAGACAATGGATTTGACATACCACTAATGCTGTTATTATCAACAGGTACACCATCAATAACAATTAACGGATCATTACTTGCAGACATAGAAGATCCACCACGGATACGAATAGTTGCACCAGCACCTGGAGCACCACCATCTGTAATAACGCTTACACCAGCAGCTTTACCAACCAACAAGTCTGAAGCAGAAGTTGCCATACCTCTAGTTAATTTAGTAGCATCAATTGCTGATACAGATCCGGTAAGATCATTCTTCTTTACCGTACCATAACCAATAACAACTGTACCTTCAAGCATTACGGCATCTTCCTGCATAACAACTGCCATAGTTTTAGATGCTTTTACATCCATAGTTTTATAACCGATAAAAGAAAAAGTCAGGACTGAATTCTGAGGAGCTTGTAGACGGAATGCTCCATCAAAATCGGTAATCGTTCCAGTTGTTGTGCCCTTAACAGCAACATTTGCACCGATAATAGGCTCACCCTTTGCATCCTTTACAACTCCCGTAATAGTGATTTGCTGTGCAAAGACGCCCACCGAGAAGAACAATCCCATCAATAATGGAAGGATTGCCTTTACGAGTTTAAGATTAACTTGCTTCATGCATTTAAAAATTAAAGTTAACAATATTATAAATAATTGATTCTCTGAAAAAATGGAATGAACCATAAGATTTCATTTCAACCACTGAACAAAAATAGAACTTATTAACTATTATTTATATCAATAGTGTATTGATTTTGTTACTTTTGCCATGCAATCGTTTGCACCCCAATTACACTTCTAATAAATAACTCTTAAAAATAATCTGATACATTTTTTATATTTTTGTTGAGAGAACATTTGTAAACACAACCTTGGGTTGAACCTTAGAACTAAATATATGAATTACAAGCCACAAATAACGATTAAAGATATAGCCAGGGCATTAAATGTCTCTCCCTCAACCGTTTCTAGAGCGCTTAAAAATAATCCCGATATTAGTCAAGAGACCAGGAATACTATTAATAAGTACGCGCGCGAACATAATTATAAACCAAACGAACTGGCATTGAATTTACGCACTAGCCGTTCAAACACAATCGGTGTTATCATTCCTCAATTTGTTCATCATTTTTTTTCGTGTGTGTTAGATGGCATAGAAGAAGTTGCTTCAAAATTAGGATATAATATTATTATTGCGCAATCTAATGAAGAATATGAACGCGAAGTTAAAATTGTTCACACATTTCTTGCTGCAAGGGTATGTGGTGTTATAACTTCACTAGCCAAAGATACTTCTCATTATGAGCATTATCAGGAATTGCTGGATAACAATATCCCAATAGTGTTCTATGACAGGATTTGCACCGGCATCAATACAGAACGGGTAGTTGTTGACGATTATGCAGGAGCTTTTGCAGCAGTGGAATACATGATTCAAACCGGATGCAAACGCATTCTTTTTTATAGCGCCCCCCTTAATCTGGAAATTTCTAAGAATCGGAGAAATGGATATTTGGATGCCATGAAAAAATATAAAATTCCGGTAGACGATAACATGATTAAAATTTGTGATACACGAGAACAAGCCATTGCAATAACTCCAGATATCCTGGAAGATCCAAATCATCCCGATGGTTTCTTTGCTATTAATGATGAAACTGCATCTGGCATTTTGTATGCATGCAAACTTGTTGGACTAAAGATTCCCGAAGAGATCTCTATTTGTGGCTTTTCCGATGGAATTATTGCCCAGACAACTGATCCGAAGCTTACTACGGTGGAGCAACACGGAAAGGAGGTTGGTGAAAGTGCAATTAGCCTGTTAATAGATAAGCTGGAAAATAAAAATCCAGATGAAAATAGATGCTATAACAGAATTGTTAAAACCAACTTAGTGGTAAGGGGAACAACAAAATAATAAATAGCATAGTTATAAGATACTCAAAATCAATTAATTAATAAATTACAGGTGGCAGAGGTGGCAGATAAAATTAATATTTTAGAGTTTGTGAAATTAAATTTTGAAAATTCCGCAATTTGCAGAATTTTCAAAATTTAATTTTCAGAATGAAAAAAAGTAAGTTTTTACTGCCACCTCTGCCACCTGGATAAGTAATTCAAGGTTTTAAGCTTATTGCAAAAATAAAACGGATAACTAGTTGGACTCTAGGGAAAAACTAATCATCTTCCGAGGAATAAACAAGCCGATCATGTACATGTTTGACTGTAAACATGTACATGATTAGAGGCAAACATGTACATGATTGACTTTAATTAACCTGACAAAAATAATAGTTAGTATAATAATAATTAATAAACAGAAATCATATAATATCTAATTCAAATAATACAATGAAGACAAAACCAGATCTAAACTTTTGGAAACTATGGAACATCAGTTTCGGTTTCTTTGGTGTTCAAATTGCATACGCACTTCAAAGCGCAAACATCAGTCGTATATTTTCCACATTGGGCGCCGACCCTCATAACTTAAGTTATTTCTGGATTCTGCCTCCTCTTGCAGGAATCATTGTTCAGCCGTTGATAGGCTCTGCCAGTGACAAAACATGGACACGATTTGGCCGCCGAATACCTTATCTCTTCGTTGGTTCTTTAGTTGCCGTTATAGTAATGTGTTTGCTACCTAATGCCGGGAGCTTTACAAACTTTATCAATGCAATGGCTTTCGGGCTATTCTCACTGATGTTTCTGGATACTTCAATAAATATGGCAATGCAGCCTTTCAAAATGTTGGTGGGAGACCTTGTAAACGAAAAGCAAAAAGGACTAGCCTACTCCATTCAAAGTTTTCTGTGTAACGCCGGAAGTTTGGTAGGTTATCTTTTCCCATTTATTTTCACATTCTTTGGAATCAGCAACATTGCAAAGAAAGGAATGGTTCCCAATTCTGTTATTTTCTCTTTCTATATTGGTGCAGCCATATTAATTCTTTGTGTAATCTATACTACCACTAAGGTAAAAGAGATGCCTCCAAAGGAGTTTGAAGAATTTCACGGTATCACTGCGGCAGAGAAGAAAGAAAAGACAGACTTCTTTACCTTATTAAAACACGCACCTAAAGTATTTTGGACCGTAGGGTTAGTTCAATTTTTCTCATGGGCTGCTTTTATGTATATGTGGACCTATACCAATGGTGCAATTGCTGATAATGTATGGGGAACTACAAAGACTGCATCTGCAGAATATCAGGAAGCAGGAAACTGGGTTGGTGTATTATTTGCAATACAAGCCATCGGTTCTGTATGTTGGGCTGTAGTGCTTCCTTTATTTAAATCCCGTAAATTTGCCTATTCACTTAGTTTGATTTTGGGCGGTTTAGGATTTATTTCTACTCTGTTTATGCATAATCAATATCTATTATTTGCATCTTACTTTACTATTGGCTTTGCCTGGGCTGCAATGCTTGCAATGCCATTTACCATTCTAACAAACTCTATATCAGGAAAGAACATGGGAGCTTATCTGGGATTATTCAACGGAACTATTTGTATACCTCAAATTTGCGCAGCTCTTATAGGTGGAACTCTTCTACACTTTGTGGGCGGTAAACAAGTAAATATGTTGGTTCTTGCCGGGGCATTTCTAATTGTCGGAGCAACTTGTGTGTATCTAATCAAAGAGACGGTAGCAGAGCATAAAGAAATTTAAACGAAAAATTAGTTTTTTAAGAAATATTCATTTGTTTTTTTATTACCTTGCAGCAGGTTTTCATCTAAATGAAGGAGAAGAGAGAAAAGTACGGAAAAACATACTTATTATTTTATTTAAAATCCTTTGTTTAGAAACAAAAAGTCTGCAAGGAACTAACATCACAAAAGTGAGCACGAATAAAAAAGATGAATAGATATCTTAAAATTGATGGCTGGAATATTATTGAAGAAGATTTTCACACTAAGAATCAAAGAGCTTCTGAAAGTATATTCAGCATAGGCAACGGAAGAATAGGACAACGGGGAAACTTTGAAGAGAACTATACGGGTGATACACTCCAGGGCTCTTATATTGCGGGCATCTATTTTCAGGACCGCACACGTGTTGGATGGTGGAAAAACGGATATCCCCGTTATTTTTCACGTATGCCTAACGCTCCTTACTGGAGTGGAATTAATCTTAGGCTGATAGACGAAGAACTAAACCTTGAAGAATGGGATATAAATAAGTTTGAACGGAAGCTTTTGATGAAAGAAGGCCTTTCTGAACGAACTTTCACTGTTACTTCACCGAAAGGAAATACTTTACAAATTCATGTAGAGCACTTTTACAGTATAGTTCATTTGGATCTTTGTTTGATAAAATATAGCGTTACCTCGGTTAATTATGAAGGAAAAATATCTCTTCTCCCTTACATCAATGGAGATGTTATACACGAGAGTTCCAATTTTAATGAAAAAATGTGGAACATTATCCTTGCGGAAACAACACATGAGTATGCGTTATTATGGGCACAGACAAAACGGGAGGATTCTCAGGCATGCTGCGCCACAACTTATCAGCTATTCAAAAATAGTAAAGAAATAACCAGTAGACCTATTAGAATAGAAAAAGAAAAGTTTGTGGGTTTTAGCGTGGGAAGCGACGTAAAACCAGGTGAGACTTTGTCTTTGATTAAGTACTCTTCCATAGTATCCTCGCTTTATTGTGATAGAAAAGAACTGGTTGAGCAATCTGTTAAAGAAGCTCAGAAAGCAAAAGATACCGGATGGAATACTTTGCTGGAAGAACAACAGAATGAATGGAGTAAGATCTGGAATAATATGGATGTACAGATTGAGGGAGATGACGAAGTTCAGCAAGCAATCCGTTTTAATATCTTTCAGATATATCAAAATTATAAAGGAGACAATCCGAGTCTTAACATAGGTTCAAAAGGATTTACAGGCGAAAAGTACGGAGGAAACACTCAATGGAATACTGAACTATGCTGTATTCCTTATTATTTACTTGCAGGTTCAGAGAACTTAGCTATTAATCTACTGCATTACAGGTACAACCATTTACCTAAAGCAATAGAAAATGCAGAAAAGCTGGGATTCACAAACGGAGCTGCTCTATATCCTATGGTAACTATGGACGGAACTGAGTGCCACAACGAATGGGAAATTACTTTTGAAGAGATTCATCGCAACGGAATTATAGCACATACCATAGATTTATACACCAATTTTACAGGAAAAACAGACTATGTTGCCAAATATGGGCTGGAAGTTCTTATTGGAATCTCAAGGTTTTGGAGTCAACGAGTCAGCTTTTCCACACCAAAGCAAAAGTACGTAATATTAGGAGTTACAGGTCCTAATGAATATGAAAATAATGTAGATAACAACTGGTACACCAATTACAGTTGCATAAAAAATCTAAAATCTACTCTTCATAATCTGGAGCTAGTAGAAAAAAATTATCCGAATGATTACCGAAGAGTTCTGAAAAAAACTAATTTCCAATTGGCAGAAATAGAGAGATGGAAAGATATTCTTGAGAATATGTATTTACCTGTAGACAAAGAAACCGGAATCTTTGTTCAGCAGGATGGATATATGGATAAAGAACTAAATGTAGTTACAGATATCAATCCATCAGAACGTCCCATTAGCCAGCACTGGTCATGGGATAGAATTCTGCGCTCGTGCTTCATTAAACAAAGTGATGTACTTCTGGGTATTTACCTCTATCGAAATGACTTTGATCTGGAAACGGTAAAAAAGAACTTTTTGTTTTATGAGCCCCGTACACTACACGAGTCATCCCTCTCCTATTTCGTACATGCTATTCTTGCTGCCCGTATCGGAGAAATTGATAAAGCTTACGACTTATATCTAAAAGCTACCCGATTGGATTTGGATGACTATAATAATGACTTAAAAGAAGGACTCCATATAACCAGTATGCCCGGAAGCTGGTTAGCATTGGTTGATGGTTTTGCGGGAATGAAACTAAAAAACGGGAAAGTATCCTTTGAACCCCTTATCCCAAAAAAATGGAAATCATATACCTTTAAAGTAAAATTCAACGGATACTTTTTACTTATAAAAATCAGTCAGAAAGAGATGAGTGTCACCAATCTGATAAAAACAGATGTCTGCATTCAGGTGTATAATAAAAGCTATTCAATTAAGGCTAATACATATTTAATAATCCCTATTAATTGTATTGAATAATAAAAAAAGGTCCATTTAAATGAACGTGCCTAACAAATACCTCTTGTGAATTGTTTTTTGTTGTATATTTGCGCCTAATTATGAAAAGGATATTTATAATATACATATTTTTAGTGACAATCACTCAGGTATCAATTCATGCCCAGAGTACAATGTCCAGATCCACGAGCAGCATGAATCGTGGAGACATGTCTAGTAGAACAAACCAGCAATCCGGAAGTGACAGTACAAAAGTTAATACTTCGTCTATTGACCCAAAGCTCTATATGTGGAATATAGATGAGCGACTTGGAAATATACAAATTATTCCTGCTGATACAGTTTCTAACCAGTTTCAGAACTCTAATCTTGTAGAAGGAGTAACGGGTCACAATAATTATCTGGGTAATTTAGGCTCGCCTTCAATGTCCAGAATATATTTTGACCGCCCGGAATATTCACAATTTCTGTTTACCGATCCATATTCCAGTTTTTTTGTACAACCGCAGAACTTTAATTTTTCCAATTCACACCTGCCATATACTAATCTCACATATTATAAAGCCGGTTCAAAAGTAGATGGCGAAGAACGCTTTAAAAGCTACTTCTCAGTAAATGTAAACAAGCGTCTCGCTGTTGGTTTCAATATTGATTATCTATATGGACGCGGATTTTATTCTGATCAGTCAACTGCTCATTTTAATGGATCGCTTTTTGGTAGTTATTTAGGCGAAAATTACCAGGCTCATATACTATATAACAGTTTCTATCTGAAGATGATTGAGAACGGTGGAATTACTGACGACCGCTATATAACTGATCCATTGGCAATGAGTGAAGGGAAAAGACAATATGAACCGGCCAATATTCCGGTTAACTTCTCGGATACGTGGAATAAGAGCCATGATTCTTATCTATTCCTTACTCACCGCTACAATCTGGGATTCAGGAGAGAGAAAGTTAAGATTGCCAAAGAACCGGAAAAAGGGAAGAAAAAAGGAAAAGAACTTGGAAAAGATCAAGAGAAGCCGCAAGAAAAAGAAATGGAATTTGTTCCCGTTACAAGTTTTATTCACACCTTAAAAGTTGAAAGAGCGCGCAAAAGTTACGTTTCAAACACTGAAAAAAAAGACTTTTACGATAACACATATATTAATAAAAACAGTCTGACTTCCAATGACTCTACCAGCTATCTTTCTATTAAGAACACATTTGGAATAGCACTATTGGAAGGATTTAATAAATATGCACAAGCTGGGCTCACTGGTTTTATATCACACGAGCTTCGCCAATACAATTTAATGAATAAGGACTCTGTCTCTGTAGATAAATATACTGAGAATGAAGTTTATGTAGGAGGTGAATTGTCTCGAAAGAATGGCAATCTTCTTCATTATTCAGCTACAGGAGAAGTGGGTATGCTAAAACAAAGCATCGGCCAATTCAGGTTAAAAGGAAATTTGGACCTAAATTTTCGTCTTCTGAAAGACACAGTAACCTTAGTTGCACGGGGAAATATAAGCAACACATTACCTTCTTTCTATATGCGTCATTATCACTCAAACCATTTCTATTGGGACAATGATAATTTTTCAAAAGAGTTCAGAACCAAAGTAGAAGGAGAATTATCTATAAAAAGACTTGGAACCAAATTTAAAGTTGGAGTTGAGAATGTGAAAAATTACACCTATTTTGACAGTACAGCAGTAGCAAATCAGTTTAATGACAATATACAAATATTGGGAGCAACCTTGAGTCAGAATTTCAAGGCCGGTAATTTACATCTTGACAATGAAATTACTTATCAAAAGTCAAGCAACAGCACTATAATTCCACTTCCAGAACTATCGCTTTACCATAATCTTTATGTGGAAACAAAGTTATCAAAGAAGGTTCTCAGCTTGCAACTTGGAGTAGATGTTCGCTATTTCACCAAATATTATGCGCCAGCCTATACTCCTGCCATTGGAAATTTCAATCTACAGAATGCTGGAGATAAAATTGAAATCGGAGGATATCCAATCGTGAACTTGTATGCCAATCTTCATTTAAAACGCACAAGATTCTTTATTATGTATTATCACGTGAATCAAAGCTCTGGTGGATCAAATTCATTCTATGTACCTCATTATCCAATCAATCCTCGTATGATGAAAATTGGTATTTCCTGGAACTTCTACGATTAATAGTATGAAACCGGAAGGATACATCAAATATTTAATTCTGGGGGTAATATCTACATTTATTATCTTTTATTTTACAGAAAAAGATTCCTCAAAAGGAAAGCCAAGAGATTATGCAGAGATTAAGAAATCGGGAATACTACGGGTTGTAACCGAATATAATTCATTGAGCTATTATGTAGACGGAGATACTATATCCGGATTTCAATATGAGCTGGCAAAGGCTTTCGCCAAAGCAGAAGGATTACGTTTAAAGATTGTACCTGAAATGAGTTTTGATAAACGTTTAGAAGGTCTTTCTAAAGGAAGTTATGACATTATTGCTTACGATATGCTGGTAACCAGTGAACTTAAGGATTCCATTTTACTAACATCGCCTATCCACCTGAATAAGCAAGTGTTGGTTCAAAGAAAAGCAGGCAACAATAGCATATACATCAAAAGTCAATTAGACCTTGCACATAAAATTCTTCATGTAGTAAAAGGCTCACCCTCTATCCTTCGTATCCGTAACCTAAGCAATGAAATAGGAGACCCAATTTATATTAAAGAAGTAGAGAAATACGGATCAGAACAACTTATGGCTATGGTTGCCCACGGAGATATTAATTATGCCGTCTGCGACGAAAGTATAGCTTTGGCTTCTATAGACTCTTTCCCTCAGCTAGATATCCATACCGATATCAGTTTTACTCAATTCTATTCGTGGGGGGTAAGCAAACAGTCTCCAATATTAATTGATAGTCTTAACTCTTGGATTAAAACATTCACCAAGAGCAAAGAATATCAACGTATCTATAAGAAATATTATAAAGGCTGATTTAATTCATTTTCTTCTTCTACCCTTTTTTGTGTAGCGCTAAAATACTGGAACATCATTGATACCGACGGAAGCAGTTGTGCCAGATAAGTTATAAAATAAGCAATTACACACAATACAAACATTAATGCACTAAAGTAGCCTGGTAATGTTGAAGTATTACCATCAAGAATAGAGCTATATGAAAGAGATTGAACAAATGAACCAACTCCCCAGGGAGTGAAAGCAATCGCCTGAATAATTAGAGCGAAGATACCTGCCAGAATTAAAAGAAAGAATGTTCCTGCCCAATTGGGAATGCCTAACTTAAACCCCTTCTTTACTGCTGCCATTACTTTAATGTCCTCAAACAAATAAATTTCCTGAGCATAAGTAAAAGGAATCATTATGAAGAAAAGCAAAGGAACGGTTAAAATCAATGTCCAACGAGAAAGGAACAATAAAGCTGCAAACAGGGCAAAATAAACGATAATGAGACCCAGCAACACCAGATTTACTATAAAAAATCTTTTAGAATTAAGTACTATTTTACTTTTTATATCCTTGAATGAAAGTCGGGAAATAGATTCCCGCAATGGATATTCCTTCACTAAAGTGTAAATAATCCCTTTAAAAAGGATGTTTCCTATAGCACAAATCAAGGCAATCACAAATATAAGAACTAAGTATTTTTTTATTTCCGGAGTGATTGATTTTACCTGATGAACTTGCATTGCCAGATTGCTGAACATGGTATATAATAGCGAAACAAGAACAGCTAATGGTAATAAGACAAAAGAGCTTAATTTTACCAGGACTTTCAAATTGTTCTCAATAAAATCGAAAGCAGCTGAGAAACGCCCGGCAAGACTACGGGACTTAAAGAATATAATCTTTGAAGTTTGATTTTCCATTTTTATAGAGTAATTTTATCAGTTTATTCATATTTTGTAATGACAAAAGTAATTAAAAACAATATATTTGCAATCCGATTAACTGTTATTTTTGTTATAAGATAAATAAAGAGGATTAAGAGAAATGATTAAATGGGGATTTATTGGTTGTGGAAACGTGACCGAAAAGAAAAGTGGACCTGCTTTTAAAAAAATAGAAGGTTCTTCTGTTGTTGCGGTAATGAGCCGTGACGCAGAAAAAGCTAAGAACTATGCAGAGAAAAGAGACATAAAAAAATGGTATACTGATGCATTGGAATTAATTGAGGATCCAGAAGTCAATGCTGTATATATTGCTACCCCACCCTCTTCTCATGCCACTTACGCTATTATGTCTATGAAAGCAGGCAAGCCTGTTTATATAGAAAAACCAATGGCTAGCAGTTATGAGGAATGCACCCGCATTAACCGGATTTCACAAGAGACTGGAGTGCCCTGTTTTGTAGCTTACTACCGTCGTTATTTACCTTATTTTATTAAAGTAAAAGAACTTATTGAGCAAGGAGCTATTGGAAATGTAATAAATGTTCAGATTCGTTTTGCGCAGCCTCCTTATGATCTTGATTATAATAAAGAAAACCTTCCATGGCGCGTTCAGCCTGATATAGCAGGTGGAGGATATTTCTATGATCTTGCTTCTCACCAGTTAGATATTCTGCAAGACATATTTGGCTGTATACTTGAGGCAGAAGGATTTAAAAGTAACCGTGCAGGATTATACAAAGCAGAAGATACTGTAAGTGCCTGTTTTCAGTTCGATTCAGGATTAGTAGGTTCCGGCTCATGGTGCTTTGTTGCTCACAGCTCGGCTAAAGAAGACCGAATTGAGGTAATTGGAGATAAAGGAATGATTTGTTTTTCAACATTCACGTTCGATCCTATTGCAATTCACACAGA
Source organism: uncultured Bacteroides sp. (assembly GCF_963678845.1). NCBI lineage: Bacteria > Pseudomonadati > Bacteroidota > Bacteroidia > Bacteroidales > Bacteroidaceae > Bacteroides > uncultured Bacteroides sp. The sequence continues at coordinate 991,562 of NZ_OY787464.1, forward strand.
AAAAGGGCGTGAAGAATTTGAAGTTGAGAATCCTGAACATATACAGTTCAATCTAATTGAATCTGTAATTCATCACCTGCAAGGAAAATCCATATGCACTTGTGACGGCATTAGCGCTACCCCAACTAATTGGGTTATGGATAAAATTCTTGGTAAGATTTAATATATAAAACTACACTATTCTTAATGAAAAGATTGCTTACTTTCTTTTGTATACTAACTCTTCCTGCAATATTCTTGTTGGCACAAAACGAGAAAACTAGCTTTTTACAAAAAGGAAAAGAATTGCGAGAGAAAGCAAAAGAGAACGTAAACATAATAGGGCATAAAATAAACGAAATAGATACCAACTATGTGGAGCCAAATAAATATAACTTCGCATTTATGCTGGAAAATAGCAGTTGGTATGAATATTATCGTCTCAGCAGTAATGAAAACGCCCCTCAACGACTCACTATTGCGCCAAATATGAGCTATAAACTTGGGGCATATTTCGGATGGAAATGGATTTTTCTGGGTTGGTCTATTGATTTAAAAGACGTGTTTGGCAATGACAAGTCATCAAAAAAGAAAACAGAATTTGGATTAAGCCTTTACAGTTCCATGGTGGGAGGAGATATCTACTACAGAAAAAGCGGTAATAACTTTAAGCTACGCAGTACAAGTGGAATATTCAAAAATGGTGAGATTCCGGAATACAATAAAAATATTGATGGTTTTTCGGTTGATATAAAAGGTGTAAATGCTTACTGGGTGTTTAATCATAAGAAGTTTTCCTATCCAGCGGCCTACAGTCAGTCGAGCAACCAGCGACGTAGTGCAGGATCTTTCATTGCAGGATTTTCTTATTCGCAGCACTGGATCCATTTTGACAGAAATCAATTGCCGGCACCAGTACTAGAAAAGTTAAGTGACGCATTGAAGTTTAATGAAATCAATTATTCCGATTACAGCATAAATTTTGGTTATGCCTATAACTGGGTGTTTGCTAAAAACTGCCTGGCTAACCTCTCTTTGTCTCCTGCGGTGGCTTATAAAAAATCAAAAGTAGACTCAGAAGAGAGACGTTATCCAACGCTACAAGACATAAACTTAGATCTTATAACCCGAGCTGGCATTGTTTACAATGATTCTAAATATTTTGTGGGCGCATCACTAGTGATGCATACTTATGATTACCGTTCTAAAAATTTCTATTTGAATAATAGTTTTGGAACCATTAGGGTTTATGCCGGTTTCAACTTTTCAAAGAAGAAACAATATCGAGGAAAGTAATGAATAAAAAGTGGTTTAAGCCTTCATATATTGAGAGACTGATGTGATTTTTGGCGAGCATTATCTACTAATACTTCTGAAAAAATAGATTATAATGCAAACTAATACTAGCACTATGAACAAAGAACAATTTATGCGCAAAGCTATTGAGCTTTCTATAGAGAACATTGCAAATGGAGGGGGTCCGTTTGGCGCAGTTATTGTGAAAGATGGCGAGATTATTGCCACAGGAGTAAACAGAGTGACTGATTCTTGTGATCCTACAGCGCATGCAGAAGTATGTGCTATTCGTAATGCTACAAAAAAGCTGGGAACGTTCAATCTGAGTAACTGCGAAATTTATACTTCCTGCGAGCCATGCCCCATGTGTCTTGGAGCTATCTACTGGGCTCGTCTGGATAAAATGTATTACGCAAATACAAAGACTGATGCTATGAAAATTGGTTTTGACGATTCTTTCATTTATGATGAACTGGAACTGAAGCCATCTGAAAGGAAACTTCAGTCGGAAACATTACTTCACGAAGAAGCTTTGAAAGCTTTTGAGGTATGGACAAAAAACACGGAAAAGGTTGAATATTAATTTTTAAAAGGAATATTAAAGAATAAATCCCTAAATATTTTTCTCTTGATATACATCTAAGTATGTATTTGATATACATCAAGAGACTATTTAGATACACATCAAACAAGCACTTAAATGGGTGTCTAAATCTTAATCTCTCTTTATTCCTTTTTTAATCACATAAAAGAAATCCTCTTCTGATCTTTAAATTATCAGAAGAGGATTTCTTTTGTTATCCCAATAAACAATAACTCTATTTATCTAAAATCTGAATCCTAAAGTTAGAAGTACTTGTTGTTTATCATTATTAACGATAGTCTTGTTTAAGTCTAAATTATCAAAAGCATAGAAATCTTCCTTATATGCACTGTATTGGTAAGCAATATCTGCATAAAAGCTACCTGATCTATAACCTAATCCAAGAGTATAATTATTAATAGACTTTTCGTTGGCAAAGTCTGTATCAGTATGAATTGAATTATTAGGCAGAGACTTATATGCACCGCTATCAAATGCGGCATTACTATGGTTGTATCCTGCTCGTATTGCAAATTCAGGAACTAATTTAACCTCTGCACCTAAACGTAATGTACTAACACCTTTCAACATATCTTTCATCATTGAGTTTTCATCAGACATTTTTGTTCCGTCATGATAGCTTAGTCTGGAAGTAGAATAATCTTTGTATTCATATTCTGCACCAAGAGCGACATTACTTCCAATTGTATAACCTAAACTTAAGTTATATTTCCACGGAGTACGAATCTGATAATCTGTTACCATATCACCATCTAAATAATCATAAGTATCAATCGATTTTAAAGCAACAGGCTTTGGTACATTATTAACTTTATCTCTATCCGCATCTGAGCTTAGAATAGCACTATTATACAGTGTCAAATTATAGTATGTTGGTGTATGAATAGCTGCTCCGATTCTTAAAGGAGAATCTTCAAATGGACGTAAAATCACCCCTGCCTTAAAATCAACCCCAGTTCCAGTAGTTTTCATAAAACTCTGCAAAGAGTAAAAATAGTCAGTTTTATCACTAAAATGAGATTCACTATAATATGTATTCTTTGTATAATTTAAATCATAAGCACCAAGGGTAAAGCCCAAATAAACACGATCCTGAATATTAAATGATACATTAAAATCATAAACATCTATTCCTCCTCTTTCACTAGATGTATATTCGCCATAAGGACTACTTCCAGGAAAACCTTTATACAAGTCTGTTCCATTTTTATAAATCAGAGCACCTTTCCATGCTAAAGGCGAGAGCCATCCTATGGCCTCATTCTTAAAAACATCATTATCTTCAAGCCTATCAATTGAAGCACCATTCGTCATAAATGCTATCTGATCTGTTTGAGAAGCTCCATTCAAATCACCCTGCATTGCAAAATCTCTATTAAAAGATTTAGCTTTATGATAATTGAAACCGAAGTTTACATACTTCAGCGCGGTTTCATTTCCTATCTTTGAGGAATAAACAAAACCTACATTATCAAATGAACCACGAAACTTGTCAGAGTTCATAATACTACCGTTGAAATTGCTTTTAGAAGTTGTATAATTGAATCCGAAAGATGTCATCAAATCATTACTTCTATATACACCAATTCCTGCAGGATTACTTCCTATAGTAGAAATATCACCACCCAATGCACCCATTGCACCACCCATACCTACAAAACGGGCTGTTCCATTAAGGTCACTTCCTGAGAACTTTGCTGCATCATATATTGTCTGAGCGCCGACTTCTGTACTTAGCAAGAGTGCACACGCTACCACTTTCATTAAATTTTTTGTTTTCATTGAAATGTTCTTTATAATGAATAACTATCATCAACTATAAACAGAATGTAAGGTTTATCTTCTTCCACCGCCAGAACGAGAACTACCGCCACCGGATGAACTGCCACCGCTTGACCGCGAGCTACTGCTGCCTCCACTATAGCTACTGCTACGAGATGAGCTGCTACTACTATTACTAGGAGAATAGCTGCGTGAACTACTATCATAAGAAGAACGTCTTGATGAACCTTCACCTGTAGAATAACTTCTGGTACCTGTACTAGTTCCACGATTGTATGAACCGCTTCTTGTAGGAGCCGATTCTGATCGGTTATATGAGCTTCTTCTATCTACACCTTCACTACCTGTTGAATAAGTACGTGTAGAACTTGGACGAGTGTAAGTAGATCTTCTTGAAGAACCATCACTGCGATCAAAGCTACCTGATTCTGAACGAAAATAGCCAGAACGACGGCTTACTCCTGAATAATCATCACTACGAGTTCCCACAACTCTGCCTACAGAAGAACGACGACTCATTGATGAAGTACGATCTTGAACACCTCCTGCACGAGAATAGCTTGATGTACGAATGTTAGAAGAACCGGTACGTGAATAAGAACCACCAAAATCAGAGCGGCGATTATTGTAATATCCACCATGGCCAGCCCAATGTCCGCCATAGCCGCCACCACCGTACCATCCGCCGTAGCCACCGTAGCATCCATTCCCATAAGGGAATCCCCAGCCACCATAACCACCCCAATAACCAGAATAGTAGCCACCATAGTATCCGCCATAATATGGATAACCCCAGGATGAGCCCCAGCCCATGCCGTAACTATTATAACGCCAATCCCACCACAAACGATTAGTAAAGGTAGGGAAAGCATAAGCGTAAGAGTCATCAACATAGACATTCCAATCCCATGAATTCGTACCATATACAACATCCCAATAATACGGACTGCTGATACTTACAGCAAAACGCGGATTACGGAAGCGGATAATTCTTTGTGCATATTCATAATCATCTTGCGTTCCGTTAAAACCATTAACCCACTCACCACGTTCAGGATTTTCCTTTTCCTCAACGTACAATGTGTCGTTTGCTACATTAAAGTCATTTTCTTTAGCATCATACCGACGGTTATACTCGTCTATATCACGCACATTTCCTTTACGGTCTTTAACCACAACTGGCATATCGGTAGAAATATAAGTATGTTTCCTTTCGGTTACTTTCTTCTTTTCTTCCTTTCTCAGCGAGGTATCCTTTTTATTAGGATTGTAGTAAAGATCATCATAAGTTTGAGCCATCACCACAGGCGACAACAAAAACGCGATTAGCAATAACTTAACAATCTTTTTCATGATTACTCTAGTTTAAAATTAACTATCTCTTTTAAATCCGTTACAAAGATAAATAAGGTTATCATCTATTTCGGAATAATTTCCCCAAATAGTAATAGGGATTTCCCTATTTTACGTATCTTTGTGCACATAAATGATAATAACAAGACATATTATGAGATATATTGAAGTAACATTTAAGACAACCCCTTGCACAACTACTGTAAACGACGTTCTTTCTGCTTTTCTGGGGGAAATTGGTTTTGAAAGTTTTGTTGAAGAAAGCAACGGCATCAAAGGATATATCCAACAACCAATTTATGACGAGGAAACTTTAAAAGAGGCTATAGCCGGTATTCCTCTCGAAAATGTTACTATCTCATACAGCGCTCAATTAATGGAAGACAAAGATTGGAATGAAGAATGGGAGAAAAACTTCTTTCAGCCAATAGTAATTGGTAACCGCTGTGCCATTCATAGTACTTTCCACAAAGATGTCCCTAAAGCGGAATATGATATATTAATCAACCCTCAGATGGCATTCGGCACAGGACATCATGAAACAACCAGCCTGATTCTGGAAGAATTATTAGATGCTGAATTGCAGAATAAATCTCTGCTTGATATGGGATGTGGAACTTCGATTCTGGCAATACTTGCTGCAATGAGAGGAGCTAAACCTGTTACTGCAATTGACATTGACACTTGGTGTGTAGACAACTCAAAAGAAAATATTCTTTTAAACAAAGTCGAAAATATCACTGTAGAGCTAGGCGACGCAAGTTCACTTCAGGAAAGAGAACCATTTGATGTTATTATTGCAAATATCAACCGGAATATATTGTTGCAGGATATGAGCAGTTATACCGCATGTATGCAAAAAAATTCAGAGATCTATATGAGCGGGTTCTACATAACCGACATTCCCATGATTCAGGAAAAAGCTGAGAGTCTTGGACTACAGTTTATTTATCACAAGGAGAAAAACAATTGGGCTGTAGTTAAGTTGATAATGGGGTAGATTCATTTATTCCTGGTCACAGAAGACTGAGAGTTCTGATTAGTTGAATTCATTTTTTCTTTCGGATATTCGGGATAAAAAATAAGGACTAAAGCAACAAATATAAGAATATACAAAATCATCTGTCCTGCTATTTTAATAATTTCTTTTACCATTATGTAATTGTAGCTTAATTTATATAGTTGGTTTTTCTAATTACTATATAAACGATGCAGAACATCACATTATTGTACTTTGGAAGAAATATTCTTTTTAAGAGTCATCGCTTTCAATTCATCCAATGTTCCATTGAAAATATTAAGATCTACATTTTCTTCCACACCAGGGATGGTACCCACATCTGTATGCTGCCAGAACTTCCATTTGCCTTTGTACTCTACAGAATCTACATAATAATGAGCAATCCAGTAAGGATAATGATTAAAAATAGGATCGTTTAAGTAACTAGTCTTAAACTTATAAGAAGTATAAATAATCGGCTTCACTCCATAATGAGCCTCTACCAAGTCCAACCATAATTTAACCGCTTTAACCAAACTCTCTTTACTTCGGATTCCTTTTTTTTCTACATCAAGAACCGGCGGAAGATCAGCACTGTCTAGCTGAACTGTATTTATAAAGAACTTAGCCTGTTTGGCAGCTGGTGCTCCCGGATTAAAATAATGATAAGCTCCACGAATAAATCCATATTGACGGGCTAAATCAAAATTCTTTTGAAAATTACCATCACTATGATCTCCTCCTTCAGTTGCTTTAATAAAAACAAACTGCAAAGGATATTCCGGAGACTGATACTGAACCAGTTCACTCCAATTAATATCTCCCTGGTAATGAGAGATATCTATTCCGTGAACTTCAAAACCTAAAGGCATGCAAACGCCATACTCTTTATCTCCATTACAAGATTTCCACCTGTATGAATAGGGACGGATAAAAAACCAATAAAATAGTACAGAGAAAAATATAATCACCAATGCAGACAGCACACGAACTAACCATCGAGGTAAACCCCTCGGTGATCCCTTTCTCTTACGGCCTTGTTTTTTGTGTACAGAATTCTTTTTCTTCACTGAAACCTTCTTGCTAGGTTTGCGCTGGCCATCGACTACTGATATGGGATTTTTACTCATTTAAAACTAAATACCTGAATTTATTAAAGAATTCACCACAAACTCGACAGACTTAGCAAATAATTAATATATGAATTTCAATTATAAATTTACACAATCTGAGAAATTTGTGGTGAATTACCAATATAGTCAAAAACTTATATTGACTAGTTTTTATTTACTTTGCTCTAATTGCAAGGTTTTGGTCGGTTGATCACAAACTTCAGTTGGACCAAAATACTGGATAGGACCAGGATATACATAATCAGTATTAATAGCCCACTCATCACGTTTTGATGCAAATGCCAAGAATGGTTTACCATCAAGTTTAACAAGAGCCTTTTGAATTACCGGCTTCATCTCGCCATGACGTTTTTCCATATTCATCATCATAGTAATAGGAACACCTCCGGCAATCCATTCATCAGCAGGAGCTGTAGTATTACGGATAGAAGACATATATCCTGTTTTACCATTAACAATTAAGGCAGAAGCTGCATAGCCTAATGAATAACAATAATCTGCGTCATAGTTAGAAGGTGCTGCACAACGTCCTTCATATCCGAAAAAGTGTACCTGTGAAGCAAATTTGCCAACAAATTTACCTTGTTCTTTCCATTCTGCAAGTTTATTGCCAACCATTTCAGCAAGTAACTTTTCCGTTTCGATTAATGAAACCTGAACATTTCCGTGTGGATCACGGTCTAATGTTAACTGACGAGCCACACCTTCTGGTAGACTTGCATAGATTTCAGCATTTACCTTTGATAATTTAGAGATAATATAATCGCGTTGGTGAGATTTCTTAATATGAGAGAACTCTTCAGCATTGCTTGCAAGAAAATCATTCAACTCAGAAATCAAAGCCTTCATTGCAGGAATAAATTCAATTAAACCTTCTGGGATTAAAACTGTACCAAAGTTATTACCCTGAGCTGCGCGTGCTGCAACTGCCTTAGCAATGTCAGTAACCACATCATCCAGAGACAGATTATTAGCCTCAACTTCCTCAGAAACAATACAAACGTTAGGTTGAACCTGTAAAGCGCATTCCAAAGCAATATGAGAAGCTGAACGTCCCATCAACTTAATGAAGTGCCAGTATTTACGGGCAGAATTACAATCTCTCTGAATATTTCCAATAACTTCTGAGTAAACCTTACAAGCAGTATCAAAACCGAAAGAAGTTTCAATCATTTCATTTTTCAAGTCACCATCAATTGTTTTCGGACAGCCAATTACTTGTACGCCATATTTCTTTGCAGCATAATATTCTGCCAAAACACAAGCATTTGTATTAGAGTCATCACCACCGATTATTACGATTGCTTTGATGCCTAATTCACGAATAATCTTTAATCCTTTTTCAAATTGATCAGCAGATTCAAGCTTAGTACGACCTGAACCAATCATATCAAAACCACCGGTATTGCGATAATCATCAATAATTTCGGCAGTAAGCTCCATATAATTATGATCCACCAATCCGCCAGGACCTAAAATAAATCCGTAAAGCTTACTTTCTGAATTTAGCTTTTTTACTCCGTCAAAAATACCAGATATCACATTGTGACCACCAGGAGCTTGCCCACCAGAAAGAATAACTCCTACGTTTATTGCAGGATATTCAACTGATTCATTTGACTCGACAAATTTAACAATAGGCATCCCATAGGTATTTGGGAAAAGTTCCTTAATTGCATGCTGGTCAGCAACTGATTGTGTAGGTTCTCCCTCACATGCTTTTACCATTCCGCGTAACGCTTTTGGCAATTTGGGCTGATAAGCCGCTCTGGCAATTTGTAATGCGCTTTTAGTCATTTTTAAATATATTTGTTTAAAGTGTGTTAGGTACTTATTATATTAAATAAGCGATGCAAATTTCGCTTTTTTTTCTGAATTATAAAAGCTATTCTTATTTAAAACTACAATTTAATATAAATTTCATTTCTGTTATAAAATAAGAAAAGGAACAATATAATTAGTAACAAAATAGCATTCAGTCATGTTATCATCAACTAAATTCAATTTAATAATAAACAATTATAAATCCATTATTATCTACTAAATACAACAATATTTTCATTACACTAATCAATTTTATAATTAACATTATTAACTTAGAACTGATATTAATCACAAAACAATCATTTATCTAAAAATAGTACGCAATTTTTACTTAAAAACCACGCATTTTACCAGAAGGCAAATGCACACAAATGTTTATCTGGCATAATATATTGTGTTCATACATCTGAATGACAGTCATGAGTACACCGAGATGTATGAAGAAGCTGTCTGCGGAGGAACAAATTCTCTTAAAATTTATTAGTGAAAACTATGAAGTAACTTCAGAAAAAGTCGTTATCTTTACCAAAATTTCATTCAGTATTAACTTAAAACAGAAAGATTATGGCAAGCAGAAAGAATTTAAAAAAGCATGTAAACTATATTTCCGGAGAAATATTCACAGAGTGTATTATCAATAGCTTATATGTTCCGGGAACAGATAAAGTAAAGGCTGATGAATTAATGGCTCAGGTATTAGAAATGCAACAAGAATTTATTAGTCGCATCAGCCACACCCAGCCAGGTCAGGTTAAGCAATACTATAAAAAGTTTCACCAAGATTTCAGTACCCGTATAAAAGCACTTATTGATAGTATTGGCGCTTTAAACTAATATTAGTAGTCGACTTAAAAAAATGAAGAAAGCAATTTTCAGTTTTATCTATCACAATTTAATGGGATGGAAATCGGTAGTAATAGCAAAGGACTACGATAAACAAATTATCTGTTGTGCTCCGCATACCAGTAACTGGGATTTTATTATAGGCAAAATATTTTATGCTGCGATAGGAAGAGAAACCGGATTTATGATGAAAAAAGAATGGTTTTTCTTTCCTTTAGGGAACTTATTAAGATACATGGGAGGAATACCTGTAAACAGAGGTAAAAAGAATTCTATGGTTGAACAAGTAGCTAAGGTTATTGAAGAAAGCAAAAAATTTAGCTTAGCTATTACCCCTGAGGCTACTCGATCAAGAAATCCAAACTGGAAAAAAGGTTTCTATTATATCGCTACTAAAGCTAATATCCCTATTGTATTGGTAGCTATAGACTATTCTACCAAAACAGTAATTGCCGAGAAAGTAATTATCCCTTCCGGCAATATTGAAAAGGATATGCATGAAATCAAGCTTTATTTCCATCAATTTAAAGGAAAAAATCCGGAGAACTTTACTACTGGATTATAAAGAATCAAAACAGAATGAAGACGGCTTTGCGTGTTTCACTGGCACAGATAGACATTGAATGGGAAAACAAACAAGAGAATCTCCGTAAGCTTGAAATTAAACTTCAGGAATTAAGCGGAAAAACAGACTTGGTTGTGCTTCCCGAAATGTTTTCTACCGGTTTTACTATGCAAAGCCATCTTTTTGCTGAAACAACAAACGGAGAAACAATGACCACACTTCGGCAGTGGTCTAAGAAGTACAATCTTGCTCTTACCGGAAGTTTTATTTGTTCGGAAAAGGAAGAGTTCTTTAATAGAGCATTTTTTCTCTCACCAAACGGTGAAGAACATTTTTATGATAAACGCCACCTTTTTAGGATGGGCAATGAGCCCAAACACTTTACTGCAGGAGACCAACGATGCATTTTCTCGTGGCAAGGCTGGAAAATCTGTTTAATGATTTGTTACGATTTACGTTTCCCGGTATGGTGCAGAAACATAATCAACGAATACGATCTTCTTCTTTTTGTGGCAAACTGGCCCGCTCCTCGCAATAAGGTATGGGACACTTTATTATGCGCACGTGCTATTGAAAATCAAAGTTATGTTTGCGGCGTGAACCGTGTTGGCAATGATGCAATGGGTATTCATTATTCAGGCAATTCTGCCCTTTATAATATGAAAGGAGAAAATCTTGTTAACTTTATAAAAGATGAAGAAGGAATACGCACTGTCAATCTTGATTTAGATTCTCTTCGTTCTTTTCGAACTAAATTCCCGGCGTGGAGAGATGCAGACTCCTTTTCCTTATAATTAAACACTTATTATGATTCTTAAAATAATATTTAGTAATTAAATAATAAAATTATTTATCAACCCCGTATTATCTTTATTAAAAGGTTGATTAAATAAGAAGAATAATATATCTTTGTGACTCTTAAAAATCTAATCGTAATAATAAAAAGTATTATGAAGACTAATCTAAGTTCACAAATTACATTAAATCGGGTTTCAACGAAATACTACAAGCCTGAAAATGCATTTGAACGTTCAGTTCTAACTCGCTTTGAAAAAATCCCCACAGACATTTATGAATCCGTGGATGAAGGTGCCCGCCAAATTGCTGCAGAGATAGCTTTTACTATTCGGGAAAAACAAAAAGCAGGACGATTCTGCGTTTTGGCTCTTCCTGGTGGAAATTCGCCACGCTCTGTGTTCGATGAACTAATTCGAATGCATAAAGAAGAGGCTCTTAGTTTCCGTAATGTTATTGTGTTCAACATCTACGAATATTATCCGTTAGCATTGGAAGCTGTAAACAGCAACCTGAAAACTTTACAGGAAATGTTTTTAGACCATGTAGACATCAATAAACAAAATGTTTTCAGCCCTGACGGAAGCATAGCAAAAGATACCATTTTTGAACATTGCCGACTTTACGAGCAACGAATTGAAAGCTTTGATGGCATAGATATTTTGTTGTTAGGTATCGGCCGTGTAGGAAATATTGGTTTTAACGAACCTGGTTCACAAGCAAACTCCAATACTCGTCTGATCTTGCTAGACAACACCTCTCGTAATGATGCTGCTAAAATCTTTGGTGGAACAGAAAATGTACCTGTAAGTTCCATCACAATGGGTATTGCAACTATCCTTGCCGCTAAGAAAATATTCCTGATGGCATGGGGAGATGACAAAGCTCAAATGATAAAAGAAACTGTTGAAGGAAAAGTAACTGATGTGATTCCAGCGTCTTATCTGCAAATGCATAATAACACCCGGGTAGCTATTGATCTTTCTGCAGCATCTAATCTGACACGCATTCAACGTCCGTGGTTAGTTACTTCATGTGAATGGAACGATAAACTAATCCGCAGTGCAATTGTGTGGCTTTGCATGATTACTAAGAAACCTATTCTTAAATTAACCAATAAAGATTATAACGAAAACGGGCTAAGTGAGTTGCTGGCTCTTTACGGATCTGCATATAATGTGAATATCAAAATATTCAATGATTTGCAACATACAATTACCGGTTGGCCGGGAGGAAAACCAAATGCAGACGATACATACCGTCCTGAACGGGCTAAGCCTTATCCAAAGCGCGTTATTGTATTCTCTCCACACCCTGATGATGACGTTATTTCTATGGGAGGAACTGTCAGACGTCTTGTTGAACAAAAACATGATGTACACATAGCATACGAAACATCGGGAAACATTGCTGTGGGAGACGAAGAAGTTGTACGCTTTATGCACTTCATCAACGGTTTCAATCAGCTTTTTGATGCAAAAAGTGAAATTATTGATAAGAAATATAAAGATATTCGTTCTTTTATTAACGATAAAAAGGAAGGTGATTTTGATAATGCAGATATGCTTCGCCTAAAAGGGTTAATTCGCCGGGGGGAAGCACGAACAGCTTGTGCTTATGCCGGTATTAAATCTGACCATGTCCACTTCCTTGATCTTCCTTTTTATGAAACAGGAAAGATTCAAAAAGCTCCAATTTCAGAAAAAGATGTTGAAATTGTACGCGCTTTACTGCAAGAAGTTAAGCCTCATCAAATATTTGTAGCAGGTGACCTTGCCGACCCACACGGTACACACCGTGTTTGTACGGACTCTGTTCTTGCTGCTATTGATTTGGAGAAAGGTGAAAAATGGATGAAGGAATGCCGCATCTGGATGTATCGCGGCGCATGGGCTGAATGGGAAATTGAAAATATAGAAATGGCAGTACCAATTTCACCGGAAGAGCTGAGACTGAAAAGAAATACAATTTTGAAACATCAGTCACAGATGGAAGGTGCTCCGTTCCTTGGAAATGACGAACGCCTGTTCTGGCAACGCTCAGAAGACCGTAACCGAGGAACTGCTGCATTATATGATAATCTGGGATTAGCTTCCTACGAGGCTATCGAAGCTTTTGTAGAGTATATTCCTCTATAAATAGTTATTAAAAATAAAGATCAATCCACAGATTAACACAGATTAGCAATAAATTCTGTGAGAATCTGTGGATTCTGTGTGTTTAAAAGTGTACTTTTGTGTGTAAAATCACGACAGATGAAGAAACTACATATACTATTTCTCCTTTTAATTATTTTTGCGACAAAAGGCTTCGCACAAGATATTGATAAAAATGTAGAGGAACGCTTAAAGAATTTCTTTGAGAACTATACTTGTTCTTCTGCCCAAATAGGAAAATGCAAGTTAAACAGTTTTAAACTCGATTTCGATACAAAGAAGCTGGATATATATGCTGCAGAGAGCTTTGCTTACCAACCATTTCTACCCGAAACGGTAGAAGGCATATATCGCTATCTGTCACAAATACTACCCGGTCCGGTATGCTATTTCAAAACAACCGTTTACACAGATGGCAAGTCCATAGAAGAACTTATTCCAAACATTTACAGAAAAAAAAGAAAAGATAAATCCCGCATACTGGAAGATATCAATTATGAGGATGCTCCGTGGGTTAAGAATGTTTCACGCCCAATTGATATTTCAAGGGGGCTACAAAACAGACACATTGCTCTCTGGCAAAGTCATGGAAAGTATTTCAAAAATGGAAATGGAAACAGCAATGGAAACGGTGCCAGTAATGGAAATCATAATGGAAATGGATCTAAAAACGGCAATGGCAGCTGGTTGTGGCAACGTCCACGTATCTTCTGTACTACAGAAGATCTTTTTACCCAATCAATAATACTTCCTTATGTAATTCCTATGCTTGAGAATGCAGGGGCAGATGTCTTTACTCCTCGTGAACGTGACACACAAAAGAATGAAGTAATTGTTGATAACGATAACCTTCGGTCGGGTTCACTTTATATTGAGGCGAAAAGTAGAAAGACCTACTGGAACACACCTGATGTAACCGGTTTTGCTCAGAAAAAGAATATCTATCAGGATGGTGAGAATCCATTTACTGACGGTACAGCTCGTTATGCAAAAACGGAAAAGAAAAAAAATCGGGCATTTGCTGAATGGGTACCCACTATTCCCGAAGAAGGAAATTATGCAGTCTACATATCATACCAGACACTTCCTGAAAGTGTAACAGATGCCAAATACACTGTTATACATAAAGGAGGAGCAACACAGTTTACTGTGAACCAAAAAATAGGCGGGGGTACATGGGTTTATCTTGGAACCTTTGCTTTTGATAAAGGATCTAACGATTACGGAATGGTTGTGCTCAGCAATGAAAGCAAGGAAAAAGGAGTTGTTTGTGCAGATGCCGTTCGTTTTGGCGGTGGAATGGGCAACATTGCCCGTGGAGGAGCAGTCAGCGGTTTGCCACGTTATCTGGAAGGAGCCCGTTACTCGGCACAATGGGCCGGTATGCCCTACTCTATTTATGGAGATGAAAAGCGAGCCAATGATTATGCCGATGATATCAACACTCGTTCCCGGATGGTTAATTACCTATCCGGTGGTTCTGTTTACAACCCTAAAGAAAAAGGACTTGGTGTTCCTTTTGAAATGGCTATGGCGTTGCACAGTGACGCTGGATACACCTCAAACGGTGCAACTGTAGGTTCACTGGGTATTTATACTACCGACTTTAATGATAGCAAACTGCACTCAGGCATTTCCCGTTATGCCTCCAGAGACTTGACTGATATAATGATTACTCAGCTTAAAAAGGATATTAATTCTCAGTTTGATGTGCAATGGAATCGCAGAGGTATGTGGGACAAGAACTATAGTGAAACCAGACTTCCGGCTGTTCCCTCAATGATTCTCGAATTTCTTTCCCACCAAAACTTTGCAGATATGATTCTGGGACACGATCCCAATTTTAAGTTCACAGTGGGACGTTCCATTTATAAATCCATTGCCCGTTTTGTCACTTCTCAGCACGATGAAGATTGCGCAATCCAACCACTTCCTGTGAGCCATTTTGCTATTAAATTCGAGAAAAAGAAAAACAAAGTCAATCTTTCATGGAAAGCAGTGGAAGATCCATTGGAATCGTCAGCCAAACCTCATAACTATATTGTTTACACTCGCATTGGTAACTTTGGTTTTGACAACGGGGTACTGGTTGAAGGAACATCATACACAACAAAAATTGAGCCGGAGCTGGTATATAGTTTCAAGGTTACTGCTGTAAATAAAGGAGGAGAAAGTTTTCCTTCCGAGATTCTTTCAGCATATAAAGCAAAGCGCGAAAAAGGAAGAGTGCTTATTGTTAACGGGTTTGATCGTATCAGTGGACCAGCTATCATTAACACACCAGATTCTGTTGGTTTTGATATAAAGAAAGATCCGGGAGTGGCATATCACTATAACATCTCTTATTGCGGAGCTCAAACCGGATTCGACCCTAAAAACGCGGGAAAAGAAACACCGGGAGGATTAGGTTATAGTGGAAGCGAGCTTGAAGGAATACGGATTGCCGGAAACACGTTCGACTACCCTTTTATTCATGGAAAAGCTATTCAGGCCACACCGGGATATTCATTTGTATCATGCAGCAATGAAGCGGTAGAAAGTGGACGAGTAAAACTAAACGACTACCACTTAGTGGACTATATTCTTGGATTACAAAAAGAAGACTCAACAACTTCCCGGTTTACTAACGAGAAATATAAGACATTCACTCCAAAAATGCAGCAACTAATTACACAATATTGCAAACGTGGAGGAAATATTCTAGTGAGTGGTTCTTATGTGGGTCGTGATATGAGTAGTTCTTTTGAGGATAAAAGTTTTACTGAAGATATACTAAAATACAGTTTCCGAAATAGTATGCAAAACACCGGTTCAGGAGATGTCTTTGGTTTAGGACTCACATTCTCCATTCCACGTGAGGTAAATGAGCATATCTATTCTGTTCCTGCTCCGGATTGTATTATTCCTGTATCCCCAGCTTTCCCGGTTCTTAAATATTTAGGCGGGAATTATGGTGCCGGAACAGCCTATAAAGGTGATTATCGTACATTTATCATGGGATTCCCATTTGAATCAATCGACACAGAAGAACACCGGGCAAAAATCATGGCAGGAATTCTTCAGTTTTTAAACGGAAGATAGAACGAATCTCATTATTATTTATATCTTTGTCACAAGTAAAAACCTAAAACAAAGATACCATGTACACAATACAAGCTAACACGTCAGGTACCAGAAGTATGGAAATTTCTGAAGAGAACCTGCTAACTATTCACAAATATATGTTGTTTCAACATTTAATAAGCTGCACAGGTGTAGTTGAGGAACAAGATCTGGATAAATTAAAAATGAATATCCGTTCATTGGTTGCCTCACAGGAAACTGACTGCAAGGATTTATTGGACCTTTGCATTGATGTTATCTATCACAACAATATGAAAGCGTTTGGTCTGCAACAATTAATCAATCTGTTTAAAGAATGGGAAGCTAAACTTCCTGTAGAAATAGAAGCTATTCCGGAATAATCTTTCGGATTTACACTTCGTCTTATTAGCTCAAAGATGCGCATTTAACCTGAATATTCAATCATATTAAGGTAAAATACGTATCTTTGCAGCCATGAAAGAGTATAAACTGACAGATTGGCTGCCTACCACAAAGAAAGAAGTAGAGCTGCGTGGATGGAATGAGGTAGATGTAATCCTTTTCTCCGGAGATGCTTATGTAGATCATCCTTCATTCGGAGCCGCTGTCATCGGACGTATTCTTGAAGCACAGGGACTTCGGGTGGCTATTATTCCGCAACCAAACTGGCGGGACGACCTTCGCGACTTTAAAAAACTGGGACGCCCACGTTTATTCTTTGGCATTGCCCCCGGAAGCATGGACTCCATGGTTAATCACTACACTGCCAACCGCAGGCTAAGGTCTGATGATGCTTATACTCCAGATGGCCGTGCAGATATGCGCCCCGACTATCCAACCATTGTTTATACTCAGATTCTTAAAAAGCTATATCCTGATGTACCCGTGATATTGGGAGGAATTGAGGCTTCTATGCGCCGACTTACTCATTATGATTACTGGCAGGACAAACTGCTTAAAAGTATTCTGGTAGATTCGGGTGCCGATCTTTTGATTTATGGAATGGGAGAAAAACCTATTACAGAGCTTTGCAAGCAGATGCAGGAAGGAATCCCACTTCTTAAAATCACTGATATTCCTCAGACTGTAATTGTGAGAAAGAAAGGTGAAGTACCAAACGAAGATAAAACAACTGATATTCTACTTCATTCTCATGAAGAATGTCTGAAAGATAAAAAGAAACAGGCAGAGAACTTTCGCCATATTGAGGAGGAGAGTAATAAGATGGAAGCGTCACGCATTCTGCAACATGTAGATAATAATGTTGTGATAGTGAATCCTCCTTACCCTCCAATGACTGAAGCTGAGCTTGACAGATCTTTTGATTTGCCCTACACTCGTCTTCCTCACCCTAAATATAAAGGGAAAAGAATTCCGGCTTATGATATGATTAAGTTTTCCGTTAACATCCATCGCGGTTGTTTTGGCGGATGTGCTTTCTGTACCATATCGGCTCATCAGGGAAAATTCATTGTGTCACGCAGCAAAGCCTCTATTTTAAAGGAGGTAAAGGAAGTGATAGAACTGCCCGATTTCAAGGGATACCTGAGTGATCTTGGCGGACCATCGGCAAATATGTACCGTATGGGCGGAAAGGATCTCAATGTTTGCAGGAAGTGCAAACGCCCTTCCTGCATTCATCCCAAGGTTTGCCCCAACTTAAACACAGATCACCGACCACTGCTGGATATTTATCATTCAGTGGATGCGATAAAAGAAATAAAGAAATCGTTTATTGGTAGCGGAGTGCGTTATGACTTGCTGCAATATGACAGCAAAGACCCGGCAATAAACCGCTCAACAGCTGAGTATACCCGCGAACTGATAGCCAAACATGTGAGCGGACGCCTCAAGGTTGCTCCGGAACATACTTCGGACCGTGTGCTCAACATTATGCGTAAACCGTCATTCGCACAGTTTCAGCAGTTCAAAAAGACTTTTGACAAGTTGAACAGGGAACTAAACATGAACCAGCAACTTATTCCTTACTTCATTTCTTCTCACCCGGGATGTAAGGAAGAAGACATGGCCGAACTGGCGGTAATAACGAAGAACATGGATTTCCGTTTGGAACAGGTGCAGGACTTTACTCCTACTCCGATGACTATTGCCACGGAAGCTTACTATAGCGGATTTCACCCGTACACATTGGAGCCTATTTTCGCGGCTCATAATCCGAAAGAAAAACTAGCTCAGCGTCAGTTCTTTTTCTGGTATCAGCGCGAATACAAAAATCAGATTATTTCCGAACTAAATAAACTAGGCAGAAAAGATTTGATTGATAAGCTATACGGAAAATAAGCAAAGAATGACTTCCATGAACCATTCTCCAATAAATTAAATCCATTGGAGAATGGCTGGAAATTATTGGCGAATAACCGGAAATTCTTTCCGGTTTGGTTTCCTCCAAACTCCCGCCTGTTTTTTGAGGAAACAGGCGGGAGTTCAAAAAAAACAGGCGGGATGTTTTTGACTTTGCACTTTTGCTAAATTCCACAAGAGATTTAAAAGCTACCCTCACTCTCTCACTATTTTCCACAAAGCACTAGCAGTCAAATAATTAAATAGTGATGGCTGCATTTTACGCCCTCACTTTACTCTCACTTTTCAGGGCTACCCTCACTTTTTCGGGCTATTTTTGCACTTTTTATTCACATTTTATCCTGGCATCTTTTCCAAAGGAAAACACATAGAAATCACATTAAAGTAGGTTGAAATAGTGAGGGATCGGCCTTTTTGTTAGGGTTCAGTGATGGTTAAAAACCATTCCATCACTTATATAACAATATGATTTACAATATATTATCTCAAATTCGTGAGGGAGTGAGGGATGAAAATATATTTCCCCGGATGGATTTAAATTTTCAGGCTCTACATTACATACATCTCACTAAGAATGCCTACCGCTGTTTCTACTGTTTCAATATTCTTTATAATCATACTTCTGCGGTTATGTTGTTCACGAAGCTGACAGTTACGGGAATATTTCTGCAAATAACTAATTACTTTATCAAATGCTTCTGACTGATAGTAAGGTGACTCAGGGTTGTTGACAAAGAACAGAGTCATTTTACCTGCTTTCATAAAGACCTTTTCTGCACCTAACTTCTTTGCATAACGACGGAGGCGGACAATGCGCATCAGCTCAAGTCCTTCTTTCGGTATTTTACCGAAGCGGTCTTCCAGACGACTCTGGAAGTTAAGCACTTCCTCGTCGGTTTCCATGCTATCCAGTTCACGATAAAGAAGCATTCTTTCACTGCTGCTGGGAATATATTCGTCAGGGAAAAGCAATTCCAGATCGCTTTCCACAGTACACTCCTGCACAAAATTTTGTCCGCTAATCTTTTCTTCTCCTGCTACAAGCTCTTCAGCATAAAGTTCAGCAAACTCATCCGTCTTTAATTCGTTTACAGCTTCGGTAAGAATCTTCTGATAAGTTTCATACCCCAAGTCGGCTATAAATCCGCTTTGCTCAGCCCCAAGCATGTTTCCCGCACCGCGGATATCGAGATCCTGCATAGCAATGTGAATTCCACTACCCAAATCACTAAAGTTCTCGATAGCTTGCAGTCGGCGTTTGGCTTCAGTAGTCAGACTACTAAGCGGTGGAGCCAATAAATAGCAGAATGCTTTCTTATTTCCACGACCTACACGACCACGCAACTGGTGCAAATCACTCAATCCAAAGTTTTGTGCATTATTGATAATGATGGTATTCACGTTAGGTATATCAATACCACTTTCGATAATTGAGGTCGCTATCAGCACATCATAATCGTAATTTATAAAATCAAGGATAATCTTTTCCAGCTTATCAGGTTCCATCTGTCCGTGGCCCACACAGATGCGGGCATCAGGAACCAGACGATGAATCATTCCTTCCAGTTCGTATATATTCTGGATGCGGTTATTCACCAGGAATACCTGACCATTACGGCTCATCTCGAAATTAATTGCTTCACCAATAATGTCTTCATTAAAGGTATGAACTTCTGTTTGTATCGGGTATCGGTTAGGCGGAGGCGTACTAATGACCGAAAGATCACGGGCACCCATCAATGAGAACTGCAACGTTCGGGGAATAGGCGTTGCCGTCATAGTCAACGTATCCACATTCACCTTTAATTGTCTGAGTTTCTCTTTTACAGATACTCCAAACTTCTGCTCTTCATCAACAATTAGCAGACCAATATCCTTAAATTTTACCTGTTTTCCTATAATTTTGTGTGTACCTATCAGTACACCAATCTTTCCTTCTTTAAGATCATCAAGAATAGCCTTCACCTCTGCAGGCTTACGGGCACGACTCAGATAATCTACTCTGCATGGAAAATCCTTTAATCGTTCACTAAATGTTTTGAAATGCTGCAAAGCTAAAACGGTAGTAGGTACCAGCACCGCCACTTGTTTATTATCAGTAGCCGCTTTAAAAGCTGCACGTACTGCTATTTCCGTTTTTCCAAAACCAACATCCCCGCAAACAAGTCGGTCCATCGGCATTTCACGCTCCATATCACTCTTCACATCCTGCGTAGTTTTCAGCTGATCGGGTGTATCTTCATAGATAAACGACGCTTCAAGTTCGTGTTGCAGGAAGGAATCGGGACTAAAACTGAAGCCCTTTTCCTCTTTCCGTTGCGAATAAAGCTTTATCAAGTCGCGGGCAATATCTTTAATCTTGGTTTTGGTTCGTTCCTTCAACTTCTCCCATGCACCAGTTCCCAGCTTATTTAGTCGTGGAGGTTCGCCTTCCTTACCTTTATATTTAGACACCTTGTGCAAAGAGTGGATACTAACCATTACCACATCCTCATTCTGATAAACTAGTTTCATCACTTCCTGAGTAGTATTTCCGGTTGGAATACGAATTAATCCGGCAAACCGACCTACTCCATGGTCGGTATGCACTACATAATCGCCCACCTGAAACTGATTTAGTTCCTTTAATGTGAGAGCCACCTTTCCGCTTCTCGCATTCTCACTCTTTAAATTATACTTATGATAACGATCAAAAATCTGATGATCGGTAAAGAAGCAACAGTGCAGTGTGTTATCTATAAAGCCTTCGTGCAGCGTTTTATCAACAGAAGTAAAAGGAATATAGTCATTCCTGTCTTCAAAAATAGCCTTGATACGGTCCGTTTGCTTTGCACTGTCCGACAATATATAAATCTGATAGTTCTGTTCCAGATAACTCTTCAGCGAATTGCTCACCAAATCGAAGTTCTTATGGAATATAGGCTGAGCGGAACAGTTAAATTCGACTGTTGCCTGAGGTGTTCCGGTAGGTTTATTTCCAAACTCTATCCGGCGGAAATCTAATGCGCGGACTGTAAACTCGGAACCGTCAATCAGCTTTTGTTCAAGGTTTACATATTCCTGTTCATTCTCTTCCTGCGTAATCACAGCTTGTGGAGAAAGCGCCTCATCATGAACAGCCTGAATCCGTTCACGCAACCATAGAAAATCTTTGGTTCCTATAATTGTTTCTTCGGGAATAAAATCGAGAAAAGAGACTTCCTCACCCGCCTCTTTTGTTAGTTCGGGTACAATAGCAATGCTTTCTTTTCTTTCTTTTGAAAGCTGAGTATCTACCTCAAAGCTTCTGATGCTTTCAACCTCATCTCCAAAGAAGTCAATACGGTAAGGATATTCGGAAGAAAAAGAATATACGTCGATAATACTTCCACGCACAGCATATTGTCCGGGCTCATAAACATAGTCCACCCGTTCAAAGCCATAATTAGATAGCATTTCCGTAATAAATCCCGTGTCAACTTGTTCGCCTACATGCAGCTTTAATGTTTTATCAGTCAGTTCATCACGGGAAACAACTTTCTCCGCCAAGGCATCAGGATAAGTCACCACACATAAAGGTTCTTCCGTCTTTTGCAAACGGCTCAACACTTCTGTGCGAAGAATTTCATTTGCTGGATCCTTCTGTCCGTACTTTATTGCCCGACGATAAGAAGAAGGGAAGAATAAAATATTCTCCGACCCGTTAATCTGGGTAAGATCATGGTAGAAATAACCGGCTTCTTCAAGGTCTCCCAGAATAAAAACAAATGAGTTTTTGCTACCCTTAACGAGTGTAGATAAGAAAAGAGCTGCGGAAGAGGCACAAAGGCCTCCCAGAAAAATCGTCTTTACCGAAGATTCTTCCAGCAGCTTAGCCATCGCTCCCGTTCCGGGATGCTTGACATATAGGCTCTGTAATTCTGTTATATTCATAAAATAGCACATTTCCTCACCGCAGATTATGAATCACATCAGTCCGGTTGTCATATATAAGACTATTGTCTCTGACTTAATAAGAAACAACCATTCAAAAGGCTTTTGTGAACTACGGTGAAAAGAAACTAATGTTAGCTGCAAAATTACTAAAAATATATGGTTCTCTTTTGCAGGTACGATAATTTAACTACTTTTGTTCTACTAAATATACACTAATATATGCAAGCGTCTGATAGTATCGTTATAATTCCTACCTACAATGAAAAGGAAAACATTGAAAACATAATCCGTGCAGTATTCGGATTAGAAAAAATATTTCATATTTTAATTATTGAAGATGGGTCACCGGACGGCACTGCCTCTATCGTTAAACGCCTGCAACTAGAGTTTCCTGAACGTTTGTTTATGATTGAACGGGCAGGAAAACAGGGATTGGGAACTGCATACATTGCCGGTTTCCGCTGGGCGATTGAAAAGAAATACAATTTTGTCTTTGAAATGGATGCCGATTTTTCTCACAGTCCCGATGATCTTCCCCGACTTTATCATGCATGTACAAAACTGGGAGGTGATGTAGCTATTGGTTCCCGATATGTAAGTGGAGTAAATGTAGTGAACTGGCCTATGAGCCGCGTGCTTATGTCTTACTTCGCCTCTAAATATGTTCGTTTTATTACAGGTTTACCTATTGCAGACACCACTGCAGGATTCAAATGCTACCGCCGGGAAGTATTAGAGACTATAGAACTGGACAAGATCCGATTCAAAGGATATGCTTTCCAGATTGAGATGAAGTTCATGGCTCACAAGTCTGGCTTTAACATCCTTGAGGTACCTGTAATCTTTATCAACCGTGAGCTGGGAACTTCAAAAATGAATAGTGGAATATTCGGTGAAGCAGTGATGGGAGTTATTAAACTAAAAATTGACAGTTTTTTCCGTAAATACCCACAAAAGAAATGAATCGCATACTAATTAAAGACGCCACTATTATAAATGAAGGCCGCAGTTTTACCGGATCAGTTATAATAGAAGGCGATAAAATAGCCAAAGTTATTGAAGGAACAGTTGTTCCTGAAGAATCGTATACCGAAATTATTGATGCCAAAGGGAAATATCTTACCCCGGGAGTTATTGATGATCATGTGCATTTCCGTGATCCGGGACTGACACATAAAGCAGATATTTTCACTGAAAGCCGTGCAGCAGCTGCGGGAGGTGTAACCTCTTTCATGGATATGCCAAATACGCAGCCTCAGACTACGGACCTTGAAACACTGAATGCCAAATTTCAGCTAGGTGCAGAAAAAAGTCTGGTTAACTACTCTTTCTATTTCGGAGCAACAAATAGTAATTCCGACCTACTTTCAAAGTTAGATCCTCATCGTGTGTGCGGAGTTAAACTGTTTATGGGCTCAAGCACAGGAAACATGCTTGTTGATCGCAGAGAAAGTCTGCTAAAAGTTTTTGGTGGAACCGATCTTATTATCGCGGCACATTGCGAAGATGCTGCAATTATTGCAGAAAATACCCGCAAGGCAAAAGAAAAATACGGAGATGACCCTGATGTGAAATTTCACTCTCTTATAAGAGACACTCAGGCATGTTATGCATCTTCAGCTCTGGCAGTGGAACTTGCAGAGAAAACCGGTGCAAGACTTCACGTTCTGCATATTTCAACCGGAAAGGAACTGGAGTTATTCAAAAATGCTCCGCTCAGTGAAAAGAAAATAACCGCCGAAGTATGTGTTCCTCATATCGCATTCTACGATGGTATGTACAAAAAACTTAGCACCCGCATCAAGTGTAATCCGGCAATTAAGACCGCTCTTGATCGCAGCGTACTGATAGATGCCATCACAGAGAACCGCATTGACGTAGTGGCAACCGACCATGCACCTCACCTTTTATCAGAAAAAGAGGGCGGCGCTTTGCGTGCAGTTTCTGGTATGCCAATGATTCAATTCTCACTCACTGCGATGCTTGAATTAGCTAATCCCGGAACATTCTCAAAAGAACAGGTGATACAGAAAATGTGTCATGCTCCGGCAGAGCTTTTCCAGATTAACAATCGTGGATATATTCGTGAAGGCTATCAGGCCGACCTTGTGATAGTGAATCCAAAAACCAGGTGGACATTGACTAAAGAGGCTGTTCTCAGCAAATGTGGTTGGAGCCCATTGGAAAATTACTCATTCTCAAACAAGGTGGAACGCACATTTGTTAATGGTCATACTGTTTTTGATAACGGACAATTAGATGATTCGTATCGCGGACAGGAATTAAGATTCAGATAAACTATGGTAACATCATACAAAATTCACGAACTCGTAGAGTACATTGACTGGCTTTACTTTTTCTATGCATGGAAATTAGGAGCTCACTTCGGTGAGATATCTGAAATTCACGGATGCGATTCGTGCCGCGCACAATGGTTGACAAGCTTCCCTGAGGAAGAACGGCCAAAAGCCGCCGAAGCAATGCAACTTTATAAAGAAGCAAACCGAATGCTCGACGAGCTGGATAAGGATTTTGAGGTTAAAGTTATGTATGAGCTATTTGATTCTAACTCCGATGGCGATAATCTGATTGTGGGAGACGTGGTAATTCCGTTACTTCGTCAGCAAACCCGCAAAAGCGATAACGAACCTTATCTCTGCCTAAGCGATTTTGTTCGCCCGCTTTCTTCGGGACAGAAAGATACAGTAGGCATATTTGCCTCCAGTGTTGACCCGGATATGGAAAAAATATATAAGAATGATCCGTACAAGCACATATTAGTTCAGACACTTACCGACCGTTTAGCGGAAGCTGCCGTAGAAAAAATGCACGAACATATTCGCAAAGTAGCCTGGGGATATGCCAAAGATGAGAATCTGACCATTAAGGAAATGCTAAAGGTGAAGTATCAAGGTATTCGTCCCGCAGTGGGATATCCATCCATACCCGATCAATCTATTAATTTCTTACTGAATGACCTTATTGATATGAATAAGATCGGCATTCGTCTCACGGAAAACGGAGCCATGTATCCGCATGCATCTGTTAGCGGAATCATGATATCTCACCCGGCTTCCAGTTATTTCTCAATAGGGAAAATAGGTGAAGACCAGTTAAATGATTATGCCCGCAGAAGAGGGATGGAAATTTCAGAAGTGAAAAAGTTTTTGGCAGCCAATCTATAACACAGTTTTTTAGATTAACAGCCTGACATTAAATAATTAATAACCAGTATTAAAGTTATATAAGCTCAGCAGTTTCTGATTAGCCCTACATCTTTTATAAATAAAGAGTAGAGTAAAAACATAAAAAGTCTACACTTTATTGTAGAATACTCTACTGCATTATATAAACATTCCTTTATATATAACAGTAGGTCTCACGGAATATTTGTGATTTTTCCCTATTTCTCACGACTAACAAAGTGTATAGCAAATGGACGAAACAAGAATGAATAAGGACTTAGAACGGGAGTTTACGGCATGTATCAAGGAATATGAGCGCGTCATATACAAAGTTTGCTATCTGTACACCACTAAATCGGCATCGCTGAATGATCTTTATCAGGAAGCAGTTCTGAACATTTGGCGAGCATTCCCGAATTTTCGGGGAGAATGCAAAATATCGACATGGATATATCGCATCACTCTGAATACTTGTATCTCATTCATTCGTAAAGAGAAAAATATTCCCGAGATAGTTACGCTCACACAGGAAGCGGAATGGCTAACGGAAGAAGAAGACAGCTTCCGGGAAATGCTGGCGGAACTATACAGGCTCATAAATAACCTGGGACACCTCGACAAGTCTATTATTCTTCTTTATCTGGAAGAAAAAGATTATGCTGAGATTGGCGAGATTACCGGACTAACGGTAACCAATGTAGCCACCAAACTGAGTAGAATAAAGGATAAATTAAGAAAAATGCCTCACAACTAATAATAGAACGATGGAACTTGATGAATTAAAAAAGTCGTGGGAAGTTTTAGACAACCGACTAAAGAAAAAAGAATTAATTGATGAGCAGACCTTAAGCAATCTGATCAGCGAACGGACAAAGCAAACACGAAGTTCGATGAATAAAATATTGTTGTATGCAAAAACAACTCTCATTGTAGGTTTTTTGGCACTTATTGGTTTAGGTAGCTATTTGCTAATAGCAGATTATAACAACAAAGAGTTTTGTCTGTGGCTATTTATATGGATTATGCTTTGTATAGGTATGGTATGGGACAGCATGGGATATATGTACTTGAAAAGTATTGATATAGAAAAGATGCCGCTTATCATAGTAATTAAGAAAATGACTGCATATCACAGAAATTTCATTATTGAATGTTTTGTGGCCGCCGTCTTTTTCTTATCAGCCTTTGTGATACAGGCATTTTGCATTCAACTTTTCACTCTGAACTTTGTTTCAATTCTCATATTTTCAATTGTGTGGATTATAGGCTGTATAGTAGCTATCTGGATAATTAAAAGTTTGTTTTATAACAAATTAAGAAATATCAAACGCAATCTTGCTGAGTTGGGAGAACTAAACCAAGATTAGCAATTTTTACTTTACTTAACAACTCTCTCAAAGAAAAGTCTTTCCTGCCTAGTGCAGGAAAGACTTTAAAAGGCCCATTCAAGAACTATGATGCAGAAACTCTTTTTATGCTTGTCACTGGCACTCATTTTGCCGGACATATTCATTTATAGATTCTATATTTCAAATCTTCAGATTAGTGCGCTTGCTAAATATCTTTATCTATTACCATCGTTATTATTACTTGCAGGCCTTATTTTTCTGTTTTACTTCACCAGTCATGATGAAGTGATTGAGAAAAGCCGGCTTATTGGGTGGTTTGTCATGACATTTTTCATCTTCACCCTTCCCAAACTTACATTTACACTTATTTCAATATTCGACATCCCACTACGTTACATTTTCAAACAATCATTTACTCCATTTACCTACATTGGAGTTATAGCAGCAGTAATATGGGTGGGAATACTGTTATACGGATCATTATGGGGAAAAACAAAGTTTGATGTAAAGCAAATCACATACCAGTCTCCGTTAGTTCCAAAAGGTTTCGACGGGTATAAAATAGTTCAACTGTCCGACATTCATATAGGCAGTTGGCAAGGAAATGGAAAAGCTCTGCTTGAAGCAGTGGAACTGGTAAATGCCCAGCAGCCCGATCTTATTGTATTTACCGGAGACCTGATCAACAACAAAGCAAATGAGCTGGATGGATACGAATATACTCTCAGTCAGCTCAGTGCAAAAGATGGTGTATATTCCACCCTCGGTAATCACGATTACGGGCCTTACTATAAATGGAAGACTCCAAAAGATCAGGCCAATAATCTTGTTTCACTGAAACAGAAAGAAGCAGCTATGGGCTGGATTATGCTAAATAATGAGCACCGCATTCTTCACCATGAAGGTGACAGTATTGCTCTGATTGGAGTGGAAAACTGGGGAGCACCTCCTTTTACAGGGAATGGTGATCTTAAAAAAGCTATTAATGGAACAGAAGAAATACCGTTCAAGCTGTTACTCAGCCACAACCCTACTCACTGGAAAAAGAAAGTTTTGCCGGAGAGTGACGTGGCGTTAATGCTTTCCGGACATACACACGGCATGCAACTGGCATTTGGTAATCACTCTCTTTCCTCACTTGTTTATCCTCAGTGGGGAGGATTATATACTCAGCACGGAAGATCCTTGTATGTCAACGTGGGACTTGGATTTCTTGGCCTTCCTTTCCGCTTCGGAGCATGGCCGGAAATCACGGTAATTACTTTGAGAAGTAAATAAAGAACATATTATTTACTTCTCAGCATCATCATTCTCCTTTTTATCCTGATAAGCTGACGGCAAAATGCCAAACTCTTCCTTAAAGTATTTGCTGAAATACTTAGGGTTATTAAATCCTACCTGATAAGCAATCTCAGAGATATTCATCTGACTCTCGCGAAGTAACTGAGCAGCCCGCTTTAAACGGATGGTACGTATAAATTCTATCGGAGTCTTTCCTGTAATGGAAAGTAGTTTCTTGTACAAATGCACTCTACTCATGCCTAAGTGCTTACTTAACTCCTCAACAGACAGCTCATTGCTGCTACTGATATTATCTTCCACATACTTAATAGCTTTCTGTATTAACTTCTCATCCAGCGAAGTGATAGTTATATCACTAGGTTTAACATCAATTTGCTTGCGGAAAGTCTCCCGTGCAGTTTCTCTTCGTTCCATCAACTTACGAATCCGAAGCATCAGGATATCAAAATTGAAAGGTTTGGTAATATAATCATCTGCCCCGGTTTCCAGTCCTTCCAGTTTATGCTCCTCTGCTGTTCGGGCAGTAAGAAGTATTAATGGAATGTGAGAAGTCCGGACATCACTTTTTACCAAACGGCAAAGCTCGTTTCCATCCATTTCGGGCATCATCACATCGCTGATTATCATATCGGGAATAGAATCAAGAATAGATTCCCAAGCCTCTTTTCCGTTACAGGCTTCCTGAATTACAAATTCAGATTTCAAACTATCTTTCATAAAAGTGCGGAAATCATCATTATCATCAACAACAAGAATCACCGGACTACTAGTTGCTCCGTCATTGCTTTCAGAAGTAAGAACCGGTTCTCCGGACTTTTCATTAAGTACTTCAACCTGACCTTCAGAAATGACATATTTCTTTTTCTCTTCAGTCCTGCAATTTACTGGAATAGTAACAACAAAGATGCTCCCCCTTCCGGCATTATTATGCACTTCTACCGTCCCTTTATGCAAAAGAACAAATTCTTTCACCATATGAAGACCAATGCCGCTTCCTCCAAATTTATGATCATCGTTTTGCTTCACCTGATAAAAACGTTCAAAGATCTTTTCTTTTTCATCATCGCTAATACCAATACCGGTATCGGCAACACGTATCTCCAGCCTTTCGCTTGATTCTTCTTCTGAAACAGGAAGCAAGTTCATATGTACTTCAACCCGCTCGCCTTCGTTGGTAAACTTAAAGGCATTTGAGAGTAAATTCATCATGATCTTTCCCATCTTATCTTCATCAAATTCCATACGCAATTCGTCTACTGAAGAATAGAAGGTAAGGCGAATATTTTTCTTCTCTGAAAGTTCTGCAAATGAAGAACAAATATTCTTTATATAAACTACAATATCACCGTTTGAAAGATTTATCTGATGTCCCTGAACATCTAATTTACGGAAATCTATGAGCTGATTTACAAGATTAAGCAAGCGAAGGGCATTACGATGTACCATCTCTAACTTCTGCTTCTGTTCTTCATTAGTCATTACTTTAATTACGCTTTCCAACGGAGAAATAATCAATGTGAGTGGAGTACGTAACTCATGACTAATGTTGGTAAAGAAGCGTAGCTTCATATCATCTATTTCATGATTCCGTTGTGCTTCAAGTTCTATTTGGTGGAGTTTATAACGGTTTCTTTCACGTCTGAGTACTAAAAAACGGGCACGGAATAAGCCTCCAATAATAATAAGCAGATAAATAAAGTAAGCAAAACCTGAACGCCACAATGGAGGTTTTATAACAATCTTAAGTGAAGCGGCATCCTCATTCCAAAAGCCATCACTATTTGCAGCCTTCACTTTCAAAGTATAAGTTCCCGGAGCCAGATTTGTATATGTGATTTTGTGGACTTTCTCATCTGCCATCAGCCAGTCGGAGTTAAACCCTTCGAGCTTATAAGCATACTTTGTCTTTTCAGGTAAAACATAATTCATTGATGAGAATTCTACAGAGAAAACATTCTGACGATATTTCAGAACTACCTCTTTCGTCCAATTTAATCCTTCATTCAAAATAACGTTCCCGTCATATACCGAATCAACTTTCACACTGTTATTGAAAAGCTGCAAGTCTGTAAAAACAACCTTAGGCAAAATTCTATTATATTTAATTATCTCAGGATTAAATATGTTGTATCCACGAATTCCTCCCATCAAAATCTCTCCCTTATAAGATCGGAGTACAGATCGCATATTAAACTCACTACTTTGCAAGCCATCCCTTTCATCGTAGTTATAAAAAGTATATGTATAGTGGCCCGTTTTAGGATTTGTAGAAACGATAATATTAGAAACTCCATTTGATGTAGTTACCCACATATTCTTATTGGTATCCTCAATGACTCCGGTAATTACATTATCTGCCAATCCATCTGATTTGTGAAGGGGAGTAATTTTATCATTCTTAAGATCGAAAATATTCAAACCTTCACGTGTAGCAACCCATAAAAGCCCACGGCTGTCTTCATACAATTGGTTTACATTTTTATTAGAAAAAGTCTGGTCTCCCCGCTTATTCGTCAGGTAACGTTCAAAGATTCCGGTTCTTAGATTATAAGTAGTAATTCCGATAGCTGTACCTATATAAAGGATGTCATCACGTCCAAGGCAAAGAGAAGAAATAAATTCGGATGTAAGTAATATGTGTTTTTTATTATTAAAGGTTACAAGCTGTCCTGTTTTAGGATTCAATCGCTGAAGACCATTTCCAAGTGTGCCAATCCAGATAAATCCATTACGATCTTCCACAATAGACCATACATTATTATTAGCCAATGAATTGGGATTCTTGGAATCATGTTGATAATGAATAAATTTTCCTCCGTCAAAACAATCCAAACCGCCTAAAAAAGTTCCAACCCATATCTTTCCATCACTAGCCGCACAAAGAGACACTATAACATCACTGGCCAATGATCCAGCTTGTCCAGGTACATGTTGATAAAGCTTATGCTCACCGGTTGACCGATTATAACAAATAACTCCAGCACCATTAGTACCTATCCATAAATTACCTTTTGTATCTTCTGCAAAAATAGTAGCATCATTATTCAAATTCTTAAGATTATTCAGATAAGGCATGTGATCTACCTCAAACTTAAAGATACTTTCACTATAATATGAAATACCTTTTTTATACGTTCCCACCCAAACAATATTTGAATTGTCTTTATAAATACAGTTTATTGTATTGTGTGAAAGGCTACGTTCATCAATTGCCTCATTTTGAAGATTGGTAACTTGCCCCCTTTGCTTGTTTATAACATTGATTCCTCCATGATCTGTTCCAATCCAAACATAGCCATTTGCATCCTGCGCTATATCTTTAATCATATTACTGGAAAGAATATATACTGATTTGGTAGACATATTAGTCATATATTCCCAACTTTTCTGCTTTGCATGGTACAGCCATAAACCGTAACTGTCGTCAGTGTAAATCCAGTAATCACCATCAGAATCTACAAAAGCAAAGAATCTATTTGTACTGACACCAAAATGAGCAGGGATATAGTTATCTCTCTTTATTACCTTACCAGTTCTTTTATCTACACATTCTATTAATCCGGTTCTGAATATAAAAACATAGCAGGTTTTACTCTCACGAATATCTGTAATTGTACCTTTGCTTAGGTTCCCTGATTTCCCATCCTGCTTATAAAAGAGTAATCTTTTTGTGGCATTCTGGTATTGGTAAACACCTAATCCGCTTACATAACAAAGCAAATTCTTCTGTTTATCAATATAGATAATTCCTGCTGTGTGGTGAATTCCATATTTGCTTAACTCAAGGATAACGTTTCTTCTGAATCTCTCTTTTCTTGAATCGTAGATAACATAGCCTGCACCAGTGTTTATCCATAAATCGGCATTTGCATCTTCCTGAATAGTGGCAATATAATTATCAATAATGGAAGTTGTATCCTTTTCGTTATGTTGAAACAGTTTATATGTATAACCATCATACCGGTTAAGTCCGGAAACTGTACCAAACCACATAAAGCCACGACTATCTTTATAAATACAATTCACCTGACTGTGAGAAAGCCCATTACTTACGCCCAAATGTTTAAACATGAACTTACCTTGCGCGCAAATAAAGGATGAAGATATAAAAATAAGCACAAAAAATATGGATAGGTGTTTTTTCATTAGTTGATTTATGTTAGTGAAATTAACTGTATACAAAACTCGTGAAAAATACTGGCTTTTCAAAAAATATTCCTACAAATGATAAAAGTTACTCATCATTTCTATGAAAAAGCCTCTATAGTCATGAAGGATCTATACTATCTTGACTATTTATAATATATTTCCGACAAAATAAATCTTAATAATACTTTTTTTTATACTTTTGCTTCCGTGTTGTAAACCTGTCTTTTACAAGTTATGGAATCAGAATATACCTTCTTTTAAAGGAATTCTCTTATCCTTTTTTTATAAATAATATGGCTCTCTTTTACACAAGGAAAGAGTAATACTTGAAAGAATTGAATGAATAGAATTTTAATTAGTAATAATACGATGAAAAACAAATTTGGTTTTCTAATGCTGTTTGCTCTTTTCACAATTGGAGCAAATGCCAAAGTTAAGTTACCTGAAATAGTGGGTGACAACATGGTTCTACAACAAAGCACAAAAGTAAAACTCTGGGGAGATGCCACTCCCAACAAACCGGTTACAGTCAAAGCATCATGGAGCAACGAGAACTTTCGTACCCAATCAGACAAAGACGGGAAGTGGCTTTTATGGATTACTACTCCGGCGGGAAGTTATGAGAACAGAGAAATTTCAATCTCTGACGGCGAAAAGGTAACACTAAAAAACATACTAATAGGTGAAGTGTGGTTTGCTTCCGGACAATCAAATATGGAAATGCCGTTAAACGGCTTTTGGAATTGCCCGATACAAGGTGCTAACGAAGCCATTGCTAATGCAAGCCAGAATAAAGGCATCCGTTTTGCTACAATTTCAAAGGTTCAGGAATTTACTCCCCAAAGTTCTACTCAGGGGAAATGGCAGATTTGCAATCCGGAGAATGCCGTTTGGTTCAGCGCTACAGCTTATCACTTTGCTACTTCATTGAATCGTGCGCTTGATGTTCCTGTGGGAATTATCAACTGTAGCTGGGGAGGTTCAAAAGTTGAGAGTTGGACTAACAGAGAAATCCTTGAAACATACAAAGATGTTGATCTGTCAAAAGAAGCAATAAATAAAACAGATAGTTGGTTAAGGCCATTGGTTATGTATAATGGAATGTTGAAACCTCTTACAAACTACACCATAAAAGGTTTTATTTGGTACCAGGGCGAATCAAATATAGGAAAACATGATACTTATGCTCAAAGATTAGCAAATATGGTTGAGCTGTGGCGTAAAGACTGGGGATTGGGCAATCTGCCTTTTTATTATGTTGAAATTGCACCTTATCAATACGGAGAAGGAAACTGGGGAGCTTACCTCAGAGAAGCACAATACAAGGCACAGTTCCTGATTTCTAATAGCGGAATGATTTCCACAAATGATTTAGTTGAGGAATATGAAGCCAGCAATATCCATCCTAAGAATAAGACATCAGTAGGGAAACGCCTTTCTTACATGGCTCTGAACAGAACTTACGGCTACAAAACAGTTGAATGTAACGGTCCGGAATATAAATCAATGGAAGTAAAAGATGGAAAAGCTTATCTCAGCTTCAATAATACTCAAGATGGATTTAGTCGTGAAAAGGGAATCAACGGATTTGAGATTGCAGGAGCAGATAAAGTATTCCATCCGGCAACTGCCATTGCCGATCTTAGTAAAAAAACTATTGTTGTTTCCAGCGAAGAAGTTCAGGATCCGGTAGCAGTAAGATATTGTTTCCGCAACTTCCAGATTGGTAATATCTATAATAGCAGAGAACTTCCAATGGTTCCTTTCCGCACCGACAATTACTAATAAGGAGAGATTAACAGAATAAACAGAAGAAAAATGAATAAAAGAATCTTCATAATTGCAATCTGTAGTCTTTGTGCACAAATAGGTTTTGCACAAAAACTGTTGACTGTTTCGTCTCCGGATGGAAACATACAAACAACTGTTTCGATTGGAGATAAGATTACTTATACAGTAACCGGCAAACATCAGACAGTTATTGCACCCTCGCCTATATCGATGACATTAAGCTCTGGAGAAGTCTGGGGAAAGAATGCCCGACTTGATAAAAGCAGCAAGCAAATAATTAATCAGACTATCACTTCTCCTTTCTATAAACGTGCACAAATAGCTGATCAGTGCAATGAATTGACCCTTCGCTTCAAAAAGGACTGGGGAATAAAGTTCAGAGTATATAATGATGGCGTTGCTTACCGCTTTATCAACTATCGCAAAGAGCCATTTACTATTCAGAATGAGGAGGTAAAATATAACTTCACCGATGATTTTCCAGCAACAGTTCCTTATGTCCGTTTAGACAAAGTAACAGATGATACAAATAAGGAAATGCAGTTCACCAACTCATTTGAAAACACATATACCACTGACAAATTATCTAAACTGGATAGCAGAAGACTGATGTTTTTGCCTCTTGTTGTTGAGGCTGGCAATGGAATGAAAGTCTGCATTACGGAGGCTGACCTGCAAAGTTATCCGGGACTTTATCTGAATAACGCTCAAAAGGATAATTCCTTGGAAGGATTCTTTGCTCCTTATCCGAAGCGCACAGAACAAGGAGGGCACAACATGCTGCAATTCCGTGTGAAGGAACGCGAAGACTATATCGCAAAAGTGAACGGTGCTCGTGAATTCCCATGGAGGGTAGCCATCATTGCTTCTGAGGATAAACAATTCGCAGAAAGTGATATGACCTACAAACTTGCTGCTCCGTCAAAGGTTACTGATTATTCCTGGGTAAAACCCGGAAAGGTTGCCTGGGACTGGTGGAATGACTGGAATCTTTATAATGTAGATTTCGAAGCCGGAGTAAACAATGCCACATATAAATATTATATTGACTTTGCGTCGGCCAACGGAGTGGAATATGTTATTCTGGATGAAGGTTGGGCTGTAAATCTGAAATGTGATTTAATGCAGGTTGTGCCTGAGATTAATATTAAGGAGTTAGTAGATTATGCAGCAAAGAAACATGTTGGCATAATTCTTTGGGCAGGATATCATGCTTTTAACCGTGATATGGAGAATGTGTGCAAACACTATTCTGAGCTAAGAGTAAAAGGGTTTAAGGTAGACTTTATGGATCGCGATGATCAGGAAATGGTGGAATTTAATTCCCGTGCAGCAGCTACTTGTGCCAAATATCATTTGATACTCGACCTTCACGGAATGTATAAACCTGCCGGGCTGAATCGCACCTATCCCAATATACTTAACTTTGAAGGAGTTCACGGACTGGAACAAATGAAATGGTCTCCTGCCACAACAAATATGGTGAAGTATGATGTGACCATACCTTTTATTCGTATGGCTGCCGGACCACTTGATTATACCCAGGGAGCAATGCGCAATGCCGCACAAGGCAGTTATGCTCCTATTAATTCTGAGCCTATGAGTCAGGGAACACGTTGCCATCA
The DNA here is from genome assembly GCF_963678845.1 of uncultured Bacteroides sp. Taxonomy (NCBI): domain Bacteria; kingdom Pseudomonadati; phylum Bacteroidota; class Bacteroidia; order Bacteroidales; family Bacteroidaceae; genus Bacteroides; species uncultured Bacteroides sp. Next base: position 1,027,614 of record NZ_OY787464.1, read on the forward strand.
ACTGGCTATGTATATTATTCTGGAATCACCTTTTAATATGCTATGCGATAATCCTTCAAACTATATGCGTGAAACAGAATGTCTGGACTTCATTACCAAAGTTCCTACCGTGTGGGATAACACAAAAGTATTAGACGGCAAAATCGGAGAATACATAATTACTCTGAGACGTGTAGGAGAAACCTGGTACCTGGGCGGATTAACAGACTGGACACCACGAGACCTCACCATTAATCTCTCTTTCTTAGGAAAAGGAAATTATAAAGCAACTCTCTTTAAGGACGGCAAAAACGCACATCGTGCCGGTCGCGATTATAAAAAAGAGGAATTAACTGTCAACTCTTCCTCTACACAAACCATTCATCTGGCTCCAGGCGGAGGGTTTGCCATGAAAATTGAGAAAGCAAATTAAGACAAACAAAGTCTCGGTTTCTATTTTGATAATAGAAACCGAGATGTTTCATAAACCATTCACCAATAAATTAAATCCATTGGTGAATGGTTTTATCATTATTGGTGAATAACTTGAAGATATAACTTAATGTTGATAAGAAACAAAACCCACCTTAAATTGCATCCGGTTATGTATCTGGAAAATCAAACGAGTCTTATCACTTTGCATCTTTTCAAAAATTATACAGAAAAATAAAAAGCAACCCTCACTCCATCACTATTTCGAATAAATCACTGAATCAATGACGTTTAGCCAGTGATGGTAGCATATCCAACCATCACTCATCCATCACTTTTTAGGGCTACCCTCACTATTTTGAGCCCAAAATCACGATTTCGGACGCCAATTAACAGAATAAGTTACTCTTCTTTTTTGATAAACTGGAAAGTATTTATTTTTAAACCTTACTGCAAACAAATAAAAAAAACGAGTATCTTTGCTCTTCATTTACGGATGGATTTACTTAATTCTAATAATTTGATTACACGAATTAAGAACTATCCGATAAACAAACAATTCACACTTATTTTTTAACGATTAATAATTAGACAGTTATATGATGCACACTTGGTTTGAATGCAAAATTCGCTATGATAAAGTAGCTGAAAACGGAATGAACAAGAAAGTTACAGAGCCATATTTAGTAGATGCTTTAAGTTTTACTGAAGCCGAAGCACGAATCATTGAAGAAATTACTCCTTTTATTTCCGGAGAATTTACCGTGGCCGATATTAAACGTGCTAACTACAGCGAACTTTTTGAAGATGAGGCAGGCGACCGTTGGTTTAAATGTAAATTACAGTTCATCACACTCGATGAAAAAAGCGGTGCTGAAAAAAAAGTATCTACTCAAGTACTGGTTCAGGCAGGAGATCTTCGCGAAGCAGTTAAAAACCTTGATGAAGGAATGAAAGGAACAATGGCCGATTACGTAATTGCATCTGTTGCTGAAACTGCAATTATGGACGTATACCCTTATGCATCCGAACCTAATGATAAGCCCGAATTCCCACAAGCAGGAGAAAATCAATAAAGAAAATGAGTATTAAAAGCAATTTACTGGATATCCTATCTCAGCTCCCCGAAGGAGTTAAGCTGATAGCTGTTTCTAAATACCACCCAAACGAAGCAATTATTGAAGCTTACGAGGCTGGACAAAGGATATTCGGAGAAAATAAAGTGCAGGAAATGACAGAGAAATATGAAACTCTGCCAAAAGATATTCAATGGCATTTTATTGGCCATTTACAAACTAATAAAATAAAATACATTGCCCCCTATGTATCAATGATTCATGGGATAGACAGTTATAAATTACTTTGTGAAGTTAATAAGCAGGCAGAAAAGGCAGGGAGAGTAATTCCCTGCCTGCTTCAAATTCATATTGCACAGGAAGAGACTAAATTTGGTTTCAGTTTTGATGAATGCAGAGAAATGTTAGCTAGCGAAAAGTGGAAGAAACTAGCCCATATTTCAATTCAAGGATTAATGGGTATGGCAACATATACAGATTCATTAAAACAAATTGAGACTGAGTTTTGTTCTTTAAGTAGCTTCTTTACCGAAATAAAGCAAGAATACTTTGCCCAAAAGCAGGATTTTAAAGAATTATCCATGGGAATGTCTCATGATTATGCTCTGGCAATTGCCAAAGGTAGTACTCTTGTCCGTGTGGGAAGTAAAATTTTCGGAGAAAGGGTTTACTAATGTGCAAAATTTATGGTCGATTTAAGAACGGAATTTGCGGGATTAAAACTTAAAAATCCCATTATTATCAGCAGTTCGGGACTTACTAACAGTGCCGACAAAAATGAGTTACTTGAAATGGCCGGTGCGGGTGCCATTGTTCTAAAATCACTCTTCGAGGAACAAATAATGCTGAAGGCTCAACAAACCAACGAATCAGCTTATTATCCTGAAGGCGGTAATTTTCTAACCGAGCATTTGAATGCACAACACTTATCAGAATATTTAAAACTTATTCAGGAAAGTAAAAAGCGTTGCTCAATTCCTATTATTGCCAGCATAAATTGCTGTACAAACAGAGAGTGGGTTGAGTTTGCCCATAAAATTGAATATGCAGGAGCTGATGCCATTGAGCTGAATATATTGAGTATTCAAGCATCTCCTTATTATGAATGCGGAGAATTTGAGAAACGGCATATTGACATCTTAAGAAGCGTCAAGAGTAAAGTGCATATCCCGGTCATAGTAAAGCTTGGCATACATCTCACTAATCCTGTTTCATTAATAAGTAAGTTAAGAGCCAACGGAGCTGAGGGTATTGTTTTGTTCAACCGTTTATATCAAACAGATATTGATATAAAAAAGCTAGAATTTATATCGGGCGAAGTATTAAGTTCTGCAAGTGATTTAACTTCTTCATTGCGCTGGATTGGAATTTCATCGGCAACTGTTTGCAATATCGATTATGCAGCTTCGGGAGGAGTTCACAGTGCAGAGGGTGCAATAAAATCTATTCTTGTGGGAGCATCTGCCGCTGAGATTTGTAGCGTTATTTATAAAATGGGGAATCAATGTATACGCCCAATGCTGCAACTCATAGAAAAATGGATGACAGAGAAAGGTTACGAAAATATTTCTCAATTCAAAGGTTTACTAAAAGCTAAAGATGTGAATTGCGCAAACATGTATGAGCGTACGCAATTCCTTCGTTATTTTAGTGAAAGAGAATAAAACTTGTAATATATAAAAGCAGTTAGGCTCTGTGATGATAAATTATCATCACAGAGCCTAACTGCTTTTATAACATTTATTTATAGCTGGTTTATAAGTAACCTATATTGGTCAGGATTCCACTTTTTTAGAGTTTTAATTTGCAATACGAATAGAAACCTATATCTTTGCACAAACTTAAAAAAACTGTGCAATTAAAATGGAACAAAGTTTTATAGCGTACATTGAAAATAGCATTAAAAAAAATTGGGACTTAGATGCCCTTACTGACTATAATGGAGCCACACTCCAGTATAAAGATGTAGCCAGAAAAATTGAGAAGTTACATATCATCTTACAAGAAAGTGGAATTAAAAAGGGTGATAAGATTGCAATTTGCGGAAGAAACAGCTCATTCTGGGGCGTTACTTTCCTTTCCGTATTAACTTACGGAGCAATAGCAGTTCCTATTCTTCACGAGTTTAAGGCAGACAATGTACACAGCATTGTGAACCATTCTGAAGCCAAACTTCTTTTTGTAGGAGATGTGGTTTGGGAAAATTTGAATGAATCGGCAATGCCATTACTTGAAGGTATTGTGCTGATGACAGATTTCTCGGTTCCCGTGTCTCGTTCTGAAAGACTAACCCATGCCCGCGAGCATTTAAATGAGATGTTCGGACAAAAATATCCAAAAAATTTCCGTCAGGAACACGTTTCTTATTATAAAGATAAGCCGGAAGAACTGGCCATTATCAATTACACATCGGGAACCACCAGCTATTCAAAGGGAGTAATGCTGCCCTACCGCAGCTTATGGTCAAATACTTGCTTTGCTCACGAAGTATTGCCACTGAAACCTGGAGACAAAGTTGTTTCCATGCTTCCAATGGCTCACATGTACGGGTTGGCATTTGAATTTCTTTACGAGTTCTCCGTAGGTTGTCAAATTTACTTCTTAACCCGGATGCCAAGTCCAAAGGTTATATTCCAGGCATTTGCCGATGTAAAACCAAATCTTGTGGTAGCCGTTCCTCTTATCATTGAGAAGATTATTAAAAAGAGCATTCTGCCCAAGCTGGAAACTCCGGCTATGAAAATTCTGATGAAGGTTCCTATCATTAATGATAAGATAAAAGCTTCTGTTCGCGAGCAGATGATTAAAGCCTTTGGCGGTAATTTTGCAGAAATAGTTGTAGGTGGTGCTGCTTTTAACAAAGAGATAGAACAGTTCCTAAAGATGATAGAATTCCCCTACACCGTAGGTTACGGAATGACGGAATGCGGCCCGATTATCTGTTACGAAGACTGGAGTCGCTTCAAAATGGGATCGTGTGGCAAGGCCACTCCTCGTATGGAAGTAAAAGTTCTTTCTACCGATCCTCAAAATATAGTGGGAGAAATTGTGTGTCGCGGAGCCAATGTAATGCTGGGATATTACAAAAATGAAGAGGCAACCGCGCAGGTTATCGATAAAGACGGATGGCTTCATACCGGCGACTTAGGAGTTATCGACTCAGATGGAAATCTAATCATCAAAGGACGTAGTAAGAATATGCTTCTTGGCCCATCCGGACAAAATATTTATCCGGAAGAAATAGAAGATATGTTGAATAATCTTCCTTATGTATCCGAATCTATTATTGTTCAACAAGGCGAAAAGCTGGTGGGACTGGTTTATCCTGATTTTGATGACGCATTTGCTCACGGTCTTACAAATAAAGATATAGAAAGAGTAATGGAAGAAAACCGAGTGGAACTAAATTCTATGCTTCCGGCATACAGCCAGATTGCAAAAATTAAAATCTATCCGGAAGAATTTGAAAAAACTCCAAAGAAAAGTATTAAGAGATTCCTATATCAGGAAGCTAAAGGATAAGGAACTCTAGAGCAAAACTAAAGGAATAATTCATAAAAAGGTGTACACTTAGAATATACAAAGTGTACACCTTTTATTTTTTAAGCCTAGAGTATTTCAATATTACCTGTAAGGGTGTTAAAGAAGGTCTGGTTACAAAATGAGTTAGACCTAAGGTTGTATCAAATTAATTATGTAATATTGCAACTCTGTTACTGGTTAAAACATTTATAAATAAATCGATATAAAGATGATATTAATCAAACGTTGCATTATTTTTTTTACTTTATTGCTGGTTTTATGCAGTTTGCATTGTAGCGCGCAAAACAAATTTGGAGGAATCAACCTTTCTTTATGGAAAGGAATATCTACCCAACCATGTGACTCATCTCAAACTACCTACTTCAATCTGGGAATTGTTTCTAACATGAATCAACTAAAAGGAATTGGTTTGAATGGATTTAATTGTTTTACAGCAAATAGTGTTTACGGAATTCAGGTATCGGGATTGTCGAACATAGTGAAAGGCTCTACGAAAGGTATTCAGTTGGGTGGACTAACTAATATAACCGGAGAAAACTCTTCAGGAATCATCGGGTCGGGAATTGTCAATATTACAGGAGACAGTCAGATGGGAATTGAAATGGCCGGATTAATAAATATTATTGGAAATAACTCAAAGGGCTTACTCCTATCTGGACTTATGAACATTACAGGAAGTAATTCTTCGGGTGTGGCTATAGCCGGGGTGATGAACCTTGAAGGAAATTCTACAGCCAAAGGACTTAAGATTGCCGGACTATCAAATATAATAGGGAATGATCAAACGGGAATTGCCTTAGGCGGACTAATGAATATTACAGGAAATAATATGAAAGGAATTCAAATGGCCTCTTTGATAAACATTGTTGGAGGACAGGCTGATGGATTGCAGTTTTCGGGGCTTGGAAATGTTGGGATTCATGTCAGAGGTGTACAGGTTGCTGGGTTAAGTAATATTGCAAGAAACCTGTGCGGAGGTCAGGTAGGACTGTTAAATATTGCCGAAGACGTAACGGATGGTATACAGGTGGGCCTGGTAAACTATAGTAAAAGTTCAGCTATGGCTAAATTGGGATTAGTAAATGTTAACCCAAATACTCGTTATCAGTTGATGATATTTGGTGGAAACACAAGCAAAGGCAATGTTGCCGTACGTTTTAAGAATGATTTATTCTACACTATTTTAGGCATTGGAAACCATTATCTGGGACTGAACAAAAAGATTTCGGGGTCAATATTCTATCGCACCGGATTAGGATTTGAAGTATGCAGGAATCTTTTTTTAAGCGGCGATATTGGTTATCAACATATCGAGACTTTCAGTAATAAGAATGAGAATAATATTCCTGCAAGAATGTATGCTCTGCAGGCACGTGCCAATGTTGAATATCACTTTACAAAGAAATTTGGAATATTCACGTCTGGCGGATATAGTGTAACCAATTATTATACTCAGAGCCGAACTTTTAGTAAGAAACCAATAGTAGAAGCCGGTATTATACTCTTCTAAATGACAAAAAGATACATAGAGAGAAAAAAATATAGTATATTTTATCTATAAAAATGACCTATTCATAAAATAGTTCCTATCTTTGCGGCCCGATAAAACCACAAAAAAGAATAGATAAGCATGGAATGGCTTGACACATTATTTATTAATCACTCTGCACTACAAGCTGTAGTTGTTGTATCACTTATCTCTGCCCTCGGACTTGCTCTGGGAAAAATTCATATTATGGGAATATCCTTAGGAGTAACATTCGTTTTCTTCGCAGGAATCCTAGCCGGACATATGGGGCTTTCCATTGATCCTCAAATGCTTAATTATGCAGAAAGCTTCGGACTTGTAATATTTGTCTATTCTTTAGGGCTTCAAGTTGGCCCCGGTTTCTTCAGTTCGTTCCGAAAAGGCGGCATGCAACTCAACATGTTATCTCTTCTTTTAATAGCACTAGGCACTATATTGGCCGTTGTATGCCATCTCACCACAGGGGTTTCATTGCCCGATATGGTAGGAATCCTGTGCGGAGCAACAACAAACACCCCTGCCCTTGGTGCTGCGCAGCAAACATTGCAACAAATGGGGCTTCCATCAAGCACTCCCGCACTTAGTTGTGCGGTGACTTATCCTTTGGGAGTTTTAGGAGTAATTATAGCTGTCTTACTGATACGGAAGTTATTTGTTCGAAAGGAAGATATAACTGAAAAGGATAAAGATAATGCCAATAAAACATATATTGCTGAATTTCAGGTTTTCAACCCGGGAATATACGGCAAAAGCATTAAAGACATTGCTCATCTAAGTAGTGTTAAGTTTGTTATTTCCCGTCTTTGGAGAGACAATAAGGTAACTATTCCAACCTCTGAAAAGATTTTGCAAAAAGGAGACCGACTGCTTGTTATCACTTCTGAAAAAGATGTGGAGGCAATGACCGTTCTATTTGGAGAACAAGAACATACTGACTGGAACAAAGACGATATAGACTGGAATGCAATTGATAGCCAGCTCATTTCTCAGCGCATAATTGTGACTCGCCCGGAGATAAATGGTAAAAAGCTTGGTTCACTTCGTTTGAGAAATCATTACGGAATAAACATCAGTCGCGTTTATAGGGCTGGAGTACAGCTACTTGCCACTTCTGAACTGGTATTACAAATGGGAGACAGACTAACCGTAGTTGGAGAAGCTGCCGCAATACAGAATGTAGAAAAAGTATTAGGTAATGCGGTTAAAAGTTTGAAAGAGCCAAACCTTGTAGCTGTTTTCATTGGTATCATCCTTGGATTGGCATTGGGAGCTATTCCTTTCACTATTCCTGGAATCAGTGCTCCGGTTAAATTAGGATTGGCAGGCGGACCAATTATTGTAGGTATCCTGATTGGGACCTTTGGTCCACGTCTTCACATGGTTACATACACTACTCTCAGTGCAAACCTGATGCTCCGCGGGCTAGGTCTTTCCATGTACCTGGCTTGTCTGGGTCTGGATGCCGGTGCTCATTTCTTTGAAACAGTAGTTCGCCCAGAGGGAGTTCTTTGGATAGGTTTAGGTTTTGCTATTACCTTTATCCCGGTAGTAGTAACCGGACTAATAGCATTAAAAGTAATGAAGGTGGACTTTGGTTCTGTATCGGGAATGCTATGCGGAAGTATGGCAAACCCCATGGCACTGAATTATGTGAATGATACCATTCATGGTGATAACCCTTCCGTGTCTTACGCAACAGTCTATCCGCTTAGTATGTTTTTAAGAGTAATTATTGCTCAGATTATTCTGATGTTTTTCTTGTAAAGCTGCTCTTGCTAATTTTCATTCAGCATAATCAGATGCAAGTCTTTAGACACATCTTCCACAATATTCTTTGTAGCTAATGAAAGACACTGAACCATGTTATTAAGACATACTTCAGTACGAGGAGCAACCTCACAATTATTTCTGTTGCAAGCCTTTCGGTAAGTTGTAGTATAAACTTTATGATGAATAATCCTTCCGTCAAGACTCAAAGTAACATCAATATCGAGCATTGTATTTGCAGGGCGGACTTTATCATTAGTGAATTCCATGTAATGTCCAAACTCTAGATTTTCATCAAAACCCAAAACAGAGGTGTCATTGAGTTTAATTCTTGATGATGTTTGACAGCGCTTTACTTTTACATCGAGGATATAATTCCCTTTCTCACCTACAGAATCGGCCCTTTCTAAAAGATTAAAACAGGTACTATTATTACATTCGGTTGTAAGAGCCTGAGTAAGAAATTCCCGGAAAGTCATTCTAAGAGATCCTTCGCCCAAAGTTACATTAAAACTTTCACCAACATAATTCACAAACAAGAGAGGAATTACGAGAGTAGATTTTCTTTTAACTGAAGTCTCGTAATCCAAATTTGAATAATCAATAAAATTGAGATAAATATCATGCTTTATACTGTCCTGATAAACGGGAGTTGTCAGTTCATAAAAAAGATCCGCACGCATTGTCCGGATCTCTTTCTGAAGAACTTTACTGCTATTGCATGAACTAAGAAACAATAATATTATTGTAACCCCAGATATTAATAATAGCGGCCTTTTCATTACTTATTTTAGTGCTTAACCATTTTATGACCATTCTTATATTTAAAAACAACAGAAAAAAGAACACCGATAATTAATGCATAAGCTGAGAAAATAAACCAGATAGAAGACCATTCACGACCAATAATCTGTAATTGGCCATTAACTATTGCATGTTGAGTAAATCTGTCGACAACAGCTCCACTTGCATAACCTCCCATAATGGCACCAAGTCCATTGGTCATCATAAAAAATAACCCCTGTGCGCTGGCTCTGATCTGCGGAGTAGTTTCCATCTCCACAAAAAGAGAACCTGATATATTGAAAAAATCAAAAGCCATACCATATACAATCATAGAAAGGATAAGTAATGGCAGCCCACTTCCCGGATTTCCTATTCCAAAAAGGCCAAAACGAAGCACCCAAGCAGTCATACTAATAAGCATAACTTGCTTTATACCAAAACGACGCAAGAAAAAAGGAATAGCAAGGATGAAAAGAGTTTCAGACATTTGTGAGATAGAAAGAAGAATAACCGAGTGTGTTACTCCAAAAGAGTTAGCATATTCGGGAATACTTTTAAAACTACTCAGAAAAAGATCTCCATAAGAATTTGTTATTTGAAGAGCGGCACCCAATAGCATAGAGAATAAAAAGAAAACAGCCATCGTCTTTTTCTTAAAAAGGACCAATGCATCAAGCCCGAATGAAGAAAGTAATGTTTTGCTTTCACTTTTTGTTGGCGGGCATTTAGGTAAGCTGAAAGAATAAAGTCCTAAAATAAATGCAGCTGCGGAGCCAACACAAAGTTGTGCGTATGAATGTTTAAATCCGGTAAGATCAACCGCCCACATAGCACAAATAAAGCCAATAGTTCCCCATACTCTGATAGGCGGAAAATCTTTTACTATATCAAATTTATTATTCTCCAATGCATTATAGGATACTGTATTGGTGAGTGAAAGCGTAGGCATATACACCAATAAGTTAAGAAGCATTGCCCAATACATCTGGTCATAACTTGTTACCGTAGATGCATAAAACAAGCAAGCAGCTCCCAATAAATGGCAAATACCTAATAAACGTTCTGCGTTAACCCACTTATCGGCAAGTATACCTATTAATCCGGGCATTATTAAAGAAGCAATCCCCATAGTAGCAAATATTGCTCCAATTTGTCCACCTTCAAAGTGCAGACTTCCACCCATGTATCCTCCCAAAGAAATCAGCCAGGCTCCCCACACAAAGAATTGCAGGAAGTTCATAATAATCAAACGATGTTTAACGCTCATTTTAAAACTCTTATTATATTTATATTTTTTGCATATTATTTAATATCCCGGCAAATATAAATATATTTTTGAGAAAAATGGGCACAATCTTAACTCTTAAAAGAATCTTTTATCAATAAGGTTTAATATGCTGTTTTATATGAATAAATTGATAGACTAAACACCCTTTATCATTGTCAACAACATTTTGAATTGTTCGGTTGCAAATAAAGCATGAGTTACATTGGCCGGCATAATAACTGTTTCACCTTGCTTCAGATGTAAAGGGTTACCTCCAATAGTAATAATTGCTTCTCCATCAAGAACTTGTACCATTGCATCAAAAGGTGCTGTGTGTTCACTCAAGCCTTGTCCTTTATCAAAAGAGAATAAGGTTACATTTCCTGCTTCATTCTTCAATACTTGTTTACTGATTACTCCACCAGCAGAATAGTCAATTAATTTTTCGAAATCAAGGATTGTTCCTTTCTTAAATAATTCATCCATATCATATTATATTTATATAGAACAAAGATAAGAGATAGATAGATAATAAATTGTATCATTAGTTACAACGAATAAAATAATTATTAAAAAGCCGTGGGGAAAACTTTATTAAACAATCAACAGGCTCCATTCGTCGGGTTTTAATCATACTTTTGTCGATTTATTCTTGCAAATAGAATGCAATCACGCTTATCTTTGCCACAAACTTAAAAGAAAGAATTATGAGAGTTCAAAGAAAAAATTGTCACAGCAAACACATCATTAATACAATTGTGTTTGCATTTCTGTTAATTATTGCCGGAACAGCTTTCCTGGGATTTAATCTCGGATACATTCCTATGCCTTATAAAAATGTTATCTTTTCGTGGCCAATGCTAATTATTGCCTGGGGCATTCTTTCCATCAGCAAAAGTCATTTTTGGAATGGAAGTATTTTACTTATTGCCGGCGCATTCTTTATTATTCCTAATATTGCAAATGCCTGTCCAGGACTTTTAAATATAGACAGCGCCAACTTTACTCATCTATACTGGCCTTTGCTACTCATTGCAGCAGGTTTGCTTTTTCTCATTCATCGATTAATCCCAGGTTCTCACAAATATCATCATGAAAAGTACTTTGAATATACTAAATACAAAGATACTGAAGAAGCAAAGATGAACAGAAAACAATGGAAAGAGGGAAAAGGATACTTCAATAAACAAAGTGTTTTTTCGAGTGGGAAACATATTGTACTTGATCCAGAATTTAAAGGCGGAGAAATAAATACTGTACTGGGCGACACAACCTTAGATTTACGAAAAACCAATCTTCCAGAAGGAGATACATTTTTAGAAATAAACACTGTATTGGGAAGTATTACTATATTTGTGCCTACAGACTGGGAAGTTAAAATCAGCATGGAAGCCGTTATATACAATTTCGAAGATAAACGTTTCGATTCAGGAGAAAAAGACAAAACAAGACGATTGGTTATTATTGGAAATGGAGTTTTAGGAAGCGGAGAACTAAGAAACTAAAAAATGAATGCAATGTATTCTTTCCAAACAATAAAAAAAACGGTTGTAAATGCTTCCCTATGGGGAGGCTTTGCTATTATCCATATTTTAGTTATGATGCCGCTTATTCCAATTACTTTTGGATTATTAGTTGTTGATGGATTAGTCTTCTCTTTTTTACTATTCTTTATTAGATTGACATATAAAATACTAATCAAAAGCAAAAATTCCTCTCTAATCATTTCTCCACAAACAATATTTAATTATATCAGCTTAGGAGTATTTACTATTATCTTATGGCTAGGAAGCGGGTTATCTTTTTTTTATATTATTTTCACCCATAATAATTTTAGTTTATTAATTCCCACTATACCAGTAAGAGCTCTGATTGGACTATTACTATACACTAGTGCAGCTATATACGATTACTATATATCACACAAAGAAACAGAAGAAGAGGAAATAGAAACAGCCTATGAAAGTAAAAAAACGTCCAGTGCCATTATTTCTCCGGAAAAGAAGCCATTCGCTGATGATGAAATGCTAGAACGTATAGCAGTAAAATCAGGCCAAAAAATTCAGGTTATATTAGTGCCTGATATATATTATTTGCAATCCGATGGAGATTATGTTTTCATCTTTACTGAAAAAGGGAAATATATAAAAGAACAAACAATGAAATTCTTTGAGGAACATTTACCCACAGCAAAGTTCATACGTATTCATCGTTCATGTATAGTAAACGTAGAAATGATATCACGAATAGAATTATATAAGAAACAACAACAAATGCTCACTCTGAAAAATGGGCATCAAATAAAGACCAGCGTAAATGGATACAAGAATCTGAAGTCTGTACTACAGTTATAAGAAGCCTGATCTTGAGAGATATGCTAGTCTTTATTTATTGGTGAGAAATAGTGGCATCAACACTTTCTGCAAACTTTATCAACTTGCAGATGCACTCTTCCTACTGTGATATTGTCAGAATATTATGGAAAATTCACCTTTCATCAGGTCCACAACTACATCTAAGATTATGCGATAATAGGTTCTTTCATTATAGTCTGGACTTATAAAACTAAGATAAAGAAAGTTTTTTTATTAGTCAACTATACATTCATCGTAAGCCTTCGGTGAAATGCATCTTTTATCCTAATTGCTTTCTTTTTATTTTTGCCTAAAAACAAAGCATTATGATGACAAAAGAAGAAATAGCTTCCATAGTCCTTTATTGCAAAAATAATAATGTAAGCTTTAAGGACCGTTTAAGAGAATTAGGAATAACACCATGGCGTTTTTATGAGGCAAAAAGCAAGTATGCAAAAAACAATAATAATGAGTTATTAGAAATAGGGAATAAAGGTAATTTCATACCTTGTCCTGATCTTACCAGAAAATGTTCTCATGTAAAAAGAGCCCAAGATGAAAAAGTATGTAGTAATATAAATATTGAATTACAATCTGCAAACGGCACCATCATGAGAATACATGGCGAGCTTAACAACTCTCAACTCGAAAGTATCATCTTATCAGCCATAAATCATGTTTAGCCTCGGTGACAGTAACCGTTATCTGTTGTTCAGTGAACCGACGGATATGAGAAAGAGTTTCCATACATTAAGCGGACTTGTGACCAATATCATGGGTACAAATCCCCATAATGGTGATGTTTTTATTTTTATAAACAAGCATCGTAACCGCATCAAACTCCTTCATTGGGAACCAGGAGGTATGGTAATATACAGTAAAATGCTTGAAAGAGGAACCTTTGCACTTCCTGACCTGTCTTCTGTCACCTCTTCATCATATATCATGCAATGGCGTGATCTCGTGCTCTTGGTTGAAGGAATTATGGAAAAGGCAGATAGTCGTCAGAATCGTCTCATGCATCTGAGAAATATGCAGTTATAGTAGCAATTATATTTACATAAATTTGTCTAATTAGCTGATTATCATTATATTTGTTCCATATTAGAACACGATAATGACAGAAGCGGAAGTAATAGCCCTACAGCAAGAGAATGAACGTCTGAAGAACTTGGTAAACAGCCTTGAAAGTCAGCTTGCGTGGCTCCGTAAGAAAGTTTTTGGCAGTATGAGCGAGAAACACCTTCCGCTTAATCCTGATGAGCTTCAACTGAATTTGTTTCCCGAGCAGATGAGTGACGATCAGAAGGCAAGGCTTGAAGCTGAAGTCTCTGCAGAACAGAAGAACATAGACAAGATTATAGGTCGAACAAAGGAGAAACCTTCCAGAAAACCTCTTGATACATCCAAACTGCCAGTCAGGGAAGAGCATATATATCCGCAAGGAATAAACGCAGATGAATACAGTGAACTTACTCCTGAAATAAGCGATTCTCTTGAAAGAATACCAGCAATGGTATACATCAGAAGAATAATACGCCATAAGTATGTACTCAAATCTGATATACAGATAAAAAGTCCCGAAAGGAAAGCCTTTGAAATCGCTCCTATGCCGTTAGCTCCTGTTGACAAGTGCATTGCAGGCGCATCTGTCCTGACAGATATCATACTTGACAAGTTCATGTATCACCTTCCCTTTTACAGGGTCATTCAAAAGTACCGTGAAAGTTGCATTGTCTTCAATGACTCTACCATGAATGGTTGGTTCAGTGCCACATGCGAAAGGATAAAGCCACTGTATGACATTTTAAAGTCAGAGATACTCTCAAGTGAATATATCCAGGTTGATGAGAGTACGATTCCTGTGATTGACAATGAAAAACATCGTACGGTAAAGGGCTATATGTGGTGCGTGAGAGACGCATTGCATGGATCGGTATGCTTCAGCTATGACTTCGGTTCAAGAAGCAAGGCTACAGCACACAGACTTCTGCTTGGTTATCATGGAAATGTACAGGTTGATGGCTATAATGTATATGATGACTTTGAAAAGATTGAAGGTATAACACTCTATGGATGCTGGGCTCATGCACGACGTAAATTTGTAGAAGCCCTTGATGAGGATAATCAGAAAGCTACACAAGGTCTTGTATATATCAATAAGCTGTATCATATCGAGAGTGTAGCCGATGATATGAAACTGACAGCAGATCAGAGAAAAGACAAACGTAAGACTGAAGCATATCCAATTATCTGTGAGTTTGAAAAATGGCTTGGAGATACATGGTTGAAAGTACTTCCAGGCAGCAGAATGGGGAAAGCTATACAATATAATTATACACTCCTGCCACGTCTTGCCCGTTATGTAAATGAAGGAAGAATCAATATAGATAACAACCTTATCGAAAATGCAATAAGGCCTTTAGCCATCGGCAGGAAAAACTATCTTTTCTGTGGAAATGACGACTCAGCAGTACGTGCAGCAATAATTTATTCCTTAATAAGTTCCTGTAAGGCTGCCGGAGTTGATCCAAGAGAATGGATGACTGATATCTTAAGAAAATTACCTGTATACAAAGAATCAAAGATGGATATCAAGGAGCTATTACCAAGGAACTGGAAAAACAGGACTGATTCTTCAAATTGAAACCAACTCGAATAAAATAGTCCCAACTAGCATCAAGTTCTTCCAAGTTGAACAAACTTGATGCTAGTTGGGACTTATTTGTGATTATACGTACTTAACCGAAGGCTTACCATTCATCAGATGAACCTTGTTATACTTACATAACTTTATAGTTACCTACAACACTTTATACATATTAATTATCACATACGGTTCATCTCCTTGTTTTATATCTGGCATGGTTAAAGTTCCCAGAAAAATGGCATGGTTAAGATAATTGTAAGGACTATTACTTGGCGCTTCAATATCCAAAACTGATTTACAATAAAATGATTTTACTGTATTATCTATATGAATCAGTGCTTGATTAATAACCTGGAATATATAGCCGTCATTGGTTTTCAGAAGATAACGTGCATGTAATTCTGTATCACCATCGGAACGTACTAGTTGCCAGTCTTCACCACCAGGCAAAACTTCACCCTCAATTTTAGGTCCGCAAAAAGAGCCACCAATAATTGGAATAATTCTTCTTATACCACGCTTGCTTTCGCCAACATTAATCATGTTGCCAACCTTTACTTTTACTTTCCAAATAAATTCAGTTTTGAAGTCTTTGTATAATGAATCATTCTTTACTGAATTTACATTTTGAGATTTCAGATTTCCAGAAAAAAATGGAACTATGAGCAGCAAACAAATTAAAATTCTTTTCATACTTCTTCTTATTTTGCCCAGGCACTGCCCTCGGGAGTTCTTCTCCAATTAAAATAAGCATCTAAAACTTTGAGCGATTCCAGACTTGGAACTTCACCAACATGGGCTTTCTGGCTAAAATACATTACCGAAGGTTTTTGTTGATTAAATGCAGGCCATTCAAGAGTTCCGGTTGAATTTGGAGTGCCATATTTTGCAAAGTTTGTCCAGTAAGTTCCCATCGCTTCTGATATTTCCTGATCCGATTTTGTGATTTGCGGATTTGAAGGATTCATGTTTAAGAAAACATAGGCAACATCCTGACCGTGAGGTGAACCAAAACCGTAAAATGGTGAATCTTTAGGAAAATCGGGGTGCTGATCAAAATAGTAATAGTAAACCTTTGATTTTCCGGTTTTACTTTGCAGTCTAGCCCAGCTCCATGTCTGCCAGCCAAATGCAGCATCTCGTGCTAAATCACGTGCTGTTTTCTGAACAGAAGTTTCTCCAACAGGATAGGCTTTTATTAGTTCATCGGCAAACTTTCCGTAGCGTTTCTTTACTCCTGCAATACATTCATCCGGAGTTCTTCCAGGTGAGAAGCTTGCACCTTCATCAGAATTATAACCAATGACTACAGGTACATCATTGAATTTTCCTTTTTCATATAACTTATACTGATCATCGGGAATTACATTACCATCAACAATAGGCCATCCACCAGGTAACCCAAAACCGGAAGGAAGTTGGTCTGCCGGAATTTTACGAAGATCGGCAATAGATGAAGCCCCTGCTTTTTGAGCGAAAGTAAGTCCGTCGGCTTCTGCTTGCTGAAGGGTTTTCATGTTTTCGCCGGGAAATGTTGTCGGACGTGTTGGACCAAACGAACCACCACTTTCTGAAATAGCTCCCTGAAACAATCCTTTTGCTAATGGAGAAGCGCATAACATACTTACAGATATAGCTCCTGCCGATTCTCCAAATATGGTTACTTTATTGGGATCACCTCCAAATGAAGCAATATTTTCTTTTATCCATTTGAGAGCAGCAATCTGATCGAGTAATCCATAGTTTCCCGAAGTATGCGTTGGACTTTCTGCACTTAACCCTGGATGAGACAGAAATCCGAGTTGGCCAACACGATAAGCAATGCTGACCAAAACCACGCCCTTATGAGCTAATTTTTTGCCATCGTAAACAGGTTCTGAAGTTGAACCAAAACTAAAACCTCCGCCATAGATCCATACCAGAACCGGGATACGATCTTTAGCCGACTTTGCCGGAGTCCACACATTCAGATACAAACAATCTTCACTCTTCCCAGAAGAAGGATTACCACCCTGCATGGGAGATGCTGCAAACTGTAAAGTTTGTTTCACTCCCTCCCACTTTGCAGCAGGTTCTGGAGCTCGCCAACGTAGCTCTCCTACAGGCGGAGCTGCAAACGGAACGCCTTTGTAAACCGTCAACTCATCTTCATATGTCCCTTGAAGCAGTCCTTCTTTTACTTTTATCGGTGTTGGTTGTTGAGCAACGATAACTCCAGCGCAAAAAAAGACTAATACCGAAACGATTAAAACTTTTTTTTTCATACAATTATTTTTTAATGAATGTTCAAGACACCTTTAAAGGTAATTTTCTAAAATTGTCTTGAACCAGTAATCGAATATAACTTAAATTATCCAAGCTAAATGCAATGATAGAATACGCCTCTTTTTCTAAATCTACCTTATAATAGATAAAGTTTACTTTATACAAATTTCCTACTTTTGTAAGTGAAAATTTCTTCAACGCAAAAGTATATCTAGATATACTTTTGCACTTTAGAATTAAGATATTTAGTTTTCAATTTCAGGTAC
Organism: uncultured Bacteroides sp.; assembly: GCF_963678845.1. Taxonomy (NCBI): domain Bacteria; kingdom Pseudomonadati; phylum Bacteroidota; class Bacteroidia; order Bacteroidales; family Bacteroidaceae; genus Bacteroides; species uncultured Bacteroides sp. Next base: position 1,045,527 of record NZ_OY787464.1, read on the forward strand.
ACAGTCTGTTCTTTGTTTATTATAATCTTTTTATCAAAATCACTTAAATTTTACCAATTCAGTTTTTTATTGCTAAAAAATTAGTATGCTTTAATCTATGATTCCCATGATTAAGTAATTTTACTCACTATAATGTTGTTTCATAATTTCATTTCTATCTTAACACCATCATAAAAGACTTTTTTTTCTACCGAACTAACATGATTAGCAATACCTTTATTTTCACTTATCAAGATAATATTAAAAATACGCTTTAATAAGTTTCCAGTAAAATTCCCATATCTATTTTTTATTATTAATGTCTGTCCTTTTTCGTTCCACTCAAAAGGAATAATTGTATATTTGCCTTTTTCATAATTATAATTATCTCCTTCATCTTCGTATAAATCAAATTTGCCATCCGCTCCTTTATATATGCGAATTTCAAGTGTGTCAGCAGGTTTTTCATCTACATATTGCACAATTTTCCCTATTGGAATAATAGAACCAGCCTTAACAAATATTGGAATCTTATCAATCGGAGAATCAGTATTTATTGTTTGGCCTCCATTAAAATGCTTGTCCGTCCAAAAATCATACCATGAAGCTGATTTTGGCAAATATACTTTCCATTTATATCTTCCCGGTTCAGTAATTGGCGCAATCAGCAAGGCTTTTCCAAACATGTACTCAAATTTACGATTTATTGCTGCCGTATCGCTACTAAAATCCATCACCATCGGGCGCATAATGGTAGAACTTTTTTTTGTAACCTGCCACGCCTCGGAATAAATATATGGCATAAGCTTATAGCGTAAATTAAGCATAATTCTCATATTATCCTCAACTGTCTTCCCGTATTTCCAAGGTTCAGTTTCAGTCATGTATCCATGAATACGAAAAATAGGATTAAATGTTCCCCATTGAAACCAACGGGTCAACAGTTCTTGATATTTTTCATCCGTATATTGCGCTATTCCTGGACGGAAAAAACCTCCTATATCGGTTGTCCAATAGGGAAATCCCGTAATAGAATAATTCAAACCGGCTACAATTTGTCGTTTGAAAGAATCCCATGTCCCAGCAATATCACCCGACCAGTTGATGATTCCGTAGCGCTGCTGCCCTAAAAAAGCCGAACGAGTCAGGATACATACACGCTTATTGTCAGATGTTGCCCGTTGGCCTTCATATACAGCCTTGCTCACAAAATAGGGATAAGTCAGCCGGTAGAAATCTCCTGCTCCCCAAAAAGTTTTTTCACCCTTCAGTGCATCGTTTTCTGGTTCCACAGCATCCATCCACCACGAATCGACCCCATTATCAAACATATTGGTTTTTAATGTATTCCAATAATCTTTTCTGGTTTCGGGATTGAAATAATCAAGCCATTTGGAATTTGAGATAAACTGTTTTTTAGCAACAAATTCTTTTCCTATATCTGAGTTTCTGTCTGGATTTGACCAGATCGAGATATTGAAATGGGTATTTAAGTTATGTAGTTTCCCAATAAATTCTTTCGGATCAGGATAATTCTTTTCGTCAAATTTAGGAACACCCCACCCGTTGTTACCCCAATATTGCCAATCCTGTACAATTACATCTACTGGAAGGTTTCTTTTGCGGAACTCCTTTATTGTCTCTACCAAATTTTCCCCCGAAGTGTAACGCTCACGGCATTGCCAAAAGCCATAAGCCCATTTGGGGAACATGGGTGCATTGCCCGATAAAATTCGGTAAGATGCAATCACATTGTCGGCAGATGGACCGTAGAACACAACATAATCAAGTGCTTTGGCAGCGGGTGAACGGAATGTGGTAAAGTTATCACTCTGTCTCCACGACAATTTAGGCGTATTATCTGATTTACAAAGCACCTGTACCTGATGCTCTCCGGATTCTAGATTTACCAATGTTCCAGCAGTAGGTGGAAGCCACATGTTACTTTGATCCATGCAAGGTTTTCCATCAATTATCACAAAATGTCGGTTGCCCATATCGCCTAAATCCAGAAATAATGAATATTCGCCATCTTTCGGGACATTAAAATGACCTTGGTATAACGACTGGTTCTGAGATATTTTCTGAGTGCCCGAAGTGGTAGTTACTTCAGCCATTTGGTTGTTTCCTGTGGTTGATTTTTCCTGCTTATCGAGCGCAATAAAGTTATCCGTCGGATTAAAATCAGTAAGACCATACTGATGCCACAGCAAACCATATCCTTTGCTTGAATAGATAAAAGGAATAGAAATTTGCGTATTAACCTGAGTCAAACGGCGGGCTACATTTTTCAGATTATATTGCCCATCCTGAAATTGTCCCAGACCGAAAATAGATTCATCAGAGGGCGATTCAAAACTTTGCTCAACCGCAAAACAAAGTTCGCCTTGAATGGAATCGGGAGTTAGTTTTCGGGCACCTGCTATTTCACTCAAGAATACCTTACCAACATTATCGGCATACGATAATTTTCCTGTTTGTTTATCCAACAACACAGTGATTCTCTTTGCTTTAATTTCAAGTTTGAAAGACGAATCAAGAACTTGAAATTCGGGAGTTACAGTCCCCGAAGTAAAAACAAGCTCCGGAAGATTTCCGTCTGTTGCTTTGTAGAACTTAACCCTAACAGCATTGTCAGTCAAGGGAGAAATACTAAGAGTTCCATTCGACAAAGTAATGTTTACCCTATCAGATAGTTGTTTAAAGTCTTTCACAGCTTGCCCCTGGCAAAAAAGTGGAAATATACTAATTATCAAAAATAATTTTAGTTTCATTATTAGCCATGTAAGTTATTATTAATCAATATATAGATGATAATCCATTAATGCATAATGTAAAATATCATTTGGCTTTAAATTTCCACCAGTCGAAATTGAACAAGTTTCCATCTCCACCTTTGAATACAAAATACACGTCGTGAACTCCTTTTAGGTTATTAAGTTTGCACGACTGAGTTTTCCAATTATTGTCTCCACCTGTTTCTTTTACATCCAAGGTTCCTAACAAACTTCCTTCTTTACTATCAACACGTACTTCAATTTTTCCTTTTGACAAAGTAGCAGCTACGCTTGCCAAGAAACGTTTAACTCCATTCTCAAAATCAACGCTACGCACTTTAATGTAATCGCCATTATTTATGTCGGTAACATATATCCCCATTTTAGAATCCTTTGCAGTTTCAATACCTTCTTCCCAACCGATAGTTTCAGCTTCCACTCTTTTAAATGGATTCAAGTTTGATGCACTTTCAGTAACACCTTCTCTAGTTGGTTTAATTAACGGAATTGTGCCATCAACATTGAATTCGAACGGTTGGATACAAACAGAGCGTTTAAAACCACCACCTCCTGGTAGTGCTCCATTGTGATAGAAAAGATAAGATTTCCCCTTATAGTCTATATATCCGGGATGATTGGTAAATGCCCCGCCTTCTTTGATTACATGCATGATAGTGTCGCCATAAATCCACGGACCAGTAGGACCTGTACTGATAGAATAAGCAAAATGTTCAGGAACGCCACCTGCAGGGTAAAGCATATAATATTTACCATTACGTTTAAAAAACCAAGGGCCTTCCTCGTAAGTCGTTGTTCTTTTTTCTGTTGAATAAACAGTGCCTTTTATTTTTGAAATAAACCAATCTTTTTTATCTGCAGGAATTGGTTGAATACCATCGGCTTGGTTGTATGAAACCATGTCATTATTAAGTTTTGTATACCATAGTTCTGAATTACCCCAAGTAAGATAAGTGATTTTATTATCATCAATAATAACAGTCGGGTTTATATTTCCCTCACCGCAATGATCAGTAATAAGGGGTTTTCCTAACAAGTCCGTGAAAGGTCCGATAGCTTTGTCGCCTACTGCCACTCCGATCACTTTTTTATTAGAACTTTTATCAATCGCGCTAACATACCAATAGTATTTGTTTCCATTACCTCTAATGCAGTGTGAAGCTGAACCATCAATAGATTTTGCCCAGGCAAACGTTTTATGGGCATCAATGGTACGAAGTTTAAAGCTTTCTTCGGTCATAGGAACTTGTACTACACCAACTTTCTGGTCATATGAAATCATATCTTGATTAAGCTTTACATACCAAAGATGCGGATTTCCCCAGTATAAATAAGCCTGACCATCATCATCAATAAATACAGTCGGATCTATATAACCATAACCTATAAGCAGCGGTTTTCCAATAGCATCTTTAAAAGGACCTGTCGGACTATCGGATACAGCAACTCCTATAGCATTCCCGCCGTTTTTCTGATTAACTGGAACATAAAAGTAGTATTTCCCATTCCGATAAATACATTGCCCGGCCCATGCATCTCCCCTTGACCAACTAAAATCGGCATAATTAAATATTGCCCCATGGTCAGTCCAGTTTACCATGTCGGTTGACGAATAACACCGCCAGTCATTCATTGTAAAAAAGTTTCGAATAGTCGTATCTTCGTCGTGTGTAGTATAAAGATATACAGTATCATTGTGTACCATCGGCGCTGGATCAGCAGTATAATTGGTCTGTACAATAGGATTTTGGGCTTTTAACCCAGATATTAAAACTTCGATCAAGAGAAGTATTGCAATTGTAGAGACTCTTATTAGTGATTTAAACTTCATGATTCATCTAATTTATTATTCAAATTCGAATTTATTTCTCAGAAGTGAATTTATAGAGTAACACACCATGAGCTGGCACTTTTAGAGCTAAATGACTTGTTTCAGTTTCGATGTTGCTAACATCCTTCTGACGCCAAAGGTCACGCACTTTATATCGTCCGTTAAGACCAAGTTTTTCAAAATCCTTATAAGAAAGATCTACTAAATCGAGTCCAAAGTTGCAAAAACCAACTGCATAACTACCATCCTCAAGTTGCTTTACATAAATACGTAAACCACCAATTACCTGAATACAAGTTGCCTGCTTACCAAGGGGATCTTGATTAACTTCAATCACTTCATCGTTGGTTAATAAATTTAATGAAAAATCATCTAGTTTTTCCATATCACAACCAATAAGAAGCGGTGCCGAGAAAAGGCTCCAGAGACTGACATGAAGATATTGCTCATCAGGTTTAAGCTTGCTTAAGTGTGGATTGCCCCAACCTACTGTACCAATTACAAGCATATCTGGGTCATTCCAGTTTCCAGGCTTGGCATAAGGAGCAGATTTATCCTGATCAAGGACTATATTTTTCACGCTAGTCCAGGTATCAGTAATATCATTGGTTGTTCGCCAACAATTGCCACTAACTGAATCACCCCATTTCCACACATCCGACATTCCGTACTGACATACGCTAAAAACTATATCACGGCGTTGCTTGCGAAGAAATTCACCCATAGCCTTATATGGTTTCATGGCGGTATTCAATTCGCCGCCACCATTATATGATAAAGACGACACCTTGTATGGATCGTTGTCAGGTAAACCATCAATTACATTTCCATAACTGCACCAATCGTACTTAAGATAGTCGAAGCCCCATTTAGCATAACTTTCTGCATCTTGCTTTTCATAGCCATAACTACCCACACAACCACCACATGTCCATGGCCCCGGGCTTGAATAAAGTCCAATTTTCAATCCCAATCCATGCACATAATCGGAAAGAACTTTCATATCACCGAACCGAGAGTTTGGGACAATATTACCAGCATCATCGCGTAGTTTACCACGTAATGTCTGGTCTTTTGAATCACGATTGTTTTCCCAAAAGTCATCAATATTTATATATGTCCATCCATGGTTGATAAGCCCACTTTTTACCATTGCATTAGCTGCACGTTTCACCTTATCTGCCGAGACCTCGTTGGCAAAACAGTTCCAACTGTTCCAGCCCATTGGTGGAGTGAGTGCAATACGGTCGCCACAAACAATACGTAGTTTTTTTTCGGCCTTTCCTTTAGCATTTTTAGCGATCAAAGTTACCTCGAATGTTCCAGCCTTGGAAAATACTCCCTTAATAAGACCTGTTTGTGGGTTTATCTTCAATCCCTTAGGTAAACCCAAAGCCGAAAAAGTCATCGGACGGTCACCTGTTGATGCCACAAGATATTGAAAAGGCGAACCCGGGCGCACTCCAAAAACTTTTGAGCTGTTAATTCTTGGCTTAGCAGAGGCCTGAGGAGTAAGGATATATGGTTCGCTTGATATCGGATTGTATGTGTTGAAGGATATTACACCCTTCGTCTCAAATTTTGCATCAGCCCAGTCGGCATGGTCATAATAATTACCATTGCCTCCATCAGTCACTACCAATTCTAACTTTTGTACTCCTGATAATTGAACAGAACAAGGTCTAGCTGGATCACCTAAGTGTAGCACACCACTCGACCAAAGTTTTTTCCCATCACCAATTATAATAAATTCAACAGCAGGTTCATGACCTACAACCTCATCATCGATCCCAACCTGAGCCATAAACTCACTCGCTTTCCCATCAAGTTGAATCAACAACGAACTTTCAGCATGAGTACCAAAACCGCGTTGAAAATTATTTCCTGCAATAGTCATAGCTTTGCCATCAACAGATTTATTTTTATTTGGAATTCCATACCCTTGAGTAGCTGCACTGAGATCTAATTGATCAAGCCATACTGTTTGAGCAGATAAATGTTCGAGACTTATCATACTTAATAAAATAAAGTGCCCAGTAATGAGTGCTAATTTGAAGTTGTTTGCTATTTTCATTTATGTCGTTTTATGAATATTATTATTTTTTGAATTTGAATATTGAATTGATAATTGAGTTCTTTATACGCTCTATTTAGAATTAAACTTCCACCAGTCAAAATAAAATAATTCTTTTTCACCTCTGAATACAAAGTATAAATCGTGAACCCCATTAATATTCTTAACAGGAGTGTTGACTGTTTTCCAAAGGTCTCCTTCGCCAGAGGTATTGATGTTTATTGTTGTCAATATTGGTCCATTAATCTTGTTGGTATGTATTTCAATCTTTCCACCATTCAGAGAAGCCACATTCACATCAACAGATATTACTCCTTTAGAAAAATTTACTCCTTGAACTTTTAGATAATCTCCATTGTTAATTGAGGTAACAAATAATCTGTCAGCAATTTTTCTCCCTTTGTCCCACGATACATTTCGTTCCCATTCGGTAGCTGATTCTGTTTTCAAACCTTCGCTATAAGCTATAGTCTCAGCTTCAGTGAGTTTATACGGATTTAATGTGCCGAGTTGTTTGACTCCAGTTATAGACCAGAATGGTAGCTTTTGAATGGTACCATCAGTATTGTATGTTAAGTTTTCAAGGCATATTGATCGTCTTTCGTAGTGCTTCGACATGGTTTGTTTCAGGATGGCATAATTGAAGCCAAAGACATATGAATTTCCTTTGTAATCAATAATGCCAGGATGGTTTCCACTTGAGCGTTCGTCTCCTTCCATTATCATACCTTTATATTCCCATGGACCGGTTGGATGTTTACTCATTGCATAACCAATACCTTCAGGACAACAGGTAGAAGCATACGCCAGATAATAATGTCCATTGCGTTTCCACACCCAGGGTCCTTCCTGATAATTAGCCGGTTTAGTAGGTTCATTTACTATTTCGCCTGAATAAGAAACCATATCCTCATTCAGTTTCACATAATAAAGGTTCGGATTTCCCCAGTAAAGATAAGCCTGACCATCCTCGTCAATTAACACAGTAGGGTCTATATCGTGTGCACTATTCTTAATCAGAGGCTTACCAATTGGATCCTTGAATGGTCCATAAGGAGTATTTGAAACTAAAACTCCAATTCCAACACCGTTTGGCATGGGGCAATACATATAAAACTTATTATTGCGTCTGATACATTGCGGAGCCCATGCCCCATTATCATAAGGAACCCATTTGAAATCTTTCAACGAAGCCACAATTCCATGATCAGTCCAATTCACCATATCGGTAGAAGTGTAGAGTAACCAATTCTGCATTTTAAAGCCCAATCCATCATCTTCGTCATGACTAGTATAAAGAAACACTGTATCATTGAATACTAAAGGAGCCGGATCAGCAGTATATTTAGTTTGGATGATTGGGTTTTGTGCCTTTCCAGCAAAAGGCAGGTTAATCACAACCATAAAAATAGAAGCAATGATAAATACTTTATTTCTCATGAGATATCATTTTTTATTTTACTAATCAAAACAAGTTAATAGTGTACAATAATGAATTGAGCTTTGCAAAAATCTGATATTTTTCGAGAGGTCGAGGTCAGCAACTGACACTCCCACCCCCTGGATTTTTAATTGAGAATAACCTTTCTTCTTAATTTATTTAATAGTTATTTTTAATATTTTCAGCGTTTTGGCATCAGAACTGTTTCCATATAAAACTTCGTACTCACCTGAAGTAACCATCATTTTTCTTTGAGCCCAGTCAAAGAACTCGAATGCCGAAGGCGTTAAATCAATAGTTGCCTGTCCGGATTTGCCTGCTGCTAAATCTACACGTTGGAATCCACGCAAAGTTTTAATCGGTCCTTCAATATCATTTATTTTATGAATGTATACCTGAACGATTTCCGTTCCAGATCTTTTTCCTGTATTGGTAACCGGAACTGTTAGTTTTACTGTTTCATTGGATTTAATTTCTACTTTATCTACACTGGCTTTCCCTATTTTGAAGTTAGTGTAACTCAACCCAAAACCAAATGGAAACAACGGATCGGACATATAACGATAAGTTCTTCCTTTCATTGAATAATCTTCAAAATCGGATAATTGCTTCACGTTTTTGTAGAAAGTGATTGGTAGTTTTCCCGATGGATTATAATCGCCAAAAAGCACATCTGCTACAGCCTGACCTCCCGACTCGCCACCGTACCAAGCCTGAAGAATGGCATCACAGCTTTCAGTTTCAGGAACCAAAGCAATTGCCGAGCCCGAGCAGTTAACGAAAATAACCTTTTTACCTGCTTGCTTTAAAGCTTTTAAACAGTTACGTTGTACCACTGGAAGTTCTATATCGGTGCGGTCACCACCCTTGAAACCAGAATATGATACAGGCATTTCTTCGCCTTCCAATTGTGTAGAAAGTCCCCCAACAAATACCACAACATCAGTACCCTGAAGCTTTTTTATAAGTTCAGTGTAATCAATATTTACTTCCTTACCTAAATTGAATTCGATATTTGCCTCCCAATTGTTTAGTTGTGCATAACGAATTTCAATTTTATACTTCTTTCCGCTTTCAACTTTAAACGGAATTCGTGAAGGTAGCGTTCTCCAATTGTTATATTTAACAAGAGATTCTCCATTCACAAACAATTCAAAATATCCTGTAGCTCCACATTTAAATACAATTTCTTCACTTTTAGATGGTGTAAATTCTGTTTCATATTTACCCGAGAAACCTTCTAAACGAACTCCTGTTGCAAATTCATGCTGCCCGGCGGTGGTTAATTTTATAGGATTTACAATCTGCTGGGTTGCAACAATATCACCAGTAAAATCTTTATTATTCCAATAGCTGACTTTAAAGCCTTTCTTTCCTTCAATTGAACATTGTGAGAAATAACTTTCGGTCACTTTATCCTCTACCAAATCGCATCCTTTCTCATAAATAACTTTATCGGCCGAGAGTTTAGAAGAAATACCGTCAAGAATTGTAATTGTTCTTACCGGAGTTCCATTGTAATTTCCCCAAAGCATAGGTTTATCATTGGCATTTGGCCCAACTACAGCTATTTTTTTTGATTTAGTAAGAGGAAGAATGTTATTTTTATTTTGAAGGAGTGTCATTGATTTAAGAGCCATATCCAGAGCCAGTTTTCTGTGCTCATTGTTATTCACTATCGACATAGGAATTTTAGACCATAAAACCAAATCATCATCATCCATTTCACCCAAGTCAAAACGTCCAACCAGAACCTTCAATAGATGATTATTTATTTCTTCCTCTGTAATCAGACCTTTCGCAACAGCCTCGGGCAATTGCTTATAAAGATGATCAGACCATTGGCATTCCACATCAGTTCCTGCCCAAACACCCTTGGATGCGGCATGAACAGCATCTGATGATACTTTGTGGCTAGTATAAAAATCGGATACCGCACCACAATCTGAAACAACCATATACTTATAGCCCCATTGATCCCTTAAAATTCGTTGGAGCAATTGTGTGCTTCCGCAACAAGGTTCATCATCCAAACGCTGATAAGCACACATCACCTGACGCACATCAGCTTTTTGAACCAACGATTTAAAAGCAGGAAGATAAGTTTCCCATAAATCACGCTGACTCAGATTGTTTATGTTTAGAGAATGCCGACTCCATTCAGGGCCTGAGTGAACGGCAAAATGCTTGGCACACGCTAAAAGCTTTTTGTATCTCGAATTATCTGGTCCTTGCAGACCTTTCACGACCGAAACTCCCATACGTGAAGTAAGGTAAGGGTCTTCACCATACGTTTCCTGACCGCGTCCCCAACGTGGATCACGAAAGATATTAACGTTTGGTGTCCAAACTGAAAGGCTTAAAAAGCGCGTATTTTCCTGCCCGTTTTTTCTGGCTTCATTATATTTAGCTCGTGTTTCATCCGAAACAGCATCGAAAATACGATAAACCAAATCATCATCAAACGAAGCTGCCATACCAACCGGTTCAGGGAAAACAGTAACATTACCATTGTTGGCAAGACCATGTAAAGCTTCACTCCACCAATTAAATTTTTTGATACCCATGCGTGGAATAGCATCCGATATATCGCACATCAAAGTTGCTTTTTCGCTCAAGGTTAAGCGAGATATCAAATCTTTGGCACGCTCTTCAGAGCTTAGATTTGGATTTTTATAAGGCAATAGCTGCGCCCAAAGGTTTACTGAAAATAAAAGAGTTATTACTATAAACAATCCCTTCCTGATAATTGATCGTGTTGATTTTCTCATAATATATATATAAACATTTACTAAAGAATCGGTTTCAGAGAAGCAACAAAACCACCCCTACCCAGTAATCTTACTTTTACCATACTCGATTTGTCAACAATCATGTATTGTGTAACAAGTTTCTTATCGTGTTCACCATCTGCTATTAATGTCAGTTTGTATTTTACATTCGCAGGCAAATAATTGAACGTCAGAGTTTTGCTTTTTGGATTTTTCTCTGCGCTTATGCCTCCAACATACCATATCTTACCTTTATTTCGGGCAATAATCAAGTCCTTTCCGGGATATCCATCAATTAATTTGGTATTATCCCAGGCATTAGGCACTTCCATAAGGAAATGTTTGGCAGCATCGGGCAAATCGTAGTAACCCTCCGGACGGTCAGCCATGTGCTGAAAGCCTGACTCGAACACTACACTAAGCGCAAGTTCGTGTCCATATGATGTAATATGTGGAAATTGAGAATTAGTAAACGTTACTGGTGTATAATCCATCGCTCCAACCACATTTCGTGTAAATGGTAAAATAGTATTATGCTCTGGAGCTGTTGTGGTAAATTCCGGCCCGTTGTTATACCATTCGGCTCCGCGTACTCCTTCATATGTCATCAGGTGCGGATATGTACGAGCCCAACCACGAGGAACTAAACAACCATGAAAATATACCATCATTTCAAATTTGGCTGCGTCGTCCAAAATATCAAGATAATACTTAATCATGTTTTGTTTTTCACTCTCGAAAAAGTCTATTTTCACGCCCGCAACACCCATTTTTTTTAGTTTGGCAAACTCTTCCATTCTATTTTCATGGGTCAACATTCTATCTTTTGGGGTAGCAGAAACCCAAGTATGGTCTCCTCCTGAGTTATACCACATCAAAGGTTTTATGCCTAATGAATGGATATACTTTAAAGCATCTTCCAAATTCCCTCCATTGCCCATAGCATCCCATTCCCAATCCAGCAAGGTGTATGGCCATCCCATTGAGGAAGCTAAGTCGGCAAACTTGCACACTGTTTTGAAATCCTTGGTTCCGTGATTGTCCGACCAGTAATTCCACGATACAAGACCTGGCTTAATCCAATCTGTTTTGGAAATAATTGAAGGTGCAGATACGTCATCTACCAGCGTAGATTCCACAATATCGGCAAGGCTACCGATGATTATTACCCTCCATGGCGATTTCCAGGGAAGAGTAATGGTTGGTTTTGTCTCACCTTGTCCTCTTCCGTTCCATTGATCAGGAAAAGTAACTTTATATTTTGATTTTTCAGCAGTATTGGATAGCTTAGTTCCACAATAATTCCTTCCCAAATCGGCTTCGTGGATCAAATACCAGCAATCTTTATCTGATGTGTTAAAAAGTGCAGGATAGCCCCAATCTTGTTGAGTGTTTCCATCGTTCATGGCAGTATAAAGGCCTTCATTGGCAGGATTAAATTTCTCTATCCATCTCTTTGTAGTATCCGGTATACAATATGTTGTCAGCTCATCATTTACAACAAAAGGACCTTTCTTTTCAGGAAATTCATACCGAAATGCTACGCCATCATTATAAGCCCTGATGATAATATTTAATTTAGTTTTACCTGGATTTTCAAAAGAAACGACCGTTTCGCTTGCCGAATTGCTACATTGAGATCGTTTGCCATGCACTACCGTATATTGTTCGTTTATTAAAAGAGGCTTACCTGCCTTCAGGTATTTTAATTCTTTCGAGAAATCCTGATCAGCGCGAGTAAGTCCTAATGTTATTTGCGGTATAACTTCGCAGATTTTGCCATTATTCGAATACTTAACTTTCAAATACCACTCACCTGTTTCGGAATTCTTTGTATTGAAAAGTCCGACAGCTATCTTCTGATTTGGCGAAACAACTTTTATTTTCTGTGGAAACACAGCTAATGAACTGATAAATAAAAGTCCTGTTATTATCTTACATTTCATTTGGATATATTATGGATGTTTGTTGATTATTAGTAAGATGCAAATGTAAGTTTACCTTTTCGATTGAAACATAACATATGTTGCAAAAGTTGTCACTCTTGTTGATTTATAGAATCTTTGCTTGTTCGCCTTCTAATGAGTTTGCCCTAATTTAAGGTTTATGTATGATTAATTACATACATACTCTCCCTTCGTTTAAACTTGCTCATAATACTTATTTTTCTCTTTGAACCACTAACTTTTAAATGATACTAAAACTGATAAATTTAAATTATATTAAAGAACAGCAAAATATTGGAAGTGTCATCATATATTTTTCTTACTTTTGTTGCAGAGTATTACCCAATGAAAAACGCATTAATTATTATTTGTTTACTTATTTCCTGTCAGTTAACTGCTCAGAGAAACTTCGTTTTTTCGCCAATTAACAGCAATAACGGGCTTTCGGACAACCGTGTACGCACCATTAACCAATTGTTTGACGGACGAATAGTAATTGTTACCGAAGGTTTAGTTAATATATACGATGGAGTCAGTTTTCGATATATGCATTATGATGAACGAAAGGCATACAGCCTGACTAATTATTCAGGTTGGCATAATGTTTACATCGATAAAGATAAACGATTGTGGCTCAAGAACCAGCACAAACTCTTTATTTTCGACATCCGCAAAGAATTGTTCGTGCCAAATGCCGATAGTGTATTTGCAGCACAGGGCGTGAAAAACCATGTGAATGATTTTTTCATGGATACAGAACATAACTTTTGGTATGTAACCAAAAACGATGAACTGATTTATCGGCACAACGAACATAATAAAACAACGATCTTCTTAACCCATGTTTCGAAAATAAGTAGGTTAAATGACCAATTGTACAATCTTGTTGTACATGAGAAACAACTGTTCTTGTTCTATAAGTCGGGATGTATGATCTGTTATGATATGATCACTCGCAAAAGGTTATACGTCGAAGATCCATTTAATGGCAATAATAAATACACAAGTACTTTAGCCGTGTTACCCTATAAAAACTATTTTTATCAGGTACGCAATGGTATTAATATCGGCTTACTGCTACGATTTAACATGAAGAGCAGAAAATGGGATCGGATTTTGGAAACTAATTACTGGCAAAACACCTTAACCGTAGACGGTAAAGGAAATTGTTGGATCAGTTCATTGGCTGGACTTTGGGTTATAGATCAAAGTTTGCAAAACAAGCGTTTGATATCGCCTTTACACTTAGTCGATGGACGTATATTTGAAACTGAAATAGCTACACAGTATAACGATGGCAGAGGAGGATTATGGGTAGGTTCCGTAGATAGAGGGGTGTTATATTATCATCCCGATAGGTTTAAGTTTCAAAACTTTGGACGTTCGCTATTTAATCTTCCGAATACAAAAAAATTAAGCATTCGTTGTTTTGCCGAAAAAGACGGGTGTATTTTGGTGGGAACTCAAAATGGCTTGTTCCGAAAAGAAAAGAATTTACCTACATTGGAACAGTTTAGTGCTATTCCAACAAATTCGATATGCGAAAAGCTTTTTAAGGATAGCAAACAACGCATTTGGTTATGTACACAAAACAATGGACTATATTGTTTTGATAACAATTCTATTAAGCATTATAACAATCCTGCATGTTGCCTGTCCATTTTCGAAGCTTCTGATAAGCAATTATACCTTTGTACTAATAAAGGGATAGGTCTTTTCAACGCTCAAACTGGCAATTATAAAAAAGTGGCAATTTCTTCGGGGCATACTATTGGCAATACATATCAATTGACGAATTTTAAAAAAGACATGCTGCTGGGTTATTCTGAAGAGGGTTTGTTTTTATATGATTGTCGCAATAAAAAGATCTCATTTCCAGAAAAAAGAAGCGGATTACTGCAACACAACTGCCATCATTACCATTGCTTGTTTACAGATAGTCGTGGTTTGATCTGGCTTGGTACAATGGACGGCCTTAACATATACAACCCGGCAAACAACACAACTAAAAGCTTTTCTGAAAAAGACGGTTTAATAAACAGCAGTATCCGGTCTATCACAGAAGATAACTTGGGTAGAATATGGGTTTCCACCTCAAATGGAATTTCACGTATAGATATTAGGGGGAAAGATGAGTTGCACCAATACTCTTTTTACAATTATAACAGGTTTGACGGGGTAATAGAAACCGAGTTTTTGCCGCGTTCCGTTTTAGAAACATCAAATAACAGCCTATTATGGGGTGGTCTTGACGGTTTTAACGAAATCAATCTTGACCAGATAAACCTTCCCGAGCAACCATTATCCGTTCCTTTGTTGACAAAGCTTCTTCTTTCAGGCACAGAGGTCAGACAAAATGAATATTATGATGGGAATAAGATATTGCAACAAGCCATCAGTTCAACCTCGGAAATACGACTAAAGTACTTCCAAAACTTTTTAGGGTTTGAGTTTTCAGCTCTCAATTATGTTAATCCTACGCAAACTTACTACCGCTACAGACTTGAAGGGGCAGAGAATTCATGGAATGAAATAAAATCAATCGATGGCGTTGGCCATGCCAACTATACAAATTTATCTCCAGGCACTTACCATCTGAAAGTATTTGCAACTAACAACAATCATCGTTGGGGTAAGCAATATGCTGAAATTACGGTAATCATTGCCCCTCCATTCTGGAAAACTACTTGGGCATATACGTTCTATTTATTGTTGATCTTTGGCGCATTATACTTTTCAAATTCGTACTATATCCGAAGGAATAAGCTAAAAATGGAAAAGCAACAAAAAGCGGATCTCGACCAGTTAAAGTATTCGTTTTTCACTAACATCAGCCATGAACTGCGAACGCCGCTTACTCTTATTTTAACTCCACTTGATTCAATATTGAGAAAGATTGAAGATGAGCGCTTAAAGAAACAGCTGAATGGAATATATCGGAATGCAAACGAATTGCTTAGACTCGTTAACCAGCTTCTGGATTTTCGCAAACTTGAAATGAAAGGTGAAACATTGGAATTGAGCTATTGCAATATTAGCGATTTTCTGGAAGTCATTGCTTTTTCTTTTAAAGAAATGGCTTCTAACAATGACATAGAATTTATCTCAGAATATATCGATGAAAACATTTATGCTTTTGTTGATAAAGATAAAATGCAGAAAATAGTAAATAACTTGCTTTCCAATGCTATTAAATTTACACCTGCCGGAGGGAAAATATGGCTGAATGCACATAAAGATCCTACCAAACCAATGTTCACAATACAAGTAAGCGACACAGGAACAGGAATCCCGGAAGTTGACCTTAGCCAAATATTTGAGCGTTTTTATCAGGTAAAGAAACAAAAAGTCCCTAATACCGGAAGTGGTATTGGATTACACTTAGTGAAAGAGTATGTGCAATTACACAATGGCACAATTGAAGTTGAAAGCCGTATAAACGAAGGTAGTTCATTCTCTGTAGTTATGCCCACCGATTTACAACCCGAAAGGGATATTCAATTGGAAGTTGAAATGAAAAGTAAAAATAAGCATTTAAAGCTTCTTGTGGTTGAAGATAATTTTGAATTCAGAGCCTTTTTGCAAAATGAACTTTCTGAAGAATACAGTGTCGTTGTAGCAAATAATGGAAAAGAAGGACAAGAAAAAGCGATAAGTTATCAACCTGATTTGGTTATAACAGATGTCATGATGCCTGAAATGTCAGGAACAGAACTTTGTAGTCAATTGAAAAAGGACATACGAACATCGCATATTCCGGTAATACTACTTACTGCTAAGACCTCTGATAAAGCACAAATTGAAGGTTTTGAAGCGGGTGCTGATGCTTATATCTCAAAGCCTTTTAATATGAATATCCTGTTGCTACGTATTCAACATTTAATAGAACAGCAAGATCAACGCAAAAAACTGTATAAAAATGCTGTTATCATAAACCCCAGAGTTATAACAGCTACCAATGTAGATAACGAACTTATTAAAAATGCCCTGCAGCAAATCGAGAAGAACATGGACAACGCTTCGTATTCAGTTGAACAACTTAGCAAAGATTTGTTTATGGATAGAACAGGGTTATACCGAAAGTTATCAGTCATTGTAGGCCAGACTCCAAGTGAGTTTATACGGTCTGTTCGCTTAAAAAAGGCAGCTCAATTGCTTGAAAACGGATTATCCGTTTCTGAAGTTGCCGGACAGGTAGGCTTTGGAACCACCAGCTATTTTACTAAATGCTTTCAAGATGAATTTGGAATAAAACCATCTCAATACAAAAATACTGATCATTAGCTATATACATAAGTGCTTATAAGCATAAAAAAAATCACTAGTAGATTGCATTTTGCCGTAAAAGCCTCGCAGCCACGCAGTGCCTACATAAAACACTCTAAATCAACAAAATATTGCCGCGTAGTTTTTTTTAAAGCTACGCGGAAATATCAAAGCCACGCGTTTTGCAGGCATTTATTTTATCGCTGTCACCTTATACACATATCCCTTGCCAGTTCATCCATACCCACCTGACCGGAAGCAACCGGTACTCCGTGGTAGCGCACTTTTTCATTTCCTCCACTCTTGTCAATTTTCTCATGAACCACATAATACGACAGAAATTATTGTTTAATTTATTTATAACTGATTTCTTTTTGTGCACATCCGGGTGTACACTACCGGTACACCCGGGTCTTATAACGCAGTACATGCGGGTGTAAACAGCTGTTACACCCGCATATAGGTACTAATTATATTGTTATAATATAGACAAAACAAAAGTCTAAAAAGCAAATTTAGAGCCCTCTTTTCACTATAAAAAGAAGCTTGTTTATAATAAAAAACCATATTAAGCAAGCATTAAATATGGCGCGTAGCTTTTCTATCTCTGCGTAGCTTTCAAATAAAAGCTACGCGCATTTATTGTGTTTAAAATCAACTCATTAAAGGCACACCGCGTAGCTGCGTAGCTTTTTCAGAGAAATACTAAATACAAATTCAATGCAAGATTTTAAAGAGCCATTTCATACCTAATAATTAGCATTGAAATGGCTCTTTGAAATTAAAAAATGAGGATGTTAGTTATATTATCCATTCAAAAGTTTTATTTAAATAATAAACTGGCATATTGTTTCAACGACCGTCTCCATGTAAGCCATTCGTGCGATGTACCCGGAGATTCGTAATAAACATGTTTGATACCTGCTTTTTCAAGCTCTTTATGGAAATTGTTAACTGTTTGGTACATTCTTTCAGGTTCAGCTGTTCCAATGCTCAGATAGATCAATTTCACCTTTTGGTTGAAAGCATTTACATCCGACCATACACCATTGTATAACTTAGAAAAATCACCCTCTTGCTGCATCTGTCCTGCACCACTAAATCCTCCGATGTAGGCAAATTTGTCGAGATTGGATAATGTGATCTGAAAGGTTTGGAATCCACCCATTGAAAGCCCTGCCATAGCTCTATGATCACGGTCGGCAATAGTGCGGAATTCTTTATCAATGGTAGGGATTATCTCTTTAATAAATACATCTGCCAAGGTATTATTTTGAAACATTCCCCGAAGACCTGACTGCTGATTGTTTTTAGGTGCATCAGGATCAACTGCATATCCCTTATCCATCACTACCAACATAGGCTTTGCTTTTCCTTCGACAATTAATTTGTCCAGAATCACATCTACCTTACCCTGATTTGGCCATCCTGTTTCATCTTCACCGCCACCATGTTGCAAGTATAGAACCGGATATGATTGAGTTACATTTTTATCATACCCTGCCGGAGTATAAACAAAAGCCCTTCTCCACGACTTAGTAATGTCTGAATAATAATGTATTTGTCTTATCTGTCCATGAGGAACATCCTTTGCTAAGGTATAGTCGACTCCTTTTTCGGGAATCTCGATGCCACTTGCCATACGTCCCATTCCGTAATAAGTAAGACTTGCGGGGTCGCATACAGCTACTCCGTCAATCAGAACAGAATAGTAATGAAAACCTTCAATAATAGGATCTGTAGTTACTGCCCACGATCCATCTTCTTCTTTAAGCATATCGTACTTCTTTCCTAAATCAATCTGCACTTTTTTAGCATCAGGCGCTTTTATACGGAAAAGAACGCTATTATCTGGCAAAATTTGTGGATATTGAGCACCGGATATATTTGTCGATGCAGGAACTCCAGTCACGGCAGCAGTTTCAACTGCAGAAGCTTCTACAGTATTATATTCCTTAAAAACAGAAGAGGTAACAGGCTTAAAAATAAGTTGAGAGAACATGTAAAGATTCTGTTTCCAGACTTTAAAGTCATGATATCCTCCTGGGATAACATGGTAAATATGAGGAACCTGATTGGATACGAGGAAATCGTGTGTACGTTTACTGTAGGTTATAAGTCCATCTTTATCACCACATGAAATCCAAAGTAAATTCAGTTTTTTCTTAGTCTCAGCAGGATTGGGAACAAGTTCCTGAGGTGTTTTAGTATTTGGAGCTGATGAAAAACCGCCTACCCAGGCAAATTTATCAAGATTGCCCAATCCGAAATTTAAAGATTGCCCACCTCCCATTGAAAGGCCAGCAACAGCACGGTGTTCACGATCTGCCAAAACCGGATATTTCTTTTCGATAAATGGAATAAGGTCGTTTATTAAATCTTTTTCGAATGAAGCAAATGCCTGAACTCTAGTTTCATCATAAATATTGCCCACAGCACGGTCATCTTTCATTGCCCGTCCGTTTGGGAGCACTATTATCATTGGTTCTACTTTCTTATCAGCATACAGGTTATCAAGAATTACCTGCGGTTTTCCCTGAATAAGCCATTCCTTTTCGTCACCTCCAATACCGTGTAGCAAATAAAGTACAGGATATTTTTTACCTTTTGAATATCCTGGAGGGGTATAAACAAGTGCTTTTCGGTTGGCTCCAACAGTTTTTGACATATAGACAACTGTGTCTATTTTACCTTGACGGATACCAACACGTGGAGTGTCAAAGCCATCTGGTAAACCATTAGAAGGTTTACTATTAACATTATGTACAAATAAAAAAGCAACTAAAAATAAAAAAATAAGTTTTTTCATGATATTTTACAATTAGTTTTGCAATTTAAAGTTTACTATTTACTAAAGAAAATCCAAGTCCTCCCTGAAAGGTGTCTCAGTGCTTTGCAAATAAATTCTAGACTCATAATAATCGTTTCTTTGCAATGCGCAGAACCATAGTGGAGCCATATTGGATGTAAAATAATGATTTAAAATAAAAATCAGGGGCTATCCTACTTTTTGGATAGCCCCTCTTACTATTGTTTATTTTGTTAAAAACCGCTATCTTACCGTTGCAAAAAAAATAAAATAACAGTAATGGCTAAAAAGTATTAGCCCAACAGCAGTAATTTATTATTTACCAGCCAATCCGTCAGCATATCCGGCATAAGTATGTTTACGGTTGTAGTTCAAATCCCACAAACCGATAGGTTCACCAGCACGCCAAAATGAAGAATCGCTGTCAGGGCTATCTGTTATAGACCATGTAGTAATACCATATTGCTGAGCAACCGGAATAATTTCGAAGTATTTTTTCACAATGAATTTATAGAATTCAGCCATTGCTTTATGCTGCTCTTGAGTTATATCAACGGTCTTTATTGTTTTATCACCTTCATCAATGTACCCTAGATCCAATTCGGAAATCTTCACTAATTTACCTGATGCTGCCAATAATTCAAACATCTTTACTATATGTTCTTCTTTGCTTTTTTGTTTAGCTGCATTTGCAAAATATGAAACGTGCATTTGTGATCCAATACCATTGATTTTGGTAACTCCATCTTTTTCCCAACGTTGTATCCAGTGAATCAAACTCTTCAGTTTTTTATTATCGTCCCAATCTGATTCCAAATTATAATCATTGATGAAGAGTTTTAGATCCGAAGGATTCCCCTTGAATTGAGCATAATATTTACGAGCCATACCAACTACCTTACGTACATATTCTTCGCTTCCGAAATAATCTTGCCAATAGAAGTTTTTAAGAGGGTCACCGTTCGATGCAGATTGCAATACATAGAAGCCTTCTCCGTCGTCACCTCCACCTGAAATTGCTTCGTTTACTACATCCCAGGACTTAACGTATCCACCACAAGCCTCCATCATGCCTTTTACCCATCTGTCCATAGCCCAAGTCAGTGTATCAGCCTTTTCTTTTGGAGTTAATGGAATCGTATTGTTTGATGGCAAAGCTTCAATAGCATAAGTATAACTATGCCAACTAGGTTTACTCCATTTGCTCAAATCAGCATTTTCAAAAGAAGAATTGGCAATTAAATTTGTATTAGAACCTGTAGCTGTCAATGTTACATCGTTAATGTACAAGTCGCCAATAAATTTACCAAAAGAAAACACCAATTTTTGAATAGGAATACTAGCTGTAAATTTAAAAGAAGATACGCCCCAATCTTTCTTTACAGAAAAATTAGATAAATACTGTACTTTCGATCCATCTGCATTGTTTGGCCAAAATGCTATATCTGTTTCTGCAGTTGCCTTTGCACGTATACTGATTGTATATTCCTGACCTACAGTGAGAGCTTCTGGCAACATATTATAGATTTGCCAATCCCAAATATTCGCTTTAGCTTCCGGAGTTTTTATATGCAATGCATGTTCTACGTTACTGGGATCAACTGCTATTACTTTATCAGCAATCAAGCTATTCAAATATTCATTCTGCTGTTGAGAATGCCAAGCTAATGTATGGCCGTAGACGGATAAACTAGCAGACTTGGCCATTTCTATAAATTTCGTTACTTCAGAGAAACTCATAGAACCATCTTTAGCAACACAAGAGCTGTATTTCATTGCATTACCGGGAGTTATCTCATCGAAATTAGCACTTGCCAATCGATAGACTAAACCTCCCTGATTAAAATCGCTTTCTGAAATACCCGTTCCCAACTTAAAGTTGGGATGAATAGTACGATCTATATACGATTTTAAGGGAGCATAGTCATTTAGATACTCCATAGTCGCTATAGAACTTGGTTTTTCTACAGAAAAATCATTAATACCAGTATCAGCGCACCCGGCTATTATGGCCGATCCTAATGCTGTTATCAGAAGTTTATTTATATACTGTTTCATTTGTATCATTTTTAGGAATCAATCGATTATTTGTTTTTTGCTTTAAAAGTTTCCAATCTACTTCCACGGTCACGTGCAATCAATGTATCATCACATGTGTACTTTTTATACAACACCGAACCATCTGCCTTTTGCTGGTAGTGATAAGTCAATACATAGTTTAACTTCAGTTCATCACGATCTTTATCTCCCCAAGCCTTTTTTGCACCTTCTTTTGTCCATGTGCCACTACCGGTAACCGAATAACCTTCTGTTCCACTCGTAATTGTACATTTATCATTATCATCAAATGTTAATACAAGATTACAAGTTAAGGTTTTAGTTCCCAATGTTCCATCTTCCTTATACACATTTACAACTGTTGAGACAGGATATACAACTTGCTTATAGGCAGAAGTTGTAAGGCTACGTACCTCATCATTCTCTATATACTTAGCTTGGCGTGTTACTGTAGTAACTGATCCATTATCGTCAATTACGTCTGTACCTCGGCTTAGCCAATTACCAGCCCATTTATTAATGTATTTTACTGCATAAAGAATATAGTTTTTACTCTTCAGAATAGTATCTGCATTTTCCACATTAGTCATTCTTAATGGAATAACATAAGTTGTTGAAACAGATTTCGGATCATTGAAGAATGCATCTTTTAATTGTACTTCTACCCCTCCCAATACTTTACCGGAAGGTATAATAATTTGGTTGGATGCTAGTGTATAGTAAGAAGAAGGCATAGGTATAATATCACTTCCATTCTCATAAGTCAATCCATTACATAAAGATTCGTCGACCACGAAATTTATTATGCGATTGGTTTCGTTATTATATACTCCTCCCATGGTAGCCATAATTGTACATTTATGCTCATTGTCCAATGTTGTATCATACGTATCTGTGCCCAATGTGATGGTGCGTATAGGCGTTTGTTTGGCAAAATAAACACTCGTTTTACCGTAATCGGGAAAATTCCAATCAGAATTTTCACAAGATGTAACCAGTGCGCCTAGCATCATAAAAGCGGCTATAATTTTTTTCATAATTAATCAAATTAATATTTTACATTGTAATGAATTACCATCCCTGGTTTTGTTCCAGAGCACTAAATTTTAATATTTCACTATAAGGAATAGGCCCATAATACATATAATCTTTATACGTACGTGTCTCAACTTCTATCGGAGAATAAGTTTTAGAAGCATCTCCTGTAATACTAACCCCCTTAGCTGTTGTATTCCAATCGGCTTTCCAGCGGCGCAAATCCCAGAAACGGAAACCTTCAAAACAAAGTTCCAAACGGCGTTCATTACGAATCAGTTCACGCATTTTATCTTTATCATCCTTAATTGACTCCAAATATAAATCGCCACCAGTTATTCCAGCTCGGCTACGGATTGCTTTTATTACGTCATAAGCAGAGTAAGCATGAGAACCTTTTCCTTGAGGGCCAAAAGCTTCATTAGCGGCCTCTGCATAGTTCAAATAAATTTCTGTGTAACGAATACGTGCCTGATAATGCTCTTGGGTGCTATTTACATTAGGATCTAGATTGATATCTTGACGTAATAACTTACGCATATAATAGCCTGTACGGGTTGAATGGCCTTCTTCCTTGTCCAAAGCATCATTTGTTGTTCCATCAGCAGCAGTTGTAATAACTTTGTCATTTACACCAGCTTTCATTCCATTATATAAAATATAAGTCGCCAAACGAGGATCACGGTTTGCATAAGGATTGGCTTTGTAACTATTGTCGCTAGTTGAAATAGGATAACCATTCAACATGGGGAAAGCATCAACCAAATTTTGTGTTGGATTAATTCTTCCTTTACCATAAATAGAAGGAGGATAATTATCACTTTCCAATGAATTGCTTGACGACTTAGTTCCGCGCCACAATATTTCAGGAGGACATTCACCACTACCTAACGACGCAATTTCTTTGTTGCTATACCAAGTACCACCATCGGCATCAATACCAGCAACACCATTAATCCGATCCAAAACGCCAGCTGCATAATCAGCCGCATCCTGCCAAGATGTAGTAGTGCCTTTAGAGAATGCCGGACTCGCAGCCAGCAAAGCAGCTTGAGAACGGATAGCTTCTACGATACGTCCGGAAATACGTCCACGAAATTTTACACCAAACACACGATTATACTGAGTAAGGTTTACACCCTCATTTAAATATTTTGAAGGTATTTCAGAATTACTGGTTCCATCTCCATAATCAGTAGGTAAAAGTTCCAAAGCCCTTTTCGCATCTGCATAAAGAGCCTTCATACATTCGTCAAAAGTAGCACGTGCATAGTTAAAATCTGTTGAAGCTCCTTCTGGTTCAGTAACAATAGGCACACCTAGTAATTTCCCATCTGCTGTCCATCCGCCATGCGCCTGAAGCAAATAATACATATACATGGAACGTAGCCCATAAGCTTCACCTTTTAAGCGATCATTATACATTTTAGCAGCCAACTCATCATTTGCCCAATGCACATTATCAGCATTGGCTAAAAAAAGATTGAGGTACTGAATAGCAGCACGACAATTACGCCAACGTTCAGTAGGGTCATTATCTGACTGCCAAGCACCTGTAACCATTTTACGATAGCTATTTGATGCATCATTACTTACTGCATCATCGGTTGCAACATCATTGAATGAATAAGAAGCACTTGGAATGCGTGTATATGCATTAGACAAAACACCTTCTGCATATCCTGCATTTCCGTACATATATTCAAATCCCAGATTATTCTCAATGGCTGGCTTGAACAGATCATCGCATCCTGTCAATAAAGAAGAGAGGATTAATATTTTTATTATATTTTTCATGACAACTAATTTATTTGGTAATTTATCTCATTTAAAACTCAGCTTTCAAGCCAAGATTATAACTACGACTCTGAGGTGTACTACCTATATTCATCTCCATATATTTACGTTCTTTGGCTATAGTCAGCAAACTAGAACCACTAAAGTACACTGACAAGCCTTTGATAATAGCATTTTTCAATATATTTTTCGGAAAATCATAAGTAATTTGAACCTTACCTAAATCTACACGACTGGTACTGTAAATCCAGAAGTCAGAAGAACGGAAGTTCTGGTCACCGCTTTGGGTCGTTAAACGAGGATAAGTAGCTGTATTAGCTGTTTCGGGAGTCCAGCGATTGCGCACAACCTCTGAATACTTGCTGTCACCATACACCCACATATATGAATTATTCTTTATTCCTTTCCCTCCTATATTACCTGTAAGGGCAGCAAAGAAAGTAACAGCTTTACATTTCGCCGTAAAATTCACACCGAAAATAAAAGGTGCTCCCCATTTACCTAATACAACCTGATCTTTGCTATCAATTTTGCCATCATTGTTTTGATCAATATATTTTATATCACCTGGTTTTACTTGGCCAAAACTAGAAGAAGGAGAGTTTGCTATATCAGTTTGATCCTTGTAAAAGCCATTACTCTGCAATCCCCAAAGAGCATCAACAGGTTTTCCTTGAGCTTTCAAATAATCATATTCTACATTTTCATTAACCTTTGTTGCCTTAGAAGTGTAATACATACCGTTTACTCCCAATGTCATATCTACACCACCAACTTTCTTTTTCAAATTAAGTGCAAAGTCAAAACCTGTACGGCGATTGTTATTATAGTTCATATATGGAAGAAAAGAGGAAACCGGCCAGTAGGTCTGAAAATAGCTAGGAAAAATTGTAGATGGAGTAGTCAATAAGCCTTCTGTTAAAGTTGTGAAGAAATTGGCATTCAGACTCAATAACCCTTTCCACAAAGAAGCGTCTAAGCCTACAGTAAACTCTTTACGCTTTATATAACTTAATTTGTCATTACCACTACGACGAGAGTCAGCAGACTGCATACTGTTACCATATGATTCTGACCATCCCCACCAAGTTCCTGATGAAGTAAACACATTATCGTACAAATAATATTCAACATTTTTATCATCAATTGTAGTCTTAATATCTAAGTCTTGATTCAACATTGAAGCAGAAGCATTTAGCTTCAAATCATCAATAATCGGCGAATCTGCAAGGAAACCTTCTTTACTTAAACGCCATGCAGCTGATATGGTAGGTGAGATAGCCTCGCTATTCCCCGTAGCAAATTTTGCTGAATGAACTGCAGCCCCACTAAAATCGACATAATACTTATTTTTATAATTATATCCGACTTGCAGACCTAAGTTCGCATTACTGAGACGATGATACTCTCCGGAAATTGTTTGTTGATAACCATGTGCTAACAACATTGCAGAAATGTTGTGCACCTTATTAAATGTACGATTATAATTAAATTGACCAGAAAACATTATAGTTTGTTTCTCGGCACTACCTGATACATTTTGCGTACCCGTACTACTATCTTTATTGTACTTATTTAGTGATGTGATTAAATCTTGACCAGAGTAATTGTTCCACACTGCTTCATAAGTAGCATATTTATTATTGATAGAAGTAGAATAACTTGTCGCATAATCAACGGCAAACTGTGTACGGAAGGAAAGTCCCTTCATCACCCTGTCAAGATTTAAATTAATACCAGTATCAAATTGAAACTGACGAGAAGTGTACTTGTTGTAACCGGCAGCATACATTGCTGCAAATGGATTGGTTGGATCCAACTGAGTTCCACCTAATAGATATTGACCATCCACCAGATAATTACTATTATTGATTAATGTCCTGGACGAATTGTCATTTTCTTCAACATAGGAAATTGGAATCAAAGGACTAACACGGTTAGGACGCAGTGTGGCTGAGTTCGACCAAAACGAAGCATTATCGTTACGTGAGTCATAAAATGTTGCGTTGGCATTTACCCAACCTGTTACCCAATCATTCAGACGTAAATCTACATTACCACGTATATTCATACGATTGCTATGATTGTCTTTTCCTTCTCCAAAATTAATCAGGTCACCAACATTATAGATACCTATATTGGTATAGAAATGAGCATATTTCCCACCACCTGAAAATTCAGCAGATGCATCATAACGATTATATGCTTTCTTTATATAATCTGATGAGAAAAAATTCACATTCGGGTAACGATAAGGGTTATTTCCTGTTGAAGTATTATAAATCAAATCTTTTGAATAAGTAGGAGATAAGCCATCATTTGCTCGTGCCT
Organism: uncultured Bacteroides sp.; assembly: GCF_963678845.1. Taxonomy (NCBI): domain Bacteria; kingdom Pseudomonadati; phylum Bacteroidota; class Bacteroidia; order Bacteroidales; family Bacteroidaceae; genus Bacteroides; species uncultured Bacteroides sp. Next base: position 1,072,660 of record NZ_OY787464.1, read on the forward strand.
CATTATATAAGGTCATATACTCAGCTGATCCTAAATATTCTGGATATGATTTGGGTACAAATATTGAAGCATTACCACGAGCTTTAATTTGAAGCCCGTCTTCGCGTCCACGTTTTGTTGTAATTAAAATAGCACCTTTAGATGCGCGACTACCGTACAATACAACAGCAGAGGCACCTTTTAGAAATGTTATTTTATCTATTTCAGTAGGTATTACATTATTTGCATCACGGAGTACACCATCAACTAATATTAATGCATCACCCATGTTCCATAGCTGGCCATTATATCCACCTACCAGTGACTGCATATTATCCAAACTATACGTCGAATAGTTTTTATCCGTTAATTGCACCATATCCACTACAGAAACACCTCCCATCAGGTCCTTCTGATTCACCGTACGGAAAGCCACATTGACTTCTTGCTTGGCTAAAGAGTCGGCAGGTGTAATAATTGCTGCATTCTCTTGCGCTACCAGCCCCAATGACGTGAAAGCCATCATAGTCCCCATAACGATTCTTGCATGTATATTTTTCATTCTTTTTCTGTTTTATTAAACTTAATGTTAACACCTATTACCAACCAGGATTCTGATGAAATTCAGGGTAAAGACTTGTATCAGATTTCTTCAAAGGTAACCAATAATGCTTTTCTGTAAAGTTTCGAGTTAAAATTACTTTTTCTGTAAAGCCACTTACTGCATTTTTTGTAGGATCTTCTTTATTGAAAGCACCTGAACGAATAAATTCCTGTGAAGTTTTAATAGTATAAGGAGATTCTGTCAGTAATAACCAACGACGCAAATCATTAAAACGATGTCCTTCATAAGCCAATTCTACAGCGCGTTCACGGCGAAGCTCACCCATGAAACCATCTAATGTACCAGTATATTTAGCATTTATCTCTTTTACTCCCGCACGTTTACGAATTTTATTAACAGCGTCAACTGAAGTCAATGAGCAGTTTGATGATTTACCCATAGCAGATTCCGAAGCATTTGCTGCTGATTCAGCATACATTAAATAGACATCTGCTAAGCGCATCCAACTCAGATGAATATGAAAGTGATTGCTATATCCATAACCGTCATCGAACTTATTACATTTAACAGGGATAAACTTGTAAAGCAAATATCCGGTACGGCTTCCTTTCGTAGCATCACGCAACTGACCGGAAGAATATAAGCTGGCATAGCGAAGTGGTTCATTTTCTGTACTCAAATTACCTTCTACTACTTTCACACCATCGTATACAATATCATGGTAAAAACGTGGATCACGTCCTTTCCAAGGATAGGTTGCATCAAAGCCCGATTCTGTGTCAGTCAAAGGCAATCCATTGGCCATACCATAATAATTAACATAATTGGCTGTAGGAAGTGATAGAACTCCAGCATCATTAAGGATACCGGTACCAAACTGCTTACTTAATCCCCAGTTTGTATCATTCCATCCATAAGAGGGACCACGGAAAATAGCTTCTGTTGAACCAGGCATCAAACCATCTTGCCCGATTGTATAAAACAAGCTAGAGTAATTTTTAAAATCAACCAAAGAATATTGTGTCTGACCACTTTCAACCAATGTAAGCAATTCACCAAATGCTTCGGCTGATCTCTTGCATAAATCTTTGTTATATGATTTAGATTTTTGAGATTCATAGTTCATTAATGGACTACCTGCCCACAACAAATTCTTACCTAAGTAGCCTAATGCCATAATTTTATTGATACGTAATTGGTTCTTACCCAATGTATTCTTTCCTGCCTTTGTATTATCCCAGTCAATAGGCAGTAAGTCGGCAGCCTTGCGAAAATCGGCAGCTGCTTTTTCTGCACATTCCTGATAGCTAAGTCGAGGAAGAGTCAATGGTTCTCCAGAAGGAAGTACAGTGTCAATATAAGGCAAACCTCCGAAGTATTGCATCAGCTCAAAATGGAACCATCCACGAAAGAAGTATAGCTGTCCCTCAATTAGGTTGCGTTCTTCTTCTGTAGCATCGGTCATCAATTTTATGTTAGCAAGACCCATATTGCTTTTACGAATACCATACCATGCGAGCGACCATAATGACTTTTCGAAACGATCATTAGAAGTAGTCGAACTACCTCTACGATCCATCCAGCCGCTTTGCCAGCCATCATGTTCGGATTGCCATCCCCAGAAATCGCCTTGGTCAATCTTATAGCACATGTGATAGTCAATACCTACATTCATAATTTCATCTTCTCCCCAGTTAAAGGAATTACTCCAATAACCTTTTGCAAAATCGGGGATGCAATAATATAGCTCTTCCGTATAACCTTGGAAGTTGGTGAAATCTTTAAAAGCATCCGTTGCAGAAATATCAGAGTCGGGTGCTTTATCCAGATAGTCTGTACATGAAGTTGTACTTAGCAGGCACATAACTATCAAGCCGCTTAAAAAATATTTATATATATACTTTTTCATGTTATTTCTTTTAAAGATTGAATTTTATTCCCAAATTGAAACGTTTCAATGTAGGATAAGCTCCTTGAGAAGCCAAACCTGTACCGGCAAAGTTCGATTCACGATCATCTGGCATACGTGTCCATACCCACAAATTATTACCATTCAAATAAATTTTCAGGTTAGAGAGACCCATTTTCTTTATCCAACCATCAGTAAATGTATAGGCAATTTCAGCATTTTTTAAGCGAATAAATGAACCGTCATAGTGGTAGCGAGTCCCCTCATAATAATTTGGTGTAGAATTCCATCGTGGCATGGGTGCATCTGCATTTGTATTTTTTACTGTCCAGTAAGCCCCTTCATCAAAAACAGTATTCAATTTACCGTTGAGTGAGGTAAAGGATACATAACGATCAACATTGGTTACCCCATAGAACTGAACAAAAGCGCTGAATCCTTTCCATTCAAAACCAACAGTAGCATTGTATGTATTTTGAGGAGTTCCAGTATATCCATAAGGTGCGTTATCATTAGTGTCAATCACTCCGTCGCCATTAAAGTCAACAATGACATATTGACCAGGTAATTTCTGGTTATCATTTGTGTTGTGATCAGTCATTCCAATAACTTCATCCCATGTATTAGCATAGCCATTACTTAGATAAGAGTGATCCTGTCCGATAGCGTATCCTGCTGTTTTTTGATAACCTGGCAAGAATTGTGCATCATCATATTTTAATACAAGGTTTTCGGCATGCGTCATATTGAAATTACCCCATAGGCGCAGACCGTTCTTAAACATTTTATTCAGGCGTAACTCCAACTCATATCCTTTTGTGCGAACCTTACCAAGATTGGCAGTAGGAGCTGTGGTACCAAAATAAGAAGGTACAGAACGTTTATCACCTGATACGAGAATATCAGAACGGTTTTCATGAAAAAACTCTGCACTACCAGCTATTAAACCTCCAAATAATGAATAGTCAACACCTAAGTTCTGCTTTACTGCTTTTTCCCAATGCACATTCTCATTACCTACTGATGACTCACGATACCATGTATAAGGACTGTTTTCTCCCTTAGACCCCATCATAGCAATACTTCCATTTTTACCTGCTCCGTAAGCCCACTGAGTGGCGTATAACCAACGAGACCCAACATTGTCATCACCGATTTCACCATAAGAATACCTCACTTTTAACATGTCTACGTATTTCTTAAGCGGATTGAAGAATTTCTCTTCACTGATCATCCATCCCACGGCACCCGAATTAAAGAAAGCAAAACGATTCTCAGCACTAAATTTTTCAGAACCATTATAAGCGCCATTATACTCAGCAAAATACTTGTCAGCATAATTATATGTAGTACGAAAAGCCCAGTCTTCACGATAATGCGTAAATTCACTACCGGTTGCACGCTCTGTACGGTTGAATACACCCATTGCAGAAACTTCATGTTTACCAAACTGTCCAGCCCAATTCAACTGTCCCTGATAGAATAAGTTACGCTGAGTTTGATTATTATCTATTGAACCACCAGATGTAGTCCACTGTATTCCCTCTTGAAAGTCGAAGTTATTATTACTATTACCAGATTGTTGGTACTTTATTTCTCCCGTATCAGGATCTATCCATTTAAATTGTGTATTGTGATAAAGATCATTTATACCACGATCATTTTCAAAAAACACATTATCCAATGAGAGCAAGGCACTTGCTTTCAATCCTTTCAAAAAGAAACTAAGATCTTGTTCCAGGGTAAAGTCTGTGTTAATACGAGTCGTTGTCTTCTTTTCAGAACCACTGATCGCCAAATTTACAATTGAGTTAGGTGCACCTTGTGTATTAGAAGGATAATATCCCCACGCTCCATCCGAATATCGGGGAAGAAACGCATCTGAGGGAGCACTATAAGCAGCCTGCCATAACTGCGACGCTCCGAATGAATCATCGCTGACATGCCATGGAGAAAGTCTAAGACCATGTGACCCCGCAATATTAGCTTTCAAAACAGTCGTTTTTGTCAACTGAAAATCTAAATTACTTCGTACATTAATACGGTTATAACCATATCCTGACTGATATCCACGATTATTATCCCACTGACGGAACAAATCACCTTCATGTTGAAAATCTACTGCCGCAAAGTATTTTACAAATCTTGTTCCACCCGAAATATTAACATTTGCATTATAAGCCATTGCATAATCTTTAAATAACTCTTTCTGCCAATCCACATTCGGATACCGTTCTGCTTCTTCCAAATTAGCTGGATTACGGTATTTATCTAGAATATCAGCTGATGTAATATCTCTCCATGAATCAGGATTTAAACCCAGTTCATTCTCTATTGCTTGATTACGTACATATAAAGCATTTGCAGAAGCCATAGAACGTGGTAACTTAGACACTACTTTTGCTGTAGCATTAAAACCAACCTCTATTTTGGCTTTACCTTCACTTCCACGTTTTGTAGTAATCAAGATAACACCATTTGCACCTTTCACGCCGTAAACGGCAGTGGCAGAAGCATCCTTTAATACAGAAACAGATTGCACAGAACTGATGTCTACACTATTCATAGGACGCTCTATTCCATCTACTAAAATTAATGGATCACTATTGTTCCATGAACTGATTCCACGAATAACGATCTTCGGATCTTCTTCACCCGGCATACCGGTACTAGCTGTAGTGACTACACCAGGCAGGTTACCAGTTAAGGCTGCACCAATATCTGCAACACCCCCTGCACGTTCCAATACTTTACCGGTAGTTTGTGTAATTGCACCAACCACACTAGCTTTCTTTTGCTGTCCATAACCTACAACAACGATTTCATTTAATTGTACGTTATTATCTTTTAAAACAATTCTTAGTGATTTATTACCTTCGATTTTCACCTCTTGTGTAACCATACCTATATAAGAAACTACAAGAGTTTGCTTTGTGTTTGGAACACTCAGTGAGAATTTACCTTCTATATCTGTTGCTGTGCCTATTGAATGATTTCCTCTTACAACGATGGTCGCTCCAATCACTGGTTCATTTTGTCCATCCACTACTATTCCTTTTACAAAAGCTTTATCCTGAGCCGTCACTATTAGGCTACTGAATAGCATTAGTAAGAATAAATAAAGATTCTTTTTAGTTTGTCTTTTAACATTTTTCATTATTATTAGTTTAAGATATTGATAACTTAATTATTCATAACTCTTTAACTATTAGAAAAAATTACTTAATTATCATCAAATAAATGTCTCACAAAAATTAAAGTTATAGGTCTATGGAGCAGTAGAAAGATATTTTATATCTACATTATAAAGCCCAATTTTATTTTTCTATATTATAGAAGCATTGCATAGGAATCCTAATACTTTTGATGGTGAGCATTAAACAATACGAGGAGGTCAACTAGTGTTTGCGATTATCTTCATACATTAATTATTTTTTAAGGTTAAAAAAATACAGACTATTAGTTTAAGAAACACTAAACACTAGAAATTTGATAAGATAGACCCTTTGCTATAAAAAGCAAAAGAAATAATCATATACAAAAAGCAATACTTCATGTTCTCATTTGATTCAAATATAAACCCACCAGGATATATTAAGAATAACCAATTGTTGTTAACAGATTGCAAAACAAATAGATTTATTTATCATAGAGTTTTGATAACAGATATTATATTTCTAATTTGAGATATACAATAAACATAAGTACTTAGAAGTGATCAGAATTGTATTAATCATATAACACAAGTCTTATTATATTACAAAGATACAACTTACTGTATATCTAAAAAACTATATTAAACAACTGATGGAGATAATCTTCATAAGAGAGGATCATCTACATGTAAATATAAAGTCCTTTAATGTAAATAATTTATCACCATTTTCACCTATAAATTTAAGATAAACATCATGCCTTCCAGTTGTACCAATAGTTTTAGCTGTAAAAGTCTTTACATTCGATAAATTACCGGTATTTCTAATCTTACAAGTTGCAATTTTCTTACCTGTATCTATAGAGTCAAGCCATACCTCAATATTACCGCCTTTAGTATTACAAGAAGCAGAAATAGAAATATTGCCAGATTCTTTATTATAGTTTTTATTTCCAAATTCGACTCCAGCATATAAAGCCCAATCATTATTATGAATATCATCTAATAAAGCACTCCCATTTGAAAGCACAGTCTTCATTGTTCCATATTGATTTGCCGGGCATTCTGCCAGAATAGGTGAATATGCATCACGATAGATGTATAGATCAAAATCAGCATACTTTGTTCCCTGAACATATAGCCCTTGTCTATTTCCACACCATCCATTATAATTATTACTAAACTGATCGAGTGTTACTACATTTATTTTATTACCAACTGGCATCCATTTTACACCATCCTGACTAAAAAATCCGGTTAGGTCATGATTATTTCTTTCTAATTTTAGCCACACAATATTGCCTACACGATTTCCGATTTCATAATGAACCTGATCAAAACTAAAACAGATAACTTTTTCACCTTTACTATTTATAGTACTATATATTTTAGCAAACAAATTTTCCAGCCCATTCATAATTCTTATTCCAGCTTCATCCGATATAGAATCCGGATTGAAATCAAGGCGTGTAATTAATGAATAGTTATGCTCGGCATCCGTTTTTATAACTGTATTTGCCTTAGTCAGACTTTTTGGAATTAATCTTAACCAATCTGGTCTATCAGAAAGAGAGACAAGTGAGGTTTTAGTATACCCCCAAAATGACCATTCCGGATTAAGCTTTTCAGTAGTAAAGAAATCAGATTTAGGAACCATAAATGGAATTCCACTAGAAGGTAATAAAGGTGCTTTCTTAACCATATTTACAGGATAATCAGCAACTACGTTATTTTCAGAATCATATCTTACCTGATTCAGTAATCCTTGACGACCTTGTCCATACCATTCATTATTATTTGCTCTGGCCCAAACAGGATGAACTACCCAGCATGTACCATCGTTTAACTCTACGGCTGCCGAACTATGATTTGGTCTCCCAAAGATAGCTGTTGATTTGTTCGGATCATTCTCATCAAACAGGTTTACAGGTATGGTCCAAGCTGATTTATCAGCTGTTAGCGTTTTACTTCGCATAACTTTTTGTCCACCGGATACATCATGAGCAAATGAATAATAATAATATCCATTATGTTTCCACATAACCGGTCCTTCAGCCCAACTGTACGGATGATTTTCATTATCTGGATTCAACCATGATAAATTGTAAACAACTCCGGTTGGCTGCCCAAACGTATCTAATTCTACAATTGCATTATTTTCTTGTCCATTTTTAACAACCAGATACCATTTTCCATCATCATCAATAAAAACTGAATTATCATAACCAAGACCAAATGGAAGCTGAGATGGATTATTTACTTTAACAGGCATGCTCCATGGTCCTTCAGGTTTATCTGCAACAACAAAATGCATTGTATTGGCTCTTGAGAAAAAGTCCCAATACTTGCTATTATAATATACTATCTGTCCGCCCCAGCACCCTCCGCTAGGAGCATCTCCATATAAAGGCCATTCTGCAGAAACTGGTTGAGCAATAGCTTCCCAATGCATTAAATCTGTAGAATGATAAATAACTGGCGTAGGATTAAATGAAGAACCTGTTGTATAAAAATGATCACCGACTTTAGTTAATGTGCAATCTGAATGATCTCCGGGAATTACCGGATTCATAAATGTTTTAAACGAAATAGATTGTGCAGTTCCCGTCAAGGGATAAAATAAGCTGCATAAGCCAATAAGAATTGTTGAAATTTTCTTTTTCATTGAATAAATTGGGTTTATATGGTTTATTTAGTATAACTATTCTGTATTTTATACTAAAAATATATTCTTTATTTAATTAGCTAAACATCTGAAACATTTGAGATAGTAAACCAATGTAATAAAGATTGGAGTGAGAACTCACCCCAATCTTCGATCACACTAACCTAATTACTATTCATCAACTAATCACCTTTTATCTTATTCTATTAAGCCTACATCTATAGATACTCTTCAAACACTAAAGAAGCATATTGTTATTTAAACAATATGATCATCAAACTAAAACTGTTGATTCATTTCTTAAGCACAAAAGTATATTTGGATAGAGTTTTTCACTTTAGAATTAAGATATTTAGTTTTCAATTTCAGACATACAATATATTCTTTAATTATATCAATGCTTTTTTATCAAATTCCATGAATAAAAAAGGCTTTAAGGCTATATTTCAGTAGGAGATTTTCCAAAATACTTTTTAAATACTGTACTAAAATATCCAAGGGAAGAAAAGCCACAAAGTTCACTAACTTCTGTAACAGTATACTTATGACTCTGTAATAGTTCTAATGCGTAGTCCAGTCGAACCATCTTAATAAAATCTGTTGGCGATTGATCTGTAAGCGACTTCACCTTTTTATAAAGCAATGATGAGCTAATATTCATCGAAGAAGCAAAATCATCTTTTCCAAATTCTGTATTTGCAATATTTGCCCAGACCACTTCCAGCATTTTCTTCACAAACTTATCATTAAGCTTATTGGCCAAAATCTGTTCTTCATTATTATCTAGTCCTTTAATTAACTTTAGAGCCTTTTCTTTAATTATCTCTCTATTTCTGATTATAGACTTTATTCTTTGCACAAGGAGATTCATATCAAAAGGCTTAGTCAAATAATCGTCTGCCCCTAAGCCTAATCCATGTAATTGCTCAGCTTCACCAGAAAGTGCAGTAAGCAATATTAATGGAATATGGGAAGTCTCATAAGTTGACTTCATTAATCGACAAAGTTCAAATCCATCCATATTCGGCATCATCACATCTGAAACAACCAGATCTGGCATCTGTTTTTGAATAATATCCCAGGCTACAACACCATCTTCGGCTAACAATACATCAAAATCTGTTTGAAGGGGGGATTGCATGAAGTTTCGAAGATCATCATTATCTTCAACAATAAGAATGTGCATTACTTGTTTAGGCGCTCCTTCTTGCTGTAACAGAGGTTGTGAATCAATATTATTTACAGTATAAGATACTGATTCTTCTATTTTGGCAATTGCTTTATTTTTCTCTTCAATAACTTCTTTAAAAGGGATAATAATTTTAAAAATTGAACCGATATTTTCTTCACTGAAACAGCTAATATTACCATCATGCATCTCTACATATTTTTTTACCAACAGAAGGCCGATACCTGAACCTACAATTTTAGAATTTATAGCATTCTCACCACGATAAAATTCTCTGAATAGTTGATATTGAGCTTTCTTACTAATTCCAATACCACTATCTTTTACTTCCAAAGTCCAATTATCAGGTTCACATTTAACATTTATCAGAACCTTGCTATCCGGGTGTGAATATTTAATAGCATTAGAGATAAGATTATCAATCGCTTTTTCAATCATAGATTCATCTACAGCCGTTTGATACGAATCCTGATCTGAGGCAAAATATAAATCTATATTTTGTTTTTTTGCAAATGATTCGAACATCAACCGACGATGCTCAATCAGACCAACAATATCTACCATACCAAGGACCAGCTGTTCTTTTCTAACATCCACTTTCTGAAAATCCATTAACTGGGTTACAACAGTAGAGAGGCGTCTTGCCTGTTCAGTTGCCAACGAAAGATAATACCTGCCTGTATCGGACATATTTTGTTCTTTCGATAATTCCTCAATGGGAGCTTTAATTAATGTAAGAGATGTTCTTATATCATGAGTAGTATTTGTAAAAAAGCGTATTTTTTCTTCATTATGTTGTTGTTTAAACCGCTCAATATAATAATTTAATGACAAATAAATGACACCCACAATAAAGGCAAAAAGAAAAAGTTCGAACCACCAGGTCTTCCAAAAAGGTGGAACAACAGTTATACACAACGATCGCTCTACGATTACATGTGAAAGAGAACAATCATATAACCTTATTTTCAATACATAAGTTCCATTTGGTATGTTTGAATAATGTATGAAGCGATTTTCGGAAGGCTGACTCCAACTATTATCGAAGCCTTCTAATGTCCAGGAAAATTTCGCACCTGAAACACCTTCTATAGATAGGAGCTCTAATTGCAATGTATTTTGATTGTAGTTCAATGACACTTCTTGCAAGCTATCTAATGGAGCACTCAAACTGCTACGAATAGAGCGACCTGCTATGGTAAGATTCTGAAAAAAGATAACACCTGTTGATTGACTTTGGAATAATGATTCCGGAGAAAAACTTACCGTACCATTACTTGTTCCCCAAATTAATTGTCCATTATTTAGTTTGCAGCGTGAACCTCGGTTAAAAGAAACCCGTGACAATGGATACACTGTATTATAGGTAAGTATCTCCATGTTCTTTGGATTCAATCGGCACATGCCACTTTCAGTACCCAACCATAAATAGCCGCCTGTATACATTATACTATTTACATAATTAGAAGGCAATCCAGATAAAGCTGTAATCTTTTGAGTTTTATGATTTTTATAATTATATCTAATTAAGCCCTCACCACTTGTACATATCCATAATTCATCTTTTATTACAATTACATCATGAACTAAGTATCCCTCTTGTAATGTTTTGATTACTCCTGTTTTTTTATCAAGAATGCATAATCCATATGTACAAGCTAAAAGTATTTTGTTTGGTGCCAATTCAGCAAAAGCATTGATAGGCATCGTTGAGTATTTTCTAAATTTATTTTCCTTTGAAAGATAACATATCATTTTACCTGATCCCCCACCTATCCAAAGGTCACCATTGCTATCTTTAAAAATATCCAATACAAAATTATTATCTAATGCCGATCCATAAGTTTCTTTGGAATAATGTGCTAATTCGCGCCCTGTACGTTCATCAATAACAAAAACGCCCGAAGAATAAGTTCCTGCCCATATTCGTCCTTTATCATCTTCACACAATGAGATAAATACCGGAGCTTGATTATGCTGATTTTGATAAAAAGTTTTCCATCTTCCGGTTCCGGCTTCCTTGCAGCTAATACCGTTATCCGTAGCCATCCAAATATTTCCCCTTTTGTCTTGTACAATCTTGTTAACGTTATTATTTACTAAAGAGTTTGGATTATTTATATTATGAGTTAATTGATCAACCAAAGGAGACCTTTTATCAAAAAAAGAAACACCGCCACCATATGTACAAACCCAGATACGCTTATTTTGGTCATTAAAGATGTCATAAACTCCATTTCCGGAAAGAGATGACGGATCATTTACATCTTCTTTATATACATTCAAAACCTTTGTTCCTTGTCTGTTCAACTCCCAAATACCTTGTCCATCAATTCCGGCTAAAATAGTGGAATCGGAATTTTTCTCTATTGCCAGAATTGGCTGTTTAGGAAAACCATCTATTTTCACCGGGCACAGAGTCTGTCTATTCAAATCAAAATAAAACAGACCATTCCAGGATGTTCCTATCCAAAGCCTCTTCGCTTTATTATCATATAAAAACTTACTAACATGTAAATCAGATTTTGGTCCATTTTTGTAAAGCCACTCCCCTTTCATTGTCTGTTTATTAAATAACCAGATTCCTTTTGGTTTAGCCACGAACAAGCGATTGGAGTCATACCAGGCTAGACTATAAGTATCTTCTGAATCTTGAATCTTCATAAGATGCCCATTATGATATCGGAATAAACCAAATGAAGTAGCAATCCAGTAACAATTGGTATTATCAATAAGCACGTTAGCAACAACCAAATACTTATTATTCATAGCCTTACCCATATTAAGGATCAATTCAAATTGATCCTTAATCGCGTTGTAACGAAATAGCTGACCATTATTTGAAAAAGCCAATAAGTCTGAGTTAGCATAGACGAGCTTCACTATTATTACATCTGTATTCTCATATGGTAGTTGATAAATGCGGTAATCATCTCCGGCAAGTCTTAAAATCCCCAATTTTGTAGAAGCCCAAATGAATCCCTTTTTATCTTTACAAACAGAAGTAGCAACTCGCATTGAAATTCCGTACAAAGAGTTCACATCGTAGAACTTTATATTTGAGGAGTGTAATGAGAAAATAGTTAGCAAAAGAATTGCAAAAAAAAGTTTAGTTCTCATTTTAGTTTAAGTTTTTCATATATATTTCTCCACCCTTTATTTTTTAAGGCCTATTCTTGGTTAACAAAAGTAAATTATAGTGGCAGATCACCTAAATTAGTGGCAGATAAACAGCTGATTAGTGGCAGATGATTTTTACCCGTTTTAACATAAACAACTGTATAACAGCTTACTAATTTATATTAATGGCAGGTGGCAGATCTATTCTCGTTTTTTCTTTATTTATTGGAGAATGGATTACCATCCATTGGTTAATAATCTGAATCCAAAGCTCAATGCTTTCACAAAACTTCAGTCATGTTTTTCATCAAACTTCCACAATCTAAACATGTTATTATTATTTCATCTCCAGCCTTTGTCTTCAGTACCCGGATTACAAAATGCTAGCACATAAAATTTCTAATATGATTATCTGTATTAATCATACAAATATACTTCACTATCTACTTTGAATTGCATAATTTGGATACACATACATTTACATGGGTTACATCATTTCGAATTAATGTTACATTATCTTTCGCTTATGTTACATAATATTCTATATTTCTCGATTCTTAGGCTGTTTTTATCTATAGAATGACTAAATTTGCAGTTAAATATTTAATAGTCTATTTATGAAAATCGCAAGAATTTCAACCATCCTACTATTCTGCTTTTATATATGTGGATTTGCACAATCCGGCAAATTATTTACTGTTGATAAAGAATTATCCAGCAGTATGGTTAATAAAGTTTCTCAAGATTCGAAAGGAAATATTTGGATTGCTACGGAAGATGGCCTTAGTTGCTATGATGGCGCCAAATTTCTGACTTTTAAACATAAAAATAAAGACCGATCATCCATTAAAAACAATTATGTACTATCTGTCTTCAATGATAGCCGCAAGAATCTTTATATAGGATATATAAATGGTTTGCAACAATATGATTATATTTCTGGGAAGTTCACAGAAATACCATTACTCTCATCTAAGAATAACAAACCTTTAGATGCGCATATTCATATTATTTATGAAAGAAAAAATGGAGATCTTTTAATTGGAACGGCTGGTCACGGGATGTTTTTATTAAAAAAGAACGGCAAACAAGCCAATCAAGTTATACTTAGTACTATTCCCAATTCTTTCATTACAGCTATTCAGGAAGATAAGAATGGCAATCTTTGGATAGGGACTGAAGGAAAAGGTGTTTTCTGTTTAACATCAGGCAAAAAAAAGGAAACCAAACAATACCTTAATGAAGCTAAACTAGTAAATCTTGATATTTCCTGTATGTGTTTAGGACCTGATAATAAGATATATGTTGGCAGCTTAAATAAAGGATTGTTTGCATATAATGCATCTACCAATTCTTTTGATGCAATACCTTATCCTGTTAAACTTCCTATAAAAACTCTCTATGTCAATCACCAGCATAAAATTATGGTTGGAACAGATGGGAAAGGGTTAAAAGTCTATGACCCTACTTATAAAAAATTTATAGAAAATAAATACAACATCCCTACTTTTGACTTTACCAAATCAAAAATTCACTCTATTATTGAAGACAAGGCAGGAGATATCTGGCTAGGCATTTATCAAAAAGGAGTCATGTTATTACCAGCTAATCGAAGTAATTTCAAATATATTGGTCACAAATCTATTCTAAAAAACAATATTGGCTCTAATTGCATTATGTCCGTATGCAAAGATCATAATGGAATTTTATGGATTGGAACAGACAATGACGGTATATATAGTGTTACCCCAAACGGAGAGGTTAAATCGCATTTCAGCCAGGAGAATGGTTCAAATGTTCCTTCCACAATTCTGAGTATTTTTGAAGATTCAGAACAGAACCTATGGTTAGGTTCTTTCTTTCAAGGTATGGCCAAATTAAATAAAAATACTGGCCATTGTGAATATATACAAGAAGTCAATACCACTTGTGTATTTAGTATTGTTGAAGACAAAAATAAGAAACTTTGGATTGGAACAATGGGTTCCGGAGTTTATTCTATGAATATTAAAAATAATCAAATTGTGCATTATTCTTCTACCACAGGATCACAATATAGTAACAAACTAAATGTTTTACATAATCGTTGGATTACTTCTATATTACTATCTCATGACAATAAATTATATATAGGTTCATATGATGGATTAGGATGCTTAGATTTGAAAACTAAAAATTTCGTATCAACGTATCATACCAACAAACTTCTAAGTGGATATATAATTTACACTATATTTGAAGATACAAAAGGATTTATCTGGATTGGAACCTCACAAGGTCTGTTTTGCATTCATCCAAAAAATCATCAGATAACATCACTGGATATGAAAGATGGATTGCCGAGCAGTGTTATTTGTGGGATTTGCGGAGATAAGCAAGGTAATCTTTGGATCAGTACAAATTATGGTATATCCAAATATAATCCAAGAAAAAAAACATTCACTAATTACTATGCTGACGATGGACTACAAGGAAATGAATTCAGTAAAAATGCATTGTTCAGAGATAAAAATGGAGAAATAATCTTTGGAGGTGTCAACGGAGTTACTTCTTTCTATCCTGAAAAAATAACCAATCCGACAAAGAAACTTGACATACGCATAACAGGATTCTATATCCATGATAATCAAGCTATTATGAAAGGAGTAAAATCTGGTTCATATGACATTATTGATACTGCAGTATCTGAAGCAAAGAAATTCCATCTTGCTGCAAACGATAATTCATTTAGCATTGAATTTTCAGCAATGGAATTTTGCAATCCGGAACGAATTACTTTTATGTATGCTATGAATGACAAGAATTGGAGCACTCTTCAACCCGGTGAAAATCATGTTTCATTCAGCAACCTGATTCCAGGAAAATACCATTTCAAAGTAAAAGCGAAATATTACGAGACTTATTCTGAGATAAAAGAAATTACAATTCTTATATCTCCCCCATGGTATGCATCTATTGGTGCTAAAATTATATATTTCATTATAATTATTGCGATTTTATATTTTACGCGACAGCAAATCATGCAACGACGTCAGATTAAGCAGAAACTTCAACAACAAACGTATACGGAAGAAATCAATGAAGCAAAACTTCAGTTTTTCATAAACATTTCTCATGAGATACGCACCCCAATGACTCTAATTATTAGTCCATTGCAAAAGCTTTTGAAGATAGATAGAGATGAAGAACGTCAAAAACTGTATCATATCATTTTCAGAAATTCTGAACGGATTCTTGCTTTAATCAATCAACTAATGGATATCCGTAAAATTGATAAAAAGCAGATGGTCCTAAAATTCTGTGAGACTAACATTATCAGATTCATACAAAGCCAGGTAGAGATTTTTGAAGATCAATCACAAAGCAAACAAATTAAACTAACGCTTCATTCTGATGTTTCTCATCTGAATACATGGATAGACCCCAATAATTTTGATAAGATTATCTTAAACTTATTATCCAACGCATTCAAATTCACACCTGAAAAGGGAGAAATAAATATAAGTATCCATATAGGAGAAAACGAGAATGAAAGTGGCGAATTACGTAACTATTACGAAATTTTAGTTTCAGACAATGGAATAGCTATAGATAAAGATGAGATAGAACGCATATTCGAACGTTTTTATCAAATAAAAAACAGCTTAAATAATTCCCATATTGGCAATGGCATTGGTCTTCATTTGACACGCTCTCTGGTAGAACTTCATCATGGAATTATTAGAGCTGAAAATAATGAAAACGGAAAAGGCTGTCGTTTCATTATCCGTTTGCCTCTGGGAAATCATTTCCTGACCTCCGAAGAAATGGTTATGGAAAAAGCAGAACTAGATATATTTGATAGTCAGATAACAATCCAAGAAAAACCTGATAACAATAATATTGTATCAATAAGATCAAAAACTAAGTATAAGATCTTAATTGTAGAGGATGATGAAGAGATACGTAAATATCTTAAAAATGAATTAGAAAATGAATTTCATGTTACAGAAAGTTGTAATGGGAAAGAAGCTCTTGCTGCAATATTTAAAAATGCTCCGGATTTAATCATCAGTGACGTAATGATGCCGGAGATGGATGGTATGGCACTATGTCATAAAATTAAGCAGAATATTAACATAAACCATATTCCGGTTGTTTTACTAACAGCTAAAACCAGAGAAGAAGACAATCTAGAAGGGCTGGATGTTGGGGCCGACAGTTATATCACAAAACCTTTTAACATCGATATAGTAAAAAAAACCATTCAGAATCTTATCAAAAATCGAGAGACTCTAAAAAACAATTTAACAGGGCAACAGAATCAAGAAGATAAATTAGATAAAATCAGTCTCAAAACACCTGACGAGAAACTTATGGATAAGGTAATGTCTGTAATAAACAAAAACATCAGTAATACAGATTTTAACGTAGAAATTCTAGCATCAGAAGTTGGCATCAGCAGAGTTCATTTATATCGTAAGTTAAAAGAGCTGACCAATCAAACTACTCGCGACCTAATCCGTAATATACGTTTACAACAAGCAGCATCATTATTAAAGGAAAAAAATCAGAGTATTAGTGAAGTAGCATATGCTACAGGATTTGTCAGTACAACTTATTTTTCTACAGCTTTTAAAGAGTTATATGGAATAACTCCCAAAGAGTATATCGAACAATCTAAAAAGTAATCAAAAAACAATTCATTAAATAGAGAATATATGCCAAGTAATAATAGGGCCTGCTGAAAAAGTCCAAGTTTATCAATATAATATTAGAGCGGTTTGGATTTTTCCAGCAGTCCTTATTTATCTATTTCAGAAAAACATCATTAACAGAAGTAGCATACAAACCAATCAAACTTCCTGTAAATCCGCCTGCAATATTAGTTGAAAGAATATCTCCAGAGACAGCACCTCCCAGATTTTTAAATTCACTATTATTTTCAGCATAACTAAAATTATAATCATCTCCATTAGCTGTAACTCGCAACTGAACAGGCTTAGATGCATTAATCTTTTCACTTACAAGAATCACAGAACTACCTTTTTCTGTTCTTTGCAGTAGAATATATGCATCTTTATTCTTTTTAGTAATACCGAAAACATAATTGAACCTCTCTGACTGATAGCATACTAATCCAGCCAAATCGTTTTCAGTTTTTGGCTGATAACTTACAGTTGTTGTTGCTGTAAAATTCTTATGCTGTTGTCTATAAAAAAGAGACGATATAGGTTTTACTTCCTTAATATTCACATTGAATGGTATAATTTGTACACCACCTTTTGGATTTACACGAATAAAATCTTCACAAGGGCCTCTCATCCCTATCCATTTATAATCCAAACTTGATGATGTGAAGTTTTCTGTAAATGTAAAATTACCATTAGGTAAGAAACCGTCTTTTCCTTGGTGATTAATAACTCCTTCTGGCAATTTCAATTTGGGTTCTAAAGGAATAAGTCCATTTTCAAAAATAGGAAACTCACCACTCCAATCTATAGGAAGAATAAAAGTTTCACGACCTGTATTCACAAAATTCTTTTCATTGGGACGAATACCTAGAAAAACTCCATAATATATCCCAGCTGGTCCTTCAACAAGATCGGCATGGCCAGTCCAATCAACTTTATTTTTTCTATCGGAACGCAAATATCTTTGTGAAAGAATTGGATTATTTGTTGCTGGTATAAAAGGACCTTTAGGACTGTTACTTACAAAAATGACCTCACTATGCCAATCGCCTGTACCACCTTCAGCACACATTAAGTAGTAACGACCGTTTTTTTTGTATAAATGTGGACCTTCAATCCAAATTGGTTTCTTTTTAATATCCACTCCTCCATCAACGATGATTTTGTCTGTTCCAGGAATAATCTGATCTGTATTCAAATCATACTCCCATATTTTAATTACCCGATGTCCATTATAAAGTTCTTTCCCCTTATCAGGAGCATCATTATGAACAATATAAGCTTTTCCATTATCATCAAAAAACATTGATGGATCTATTCCGTTGGCATTTAATTTAATAGGATCACTCCATCCTTTTAAAGGGTCTTTTGTTTTAACTACCATATTGCCTATTCCAGAAGCAAATTGAGTAGTAATCATATAAAAAGTATCGTTATATGGATTATATTTAATGTCCGGAGCATATATTCCAGCACTTACACCGGCAGTTTCCACTTTTAATTGAGATGTTCTGTCGAGTACATGCCCTATTTGTTTCCAATGAACCAAATCATTGGAATGAAAGATAGGAACTCCTGGAAACATAGAGAAAGAAGAATTAACTAAATAATAATCATTCCCTTTACGAGTTATACTTGGATCAGGATAGCAACCTTGCAAAATCGGATTATAAAACTCGTCATCGCCCAATGGATTTTCTCTATAGGCCTCATCATTACCCTGATATACAAACCGTGTAAACGTCGGATTATTTTTTGACTGAACCAGTGAGCTCTTTTTCTTTACACCTGATTGCGCTGAACCTGTTTGGCATAAAGAGAATATAGCCATAAATGCAAATAAAAAACTAAATTTAATTTTAGATCTTTTCATTATAAAAAAGTATTAATTAGAAATATCAAATTCATTTGAATTTCAGTATTAGGATGCAGAAATTTGTTGTTTAAAACATCAAACAAAGCATTACAAAAATATAAAGATAGCTAAAGTCTAAACAATAAAAATGTATCCTATCCTTTTGATTACGTAACAACGAGTATAGATATAATGCAAATATGTTTCATTTTTAGATTTAACCAGTTTATTAGCAGAATTATGAAGTTTATTTTGATGATGCATACATATAATTCTAATAAAACAAAAGGTCTTTATTGATGGCTTATTTATTTTAGTCTATAGAAATAAGTAAGCATTCGGTTAAGGGCTTATGAGTCCTCGATCTAGGGCATATGGGTTGACAGTTGAGAGCTTACTTATATTTCGTTATAAATGTCTGAATATCCACCTATATACCTGATAATTTGAGCTATTAAATATAGTAGCAAAATTCAATTTTATAATAATAGGGAACATCCATATAATGTATAAAGTGTAGAACTGTTTTAGTAGAAGATAAGCAGATATTTTTAGAATGTTACACAAAACATAGAGAATGGAGGATTAATGAAAGCTAATAAAACACTCTATTTTGAAATCAGATAAGATTATCTACAGAAATAAATAAAAAAAAACAGCCCTGCACTATTTTTACAAATAGTGCAGGGCATAGAGATCTATAATATTCAAAAAAAACTAATTCATAGCGTTGCCTTTCAGGTTTGGATTATTGTTCAACTCAGACTGAGGGAAAGGAAAATACATAGCCTTTTCTGACCAACCTAAAGTTTTCAAAGGTTCAAGCCATTTGGCATCAGCCATACCCCAGCGGAGTAAATCGAAATAGCGCAAATATTCACCACAAAATTCAACATAACGTTCATGTTCAATTATATTCTTTATGCTATTCATAGCAATACCATTGATGACTTTACCACTTGATAATAAATCATCAACATTAGGTATTGTACCAGGAGAATGTTGATACCACAAGTGTGGTTGTTCAGATGGAACTACTTTATTAGCTCTATCTCTAACTTGCTGAATATAATATTTAGGGCCAGTAGGATCTGTAATAGCCTTACTATCATTACCAGTTTCACTTAAACACTCTGCATACATTAGTAACACATCTGAATAACGCATCAAACGAGTATTGATATCATCATCAAGATCACCAATCTGGTAATCAGGGCATTCCTTTCTGGTACCATAAAGATCATTATCTGAAGACAAATGTGCCATCATATAATTCCAGTCAGCAACATTACCTGATAATTCTGTATATTTTGCACCTCCAGGACACCACAGAGTCATGTATCTTCTTGGGTCTCCATCTTCAAATTCATCATAAGTTTTTTTGTTTGGAGCGATATTCCACCAAGAGCTACCAGTTCCGTCAGGAACTCCAATTTCGGTCCATCTCCAAGAGTCAGAGTTGTCTCCACCTAGCCAATTTGTACCATTGTACATCTGGACTTCAAATACAGATTCATCATTATTTTCATTATCTCCGCCCAAAGAATTAGCTCTAAAATTATCCATAAGCTTATATTCTTTACTATCTATAACAGATTTCAACAAAGGAGCAGCTTTATCAAATTCTGCCGCTTTTCCTTTTTCAAGAATAGGGCGATACATATATGCTTTTGCTAAATATGCTTGCGCTGTACCTTTCGTTGCACGCCCCTTGTTTGCTACATTAGCATAAAGCTCACTACGTAATGGTAAAAGTTCTGAAGCTCTTGCAAAATCACTAATAATCAAAGCGTATATTTCGCCGGGCTTTGCGTTAGTAGGATAATAATCTGATTGATTTTTTGCCGGATGATCAACCAATGGAATTGTTTCCCCAAACATAGCACAAAGATGCATATAATGTAAACCTCTCAAGAAATAGGCCTCACCTAACAATCTATTTTTAACAGTTTCAGATATATCACCAGTAAAATTACTTATATTTTCAATGGCTGTATTAGATGCATAAACACCTTCAAAGTACCCTTTCCAACCACTGGTAATATTTCCTTGATTAGGAGGAGTGCTATAAGTATCAGGATAAAGTTCCTCTCCTACACATTTAAAAGTATGGTCGAAATCATCTCCAGGAAGTAACAGATAATAATATGCCCCACGACCATAGCCACCTTCAACGCCATTAAAACTGATTAAGCACTGATAAGCCGGTATTACAGCAAGTTCTAATTGTGCAGCAGTTTTGTAATATGTATCGACAGATAACTGCGAAGGATTATTCAAGTCCATATCGGGCATACAGCTACTTAGAATTGCTGCAGAACTGCACAATAAGCAGAATTTTGATATTTTTTTCATTGTATATTTAATTTAAAGATTCAACCTTTAGAATGACAATTGAGCACCTATGAAAAATTCTCTTGAGTTAGGGAATGTAGGATCCCATGAAGTAGATCCATCAACACCTCTTGTTAAATTTGTTCCGCCTGTATCCTGGTCACCTACTTCTGGGTCAAAGCCTGAATATTTAGTTAAGGTTAACAAGTTTTTCCCCCCAATATACACTCTCAGATTATTAATATTCAATTTCTTTATTATGCTTTTAGGAAGTGTATAGCCAAGAGTTAAGGCTTTCAGTCTTAAATAAGATCCATCTTCTACATAGCGTTTTGAATTACGCATATTTTGATTTGGGTCACCTATAACAGCTCTTGGCATATCTGTATTTGTATTCTTTGGATAAATTGTAGTAACCCCTGAAATTGGGTTGACAAATTTCAGATCCTCGGCACGATAGCGATCCAGCGTACTTGCGAAACAGTTATAATAGTGATACATACCCTCGCCAAAATAGCGTGTTTTATTATAAATATCATTACCATTAGATCCTTGCCAAATCATAGCCAGATCAAATGTTCCACAAGCAGTTCTATAACTAATATCTGCACTCAATCCATAACTGAATTTAGGTATTGGATTTCCGATGTAATCTTGATCGGCTACTCCATTCCCATCCTTATCAACAAAACGAACATCACCTAATGCTGCTTTTGGCGCAAATTTTTTATCTGCATCCAATTCTGCCTGAGTACGGTATAGTCCATTTGTTACATATCCCCAAAATTCTCCGATAGATCTGCCAACTGCAGTTTTAGAGATTCCATTAC
This sequence comes from uncultured Bacteroides sp., assembly GCF_963678845.1. NCBI lineage: Bacteria > Pseudomonadati > Bacteroidota > Bacteroidia > Bacteroidales > Bacteroidaceae > Bacteroides > uncultured Bacteroides sp. Next base: position 1,094,933 of record NZ_OY787464.1, read on the forward strand.
CTGCCATGATTTCATTATTAGCACCAATGCTAAGCACTTTATTCTTTACTGTAGAAATATTACCCATTACTGAATAATCAAATTTACCAACTGATTTCTTGTATGAAACGGCAAGTTCAAGTCCCTTATTTTCAATACTTCCGGCATTAAGTGTAGGTTTATTATCACTATAACCAGCAGCAAATGAAATAGGCACAGCCACTAACATATCTGATGTCTTCTTGTAATAATAGTCAAATATAAATGACAACTGATTATCAAACAAAGAAAGATCGAAACCAAGGTCTGTAGAATATTGACTTTCCCACTTAACTATTGGATTTGAAGGAGTAGTAGCAAGTCCACCTGCATTCTTTGCATTATTAAGATAATACCAGATATTACTAAATGCTATAGTACTTTGATACTGGTAAGAATCGATGTTAGAGTTACCCAACATACCCCAGCTGGCACGCAATTTAAAATCACTAATAAATGGAAGTTTTTCCATGAATTTTTCCTGACTTACTCTCCATGCAGCAGATAAAGATGGGAAATTACCATAACGATTGGTTTTACTAAACTTGGAAGATCCGTCACGTCTAAAATTAAATGTAAGCAAATATTTGCTGTCGTAATTATAGTTAATTCGTCCCAGCACAGAGAACATAGACTCGTGTCCAACTGAAGAATCAACAGATTTTGATTTATCATCCTGTGTAGCACCTAAAATAAGAACATCTTCACTTGGCATAGCACGTGCTCCAGCACTTACACTCAAACTCCTTGTTTCATCAGAGGAAACTCCAACCAAAGCATTTAAGCTGTGTTTACCTATGCTCTTTTCATAAGAGAGAGTATTCTCATACAAAAGTCTATTAGTTTTATAGCTTGCCATGGAATAAGAGTCTGGTGTATGGTTTTGATATGGAATTGAATACTCTGCCTCATAATCCTGAACCATATATCGATACATGTCAACTCCCATATTAAACTTGTATTTTAAACCGGAAGTATTTCATAAGTCATCCATGCATTACCATTTACGGAAGTAGTTTCGCCTTTGTGCCAGTTTAAATTAGCCTGTGCCAAAGAATTTGCAACGTCTGTACCATTTCCTGCACCAGCAAATCCTGTTGAGCTTTTAGAATCATACAAAGGTAAAGTTGGAACCCATTTTAATGCAATTAGCAAGTTTTTATCACTCCAATCATGATTGCTACGTTTAATTGATACAGTTTCTCCGAATTTGAATTTACCTTTCGTAAAATCAGAGATAAACTGCATACCATAATTTTTAGTATCTTCTTTAATAAAAACGGGTTTATCAGTTGAATAAAGACTGTTTACTCTAAAATTTGCATTTTCAGAGCCTCCACTTATAGAGAGATTATGCTTCTGATAAAAACCTGTACGTTTTAATGCATTAAACATATTATATCCTTCACCTATAGCAGATGGATTTTTATATGCATCTAAATAATCAGTAGCGTTTCTTTTGCCTGCATTCCACAATTCCTCATTTACTAGTTCTGCCAATTCCTGTCCATTAAGCATATCAATATTGTGTGACAAATTCTTCACACCAGCAAATCCATCATAATCAACCTTTACTTCACCGACAGTTCCTCGTTTTGTTGTAATAACAATAACTCCATTACCACCACGGGCACCATAGATTGCACAAGATGCTGCATCTTTCAAAACCTGAATACTTGCAATATTAGCTTCATCTGGAACAGAACCACCAATCATACCATCCACCACATAAAGAGGATCTGTATTATTAATAGAACCAATACCTCTAATTTTTATTCTTCCATTGGTAATTTGAACACCAGGAACCGAACTCTGCAACCCTGCCTGCAATCCACCAGGAACTTTATTTAGTTCTTTGGTAGGGAGAACAGCTATAGCAGATGACAAATCCGCTTTTTTCTGAGTACCATAACCAACAACAACAACTTCTTCTAAAGTCTTATTATCTTCTTTTAAAACAATATTCAACGTTCTTTTTTCTCCAACCGCTATAACTTGACCTAAATATCCAACGAATGAAAATTGCAATTTAGCATTTGGAGAAACTGAGAGCTGAAAATTACCATTAACATCTGATACTGTACCATTAGCAGTACCAACCTGAGAGATGTTTACACCAAGCAAAGCTTCACCGGAAACATCCTTTACTGCACCTTTTACTATAAAGTTTTGAGAAAATGCCCAAAGAGGGACCATCAATAGAACAATGATAATTCCTAAGTTTTTTTTTAAATTAAAGTTTTTCATAGTTTCTTAATAAATTATACTAGACTTAATAACTCAATTATTCATAAATCTTTAACTATAAGAAAAAACTCGTCAACTATCATCAAATAAATGTTTCATAAAATTTTAATTTATAGGTTAACTAATAAGAGACAAAGGGAAGTATTTTAATTCAATGCTTCTACATAAGAAAATTCATTTTCCATGCGAAAAGAATATAAGTCATAGAGAAGCCTCTTTTATATAACTTATATAATCTCCTTAATAAAGATTTTCTAAAATTCAAGAGAAGAAATTGTTTTTGCAGCAGATAATATTAATTACAGTTTTATTTGTGTTCATAAACAATAGATTTTAGGCTAAACATTCTATTAACAAATGAATACCAAAGATAGAAGGAAACCTAAAATATAGATTCTAATCTTAGATATACTTTTTCCAATTTTAAACACAAATTTATTTTTTATAACTATATTAATTGGGGACTAGTGTAACGCTAATTACAAAAAAAGGATATACTACAATGCTCTCTTTCAGGATAAAATCTAAATTTCATTCACCTATTTAATATAGAATATTACTAAAAGAATTATTTAGCTTATAATACATAAAACACCGCCTTATTTTTATTTTGTAACAAATCTTTGTATTCTCGTTACTTTTTAGCTTAACTTGTGGCGTTATAAATAACAATCCATTTTAATTTGAAACAAAATGTGTGCTTCCATTTAAATATGCAGTTTCTCTTCAAAACAGGAGCCTTGATATAAACAATGCATCCCAAAAGTTTTATGTAGAACTTTTGGGATGCACTTCAGTTAACGAAATAAGACAATACTAGATTAATATTCAACACTCTGTTCGGTCCAGGTTGACCCTTTAATGTAGAGCATTCCATTTTTATAACATACTGGTTCTATTCCCATTTGAGGTAGCTTCTCCCAATCCTGAAGATCTTTACAGTAAGGATAAGGTCGTTTTTCATCCATCATAAAATGACAGGATAACCACAATTTCCCATCCGGCCCTTCAAATAAACTATTATATCCTGTTTCACAATATGGATCTTCTGTATCCTGAAATTTCAGACGAGCATATCCCCATCAATAGCTAATTCCGGGCGATATCCTTTTTTCCGGGGACCAAAAATTAGTTCAGGCGATGCCAAATCCCACGGACCAAGCGGAGATTTAGACTTCAATAATCCAACTTCATATCCGCGAGTCCAAGTAGAGAAAAACATAAAGTAAGTTCCATCTCTTTTGATAACAAATGGTCCTTCAATACCTCCAATCATCCATTCAGGATAACCAGGTTTTTTTTTATCCATAAATTTTTGAATATTTCCAATAATTCGTCCCTTAGTCAAGTCTATTTTTGCTTGAAAAAGTCCGTTGCCACTGCAATAGAGATAAGTCTGACCATCTTCATCTTCAAACAATGTTGCATCATTATTATATTGAGAAGTAAGAGGTCCGTTAACTAATTTATATGGTCCAGTCACCTGATCGGATGCAAATAACCAGATACTATGTGTATTCATACCTTTTGGATCCTCTTTGGTTACTTTCCCGCTATTAACGGTAAGCCAATATTTATTTTTTATGAAATGTATTTCCGGAGCCCAGAACCTTCCATTATAAGGACAATCAGCAGATCGTTTGCTGGCATCTATAATCCATGAATATTGACTCCAATGGATTAAATCATCTGAGACCAATAGACGAACACCTGGATTCGGTCCTGTCCATACAGGATTGGAAGTACCCGTGCAGTACCACTGTTTGCCAACCTTGATAATACAATGATCACGCATAGATATAGCAGTATCTCTTGTTATAGGATTAGTGTAATGAAACACATGCGAAGATATACTAACAGTTGGTGAATTATTATTATTTACCTGTGCTAAACAGATAAACGAAAACAAAAATTGCCCTAAAAAAGAACTACTTTTTTCTTCATTGCTGTTTGTTATTCAAATTTAATCCAATCAACTTCGACCTCGTTATCATTTACTGAAGATAAAAACAAATTCTGACGACCTTGTTTTAAACCAGAAATCAAAACTTTAGTTTCTTTCCATTCTTTACTTTTTGGAATATTAATCTTTGCCAGCATGGGACCACTAATACTCTTTAACTTTAGTAGCAATATCCCTCCTTTCTGAGAAGTAGCTTTTACAATAACTGATTTATATTTTTTCTTTCCAAAATCAACATTGTTATATTGTACACATGCTTTTTTCTCATTAAAAACTGTTTTCCAACCAGCAAAAGTGTTCAGAGTATCAATAAATGAAACAGAAATGCCTTTATCACTTATTCTACTATATCGATCTATCTGTATTTGCTTAGAAGCATCAGTCAGTCCTACACCACGAAAGGTAGATGTAACTTTTCGAATAGTACCATCTGCATTAAAAAATAAACTATCAATGCGTACCGACCTGTTTTTATCAAATTTTGGTGAAAGGTCATTACTGTGGTAAAACAGATACCACTGTCCTTTAAAATTTATAATCGAATGATGATTAGTCCAGCATCCAACAGGCGATTCGTCCATAATAACTCCTGATATTTTAAAAGGTCCCATCGGACTGGTTCCTATTGCATATTCAAGCCGTTCAATTTTATTTTCAACATGAGGGAAAGTCAAATAATAAATTCCTTTTCTTTCAAACAAAAAAGGGCCTTCTTTTAATCCTTTCTCGGGCAAATTAGCTATAATCTGAGGTTCTGAAGCTAGTTCCACCATATTACTTTTCAATTTTGAGACCATAAAGTTACCAGCCGACCAATACAAATAAGCTTGTCCGTCTTTATCTATAAAAACATTAGGATCAATGCCACTAACTTTATCAATTGATTTGGACTGTGGGATAAATGGGCCAAAAGGATTATCAGCTACAGCTACTCCTACAGAAAAGCCCTTTGTGCCTTTTGGAGGAGCAGGAAAATAAAAGTAATATTTACCATTTTTACTAATACAATCAGGAGCCCACATACTAAATGCCGTTGAATCTGCCCATTGTACTTTATTTTGGTTCAAAATAACTCCATGATCTGTCCAGTCAGTAAGATTTGAGGATGAAAACACATGATAATCTTCCATACAAAACCAATTTGGACGACCTTGTCCTTCTTTACCTAAAATATCATGAGATGGATATAGATATACTTTATCGCCAAAAACTCTGGCAGTTGGATCTGCAGAAAATTGATTTCTTATAATGGGATTCTGAGCTATAATAACAGTAATATTAAATAGCATAAATGTAACAAGAATCAATCTTGCCAACTTATTTTTTTCCATGGATGTTTTTATTTTAGAGATGTATTAGTTTAAGTATAATGTGACAGAACATTATAATACTTATTTTTTCTATAATATTCTGTCACATTTTAAGTATACTATTTTATTTCAGAAATAGTACTTGAAATATGGAAATAATCAAAATCAGCATATCCACCTATGTTTTTAGTGGCATAATTAAACAGTCCAAATCGATATCCAATAAATTGAGGAATGGTATATGCCATTTTTAATGGTTCACCTATGAAGTTCCAGACTTTACCATCATAGCTGTAAAAGAATTTAGCGATATCTGCACGGTCTTTGAAGTTGCATTCCGCTTTGAAATAAACAATATTATGAGTAAGCGGAACACTTTGTACTTCAACAGGCTTTCCTGTTCCGGCACTAATCATTACTATAGACTTGACTCCTTTATTAACTCTAACCCCTAGCTGACCGAAATTCTTTTGTAGCAAGCATAATCCGGTAAAATCTCCATCCTTCATATGAGACACATCCATTGATGTTGAGCCTGTACATACAGGTCCAATGGTACGTTGAGTCAATGTATTTCTTGCCATTAACAGAGTTGAATCTATTCTGCCTGTTGTTAGACGTAGATAACCTTTCCTTTGACTAACCGACCATAATTTATTGTCAGGATTATGATTCCATTGCCAAGCCAATGGTAAAGCAGCAGTTCCGGGCTTACGTGTAAATTCGTCAGAAGCAACAATACCGGAAATCAAACCCTTACTAACTGGTAAATCAAGTGTTTCAGGAACTTTTCCATTCACTCCGATAACAGGCCATCCATTTTCCCATTTTACCGGAACCAAATAAGGAATACGTCCTACTGCTCCAAAATCACGGAATAAATAAGCGTACCATTTACCATCAGGAGTATCAATAAGTCCTCCCTGGGCTACCCCCTTATCCTGAAATCCAACTCGTCCCTCATACGGACCGGTAATTTTATCAGCTCTGTGAATATTTACAGTACGCATACCACCGGCTGGCCAGGTTATATTGAATATATAATATTTTCCATTTACTTTAAAAAGCTGAGATCCTTCTGCTCCAAGCCCCTTGTTACCAGACGGAGCGCTAGCATTTTCTATGAGCACGCGATCTGTTTCGGGCTTAATTCCTGAAAGGTCTTTTTTAAGCTCTACTATATTGAGTTTACCACTTCCATAAATCATATAAATACGTCCATCTTCTTCGAAAAATAATGAATGATCATGCAATGACGGAGCAAAAGAATGTTTTACCCAAGGCCCTTTCTCTAGATTCTTTGTTGTGTAAATATATGTTTTCCCAGTTGTTTGAGCAAATGTTGAAACATAGTAAATTCCTTTGTTATAGCGGAGACTGCTTGCCCATGACCCTCTGCCATAAGTACTTTGACCATTATTAAGATTTAGTGCATCAACATCATCTAAAGTATTATAGGCATAATTCACTAATTTCCAGTTTACCAAATCTTTAGACTTCATAATTGGAACACCCGGACTCATGTGCATGGTAGTGCTACTCATATAATAAGTATCTCCAACCCGAAGCATAGACATGTCAGGAACATCTGAAAAAATAATAGGGTTCTGAGCTTTCTTCACCTGTGCTGACAGATTCAAAGAATACCCGGAAACCAGAATTGCCACAACGCATAAAATATTTCTTTTTCTCATAGTCTTAAGTTAATATAATTGATAGAGGTTACTATTTTCTTGTTTTCATTCTGATTACTGTTAATGACATAGCCGGAGCAGAATAATCAAACGACTTCTTTATTTTAACGGTTGATTTAGTAGGAATTACAGTCTGTGGATTTTCGAGAGTATTTTCAGCTTCAGCATTACCTATAAGAACAGTCTGCTCTGCTTTTGAAGCAATGTTGCTGAATCCTTTAAGGTCTATTTTCATCGGTTTGCTTTCGCTTCCGAAATTTACCATTTTCAATATAATATCTCCTGTCTTGCTATCCTGAACACAAGAAGCTGCTAAGTTTGCATTCTTTTCATCTTTCAAAATTACATTATCAAAATAGTAATCTCCCTGATTGGCAGAAAACATTTTTTGTGCATAATAATTTGGTGTAAGATTAACCCTCGAGTTATCAAAGAATATCAAATCAGTCTTCCACTGTGTAAAATCCTTCTTCGCAAATAAAGGAGCGTATGAAGCCATTCTCACTACATCACCATTACGTTCAAGAGCCGTCATATAAGCAGCTTCGGATATAGCATTGCGCATTTTATTTCCCCAGGAAGCATATTCTCCAAGATAAACTTCCGTAGCATTACGTTTGTAAGAATCATAGCGGTGCTGATGAGAAATAAACCAATTCGGATCAGTGTAATAATGCTCATCTACTACCGGAACTTTCAAATCATCAGCCAGCTTCCATCCTTTTGTAAAATCTTCACCGTCGGGAGACGGACCAACTGTGCCTACAACTGTTATTTCCGGATGCTTTGCCTTTATTGCATTAAAAATCATTTTAAAGCGTTCTTCAAATTCGGGAGTTATTTTATCTTCATTACCAATACCAATATATTGAAGGTGAAATGGAGCCGAATGTCCTGCAGCAGCACGTTTAGCTCCCCAAACAGATGTTGCAGGACCGTTTGCCCATTCAATCAAATCCAACACTTCCTGAATATAATCCTGCATTTCATTCATAGGAATAGCTTTTTGTCCGGTTCCACCCACACGCCATGTACCTCCTGAATTCTGACAGCTGACAGCGGCTGGTAAAACAGGTAATGGTTTTGCACCTATATCTTCGCAGAACTGGAAATATTCAAAATAGCCCAAGCCTGTTGTTTGATGATAGCCCCAAATATTACGTTGCTCTTTACGCTGTTCAACCGGGCCAATAGTATTTTTCCAACGGTACATATTTTCCAGACCGTCACCATGAGAAAGACAACCTCCGGGGAAACGGATGAAACGAGGTTTCATATCGGCCAGCAACTGTGCCAAATCAGCGTTCAAACCATTCGGACGGTTTTTAAATGTTTTTTCAGGAAACAAAGAAACAGCATCTATGGCCAGCTTTCCTTTGGTTGTGGCCAAAACAACTAAGCTGACAGTATCATTACTTTCTGTAGGAATCAGACTTGCTGTATATTTATTCCAATTATCAGTTGAAGTGGAGATTTTAGTTTCTGCAAGAACTTTTCCTTTAGGAGTCTGCAAACTAATATTCAACTCAATTGGTTCTTTGCTAAGCTGACGCGCAAACATTGAGAAATTATATTTATCACCGGCTTTAACCACCATACCACTGAATCCTAAGTTTTTAATACCAACCCCAGACAAGCCTGTACTATTAGCTTCGTGTCCCACATGCTCAACATCAAGCACCATGTAATGAGGATTATTAGGATGAATAGGCGATGAAGTTTCAACGCTTATTTTTCCATAAGAAAATCCGGGAGTGATGTATTCCCAGAAAGAGAAAGGATTCCATTCTTTACGTTCAGTAGGGTTATATTCAAACGAACGGTTTTGTACTAACTCTGCATAAAGTCCTCCATCGGCAGAATAATTAATATCTTCAAAGAAGAGTCCAAACAAATCAGAACTGATCTTTTTTCCTCCTTTAGATGCCTGAATTGTTACAGGAAATAAAAAACACAACCCAAGTAGTAAGAGGCTTTGAAATGAATTGCACGTTAATCTTCGACTAAAAAACGTCTTCATTATTTTCATATTTATTAGTTTATTGTTTGTAGATCTTTGGTTATACAATTAGTTACTACAAAGATGGGATATTTATTATTTTTTCATTTTGACCTTTATCTGTATAAAAGAGTGCGCTGGGAAGGAATAGGCTATTCTATTCTTCTCTGTCTTAATTTCTTTTGTAACAGGTATATATTGATTTTGTTTGTCATATGTAAAAGCCTCGTTAAGTGCATTTCCTGCAACTAAAGTAGCCTCAGCTTTGCCAGTAAACTCTGCAGAATTTGATACTATGTTAGTTGAAATCGCTTTGTCTTTATGTCTGTTGATTACATTGATATAAGTGGTATTAGTTTCTTTAGAATAGACCGTTGTAACATCAAGATAAGGTATATCTTTGTATAACGGAGTATTGAATGTATCGCATTTTACATAAGTATCAACAGAAGTGCCAAGGCAGTTATTTGAGAATGATTTAAAGATATAAAACAAAGGCGTTTTATAAGTACTTTTTTCTTTACCAGTGTTCAGCAAAGAGGTTAGCATTGTAAAATTAGCCATCTTTACAACATCAGCATGACGAATAAATGAATTAAAGCTTTCAGCAATAGGTAAAACAGATAAAGTATTCTTTGACATGATTCCCCACTCATCTACTGAAATGTAAATAGGGTTCTTGAGTCCTTTCATCACTTTTACATTTTCAATCTCATTAGCCGTTACTTTTATCTTTTCTTCAAAGTCCATTGCACTCTGTCCCATGTAATTGTAATAGTCGTCAGACTTTTCCCAATATCTGTGAATTGAAATATAGTTGATCAGATCACCAAAGCTAGACAAAACGTTCCTGTTCCAATCAATCCAGGGTGAATTCTCATAGCACGAAGATCCTGAGGCAACCAACTGAATATCCTTATCTACGCTCTTCAGCGCCTTTGCAGCTTCTCTTCCTATTCTTGAATATTCTTCAATTGATTTATGTCCTAATTCCCATGGATAACCATCTACTTCATTACCCAAATCCCATATTTTAACATTATAAGGTTCGGGATGTCCATTCTTAGCTCTTAAATCAGAATAGTATGTACCTTTTTTATAATTACAATACTCTACCCAATAGCAGGCATCTAATATAGAACCCAACCCTAGGTTCACACAAACCACATTTTCACTGCCTATTGCTTTATTTAAAGCAAACCATTCATCGGTACCCACATGATTATTGTCTACGCCACCCCAAGCCAGGTTTATACGTTTTGGTCTATTTTCTTTAGGCCCTATTCCATCTTTCCAGTCATACCCCATTAAAAAATTACCACCAGGCCACCTCATATTGGTAATTTTTAGTTCCTTCATTGCATCAATATAATCTTTTCTAAATCCATTTTCATCAGCCAGTGAAGATTTAGGATCATAAAGTGTTCCGTAGAGTGTATTAAATTCAACAGAGTCAGGCAATCCCATTCTGTCTCCTTTAAAATGAATAGGTTCCATAAATACACCGTAAATTTTAGGATCAATTTCGGCAATTTTTCTGTCAACATCAATTTTAATCTCAGCTGTCTGACCAAACAAACTAATTGGCAAAGCCAATAACAAATTAATAAAAATCTTTTTCATAGTATTCTATTATTTCATTTGAATTATCAATTATAACAAACTACTTTTTACAAATGATTGTGTATATTTTACCTGCTTCAGTAGGCAAATCATATAACCAGATTGATTTAAAATTAATAGAATTTAGATTTGCAGAAGCCGATATCAAAGGATTCTTTACTTTAGCAATCTCAAAGAATGGATTTGAATTTTCTCCTGAAGCCACATTCAATGTTTTACCACCAGACATAGTGACCTCATTAGGAACACGAATACGGCAATTTCCACCTAAATGAGATTTTATGATAATCTTCTGCACCTGATTATTTTCCCAAGTGATGCTCACATCAAAACCTCCATAAGCCCTCAAGCCACTTATACTTCCCTTTTTCCAGTCATCAGGCAATGCAGGTAAAATATCAATAGCTCCGTCGTGACTCTGCAAAAGCATTTCTGTAATACCTGAAGTACAACCAAAGTTTCCGTCTATTTGAAATGGCGGATGTGCATCAAAAAAGTTAGGATAGGTACCACCACTCTTTTCTTTTACCGGATCAACAAGCGTTAATTGGTCAGTTATCAGCTTTCGTGCATGGTTACCGTCAAGCAAACGTGCCCAGAAATTCACTTTCCAGCCCATCGACCATCCGGTTGACACATCGCCACGATGAATGAGTGATGTACGTGCAGCATCAAATAAATCAGGAGTAGTATATAGTGAAATCTGATTACTTGGGTACAAACCATATAAGTGTGACACATGTCTGTTTTTATCATTCGGATCATCCCAGTCTCCTATCCATTCCTGTAATTGGCCGAAACGACCGATCTGCATCGGTGGAAGATTATTAAGTATCTTTTGAAAATCAGTCATCAATGCTTCATCTTTTTTCAGCAATTGAGCAGCCTTAATCGTTTTGGTAAACAAATCAAAAAGTAGTTGATTGTCCATAGTCGTTCCGTAACTCAGCGCACATCCGGAATGCCCGGAAGGAGTATTTTCCGGTGACATAGAAGGGCTTACTACCAACCATTTATGAGAAGGTTCTTCTATAAGAAAATCTTTATAAAATTCGCAGGCTGATTTTAATACAGGATAAACTGATTCCAAATATTTTAGATCGCCACTATACAGATATTTCTCCCATAAATGCTGTGACAGCCATGCCCCACCCATCGGCCATAATCCCGCATCAGCAAAATCAACCACACCAGAAATGCGCCAGATATCAGTATTGTGATGAGCCACCCAGCCATTGCAGCCATACATTATTTTAGCTGTTTGTTTACCAGTTTCTGATAGTTCTTTTATCAATTGAATCAATGGTTCATGCATTTCAGGCATGTTACATTTTTCAGCAGGCCAATAATTCATTTCTGTATTGATATTGATGGTATACTTGCTATCCCATGCAGGATAAGTGCTGCCATTCCATATTCCCTGAAGATTAGCAGGTTGCCCTCCTGGTTGAGAAGATGAAATCAACAAATAACGGCCAAATTGATAATACATAGAAATCAATTCAGGATCAAATGACTTTGAGAAATTTTTAATTCTTTCATCAGTTGGCAGTTTTGCTGCCGATGAAGCACCTAAATCAAAATTTACGCGATTAAAATATTTCTGAAACGCAGCTATATGACTCTTTAGCATTGTTGAATAAGACTTATTCTGAGCTGCTGCAAGATAGTTGGTGCATTTTTTAACTTCATCTGCCGATAAAGTTTTATAATCGGTAAAATTAGTCGCAATAGAAATCAATATAACAACTTCATTAGCCTTACTTACATTGATCTTATTTGATTCAATTGTTGTAGTTCCGCCTGAATTTAAGATTTTTGCACGAGCATCAAATTTCACTTGTCCCGTAGCTCCTTCGTGAGAAGCAGATAAGCCTGTCATTTCAAGAGTTTTGTTATCCAACACTTTCACTGACTTCTGCAGAGGTCCATCAAAACTTGCTGCAAAAGATAATTTTCCAGGTTTACTGGCTGTAAGTCTTACAACAATAACCTGATCTGGTTTCGATGCAAAAACCTCTCTTTTATAAGTTACTCCATCCACCTTGTAGGAAGTAGTAAAAACAGCTCTTTCCAGATCGAGTTCCCTATAATAATCTGTATAGGTATCATTACCCTTAAATGCCAGATTCAGGTTTCCAGCTATCTGAAACATAGAGCCATGTAATTGCTTAGCAGTAAGTCCTTTGTTTGCCAGAAAATCGGCTCGTTTGTAGTCTTCTTTAAAAATATAATATCGCACTGAGTCAAGTACAGATAAACCGTCAGGATTGTCATTACGTGATGGACCACCCGACCAAAAAGTGCTTTCATTCAACTGTAGTTTTTCATTAACAGGATCTCCGAAAACAATTGCAGCCAGTCTGCCGTTACCAATCGGAAGCGCCTCGTTCCACACTTTAGCAGGTTTATCATACCACATTTTAAGCTTTCCTCCTTTTTGCGCCCATCCATTTGGGATAGCAAGAAGGCAAAATAATGAAATCAGTACTGTTATTTTAATTTTGTTCATTTTATATATTTAAAGATTTTACGTCAATAAAAAGCAAATAAATATTATCTATAAAGATTAAATATTCCGGATATTTTTATAATTACTAATTCTATTTATTTCTGACTATACGAACATAATAAACTGCACCGGCAATATTACCAGGCAATGATTGGAACTTAACCCTTATGAAATCTTTGCCTTTCAGCATTGAATCAGGGATAGGATATTCTACATTCCGGAATTCTTTTTTATTCCATTTGTTACTTATATCCTCATTTACCAATTTCTCATTATCAATGTAAATATCAAATTTTCTATTACCGGTTTCATCTCCCCAGTAACGCACCATCAAACTCAAACCAGTTTCCTTATTTGTAGCTAGTTTATAGCTAAAATAGCCTTCATTGTGTGCATCACGCCAAAATTCATCCAGATTATTGCCACTATTTGCATTTTGCTTTTCAGCAGCATGATCAACTTCCGGTTGCTGTTCCCCCGGAGCTACAAAGTCAATCGTACGTTTTTGCAGATCGGCTTTTTGTTGTTCCAATACTGAAAGAGAATCAATATAAGAACGATATTGGCTGTTTGATAAAGTCATCCAATACATTTCATATCTCGCATCATGAATTTTATAAAATGGTTCCAGTACTACTTTTATCGGATTAACCATTTTAACCTGCGAGAGAGTAAAATTAAACGGCTTTCCTGCTATAGGAACAATCTTATTTGTCAATGATGCGATATTATCCTCCACAATAATCGGAGCTTCATTTAAAGGTAATTTCTTTCCACCGGCAATATGTCCCCATCTGGAATCGTCAGCAACCAATCCCTTCATATCTTCTGTACCCGTTTTTGCACTTAGCAAGATAGGCCCATGCATAAAAGCTATATAATTAGGTACATTAGGCAAACGTTCAATATGAGTATTCATCGGGAATTTAATTACTACTATATCCCCTTTTTTCCATATTCTGTCAATGTTTACATAAGATGATGGATGTGCAACAAAGTCAACTGTCTTTCCATTAACTGTAATTTTCAATTGTCCATCATTTACCCAATAAGGATAGCGAATCATCAACTTGAAACGAGCATTACCACTGGTTATGGCAAGTTTTGTCTGTTCCTCGTTAGGGAATCCAGTTTCTTGTCTTACTTTTATATTTTTGTCTTTCCAGTTTAGTTCTGAAGCAATAAACAGATTCAAAAATAACGAATCTTTAGAATGGGTATAGATAAACTGACCATATTTACCATGATTTTCCATGCCACTTCCTACACAGCACCACATTCCCTCGTTCGGAGTGGAATACACCCTATAATGACGTGGGCGAGCTGATGTGAAATACACATAGCCACCATGTTCAGGGTGCTGGGATGAAAGTATATGATTAAACATTGTTCTTTCGTAAAAATCGGCATATTTAGCCAACGGATTAACCCGAAACAAATCCTCAGTAAGTTTCAGCATATTGTATGAATTACAACTTTCCGGTCCTTCTACATCATTTACATAATCGGAACAGGCAGCCGCACTTGGGAATATTTCTCTCCGGCTATTTCCACCAAATGCAAGAGAACGGTTGGCAGTTACCGTTTCCCAGAAAAAGTTTCCAGCCTTCCCATAGTTATTATCGTGAGATAGTTCCGCTATTCTTTCAAAACCTACCACCTTGGGCACCTGCGTGTTTGCGTGTTTGTTATCAAGATTATCTATATTTGCTGCCATAGCATCAAGCAACATTTTATGAGAAAAACGCTTTGCAGCAATCAGATATTTCTGATCGCCGGTCATCTGGTATGCATCAGCAAAAACTTCATTCATACCACCATGTTCATTACCAAGCATCTCTTCCATTTTTATGTCCGAAAGGCCATAAGTGACATTAATAGCCCAATCGCAGAATTTAATAAAAATCTTTTTTGCTTCTTTGTTTCCGGTATACAGCCATGCGTCTCTAAGTCCGGCATACATTTTATGTACATTGTACCAGGGCACCCAGTACTTCCAGATCACACTAACATCGCCGGCCTTAATCTTAGGCCATACACCCTTACTATCAGGAACACCACCTACATATCCCTCTCCCCATTCCGGGTACTTCTTTGTATTAGCATCCTGGCAAGCTTTTAGTTCCGCAATCATGTACTCCAAGCGTTTTCTACACTCTGCATTGCCGGTAGCTGCATAATTAATTGCCATTGCCGAGAGGTAATGTCCTCCCACATGTCCATCCAGTCCAATCCAGTTTTCATAGCTCTCGCCTTTGGGAGTTAATCCGGCTTCCTTACGGTAAGGAGCCAGTAAACGATTAACATCATATTTCAAAAGTGTCTGAATATTCAGATCTCTGGCATGCTTAAAAGGACCATTAAGTAATGTCACATCACTTAATGGAAAAGTATTCGGATATAATTTATCCTGAGCTATAATATTATTACAGAATAATAAACTACAAATAAAGACACCAAGTTTTACAGTTTTCGACTTTGAAAGAATAGCAGATTTCATTTCTTAGGATTTATTTTACAGATTTCTATTGCTAACAAAATTATTTAAATAATAACTGAGCAAAGTTATAAAGATTATTTCTCCATACCGGCCATGTATGTCCTCCTGGATATTCGCTATACGTATATTTAATTTTCATATCATTAAATTTTAAAAGCATTATCTGACAATTTCTATGTGCAATATCCTCTTTACCACCTTGAGCGATCCAAAATTGCTTTAGATTTTTGTTTATCAGGTCAGAATTATTCTTCATAAACTGATATTGAGCTTCCGCAACACTATCTAAGTTGGACAGCCAACCAGAGCTAAAAACTCCCAGATAAGAGAATAATTGAGTGTTTTTTATTCCTGCATAAAGAGTTTGAATGCCTCCCATTGATAAACCAGCAAGAGCACGGTTCTTTGAATCAGCTTTAACACGATATTCTTTTTCCACAACAGGAATTACACATTCCTTTAATTCAGATTCAAACGCTTTCAATGAAGGTTCACCAAATCCTCCATTACCTACATTGCCATCAACCATAACAATAAGCATTGGCTTTGCTTTTTTCGCAGCGATCAGATTATCCAGAATTAAATCAGTTTTACCTTGAGTAGACCATCCACGTTCATCTTCTCCACCACCATGCATCAAGTACAACACCGGATATTTTTGATTCACATTTGCATCATATCCGGCTGGAGTATAAATATAAAAACGACGCCAGGTCTTTGTTACAGATGAATAATAACGCTTCATTCTTACATCACCATGTGCTACATTTTTAACAGCATAATATCCATCCCCTTTAAAAGGAACTTCTATGCCACTAGCCATTCTACTCATGCCATAAAAAGTCTCACTGGCAGGATCTGCAACAGCAACGCCATCAATCAACAAAGAGTAATAATGGAAACCTTCTGTGAGCGAATCGGTAGTAACCTCCCATATACCTTCGTTATTTTTTATCATATCGTACTTCTTTCCTAAATCAATCTGTACTTTTTGTGCTTCAGGAGCTTTTACATGAAACACTGCACGGCTATCAGGTAAAATCATAGGATATTTTGATGTTCTTACATTCGATGAAGCAGAAGTTCCTATACTGGAGTTATCATTATTTGTAGTTATAATAGTCTGACTATTTATATTTAAACTAAAAATAAGAGCTATAGAAAATAAAAAAGCAAGTTTTTTCATGTTATTAGTTATTATATCTAAGATTCTAAAATGCAAAAAGTAAGAACAACAACTATTTAAATAAATTCAAATCAATTGATTCTCCCATTCTTTTATAACCGGCTTGATTAGGATGCAGAAAATCACCGTCGTGCATGTCAGACAGAATAGTTGTCGGAGCATCCGGATTCTGCATTATCTTATCAAAATCTATCACCGCATCAAAGCGGCCACTCTTTCTAATCCATTCATTGACCTGATCTCTGGCCAACTGGCGAAAGTCTTTATCATAAAAAGACTTTGCAAATGGCAGAATTGTAGCACCATACACTTTTATACCTTTCGCATGAGCCTTGTCAATCATCGAGCTGTAAGCATCAATCAGACTCTTCACCATAAATGGAACATCCTCACTGCTTCTTATTCCTCCAATATCATTAATACCTTCTAAAATAATGAGCCAACGCACATTACTTTGTGAGAGAATATCCCGGTCAAAGCGTGTCAGAGCTGTAGGGCCAAGACCACCTCTAACCACACAGTTGCCTCCTATACCCAGATTCAGCACTCCATACTGGCGTGTTGCAGGATTCTTTAATAATTTCTCTGAGAGAATATCCGTCCACCGATTCTGTTTGTTGGTACCCGATCCCCTGCCGTCTGTTATGGAGTTGCCCAAAACAGCTATCGTGGCAGCTTTGGGTGAAGCCTTAACATCAATGCCATTTATAACATACCAATGATCTGTTTTTACTGCGTTATCAAAATCAACCGAAGAAACTTTATCACCTTCAAGAATATAAGAGGTGGTGCGAGAGCCCGGATGCCCGGTCACATCAGGAGAAGTACTTCCAAAACAAATAGTTATTGCCAGCCTTGATCCTGCTGCCAGATTAAAAGACAACGGATCAGATGTAACCTCTTCATTAGGAGCCATCGTCACTTCATTCATTTTTTTAAAGGTAAGCATCTTTTGTGTTGAAGTATCCACTGCTCCTCCTTCCTTTGAAACAGCAATTGCAACCTTCTTCATCGTAACAGGACTTTTGCTGAATACATTCGAGAAACGAAGTCGTACAACATTCCCTCCTATTGATACATGAACCACCTGGCGCAAAGTGTTATTCGTCAATCCTGGTGCGGGTGGCATGTTATTTGGTTCAACCAACATAGGAGATGTTGCCCAGGTACCCACCCATATCTTTGAAGCTTTACTCTGTTTTGTATTTACAGGCACAGCAGCTACCGATAATTCTGTCGTTATTATTCCCAGAAGAAAAAACGCAAACAGAAACTTTGTAGCGAGACCGATCTTTCCTGCAAAGCATCTTGAAAAAATCTTCTTTGATTTGCTTTGAAAATCAACCATATTCAAATTCTTTATTTATTATTTATAATATTCTTTACCTTAAGGAACCGGTAATTACTCTTCTGAGTTAGCCATTATACCTAGTAATGAAAGCATTTTCTCAGCATATCTTTTACCAAGCTTTCTATAACCTTCGGCAGTAAAATGCAGTCCATCACCAATAGCTCTGCAATCTTTGGAAGAAATAACATGTGAATTTGGGATTATCTGAGGAAGTTTATTTATAATCGTATTCATGCTTGCACATTTACCACCCTGATCAGCAGCTACAAGTTCACCAGCAATCAGTGGCACCGATTTAGTGTCTAAGTTCAAGTCCTTAATCAGATTGTTATAAACACCATTTACCTTTGATGGCCAAGTTTCATCACCCGTGTTCGATTCTCCCTGATGTAACAAAATTCCTTTTATAACACCCGATTTCTGAGCAATTTTAGCCATTTCAACCAGTCGTCCATAAGGGTTACCATCATATTGATTTATCATACCAGTCATCCATGACGGAGCAGTAGATACATACGATCTATAATTATCTTTATCAAAAAGTTCTATTTTACATCCACCAACGGCAACATTTATAACGCCAACTCTTACATTCTTTGGAAGATTAGCAATCATTGTTCTTCCAAAATAGTCGGCAGGTGTTAATCCGGTATTGCAACGACATAGTGGCGGAATGGCTGGATACCAGTTACCCTTGACTCTTCCCATATCCGGGCAATCAACGGTAGATAAAACCTGAAAACGAGTATCTGTCATAATCTGATCCTGTGGTTCTATCTTGGCATTTCCCTCCATATTAGATTGTCCGAAGCAGATGAAAATATAAAAGTTCTTATCCTGAGAATAAGAATTTAAGCTCAATGCAAGTAACCCTACAAGTGCCAATAAAGTAATTTTTGTTTTTCTTTTCATTTTCTATTTTAGTTAACAATTATACTAATTCTTAAAATCATATTTATCAAGAACAAAATTAGTTTTACCATTTTGATACCTATTTTAAATTAAGATATTTGGTTTCTAATTTTAGATAAAAAGTAAAATTGGATTCACATAAAAACACACCTATAAATCACAGAAAAAGAATGCCGCCATTTGATTCGAAAACAGGCTGTCTTACCGCGTACAGGAAAATGCTGAATTTCGATTTGCGGCATACATTCTTTTGAATGAAGAGGATGTGTCTTATATTCTTAGGGCAACACTCTAACAACTATATGGCTCCTTTTTTTGACTAGCCTTATAGTTTTACCACCATTTTCTTTCCTGAATAAGACACTTCTTTTACTAATTTTGAAACTGTATCTATTTCTGTGCCTTTGTTTTTAGCAATAAGCACAATTTTGAATTTACGCTTAGTAAGCATGCCGGGGAATGAACCTTTACGTTCGCCAATAGTCAATACTTTTTTAGCATCGTTCCATTTAAAAGTAATGGTAGAATAAACACCTTTTTCGTAATTATAGTTATCGTTTTCGTCCTCATAAAGGATGAATTCGCCATTAGCACCTTCGTAAACACGAATTTCAAGATTATCCCATTTCTTTTCAGTTGCAAATTGAACCTTTGGTCCGAACGGAATTATACTTCCTGACTTAATGTATAAAGGAATCTCATCAATCGTTGTTGCTTTTACTATTTCCTTCCCGCCATTGATCATCTCATTTGTCCAGAAGTCATACCAAACAGTTCCTTCGGGCAAATAAACTTTCGTTGATTTAGCCTGAGTAAAAGTCACAGCCGCATTTTTATTTTCATTAGTAGCACCTTTTTTATCCCAACCGGTTTCTGCATTTGATTTTACAACAGTTTCCGGGGTATATTGCGCATTAACAACCGGAGCAACCAATATTGATTTACCAAACATATACTCGTTGTTCATGTCTCTAACGTTTTTATCATTAAAGTCCATCACCAAAGCGCGCATAATAGTAGACTGGCTATTCGTAACCGACCAAGAAGTAGAGTAAATATAGGGCAACAGAGAATAACGCAAATTAATTGTCTTTGCTACCGCATCAAAAATAGTCTCGCCCTTTTTCCCAAAGTTGTATATTTCTCTTGGAATATCTGTACCGTGTGAGCGCATCATTGGGGTAAATGCCCCGAATTGAAGCCAGCGAACATATAGTTCCTGAAACGACGGATTCTTAGTTCCTTCACTCCAACCTCCTTTATAAGCACCAGCAAAAAAGCCACCAATATCTGTATTCCAATAAGGAATAGCACTCATTGAAAAGTTAAGACCTGCGGGTATCTGGTTGCGTAACGATTGCCAGGAAGAATTCACATCGCCCGACCATGTATTTGCTCCGCAACGTTGTTGTCCGGCAAATGCCGAGCGGGTAAGAATAAATACACGTTTATCGGAACTTGCTCCACGCTGGTGTTCTGCAACTCCTCCTACTGTCATCAATGGGAATGCGTTGCGTACCTTACGGAATGAGCCCAGATAAGTTTTAAGATCAAAATCGGAAGGTTTGAAATCCAGATGGTCAGGTTCTGATGAATCCATCCACCAGCCATCAATTCCCAATGAAAAAAGTCCCTTCTGAAGATATTTCCAATATATATCGCGAGCTTCAGGATTATACGGGTCATAAGGTTGTACACCTGATGGATATTCACGGTTTGGCGGCCAGCTATCCAATCCCGATTGTGGCCATGTGCCAAAGTTCAAAAGCATACCCTTCGGTTCCATTTCCCGGAATTGCTTTGTTTGCGGTCCAAAAGAAGACCAGATAGAAATAATCAGGTGCGCATTTTGATTGTGAATATCTTCCACCATTTTCTTTGGATCAGGAAATTCAGAGTTAAGAAATTCCATAGCATTCCAAAGGTAATTGTTGCCCCAGTATTGCCAATCCTGAATGATACCATCGAGCGGCACACCTATTTCACGATATTTATTAACTACACCTACCAGCTCGTTCTGGCTTTTATAGCGTTCTTTACTTTGCCAATAACCGAAAGTCCACAATGGGAACATTGGAGCTTGTCCGGTCAGATCTCGCATTCCGGCAATTGATCCATCAATATTTCCACCGAACATAAAGTAGTAATCAATGCAATCACCAACATCAGATTTAAATGATGTACTTTCGGGCTTATCTTCAAAAACAGTGGGTGAATAATTATCCCAGAATAACCCATAACCTTTTGTTGATACCAGGAAAGGAACGTAGTCGTCTGTATTTCCCTGCACCATATTGAGTTTTGTGTTACGAAGTGATAATTTACCGCGCTGTTGTTGACCTAGACCATAAATTGCCTCGTCTTTATCAAGTCCAAACAACTGATTTATGGTGTAGGTATTTGAACCTGCATCATTGAAATCAGTAAATGTTGCACCCGATTCTTTCTCGCTTAAAAGTTGTTCTCCGGCAAGAGTAAAATAGGATATTTTTCCAGACTTCAAGTTGACATCAACTTTAAACTTATCGCTTTTCAACGAAACAACATCTCCTTGTTGTTTGATAGCAAACTTTGTGGTTTGAGGCTCTTTTACTACTGATAAGCTTTTCTTTTCAAAGGTTTTACCCATAGGAGATTTCAGAATCCGAACTGTAGAAGGTCCATAAAACTGAATCTCAACATCCATTGAGTTAATCTGAGCTTTTATCCCCAAATTGGTTTTCTGAAAAGATTGTGCCCAAGTACCAATGGCAAAAAACACAAACAACAAGAATACTAAATTAAGTTTTTTCATATATTATTTTTACTGGTTACTTATTTTTATTATTGAAATTTCCACCAATCAAAGTTAAACAATTCACGTCCTAAAGTGATGTTTTGTCCATTAAAATAAAAATAAACATCATGTTTACCTGTTACCTTATGCTTTAATTCCGATGTGAAAGTTTTGAATTTATCCCATCCGCCGGTGCGAGGTAGCTGAGTAGACGAAATAACTGGTCCTGAAACACTGTCAAGACGAACTTCCAGAATTCCGCCATCAACTCCTGCTGCTAACGATGCTGAGAATGATTTAGGATATTGATTTCCAAAATCAACTTCACGTACCTTTATATAACCTTTCGAACGAGTACTTGAAACATACACCCCTAATTTTTCATTTTGAGATATGGAACATTTTTCCGACCATGCCATAGTTTCCGCTTCAACACGTTTGTATGGATTAATACATCCAATTGGTTTAGGGCCTTCTTTGGAAATGGAAACAGAAGGAATAGTTCCATCAGGATTGTAAGTGAATTGCTCCACGCAGGCAGCCCGTCCGTAACTTCCTCCATTGGGCAATAATCCTGTATGATAGAAAAGATAAGAATTTCCTTTATAATCAATAATTCCACCATGATTGGTAAAACTATTCGTTTTTTGGTTTTCCATTATTTTTCCCTGATATTTCCACGGGCCAATTGGAGAATTACTTGATGAATAGGAAAGAGTCTCACCGCCCTTGCCCATTCCGGCATACATCATATAATAAAGATTGTTGCGCTTGTAAAACCAGGGGCCTTCCACATACATATCTTTATTGGGGTTTTCTACACTTTTATTTCCTCTTACTCCTCCGAAAGATTCGACAGAAATCGGAACAGTTACAATATCACCCGAATAAGAAACCATATCTTTATTTAGCTTAACGTAAAACAGACTTCCGTTTCCCCAGTAAAGGTAAGCTTGCCCATCATCGTCAATGCACACGGTTGGATCTATATTCGACCAACTTCCGTTAATAATCAATGGCTTTCCAAGTGCATCTTTGAATGGACCTGTTGGTGAATCAGAAACCGCCACGCCTATTGCCATGTCGTTTTTATTACTTTGGGCACATACATACCAATAAAACTTACCATTACGTTCAATACACTGAGCTGCCCAGGCACGATCACGTGCCCATTTAAAAGATTCTAATGAAATGGGAGTTCCATAGTCGGTCCAGTTTACCATGTCTGTAGTAGACAATACATGCCATTTGGTCATATAGTAAAAATCGAAGCCCGGAATATCGTCGCCAACATATGCGTAAAGCGTGCCATTATAAACCATCGGTGCAGGATCAGGACCAAAATGCGTTTGAACAATCGGGTTATCGGCACGGCTAACACCCCAAAAAGCCAGTGTTGCCAAAGCTAAAGCAAAATATTTTTTCATTTCAAATATTGATTTAATCGTATTATCACAAACTCTGATAATCGAGTTTACTTATTTTTATATTAATGTTGTTATTTAACAGGCGAAAAAAATTAGAAAAAAAATACAATTCTATCTAGGTCATTCCAGTATCCAAGCTTGGCATAAGGCACCTATTTATCCTGATCAAGGGCTCTATTTTTAATGGCTACTAATTTAATGTCGTTTGCTATTTTCATTTATACTGTTTTATGAGATATTACTTATGTCTTCTCTTGTTTAAATAAGGCTTTCAAATATAGTGATTTTATCCGTTCATTTTTCGAATAGAACAATATCTGTAATTTCTTTTTGCATTTATAATTTCAGTACGCTGTAAATACATATTTTTTCAACTTATAGTTTCATTATAAAAAATGTAACAAACATAGTTCAAACATTAGTATATCAATTTCAAATTTAGATTTGCTATTTATATTATTAGATATTTTTTAATCAGAAGAAAGAATAATGGAAAAGCCTCGCAGCCACGCAAAAGCATTATAAATATTTATAAATCAACAAAATAATGCCGCGTAGCTTTAAAAAAAAAGCTACGCGGCATTATGAAAGCCACGCGTTTTTACGCCTATCTATTTTATCTCTTTCACCTTATAAACATATCCGCGGTGTATGTGGCGCCTTTCAAATTTGGTTATCAGCAATCGTCCCAATGACATTGCCGCGTTATCTGAACATTTAAACGCTGGATTTCTCTGGCGGATACGATTCAGAATCTCTGTACAGGTAAGTTCTTCAAATGGTTCGCCTTCCTGCGGAGCCGAGAAATACATATCCACACTCTCTTCCTGGGGAGTAACGCGTTGAAACCTGCGGTTACTTTCCGTTATGTAAGCCTCCTCTTCGTGGGTGAACCAGTAGCGTTCACGGTTATGAATAGCATTGACAGCCTGAGCGTACAGCTGACTGTAATCAACAAAACTCTGATAATCAATTATTCCTTTTACTTCAATGCAAATATAGCGACGGCTACCCGTTGGATCGTTCAGCAAGTCAAAATTATTGCATGTGGCTATAAATGTGGCATACCTGCGAAGTTGCTGGGTAACACTGGCATGGGGCAAACGTGTCTGCACCACTGCTTTTTGCAGAATATGTTTTATAAATCCCTGATAAGAGGGACTGATGGAGTCAAACTCGTCCATATTGATAAGTGCAAAACGACTCAGAGCCAGCTGCACATCGTTGCGCTTACTGAAATCAATACTGTCAGTATAATAATCACGCAGTTCGGGTGGCAAAAGGTTCAGGCAAAAAGTAGACTTTCCACACCCTTGACTGCCCACCAGCAGAGGCAGAGTACTGTTCGCGTGCTCTCGATCCAGTTGTTGCCAGTGCGCCACCATTGAAAGAAACCAGATATAAAACAAATTCCTCCATTGCGGATTATCACACGGCACCCTATCCGCCAGTTCGCGTATGCGGTCTTTTCCATCCCATGCACCAAGATTGAGAAGATACTCCTCAACAGGATCATACGAAGGCACCCGATCCGATTCCAGATAGCGCTTCACATCAGCATCCCATAAAGGCAACCCCTCGCCCAGTGCGTTTATGCAGATACTGTTTATAGCCTGCTTGTTCAGCGGGCGGAAATCAAAGTAAAACGACTTCAGTTCTCTGTATTCCACCACTCCCTTCACCGTGTTCCGCCTTAGCTGATAGCGTCGCTGCATAAACTCTTCCATCTGTGCCACCAGGGTCATTGAAGAAGAGATGCAAGGCTTGCTGCCAAACTTTTTAGCCAGCGTATAGGCAGTTCTGAAGCTGGTGCGTATTTCCAAATCATACTTTTTCAGTCCGGTGTGCAGCAAAGTCCATCTCACCGCATCCTCTTCCGGAATGCCCGAGCGATTACAGTTTTCCGCCAGTTTAACAAGAAACGGAAGCAGTTCGTCGTTTTCGTAATCCACCCTGCCCACGGACTCCAGCGCATCCTGCATGGAGGTATTGAACAGAGTAGATATCACACGGCTTCGTTCGTAGTCCGGCAACAGGCGTTGCAACGGATCGCTCACCGCCTGCCGCTCTTCTTCAAAAGTAGATTCCGCAGGCATGCGCACCGGCTGTTCTATTCTGACAGGCATTGCTTCGGGGTTGTGGTACAATCCCGGATCAAAACTCATCCGGCAACTATGATTCAATGCAGGCTTCTTCAACTCTATCTCCCTTTTCAGTTGTGGCTGATACCATTTCACCGCCTCCCTGTAAGCCTGCGCGTGAAACATTTCGGCCATCTGATAATTCTGAGGCAAGCTGCCGTCCATCAGCGAGAAAGGAACAATAATCTTCACACTCTTGTTGCTCGATCCTATAAATGCCAGCAAGGTTTGCGGCAAGCGGGATGCCCTTTCGCGTATCTGCGCCGCCTCACTGTGACCAGTCAGATTATTCACTTCAATGGTTACCCAACCATTGTATCCGGTCATAAGCTGTACGCCTCCATTTTCAGAAAAAGAGCCACCAAATATCAGTTTCGGAACCATTTTCAACTGCTGGCAGATTCTTCCCGGCATTGTATATTGAAGAGCCATGCGCATGTTAGATACTGGCTGGCTTTTAGTCTCGGTCTTCATTGCTTCCACTGCCACAGTTAGTTCTATGACGCGTTGTGTTTGTGTTTTGCCATTCTCCCGGCATTGGGTAATCTTCATAGTATTGTTTTAGTGGTTATTTATTTCTTTGTAGCTTCACGAAATGAACGGCTATAGCTTATTTTGCCTAAAATGCCACGCATCTCCTTGTCTGCCTTAAAGCATACACGCTGCGCCTTTACTTTTGAGGGGGTGCATTCATCGGGTGTTTCATACCCTTCACTGCCTGCCGACACGGAAAATGACCCTATATCTTTCAGATATACCGTATTTCCCTTCATCAGATATGCCTGCATCACATCACTCAAAGCAATAACAGCAGCATACACATCTGCTTCGGTGAGTGAACAGCGCCCGCATATATCCTTTGCCAACTCATCCATACCCACTTGTCCCGAAGCAACCGGCACTCCGTGATAGCGCACTTTTTCTTTTCCTTCACTCTTGTCAATTTTCTGACGAACCACATAATACGACATAACTTGTTGTTTAATTTATTTATAACTGATTGTTTTTGTGCACACCCGGGTGTACACCACCGGTACACCCGGGTCTTATAACGCAGAACATGCGGGTGTAAGCAGCTGTTACACCCGCATGTAGATACTAATTATATTGTTACAAATATACAAAATAAAAGTCTGAAAAGCAAATTTAGAGCCCTCTTTTTCAACATAAGAAGGGGGATATTTGTCACAAAAAGCGCCATATTCAACAAGTATTGAATATGGCGCGTAGCTTTTTTACCTACGCGTAGCTTTTATTTGAAAGCTACGCGCTATTATTGTGTTTAAAATCAATTCATTAAATGTAGCCCGCGTAGCTGCGTAGCTTTTTCATAAAAAATATTACAGTGTAGCATTAAATCCTCTTATTCTATCCTTTATAACTTTTCTTCTTATTTCATAATCTCAAAAAACTCAGCTTCAATAATACGGAGTTGACCTTTTGTATTTTGATTTTTCGGATCTTTAAATCCGTCTAAGTTCTTGTTTCCATTCAGTTAAACCATGTTATGGAAAGCATCCTTTTCAGTACCTGCTCCTGTTTAACGAACCGTTACACTTTTTCCAACTGTTGGTTTCACAGATAAAGTTATATAGCCGAGACTTTGCGCTGTATTGCCTTTCCATACTTCTTTACCATTTATTAGTATTTCAATCGGATAACTGAGCGAGTGCCAACCGGATAATTTAAGGCAAACTTCTGAAATTTTTGCTTTACGAGTCAATTAAGTACCTACTTCAACTATTTCATCTAGCTTAAATTGAAATTTTTGACATTTTATTTTAGTCAGTATTTATTTGTTAGGAGTATTCCACTTATTCGTTTTGCTACATGTAATATTCAATGTCTGATTACCACTTTGCATACGAAAATCCCCTTGCTCAAGAATCCACTTCCCATCGGAACCAACAAACGCCAAGTCACTACCTTTTATGGATAGTGTAACCGACTTAGTTTCACCAGGCTGTAATTCTACTTTTTTGAAAGCTCGTAATCTGCGATTCTCAGGAGTCAGTGATGCAACTAAGTCGCGACTAAACAGCATAACGACTTCTTTTCCGGCACGAGTTCCATGATTTGTAATGTCTACAGAAAAGTGTAAATCATCATCCGCTACAAATGAGGCAGAATTAGCACGAAAATTATTATATACAAAAGTTGTGTAGCTAAGACCATATCCAAAAGGCCATTGTACAGAAACAATTGCATCATAATCATATGCTCCTTCCATCTTATCCATTTCTTCACTAACCTTATAATCATACGTGGTTAGTTCAGCCTGGTTGCGGGGATATGTGTAGGGCATTTTGGCGCTAGGATTTACATCGCCTGTCAAAATATTAGCTAATGCATCACCGCCATAATTTCCTGGAAGTAGAATGTCAATTATTCCATTTGCCAGAGGCTCAATATCATTGATGATTCTGGGCCGTCCCTCATTAAGTATCAAAATGATTGGTTTTCCTGTAGTAGCCAACGCTTTTACAAGTTTAACTTGGTTTGGTGAAATGGCAAGATCGGAAAGATTTCCTGGCGTTTCACAGTATGAGTTTTCACCAATACAAGCAATAATAACATCTACATTACGAGCTGCATCAACAGCTTTTTCAATTTCAGGAGAATTTTCCTCAGTATAGCTACCTTCAGGTTTATAAGTAACTCCTTGCTCCAAACAAACGTTTTCAGATCCGATTTTATTGCATAGCGCTTCGTAAATTGTATTATATTTACTTGCAAATCTATCCGTCAGATGTCCTTGCCATGTATAGCTCCATCCACCATTCAGGCAGCGCATGGAATTAGCATTTGGACCTGTCAAGAGGAGTTTTTTGCCTTTTACAAGCGGCAATATATTATCCTTATTTTTCAGTAAGACTTCTGACTCTTCTGCTACGTGGAGCGCTAATTCGGCATGTTCAGGACTACCAAAAAGCGGATATTTTGCAGATTGGGTGTTGGGGCGATTGAACAGGTCCAAACGAAATTTTAATCTAAGAACTCTACGAACAGCATCATCAATGCGGCTCATCGGTACCTTACCTTCTTGTACAAGTTCTTTTAGCAATGAGCAGAAACTGAGATCGTAAGGTTCCATTGCCATATCTATACCTGCATTGATGGCTATTTGAATGGCTTCTTTTTTATTAGCAGCTATGTGTTCGCGCGTGTAAAGATTGTTTATATCAGCCCAATCAGTAATCAACATGCCATCCCATTTCAAATCTTCTTTCAACCATTGGGTGAGCAAATCGTAATTGGCATGTACCGGCAATCCATTTATAGAACCACTGTTAACCATAATAGTCAAAGCCCCAGCTTGCACGCATGCTTTAAATGGTGCGAAGCACTTTTCCCTCAAATCGGATTCAGATATGTAAGCAGGTGTGCGATCCTTACCGGTGCGAGCCATACTGTAACCTAGATAATGTTTCACCGATGTTGCAATACGATCTGCTGGAATATGGTTAGGGTCGTTTCCTTGAAATCCCAAAATAGCAGAACTACCCATAATTGAATTGACAAAGCAATCTTCACCATAATTTTCCCAAACGCGAGACCATCGTGGGTCACGAGCCATGTCAACTGTGGGTGAATAAGTCCACGGACAATCGCTGGCACGAGTCTCATAGGCTGTAACACGCGCCGCTTCATATGCCCATTTAGGGTTAAACGAAGCAGCAATATTGATATTTTGTGGAAATAGAGTACCACCTAATGTATAAGTGGTACCATGATTTTGATCTAGTCCGTAGATGCATGGAATACCGATCTCCTTCATGGACTTAGCCTGTATCTCACCAATAATCTCTTGCCACTTTTCCTTATTCTGTGCAACAGGTCCTGGAGCATTAAGGAAAGAGCCCACCTTGAACTTTGCAATCGCCTCATAGAGTTTGGTCTGATTTAGCTTAAATTCGCCATTGACCATATCTCCTACTACATCAATGGTAAGTTCTGTCATTTGACCTATTTTCTCGTCAAGTGTCATTTTCGAAATAACAGCATCTATCTTTTGTTCTGTTACGATATCCTTAGCACTGACAAGGGTGGCTGCCTGCATAAAGCAGGTAGCCATTGTTATCAATTTTAAAATGAATCTTGTTTTTTTTACTATCATAATAGATATTTATATTCTTAACATTTATTACTGTAATGTTACCATATCAACATAATAACCATGCCCAACACAGAGAAATCCAGATTGTTCCTTTATCTTATTCAACACGTCTTGTGTTAGCTGTATTTCTTTTACACCGTTTTGGGAAAATTCAATTACAGAAGTACCTGGTAGGTCGTTCCACGAAGCAGTAGTAGTACGTAACTGATGATATTCAGCTTCAGGAGCTACAGAATAATAGATACTAAGAACTGCACCTGCTTTTATTTGGGCAAAAACATCTTGTCCAATCAAGTTAAAAGTCTTATTTGGGCTATTATCAGGAAGATCCCATGACACATAGTGATGTCCTTGCCAGAGAACTGTTTTTGAAGAAACAGTTACAGTCTGCTCGATAGTAATTCCATTAGTACTATAGAATTGTACATTTTCTCCACTCTTTGTTTTACCAACCAAGTTAAAATCTCCATCTGATAATGCAGGGCAAATAAGTGCAATTTCTGAAGCTGATTGACGCGTGAAATTAGTTATAGTCTGTCCTGCTATCGTTAATGAAGCTATGTTATCAAGATTAACACCAGTCATGAGCCACTCTCTATTGGCATTAATACGGTTAGCTCCTGAAGTGATAAGTGTAGCTCTAGTAACTTTTACAGTATTACCACCATACTCATTACCGCTGGCATCTACAAGAGTCACCCGATGTTCACCATCTGTTAAATCAGCCGGCACGAGATATTCAATATAGCTTTGATTGTCAGAGTTTATATAAGTATTGACTGCAATGGTTTTACCATCAATAATAAGACTTTTTACTTTGTCAAGATTATCACCATAAAGACGTGATTTTGCATTCGGCGCAATAATTCGTTCGAATCCTATATTCTTTGTCCACGGATCACCAGCCAAAGGGTTCACTTGTATGATACCTTCACGAGAAGTCGATTTGCCAACTCCTGTGGAAACTATAACCTTAAGCCCATATACACCAGCTTTGAGATTGATGTCAAGTGATGCTCCTGTGTATACCTCTTTCCCGTCAATCTGCCATGCAACAGAGGTGTAGTCAGCAGGTGTAACTGTTAACTTCATTGTAAAATTTGCATCTCGATTAATATTGGCAACAATTGGTAGACTCCCGTTTATACGATCTGGAAAAATTGGGTCAAGTATTCTTGGTTCATCATCTGCTGTAGCCGTTGAAAATGGTGCTTCTTCACTGCAAGCTGTAAATGCAAAGCTCATCACAAGCATGGCAAGCAACATAAAATATATCTTTTTCATATTAGCTTTTTTTGTTTTTAACATTATTCCGTAATTTCTTTATCCCACCATACATGTGTGTGCCAACTGTCTGTACCACCCATACGACTCAAGGCTTCATCGTAACTAGCCTTATTGTATGATGATTCAAGTACTGGATAGCAAAGCCGTACGGGAATATCAGAGCCACCGGTTAGGAATTGACCAAAACCGTAAGCTTCAGGAGATTTAAGCTTTGGATAACCCGAACGGCGAACATTAGCCCAACATTCAGCAGGATTAGTAAAATGAAGAATCCAAGCCTGTGTATTGATAGATTCCTTTTTTTGTTCATCGGTGTAACCAACTCCATTTTTTTGGATAAATTCATTGAAAGCGTCGTCTGATATTGTAGGACAACCATAGTTTGAAGTTAAAAAATCCATAGATGCACGTACACCTTGTTTGTAAAGATCGCTAACAGATGAGCTTCCAACATTCCAACCTTTCAATTTTGCCTCTGCTAATAAAAATTTCACCTCTGCAGAAGTCATCACTACACCAGGATTACTGCCCTTGAGAAAATTATTAGCTAGTTTAGGTTCAGTCTCACGAGACACACTAGAAGCAACAGAAGGATTATTCTTTGCTAGTTCTTTTAATATATCACTATCATAACCTGACGGCCAAGGTTCCCAAGAGAAAGCCCCTGGATCACGTGGTTGAAATTTAATATTCTTGGCAATCATCTCATCAGTCAAGTCAACACGATTGGCAGGGCTTGTAGCACTCATGAGCCCATCGTAATAAAAGCGTGTCATCCTGAAAGTACGTGGATCACCAGTACTATTGAGTTGATTAAACAGCGTAGAACATATATAACTAGGATTATTGGCTGGATCATTACCAAAAAGCAGCTGTGATAAGGCATTACCACGATAATCGGAATAAGCATCCTGTCCAAAACTGAACGAGACATCCATATACCGGATAAGTGCATTGTCAGTAGCATTCTCAAATATACCACCATCAGCCTGTATTGCTTTCTCAAATTCTTCTTGTGCCTTTTGAGGAGCCACATTTGAAATTCTCATGGCAAAACGCAAACGAAGTGAATTGGCTAATTTCTTCCATTTTGCTACGTCACCGTTGAAAATTACGTCACCCGTAATTTTATCCTTGCTAGCATCAAGATTGGCTGCAGCACTACTCAACTCGATGAAAAAATCGTTGTATATATCCTCTTGTTTATCATAATGAGGATTGAATTTTTCTTCAAGAAAGCCTTTACCAGCCTCACTGTAAGGCACATCTCCATAAATATCTGTGATAATTGACATGAGATAAACTCTATATATACGCAAGGTAGAGTTTATGTTTATCCTTTTAGTATCATCAACAGTACGATATTGAGCATCGGTAATGTTCTTAATAGCTGTGGGATATAATGATGTCCAAATACGACTCATCTCACTATTATCCAGTGTGTGGCGACCGCCATAGTTAGTAGTATTCCAGCATCCCATAAGTTGCTGATTGAATGAATATAGATAATTGCGGTAAATCTCTACCATACCAAGATCACCATAAGTTTGTAACTGTGCTGTAGTAAGCTGTGCGTTTGGATCAATAGTGGCAGCTTTCGATGGATCGGTATTCATACTTTTCATGTAATCATCACTGCATGCAGAAAAAAGTATGGTACATGTTACCAGTATCATTATAAAATATGATTGATAATGTTTCATTGTATATCTTCTTTAAATATGAATTTATTTAAGGTTTATTTAGAATTTCACGTTGACGTTGAAACCGTAACTTTTACGTGATGGCAACGAACCATATTCCATTCCCATACCTGTAGTATTGTTATAATTGGAATCAGGATCAATGTTAGGAATGTTTTTCCACAAAATAAATGGGTTGCGGGCTACAAATGAAAGAGTAAGATCATTTACCAATTTTTTCAACCATGATTTTGGCACAATATAGCTCAGCGTTATTTCACGACACTTCACGTATGAATTATCGTAGATAAACATTGACGGAGCATTGCGACATACACTCATCCAATAATCTTCAGGATTTATGCGAATGTCATTTGGACGATAAGTACCATCAGCATTACTTATCACACCTGGAGCAATGAAGCCATCTGTAGGCTTCCAAGCAGAAGACCCTTTTGTGATACCTGCAGCCTGACGTTGTTCCTCTGACTCATACCATCCTTCACGTCCGATAAGTGTTTGTTTACTTTTACCAGATTCATATGCAGCACGAGCTGACATAGAATATAGATCAGCACCCACTTTAATATCGAAAATGGCTGACAGTGAAATATTTTTGTAAGCAAATGTAGTAGAAAAACCTCCTGTCCAATCCCATGAAGCATTACCTAATACATGGTTGTTTTTGTCATACTCTGGCAAACCGGTCTGTGAATTAATAAGAATATCACCATTCTCATTGCGTTTAAAATCAGGACCAACAATTGAGCCAAAGTTCTCACCTACCTTTGCTGCCACCTGAACATCAAGCCAAGGAGCCTTTTCCAACTCAAACATATCCATGCCATCAACAAGTTTTTTCACTTTGTTGCTGTTCTTTGAAAAATTAAAATTCAAGTCCCAAGAGAAGTCTTTTAGCTGTATGGGGCGTGTATTAAGAGCTATTTCTATACCTTTATTTTGTATCTCACCAGCATTAATAAGACGATAGTTATAACCCGATGTCCATGAACTAGCCATACTCATTATCTGGTTTTTACTAATCTGTGTGTAGTAGGTAAAATCAAGACCTATGCGGTTCTTAAAAAACTTCAAATCCAAACCTGTTTCGAATGAATTAGTCTTTGTTGGCATCAAATCTTTATTTGGAATTGTATTGTTGTTGATGTACCCAATAGTATAACCAGGATATGTAAACTTTGATTTGGTATATACCAATCCTAACTGATATGGATCGGTATCGCTACCCACCTGTGCCCACGACATTCGAAGTTTTCCATAAGGTAAGATATCACCCAATTTTGTCAATTCAGAAAAGACAAAGCTACCAGAAAACGAGGGATAAACATATACATTATTATCTGTAGAAAGTGTTGAAGACTGATCACCACGAAGAGTAGCATCAAGGTAAAGCATATGTTTCCACCCCACATTGAAGGCTCCATAAATAGAGTTGATTTGCTTACGGTAACTATTTTGTTCCATACTGATTTCATTGAAACTCATTAAAGCAACAACATCACGAATCTGCATATCTTTTGCTGTGGTAATAGAAGTCAGGTTATTCACCTTATATACACTACCACCTAAGGTGCCATTAAAATCAAAATCACCCCAACGATTATTGTAAAGACCTAGTACCTCAAAATTGTACATGCGGTTTCTAAAATTACTGTTTTGCAGACGTCCTGCCTCAAAACCAGGTGTGGTAGGAGCTTTAAAATCATCAAATATGAACCAGTTAAGTTCGGATCCAATAGTCCCCTGCAACTTAAAATGCTTGTTGATATTCCAAACAGCTTTTCCATTAAAGCGAAACTGATCTTTTTTAGAATTATTTGAGTTTTTATATATATCCCAGTATGGATTTACATTGTATGGATCCATTCCGTTCCAGTTAGAATACTCACCCCTTCCATTTTGATAGGTTTTCAGCCAATTTTGATCATAAGTGGTGGCAAGAGTCATAAGATTTTTACCAACATTTGACTTGCTATCTCCTAATGCAGGACGGTTTTTAACATCCTCACGTGTATAGTTAGCACTAAAATCGAAATCTACATTAGCTAAAGTAGTATTAGCTCGTAGATTAAAGATATCCCTACTCATATTAGTTTCCGGAACAATATCTTTGTTACGCATATCGGTATAAGTAAAACGTACTCCCGTATTACCATTACTTTTGCCGATAATAGCAGTATTACTGGCAGTTAAGCCTGTACGAAAAAAGCCGGAAACATTATTAGGGATGATAAGATAAGGACGTTCTACACCATCGTAATATTTCAATTTATTACTTCCATCAGCCTTTGGTCCCCAGCTTTTATTTGTATTAGATACTGCATCAATACTGTAGGTTCCGTTACTTCCCATACCATAAACATTCTGTACATCATTCCATTTTGCCAACTGTGTATCGAAAGTCAACGTTCCATTGTATTCTACGTTGAGCTTTTCCTTTTCATTAGCTCTTTTAGTGGTTATAAGAATAACACCGTGACTTGCCCTACTACCATAAAGAGCTGATGCAGCAGGTCCTTTAAGCACTGACATATTTTCTATATCATCAGGATTAATACTTGATATACCATCGCCAAGGTCAAATCCTCCAGAAGTACGGGCACTACCATAATTTGTATTATCGAGGGGGACACCATCAATTACATACAAAGGTTGATTATTACCAGTCATTTCAGTACTACCACGCAATATCACACGGGTAGATCCGGATGGTCCACCGGCTGTTTGACTAACTACCAAACCTGGTACACGACCTGCCATAGAGTTAATCACATTGGTTCCCTTTGCTTTAGTAAAAGCATCACCTTTGACCTCGTCCACACCATAGCCTAATGCCTTACGTTCTCTCTTGATTCCCAAAGCTGTGACTACAACTTCACTAAGCAGTTTGCTGTCTTCTTCCAAAACTATATTTATTGGATCATGACCAGCTTTTACCTCCTTAGACTTGTATCCTACGCAGCTGATAACAAGTGTAACACCCGACTTAGCATTCAAACTGAACTTACCCTCCATATCAGTAATTATTCCGTTGCTAGTCCCTTTTTCAATGACAGAGGCGCCAATAACAGGTCCTTGGGCATCTTTCACAGTTCCCGTGACTCTGTTTACTTGCTGTACAATTGCAAAATAATTTGGTTTTGTTGCTGCTTTAACTTGTGTAATACCTCCCATTAGACAGAGAGACAGCGTTCCACAGAACAACGTGTACTTACAAATTTTTACTTTCATAGAATGTATAATTAAGATTAATAAAAGATTTTTACCCAGTCAATATACATATTCACCTTTTCTCCATCCTTCAATGCTGTAATGCCATTTATGTTGGTGATTCCGGTGAAAGAGCCACCTACAGCCAAATTAAACAAGAGATAGAAATTATCTTGAAAATAATCATGGCTTTCTTTACTTTTGTTTATATCGAAGGAATAAAATGTAATATTATCAATGGCTATTATAAGGTTATTTTCACTCCAATCTAATGAATAGGTATGGTAATTACCGTCTTGCAAACTGTTGGCAACATTCGCTAAATTATATTCTTGCCTATGTCCTGTTGCGGCATTGGCTCCATAATGAATTGCTGTATTGAATAGTGTTTCAGAGGTACCAGAAGAAATGCCACTGTGTTCACCCATCTCCATTATGTCTATTTCTCCACATTGTGGCCAAGATTTATTATTATCTCCCATCATCCAAAATGCAGGCCACAGTCCATTAGCGGTTTTGGGTATTTTTATGCTTGCTTCAATTCTTCCGTACTTGAAATTCTTTTTCCCTTTAGTACTTACGCGTCCAGAGATAATCTTGTTTCCTTTGCGCTCAGCTGATAAAATCAATACCGATTTACCATCATCTGTGCCAATTGAAACATGTGCCTCATCATATGCTTGAAGTTCCTGATTGGTCCATCCCGCTTCATGAACTTCTTTAGTCCATACATTTCCATTAAAAGAATCAAAATTTTCTTTGAAAACAGTTTTATCTTGCTCTTCTTTTGGCTTTAAATCGACATCATTAGATGAACAAGATTGCTGTATTGAACACAATGATAATAACAATAAGGTTGTTACTTTTTTCATATTATTGTATTTTGGTTAAACTTAGATTTTCAAGAGCTATCTTGTATATAGTTGTCAACAGATATTTACTCACTTACTTAATTGAGTATTGCATCCAACTTTTTTCCTACAAGCTTGGTGCAAAGGTGGTAAGAGTGAATAAAATCAATGGGTTGATAGCTGACATTTAAGGTTTGATTACAGACAATTCTTCTCTTAATACACAGAAAAATGCTTTTCCAGACACTTTTTTATCTGTACTCCTATAAAGTAAATGTTACTAAAACATAGTGTTATGCGAAATAAAAAAAGTACCAATAATAATTATATTATTGGTACTTTTAAAAAAAATAAAAATCAAAAGTTATAACACTCAATCATTTGAAAGCCTAATCGTTTTGCTGGTATTTGCTAGGTTGAACACCGAATTGTTTTTTGAATAAAGAACTAAAATACTTAGTATTTACAAACCCAGTTTCGACAGCAACCTCAGTCACGTTTTTACCTTCTTTTAATAATTCTGCTGCTTTTTGAAGCCTTATTATACGAATAAATTCTTGCGGTGCTTTCCCTGTTAAAGATTTAAGACGACTATAAAAAAGAGTTCGACTCATGGCCATTTGTTGGCATAAGATATTAATATTAAAATCAGTGCCATCCAAATTTTCAATAACGAATTGAGTTGCTCGTATAACAAACTGGCGATCACCTTCCGACATAGTGTCTATAGAAATCTCGTCTACTTTGCTATCAGGATTTTCTGTTATATTATTACTTTCTTCATTGTTTATGCGATTTTTATTCAATTCTACTTGTTCAATAGCTTGTCGCATAAAAAAGTCTCTTTGTCTGTTTCGATTCTCTATCAACCCCTGCACTTTAAGTTTGAGAATCTCAGTACTGAAAGGTTTTGGAATATAATCGTCTGCACCTTTCTTTAATCCTTCAGCAACTGCATCATGATTGACTTTTGCTGTAAGTAGTATGAATGGAATACCTGATGTATCGGGATTATCTTTAACCAATTTGCAAAGTTCATCTCCTTGTATGCCTGGCATCATAATATCTGATAAGATTAAATCTGGGTATTCATTTGAAAGAAATGATAATGCTTCTTGGCCATTAGGAACTCCAATGACTCGATAGTCTTGCTCAAAAGTTTTACTTAAATAATAACGAAGAGCCTCATGATCTTCTACAATAAGTAAAGTATCTTTGACCGTCTGTCTATTTATGACTTGTGCTTCTCTGCTTTCATAATTTATAACTTCTTCTGTTTCTGGAAGTAAGATTTTCCGAGGTACAACAGTATTATTAGGAACTGACGTAGAAATATCATCTATTCTTCTTAGTATTACAGTAAAGACACTACCTTTGTTCTCTTCAGATTGAAAGGAGATCTTTCCATGCAGCATCTTAACTATACGTTGCACTTGCAAAAGGCCGAATCCAGTTCCTATTTCATGCGATTCCAACGCATTCTCAGCCCTGTAAACATCTGTAAACAAATGCTTCCATGCTTTTTTCGGAATACCAATACCTGTATCCTTAACCTCTATCATAGCCTTTCGTTTTGTACAATTCAAACAGAGGTGAATATCACCCTGTGGCATTGTGTATTTACAGGCATTGGAGATGAGATTATCTAACAG
Organism: uncultured Bacteroides sp.; assembly: GCF_963678845.1. Lineage (NCBI taxonomy): Bacteria > Pseudomonadati > Bacteroidota > Bacteroidia > Bacteroidales > Bacteroidaceae > Bacteroides > uncultured Bacteroides sp. Next base: position 1,133,412 of record NZ_OY787464.1, read on the forward strand.
CATCTCTACGATATATCTATCTGCCATAACCCAAACATCTTCATCAGGAAAAGAAACACTCAAATGCAATTGTTTTTTATCGCAAAATGATTGAAAGCTAGCAACCTCTTCCGCCAAAACATCATTAAGATTTAATGGTGTTAATACAAGTTGGTTTTTATGAGTGTCAACCTTTTCAAATTCAAGCAATTGCGTAATCAATGTATTAAGTTTACGAGTATTACTGCGTGCCAGTTTCAGGAAATATTGAGCTTTCTCAGAAAGTCCCTTCTCTTTACACAAATCTTCCAATGGTGCCATTACAAGTGTTACCGGTGTTCTAATGTCATGTGCCGTATTAATAAAAAAACTTATTTTATCTTCATCATATTTCTTTTGGATTTGATTACTCTTGTACCGCAGAATAAAGTAAAATATAGCTCCAAAAATACAAATATAAAAGAGCCATGCCCACCAAGAATTCCACCAAGGTTGAGATACTTTAAGTATAAGCACACGTTCAGAAATTATCCTTCCATCACTTCTACGCAAGCTGCGAACTTTAAAAAGATATGACCCCGGTGATACATTTGTATATTGTGCTTTGCCATTAACAAAAAGATCGCTCCAATATTTATCATATCCTTCTAAAATATACTGATATGCAATATCACGCTGAAAACGATAATTTATTGACTCAAATGTGACCACAAATGAATTGTGACTATAATCAAGTCGAGCTGAACCGTTAGACAACATATCGTGAATGATAGGGCGTAAAAGGGTTTCTTCATCTGCACTTATATAATCAACTGTAAGGCCAGTAAATCGCAATGGGGCCTGATAGTCTGCACCAGTAATGGCATTAGGAGCGATAAAGACAACGCCATTTGTGCTGCCATAAGCAAATTTTCCATTTGTTAATTGTGCAAATGACGACTTATTGTATTCTTTGTCAATATCTCCCACATAATTGAGGTTTGATACGTGAAGGTGATCTATTAATGCAAGTCCTTTTCCTGTGCTAGCCCATAAACGCCCAATTTGGTCACGGTGCAGACTATACACATCGTTAGATGGCAGACCTTCACTTGTTGTGAAAGTCTTTGATAATCTAGTATGCATGTTATATAGATTCAATCCACCTCCCTCAGTACCTAACCAAACAGTACCATCACCATTGAAAAGCATAGCAACAATATATGCACTTGTATTTTGTTTATGATATTCCTGAGCTGTTGCATAGCGTTGTATATTCCCAGTGCGTTTGTTAACCAAACAAAATCCATTCACTGTTGCCACAGCTATTTGGTCGCGATTGACCACCTCTATAGACTGAATCCATTTTATATCATATAATCGTTTATATTGTCCTCTTTTCTCCATCATCAAAAGAGAACCATCCAAACCTCCTATCCATAAATCTCCATCCATATCTCGTCTTATAGAAAATATATGATTAGTGGTGAGTACTCCTTGCTGTTTAGTGAGATGCCTGATAATGTGCCCCTGAATATCCAAAAGATAAACGCCATCTCCATATGTGCCTACCCATGTCGAACCATTTTCTCCTTTACATAATGTCACAGCCACAGCACCTTTTAACCAATGATTCCATGTTCCAAAAGATTTATTCAAAATACTAATTCCAAGATCGGTAGCAAACCACAAATCTCCATTAATATTTTCTTCTATATCATTAATATTATTATTTGCTAAAGATTGCAAGGTTCCTCTCTCATGAGCCAATATTATAATAGGGTATTTTAATAGAATAGCAATAGATACCCCTCCTGTATAACTTCCTATCCAAATGTTGCCTTGATGATCTTTAGTCACAGCATAAACACCATTACCTCTTAAAAAATTATCTGTTCTATCTTCTGTATTCATAAGCAGATGGGCTTTTTTCGAGTTTATATCTACTACATACACACCTCCACCATCTATTCCTACTAATATTGAATGAGAATCATACTTTGTGATAGCTCGTATCGGATTAAGAAAATTAGAATATTGCTCTTTAAAAGGAGACAAGTTAAAAGTATTCACATTCATAACTAGCAAACCACTATTAAATGTTCCTATCCAAAGTTCATTTTTAACAGAGTCATAAAGTAAAGTTTGTACATCTCGGCCATTTATTAACTGATGCACTTTATTCAGTTGAGAATATAAAAGCTGCACTACACCAGTAGAAGTACCAACAAAAAGGGATTTTCCAACAGAAATTATCTCATTTACATATTGTTCCCGAATAATAGGAATTACACGATTACCAGATTCTTTCTTGTAAAGTCCTTTGTTCAGCCCAAACCAAAACATACCTTTATGATCAATATAAAACTTATTCAGAATGATTTCCCCACTAATAAAATCTCCTAAATATAGATATTTCTCAAAACAGTCATTTTTGATGGAATAATGGTAAATTCTTCCAGTATGATCATAAGCCCAAAGACCAGTTTCCTCATTATACAATAAGCGAAGTCTGCGTCCGGCCAAATCACCATAGTAAAAATGTCCCGGTAAAGTATAGCTCTTTATTATGTGCCCATTATAGCGATCAATTCCTGTTTTTGTAGCAATCCACATTACACCTTGATTGTCTTCAACAATTGAAAACACACGTTGACTACTTAGGCCTTCAGAATAACCGAGATGCCTAATGTTAAACATGTTATTAGTCAGTTCTGCCTTGGATGTCACTCCTCCTATCCATAAGGTCAAAGCAATCAAACATTTTAATAATATTCTCATTGTTAGAGTTTCACAAGTGTATAATTAGTAATTAAGGTAAAGAAAATTCTATGTATTCAGAAAATACAACAATAAAAGCACTTTGATCTGAGTAACTATTTTCTGATTCATCTCACAAAAATAGTCAAATCATGTCAGAAATAAAAGGAAATCAGATAAAAGACAATAAGACTTCTCTTTCATTATGAATAATAATACTTATCAAAGCTGATAGCTATGGTTAAGGGAACCGATGCTGAAACAGTTTGTGCTGTACTTATGTGTCTGTCCAGACGTATGCGTTGGAATGTTCTGGAAGTTACATTGGATATGGCTTCTAATATGGAAAAGATAATACATCGTTGATTCCCCCAGGCTAGGCAAGTAACTGACCGTTTTCATGTTCAAAAGCTGGATTATGAAGCGGTGCAGGAGATGCGAATATAACATCACTGGAATTTAGGTATTAAACTATGCAATATTTTTGCTTAAAGTATTAATTCCCTAGGTTTTTGGTATGATTCCTGATCCTAATTCTTTAGAGCTTCATTCAGAGGAGTGGCGGATATGAAATTTTTCCTTTTTAGAATCGCTAAAATTTATGCATAAAAAAAAGGCCAGATTTAACATTCCCCCAAGAATTCGGACTGAGCCTCCATTCTCTCAATTCCGATTATGGTTCCGATAAAAAAAACAAGGTCCAATTAATTGATAATCAATTAATTGGACCTTTATTTGCGGAAGCTGGGGATTATGAACCTCACCCTCCAATATCTTAGTCTTCAATCGATTACAAATCAAATTATCAATATGGTAACGATTTAGGCACAAAAATAAAACTCTGTTTTTGTCCGCCCTTGTCCAGCGTTTGTCTGCCTATATCTTGGGTTCAAAAATACTACTATTTTTCGATACAGCCAAATCTTTGATTTACAATCTTTAAAATGCGGTGCAAGGTGCAAGCCTATATATAAATATATGGCTTGCACCTTGCACCGCTTATTAAACTTAAAAACACTTTCTTTAAAGAGAATATCTATAAGTTATTTACAAATAAATATTACTCAAATTTATAACTTTATTAACAAATATAATGATATATTTAGTAAAGTCATAAATAGAGAATCTGTGAATAAATATATCCTTTTACATAATTATATTTAATACTACCTATCACAGTAATGTTATTAGGTAGCAGTAGATAAATAATGAATATAATAATCTGATTTTTTTAGACAAAATAATCTAGTAAACAATTACATTTCTTAATTTCAGCCAACCAGAGTCTGTAAATTCTCCTTGAGCTGCAATATTTAAACCTTTTACATTACTGCCATTCCCTTTAGTCGTATCCACTAAAGCAACAGCCCAAGTATAATTTCCTTTATTTACGCCTCGAATATTAGGTGTAAATTCATAAGTAGTAGGAGTACCTTTTATCCAAGTGGAAAGATCCGTTTTAGAATCAAGATAAGAGTATTTTATCTGATTATCTTTATCAAGCAACGCAAAAGCTACTTTATATTTCTGATTCCATTGCGGTATGTTGGTAGGACAATATCCCCAACCTAAATTTGACCAGCGGTGAATTATTTTAATTTTCGAACCACTTTTTATATTTTTGGGCACAAAAATAGAATTTGGATATAAGCGGTAGCCTCCCTCAGATATAAAATCTTCAATCAAAGGATAAGCATCTCTAAACCAACTTATAGTCTCATCCCCTATGCGGAAATCCATCATATTTACGTGTGCTTCTTTTCCGTCTTCAAATTCTCCCACACGGACATCCCTTGCGGTCTTATAGCCACTCGGATCTAGTTGAAAAGGATGTTTACTTACAATCCATCCACCTTCCAGAAGAACAGGACGTTTCATAATCCAGGATTTTACATAATCACGTTCCCATTGACCATAATACTCTCTCATTCCAAAAGCATCATGACGTAAAGAATAACCTTTTTTACATGCAATGTCTAACAGACGTTTGCTATCAGAATCAAATTTTTCTTCTCCGGCCCAATCTTTACCAGCCCCCATCCAGCGGTGATAGTTAATAACCAGAGGAACTTTAGTGAAATATTTAGAATAAAGATCTGTTATCCAATCAAATACATTTTCACGGTTTTTAGGATCGAGATACTTCATCGTGTGCGCTTCCCCCCATTTGCCTAGTCCGTAACCATCTACGAATTCTACCAGATCAGGATTATTATACTTCTTAGCAAATGCCTTTACGAACATGGCATATTTTTCCTGAAAGATGGGATCATCAGGGTAAGGAGAACGTTTGCCTTTTTCTGTGTAATATTTGGCTCCAGCATCAAAGACATAAGCAGGGGTTGCTTCATTAATTCTGTCTCGGCTATCGACTACTACGCGAAAAGAAAGTCTCATGCCTCTGTCAATGGCACCTTGTATAACTATCTTTAATTTTTCATTAGTGTCCCATCCATAAACCCCTTCAGCAGGGTTTAATGTACTCCAATGTGTACGGATATATAACGTGCGAGCATAATCGGAGATCTTTACTGTAGTTCCTTTTTCTGCGGCATAAATGTGATCGTATTTTTCCCAGAAATCATCATTGACATTTTCATTAGCATATATAACCCAACCACTCAGTGGATTTCCCAACATTGTTTTTCTATCTGGTAAAATTTTCACATCATCGGTTTCCACATCTATAGCCATCTTATAAACTTGACATCCAGCTAACAGAAAAGCACCAACTCCATAAACTTCGGTCATATTCCGAGTTACTTTACGTGGATCTGCACCGATGGGTTGTACCCAACCGAGCTTTCCCGTTACATCAACGGCATCAGTCAAAGCTTTCCACCCTTTAATAATTACTGGCATAAAATCGCTTTTAGACAAGAGCCCCGCATTTACGCCATAGGCTAGTGCATATACAAAAAGGCCTGTAGAGCTTGTCTCAGGGGAGGAATAAGAGGCTGGATCCAACAAGCTAGCACGCCAATAGCCGTCTTCATTTTGCAATTTAGCAATACGAGTACATAATCTAACGAAAAGTTCCTCGTAATATTTGCGTTCCATTAGATTTTTGGGAAGTTCCTGTAATATTTCTGCTAATCCTCCCAAGACCCAAGCATTACCTCGTCCCCAAAAAAGTTTCTTGCCATTAGCTTCTTTTTTACCAAAATAGTGCCAATCACGATAAAAAAGATTATCTTCTTTGTCGAACAGATAATCGCAAGTAGCTCGATATTCATTATCCATAAATTGAAGGTATTTTCGGTTACCCGTTTCGCGATATAATTTCGCATAGACCGGTGGAGCCATAAACAAAGCATCGCACCAAGTCCAACGTTCCAATGTTTTATTGTTTCCGTACTCTAATTTAAATGTACTATTGGAAGGATGATTGACAATCCATTCTGCACGTGCCAACGTTGGGATAAGCATTTCTTCAATTTTATACTTGCGATATAAATCAATGAATGATTGTGACACAACGATGTCATCAGCATGGTACATGCGTTTGTAAGGTTGCCATCCATTGCGTGCACCTATTTCATAAAGCCATTGGTAGTAAGAACAGTCATTATCTTCTTTCTCAGATAATTCAGCCCAATCAACCATGCCTATATAAAGTGCTCCATTGGTCCAATCCAAGTCATTGTGTTCGTTAGAAAAACTAGGATTCGCTATTTGCCAGTCGGCCACTTGTTTCATTTTATTTTTAACTTCTGCTTTACTAAACAGTACTTGAGACGTAACATTTATGCAGATAAGAAAGAAATTCACTGTAATTAGTAGTCTATAAATCTTCATAATTATTTATTAATAAATGAAGGGAATTGCCTTTGTTCTCAGCGGACGTAGACAATTCCCTTTATGAGAATATTAAAAAAAATATTTTACTTTATTTTAACTAATATTTATTGATATCCATTATTTTGTGGAAATTCGGCTCCAGTATTCGAGTCGATAATACTTTGAGGAATAGGCCACAACACATGATAATCACGCATAACTGGTCCTGATTCGGTATTATACTTACGAGTACGTTCTAACAATTTTCCTGTTCGTACCAAAGTAAAGCGACGTGACTCTTCACCAACCAATTCACGAATACGTTCGTCCAGCAAGAAATCTACTGTCATTTCACTATCCGTAATTTCACGAGTATGTGCACGACGGCGTAAAATATTGATGGCTTCACGGGCACCAGAGATATCATTCAGCCCTAATCTTGCTTCGCAAAGCAAAAGATAAGTTTCAGCAAGGCGGAACTTCATTCGATCACGGTAAGAGCCTGTTAAGGAGAGATTCTCAGAACGTCCATAAAAAAACTTCGTCAAGGCCGGATAAAGACGGAAGGTTGTAAACCAAGTTGCATCTGTAATCTCGGCTTTCTTACCATAAAGATTTGTTTTTGCATTATTATAATACCAGTTACGTTTGATATTATACTCCGAATTACGGATATCATTCTCATCAAAGAAACCACTGTCTTTGCCAATCCACCATTTCATAGGTACTAACTGAGATAGTCCACGACCACCCAAAGAATCAGCCAATACGAAACCGGTGATTTCAGAATACTTGGGTTCCCAAGCACGGCGTGTCCAGTCGTCGGAATTGGTCCCCCCCCCTGTTGTGTTATATTCGAACTGCATTACCCAGATACTTTCCATATTACCAGAAGAACGATTTTGGTTGTTTTCAACAAACAGATCAGAGAATACATCACCTTTACTATTCACTTTTCCACCAAAGCGATTTTCCATCAAGTGGAAATAGCCGCTATTAATAACGTTTTCAGCTGCAATTTCGGCTTTTGCATAATCACCTTGCATAAGATAAACTTCACTCAACAGATGTTCTGCCGCCCATTTTGTCAATTTGCCGACTTTAACAGCATCAGGATTTTCTGGTAGGTTTTCAACGGCAAATTTCAAGTCTTCTATCATGTGTAAAATGACTTCATCTTTCGGTGTACGAGTAAAGTCTGTTCTGAACTGGTCTTGAATTTTGTCAACATAAGGAACATCCCCATACAAATAAACCAGTGTGCGATAGGCATAAGCACGGAAAAATCGTGATTCTGCTTGATATAGTGCCTTGTCTGTGTTTTTGCTCCAATTTGTATTTATTTCTGAATATCGCAACATTTCATTGGCTCCTGCAATCAAACTGTAAGCCCAATTCCAATAAGAACCTACAATACCTGTATTGGGAGTCAATGTCAGATATCCGAAAGGTTGTATTGATCCGTCTTTAGTACCCATAGTGGCAATATCTGTTGCAATCTGGAGAGCTTCATAAGGACAAGCTGCATTATGCATAAATGCACTATTTTCGCCCCATGTATTATATTCTGAACGTGCTTCAGCATAAAGTCCAGAAGAACCGACTTCAAATCCATAAGAACTTGTATATGTATTGTCTGGAGCCAACTCACTTTTAAGTTCTTCATCCAGAAAATTAGAACAGCTAGTAGCAGAAAGAGCCACTAAAAGGGCAAGAATTGCTTTTGATATATAATTTTTCATTGTATCAATATTTAAGTTAGAATGTTAAGTTCAATCCTAATACGTAAGAACGTGCAGTTGGATATGAAGCAAACCAACTGTTATCATAATTCAGTATACTGCGTATGTCGCAGAAAGTATAAGGATTTTCTACACTAAAGTTAACTCCCAAGCCACTTAGACCAAGTTTCTTCACAAGCTTTGAGTTAAAGTTGTACCCCAGAGCTATGTTTTTGATTTGAATATATGTAAAGTCCTTATAGTAACTGTGACCATCAAAATTAGTGTAAACAGGAGAAGCATATTTTGAATTAGTATGTTCTGGTGTCCAATAGTCAGCATTATGCAGGTAGTTATAAAGGTTGTAACTCCAGCTTGAAATATTAGCCTCATTCAATTCACGCGTTACCTTGAATGTTCCGTTTAACAAGAATGACAGATAGAAATTCTTATATGTCAACGTATTACCTACAGACATTAGGAAACTTGGATTTTTAGAGCCGATGATAACTTTATCATTAGAATTGATGTAACCATTTCCATCTGTATCTTTTACTTTAGCAGAACCGGGTTTGGCTCCTTTCTGAATCTCCTTTTCTGTGCCATCGGCTGCAGTGTAAGTAAATTTGTCTCCTTGTTGCCAAACACCGTCAACTTTGTAGTCATAGTAAACTCTTAAAGGTTTGCCAATAAACCAATTGTTCGTGATATCATCCTTCTTATCGCCACGTAGATCTACAATCTTGTCCCGGTTTAGTGAGAAAACCAGATTGGTACTCCATTCAAAATCCTTATTGCGTATATTAACCGTATTCAAAGTGAATTCAACACCTTTGTTACGTGTTTTACCCACATTGTCCCAAATGGTTTTGTAACCATTCATGATAGGTACAGTACGTTTCATCAACAAATCTTTTGTATTGGAAACATACATTTCAATGTTACCATTGATACGTCCACCGAGAAAAGAGTAGTCAATACCTACATTGAACTTTCGAGTTGTCTCCCATTTCAGGTTCGGATTTCCTACTCCGTCATTGGCTAAATAAGCACCGTTGACACCTGTTGCTCCATCACCCCAGATGTAATTGGTGAGATGCAGACGATCCAGAGTTTGATAAGGACTAATAGCCTGATTACCATTAGAGCCATAAGATACGCGGAGTTTCAGCTGATCTAACCAGTTTTGCGCATTTTCCATGAAGCTTTCAGAAGCGATGTTCCATGCTGCAGCTACAGAAGGGAAGAATGCATACTTATTATTTGCACCAAAAGCCGAATAACCATCAGAACGTCCTGTTAGAGTCAACATATATTTGCCTGCGTATGAATAATTCAATCGAAGCATGTAAGACAGCATAGATGTTTCCTGCAAGTTTGAATTCACTGTTTTCTTATTTTCACCAGCGCCAATGTTGTCATAGCTGGAATCATCATTTACAAAGCTTTCGGCAGATTCGCTAGCTGCTTTTTTTTGAGTTTGCTGTACACTAAACAAGCCAGTTGCATCAAAACGGTGTTTACCAAATTCACGGTTATACTTAAGAAGGTTTTCCCAAGTATAATCCCAATAATTATCATTGCTGATGCTAGCTTTACCGTTTGCAATTCTACCGTCTTTTGTATTGCGACCAAAATATGTGCCAGTAAAGCTACTACGATAATTGTAACCGAAGGTAGTGCGGGCAGAAAGTCCCTTTACTGGAAATAAGATGTCTGTATAAGCATTGAGGAAGAAATTCCGATTTGTCTGATCTTGGTCGGCATTGACATTCGCCATCGGATTGATGATCAATGACTGGTCCATGGGTTCTTCATAGTAGTTACCGTTTTCATCCTTATAGATACCGTAAGGACTTTGTTTGACAGCATGCTCGATATTCGGGGTAATGCCTCCACCATCTTTTTGAACAAACTGAGTTTGCACACCGATGGTCAGCCATTTGTTCAATACTTGAGTTAAACTCAAATTCATATTATAACGTTTCATAGCAGAGTTATAAACTATACCTTCCTGATCCAAGTAAGAAGCAGCTCCCATATAGGTTGTACTTTCAGTACCTCCAGAGATACCTACTTGATGCTCCATAGTAAAGGCATTACGGAAGATATAATCCTGCCAATCATTGGTGACACCTTGATTGTAATTCACAAGTTCACTGGCACTCAAGATATTTTCAGGAGCAAGTTGATCACCACTCCATCCGTCTTTCAGGCGGGCAATATCCTGCTTGAAGCGGATGTATTCATCAGGAGTCATCACGTCTATTTTCTGTTGAGGTTGTGACACCCTTAACTGCCCTTTGTACGTAACCTGTGGTGCACCCTTTTTACCTTTCTTTGTCTGAATCAAGATAACACCATTAGAGCCACGAGAACCGTAGATAGCTGCAGCAGAAGCATCTTTCAAGACACTTAGATTTTCGACAATATTCGGGTCAATATCACTCAAAGAACCGTTATATGGGGTTCCATCTAATACAATAAGCGGTGAGTTGTCGGCACTTAAAGAATTTTCACCACGTATGCGGAGAGTCTGGTTGGCACCCGGTGTTGCATCACTGGTTGTTATACTCAGACCTGGAACCTGTCCGGCAAGACGATCCATCAGATTACTGCTATTTATAGTATTCAATTTTTTCTCACTAACAGATACGACACCTCCGGTTAAATCCGATTTACGTTGTGAGCCATAACCGACAACAACTACTTCATCCAATTTTTTTGCGTTCTCCACCAATCTGACTATATTTTTGTTATCTGCCTTGATTGTTTGGGTTACATAACCGATATAGGAAATCTTTAAGTTACTTCCAATCGGAGCATTGATAATATATTTACCGTCTATGTCTGTAATGGCTCCTTGGGTTGTACCGATTAACATCACATTAGCTCCAATAACCGGTTCACCATTTTCATCAACCACAGTTCCCATAATACTCTGTGTTTGTAATGACATTTGTTTTCCTTTTTTCCCGGTAGATAATATGATATGCGTTGCGTCTATTTCAAATGTTACATTCATTCCTTTCAATAGGGCTGATAATGCCTTATTCATTGTTTCATTTTTTACGTTCAGACTAACTCTTTGGTTTACATTTATCTGTTGCGACTCATAAAAGAAAGTATGTCCACTTACCTTTTCAACTTGAAGCATAGCCTCTGATAACGGAATATTTGTAAATTTAAGCGTAATCAATTTTTCTTTATTTTGTGCAAAAGCTGGAGCACATAACAATATAAGTATAAGAATAATGATTTGTTTTCTTACATTCATAATTTTATTAAATTTAAAGATTAATGTAGGTTTGTTTTTCTAATGTTAAATTATATCCATTTTTACATGTTTTACTTCACATAGGCATTTTTTTAATTTATTAATTTCATTTTGATTCTACAGACGAAATAGTCAACTCATTCTTCTCATTAAAGGAATATTTCATCGGTTTTATACGTGACATAATGCGAAGAATCTCATCCAACGGTTCGCTACGCAACGTGAACGTATAAAAGTATCTATTAGATAATACTGGATCCAAATCAATCTTTATCCGATACCATTTTGAGAGCAATTTGCAAATGTCTCCCAAAGAGCGGTTTTTGAATACGACTTTATTGTTGGCCCAGGAGGAGGCAAACACCACATCATCTTTTTCGATATTAAGCGTCTTAGTATTCCGATTATAAATCGCCGTTTCACCAGGATGAAGAAAACGGCTCTCAGTTTGAGTCTCCAAGGAAACAGAACCTTCCACTAAACTTACTAATGTATTCTCTGAACCAGGGAATGCATCGACATTGAATTTCGTTCCGTGCACTATAATACGCAGACCTTCAGTTTGTACAACAAAAGGCTTATCAGTATCATGTTTTACATCGAAATATGCTTCACCAGTGACACTTACCTTACGTTCTTTTTCATTCATTTTGGAGTCGTATTGTAAAGCTGTCTCTGTATGCATCCATACTTCGCTACCATCAGGAAGTAAAACCTTAGATTTACCTGACAGATTGGTGTATAACTGAGCTACAGGTTCTGTATATCCCTTAAGAAATCCTATATAGAATGAACAACCAATAGTTACAGTTATAGCTATACACGCTGCAACGGCATATCGATAAACTCGTTTCAGTTCGAAACTAATATTTTCAGATTTGTCTTCTTTCTGCTTATATTCAACAATATGCATACGATTGACTAGTTCTTTCCAATAAAATTCAGTATCGGGCGTATAATTTTCTCCATTCGTCTGAATTTTTTCCCATAGTTGTTGTAGCTCCTTGAATAATGCTTCATTGTTACTGTTGAGTAACCAAGTTTTCAATTGAAGTTCTTCGTCTATAGAAATTTCCTGTTTCAGCTTAGGAATAATTAAATTCCAAGGAACATTTTTTTTCATGATCATGATATTTTTTGGCCTTTCATTATTATGACACATAAATAGAGCTTACCCCTATACTCTAATCAAATATTCTTCATTTTTTTATTAATGCCCGATAAATATTTACTCAATATCAAAAGGGGTTGAACTTTTAAAAGTTTAGCCTCTTTTGATTTACTTTGTTTTTCACCACAAAAACTAGAGTAAATACTATGAGCAAAAGTACACATTTAACCAGACAACTAATCTTTTCTCAGCTATTATAGCATTTTGATAATTTTCGTTTTTTAACCGATCACTAATATTCTTTTTTAGAATAAAATCACTAACTTTGACTCTCAAAATATAGACCATTTTAATATTTCTTCAATCTAAATTATGCCTACAAACGACATCCTATTACTACAATTAATTAAACAAGATGACGAAAAAGCTTTCAAGTATCTTTTCGACACTTATTTTGTGCCACTTTGCCGTTTCATGGCTCTTTATCTTAAAGATAGACAGGAGGTAGAGGAATTAGCCCTAACTATTTTTATGAATTTATGGGAAAATAGGGCTATCCTAATACTTAAGATCTCATTTAAGGCTTATCTTTTTCAGGCAGCTCGCAATCGCTGCCTGAATGCTCTGCGTGATAAAAAAAAGACTGTTTCCATCGAAGAGTCAGAAGAATACGCATATGATTTATCTACTGAGACTTCTGTTGAAATGGAAGAATTGAGTCGGCTAATCGAAGAAGCTGTTTGTTCCCTTTCAGATAGATGTCGACAGGTTTATCGTAAAAGTAGAGAAGAAAGCAAAACTAATCAGCAGATTGCAGAAGAAATGGATATTTCGGTCAAAACAGTAGAAGCTCAGATTACTAAAGCATTGAAGCACATCAAGAAGTTTCTGGGAGAACAATATGCTTATCTATTCTAGAACTATTTTAAAAAAGTTATAATTAGAATCAAACTCACGTATCAATCGTCATCTGCTAGATTTTCTCGATTTACAACAAAAAGAATAGGCTTGTTTGATAATTTGGTTACTGATGAATTCTTATATATGAAAATACGATTATTATGAAAGTCATTAGATTAATCTTCATACACTAAAAGCTGTTTAAAAGTCTTATTTTCAGTTTTAAACTCGAAAAGCCCCTTATATCTTAATACTATATTCACATAAACCATTTATTTCAATGATAGTAAAAAGATCGTTCACTAAAGGAAATTTAACTTTCAACAAAAAGGGTGAAGATGCATCATTTATATTTTCGTTCATTAAGCAGTGAATACAATTTAAAAGTTAAATAAAAGGAGCTCTGTAAAAATTATTTCTAACAAAAACACAACAGAGAGTATCTATTTAGCTTTAAAAAACAATTAAGAAAACAAGAACTGGGTAGTTACCAATCTACTTTTTTTTATTAAATGGCCTAAATTTAGGTAGTCGGCGCATTTGAAATATAAATGAACACCTTTCATATCCTAAATTCAGACCTTTCCTATAATATTTTGTGGATCAATATGATGTGTCTTATCAGATTATAAACTGTAATAATTCAGTAAACTTAATAGACTTGAATAAATAGCTTACTGGTTTTAAGTCCTTTTGCTGAAGCTTCAAAAATAATGGTACCATTTTTCTCCAGACTTTGAACAATTGCAGTAAGCTGTCCCTTAAAGGTTCGCATTAAAGGCCGATTAAAGAGATCCAAACAGGTTGCATTCCCATTAGCTCCAGCTTTGTAAGCCCCCACACCTTTTACTTTCATCGAAATCATTTGGTCATCACCAGTACACAGGTTATTATTTATATCAACTAGACGAACCGTTATATAGGCTAAATCTTTTCCATCAGCCTGTAAGTTACTACGATTAGATATAAGTTCAAGGTGATGAGGTTTTCCAGCAGTATAAATTGTTTCTTCAGAAACTTTGCACCCATGTATATCATAAGCCACGGCTTTCAGTTCTCCTGGTTCATAAACAACATTCATCCACATCAAACGATATCTACGTAATAATGACAATGAATCTGTACTGGTTTGTGCCTGTTCAGAAGTCCATTTACGTTGTCGGCCATAACTTTTACCATTTACAAATAGCTCTACTTCGGGATAATCCGTATAAACAAAAACTGGCGTGATCTTTCCTTCTCTACCAGGCCATGTCCAGTTGGGAAGTAAATGCAAAGTATGTGATTTCTTATTCCAAATACTTCTATATAAATAATACCTATCTTTTGGTATAGAAGCTAAATCAATTATTCCAAAAAGGGAGCTATGACTGGGCCAAGAGTCTACACTATATGGAGATGGTTCTCCCAGATAATCAAAACCAGTCCAAACAAATTGGCCTAGTGTCCACGGATAATCCTCAACCAAAGAGAAATCTACATCTGGAATATTACTCCAAGAACAATATTCAGTATCATACCCGGAAGATTGATGATCTGAATACAATACTTGCCCTTGAACTTTGACTGGAAATTTATAAGTTCCTCTTGAACTTACTGTTGATGCAGTTTCAGATCCGAGTACTATATTCTGAGGAAGTTTTTGATATGCTTCACTATATCGTTGGGTTCGATAATTCAATCCGGGTATATCCAACATAGCTGCAAATCCATTATCCAACACACAACTTACTTGATCCATTCCACAAGTTACAAGACGAGTTGGATCTTCCCGATGACATATATCCTGCAAATATTTGGCTACTCGATAACCATCTACATTGCATTGGGTCGGCACTTCATTACCAATACTCCACATAATCACACTGGCATGATTGCGATATTGGTGTAACATATTGATCATATCCTTTTCTGCCCAAGTTTCAAAAAATCGATGATAACCATTCTCACACTTAGCCATATCCCATTCATCAAAAGGTTCAATGATCATCATAAAACCCATTTCATCACAAAGTTCGACTAACTCAGGAGCTGGCATATTATGAGAGGTCCGGATTGCATCACAACCCATATCTTTCAGCAAAACAAGCTGATGCCTTAATGCCTCTCTGTTGACAGCTGCACCCAACGGTCCCAAATCATGGTGGTTACATACTCCCTGGAACTTTCTGTGCAAGCCATTCAGAAAAAAGCCACGATCAGCTACAAATTCTACACTTCGTATGCCAAAACGAGTATTATACTGATCTACCAACTTTCCATCCACATAAATTTTAGATTTTGCTGTATACAAATAAGGAGATTCTGGAGACCACAGATTGGGCTTATCCACTATAAAATGTTGTTCAAATGGCTGTATTTTATTAATCAAGCGAGTATTGTCCTTCGAGGAAACGACCCGTCCATCCGCCTCTAAAATATCCGTAACTACTCTTACATCCCTAGATTCTGCATTATCAATATTGGTTTTTAAGCAAACAGAAGCAAAATCAGATGATACATGGGGGGTAGTAATATAGGTTCCCCATACAGGTACATGAATAGAATCAGTCATGATCAAATGAACATTTCGATACAGACCCGCTCCAGGATACCAACGAGAAGAATGGAGTTTGTTATCCAATCTTACTGCGAGCAAATTAGTATTTCCATCCTGATGGATATAGGGCGTAATATCAAAATGAAATGAACTGTACCCATAAGGCCACTCGCCCACTTCCCTTCCGTTCACATAGATCCTAGCTTCACTCATTGCACCATCAAAGACCAATTCTGCTCTCTTGTGGGGTAATGTTTGAAAAGTAGTCCGGTACCATCCTATTCCCATATAGGGAAGTCCACCTGTACGCCCTGTTTTAAGCGAAGCTTTTTTCTCCATATCCTGAATAATGGCCACATCTTGTAAATCATTATTCCGATCAAATGGACCAGTTATGGCCCAGTCATGCGGAACCTTTACTTTTTCCCACTTGCTATCATCGAATAATGGACTGAAAGCATTCATCTGTTCTCCTTTCATGAAACACCAACCTTTCTCTAACGTGATACTTTTACGTTGACCATGAACCATCAATGAAAAGCATAAGGCTCCCATAAGAAACAGAATATTCTTCATTTTTCTCTTTTTTTTATAAATTAATACACTTCTTCAAAAGAATCTTCTCAGAGGATGAACCAACCCAAATCTCAACCGGTTCTTTCTCCAAAACAAATTGATGCTCATCCATATCATAATAGGAAAATGCATCATTTGACAATAGAATGGACAGATGTTTTGTTTCTCCCTTTTTCAGAAAAACTTTCTCATAACCTTTCAATTCTTTTTGTGGACGTGGAACTGGAGAGTGAGTAGGATGAACATATAATTGAGCTACTTCCGAAGCATCCATTTTACCAGTATTTTTCACATCAAAACAGACCTTCACTTTATGATTATCCATCTGTTCTATCACTAAATTTGAATATTCAAAAGTAGAATAAGACAGTCCAAACCCAAATGGATACAAAGGCCTAATCCCTGATTGGTCATACCCTCTATATCCGATAAAAACGCCCTCATTATAATCAATCCTCTTATAATCAGCTCCTTTTAAATTATCATAATAACTATTGTAGGATGGATTGTCTTCCCATTTTTTTTCAATGCTGATGGGAAGCTTTCCGCTGGGAGATATTTTTCCTGTTAAAATATCCGACAGGGCTATTCCACCTTCTTCTCCCGGATACCATGCCATTAGAATAGCTTTAGCATAATTTTGCCAAGAAGAAAAATCGATGCCTCCTCCAGCATTCACAACAACAGCTAAATTAGGATTCAACTCTGAGACTTTACGAATAAACATCTCTTGATAATGTGGCAAAGAAAAAGAACGGTCAAAACCTTCTCCTTCAATATTACTATCAAAGCCCGTGCAAAATACTACATTATCAACCTGCTTCAATTCATGGATCAACATATTTTCATTTAATTTGCTAATACCGAAAAACACTTTTGCCGAAGAGATATTATCAAAATATTCAATTAAGAAATGATAAGTTTTACCAGCTTCCACTTGGAAACCCACTTCGCGGCTGGAATTTGCATGATTACCCCAATCTCCAGTAATTTTCTCACCGTTAATGAAAATCCGATATCCATCATCTCCTTCTAGGCTTATTTTCAATATTCCGTTTTCGTCAGCCTTATAATAAGAATTCCAACGAATAGAAAAATGATCCGTAGGAAAATCTTTCTTAGGAGCATTATATTCCCAGTTAAAATCAATAAGCTCATCCTTACAGATTATACTAGGTATATCTTTAAACTCTTGATTCTTGAAATATTCCGCCTTATAACCTCTTTGAGAAAATGTAGAATCAGTAAACATTTGTCCATTAATATCATTATAAAGGATGTTATCGGACAAGACTACTGTGCACTTCCTCTGTTTCTTTAAAGCCTGACATAAAGAAACAGAAGAAAATGGCGTTACAAATCCACTTCCTCCGCCTGTTGCAATTTTATCGGCATTAGGTCCAAGAACAGCTGTTTTGCCTCTTAATGGAAGTAATGTTTTTTCATTTTTAAGTAACACCACTCCTTCTCGAGCTAAATTCAAAGCAGTCTCACGTGAGTAGGGATTATCCAAAGGTATATTCTTATCTTGTTGTATTTTATCCAACATACCATATGCCATGAATGTTTGTAAGATATGTTGGACCTTCATATTAATTGTAGCCTCTGTCACCCGACCGTTTTTCAAAGCTGGCAACAAATTATTAGCATTCATATAACTTCCTTTGGGCATTTCCAAATCCAATCCTCCATTGACAGCGCCAATTGCTGAATATACTGAAGTCCAATCAGACATCAATATACCTTTAAAACCCCAAGCATTACGCAATATATCGATGTTTAGCCAACGATTTTCAGTTGAGTGTACGCCATTAAGAAGATTGTAACTATCCATAACTGCTCCCACTTTTGCCTCCATCACGGCCTTTCTAAATACAGGGAAATAAATTTCCTGTAACGTACGTTCATCCACATCTGAACTGACATGGTGACGATTCCATTCTTGGTTGTTAGCTGCAAAATGTTTCACAGTTGCAATTACACCCTCAGACTGAACTCCTAGGATGTATTCCTTGGCAGTTTCTCCAGCGAGAAAAGGATCTTCACCCATATATTCATAATTTCGTCCACAAAGTGGAGAACGGTAAATATTCACTCCTGGTCCCAACAATATATTCACTCCACGAGCTCTTGCATCTTGTCCCAACGAACGACCTAGCTGATGAGCTAGCTTTCGATTCCAAGTTGCTGCAGTTAAAATTCCAGAAGGAAATAGAGTACTTTTTGGAGAATGATTACGGATACCCTGAGGACCATCAGCCAACTTTATTTCAGGAATTCCCAAACGAGGAATTGCGCGAAGAGAAAATGATGTTTTTCCTGAAAGATATTCAATTTTCTCTTCCAAAGTCATTTTTGATACAATTTCTTTTGCATTTTGTTCCATGGCTGAGGTTACTGTTTGGGAGCATGCAATGACATGTCCGAGTATAAGTAACAATCCAGCAGTAATTTCTCTATATTTCATTGTAAAAAGGGGTTAATCAACTAATTAAAATTTTATTTTCTAATCTCTACAATAACTTCATATTCTTTATCCTTCAAGAAACATTTAGCGTTTTCATCTATACAACTGAAGTCTAGATTCAAGTTTATATTAAAACAAAATAATACACTTATTTATCCTATTAACGTTATTTTTAAAATTGTAAATATTTGTATTTTACATAAGTAATTTATTTATAGCAGCGTGGTCATGTAGTGTCATGCCCATACTGAAAAGTTTAAACTGTATATATAAATCAAAATATTCAAAAAAAACTATACAACAGTCTATAGTATATTAGTCAGCTAAAGTAAACTTCACCTTCTTGTCTTTTACTATTACATAGTATTCTCCGTTTTCAAGAAAGTATTCACCATTAGCATTGACAAAACTTAGGTCACGCACAGGGTCAATTTCGAAACGGAACACACAGGTTTCTCCAGCTTTGATTAGTTGCTTTTCAAAATGCTTCAATTCCTTAACAGGACGAGTAATAGTATTAAATGGGGCTGAGATGAACCAATGAATAACTTCGGCACCATCCCGTTTACATGTATTGGTTACAGGAATTTCCACCATTAATTTCTCGCCACGTTTGATAGTTTCTTTTGTAAACTTAATGTCACCATAGTTAAAAGTTGTATAGCTCAAACCGTAACCAAAGTCGTACAACGGAGTAGAAGATATATCCTGATACTTGCCACTATTAGGGCGTGCACTTTTACGTTGATTATAATAAATGGGAATTTGTCCTGTAGAACGAGGGAAAGTGATAGATAGCTTACCAGATGGGTTAACACGACCGGAAATTACACCAGCCAACGGTTTACCACCTGGTATACCAGGTTGCCACATTTCGACGATAGCGTCACAAAGGGGTTCCACTTTAGAGATTCCTAAGGGGCGTCCGTTTGCTAAAACCAATACAATTGGCTTACCAACTTTTTTCATTTCAGTTATGAATTGTTCTTGAATAGCAGGCAATTCGATAATGGAGCGTGATGCATTTTCACCGCTCCAACTTTTCTTCTCACCCATACAAAGCAGAATAACGTCTGCTTTTTTAGCAGTCTCCAAAGCTTCACTAAATGATAAAGTATCTTCATCGTCAAAGTCACATCCATCCGAGTAAATTAAATTAGCTTTGCCAGAAAATTCAGTTTCTAACGCTTCACTGATACTAAGAACATTCTCTACATGACCATGCCCCGACCAAGAGCCAAGAAGTTCTAGACGATTCTTAGCCATGGGTCCCATAACAGCAATCGTCGGTTTGGTCACAGTGGAAAGAGGTAATATATTTCCTTTATTCTTTAGTAGGACAATGCTCTCTTCTGCCAGTTGCTCAGCAGTAGCCAAGCTCTGAGGCAATAGAAAACGTTCTTTCTCTGTTGTTTCATTTATATAAGGACTATCGAACAGGCCTAGGCGAAACTTGATGCGGAGTATACGTTTCACGGCATCATCAATTTGTGCCATACTAATTTTATCCTCCTTTACCAATTCTACCATATATTTATCGTAACAATGTCCCATCATATCCATTTCTACTCCCGCGCTGAAGGCCTGCTTGGCAGCCTCTTTATTATTGATAGCAGAACCTTGATCTATCAATTGTGGAATTGCTCCCCAGTCAGAAACAACAAAACCGTCATGTGCCCAACGTTTCTTCAGAATTTCAGTTAAAGTATAATGATTAGCACTTCCAGGAACACCACTGATATTGTTGAAAGAACTCATCAATGTAGCAGCACCAGCTTTCACTCCAGCTTCATAGGGAGGTATGTAGGTATCCCACAGAGTTTGGTTGGATATTTCAGTATAGACGTAATCTCGTCCAGCCTCCGAAGCGCCATAACCAATGTAATGTTTCAGGCAAGCAGCTATCCGTTTACTGTTAGACATATCCTTACCTTGATATCCTTTAACGGAGGCAACGCAGAATACTGAATTAGTATAAGGATCTTCACCATATCCTTCTGCTACGCGTCCCCAACGTCCATCGCGTGCCACATCAATCATAGGGGAAAAAGTCCAATCCACACCAGACATTCTAGATTCTTGTGCGGCAACTGTGCAAGCTTTTTCTACTAATTCTGGATTCCAAGAACAGGCTTGCGCTAGTGAAATAGGATAAACCGTGCGGAAACCATGGATAACATCATATCCAAAAATGATAGGAATGCCAAGACGAGATTTTTCCATTGCTTTTTTTTGAGCAGCATTACGCAGCTTGGTATCTTCACTGAAATAAATGACTGAACCTACAGTGGAAGGGATATTTTTCACTTCTTCGCCACAATTGTTTACATTATTATTGCGTCCCAAAGTATATTGATTCATTTGTAGAATTTTCTCCTCTAAGGTCATTTTGTTGATCAAGTCATTAATGCGGTCTTCAATTGGAACTTTGCTATCTTTATAAACTGACTGTTTTTTGTCAGCAGCTACTATCCCATTCAGGCAACTACCTAAAAGGATACAACTAATTAATGTAAATTTCTTCATGGTATTTATAATATAATGTATTTCGTAAGTAAGACACAACTTCTGCACTTTACCCTTATCCAAAGTTTTTTTAAAGAAATAAAAATATAAATCCTAATACATTCTTATTGTAAAAAGAATATAAATTTCTATTGATTAAAAAAACAGACTTATCAGTCAGTGATATTGAATTTCGTTGATTATTTTTCAATTCGAACACTACTATTTCATTATTACCTTTTACCCCCCCCAGAGGATATAGCCAAAATTTGTCTATGCATTTTCTGCACAATATGTACCTATATATTGTCCATTTATCCAGACTTTTCCCATTCCCCACTTTAATACATCAATTTTTTTTGTGACGAGTTCTCAATATAGACTATAACTTTGTGAACCAAGCCATAGAGGCAAGAAGAAGAGATGATGTCCAACGTTTCAATAGGTGTTTCATTTTTCTGTTTTTATAATTATCTTCTGTTAATCTTCAATACGCAACCTCCACCTTGCGCCATCCTGACAACTAACTTGCGGGATGCAGAAATTTCAATGGTTGTCTTCTTATAGTCAGAAGCCAAACGGTTAGCATTCATTCCATCACTGAACATTTCCGCTTTCCATTCGCCTTTACCAAGAAAAGAAAGGTCAAGTTCCAACATGCGAGCATCCCAATTGGTCAAAGAACCGACATACCACATCTCTCCTTTCTGACGTGCCATGGTTATATATTTTCCTATTTCTCCGTTCATAGCTATCGTATGATCCCAAACAGTAGGAATTGCGGCAATAAATGCAGTACATTCTTCTTCGCGTTCATAATTGAAGGGACTGTCACACAACATGTTCAATGGAGACTCGAAAACTACATACTCTGCCAATTGACGGCAACGAGTTCCTTGGCTCATTGGAGCATCATTAATGGCGTGGTAACACTGTTTAGTAGCATTCTGCATAGCGCCTTGAGTATAATCTATCGGACCAGCCAGCATGCGAATAAATGGCATAGTAACGTCATAAGTAACCTGATCCGTGCTAATATCACTCCACTTCATTTGCTCTAATCCATGTACGGCTTCATAATTGATTACATTGGGATATGTGCGGTTCAGACCGGTTGGCTTGTAAGTTCCGTGAAAATCCACCATCAACCGATATTTAGCGGCAGTTTTGGCAGCTCGATAATGGAAATTGACCATTTTCTGATCATCACGGTCCATGAAATCAATTTTGAATCCTTTGATACCCATTTCGGAATAGTGCTTACATACACGTTCCATGTCACGTTCAAAAGCATAGTAACCAGCCCACAAAATAAGGCTTACATTTTTCTGTTTAGCATAAGCTACCAGTCTTTTCAAATCAATTTCAGGAACTACTTGAAAAAGATCTGCTTGCAAGTTCACTGCCCAACCTTCATCCAATATTACATACTCAATGCCATGACGAGAAGCAAAATCAATATAATGCATATATGTTTCATTGTTAACGCCAGCTTCAAAATCAACATTTTTTATACCCAAATGATTCCACCATTCCCAAGCTACTTTGCCAGGATGAATCCAAGAAAGATCTTCAAGACGTGAAGGAGAGGCCAATTTATAGACCATATCATTATCCGCCAATTCCTTATCGGTTCTTGCCACTACAATAATACGCCATGGAAGTTTTGCTTTCGCTTGACAGGAAGCAATGTAATTTTCACGTTCGTTCACCAATATTTGTAATTGGTTATGTCCGCCTTGTTTTTCGACTTTCGGATAAGGTGCAAATGTGGAAGTTAGTGAAATTTTCCCATTCCGTTTAATAAGGAACATACCTGGATAATTATCCATATCTGACTCAGCAATACAAATT
The DNA here is from genome assembly GCF_963678845.1 of uncultured Bacteroides sp. Taxonomy (NCBI): domain Bacteria; kingdom Pseudomonadati; phylum Bacteroidota; class Bacteroidia; order Bacteroidales; family Bacteroidaceae; genus Bacteroides; species uncultured Bacteroides sp. The sequence goes on from NZ_OY787464.1 coordinate 1,156,860, forward strand.
TTGCGACCATTTTCCAACTCTACAACTAATGGAGTAAACATCAATCGTTCGGGATCCAGTCTGGACAATGTAACATGAGTATAGTTATTTTCAAAAGAGTTGAAGAACTGAGTTCTAATAGGTTGATTCCCATCTTTTACATAAGGTACAAACGTCATATAATCCTTATTAAAATTGAAAGTAGCCTCTTCATTCATTACTTTGAATGGCTTATTTTCAGTTGAAACAAAGCGGTAAGCCATGCCTTCATTATACATTCTAAAAATGAGAGTGAAGTGTTCCCTGAAATTCAAGCTCATTTCATTATAAACATCCTTTATTTCACTACGTTTGTAAAAAGGGGAAGTAATCAATTCATTTGTTTTACGCCTATATACTTTTTCCAGATGTGAACCGTATCCCCAGCCATTTTCGTCTGCCAAGCAGACGGAAATAGCTGATGGCATTATTAAAGTATTATTACCTTCGGCCAACATGTAAGTTATTTGATTTCCTATCCTAATCATTACTTCCAATTTTCCATCAGGCGAAGTTAAATGATACTCTTTTTGTCCGAACAAATTTGGGGTTGCACAGAATAGTGCTGCGATTAGAAATAGTATTTTCATAATCTATCATTATTATTAATTTCATTAAAAAATCATCATCCATTGCCATGCAGTTGTCCATTGCTCGGGATAGGCATAATGCGCAGCACATCTTCTGACACAAACAACTGTTTTGAGCCTAAATCACATTATAGACCGAATAAGTCGTGTTAGGTGGATATACCATATCGTTATAACCAAATGCATAAAATCCAAGAATTTTTAATTGGCGAGCAAGATTCACTGCGTTATAATAAAGCGTTGTATTTCCCTTCTCACTGTCTAATTTTCCTCTTTATCTAAAATGTGAGCCATCCTCCAGCAAGGCCATGCACATAACCTGCTATATAAATAAGGGCTGGATAGAAAGCTATCAATCCCTTGACATAAACGTCAAGACCAACTGTCGTGCCAATGTGTACAAAGCAGAATATTAGCGAGCTTTCCTGTTGGTCTATTGTAAAATTTCGAATTCAGATTATTTTTCAAAAATTCGCATGATCGTCATCTTATTCATTTTTTACTTTATCTCCAAACTCAACTTTTTATCACCAATACAAATCTTCACTTCTCCAGCTTCCACGAATAGATTTCCTTGGTCATCCACAAAGCCCAAATCTCTATTTACATCCAAGATAAATTCAAAGTTCTCTGTCTCTCCTTTACGAATCATGCGTTTATCAAAACGTTTGAGTTCTTTGACAGGACGGGAGATACGACTATAAGGGTCAGAGACATAAAGAAAAACAGTTTCCATACCATCATGCTCACCATCGTTGGTAACAGAAACGGAAACTTTTACTTTTTCTCCTTTGCTGAGGGTCGTTTTAGAAGCTGATAACTCACCGTAGCTATAATGAGTATAACTTAAACCATGAGCAAATGAGTAAAGAGGTTCACTGGTCATATCCTTATAAAATCCTTGATTACTGCGTGCACTGCTTCTACGGTTATAATAAATAGGGATTTGACCTTGTGAATAAGGGAAAGTCATAGCTAATTTACCGGATGGATTAATACGACCGGACAAGATGCCGGCTACTGCACTCGCACCATCGGTACCTGGTTGCCACATTTCCAAAATAGCATTTGACATATCAACGGCAGAACCCAATACAAGAGGACGTCCATTAGCCAAAACCAGTATCACTTTTTTCCCTATTGCATGAATCTTCTGCATCAAACGTTGTTGGATTTGGGGCAGCGTGATATCCGCATGGGAATTATTTTCTCCACTCCAATTTCCTTTTTCACCCATGCACATGACGACAACATCAGCCCATTTTGCCGCCTGAAGGGCCTCTTTAAATCCACTTTCGTCTTCACCCAAGAAATCACATCCCTTTGCATAACGTATCTCTGTTTTTTTTAATTCATCGGTTATTCCATCCAACAGCTTGTGGATATCTTTGTCCTCACCATGCCCCCACCAACAACCAAGCATATCATGATCGTTATTTGCCATTGGACCTATTACAGCTAATCGTTTAACGGCATGTAAAGGCAATGTGCCATCATTCTTCAAGAGTACCATGGACTGTGCCGACAATTCTTCGGCTACCTGAAGACTTGCTGTCCGACGGAAACGAGCTGAAGCTTCTGTTTTTGGAGTATAGGGGTTCTCGAAAAGTCCCAATTGAAACTTTAAACGCAATAATCGACGTACAGACTCATCCAAAACCGTTGGTTCCACTTCTTTCTCTGCCACCAATTCTTTTAGGTATTTATCATAAGAATGAGACATCATATCTATATCCACGCCAGCATTAAGAGCCAGTTTTCCGGCTTCTTTCAGATCTTTTGCTACCCCTTGATTGATGAGTTGTAACACAGCCCCCCAATCCGAAACGACCAATCCACGAAATCCCCATTTATTTCTCAAAATTTCAGTCAGTGTATAGTGATTGGCGGATCCGGGAATCCCACTGATATTGTTAAATGAGCTCATAAGAGAAGCAGCACCACTACGAAGACTTATCTCGTAAGGAGGCAAATAGGTATCCCAAAGGGTCTGACGGGATATCTCTGTATATACATAATCCCGCCCAGCTTCTGAAGCACCATACCCAACATAATGTTTCAAACAAGCTGCAATAGAAATGCTGTCATCGAGTTTCTTACCTTGATAACCGCGAACAGCTGCCTGCCCAAAGATAGCATTAGCATAAGGATCTTCGCCATAACCTTCTGCTACGCGTCCCCAACGGGGATCACGACTTACATCTATCATGGGAGAAAACGTCCAATCTATGCCGCTCTGCTTGGTTTCTTGGGCTGTAATACTACATCCTTGCTCGACCAATGCCGGATTCCAACTGCATGCCTGAGCAAGTGGAATAGGGAAAATAGTACGGAATCCATGTATGGCATCATATCCGAAAAGTATGGGTATACCTAATCGGGAGTTTTCCATGGCATGACGCTGCATTCGGTTTCTCAGTTCCGGCTCTGTTCCAAAATAAATTAGCGAACCAATTTCTGCAGGTATATTTTTAACTTCTACTCCTTTATTATTCTCAATGTCGTTGGTACCTAAAGTATATTGGTTCAACTGAATTACTTTTTCCTCTACCGTCATACGGCTGAGTAGATCTTCCACACGTATATCCAAAGGGACTGTAGGATCAGTATATAACTTTTCCGTTGGTTTGATGAAATTTAGATTTGTTCTTTGATAGGGGTGTAAAACAGCCTGGTGAGCAGCCTCCTGAGTTGCTTTCACCAATACCGGATGCATATTCTTTGGAGCATACGTATTACCTACAACACTTTTACCGAAGATTGACTCAAACCAAGTACAAGCCGCCGTATATCGCCCATAAACGAGATTCAAATGATAACCATCACGATTCATATTGTCGCCGATAAAAGTGGTACGAGCATTCTGAACAGCTGTTCCGGAAGGTATAATAAAAGAAAAACCATAATCTTTCATAACTCTTCCTGAAGCATCTATAATACTCTCATACATATTCATCTGACTACTATCGTATTTTTTAAAATCAATGTGATTAGCACCTTCTGCATAGGCCCATGTTTGATGCCAAATAAGTTTGGTCTCGGGCGAGATGAAAGTTTTTATATAATGAATCAATTCCGGAAGGAAAGGCGTATACGAATCGTAAATGCCAGAAAATCCACTTGCCTGCTGGAGTGAAATATAATCCCACGGTTCGTCTTTAAGCGCATTTGAAAGTGTCATATTATTTATTTGACAACGTACACCGTCCAACCCAATTTTCTGATAAATATAGGCTTTCAGGTCCTTACGGGCATTATTCAGATGGCGTTCCAAGGAACATCCACCAATATACATATTGGCAATAATGCATTCCTGACCTTCTGCAACAGCCAACTCATGAAGATTCTGACAAACGGCGTCTTCCGAGAAACTATTACCAATGGCCAAAACACGAATTATCTTCTCCTTTGCACATACCTCCCCTGTAAATAGAACAGAAGCTACGAACAGGATAAAAAATAGTCTAAATCTTTTCATAAGTGCATTATTTCAAGTTAACAGCATCTTTCATTCGCATTTGTTCATAGAACTCATGCATCACATACCAAGCTTTTTTCCGTTGTCCTTGATCTGAAACGAGGCCTTTTCGGTTCCATCCTTCTTGGTTAGTAGGGTGAAAACGGGTGGGTGATCTGAAATCATAAAGGACCCAAGGAGATATGCCACACAGATTGGGAATATTCTCAAACATCTTCAGATTGTCACGGAAGAGTTGTTCCTGATAGTCCTCGCTCCACGAGGATGCAACCGCTGCATCACCAGCCTGTCCATAGAGTGCCTCACAACCAAATTCCGAAATAAACAAGGGTTTATTGACTGCTACTTTCCAGATACATTTCTCTGGTTGTAGGGGCCAAGGTGCATACCATCCCATGTATTTATTGATTCCAATTATATCCAATTTGTCAATGAAGGGATCTTCCATTTCAAAGAGTTGGCTTTCAGGTTTGAAATACACGTTATCGAAAGCTCCGACAAAAAGACGGGTCGTATCCAGGTCCTTTCCAACTTTAAGAAGCTCATTTAAGAATGCATTACGTGCTTCTGAAGGTCTTGTTTCATTGGCAATTCCCCAAAAGCAGTCGGCACAGCGATTCTTATCCCGCAGGATAGTCTCACGAAGCATCATCTTTGCTTTAGCCAAGGTTTCCTGGTTGGTAAAGTCTATAGCTTGCCATACAGGAATCTCCTGCCAAAGCATGATACCCATTTCTTCTGCTCTGCGCACAATGTATTCATTCTGTTGATAGTGAGCCAAACGAATCATGTTCACTCCCAAGGCTTTGGCTTCACTAAGGAGCTGTTCAGCATCATTCACGGTACAGGCACGTCCCATACGTTGAGGAATTTCTTCATGAAAAGAAATGCTTCTGAGAAAGAGAGGTTTGTCATTCAAATAAATTTGGGTGCCAATTACTCCTATATTACGAAATCCAATCTTTTCACTGATATGATCCGATGTCGTGGCTATTTCAATATCATACTGCTTCGGGTTCTCAGGCGACCAACGAGTAAGTTTGACGCGAATAGCACCTTGGGCTATCCCCATGGCATCAGTAGTCATCTTGAGCGTTTTTCCCAGTTCCGGAATTTTTAGTTGAACAATCTCTCCTTTCTTCTCATTCGAAAGTGACACACGAGCATAAATCAAATCAGGGTGAACTTTGTCAAGTTGTACAAAGTAATCGCTGATATACAAATCTGGTACGGTAACAAGCATCACGTCCCGCGTAATTCCTCCATAATTCCACCAATCAAATGACAAAGCAGGAATCGCATCTTTTTGTCGGCGATTGTTCACCTCCACAATAAGACAGTTATCACCTTGCTGAAGATCATCAGTCACCTCTATTTGGAAGGGGGTGAATGAGCCTTCATGATTTCCAATCTTATGCCCGTTCAGATAAATGTTACAACGATAGCTGACTCCACAAAAATACAGGAATTTCCTTTTTCCTTTTTCTTTTGCTGAATTGAAATGACGGGCATACCATACGGTTCCTTCATAGTATTTCAATTCTTGTTTCTGCGAATTCCAATCACCCGGTACATTTAAGCGCAATCCATTCTCAAAGGAATATTCATAGAAATCAGAATGACCAATGGCTTTCTTGTTCAAGAATATTTTCGAATTAACTCCTTGTTCATATAAATCGACTATCGCATTCCATTTGCCATTGAGGGATTGGGTTTCACGGCCATATACATTTTCCAAATAGGTCTCTGATGCATATGTCTGAACGACGCATACCAGCATTATAATAAATATAAGATTCTTTTTCATTCAGTTATTTTGTATTGATAGATGGTAAAATCATTTTTATTGGGCAGGAAAAATACAACTTCTCTCTCCCAATTTACTTCAGTAGTAAACGAAGTACCGGAACCATAAACGGGTACAAAAGAAACTTTTTCCCCTGCAGACAGCCATGTTTTCATACGACCTGAAGATCTGCAGTTGTCCTCACGATAAACAATGATATATCCGGTATGCTCATCACATATTGATTGAAATCCTGTCCAGGAACGTCCACTGGGCTCTTCACCAATTGGAAGAATAATACCTTGATGGAACTGTAACTGCATCTTCTTATACATATCCAAGACTAAAAATTTACTGAAAGCACTCTCAGGAAGATTGGATGCCTCCATCCAAGCCAGTGGTTGGGCTGCCAAAGTTATAGCGAACAAGTAGTCAAATGAATAGTGCTGGGGGGCAAAGATATCATCTAAGGCATACTTGTCATTATTACGCCACTTATTTAGAAACTCTACCTGCAATTTCTCTGCCGGCACATAACGCGAAAGTTGCCATAAATTTCTCAGAGTACGGTAGGGATAATAGTTTCCCCAGTCTGTATATCGATTCTCCAAAAATATGTTTCCATACTCATTCATAAAATGATAACCACCCCGTCTTCCTGCTGTGGCATCCAGATTAAAAATTACGTGATGCTGAGTCTGTTCCAATACAGTGTCAAAAAGTTTCCGCAGATTCTTTTCTGCTTTTTTGGTGGGGATTTGAAGACCATCAATCTTAAAACATTCGATGCCATATTGGTGATACAGACCTATGATAACATCTGCATCTTTCTGCCAATCGGCAAAATCATGCTGAACACTCGGATTAAACCAAAGACCAATACGTATACCCAATTTCTTTCCTTTCTCTACGATTGGTTTCAGACCACGAGGAAATTTCACGGAATTAGGGACCCAATAATCTTGGTTTTTCCAAATATCTTTAAAACTTCCTCCAGATGTCTTTGAATTAGGACTTTTTCCACTTTGCCAACCGTCATCCAATTGAAATACGGTCACACCCAAACGGGCAGCCTTATCTAATTCTGAAAGACAAAATTTTTCATCTATCTTGGCATCCTGGCTTCTGTCACCCCAAGTGTTGAGCATAATCATTTCGTCTTGTTTTGCTGTTTGCAAACGCAATTGCTTCTGATATTTTCTCAATGTCATTAGCGCTTCGCGTTCTCCACCTGTATAGACACCGGTAACACAACCATATAAACGAGTCCATTCCTCTTCCTGTATATCAGAAGCCGTGACTCCAAGACCTACGACCATGAAATCACTGAAGTCCGCCACAAAATCAGATCCATTGTAGTGTAATTGTGTACTGCTGCAGGGTGCTTCTTTAAGGAAGAAAAAACCTTTTCCTCCCAATTCATCATTGGCAAATAACAGATTCCCCTTAAATGTGTTACGACGATAAGGAAACCATTCTCGTTCAGTAACAAGATTGTCATTCCAATCGGTATAATCGAAGAACTCTACGGTACGGACCTTCCAATGATTTCCATCCAACTGTAAACGATCCAATGTAGGAGTCTGAACTCCGATATTCATGTCACCGATGGATTCAATATTCTTGCGATCCACATTTGACTCAACCACTCCATGGTTATAACCTTCCAAATGACCCTTTAAATAGGTATCACAGGCTATGGCAGAACAATCTGCGTAGATTTTATATTTGCGTTCTACACTTAAAGAACCATAGGAACACGTAATGCTAGCCTCGAGGTAAGTCGGATGAATACCATTTGAGGGGATGGTCTTGGCTGAAAATCTAGCCTTTTCTGGATCGCCTTTTACCAACGCAAAATCGGGATTTGTACCCTTCGTACATAACTTTTGACCATTTATTTTGTTTCGTAAATAGACGGTTATGGGATTACCTGAGTTCCACAACATACAACGTTCTATCTGTGCGTTACCTATTTTCAAGGTATCCCCTTCCAGATGTGCATAATAGGGCTGTCCGCCATAAAGCGGAAGTCCTACTATGAATATGATGAATGTAAATAAAAAAATCTTTTTTATCATATATCTAAGGTTTCAAGAAGGCACGTGGTACCTCAAGCAACTTATTTGGTTCATTAAAACGCTGGTTATCGGGTACATCGTTTCGGCCTACCCCTTCTGTCATAAGTTTCTTTAATTCCGGGAGATGATGTTGATAGACTTCCCTCGGACTTATGTTATATCTGTGACAAAGAGCAGCGCCCATGCCAACGACTTCTCCCATCATACCAGTGGTTCTCATCACCCGTACTGTACCCAAAGCAACATGGGTACAACTGATGTCTCTGCCAGCCATAAAAAGATTATCTATGTTTCTGGAATACAAACAACGATAAGGAACAGCATAGGGATGTATCCATCGGTGTACAGTCTGCGACTTAAATTCATTTCCAGGGAACCATTTTGTATTCAGGGTATCGGCTAAATGTAAATCAATACTCCAGGAAGCAGTGAAGGAAGCATCCTCATGCGCCACATTCTTATCCAAGTCATCCTGTGCAAGAACGTAATCTCCCAACAAACGACGAGACTCGCGCTTTCCCGATATATAAGCAACCCAGGATAATGCCCGATTGGCATAAACAGATTTCTTTCTATCATGGTTCTTCAAATAACTCCAATTGGAATAAACAACCAACAAACCATAGTCTCTAATACGTTCGGCTTCCATAATTTGATTACGATTCATCCCGGTTTCCCATGTCCATTCCCCCCTTACCACACGCTCACAGTTGTCTGCTCCAAAACGTACACCATAAAAAAACTCTGGGAAAGGCGATTTTTTCTTTTCTTCCTTGGTATACCATTGGACAGAAGCTCCCATGACCAAGGAATCAGCTTGCAAAGGAGCCAAACTTTCATGAAATTCATCTCGTGACTCTCGTCCCATCCGCCAGTCTGCTCCAGACAAGAAGCCTATGGTTCCATCTCCAGTACAATCACTGAAAACAGATGCTTTAAGAAGGGTCTGTTCTCCCGTCTGTATGTTTCGTATCGTAACAGATTGAATTCGTTTATTTTCAACTGTGACAGCTATAGCCCGACAGAAGGCAAAAAGAGTAACGTTCTTTTCGGAAGATATAAATATATTTTTTTTATCATCTTCGTAATTGGTGGCCGGTTGTGCATTTCCTTCACGTGAATGACCAAATTCCCGAATCATTCTACCCAATCCTTTATTGGGTTCCATCTCTATTTTTCCTCCCAAATGAACGCGCACTTCAGCTGAATTATTTCCTCCCAAAACAGGACGGTCATTTACAAGAGCCACCTTACACCCTAGTCTTGCAGCAGAAACAGCTGCACACATACCTGCAATACCACCACCGACAACAACCATATCATAAATATGTTCTTCACCTCTACGAATAGGATTTAAACGCATTCTCAAGCTTTCCGTATCGTTTGTTGACCACGCTATTGGATTTTTACCTGAATCGGTCGTGAGATAAATGGCGTCACAACGTCCATTGAAACCGGTGAGATCCTGTAGCGAAAGAACTGCTTTTCCACTTTTCAATGTTACCTTACCAGCCAATTGCCATTGCCAACAATTTCCTGTATCTCCCAAGGTATAAGCCAGACTTTTCCCATTAATGGCAATCTTAAACTTTCCAGGCCCTTTCTTTTCGATCCAGGGAGATGTCCAATTATAGGTTCTGGCGTAAACATAATAGGTACCACTTTGCAACACTTTAAAATCAGTTAAAGCATCTGAAACAGGGGTGCCCATGCCATGAGCCATCAAGTAGGGTGACCCCATTTGATCCATAAACTGTTGATCGAGCACCCACCCCCCTGGACGGTTGAAGCTTTCTGCTTCAATAAGGAGTTCTGAAGCTCCAACCGTCAGGTTGCAAGCTACGGCCATGCATAATATAATTAGTTTTTTGACCATCGTAAAATAGTTTATTTGATAGTGACGTCAGATAACTTTACCCAACCATCAGTTGTCTGATACTCATCACGGGCTGAGATATAAATACCAATGGCATTGTCCTTGGTGGTATCAACAATTCCTACAGCCCAAGTATATTGACCAGCTGAAACACTGGATAGTGTGATGGCACTTGTATAGGTCTTGGGAGAACCTTTAACCCAAGTAGAAATATCAGGAGTTGAGTCTACAAAGACATAAACAGGTTTTTCTGTTGACTTATTCAGTAAAGCAAAAGCGACTTTATACTTGTCTTTCCACTGTGGAATATTGGCAGGGCAATATCCCCATCCTAGGTTTGACCAACGGTGAGTCACATAAATACTGGCTCCGGAATTAGCTGTGGCCGGAACAGACAATTTGTCGGGAAACAGGCGATAGCCTCCTTCAGCAATGAAGTCCTTTACCAAATCGAATGCCGAGTTAAACCAAGAGTGCGTTTCTCCAGAATTGACATCCGTACTGAAACGAAGGTCCATCATATTTACATTGGCACCTTTTCCTTCATTATACTCTCCTTGGCGAACCTCAGCAAAATTACTATATCCGTCACCGTTGATAGAACTACCATGAGAGGATTCTACCCAACCGCCTTCCATGATAATAGGACGAATGTAACGATAAGTAGAAGCAATACCTCTTTCCCAAGTTGAATAATAGGATTTCATACCAAAGGCATCATGACGCAAACAGAATCCTTTATTGACAGCTCGCCTGATGAGATCAGCAGCTTCATCGGTATTGGCTGTTGAAGATGCATCTTTAGATAAAAGACAGCGGTGATAATTGATGACTATTGGAACTTTAGTGAACAATTTAGCCATCAAATCCGTAATCCATTCAAATACAGCTTCCTTCGGAGTTTCATTACCAGTTGAATAAATCAATGTATGGGTTTCTCCCCAAAGTCCTAAACCAAATCCACTCACAAATTGAGTTTTATCCGGATCATTATATTCGGCTGCAAAATCGGTCAGGAACTTCTCATATTTTACCTGAAAAACAGGATCATCCGGATAGGGTGACCATACTTGTACACTTCCTGTCGTAGACGTATAACCTTTTGCTCCCGCATCTTTAACATAAGCCGGAGTAAAGTTATAATGCTTGTCCCTGCTATCAACCACAAAGGTAAAAGCGAGTTTCAAGTTTCGTTCTTTGGCTCCGTCTACCAACATGCGGAAACGCTGAGCCGGTTTGGTATTTACACCATTTTGCCAGATATAAACGCCTTCTTCCGGATTGAAATCACTCCAGGCTCCACGAATATACAATGTATTACCATAATCTGCTACCTTTATCTTTCCTTCTGACGAGTCAAAATTGTCATACAGACTCCAGAAATTATCCATCATTCCATCACCAATACCTGAATAAATGACCCATCCTTGCATGGGGTTACGCTGGAGTTTGTAACGCTCAGGCTTGATGTTTACAATCTGGTTTCCTGCAATTTCCCAGTTATATCCAGTCGTTTGGGCTTCGTCTTCATCGGAACAAGATGTTCCGATGAAGAGTATAGAAGCCAATAATGACATAGACAGTACTGTCAGTTTATTTTTCAATATCTTATTCATAATATTATTTATTCTGAGATGTTATACTATTTTTTATCAAAGACAACCGTGAGCTTGTCAATATCCACCACAATGTAATTACATCCTTCCGGTATAACGAAGTAAGCGTAACGGTTATCGCCCTGTCCAGCCTTCAGGGTTTCAATTTTACCGATTAGGGCATTGATATAACCATTGTAGTCATTTCGCTTGGCATCGGCAGTTGAACCAAAAGCATATACGTTGTTATTCTTGTTATCTGTGGTAAATTTCACAGAAGCAGTTACAGAATTACCGCGTTCATCTTTTGCAGAACTGCGTGGAAGCGCACCACCCTTGTATACAAATACGTTTGGATTAGCCACACTCTGAATCAAGTTATACTTCGACTCATAACCTGTAAAGACTCCGGCATCATATGCAAAGCCATTGAAGGTTCCATACATGTACAATACATTTACTTCCTGCTTGTATGGATTGAGACCCAAAGTGGTATTATTCCAAGAGATGGTCTTAGACTTAAGGTCCGTAGCAGCTGAATAAATGGCAATAGTTTTGTCTTCTTTGTTCACGACAATTCGGTAGTCTCCCTCTGCCGGTATCGTCCAGTAACGAGAGTTGGTGTTCGTTGTAGTTGTTTGAGCAAAGGTAGAGGTCTTACCATCCTCAATATCATGACTGCTTGCCAACTGAGGAACAATCGACATATGCTGTTCACCCTCAAAGGTTAATGGGATATACAGACTACCTCCTGCAAGATGCCCACGCCAAGCATAAAGATTGTCATTTTCCAGAGTTTTACCCAGTTCTATCTGCTCTGCACCTACTGCTGTACCTGCTAAATAGAGATGATCGGCTTCCACTACGGCACCGGCTGCAACAACCTTAACGGTATGTTTAGTCAAGTTCACGGAGATACGATAAGTGCCTTCCTCTAAAATTTTCCAAGAATTGGCCTTAGAACGATCAGTGATAATAGCTGGCATTTCACTCAAAGTAGTTTTCAGGTCGGCTATCTCCGGACCAATGGCATTGTTCTCATCCGCATTGGTTACAGGGAAATTCAAACTACCTGCGGTCAATAGACCCTCGTAGGAATAAATCTTATTATCCACATCTGTACAAGTTAATTCAATATCTGATGAACCTACAGCGGTACCTCCCATATACAAATGGTCGGCAGCAAACTGCTTGGGTCCATACGTTTTGAAACGTAGCGTAGCAGTTGCAATGTCCGGTACAATCAAACGAGGGCCTTCAAAAGAGGCCGTAATGGTGAAAAGGACTTCACCCACAGTGCTGGTGGTCAAACCAAAATGATTAACCAGAATATCCTGTAACTCTTTATTGGTATAGGATCTCAGAAAATGACTGTCATCCTCATATTCCTCTATATCACCAGCTTTACTTCCAATGAGCTGCATCTGATATTTGTAGGTTGTAATGTATTCATTACCGAAATCATGTGCCGGTGACCAACTCAAAGTAAAAGCTGTCTCATCGGCTTTACTCTCATCCAACTTAATATAATCGCCGGAGGGTTCAAGCTGAATCTCGGACTGATTCCGAGAGAAGACATTGTCAATCTCGGATGTACAAGACGTAGACAAAAGCGTAAGCATTGCCGTAACCGTCATACCAAAGGTTTTATATATTTTATATGCTTTCATAAAAAAATCTTATTATCATTATTAATGAATTTACCGTCTGATTAATATCCGAGATTATTTGTCAAATTTGGACATAATTCCATATCATGGGTGGGAATAGGCCACAGATATTCTCTATTCGGAAAGATTCGTTTGGCACCAGTCGCACAAAGTCCAGCATTAAAGAGGGCGGAAAAATTGGGTAAACCATCTTCATCAATCTGAGGTGTCATACCCCAGAACCAAAGATCTTTATTCACTATATTATTCAGCAATTGTGTCGGATCCAATAACATGATATAGTTGCTTCCGTTCAAGGCTTTGGATGCTAACTTCCAACGCATCAAGTCCTGCAAACGCTGATTCTCCATAGCAAACTCCATACGGCGCTCCATACGAACTATTTTACGCAGCTCAGCCTGGGTTCCAGTCTGAACAGCCGGATAGGAATCAGTCTGACTCGCGGTTACACCATAGGCACGAGCACGAACTTGATTTATGGCATTCAATACGGTATCGTCAATCTTATCCCGCTCAATCATAGCTTCTGCATACATCAGGAGGACATCAGCATAACGCATGATGGTATAATCCTGCTCAACCTTAAAACCATTCTCCATCCAAGAGGCGTCAATACCTTTCTTCCAAAGAAGACCTGTATAAGAGCTGTACTGGTTCACAATACGGGTATCCTGATTAGCCTGTGTCTTACCGGTAGTATAGTTCATAACAGTCTTGGCAACCGGGCTAGGGTCATACTCAAAGCCGCAATGTTCTGTATTGAATTCAACAATAGTCATGGCACAACGTGGGTCACGATTTTTAAAGGGATTGCGTGGGTCAAACAAAGGTGACTCATCAATAGGCAGTCCATCGGTACAAAGATAAGATGCGAACAAATCCCAAGATGGGTTATAAGAACCATAACCTCCTACATTACGAGGTAAACTGTTTTTCACAATCCAGGAATCCAATAGTATTTCATTCACAATGGAACGAGGAAGAACGAAAACCTTCTCGTCATTCAACTTGGTACTCTGCTTGAAAAGTTTAGCATAATCGGGTTCCAAAGAATAAATGCCTAAATCCATACAAGCTTTGGCCGCTTCTGCCGCAACCGTGTAATCACCCATGTACAAAGCAAAACGTGCCTTCATAGCCAAGGCTGCACCTTTGGTCGCATGAATAGGTTCACTGGCTCCATAGGTCACAGGCAAACCTTCTATTGCCTTATCAAAATCGGCATAAACAAGAGGAATCAGATCTGCTTTAGGCATGCGCCCCTGCTGCTCTGCTTCTGTAATAGTTTCTGTGTGATCCATATAAGGGACATCTCCATAGAAGAAAATCAAATCGGCATATTTGCACGCACGAGCGAAATAGGCTTCTCCTGCAAATCTTTTATAGACTGCATCTGTCACTTTTCCCTGAGCTTTCTGAATGTTCTCCAACATGGTGTTGGCACGTGCAATGAGTTTATAACTCTGCTGCCAGAGAGCATATACTTCGTATTGTTGTCCATTCAACGTTCCATCCAATACTGTACCATTACTTCCCGGATTACGGTTTACCAAACGGTAGGTGGTATTATCTGACCATTGCTCGGAAGAGCTCAAAGGTTCCTGCCAGTAACCGAGAATATAGAATTCGTTGGCGGCCAAAGTCAGTTCTGTTTCGGAAGTATACCAGGAATCCGTATTTCCCTCTGATTTTGGCACAAGATCCATGCTCTCACAAGCCGTAAGAGCCAGACAAAATCCTGCTAAAAATATCTTTGTTTTCATCTTATATCATTTTTAAAAGTTAACTTGTACACCTACAAGCAAAGAAGTTGTGATAGGATAAGAGGATGAACCCATTTCAGGGTCCCAACCTTTAGGGAAATTACTCAGGCAGAACAGGTCGGAACCGCTGACATAAAAACGGGTACGGTCAACTCCGGCGGCATTGGTCCATGCCTTGGGTAATGTATATCCCAATGTGATATTCTTCAGGCGGAAATAAGAGCCTTCGAACATCCAGAAATCTGATACAGCATAGTTGTTGTTCTTGGATATATTGGACAAACGAGGATAAATAAAGGCTCTATTTTCTTCATCGGTATTGAATGGACTCCAATATTTACCTTCCAAAATAGCGGGAATATTACCATAGTTATCGCGCAATGGCTGTATCATGGATGTGGACATATAGGCATTTTGCTTACCAATACCCTGGAAAGCAACATTCAAGTCAATTCCTTTGTATGACGCTGTAAGCGTTCCACCATATTGAAAACGAGGAAGGGAGTTGCGCAGAGGTACCCGATCGTATTCAGGAGAAATCTTTCCATCAGGGACACCATCAGGACCGCTGATATCACGATATTTCAAATCACCTATGGTAACTGTTGTACTGGTACGGGCTGAGTTGTTTACTTCTTCCTGAGTCTGATAGATACCATCGGAAACGTAACCATAGAACTCATTGAAAAGAACTCCCGCACGCTTGATTTTATCACCGCTGATAATATCCGCATTATTCAAATAATCAATCTTGGAAAGGAAATCGGAAAGATTCAAACCTATACCGTATCTGAATTCACCAATCTGATCATGCCAGCCCATTTCCAAATCAAATCCATGAGTTGACATCTTACCTGCATTGGTGTTCGGATTGTTGTATCCCATAGAATAAGGAATCTCAATGGCCAACAACATATCAGTTGTCTTCTTCCAATAATAATCAAAATGGAACTGCAAACGATTGTTGAAGAAATTGGCATCTAAACCGAGGTCGGTACTGGTAGTAGTTTCCCAGGTTATGTCTTCAACAGCCAAAACAGCCGGACGAGCAGTCTTATCAGAAACGACCGAACCATCTGCCATATAGAAGTAGGAGTTTCCGAATGACATCAGAGAAATATAGGGAAAGTAATTGCTACCAATACGCTCGTTGCCCAACATACCCCAAGAACCACGCAATTTCAAAAATGACAAGCAAGGCAAATGTACTTTCTTCATGAAAGGTTCTTCCGATACGACCCATCCTGCAGAAAATGAAGGAAAGGTACCCCAACGGTATTTCTTGGCAAAACGTGAACTTCCGTCATGACGTACATTGGCCTGGAAAAGATAACGATCAGCAAAAGAGTAGATAACACGACCGAAAAAAGAGTTGGAGGTATACTCTGAACCGGTACCACCATTATCCTTAAAGTCCTCAGGACCGATATTCAAATAAGGATAGTTGGTCAGTTCATACTGGTCACGAGCTGCGGTAAGGCTCTCGCTCTTCATACAATAGTTTTCAAAACCAGCCATCAGTGTCAGGTCATGCTTTCCAAAACTACGCATGTAGTTGGTCAACAACTGACTGGTTACATGCCAGTCGTCATTGCGGGTCTCAGACAACTTGTTGGTAGACCAAAGAGAGCCTGAATCAAAATAGCCTCCCATTACATCTGGATTTTCCGCCAAGGTGTAACCGCAAGCCATCCGGAACGTTTTGCTTTTCTGATAATTGACAAACGGAGAGATAACCGCTGAAAGGCTTAATCCTGTTATGGGTTTATAAGTCAAAGATCCTTTACCGGCAACCTGTGTGCTGTGGGCAACCGTGTTACCACCGTTGGTCAGAAGGCCATAAGGGTTGGAACCACTCTTACCGGATGCTAAGCGACCATCATCCCACAAAGCCGGATAGATAGCGGGCATCTTACGCATGCTGTCAAAGGGATCGTAAATCTTATCCTGATTTTTGGCATGACGAATGTTTACATCCAAAGATGCACTCAATTTGGGATTGATTGTGAAATCATTGTTTGAACGGAACATGTAACGTTGATAACGACATCCGTCATACAAACCACCCACTTCATCATAAGACAAGGTAGCTACTGACTTTACTGCTTTATTACCTCCTGATACAGACAGTGTATGCGTCATACGGGGTGCACTGGACTTCAGAATAAGTTTCTTCCAATCTGTAATAGGATAATTATTGGGGTCTGTTGCATTGTATTTTACCCAATTCTTGGTTTGGTCAGCTGTATAAACCTGAAAAAAGCCACCGGACGGATTGTCGTTATATTGAAGTTCATTGCTCATCTCCAAATAACGGGTCACACCAACCATGCTTGGCTGCTCAGTGGGAATCTCCCATCCAAATTCTGCATTGTATTTCAAATCAATCTTACCGGTATCATTTCCACGTTTGGTAGTTACTAAAATAACACCAGCAGCGGCTTTTGCTCCATAGATACTGGCAGCCGCTGCATCCTTCAATACAGAGATGCTCTCCACATCATTTGTATTGACATAATCCAGCGAGCTTTCCACACCGTCAACGATAACAAGGGGACTGGACTCACCCATAGTGGTGATGCCACGTACACGAATACTGCTGGCACCGGCACCTGGAGCAGAACTGTTTCGGGTGACCATCACACCTGAAAGAGAACCTTGAAGGGCATTGGATAGCATCGTACTGTGTTTGTTGACAAGCTCATCACCCTTTACAGCTGCTACAGCTCCTGTCAAATCTTTTCTCTTCACTGTACCATAACCAATCACAACGACTTCATTCAAAGTCTTGCTGTTTTCCTGCATCGCGATGGAATACTTATCCTTGGCATTAACCTTCACCGTTTGCTCCGAATACCCGATATAACTGATAAGAAGTTCAGAACCAACGGGTGCATTCAACTGAAACTTACCATCCATGTCGGTACTAGTGGCAACATTAGTGCCTTTTAACCGAATGGTGACTCCAATCATAGGCTCATCACTTTCATCTGTAATTACACCACTAATCTTATTCTGACCTTTTTTATCAACTTGCTGAGTTGTTGAGACTTTATCATTGACAAAAATCGATACCTGACGGGCTGATATCTGATATTTGAATCCTACTAGTTTGCAAACTTCAGCTAAGATGGAATCAACCGATTTTCCTTTCATATTAATGGAAACTTTTTCATTCAGTCGATTTTTTACTTGTTGATCATACACAAACACATACTTACTGTGCTTCTCAATGTAGTCAAAAACCTGTTTCACTGTTGAATCTTCGGCTTTTAGGATGTATACCCCACTCACCTCTGTCAACGAAACACTTGATGCACTTGCCATAGTAACGGGCACTGTCATCAGTCCCGCAAGACAAAATACCTTAGCACAGGTACTGGCTTTTCTTGCGAATGCTGTTCGATTCATAATAGTAAATTTAATGTTAGTTATAATAAGATTATTTAATTCTCAACGTTTCTACTTTCAACCAACCGGCTTGCTGCTGCTTCTTTGGTACAGCCATTTCCAAACCAGGTTCATTATTCTTCGTGGTATCTACCAAGCCTATCAACCAAGTGTAAGTCCCTTTTCCCAACCCTTTTAGATTAAACGTCGTAGAATATTGTCCATCATGACCGACTACCCAGGTAGAAAGGTCTGAATCTTCGACGACCTCTTTTTTTACCACTTTTCTATTTTTATCCATCAAAGCTATACAAACTTTGTATTTCTGATTCCATTGTGGTATATTGGTGGGACAATATCCAAATCCCAAATTACGCCACTGATGATGTACGGTAATCATTTGGCCCATTTTAGCTGTTTTAGCAATAATAACCTCTACGGGATACAGACGATAACCGCCTTTTTTTACGAAGTCCTGGACCAGATCAAAGGATGTACCGAACCAAGAACGTACCTCATCACCTATACGAAAATCCATCATATTGACATGAGCATTCTTACTCTCTATGTATTCCCCTCTTCTTACATCACGAGAATGATTCTGACGGTATTCACCACAAGGATCAATCCAATAACGATGTTGCCCTCCGGTAATCCATCCACCTTCCATGATGATGGGACGGCGGAAACGCCATTTTTTCGCAAAATCCTTTTCCCAATCCTGATAATAGCCAGTCATTCCAAAGGCATCATGACGAATACTGTAGCCTTTTGCAATAGCACTCTCAAGCATCCTCTTGCTATCAACGTGGGGCTTTGTCCAACTGATAGTATCACCCACCAATCTGTGGTAGTTAATAACAAGAGGTACATGCTTGAAAACACGCGCATAGGCATCTGTTATCCAATCAAAAACCTTTACCTTATTACTATAATCTTGATATTTTACACCATGAGCTTCCCCCCATTTTCCCAAGCCATAGGCATCTATGAAATCCACTTTATCAGGATCATCAAATGCAGAGGCAAAAGCCTGAAGAAATTTCTCATACTTCTGCTGGAAAATAACATCATCGGGATAAGGTGACCACACTTTGGGATTACCCGAATCCTGGAAACCTTTTGCACCGGCTTCTTTTACATAAAGGGGGGTATTCTGTCCTTGGTCACGGCTGTCCACATTGATACGAAAAGCTAACCGCATATTGCGTTTCTGTACACTGGCAAATAACTTACTGATACGAGACTGGGGATCATTCCAAACATATTTTCCTTCTTCCGGCTCTAACATATTCCAGTTGGTGCGGATATAACAAGTACCGGCAAAATCCGAAACACATACAATAGAATCTCCCTCATTTATTGGCATGGAATCATAGCCTTGTTTCTCCCAAAAGTTTTCATCCCAAGTTCTTCCAAGATAAATCACCCATCCGGAAAGTGGATTTTTCAAAACGGATACCGTATCAGGGGTGATTTGTACCTTCACGGATTGTGCCTGCATAATTCCCCAAACATTCACCAAAAGAATGATGGTAACAAATCGTAAGAATGTGTGTATTTTCATCTCTAAATAGTATTAAAAAGGGTATAAAATCCCCTTACCCCAAAGGGCACGTTGGAAATTTATTGTAAATTGATGATTGATTATTTTCGAACTAAACGAATGGTGTTACCATTTACAAGCATTTTTATTCCGGTCATTTCCCGAATAGTAGACAGCACTTTCGTAACTGAATCCTCCAATACCAGCTTCCCATAAAGTTTATTGGATGAAATGTCATTTTCACACTCAATGGTAACACCATAATAATGACTGAGTCTCTTGGCGAGAGACCGAATACACTCACCATCCAAATTTATCATTCCGTCCATCCAACAGGTATACTCATCGGTGTTAACTTCTTTCTTCTGCGTAAAACCTCCATCCTTCACATCTACCAACTCATTAGGTTTCATCCGTACACGATCGTGATTGGCTGTATTCAACTCTACGGCTCCCTGTACCAAGACTACATGTGACTCGGCTGCATCGTAATTAGATACATTGAATTTCGTTCCAAGTACTTTTACGTTGAAGTTATCTGAATTCACGATAAAAGGATGTTCGGCGTCATGCGCAACATCAAAATAGGCTTCTCCCTTTATATATATTTCGCGAGTGGAACCCTTGAAAACTTTGGGATATCTTACTATAGTGCGGGAATTGGCTACAATCTTGGTTCCATCAGTCAACAGAAGGGTCATCTTTTCACCTCTAGGCACTACCAGTTCTTCCTGATAGATACCGTTCTGAGACTTGACTTGAGAGGTCAGACTGATTCCGATATCATTGATATTCTCATCCATATAACCCAATTTTATGCCTATTACGAGCACCAGGCAGGCTGCTACGGAAATAGAAAGGACTAACAAACGACGATGTTTACGACGTCTCTCTTCCTCACGAATCTTTCGAAATGCCTTATGCTTTATTGATGATATATCCACATTTATTTGGGTGCTATTATCAATGAAGGATTTCAACTTGGCATCCTCCACCGATTCTCCATATTTATAATCTTTTATATTCTTATCCATACCTGTTGCTTTCTATTTAATAAGACGCTAAGAAGAAAATAATCTATAGGTGTCTTATCGTCTTTTTTAACCTTGTACTAATTTTTTTTTCAAAACATTCATGGCGAAACTTATATGGTAGTTTACTGTCGCCAGTGAAATCTGCAACATATTGGCAATCTCGGCATAGGGTATCTTCTCAATTTTTGCCAGGAAAAAGACATGTTTGCATTTGGGCGGTAAACTCTCAATGGCTGTATTCAAACCTTCCATCTCTTCGTTTGAAATCAAATCATCCATGGGACTCTCCATAATCGGGAATGAAAAATTCTCCAACTCATCAAAAGACATATCTTTATTGCGTTTCATCTCTTTGCGCAAATAAGAAATCGACTTCCGATAAACTACAGTATTCAACCAACTGGTAATATTTTCTATTTCTATAAGGGTCTTGCGTGACTTCCAGACTTCAAGAAATACGTCACTGACCACTTCTTCTGACATCTCATTATTGCTAAGGATGCCAAAAGCATGGTAGTACATACTCTTTGAATGACGGTTCATGAAACTGTTAAATGCAAGTTCATTACCTTTTGATATCAACAAAAGCTCCCTTTCTTGGTCTTCCATTACTAGATTATTTTGATTGCTAACATCCGTTTTTAAGTCCAATCTGTCGACTCAACTTTATATAACTACTATTAATGACGCAGAAATTTAAATAATATATAGGTGTTTTAACAGAAAAAATCATATACTAAAAATATTTATTTATTTTAAGATACTTATCTGTGATTGATAGAATATCATCATAATAATTAGTCAGGGGTTTACGATAATAGAAAATAGGATGATGACAATTTTCAAAAAGATGAAATTCACAGATATTTCCGTAGCTTCTTACTTTCTCACAAAATTCGAGGGCTTTATTCCTCGGAGTAAATTCATCCTTAGAACCTATTATATATAACATAGGTGGCATGTCTGGATGAAGCATCTTTGTCAGATAGGAAACGACCGGATAATAAAGAACAAGCGAGTTGGGGCGCGATATTTTTTCAGCACTGTCTTTGCCTATACAGCCAAGCATGGTTGCCAATCCACCACCCGCTGATGCACCGGCCACTACAATTCGATTAGGGTCTATTCCTAGCTTTTTAGCATGTTCCCTCACCCAACGAACAGCATCCTTTGCATCTTGAAAGGCATCTTCTCTTGTATTATGGTAAAGATAGGAAATGCGATAATCAAAAGAAATGGCAACCATTCCTCGAGCGGCATAGTGTGAACATTCTCTATAGAACTGCAAAGGACTGCCAACTGTCCAACCTCCAGCAAAAAAATAGAGAATTGCAGCATGTACCCCATCCTTCTTGGGACGAAAGATATGAGCTTTGAGACTATCTCCTATTGAGATTGCTTTATAAGAACAAAGCTCAACCTTAAATTTCAGAGGCGGCTCTTTTAACTGATGGCGCAAAGATTCAAACCAAACGGAAGCCATCTGTTCACGTCCCAACTCGTTGGGATGTACGTAGTCTTGTATGGCCATCTTCTGCCAATCAAAAGTCTCATACTGGTCAACCAGAATAATTTGTTTTGACTGCATCGAATCCACTAGCACCTCGATCGCTCGATTTAGCTCCGGTATATAGGAGTATTTGGGGAGTTTTCCACTGGGTATAACCTTTGCCAGTAATATGCAAACTTTTGGATTGATGGCAATAAGTTTACGAATGATGGATTGATATGCTTTTATCATTCCGGTGATAGGCTTCTCCTCTTCAAAATGGTTATGCCCAGCATGAATCAATACAAAATCTGAAGGATACTTACGATAGATGCTGTCTGTAATGGATTCAAGAAATTCAACATTTTTGCCACCAAATCCGCAATGAGCTAATTTCCCGATACGACATGCAGACTCTCTTGGTCCAACAAAATCAAATTCATAACCGGCAGAAAACAATTTTTCCCATAATGGATAAAGGTAGGAAGAGAAGGTACTACCACCCTCGGTGATAGAATCGCCTAACCCCATCACTGTAAAACGAGGCTGTTTCTCTTGTCCAAACAGGGTTATACCGGAAAAGAGGAACAAGATTGACATACAGATAAATAGTCTATTCTTCATCATTACTTGACATAAATAGTTAGATATATCTAATAAGACGCAGGAAAGGAAAAAACCAATAGGTCATCCTTCAAAAATCTAATGTTTGATTTAGAGCTCAGTTGGCCTAAAAAAAGGGTATTAATGCAATTTCATTTCCAATATGCACATAAAGATTTATATATGGGTGAATATAACCAATACTATATGGAAACTTGTATCGTGAATGTATCACGCTGCTTTTTTGAGATGCAAATCTAAAGTAAAAATCATCTTTAGACAAGCTTTTATTTGCATAAATAAGGCTCATACCGAAAACCTGTGGGGAATATCTTTTAATTTTATATCTTTGCCCATAAAAAAGATATACACGATGAGTTACGATGATTTACTCCGCTTTATCCTTCCTGATGGTCTGTTTGATTACTTTGAGTTGGTTGACTTTAAACCAGGTGATGAAAAAGTCCATATCCACTTTGATGAACAGAATATTCTTCCAGAAGAATATTCCACTGATAAGTTAGAAAGCAAAGGTTTTTATGAAGAGATAAAGATGTATGATTTTCCGATTCGTGGTCGTAGCTGCATTCTTCATATTCGTCGTCGTCGCTGGTATAATCATACCCAGGAAAAGTTAGTAACCCGCAATTGGGAATTAGTTGCTCAAGGTACGCGAATCAGTGAAGAATTCGCGTCTTTTTTAAAAGCTATGGATCGACTCTCACGCCATTAGCATTGCTTCCTTAGCTATCCATTATGGCCTTGATGAGAAACAATTAGAGGCTCAGTACAAGAATCATCTTAGCAATTTTAAGTCTTGGAATCAACAAGAACATGCTCATGACTGGGTATTGTTTCCTGAGAATATTGGTTCTCAAATTAGTATTGATGAGACATCGCTCTCACAAGGAGAGCTTTACACTATTGTAACCAATAAATCCGGCAAGGGGCGTAAGGGTAGTCTGATAGCTATGGTTAAGGGAACTGATGTTGAAACTGTTTGTGCTGTACTTATGCGTCTATCCCGACGTATTCGCTGGAAAGTTCGGGAAGTTACATTGGATATGGCTTCTAATATGGAGAAAATAATACATCGTTGCTTTCCCCCTGCCAGGCAAGTGACAGACCGTTTTCATGTTCAAAAGCTGGCTTATGAAGCAGTACAGGAGATGCGAATAAAACATCGTTGGAATGCTATAGATAATGAATCCAATGCACTGGCCTTAGCTAAAGCAAAGGGAGAATCTTTCAGACAAGTAATTTTCGAAAATGGAGATACTTGTAAGCAGTTGCTGGCAAGAAGTCGTTATTTACTCTTTAAAAAAGAATCTTTGTGGGGACCTTCACAAAGAACCAGGGCTGCTATTTTGTTTAGGGAATATCCAGATATAAAGAAAGCCTACTACCTCTCACAACAATTAGGGCTTATCTATCATCAGTGTTATCAGAAAGAGGTGGCGTTAACAAGGTTGGCAAGGTGGTATGACCAAGTAGATAATTCCGGCTTCTTATCTTTTGGGACTGTAGCAAGGTCTATTCAAACACACTATGCTAATATTATAAACTATTTTGAGAATCGAGCTACGAATGCTTCGGCTGAATCATTCAATGCAAAGATTAAAGCTTTTAGAACCGCACTAAGAGGTGTAAGAGATATAAAATTCTTTATATTTAGAATATGCAATATTTTTGCTTAAAATATAAATCCCACAGGTTTTCGGTATGATCCATAAATAATTACCAACTGGATTTTAGGGTTGATTCAGCATTAACATTCTCTCAATTCCGATTATGGTTCCGATAAAAAAAACAAGGTCCAATTAATTGATGATCAATTAATTGGACCTTTATTTGCGGAAGCTGGGGGATTCGAACCCCCGGAACGGTTACCCGTTCGGCAGTTTAGCAAACTGCTGGTTTCAGCCACTCACCCAAACTTCCCTGGGCATGTGCTTTCTTTCAATTGCGATGCGAAGATAGATAGATATTTTGAACTACGCAAATCTTTTTTAATCATTTTTTCAACAAAGCCATGGCATAATCTGTAATATTCTAAAAATCAACGGTTAAATAATTCGAAGGTAAATTTGAATCCTACCTCTCTAAAACTAGTTTTAGCATAACTCACAAAGATTCCCGCATCAAAAACATGTGTGCCTATTCCATAGCCAAATTCCAAATAAGGGTTAAGATGGGGAACACTTAGAGCACTGAAATAAATACGTTCATTGATAACAGGACAGGTGTATTTGTTTAAATGACGTAGCAACAGAAAAGGTGACTGGTAGGTAAAATGCGCGCGGGCATAACTATTTGAAGAGTTATACCACCGTCCATCAAGCAGCTGAAAAACACCGCCAATATCATCATTCCATCCTACCGGAAGGTTATTCTTCGACCAATTAACATAATCTACAAAATAGAGTTCATGTGCATTTGTAAAAGCACCAGTACCAACTCTGTAATATATATCACGCAATAAACCAAGCTTAATATGGTGTTGCATATCAAACTCAATTCTTTCATATTGCCCGGTACTTTTCATCACCCCTTTAAATCCTCGTTCGTAATCTAAGGAGAAAGTTGGATAATTAGAATACAGATTAATTTTCCGTTTTCCTTTCATATAATAGAATTGCCCCGGAGTCCATTCTAATTGCAAACGGGGTGCAAAACTAATATACCTGGATTTAAGCCCATCAAGTAAGTCCTCCGTTTGTGGCATAGACATACTACGAAGAGGAACTATTTTTAATGGTTCCACAGCGTCTCTTTGGTGTATTGTGACACCTGCTCTGATAAATAATCCGTTTGCAACTTCCACACTATGATTCAAGTCTATAAATAAATCTTTAAAATAGTCGAGGTGTACATCATTAAAATTAAATAAGCTATCGGGAATCTCTTTAATTTTGTCAACCACTTTACTACTATATATGCGGTTGCCATTACCAAAACTTAAATGAATGGATGCTCGTTTTGCAGGCCAGTAATCATAATCAGAATTAATACTCCAGTATAATTCGTTACGTTTAAAGTTATAACCAACTTTAGGAACCACATGTAGCAAACGGTCATCTGCAAAAAGCCTGTTATACTTAAATTCTTGCCGGTAAGAAAGTCCATCGTTATGACTATACCCCATCAAAAAAGGATTAATAATTGGCGAGCATCTCACACTTCCCAGGGAAGACATATTAACAGTGTAACTGCTCAGTAAAAAGTCTCCCATCTGTCCCCAGAAAGTAAGGTCACGAGGCTTTTTCTTTTCAACATAAAAAGAGTCACGATAAGTAGCATAATCACGGTATAATAATTTTTCCGCATCATTTAATGGCAAGGGTCTTATTCGTGAGAAGCTTGCGCTGTCAGTAATGCAAGAATCCTTTTCACAACTAAGAGAAAAAGACTCCGAAATATCATAATGATGCTTTTTTGTTTTAAGTTGTCCCAAATCCGCCAACCGAATATCCTTATATTTCAGATTTGCTGTGTAGTTTATATCTATAACATTTCCTAGCAGTTTGATATAAAGATTGGTTGCAAACCTTACCGGAAGGTATTCTTCATTACCATTCTCTCCCATCCATATCCTTACATTATAGCTCATATATTCAGATTTCCCTTGCAGGTTAAGTTCACTCACTTTCCATGCTAAATCACTAACAGTCATAGTTCCGCTTACTAGTTGATAACTGTTATTTTTAGGTATAATCATAATCGTATATTCTACACTTCCGTTAGGTAAGAAAGAAGACTTTATTATTCTATATTTATAATATTTTCTGGCGTTAGAAGCTAAAGGCGAAACAACTTTATTATACAATAAAGATGAAGAATAGATGTTTATGTGAAAGAAAGGCAATATGATATTAGAAGGTTCATGAAGACGAAGACTATTTCCACTAAGCGCTTTTACTTTCTGATTATAGATATTTGGGGCAGAAAAATGAAGTTCATTTATTGATTCAGTAATACTGTTCTTAACTTTTTTATCACTTCTTAATGTAAAGGGAGCAAAATGGAGCAGAAAATTTTTCTTTTTTATCTGCATACTTCTCTTTACATACAGGTCAGCATCGTAGCTTTCGATTATCTTTTCATATTTGGATGAGTAAAACATAATATTACTGAGAATGGAATCCACCAGTAAATGACGGTCTTTCATTCCAATGCTTCCCTCCGTAGCCAAAGCAATATGGGGAACGGAGGTAAGAAAGCAAACGAATAGTAATATTTGTATTATATAATGCTTCAATTAATCTCCTAACTGTATCGAACAGTTACAAATATAGTGATTTTCAGCAATTAAGCAATCAAAATGCATATTCAATTTTATCTTTTTAGATATTAATTAAAAGAGCCATTATAAACTCAAAATCCATTCATATTAAAGAGAACAAAAAGGCACAACATAGAAAAAGATATTAATGATTAACATAGCCAATGCACTGATTACATAAACTGTTATTTTTTTTAAGAGTGGTGAAACATTTTTCAGTCCTTGTACAAAACAATTAATTCTTCTGTACAGAGGTATTAATTGTTTTGTACAGAAGATTGCATTCTTTTGTACAAGATAAAAGAATTTATATTCCTATAATAAGAAAAACGCAAAAGAACCTTACATAAATATCGGATTTTGTTTCTCTCTAAAATTACAAATTTCCTCTTAAATATTCATTTATTAATTTTTTCTTTATATATTTGTGCTTTATAACACGGTTATGTAACACATACTATGATTAAGAAAAAATTGTCAGAAATAGTAATTTCAGAACACATTGCTGATATGTGGTATCCTTTGACTGATGAACAAAGGGAATTCTTAATGAGTAATTTTACTATTCAAAGTTACAAAAAGAATGAGGTAATCTACTGCGAAGGAGAGAGCCCAGCTTACCTCATGTGCCTTCTTAGCGGAAAAGTAAAGATATACAAAGATGGTGTAGGAGGAAGAAGCCAGATTATCAGAATGATTAAACCGGTAGAATATTTTGGATACCGCGCTTATTTTGCCAAAGAAGAATATCTCACAGCAGCGGCAGCCTTCGAATCTTCCACAATCTGTCTTATTCCAATGGAAACCATTATGACTCTTATTAGTCAGAATAATGAACTGGCGATGTTCTTTATCCGTCAGCTATCCATTGATCTTGGTATTGCAGATGAAAGAACCGTGAACCTTACTCAAAAACATATCCGTGGACGTCTTGCCGAATCTTTGCTTTTTCTGAAAGATAGCTATGGGCTGGAAGAAGATAATTCCACGCTGAGTATTTATCTATCACGTGAAGACCTGGCCAATCTATCAAACATGACCACTTCCAATGCAATCAGGACCCTTTCCAACTTCTCCAATGAACGTTTGATCACTATTGACGGACGAAAAATAAAGATCATTGATGAGGAAAAGTTGAAAAAGATCAGTAAAATAGGCTAATTGGTTAAATCACTTAATAGCTTCCCTTATACGAACTAACTTGGTAAGAAGCCCTTCAAGGAGGTCTAATTGCAGCATATTTGCTCCGTCGCTCTTAGCTACGGCAGGATTTTCATGTGTTTCAATAAACAAACCATCCACTCCTACTGCCACACCCGCCTTGGCTACTGTTTCAATAAGCTGAGGCATGCCACCTGTTACTCCACTTGTTTGGTTAGGTTGTTGCAGAGAGTGAGTCACATCCAGAATGACAGGGAATCCAAACTTTTGCATTTCGGGAATACCACGGTAATCAACTATTAAATCCTGATAACCAAAAGTGGTTCCTCGTTCAGTAAGCATCACATTATTATTACCAGCTTCCACCACTTTATTAGCAGCAAACTGCATTGCTCCCGGAGATAAGAACTGACCTTTTTTAATATTCACAATCTTTCCTGTTTTAGCAGCAGCTACCAACAAGTCTGTCTGGCGACAAAGGAAAGCGGGAATCTGAAGTACATCTGCATATTCCGCAGCCATTGCAGCCTCTTCTGCAGAATGGATATCTGTAACAGTAGGTACACCAAATGTATCACTTACCTTCTTCAATATCTTCAAAGCCTTTTCATCACCAATTCCCATAAAAGAATCCAGTCGCGAACGATTCGCTTTGCGGTAAGAACCTTTAAATACATAAGGAATACGAAGCTGATCAGTCATTTTTACTACACGTTCAGCAATGCGAAGAGCCATTTCTTCTCCTTCAATCACACAAGGACCGGCCAACAAAAAGAAATTGCCGGATTCAGTATTTTTTAAGTCTTTTATATTCATAATTTAATTAGGTATAATCAGTGTAATAGCTTCGTTTAGGATACCAATCTCCAACGGAAAATGATTGGGAAGAATTCTTCCGTCAACGTCGGCTGCAGCATTACGTGCTTTATAAACGCGAACCATCTTTGTACGGTAAGACTTAACCATTTTATGATTAAGGATTCGTCCCTGAATCAGCATCCAAAGTCCGGCCAATAATTGCAAAGGTTCTGGCCCATAAATAACGGAAACATCCAGCCAGCCATTATACGGAACCGCGCTGGGAGTTTGTCCGTAGCCGGTTGCATTCCCCACACAAACCGTCATAACACGTCCACGAATATGTTCATCATTTATCCGTAAGTGCATCCGGTAAAGCTTACGCTCAAAGAACAACAAAAACAGAGAAGCAACATAAGATAAGAACTTCACGCCCCAAAAACGTTTTGTCTGATCAGTGATCTTCACTATACGTGCACCAAGACCTATATTTAAAGCATTAAGAAAATAACGACGCTCATGCTTATAGGCATCAAAATAAGAACAATATCCTACATCTATTTTTTTTCTGCGATTATTAATAATCCAGTCTACCGCTTCTTTATAATCCAGGTTCAAATCCCAGTAACGAGCAAAATCATTTCCTATTCCGTTTGGAATAATACCGATAGCTATATCGCTCACCTCTTCTGCTGTGGAAGTCATAATTCCATTTATAGCATCATTTAATGCTCCGTCACCTCCTACAATCACAATAATACGATACCCTTCACTTGCATATGCACGAGTCAGGACTTCCACCGTACCAAAACCTTCAGACTGGACGTAATCAAAAGCCACATTTTTACTTTCAATGTACTCTTTTATCTCCTTCCATCGTTTCTGAACTTTTCTTGTTCCTGCTTTGGGATTATAAATAATCCCCCATCTATTTGGATCTGTGTTCATATATAATCAGCTATTAAGTAAACCTTTTACTCGTTCTATTTTTTCCTGCATGGGCAAAGTGGCATCCAACCAATGAATAGTAAAACCTCTTCGTTCCATCCCTCGGAACCAAGTCATCTGTCGTTTGGCAAATTGGTGAATTGCAATCTCCAATTGCAAAACCATCTCCTCGTAAGTTAGTTGAGAGGTAATATACAACGTGAGATATTTATATTCCAGCCCGTAATAAATAAGATCCTCAGCCGGAATGCCATTATCCAGTAATTGCTTTACCTCTTCCACCATACCATCATCCAGACGTTGGCGCAGACGGCTTGATATTTTCTTCCGTCTTAGTTCTCTATCAATATCAACACCAATAATCAAACTATTAAACGATGGAAACTCCCTTTGTTTAATATCATTTTTCAGATAATGCTCTTCTATTTCAATAGCCCGGATTGCACGTTTAACTGTATCAACATCCGTAGAATTATGAAGTGCCTTGTAGGTTCTTAATATTTCAGTTAATTCTTCCAATGATTTATCAGCAAGTTTCTGGCGCAGTTCCTTATTCTCGGGAACAGGAACAAGCTTATATCCTTTCAATACAGATTCCAAGTACATCCCGGTTCCTCCGCAAAGAATAGGCAACTTACCTTTCTGCTTTATTGATTCGTATGCAACAAGAAAATCTCTCTGATATTCAAATACATTATACTTGTATCCAGGATCTGCCACATCAATGAGATGATACGGTATTTGCTTGCCATTCACTGTATAATCTGCCAGATCTTTCCCAGTCCCCAAATCCATTTGTTTGTATATTTGACGAGAATCTGCACTAATAATTTCAGTATCTAATTCATTAGCCAAGGCAGCAGCAAAAGGGGTTTTCCCAGAAGCTGTAGGTCCTAATATAGTAATCAAATCAAAATTTGCCATAATTGCACAAGTAATAATGTGTACAAACTTACACAAAATTCTTGAATATATTCACCTGCAGATTAAAAAAGGAGTTCCGCTTTCCTTATATAGAAAATGAAGCAGCAAATTGAAGGATAAAAAAAACCGTTTCGGTTACCCGAAACGGTTTTATAACTATGAAGAAATAATTTCTTACTTGTTAACTGATGCCATGTGAGCAACCAAGTCAAGGACTTTGTTTGAGTAACCAATTTCGTTGTCATACCAAGATACAACTTTTACGAAAGTGTCAGTCAAAGCAATACCTGCTTTTGCATCGAAGATAGATGTACGAGTGTCACCTAAGAAGTCAGCAGAAACAACTGCATCTTCAGTGTAACCAAGGATACCCTTCAATTCGTTTTCAGAAGCTTCTTTCATTGCAGCACAGATTTCAGCATAAGTAGCAGGTTTTGCTAAGTTTACTGTTAAGTCTACTACAGAAACGTCCAAAGTAGGAACACGCATAGACATACCTGTCAATTTGCCGTTCAATTCAGGAATTACTTTACCTACAGCTTTAGCAGCACCAGTAGATGAAGGGATAATGTTACCAGAAGCAGCACGACCACCTCTCCAATCTTTCATAGAAGGGCCATCAACTGTTTTTTGAGTTGCAGTTGTAGAGTGAACTGTAGTCATCAAACCGTTTACGATACCAAACTTATCGTTCAATACTTTTGCGATAGGAGCCAAACAGTTAGTAGTACAAGATGCATTAGATACAAATTGAGTACCTTTTACGTATGATTTTTCATTAACACCACAAACAAACATTGGAGTGCTATCAGAAGAAGGAGCTGACATAACAACGTATTTTGCACCTGCCTGGATATGAGCTTGAGCCTTTTCTTGAGTTAAGAATAAACCTGTTGACTCAACTACGTATTCAGCACCAACTGCATCCCATTTCAAATCTGCTGGGTTACGTTCTGCTGTAATGCGAATAGCTTTACCATTAACGATCAATTGGCTTTTTTCAACATCTGCTTCAACAGTTCCTTCGAACTGACCGTGCATAGTGTCATACTTCAACATATATGCCAAGTAATCTACTGGGCAAAGGTCATTAATACCTACGATCTGAATGTCGTTTCTTGTTTGAGCAGCACGGAATACAAAACGTCCGATACGGCCGAATCCATTAATACCTACTTTAATCATTTTGTTAAACTTTTAAGGGTTTTATAATATTCATTCTAAAATATCCGTTATTATAGCATTAAGGAAAGTGCTTAAAATTAACCACAATTGCATGGAGTGGGATGCCAAGCAAGACATCAGGACTCATAAAATAGCAATATTAAAAAATAATGTAGTTGCCTCTTAAAATATATTTCCTAATTGCGTCGCAAAAGTACGAAATTGTTTTTATATTAGCACATAATTTTATCTTAAATATCAAAAAAGATGGGAAAAAGTAACTTTTTACAAGAATTCAAAGCATTTGCCATGAGAGGCAATGTGATTGACATGGCTGTCGGTGTGATCATTGGCGGCGCTTTTGGGAAAATAGTCTCCTCTTTAGTAGCCGATGTGGTGATGCCTGCCATCGGTATTTTTGTTGGCGGGGTTAACTTCAAGGAATTAAAGTGGGTAATAAAGGAAGCTACTTATTCTGCAAATGGGAAAGTGCTCACGAATGCAACAACCCTAAATTATGGAAACTTCCTGCAATCCACATTCGACTTTATCATCATCGCTTTTGCAATTTTTCTATTTATTAAGTTCATGGCACGGCTTAACAGAAAAAAAGAAGAAGCTCCTGTAACTCCTGCACCAAGCAAGGAAGAGAGTTTACTGGCTGAGATCCGTGATTTATTAAAAGAAAAGCAATAATAAGTAAACTTCATTATTTAGTTTATAACTCCCACTATTTAAAAGTCTATGCGTCCGCGTACTATTCCGGGTCCATAGACTTTCTTGCAATAACAACCACCGTAATACTATTTATTACCCGTAGTGCATTTAGGCAATACATGTTTTGATGTTATTAATATTTCTATTATTTAATTTATTAATTAGCTGAATAAGAGTTAGAGCCATAATTTTCGAATGAATTCTAGTTTTAAATCCATTGAAAGACTTAGCGTAATTCCGACGAATCATAAACTGATCACATAACTGAGAGAATAACGTTTCAATTCTTTTTCTGGCTTTTCTAAAAACAATATATTGCTTAGCATACCCATGCTGATTATTTCTCATGGGAACTTCTAGTTTAATGTTGTTTTCTTCAAATAGATCCAACTGATAATTAACACTCAAATATCCTTTATCTCCCAGAATAGTACAGTCATAATGATTCTGCTTAACATCTTCGAGATAATGAATATCATGTACGGATGCTTTTGTTAAGTCGAAATCCGAGAAAACCCCATCAATAGTACATATTGCATGCAGTTTATAACCATAGTAATACATCCGTTGTGTTGCACAATAACCTTTATCAGGTGAGGTTTCAAAAGTTTCCCTACAAATGCCACCTCGTCTACTGCGACTTAATTTACAAACTTCTAAAGGCATACTATCTACTATGAAATAATCCCTGCTCGAACTAATCTGAAAAACTATTCGTTTACGCAACTGTTCTTTGAAATAAAATAATTTACGTCTTCTTCTATTATAAACGCTTCGTTCAATCCTTAAACTCAATTTATCAGGGAGAATCCTGAATAGTTGATATTCAGAGTCAATACCCATATATTCTGAGGTTAAATCAATAGCAATCAATTCGATATCTGATAACCTGGGTTTACGAATCTGATTAAGAAAATTCATTTTAGACTCTATTTGTTGCAATATCTCTAATATTTTTCCGTAATTTGCATTGAAGTTGATCATATATTTAATCGTTTGGTAGACAATTAAATATAGTCATTTATTTGATAATGAGCAACTTCTTTTCTTTTTATCCAAATGCACTACGGGTTAGTAAACTTATTTTTTAGTTCCCTTATTATTTATTACCCGATATATTTCTTCGGCTATTCGGATAGCTCCTGCTTCGTTAGGATGAACATGATCAGGGAAATACTGAGAAGATCCACTGAGGGGAGTATGTAGATCAATAACATTCACCTTCATTTTTTTGGCAACAGTCTTAATATAAGGAATGACATCATGCGTGATAATGCTATCATTTATCCCCCACTGAATAGCATAAGCCGGAACGGGCAAGCAAAGATATATTTTTGGTTTTGAAGGTAATGCTTTAAAAGCTTTCACCATAGTAGTCAAGTCTTTCTTAAATTCATCCTTATACTTCCAGTTTTGCGGTTTACTATCATTTGTGCCCAGCTTAATTGTTACTATATCCGGTTGAAAATCCAGCGCATCCTGATACATTTTCTCTTTCATATAAGGATAATCTCCCTTGTTCAACAAAGTTCTTCCACTGAAACCAAAGTTATGCACTTCGTAACCATCACCAAGCAATCTTCCCAAAACACTTGGATAGCTATCATGTTTCTGATCTTTCACCCCTGATCCCTGTGTGATACTGTTACCAACACAAGCTACTTTAATTACTTTTTGCTGCGCAAAGGTCAGATTACAGCAAAACAACAGCAAACATAAAAGCTGCAAATAAGATTTTCTTTTCATTTTATATCAGATTAATTATAACAGGACAAAGTTATTTTTTTTATTATTTCAAGCCATTAATTTCTAAATATTTTTTTATTATCCAATAAAATAGTTGTTATTACAAACAAACAGTTCTCACCATTGAGCAATATAATCAGACTATCCGCTGGGTATTCTGCAACGTCAGCATTTCTTTGGGAACTGAAGAACGGATACTCTCTTTCAGCACATTCAATACAGAATAGCGAACGAAGTCTGTTTTTGTAACAATACTTATTTCACGCGTAGGACGTGGTATTGCAAACGGGCGTACAAGTTCTTTCTGCTGATCACTAAGTTGATAAAATGCCAGTTCGGGAATAAAAGTAATCCCCTTCCCTCCTTCCACAATTCTCATAAAAGTTTCCATACTTCCCAGATGATACGCAGCCTGATGAAGTTTAACCGCCTCAAGCTGGCAAAATCGCATCAACTGATCACGAAAACAATGGCCTTCATCTAAAAGCCAGAGCCTTTCTCCACTTATATCGGTGGAACGGATCACCTCATTTTTAAAAACAGATTCCTTGCGTGACACATATCCCAGAAACTGTTCATAGAAAAGAGTATCGACCTGAAGTGATTTACCATCAACAGCAGTTGCAATAATCGCTGCATCAACTTTTCCGGTTGCAAGAGCCACAAGCACATCCTGCGTTTTCATCTCAGATACACGGATATCCATTTCCGGATAGTCTTCCATAAACTTAGGAAAAAAGCGAGGAAGCAAATAAGGAGCTATTGTAGGCAATACTGCCATACGAAAAACGCCTTTCAATGACTGCTCTTCTTCCTTTACTATCTCCTTTACTTTTAAAGCCTGAGCCATTACTGTATGAGCTTGTTCTAAAACTTTACGGCCAACGGCAGTTGGTTGAATAGGTTGTGTGCTGCGATCGAAGATCTTCACGTCCAGTTCTTCTTCCAGTTTTTGAATCATAGCACTCAGTGTGGGCTGAGTAACCATGCAGTATTCTGCTGCTTTGCCAAAATGACGAAACTTGTCTACTGCAAGAATGTATTCTAATTGTTGTATAGTCATTTTATTGACTTATTTTAGTTCTTTACTTTTATGAATTTACTTCACATCAATATTACAATTTACAAACGTATCTGTTAATAATGCAAACAACCTCACTTTAGGAAGTGCAGAATCTATAACTATCTACGTATTAATTTGTTCTTGTAAAACTAATACAAATAAGTCAATGATTCACTCAATGGCTTAAAATATTTATCAGATTGCACGGCACACGTAGTAACATTCGGACTTTCCCCATTCAAAACAACCGGTTCAGGAAACAGCGCAAAGCAGATTTAGCAATTAGCTTGAAAACGTAAAAGGCATTCAGGGAATATCAGCTTCTATTTGCAGGAGAAATAATCAATC
Source organism: uncultured Bacteroides sp. (assembly GCF_963678845.1). Taxonomy (NCBI): domain Bacteria; kingdom Pseudomonadati; phylum Bacteroidota; class Bacteroidia; order Bacteroidales; family Bacteroidaceae; genus Bacteroides; species uncultured Bacteroides sp. The sequence continues at coordinate 1,192,930 of NZ_OY787464.1, forward strand.
CTACTCCCATACAGGATTCAATTTACAGAAATGGACAAAGGAAACGTCCTTTTATCCTTAGTAAAATCCCACCAGTTTTTTTAATCCAGCGGAACTTTTGAACAATATTATAAGTTTGCAATATTATTTCAGAGCATCAAAATAAAAAAAATAAAAAATATTCCTATACAATTATTACCACTTAATAGATTTTTTAATATATTTGAATCGTCATAATATATTAAAACAAAATGGAGTATAAAGTCGAGCATAACATGCTTCTTCAAATAAAAGTGGCATTAGCTTTTTTACTTATCAGTGTAACCCTATCCGCACAGAACAGTAGTCTGGTTTTAGACGGAGAATCAAAAGCCGCATTATCAGGAGTTAATATATACCTGAACAATAAAAAAGTTATATCAAGAAGTAATGATAAAGGCGAGTTCAATCTAAAAAGATTGTATAAAACAGATGTAAAAGATACGCTTTACTTTTCCCACATTGGATATTGTACGAAGAAAATACCTATACAATCGGCAAAAGCGCCCAACTGTATTGTTTACTTATTTAAAGACACACTCTCCTTAAAAGGAATAACTATCATATCGAATAAAAGACCTCTGGAAGATTTTCTGAATTATACCACGCTTGCTCCACTAAAAGTTGCAGTCAGCTCATTTGGGTCTACTTTAGTTGGAAACAAGATTTATGTATTCGGAGGTAATAAATCCAACTTTATAGGTATTGCAAACGAAGAAAGAATTCTTAAAAATGTTACAAAGATAAATTTTCATATTGACTGGTTAAGTTATAGTGATAAGTTACAGATATATGACATACCTACAGACAAATGGGAAGTGAGCGACATAACACTTAGAAAAAGAGCTTTTGAAAATGTCAATTATTACAATAACAGAGTATATATATTAGGAGGGAAAAACCTGTCGACAAGTAAAAGAGTTGAATATCTGGACAATACAATTGAGCTGTATGACATGAAGAGGAATAAAATCTACCTGGACAAAACAAATCCTCATCAAGGCGTAAATTTTGCTTCTTTCACCTATGATAATTGCTTACTGGTTATGGGAGGATCAATAAAAGAGAATAGTGATTTCAAAGTATATTCGAAGAAAGTTCATCTGCTAAATTTTAAGAAAGGATTATGGTATGAATTACCCGATATGCCTAAAGCGAAAGAGGCAAAAGGAATCATTATTAACAATACAATTTATTTAATAGGCGGCTTTAATACTGTAGCTCTAAATAATATTGAAAGTTACAATATTAAAACAGGAAAATGGAAAACTATAGGTGAGCTGCCCTACGAAGTTTCAAGACCTGCAATTACATGTAATGACAATATTATCTATATCTATGAGGGTAATACCATTCAGACTTTTAATATTATAACCAACGAGATAAAAGCCTACCCCATTGATCTGTTTTTAAATTATTGTGAGTTGGTATGTTGCGACAACATGTTATATATTTTGGGAGGTATAAAAAATGACTCCGGTGATTATTCTGCCTCTAGAAATTTATATCGTATTGATATTAACGATTTTAAAAAGACTCAAGCATTAAGCGATGTGACTATCCCTGGCGAAGAAGCTACTGGTGAATAAGGCTATAGTCAGGTAAAGGTCAGCTATAACTTCTCCGAAGCTATTTATTGGCGTAAGATTTTAATTTATTGGTGAATGATTCGTATTTATTGGTGAATGGTTTTTATTTATTGGCGAATAATGTGTATTTTTGCACGCATAACATTCCAAACATATACATTACATCATGCAAGAAAAGATTATCATTCTTGATTTCGGATCACAGACCACTCAGCTTATTGGCCGCAGAGTACGTGAATTGGATACGTATTGCGAAATCCTACCCTACAACAAATTCCCTAAGAACGATGAGTCGGTAAAGGGAGTTATCCTATCCGGAAGCCCTTTCTCTGTATACGATGAATCGGCTTTTAAAATCGATCTAAGCGAGATTCGTGGAAAATATCCTATTTTGGGTATCTGCTATGGTGCGCAATTTATGGCATATACAAGCGGTGGTAAAGTAGAACCGGCTGGCACACGTGAATACGGACGTGCTAATCTGGGCTCCTTCTGCAAAGACAACGCATTATTTAAAGGAGTAAAAGAGAACTCACAGGTATGGATGAGCCACGGCGACACCATCACTGCAATTCCTGATAATTTTAAAACTATTGCTTCAACTAACGAAGTGGCTATTGCTGCTTATCAGTTAGAAGGCGAACAAATATGGGGTGTGCAATTCCACCCGGAAGTGTATCACACAGTAGACGGAACACAGATTCTTCGCAACTTCGTTGTTGATGTTTGCGGATGCAAGCAAGACTGGAGTCCGGCTTCATTCATTGAAAGCACTGTTGCCGAATTGAAAAAACAACTTGGTGACGACAAAGTAGTATTAGGTCTTTCGGGCGGTGTAGATTCATCCGTTGCTGCCGTGTTGCTTAACAAAGCAATTGGTAAGAACCTGACTTGTATTTTCGTTGACCACGGAATGCTTCGTAAAAATGAGTTCGAAAACGTAATGAGTGATTACGAACACTTAGGCCTGAATGTAATCGGCGTAAATGCAAAAGATAAATTCTTCAGCGAACTGGCTGGCATAACAGAACCAGAGCGTAAACGTAAAATCATTGGTAAAGGTTTCATTGATGTATTTGATGAAGAAGCCCGCAAGCTGAAAGATGTAAAATGGCTGGCACAAGGTACTATTTACCCAGACTGCATTGAGTCACTTTCCATTACCGGAACCGTGATTAAGAGTCACCACAACGTGGGTGGTCTTCCAGAAGAGATGAATCTGAAACTTTGCGAACCTCTCCGCCTACTCTTCAAAGACGAAGTACGTCGTGTAGGTCGTCAGCTAGGTATGATGGAACATCTTATTACCCGTCACCCTTTCCCGGGACCAGGTTTAGCCGTTAGAATCCTTGGCGATATTACTCCCGATAAAGTACGCGTTCTTCAGGAAGCCGATGATATCTTCATCAGCGGATTGCGTGAATGGGGACTTTACGATCAGGTATGGCAAGCAGGTGTAATCCTTCTTCCAGTACAGTCTGTAGGTGTAATGGGCGATGAAAGAACATACGAAAATGCAGTAGCACTCCGTGCCGTAACATCAACCGATGCCATGACAGCCGACTGGGCTCACCTACCTTACGAATTCCTTGGCAAGATTTCTAACGAGATCATTAATAAGGTAAAAGGTGTGAACCGCGTAACTTATGATATTAGCTCTAAACCTCCTGCAACGATTGAGTGGGAATAGTTAGATTATAAAGGCATTTCTTTAGAGGAATGACTTGAGATATTTTGGAAAGAGACTAGACATTTTGGTTAAAATGTTTAGTCTCTTTCTTTTTGCATCAATAAATCCAGCCATCTTTTTAATCGCATTGTTTGTTTATAAACCCCGATACATTCAGCTCTTTTGACTTAAAGTGCATAATATCAATTCAAAAAATATAAAATATTTCTTGAATTTGTTTTGTTATTTCAAATTATACTTTTATATTTGCAGTGTATTACTATTATAGTACACTATTTAAATATATATTTATCACATAGTTTGCTATACACAAAGTAATCAAACACTTGCAGTTTATATATTTGGATTATGTAGTTGTCTGGAAAATAATTATAATTCAATTTATTATAGAGCAGTAAATTAAAACAGATTTATTCTGTTTACTTAATTCGATCGATAATACATATCTGTCATAGCCGAATAACTTAACATAAATGTTACAGAGTTTATTATATAAAAGTTTTGTATTGAGTCTTTAATTTAAAATTGTAGAACAATGATTATAGTAGCCTTTATCGTGATTATAGTAGCTTTTATTTGCTGCTGGTAGCCTGATTACTATGGTGCACCTGTTTTATTAGTAAACTGCAAGTTTTGAGTAAATAATAACTAAATTATAAATTGAAATAAAATGCTGAAAATTGAGAATCTGTCCTTTGTATATAAAAGGTCACAAAAAAAACTATTTGAAAACTTTTCTCTATCAGTTGAAAAGGGTAAAGTTTATGGTTTGTTAGGTAAGAACGGCGTGGGGAAATCAACTCTCTTATATCTTATTACAGGGCTTTTAATGCCCAAAAGTGGAAAGGTTGATTTTGATAATGAAGACGTATCTAAAAGATTGCCTAAAACACTGCAGGATATTTATATCGTGCCCGAGGAATTTGATTTACCATCGATCTCTTTTCGCAAGTATGTTGAATGCAATATGTCATTATATCCTCGTTTCAGCGAGGAAAATCTTGAGAAATATCTTCATTGTTTTGATTTGAATATGGATGTGAATCTTGGAGCTTTATCAATGGGGCAGAAGAAAAAAGTCTATATGAGCTTTGCATTAGCTACAAATACTTCTCTTCTTGTTATGGATGAACCAACAAACGGGCTGGATATTCCTGGGAAAAGTCAGTTCAGGAAGTTTATAGCATCTGGAATGAGTGATGAAAAAACTATCATTATTTCTACTCATCAGGTTAAAGATGTTGATAATCTGCTGGAACATGTAATTGTGATGGACAGCAATAAAGTTTTGCTGGATAAATCTGTTTCAGAAATTTGTCAGAAGCTATTATTCGTAGAAACGTCTAGTAATGAATCAGCAGAGGAAGCACTCTATGTTTCTCCTTCCATTCAAGGAAAAAGTATGATTCTTCCTAATAAGGAAAGCGAGGAATCGGCAATTAATCTTGAACTATTATTTAATGCTCTGCTAGCTGATACTGACAAATTGAAAGTTTATCTTCAAAATTAAAAATCAAGGTTATGATAAAGAATAATTTTATAAGTTTTAAGCGCTTTACTCTTCTCTATAAAAAAGATTTTATAGAGAACTGGAAAACAATGCTTCTTCGTTTTGTGATGTTATATGCCATAATGGCGATAATATTTAGTTTTATAGGACTTTCTGAATTCAAATCAAGAACTAATTATAATCCATCATCTGTAGTTACTAATTATCTGATACCTGCAACATTTCTTTTCTGGGGATTTGGATGCCTTTTCGCATCACTAATGATGGAAAAAATGAAAAACAAAACTAAGAGGATTGCATATCTGATGACTCCGGCTACAAATTTTGAAAAATTCTTCTCAAGATTCCTGCCCGTTGTTGTTGTATTTATAATCGCTTTTGTTGTTGCTTTTAAATTAGCCGATTATACCAAAATAGCAATACTCTCAATACGTTATCCAGAATTCAATATAGCTGCTGTAAATATTACACAGGGATTATGTAGTCAAATGCCAGATGCAATGACACATAATTGGATGGAATTTACAGCTCTGTTTTCTGTATATCTCTTTTTCCAGTCTTTATTTATTTTAGGAAGTACATTGTGGTATAAGAACCCGTTTATCAAAACTCTTGCAACAGGTATAACAATAACTCTGCTTTTTTTTGCGGTAGACGGCTTATTGGTAAATTCTTTTTTTAATGAAAGTCAGTTGTTTAGTGTGGGAGATTATTTCGGGAAACTAATGGATAAATGGGCAACAAAGCAAAATATTATCCTGTTTTTTTCTTTACTGACTCTTTTTAACTGGGTTATCTCTTATTTCCGTTTTAAAGACTCTGAAATTATTAATAGACTCTAAACATATGAACTTTAAAGATAGTAAAGCAATTTATTTACAAATAGCAGATAGAATATGTGATGAGATTATCTTCGGGCAATACCCTGAGGAAGAGAGAATTCCGTCTGTTCGAGAATATGCTTCCATTGTTGAAGTCAACTCTAATACAGCAATGCGCTCTTTTGATTACCTCCAGTCTCAGAACGTAATTTATAATAAGAGAGGCATTGGATACTTTGTATCTACCGGTGCAAAGAAACTAATTTTGTCTCTCCGCAGGAAGCGTTTTTTAGAAGAAGACCTTGAATGGTTTTTCCATCAAATCTACACATTGGATATTCCAATGGAGAAAATCGGCAATATGTATAACGAATTTAGTAAGAAACAAAATAGTATCAGACAATGAGACGAACAACAGTTATATTATTATCAACCATATTATCGATATTATTATTATCGGTGATATTTATTATTTATTTACGTTTTTTTGCTCCGACTGATAGAACAGAACAAAACTTCTTATCTGATGATAAGTTGTCCGGCAAGGTCGATTCAATAAACTTCTCCTCGTATAAGGTTATCAGATTTGTTGATGAGAGTAACAAACAGATGTCTGATATATCAAATTCATTGATTGTTCAGCCATTTAAAAATGGACAACAAAAAGGAATGTTCTGCTTTCCAAAAGAATTATCTTTTATGATAAATAAACAAGTATCGGGTGATACACTTGTTATTAAACTAAGGTATCCAGAAAAACAATTTACCGCTCTTCTTGATAAATACAAGTCTAAGAGAATGCATTTGAACTTCTATCTTTATACCGACTCAGCTTCTTCGTTGTCGTTAAGAAATGAATCCAATAATCTGGAAACAATCTTCAAAAAGGTTACAACGAGAGAAGCTACTGTTTATGTAACTAATAAAATCCTTATAGATTCATGTAAAATAGACAGATTAAATGTTTCGGGCTATGATGCTCAAATCTGTCTTGCAAATAATAAGATAAATATCTTCAGTCTAGATCTGGAGAATCTGAATAACTGGAAGGTGGATAAATGTGATATCAATGAAGAACATCTTACAGGAAAGGGAAATAATTATATGAGCTTACCAAAGAGTGAGTGTAAAAAGATGGTATGGAAGGGTAAAACAAAAGATTCAGAGATCAGCGTATCACTCAAATCAGACAAAGCAACCATCTCCTTCTAGTTGGTTGTAGTTAATAAATCATTTTCACTAACAAAGAGACACTATCCATTTATACAACGATGTGGGTAGTGTCTCTTTGTTTTAGGAATTATGAGCCCTTTCAGTTCAAACTCAATGCAGGTTCAGACTAACTAACCAGGAACTAATAAAGCAATATGTAAGTTTAAAGAATTGCAATTTATGCGTTAATTGTCTAAATAGAGATATAATTGAAAGGGAAACAACCATTAA